>JAXLRT010000056.1:0-2299 GCA_046330955.1 Kineosporiaceae bacterium | reverse complement strand
TGTCACACCAAGAAGATCAACTACGCAGCCCCCACCCCAGGTATGAAGAGCCTCTATTTCCGTCGGTCGGATCTCGATGGTGCCGCCTTGGGGCGGATTCTTGTAGGCGTACCCGACTTCGATCAAGACCCGCAACGCTGGGTCGGCGAAGAGCAGTTCCGGCGTGAGGCATGCGAATAGTGAATAGTTCCCGCGGTGAAAGTAGTTACTCAGCGACACCTCATGAATCTGAGCAGAGCCGCGTCGAAGGTGAAATGGTTGGGCCGCCGAGCAACGGTTTCTCGCAGGTGCCGTGAGCGCGTGGGATGTCTACTCTGCGACAGGCCTTGGGGCGCGAGCCCGACCCGCTCGCCTGCCCTGACCGGGATCACCAGGTCATGGACCCGGCGAGGCTCTCCTCCAAGGCCGTCAGCATGCCCACCGCATCGTCGACCACACTCGCGTCGTCCGTCGAGGTGCCGTGCAGCAGCCAGCGCACCAGCGACAGCTCCCCGGCCAACCGGGCCCGGCGCACCAGGGCGGCGTCCGGGGTGGTGCGCCGGCGCAGGGTGTAGGTGGCCATCACGGACTCGAAGGCCGACGAGTCGACAGCATTGGCCAGCCAGGCGAAGTCGTCGGCCGGGTCGGCCACCCGGGCCTGAGCCCAGTCGATGATCCCGGCGAGCTGGGTGCCCTCGACCCGCAGCGTGTCGCCGTCCAGGTCGCCGTGCACCACCGCCGGCACGAACCGCCAGGCGCCGGCCTCCTCGAGGGCCTTCTCCCACCGGGACAGCAGACTCGGCGGGACGTGCCCGGTCGCGGCGGCCCGGTCGACCTCGGCCAACCGCCGTTCCCGATACTCCTCGGCCTCGTAGACCGGCAGTCCGGCGTCGGCGACCAATCGGGTCGGCAGATCGTGCACGGTGGCCAGCGCCCGACCCACCGCCGAGGCCAGGGTCGGCACCGTGGTCAGCATGGCGGGCTGCAATGGGGCGCCGCCGACCGCCCGATAGACCAGCGCCCGGCCGCCCTCTGGCAGCGGCGCACTGCCGGCGACTCGGGGCACCCCGAAGGACACCCAGCCGAACAGCACCTCGACCAGCTTGGACTCGGCGTCCATCCGCGCACCCGCCGCGGTACTCCGCGGGCTACGCACCACCCACTGCCGATCGATGGTGTCGACGACCAGGGCGGCATCGATATCGACGTCGGGGTGGTCGAGGTCGCGCACCGTGACCGGTTCGAGCCCGACGACCGAGGCGCAGGCCAGCGCGGCGAGGGCCAGCGGCGAGCGGGGCGGGCGCGAGGCGGACACCCCCTCACCGTACGGGCGCGAGGGCTCCCGTGGGGGTGTGACGTGCCACGATCCACCTCACCGCCATGATCACTGTCCGGAATCCGATTCGCCGGGTATTCGTCCCGAATCCGGAGTCGAAACGGTGATCATGGGCGCAGTCGAGGGCGCCCCGTAGGGTGAGCGGGTGATGCTGGCGAACCTGGCCCTGTCGCGGTCCACCCTGGACCGGGCCGCGCACCGCCGCGACGACCCCGACCTGCTGGCGCAGCTGCTGAAGCAGCCGAGCACCCGGGTGCTGGTGATGATCGGTGACCAGGCTCCGGTGACCGCCGAGGGCACCGCGGCCCTGGTGCTGCGCCCTGGACCGGACGTGGCACACCTGGCCGCGGCGGACGCCGTCCTGCTCGTCGCCTACCTCGGCACCGAGACCAGTCCCGAGACCCGGCCCACAGAGAGCGCCAGCACCGAGACGGACAGTGACCCGGCACGCGCCGACCACCTGCTGATCGCGCTCCCCGCCGGCACCGCGGCACCGGATGACGCCACCCCGCCCGCCGATGGCCGCACCCGGCTAGCGGTGCTGCGCGAGGTGGGGGTCGACCTCGACGACACCCAGGCCGGGCTGTTCACCACCGCCCTGGCGCTGGTCAACTGGCACGCCACCCACCCCCGGTGCAGCCGCTGCGGGGAGGCCACGCGGGTCGCCGCCGCAGGCTGGACCCGCCACTGCGACGCCTGCGACACCAGCCACTTCCCCCGTACCGACCCGGCCGTGATCATGGCCGTGGTGGACGACGCCGGCCGGGTGCTGCTGGGCCGCCAGGCGGTCTGGCCGGACAAGCGGTTCTCGACCCTGGCCGGGTTCGTCGAGCCGGGGGAGTCCCTGGAGGCCGCGGTGCGCCGCGAGGTGTTCGAGGAGTCCGGGATCGAGGTCGGCGAGGTCACCTACCTGGGCAGCCAGCCGTGGCCGTTCCCGTCCTCCCTGATGCTGGCCTACCGGGCCCGGGCGCTCACCACCCAGGC
>JAXLRT010000055.1:0-2610 GCA_046330955.1 Kineosporiaceae bacterium | reverse complement strand
GCCTCGACCGCGACGTCGGTGCCCTTGCGCGGCGAGATCCGTCCCACCAGGGCCAGTCGCACGCGACCGGTCAGCTGCTCCCGCGGGGGCCGGACCTGATCGGGCCCCGGGCCGGGGACGCCGTTGTAGACCACGGTCGCCCGGTGGCGCAGCATCGGCAGGGCGCGGGTGAGCACTCCCAGGCTCGCCCGGCTGTTGACGACCACCGCGTTCGCGGCCAGCAACGGGCCGGCCAACGCGACCCGCACCAGGGCGGGGACGTCGTCCTCGGCCTCGTGCACGTGACAGACGACGCGCGCCCCGGTCAGGCGAGCCAACGGGATCCAGGCCGGCACGGTGACCGTGTTCACGTAGACCACGTCCGGGCGGACGGCGCGCAGCAGCCGGACGGTGGGCGCGCAGGCCCGCATCAGATCGACGGCGAACCGCACCAGCCCCAGCGGGGAGAGCAGCGCCTTGCGGACCACCGGGACCCCGGCCCGCACCACGGTGGCGCCGGACTCCTCGATCAGCGAACGCAGCGGCCCCTCGTCGGACAGGGCCACGTGTACCTGCCAGCCGGCCGCTCGCAGCGCGAGCACCGACTCCAGCAGGACCCGATCCGAGCCGTAGAGCTCGGCCGAGGGATGGGCCACGAGGACCCGTCGACCGGCGCCCGGTCGGTCCGGGGCGGGTCGGCGGGGCAAGGGCACGGCGTGGGTGGTCATCCGGGAGCGCCTCAGGACGCTTCTCGATCCGAGTCACCCGGGTTGGTGCCCTGGGCCTCCAGTTCGCGCAGGTCGACCAGGTCGGCAGGCGGTGGGGCGTAGCCGGCGCGTTGCCCGGCCATCAGGTCGAGGCACATCTGCTCGTACCCCACGGCCACGTCGTCCCAGCGGTAGAGGCGGCTCGCCCGCAGCTGACCGGCGTCACCGCGCAGCCGCGCGCCCTCGACGTCCTGTTCGGTCGCCTCGATCAGACAGGTCAGCTGCGCGGCATCGGCGAAGTAGGTGCCCGTGGTGCACAGCACATCGCGGTTGAACCGGACGTCGTACGCCACGCACGGCGCGCCGGCGCCCATGGCGCGTAACAGGGACGGATTGGTACCCCCGACCGAGTGCCCGTGCAGGTAGCTCGCGGCGTGGGCGTACAGCATGTCCAGCAGGTGCTGGTCCCACACGCCGCCGAGCATGCGGAGGTCGCGTCCGGCGGCCGGTGTAAATGAGACGGGCGTAGGTTCTGCTTCGAGACCGCTCAAAGTCGTCGAAGAAGGGACCTACGCCCGTGTCTGCACGAGTATCACCGACGGATCGGATCCACGCCAGGATCGATGCCCTGTTCGCGCAGGACCGCCCGCTGCCGGAGGTCTTGGAGGAGGTGGCCCGGCTCGGGGCGCAGCTGCTGATGCAGGCCGCCTTGGAGGCGGAGGTGACCGAGTTCCTGGGCCGCGACCGGTACCAGCGTGCGGCGACCGCCCCGGACGCCCGGCCCGGGTCCAGGAACGGGTACCGGCCGGTGACGGTCAAGACCACCGCCGGCCCGGTGGAACTGGAGCGGCCGAAGCTGCGCGGTACGACCACGGCGTTCGCGTCGCGCCTGTTCGGCAAGCACGTCACCAAGACCAACGCGCTGGAGTCGCTGGTGATCGCCTCGTTCGTGCGTGGCCTGTCCGTCCGGGACGTCGAGGCCACGCTGGCCGAGGCACTCGGGGACCAGGCGGCGATCTCCAAGTCCACCGTCTCCAGTATCTGCCAGGCGATCAAGGCGGAGTACGAGGGCTGGACGCACCGTCGCCTGGACGGGGTGGTGCTGGACTACCTGTTCCTGGACGCCTCGTTCTTCCGGATGCACCCCGGCTCCCCGGCCGAACCGGCCCTGGCCGCGTGGGGGATCACCACCGACGGCAAGCCGGTCTTCGTCGGTCTGGCACCCGGATCGGGTGAGTCCACCGACGCGTGGGCCGACTTCCTGACCGACCTGCGGGAGCGGGGCCTGCCCAGCCCCCTGCTGGTCATCTCCGACGGCGCCGCCGGGCTGATCGCCGCGATCGAGCAGACCTTCCCGAAAGCGCTGCGGCAGCGGTGTCTCGTCCACCGAGCCAGGAACGTCCTGGCGAAGATCCCGACCGGGACGCAGGCCGAGATCCGCGACGGCTACTGGGCACTGTTCGACACCAAGGACCTCACCACCGAACCGGGACCGCGGCTGGTCGAGCTCATCGACGCCCGGATCACCGCGTTCGCCGACAAGTACGCCCCCACCTACCCGGCCGCGATGAAGATCCTGCGCACCGACGCTGCCGGGTTGACCGCCTACCTGCGCTTCCCGGCCGAGCACCACATGAGGATCCGGCACTCCAACTTCATCGAACGCACCTTCGGGGAGACCCGCCGCCGAGCCAAGGTCATCGGCCGCTTCCCCGGCGAGACCTCCTGCATCAGCCTGGTCTGGGCCGTCCTGGACCGCGCCTCCGCCGGCTGGCGCGGTCTGACCATGACCCCGGTCGGGCTGCGACTTCTCCAGGACCTGCGCCGCTCCCTGCTCGACCCACCACGTGAGCTACGGCCCCGACTCGCCACAGCACTCGACCCAGCCGATCAACTCGAAACTGTCACCGCCACCGCATAACGT
>JAXLRT010000054.1:0-4129 GCA_046330955.1 Kineosporiaceae bacterium | reverse complement strand
CTTCGGCGCCCTGCACCACCACCGCCAGCTGAACCTGATTGCCCAGCCCCGAGTCGGCACAGCATCGTGAACCCATGGCCCTCGATCACTCCCCCGAGCTGTGGCACGTGCAGCCCCGGCGCACGGCGCTCCTCACCGCGGTGACGCTCGCGCTCGCCGCCGGCACAGCCTGGCTCGTCGCGCGCTCCAACCCCGACTTCGAGGAGGTGATCTCCCCCGTCCAACTCACGGTGTCGGTCGTCGTCACCCTCTACGCGAACGCCACATCCCTGCTGTCGGGCACGGTGTTTCCCGCACCGTTGCCCGTCGTCGTCCTGCTGTGGTGCGTCGTCCCGAACGTCCTGGGCTGGCACCTGCGGCGACGCGTGGCTCTGCGCTCGTCCGAGCAGCCGCGCACAACGTGATGTGCTTCTCGACCCTGCTGCCGCGAAGCACTGGGCGGCAGTGAACGATGGGAGGCATGGCGAGGCACCCCTACCTGGAATGGCCCGGGCCGCTCGCGTTCGCCCATCGCGGCGGAGCCAGCGAGGCCCCCGAGAACACCGCACCCGCCTTCGAGTACGCCATCGGCCTCGGCTTCACCTACCTCGAGACCGATGTTCACGTGACCGCGGACGGCGTGCTGGTCGCCTTTCACGACGAGGACCTCTCGCGCACCTGTGCTCGCCCCGGCCGGATCTCGCAGCTGCCGTGGTCCCAGGTCCGCACCGCCCTGGTCGAGGGCCAGGCACCGATCCCGCTGCTCGAGGATCTGCTCGGGGCGTGGCCGCAGGCCCGGTGGAACATCGACTGCAAGGTGGACGGCGCCGTCCCCGCCCTGGTCGACACCCTCCGCAGGTGCTCCGCCCTGCACCGGGTGTGCATCGGCTCGTTCAGCGACGCCCGGCTGCGTCGGGTCCGACGGGCGCTGGGCTCGGAGCTCTGCACCAGCCTCGGCACCCGCGAGGCAGCCTCCTGGGTCAGCGGAATCCCCATGGCCACCTCGGCACTGGTGGCCCAGGTCCCGGTGACCCACCGAGGACTGAAGGTGGTCACGGCGCGCACGGTCGCCCGGGCCCGTCGCCGGGGCTGGCAGGTGCACGCGTGGACCATCAACGACGCCGACGAGATGCACCGGCTGCTCGATCTGGGCGTCGACGGACTGATGACCGACCGGCCCGCCGTCCTGCGACAAGTGCTCGTCGACCGCGGCCAGTGGCATTGAGCCATGAGCATCAAGGACCCCGAGGTGCGACGTTGGCCAGGATCCTGGCCGCCCAGCGCGGGACGTCGGCCACGGAGGCCATGCGTGAGGCGCTGCACGAGGCGCTCGAACGCCACGAACAGCACCGACGAGTGGGCCGCCGCGGAGGCAGCGGCCCGGGGGATCTCAGCGCTGACGCTCACCACCTTCCGAGATGTCCCGTGGAATGCGCCCTACTACGCCCGCAACTGCGGCTTTCGCATCGTGGACGACGCCGCCTGCGGCCCTGGATTGCAGGCGATTCGCGAGCACGAGGTAGCTCATGGCCTGGACCGGTGGCCACGCGTCTGCATGCGCCGAGATCTGCCGCCCGGGCCTGACCGACTCTGACTCGCGGGTGCCAAACGCGGTGTATAGACCGCGTTTGGCACCCGATAACGGCGCGAGCGACGACGATGGGGTCGTGCCACTCCCCCACAGCTTCGCGGTCGGCATCCTCGCGGCGACCGTGAGGCGGGCGCGGGCGGACGACGTCCCGGCGATCGTCGACCTGATCGCCGCCGACCAGCTCGGCACCCACCGCGACGGCGTCCGCAGCGAGGCCGATCAGGCGGGCTACCTGACGGCGTTCCGGGCCATCGACACCGATGCCGGCGAGACGCTGGTGGTGGCCGAACACGAAGGTCGCATCATCGGGACGCTGCAACTCTCCCTGATCCCCGGCTTGGCTCGTCGCGGTGCCCTGCGCGCCCAGATCGAGGCCGTGCGGGTGCACGAGCTGCTCCGCGGGCGGGGCGTCGGCAGCGCCCTGCTCTCGTGGGCCATCGACGAGGCGCGTCACCGTGGATGTGCGTTGGTACAGCTCACCAGCGACAAGTCCCGCACCGACTCCCACCGGCTCTACACCGGCCTCGGATTCACTGCCTCGCACGAGGGGTTCAAGCTGCGGTTGTGAACGCCGGTTAGGGTTCGATCATGACCTCCGAGAGCGCCTCGAGCCACCAGACCACCGCCGAGTTCTCGATCGACCTGGTGCCCGGCGATGGCCTGCTCGAGTCCACCGGCCGGTTCGACTTCACCAAGACCTGGTCGGGCGGCATGCAGGGCGGCAGTCGCGGCGTCATGCTCTCGGCGGGTGACCCGCAGACCGGCAACGCCGGCTACGTCGCCCTCGAGGTGTTCGACGGCACCATCGACGGGCGCCCTGGCCAGGTGGCCCTGCACCAGTTCGGGACCATGAACCAGGGCGACTACGAGCTGCGGTACGAGCTGGTGCCTGGCTCGGGAACAGCTGAGCTGACGGGCATCAGCGGCGCCATCGACCTGGTGATCGACGCCGGGACGCATCGCGTCACGTTGAACTACGACCTCGGTCAGGTCGCATAGTCACCCCGCCGCCTCTTCCAGACCCACTCGGCCGGGTTCACCGCGGCAATCGCCCCGATCTCGTCCGACGCCAACCCGGCAGCGTCCAGGATCTTGTGCAGGACGGCGTTCTTGCCGGCGAGGTACTCGTCCATGGAGTCGAGATCCCGTTCTGCCAGAGCGCATTTCACGGCGGCATACTCGGCTCGCAAGCCAGCGTCGCGGCGCAAGGTGTCCCGCACCGCCAGGTGGTTGCGCAGCGCCAGTGACCCGGCGACGCAAACGTAGACGTGCCGCGCCGGCCCACCCGCGGGAGCCCTGAACGCGTGGCGGTCGGGAATGCCCAGCTCACCACGATGCCGATACCCGATGGCGCCCAGGGCCACGATCGCCGCCTCGACCTGATGCTCCGGGACGACGACGTCCACATCGATCACCGGTTTGGCAACCAATCCCACCACCGCCGTGCTGCCCACGTGCTCGACAGCATCGACCGCGACCTCACCCAGCGCCGAGAGCACCTCGGAACGGATGCGCTCGAACGCCTCGACCCACGCCGGGTCATACGGGACGACGGGCACGCGCATCGATCGAGTGTGCCAGCTACGCCCTCACTCCCCCGCAAAGGCGAGTCCGAGGGCGGCCAAGGCCGGGCGCAGCCGCTCGATCGCGATCGGCCCGACACCGTGCAGCGCGAGCAACTCCGCCACCTTCACGCCGTCCAGGCTCTCGAGCGTCGTGAACCCGGCAGCGGTCAGCGCGCGGCTCGCCGGGGCACCGATCCGGGGCAGCGAGGTGCCGGACGGCGGCTCCGGCCGATCACGTGCCGGCCCGCCGCCGTCCACCACGGCGATCCCGCGCGCCGAGAGCCGGTACCCGATGTCGAGCGACTCGGTCAGCCCGAGCTCCTTCAACTTGCGGACGTCGCGCTTGAAGCTGGGGGTATCGCGCCCGAAGCCGGCCGCCAGGTCCGGCGCCCGCACCCCCGGCGAGGCATCGATCGCCGCCAGCGTGGCCGCCGTCCACGGACCGATGGCCGAGGCCCGGTCCAACCGGTCGAGGCGCCGGCGGATCTCGGCGATCTCCTCGGCCGATGGCACGCTGCGGCGCAGCGCCGCGCGCGGGTCCTCACCGCCGAACCGTAACCCCACCCGGAAGACCTGCCGATCCGCCTTGGCCTCCAAGGCTTTTCGCAACGCCGCCAGTGAAGCCTCACCCGCGCGTCGCGCCTCGGCGGCCGTGATCCGGCTCGGCGCGACCCGGTCGACCGAGGTCACCTCGAGGACGCCGACCGCGGTGCGCATCCGGGTGCCGACCACCACCCGCGGCCGGTCCCACCGCCGAAAGGCCAGGTCCACCTCGCCGCGTGCGATCGCCGCGAGGGTGGCGGGTCGAATCATCATGAGGGCGATTCTTCACCCCAACGGGAAGGTGGTCCTCACCGCCCAGCTGCCCTGCGTGGCCTCCTGCGTCATCAAGGTCACCTGTTCGACCCGCGCCGAGATCGGGAGGTGTGGCAGCACCGCCTGCTCTCCCTGCACCAGCTCCGCCAGCGGCCGGCGATCCCCGATGGTCAGGTGG
>JAXLRT010000053.1:0-5286 GCA_046330955.1 Kineosporiaceae bacterium | reverse complement strand
GCCACCAACAGCGTCGGCACCGGACCCGCCTCCCCGGCCTCAGCAGGGCTCACCCCCACCGGACCACCCGACGCACCGACAGCCGTGGCTGCCACCGCCTCCACCTCGACCTCCGGACAGGCCGGCATCACCTGGACCCCACCGGCCAACAACGGCGGGTCCGCGATCTCCTCCTACACCGCCACCGCCACCGCCAGCGGCCAACCGGACGTCACCTGCACCGCGGCATCCAGCCCCTGCACCCTCACCGGACTCGTCGACGGCATCACCTACACCGCCACCGCCACTGCCACCAACGCCCTCGGCACCAGCGCCGCGTCATCCTCGACCACGGTGATCACCTACCCCGCCACGATCATGACCGGGGCTGCCACCGAACTGTGGCTGGACGCCGCCGACCCCGCCGCCCTCTACAGCGACACCGCCTGCACCACCCCCGCCACCCACGGCACCGCCGTCGCCTGCTGGAAGGACAAGACCGCCAACGCCAACCACATCACCCAGTCCACCGCCCAGCAACGCCCGACCGTGACCACGATCGGCGCACGCCTGGTGCCCGACTTCGACGGGTACGACGACACCCTGTCCCGCAACACCACCACCATCCCCACCGGAACCAGCTCGACGACCAGCCTCATCGTCGCCACCAACACCTCCACCGTCCCGGACAAGGCCGGTGAGCAGGAACTCACCTGGTTCGGCTCGGACTCCGTCCCCGGAACAGCGCGCTACGTCTACAAGCCCGACCTGTCAGACCAGGTCACCAGCGCGGCCGCCTACACCACCCCCGCCGCGGACGGACCGATCACGTCCGGGGCGCCGTTCGTCGTGGTCTCCGACTTCGTCTCCGGCAGCAGCTACGGCACCCACTTCAACGGCCGACCCCGCACCTGGCAGACCTACGCCTACAACACCACGGGAACCTACTTCGAGGTGAGCTTCCCGGGCCTCACCTGGACCGGACCGATCCAAGAGATCATCGTCTTGAACCAGACGCCGTCCTCGACCGACCTACGCACCCTGCAGGACTACCTCGCCCGCAAATGGGCCCTCACCATCACCCCCGCGGCTCCGGGCACCCCCACCGCCACCGCCGGCACCGCCCAAGCCAGCGTGTCGTGGACCGCGCCGTCCTGGGACGGCGGCAACGCGATCACGTCCTACCTCGCCACCGCCTCCCCCGGCGGGGCCTCCTGCACCACCGCCACCACCTCCTGCACCATCACCGGGCTGACGAACGGCACCAGCTACACCGTCACCGTCACCGCCACCAATGACGTCGGCACCGGACCCGCCTCCCCGGCCTCCACCGCGATCACCCCCACCGGCTCACCGGGCGCGCCCACCGCGATCACTGCCACCGCGTCCACCTCGACGTCCGGCCAGGCCGACGTCACCTGGACGGCGCCCGCGAACGACGGCGGGTCGGCGATCACCTCCTACACCGCGACCGCCACCGCGAGCGGACAGGGCACCGTCACCTGCACCGCGGCGTCCAGCCCCTGTGCGCTCACCGGCCTCGTCGACGGCGTCACCTACTCGGTCTCCGTCACCGCAACCAATGCCCTGGGCACCAGCGCGCCCTCCGCCGCCACCACCGTCATCACCTACCCGGCGGCCGTCATGACCAGCTCGACCGTCAAGGTCTGGCTCGACGCCCTGGCACCGAACACCCTGTCCGCCACCACCGACTGCTCCGGATCCGACGCCGCCATGGGCACCGGTATCGGGTGCTGGAAGAACCGCGCTCCCACCGCCTGGAACGCCATCGCCGGATCCACCCAGGCCGTCCTGACCGCCTCGGTCATCAACGGCCACAACGCCATCCGCTTCGACCGCACCCACCCCGACCGCTACGCCATCACCGATGCCGGCATCGGCGCCGTCGGGTCGAACGACCGGTCCCTCTTTGCCGTCGCCGCCGGCCGCACCACCCTGGACGCCGGAACCAACCTGTGGGGCAACGTCGTGGGCTGGCCCGGCTCACACGCCGGACTGATGTACACGGGCCACCCCACGGTCACCGACCTGATCGCCGGGTCCTACGCCGGCCCCGGCGGATTCAGCAGCATCGAGAGCATCACCACCGCGCCCCTCATCGCCTCGGCCGTCGCGGCGACCTCGGGAGGCAGCGTCACCCAGGACCTCTCCGTCGATGCCCGCGCCCCCCAGAGCACCACCAGCAGCGCACCCTGGTGGACCTACGGCGACGTCCTGCGCATCGGTGCAATGTTCGACACCTTCACGTCGTACACCAACCCCCTCGACGGCGACATCGGCGAGATCATCATCATGAACCGGGCCGTCAGTACCGCCGAACGCCGCCAGGTCGAGGAGTACCTGGCCCGCAAGTGGTCCTTCACCATCACCCCGGCCGCCCCCGGCACCCCCACCGCCACCGCCGGCACCACCCAGGCCGCCGTCACCTGGACCGCACCCACCTGGGACGGCGGGTCGGCCGTCACCGGCTACACCGCCACCGCCTCCCCCGGTGGCCACACCTGCACCGCCACGGCGCCGGCCACCGGCTGCACCATCACCGGCCTGACCAACGGCACCCCCTACACGGTCACGGTCACCGCCACCAACGGCACCGGAGTCGGCCCGGCATCCGCGGCGTCGAACTCCGTCACGCCCTCCTGAGCCGAGTCGGCGGTTGCCGACGTAGCATCGCGACCATGACCCAGGCCGCCGCGAGCAGCACGGCGACGGACGACGTCCGGCTCGCCGAGGTGGCCGACGTCCTGCGCGACTCGGCGGCGCTGGTGCTCACCGGCGCCGGGATGAGCACCGACAGCGGCATCCCCGACTACCGCGGCCCGGACGGCACCCGTCGGGTCGAGCCGATGCAGTACAGCGAGTTCGTCGCCTCCTCCGCGGCCCGGCGGCGCTACTGGGCGCGGTCGTTCGTGGGCTGGCAGCGCATGGTCGCCGTCCGGCCGAACCCGGCCCACCACGCCGTGGCCCGGTTGCAGGCCGCCGGCCACCTGGGTGCCCTGATCACCCAGAACGTGGACGGGCTGCACCAGGCGGCCGGCAGCCCCGAGGTGATCGAACTGCACGGCGCGCTGCGCGACGTCCTCTGCCTGACCTGCGGCGAACGCTCCTCGCGCACCGCGCTCGATGCGCGGATGCGCGCCGACAACCCGGGGTTCGTGGTCCGAGGCGACGAGATCCGCCCGGACGGCGACGTCCGGTTGGACGAGCTCGACGTCGAGCGGTTCGTGGTGCCGCTGTGCACCGGGTGCGGGCACGACACCCTCAAGCCGGACGTGGTGTTCTTCGGCGACTCGGTGCCTCGCGGGCGGGTCGAGTACTGCTTCGCCCTGACCGAGGCTGCCGCCGCCCTGGTCGTGCTGGGCTCGTCCCTGGCGGTGATGTCGGGTTACCGGTTCGTGCGGCGGGCCGCGGCGCGCGGCGTCCCGATCGTCATCATCACCCGAGGCCCGAGCCGCGGGGACGGCGAGGCCACCCACCGGCTGGACGCCGCGCTGTCCCCCACGCTGAGCCGATTGGCCGGGCTGCTCGGCTGCTGAGACCCCGAGCGGACGCACCCTCGGACGTCACCTAGGCTCGCCTCATGCCATTGACCGGAGAGTACGAGCCGAACCCCGTCGCCTGGGTGCGCGAGCAGGTCGAGCGCTACCAGGCCTCGGGGGGCACCGAGGCGAACACGTTGCGCGACACCGGGATCCCGATCATCCTCATCACCTGCCGGGGTCGCAAGAGCGGCAAGCTCCGCACCTTCGCCCTGATGCGGGTGGAGCACGACGGCGAGTACGCCCTGGTGGCCTCCAAGGGCGGGGCGCCGGACAACCCGGTCTGGTATCACAACCTGCTGGCCGCCCCGGACGAGGTGATGATCCAGGACGGCCCGCAGCCGTTCGACGTCCGGGTACGCGAGCTGGACGGCGCCGAGCGTGAGATCTGGTGGCAGCGCGCGGTCGCGGTGTTCCCGACGTATGCGCAGTACCAGACCCGGACCGACCGGCAGATCCCGGTGCTGCTGGCCACTCGGGTCTGATCGCTGCCTCGACCGACGGATCGCTACGGGGCAGGTCAACTGCGGGACAGGTCAGCTGCGGGCCGGGTCAGCTGCGGGACAGGGCCTCGAGCCCGCGCACGCCGTCCGCCATCCGGTCGGCCGCCGCGGCGGCGTCGTGGATGCTGCGGGCGATCTCGCCGATGGTCTCGTTCTGTTCGCTGACGGTCGAGGCCAGGGTGCTGTTCTGTTCCTGCAGTTCGCCCATGCTGGCCGAGATCTCACCGACCCGGGCGACGGCCTCGTCCACCTCGCGACGGATCTCGGCCAGGGTGGCGCCGATCGCCTGGGCGTTCTTGCCGGAGGCCTGGGCCAGGCCCTTGACCTCGTGAGCCACCACGGCGAAGCCCTTGCCCATCTCGCCGGCCCGGGCCGACTCGATGGTCGCGTTGAGCGCCAACAGGTTCGTCTGTTCGGCGATCCCCTGGATCACCTCGGACGCCGCCATGATCTGGCCGCTGGCACTGGCCAGCCGACCCATCACCTGCGTGGCCGCCTGGGCCAGGGCTGCGACGTGGGTGGTGATGCCGTCCGTACGCTGCGCCGTCTGGGACAGCTCGGCGAGGCTGGCGGCCATCTGCTCCACCGCTGCCGCGAGGGTGCGGGTCTGGTCGCTGACCCCGCCGGCCGACTCGCTGAGGTCGGCCGAGTGCTCGGCCAACTCGACCTGGCGCCGCTCGCGCGCCACCAGCGCGGCCTGCGCCTGCTCGGCCTGCTCGTGCTCGACGCGCTCGCGCTCACGAGCGGCACGTTGCTCGAGGCGAGCCGTCTCACGCTGATGCAGGGCGGTGTCGCGGACCGCCTGATCGAGCCGCGCCCGCAGGGTGTGCATCAGCGAGGCCAGTCCGGCGAGCAGCGGCAGTGCCGTCAGCGCCGTGAGGCAGCCGATGCGCCAGCCCGCGGCATTGACCATCGCCGACGTGATCACCAGCGACCCCAGCACGCTGACCGCGAGAATGTCGACCCAGTTGGCCGCCAGCCCGGTCCACACGAACAGCAGGGTGGCGGTGATGCAGACGGTCATCTCGACGCCGGGGCTGGCCAGCGCCAGCGGGGTGAGGATGGCCGAGGCCAGGTAGGGCATGCTGCGAGGCAACGCCGGCGGGACGACGGCCCAGTCGATCCGCCACACCGACGCACCGAAGATCATGGCGATCAGGCCCCCGGCGATCCAGAGCGCCCGACCCTGGGTGGCGAGCAGCATGCCACCGAGCAGGAAGGTCGCCCCGCAGGCCAACCACAAC
>JAXLRT010000052.1:0-5419 GCA_046330955.1 Kineosporiaceae bacterium | reverse complement strand
CTGCTCAACGGCGGCAGCCAAAGTAATGGCGCCTGGTTCGAAGGCGTCCAGGACGTATTGGATCACTGGTTCGCTGTCGAATTCTGCTTGTTCGGGCGTCTGCCAGACCCACTCCTTGGTCCGGCCGCATACCCACCTGGCCGCAGCTCCCCGCGCCTCCAGAACCGGGTCGGCGTGATGCCCACCAGGGAGGTGACCGCGTCGGGATCGAAGTCCCTCCCATCGGCACAACCCAGCACCAACTCGCCGACCTGCACCACATACGCCTGCTCTGCCACGTTCCCGATCATGCCCCACGCCACTGACTACCCTGGCGAGCCGTGCCCACGTTGCGGCTGGGGCCGAACCACGACATCTGCTCTCGAGGACCAAACGCTGCCGCCGAGAACCGGCCAGATCCGGCGACCACCGCGCAGGTCCCGCTAACAAACCACTAACAAACGATCTAGAGGCCAGATCCCGATCATTGTGATCTTGCCTCTCACCTGCGGATATATGGTCGGGACGGCGGGATTCGAACCCACGACCCCTTGACCCCCAGTCAAGTGCGCTACCAAGCTGCGCTACGTCCCGGTCGTGCCCGGCATCATCGTGCGGGCTTGACGATGCTAGCGCATGCCAGAGCCTCCTCTTCGCCCGATATCCGCCACGGCAGCCCGACCGCCACCGTCCCGGGACTACAGACCTCCGACACCCTTGTCGACAAAGACACTCGTGCCGTCCGAAGCGACCCCGACGAGCACCCGCGGCACCGTCGTGTCCGACGCGAGCTCTCCCGCCGGAGCGCCACGACGCCAGCGGGTGCGACCCTGGCGCAGGCTGGTGACCCTGGCCCTGTTGATTGCCCTGGGGACGGCGGCCGGCGTCTTCACGCTCGTCCTCAAGCACTCAGCGATCCAGGCGCTGGAGGCCCAAGGCGACCTGCAGCGCCTGGCCACAGAACTCCACCAGCTGGACGGGCAGGACTGGCGGCTCCGCGCAGGGGGGATGTCGGCGGACGAGTTGGACTCGGCGCTGAAATCCACCGCCGCCTCCGTCGGGGCCGGATTGCACAACGCCGGCACCAAGGGATTGGCCCTCGGTGAGATCACGCAGATCTCCACGGCATTCGGCGCTTACCACGAGGCACTCGACCGGCTCATCTCGCTACAGCGCAACGACTCTCCCGTCGCCGCCATCCAGGTCGACGAGGATCTGGTCGATCCGAGGTTCCTGATTCTCGATTCGCTCATCGAGCAGAACATCCTCGAGCTCGGTAACCGGGCAGCCCGGCAGGGCCTGATCAGCGATCTGGGCATCCTGGCGACCATCCTGTTCCTGATGGGCACCTCGGCCTGGGTGCTCGAACGCGGCGTCCGCTCCGACGCCCGCTACCGGGCCGAACACGAGGCCGGAGAACGCTATCGAGCGCTGGTCGACCAATCATCCGACCTGGTGATGGTGGTCGATCGCACGGGGCAGCTCACCTTCAGCAGCCCCTCGGCGGCTCGCTTCCTGGACGACCATCTCGGTTCGGATCGGCGCGGGTCGACCTGGCTCGACCTGGTCCACCCGGACGATCTCGAGGCAGCCCGAAGTTGTCTGCGTACAAGCGCCCACCGCGACGAGCGGGAGGCGATCGCCTGCCGCCTCGGCAGCGACAACCGCTGGCGAGACTACGAGATCACGGCCGAGGACCTCACTCGAGAGCCGTCCGTCCAGGGCGTCGTGGTCACGGCACGCGACGTCACCGAACGGCAGATGCTGCAGAACGCCCTCACGACACAAGCCCTGCACGACGCACTCACCGGTCTGCCGAACCGGGTGCTGCTCGCTCGGCGATTCCAGGCCGCGCTGGCCGATGAACAGGCTCCCGCCTCGGCGCTACTGCTGATCGACCTCGACCGGTTCAAGGACATCAACGACACTCTGGGCCATCACCTCGGCGATCTGTTGCTCACCCAGATCGGCGTTCGGCTGGCCGAGACCGTCCGCCCGGGCGACACCATCGCGCGCCTCGGCGGCGACGAGTTCGCCGTCCTGCTGCCCGGCGTCGAGACCCTCGACCTGGCCTGCGTGATCGCCCGGCGTACCCTCGACGCCCTCACCCAGCCGTTCCTGGTCGACGGCCTCGACCTCGAGGTCGAGGCGAGCATCGGCGTCGTCCTGGCCGGCCTGCACGGGGACGACGCGACCACCCTCATGCAGCGCGCCGACGTCGCGATGTACGTCGCCAAGAACCGCGGCATCGGGATCTTCTCCTACGACCCCGAGGCCGATCACCACCACCCCGATCGGCTCGCGCTGCTCAGCGACCTGCGCCGCGGCCTGGACGCCGAGGAGCTGGTCATCCACGTCCAGCCGCAGCTGAGCCTGGCCACCGGCGGGCTGACCGGCGTCGAGGCGCTGGTGCGGTGGCAGCACCCCGACCGAGGCCTGCTGTTCCCCGACACCTTCCTGCCGATGGCCGAGCACACCGGACTGATCACCCCGCTCACCGATCGGGTGCTCACCCTGGCCGTGCGCCAGGCCCGCCGCTGGATGGACGCCGGCTGCCCCACCCGGATCTCGGTCAACCTCTCCCCGCGAAACCTGTTGGACGATGACCTGGTCGAGCGCGTGGCCCGGCTGCTCGCGCAGTACGAGGTGCCCGCCGACCTGTTGCTGCTCGAGGTGACCGAGTCGGCGATCATGAGTGAACCGGTGCGCGCCACCGAGGTGCTGCGTCAGCTCACCGACCACGGCTTGAAGATCGCCATCGACGACTTCGGCGTCGGCTACACCAGCCTGGCCCAGTTGAAGAACCTGCCGCTGCACGAGCTCAAGATCGACCGTTCCTTCGTGATGACCATGAGCCAGGACCGCAGCAACGACGTCATCGTGCGCGGCATGCTCGACCTCGGCCGCAACCTCGGCCTGACGACCGTCGCCGAGGGGGTCGAGAACTCCGAGTCCATGGCCGTGCTGCGCAGCTACGGTTGCGATGTGGCGCAGGGCTATCACCTCGCCAAGCCGCTACCGATCGAGGCCTTCGATCGGTGGCGCACCGAGGACCTTCCCCGGTACCGCGACGAGGTGGCCGCTCTGAACGTCTCCTCGGACGCCGCCCGCCCGCAGATCGCCCCCGCTCACGGCACGTTCCTGCCCCCCACCCAACGCCGCGGCCGTCAGGGGGTCGACGGCTGAAACCGCCTCAGCGACGACGCTTCTCGCGCGGGCGGACAGACACCTCGATCGGTGTTCCGGCGAACCCGAACTCCTCGCGCAACCGGCGCTCGACGAAGCGGCGATACCCCGCCTCGAGAAACCCGGTGGTGAACAACACGAATCGGGGCGGTCGGGTCGCCGCCTGGGTGCCGAACAGGATGCGTGGCTGCTTGCCGCCACGCAACGGGTGCGGGTGCGCCGCCACGATCTCGGCCAGCACCGCGTTCAACCGCGAGGTCGCCACCCGCTGCTCCCACGAGGCCAGCGAGGTGTCGAGCGCCCTGGCCAAACGGTCCACGTGCCAACGGGTCTTGGCCGAGACGTTGACCCGGGGCGCCCACTGCACCTGCACCAGATCGATCTCGAACTCTCGCTCCAGGTAGCGGCGACGCTCGTCGTCCACCAGGTCCCACTTGTTGTAGGCGAGCACCAGTCCGCGTCCGGCATCGACCACCATCTGGATCACTCGGGTGTCCTGCTCGGTCAACGGCTCGGCGGCATCCAGCAGGACGACCGCCACCTCCGCCTTCTCGAGCGCCGCCCGGGTACGCAGCGAGGCGTAGAAATCGGCCCCGTGCGACTGGTGCACCTTGCGGCGGATCCCGGCGGTGTCGACCACCCGCCACGGCCGCTGGCCGATCTCGACGATCTCGTCGACCGGGTCGCGCGTCGTCCCCGCGGTGGCATCGACCACCACCCGCTCGCGACCCGCCAAAGCGTTGAGCAGCGAGGACTTCCCGACGTTGGGACGCCCCAGCAACGCCACCCGGCGCAGGCCGTCCTGATCCGGGCCGCCCACCGCCGACACCTCCGGCAGCACCGCGAGGCAGGCATCGAGCAGATCCCCGCTGCCGCGGCCGTGTACCGCCGAGACCGGGTACGGCTCACCGAGTCCCAGGCTCCACAGGGTCGCGGCGTCGGCCTCACCGCGCAGGTCGTCCACCTTGTTCGCGGCCAGCACGACGGGCTTTCCGCTGCGGCGCAACAGTTTCACCACGGCCTCGTCGGTGTCGGTGGCACCGACGGTGGCGTCGACGACGAACAGCACCGCATCGGCCAGCTCGACCGCCAGCTCGGCCTGCTCGGCCACCCGTGCGGCCATCCCCCGGACGTCGCGCTCCCATCCCCCGGTGTCCACCACCAGGAACGGGCGCCCGGCCCACTCCGCCGGGTAGCTCACCCGGTCCCGGGTGACCCCGGGCACGTCCTCCACGACCGCCTCGCGCCGGCCCAGAATCCGGTTCACCAGCGTCGATTTGCCCACGTTTGGGCGGCCGACCACGGCGAGCACCGGCAACGGCCCGGCAGTCTGCTCGTCCTGACCGGCGTCCTCGCCCTCGGCGAGCAGTGCGCGGTCCTCCTCGGACAGGTCGTACTCGTCCAGTCCGGCGAGCAACGCCCGCCCGACATCCGGCTCAGTCATCCCACACTCACGTTTCCACACACACTCAGCACGGCCTCGACCGTCTGGTCGAAGGTCAGTCCCGAGGAATCCAGTTCCAGCACGCCGTCCGCCGCGGTGTGGAAACTCGACACCGTCGCATCGTCGGCGTCGCGGCGCACCACCACGTCGCGCATGGCGGCCACCGCCTCGGCGCTCGCCTCACCGTGCACCTCGCGCGCCCGGCGCGCCAGCCGGGCCGCCTCGCTCGCGGTCAGCAGCAGCCGGACATCGGCGTCGGGGGCCACCACCGTGGTGATGTCGCGGCCCTCCGCCACGATCCCGCTGCCGTCGGCCCGCGCGGCGTCGATGATCTCGCGCTGGCGACGGCGCAGTTCGGCCCGGACGCCCAGATTGACCGCCACGGCGCTGACCGCCGCCGAGATCCGGTGCTCGCGGATCGCCTCGGTCACGTCCACCAGCTCACCCCGACGCCGGACGGCGATCCGGACGTCGTCCGGATCGGTCGACAGGTCGAGGTCGAGGGCCACCGCATGGGCCGTCACGGCCTGCTGCGCGGCGCCGTCCGCACCGGTGTCGAGCCCGCTGTCCAGCACGGACCAGCAGACCGCGCGATACATCGCCCCGGTGTCCAGGTAGCGCACCCCCAGCCGGCGGGCCACCTCGCGCGACACGCTCGACTTGCCCGAGCCGGAGGGGCCGTCGACGGCGACGACCAGCCCACCTGGGCGCGCAGCGCCGCTGTCCACAGGCACCTGCGACCTCCGGGGACGATGCGGGAACGGTGGCAGACCACCGGGAACGGAATCCCAGACTATCTCGCCGAACGGT
>JAXLRT010000051.1:0-5684 GCA_046330955.1 Kineosporiaceae bacterium | reverse complement strand
GACCCGCGCGGCGCGTACGACACCATCGCCGAGTCCAACCTGCTGCCCGCGGTGTGCGGGCGGGTGTGCCCGCAGGAGAACCAGTGCGAGGGCGTCTGCACCGTCGCCGACTCGCTCGAGCCGGTGGCGATCGGGCGACTGGAGCGCTACATCGGCGATCTGGCGATCGCCAACGACTGGGCGCGGCGTCCGCACATCGTGGCGACCGACCACCGGGTGGCCATCGTCGGTTCCGGACCGGCCGGCATGGCCTGCGCCGCCGACCTGGCCAAGGCCGGCTGCGAGGTCACCGTCTTCGAGGCCCTGCACCTGCCCGGCGGGGTGCTGCGCTACGGCATCCCCGACTTCCGGCTGCCGAACGAGGTGATCGATGCCGAGATCACCAACCTCGAGCGGCTCGGCGTCCAGTTCATCACCAACACCGTGGTCGGCCGATTGTTCACCATCGAGGACCTGGTCACCGACCTGGGTTTCGACGCGGTGTTCATCGGCACCGGCGCCGGGTACCCCACCATGCTGGGCATCCCCGGGGACTCGCTCAAGGGCGTGCTGTCGGCGAACGAACTGCTCACCCGGGCGAACCTGATGCACGCCCGGGAGTTCCCGGTCTACGACACCCCGATCCCGCTGGGCCGTCAGGTCGCGGTGGTCGGCGCCGGCAACACCGCCATGGACGCGATGCGGATGTGCATCCGGCTGGGCGCCGAGCGGGTGCACTGCATCTACCGGCGCTCGCGGGCCGAGGCCCCGGCCCGGGTGGAGGAGGTGCACCACGCCGAGCAGGAGGGCGTCGAGTTCCACTGGCTGACCAACCCGATCGAGCTGCTGGACGACGGCACCGGCGCCGTGCGCGGCATGCGGTGCGTGCAGATGGAACTCGGCGAACCCGATGACTCCGGACGACGCCGCCCGGTGCCGGTGGCCGGCAGCGAGTTCGAGTTCGCGTGTGACCAGGTGGTCTTCGCCATCGGCACCAACGCCAACCCGATCATCGGGCAGACCTCGCAGCTGACCCTGAACCGGCGGGGGTACCTCGAGGTCGACGACACCATGGCCACCTCGATCACCGGGGTCTACGCCGGGGGCGACATCGTCACCGGCGCCGCCACCGTGATCGAGGCGATGGGCGCCGGGCGCCGCGCCGCGGCGTCCATCAAGGACTACCTGGCGATCCGCGACCCGCACCGGCGCTATCGCGAACCGGGCGTGCCGATCGTGTTCGGGCTGCCGGCCGGCGAACGCAACTTCGCCCCGCTGCAGCTGGTCGTCGAGGACCCCGACAGCCTCACCGCCGAGGTCGGCGGTCCGAGTGAGAGGACGCCGACCCCATGAGCACCGTTTCGGAGGCAGCCACGGCACCGGCCGGGGACGGCGGCGACGCGGGGGCGACGCCGGCGCCCGGCGACGCACACGGCGTCCCCGGGCCGGAACTCACCCGGATCACCGAGCACGTGGTGGAGATCATCAGCGACTCCGGGGAGGGCGCGCAGCGGTGCGGCCAGTCCTTCGGGGCGATCGCCGCCCGCTCGGGGTACGGGATCTGGACCGTCGAGATCATCCCCGCCGAGATCCAGCCGCCGGCACGCAGCGTCGCCGGGGCCAGCGGCAACCGGGTGCGGCTCGGGTCGGGCCGGATCACCAACGGCGGGGACGCGGCAGACCTGGTGGTGGCCTTCAACGAGCAGGTGCTGCTGGGCCGGGTGCGGATGAACGAGCTGCGTCCGGGCTGCACGATCCTGCTGGAGAACATGTGGCGTGAGCACCGCGACCCGGCGGTGGTGGCCTCCTACACCGAGACCTACGACGCCCTGGTCGCCGCCGGCTACCGGGTGATCGAGGTCCCGATGCAGCACGAGTGCAAGAAGATCGTGCGCGACCCGCGCAAGGGCAAGAACATGTTCGTGCTCGGCATGCTCAGCGCGATCTTCCGCTTCGACCTGGCGCTGGCCCGCGACCAGGTCGCGCTGACCTTCCGCAAGAAGTCCCGCCAGATGATCGAGAGCAACGTCCGGTTGCTCGAGGCGGGCCACGCCTGGGCGCAGGCCAACCTGCCCTTCGCCTTCGACATGCCGGCCACCCTGACCGCGGGCGACCAGATCGTGGTCAACGGCAACACCGCGCTGGCGCTGGGGGTGGTGGCCTCGGGCATGGAGATCTGCGCCATGTACCCGATCACCCCGGCGACGTCGGCCTCGCACTACCTCTCGGAGATCTTCGCCAAGGTCGGCGGCATGGTGCACCAGGCCGAGGACGAGATCGCCGCCTGCACCTTCGCCATCGGCGCCTCCTATGCCGGCAAGTGCGCAGTCACGATCACCTCCGGCCCGGGGTACTCGCTCAAGCAGGAGGCCATCGGGCTGGCGGTGATGGGCGAGATCCCGTTGGTCGTGGT
This sequence comes from Kineosporiaceae bacterium, assembly GCA_046330955.1. GTDB lineage: Bacteria > Actinomycetota > Actinomycetes > Actinomycetales > Kineosporiaceae > JADJPO01. The sequence goes on along the minus strand of JAXLRT010000051.1, from coordinate 3,292 downwards.
GAACGTCCAGCGCGGTGGGCCGAGTACCGGCCAGCCCACCAAGGTCGAGCAGGGCGACCTGATGACCACCATCTTCGGCAGCCACGGCGATGCGCCCAAGGTGGTGATCGCGCCGAGCTCGATCGAGGACTGCTTCTACTCGGTGATCGCGGCGCGACGGATCGCCGAGACGTTCAACATGGTGGTCGTCGTCCTGTCGGACGCCAGCCTGGCCACAGCCCAGCAACCCTTCCCCCGGCCGAGGTTCGACCCGGCCTGGCTGGCCCCACCGGTCGACCAGAGCCAGGTGCCCGAGGGCCTGGCGCCGTACGCCTGGGACGCGAACACCGGGCTCGCCCGCCGGTTCGTCCCCGGCCAACCGGGCGGCATGTACACGATGACCGGCCTGGCCCACGACGCCGAGGCCGGGGTGGCCTACGACCCCACCTCCAACGAGCAGGGGATACATGCCCGCAGCCTCAAACTCGCTGCGCTGCAACGCACCCTGGTGACGCCACCGGTGGTGGGCGGTGACTCGGGTGAGCTGCTGGTGATCGGCTGGGGCAGCACCAAGGGGGCCATCGAGGAGGCCACGGCACGCGCCCGGGACGAGGGCCGTCGGGTCTCGTCGCTGCACCTGCGCTTCGTCAACCCGCTGCCCGGTGGCCTGAAGGAGATCATGCAGCGGTTCGAGCGGGTGATGACCGTCGAGGGCAACTGGAGCGACAACCCGGACGACGCGCTCATCGACGAGTCCAACCGGCGTCACTCGGCGCTGGCGATGCTGCTGCGCTCGCGCTACCTGATCGACGTCGACTCCTGGAGCGAGGTCGGCGGCAACCCCATCAAACCCGGCACCGTGCACCGCGCGATCCTCAGGAAGTTGGGCCAGCCATGACGGATCTCCTCCACGACAGTTCCACCGCGCATGGTGCCGCAGAGTCCCTGCTGCGGCTGTACGACGAGCGCGTCGAGCTCGAGGGCTACCAGAAGGCCATCCCCCGCTGGTGCTCGGGGTGCGGCGACAACGCGGTCCTCGCGGCGCTGCAACGCCTCCTGCGCGACGAGGGGCTGCGGCCCGAGAAGACCGTCTTCGTCTCCGGCATCGGCTGCTCCAGCCGGCTGCCGCACTACATGAACACGTACGGCTTCCACGGCATCCACGGCCGGGCGCTGCCGGTGGCCGAGGGCATCCGGCTGGCCCGACCCGACCTGCACGTGTTCGTCAACACCGGGGACGGCGACTGCTTCAGCATCGGCAGCGCGCACTGGATCCACGCCATCCGTTACAACATGAAGATGGTCGTGATGGTGCACGACAACCAGATCTACGGCCTCACCAAGAAACAGGCCTCCCCCACCTCACCGACGAACACCATCTCCAACACCACCCCTCGCGGGTCGCGGCTGCAGGCGCTGAACCCGCTGACGGTGACCCTCGGCGTCCAGAACGTGTCGTTCGTGGCCCAGGCGGCCGACTGGATCCCCGAGGTGCTCTACGACATCGTCCAGGCCGCCTTCCACCACGACGGGCTCGCCTTCGTCCGGATCATCCAGCGCTGCCCGGAGTGGATGCCGTCGCTGCTCGACCCGTGGCTGCACGACCCGAGCCGGGTGCAGTTGCTGCATCACGAGAAGGCGCTGTCGCTGAGCGCGTCGACGAAGTTGCTGTACCGCAACACCCTCGAGCACGACCCGTCCGACATTCACCGGGCCCGCGAGGTGGCGTCCTCGATCGACCCGCTGCCGATCGGCATCCTCTACCACGACCCGAGCGTGCCCCGCCATGACCAGATCCTGCGCGAGAGCGTGACCCACTCCGCCGAGTCGGTGCACCGGCTGCTCGAGGCCGAGTTCGACAAGTTCGCGGTGGGCGAGCGGGCGGGTTCGCATGAGTGAGATCGTCGAGGCCCTGCGGGCGAAGGCCCGGCAGCGCCGTCCGAACCGTCAGCAGGACCGGGCCGCGTTCTACCTCACCGGCCGGACGGCGCACACCCAGCTCGGCGACGTCGCGAACCTCGGACTGCGGGCCGCGCCGCTGGCCGCCTACCGGCGGCTGGAGGAGCTGCGCCACGACTTCCCGGTGATCCTGGTCGACGACCCGGTGCGGCCGGTGATCGCCCTGTCCGCGCTGGTCGACGACCTGGTGGACGACCTGATCGAGCAGTCCGGTGACGAGACCGCCGAGCAGGCGCGACCGGCCGCGTTGGCGCTCGAGGGAACGTTGCGTCGGGCGGCCGAGGCCGGCGTGAGCCGGTTGTCGGCGAGCTGGTCCGCCGCCGTGGCCGCGCTGACGGCGCAGGACGCCGTCTGGGAACCGGCGCTGGCCCAGCTCACCGCCGCCCGGGGCCGGCGCGGCGTGGACGGCGAGCTGGTGGCCTGCACGACCGACAGCCCCCGCCGGATCGTGATCCACGCCTGGACGGTGGTCCAGGCGGCCCGGGTGCAGCGCCTGGCCACCCGCATGGACCGGCTGCGCCGGGGGCTGGCCGACATCCTGGACGCGGAGCAGGCCAACTCCCCCGCCGGCCTGACCCCGGACCGGCTCGCGCAGTCGATCGGGTTGGGGTTCGCCGACGACCTGGACGCCGCGGCGCTGTCCCGGTTGCTGACCGAGAACCGGCCCGCGTTCGTGCTGTCGGACACCCGGCGTGCCCGGGTTCGCCGGCTGTTGACGGTGCTCGAGGAGCAGCAGTTCGTGCCGGTGGCCGGGCACGAGGGGTACCCGTTCGTGTACCAGACCCCGCGCGAGGCCATCGCCGCCCATCACGAGCGGGTGGCGGCCACGACCGAGCTCGCCAAGGCGCTGGTCATCGCCGAGCTCGAGATCGACGGCCGCTACCACGGGCACACCCACGACGCCCTGTTCGAGACCTGGAGCGTCGCCGACCTGGACGCGGACCTGCTGCAGATGTTCCCGGAGTACCTGGTGCACTGCGACGCCGAGACGCTCGCCGCCGGGGACGACGTGGCGCTGCTCGAAGCGCTGGCGGACGGGTTGCCGATCAAGGCGCTGGTGTGTGTCAACGACCTGATGCCGCACCGGATCAACGCCGGCGCCAGCGGACTGTCCCCCCGCCTGATGACCGGTGCGGCGCTCGGTGACGGCGAAGCGTTCGTGTTGCAGGTGCCGGTGTCGGCGCTGGCGGTCGCCGCCGGCCAGGTGGCACGCGGGTGTGCCACCCCGGGGTCGGCGCTGTTCACCGTCTACACCGGCGCCGGGCAGTGGATGGGTGATCTACCGCCGTTCATCGCGGCCGCCGCTGCGCTGGAGTCACGGGTGTTCCCGGCCTACTGCTACGACCCGGCGGCT
>JAXLRT010000050.1:0-5900 GCA_046330955.1 Kineosporiaceae bacterium | reverse complement strand
AGGTACGCCGGGGCGAGGTCGGGCTGCGGACGGCGGTGCGCACCGTGGCCGCCGCCGTCGACGGCACCTACCTCGGCGGTGATCCGCTGAGGAGCGGTGAGTCCGCCTTCGAGGTGCTGCGCGGGCGCACCGAGGACACCTTCGCCGACCTGGGCGAGCGGCTGTTCCAGGAGACGATCGCCCGCACGATCCGCCCCGAGGCGCGCGAACTGGTCCGGGCGCACCAGCGCAAGGGTCACTCGGTGGTGATCTCGTCGGCGGCGACCGCCTACCAGATCGGGCCGGTGGCCCGCGATCTGGGCATCGAGCACCTGATCTGCACCCAGCTCGAGCTGCGCGACGGGGTGTTCACCGGGCGCACCGACGGCCCGATGCGCTGGGGGCCGGGCAAGGCGCGCGGCGTCCGGTCGTTCGCCCAGACCCACGGCGTGAACCTGCGGGCGAGCTTCGGGTACGGCAACGGCACCGAGGACGTCGACTTCCTCGCCATGGTGGGGCGGCCGGTGCCGCTCAGCCCCGACCCGGGGCTGCGCGATGCCGCCGGCCGGTTCGGCTGGCCCGTGCTCGACCTGGCCGACCCGCCCCAGGCGGGCCTGGCCGAGGTGGCGCGCACCGCGGCGGCGCTCGGGGGCATGAACCTGGGCGCGTTGGGCGGCATGGCGTGGGGCGTGCTCACCGGTGATCGCCGTCGCGGCACGAACGCCGCGGTGGCGATGGCCTGTGACACCGCACTGCGCGTGGCCGGGGTGCGGCTGGAGGTGCGGGGCGCCGAGTACCTGGACCCTGATCGCGGCGGCGCCCGCCCCGCGGTCGTGGTGGCCAACCATCAGAGCGCCATCGACCCGGTGATCGTCGCCTCGTTGCTGCGTGGGGACTTCACCGTCGTGGCCAAGAAGGAGGCCCGGTGGGACCCGCGGGCCGTGCTCGGTTCGGTGCTGCTCGACCCGGCGTTCATCGACCGGAGCAGCTCGGAGAAGGCCCGGGCGACGTTGGCGCAGGTCGCCGACCGGGTGCGCGCGGGCACCTCGTTGCTGATCTTTCCCGAGGGCACCCGCTCGCCGACCCAGACCCTGTTGCCCTTCAAGAAGGGGGCCTTCCACCTGGCCGCCCAGGCCGGGGTCCCGGTGTTGCCGGTGGTGTTGCGCAACACCGGTGAGGTGTTGCCCCGGCACGGCCACGCGATCCGGGCCGGCGTCGTCCAGGTGCAGGTGCTGCCCCCGGTGACCGGCTGGGCCGAGGCCGCTCGCACCAAGCAGGGCCTGGACGCCGCGATCGCCGACCTGCACGACGCCTACCGGCGCACCCTGGCCGACTGGGATCGCCCGGGATCGCCAACCCGCGAAGGGGGTCACGATGCGTGAGCCGGGAGTGCCGCCGGAGTCGACCGAGCCGCCGGTGCCGCACGAGCCGGACGTCGACGCGCGCAACCGCGCAGCGTGGGCGGCTGCGGCGCAATGGGGTCGAGGCGAGACCATGAACGAGCTCGAGGCCACCATGTGGCGTGCCGAGCGGCACCCGCAGCAGTCCTCGACCATCTGCAGCCTGATGATCCTCGACCGGGCCCCGGACTGGCAGCGGCTGGTCGCGGCCCACGACTGGGCCACGTCGCTGGTGCCGCGCACCCGGCAACGGGTGATCGAACCGCTGCTGCCGACCGGTCCGCCGGCCTGGGTCGCCGACCGGCACTTCACCCTCGGCTACCACCTGCGGCGCGAACAGCTCGGCCTGCGCAACGGTCTCGACGACCTGCACGAGCTGGTCTCGCTGCTGGCGATCACGCCGTTCGACCGGACCCGGCCGTTGTGGGAGGCCACCCTGATCGAGGGCCTCGAGCCTGAGCCGGGCACCCGGACGCCGCGGGCGGCCTACTTCCTCAAGCTGCACCACTCGCTCACCGATGGCGTCGGTGCCGTGCAGTTGCTGACCGCCCTGCACAGCCGCACCCGCCGCCACACCAGCGACAAACCCGTTGCTGCACAAGCCGTGTCGGACGACGAGGCCCCCGACCGGCTCTCGGTCACCGTGGACGGGGTGGTCCGGACCGCCAGGGCCGTCCCGGGGCTGGCGCTGGGCCTGGCGCAGGCCGGACGCCGGGTGGTCACCGATCCGACCGGCGCTGCGTCGTCCGGGTTGCGGTTCGCGGCCTCGCTGCGCCGGGTGCTCTCACCGCCGGCGGCTGCGCCGTCCCCATTGTTCGCCGGCCGAGACGGGCGGCGGTGGGTGCTGCGCACGCTGGAGTGCCCGTTGGCAGCGCTGCGATCCGCCGGTCACGCGGCCGGCGGATCGGTCAACGACGCCTATCTGGCGGTGCTGCTCGGCGGCCTGCGCCGCTACCACGAACGCCACGGGGTGGCGATCGAGGAGCTGCCGATCACCGTGCCGGTCTCGCTGCGTCGGGCCGATGACCCCATGGGCGGCAACAGGTTTGCCGGCGCCATGCTGTCGGGGCCGATCGGCATCGTCGACCCGGCCGACCGGATCGCCGCGATCCGAGGTGCGGTGCTGTCGCAGCTGAACGAGCCGGCCCTCGACTCGTTCTCGGTGCTGACCCCGCTGGCCAACCGGCTGCCGTCGGCGGTGGGGGCCGCCGTGATCTCCTTCGGGGCGCGGGCCGACCTCGCGGCGTCCAACGTGCCGGGGGCGAGCGAACCGGTGTTCCTGGCCGGGGCGCGGGTGGTGCGGGTGTATCCGTTCGGGCCATTGCCGGGGGTGGCGCTGATGGCTGCGATGCTCTCGCACGTGGGCACCTGCTGCATCGGGCTGACCATCGACGCCGCCGCGGTGCCCGACGACGACGTGTTGATGGAGTGCCTGGCCGACGGGCTGGCCGAGGTGCTGGCCCCGTAGGGTTCCCGCACCCATCGGATTCGCCGTCGTCGAGGGCCTCGAGGATCGGCGGCGCACGCTGTCGGCGCTGTGGATCGCCCCGGTGGCTCGTCGTGCGGGGGTCGGGCTCGACCTGGCGCTCGAGGTGATCGATCGCCATCACGGACCGTGGATGGTGGCCTTTCAGCACGAGAACCGGGTTGCCGCGAGGTTCTGGCGACGGGTTGCCGACCAGGCGTTCGGGCCGGGCCGATGGGTCGAGGAGCAGCGCCCCGTTCCGGGGCTGCCCGACGTGCCCGGCGATCACTGGATCGAGAGCCTCTGAACCGGTGTGCCTCAGCGAAAGCGGTCGCGGACGGCGTCCCGCCCCAACGGGATCGGCTGCTGCCGCGCGGCGGTTTGGGGGCGGCGTCCTCGGGTAAGCGAAGCCCCATGAGTGAAATCGTTGAATCGGTGGACGTCGCCGTGCCCGTGCGCACGGCCTACAACCAATGGACCCAGTTCGAGCAGTTCCCGCACTTCATGGAGGGTGTCGAGGAGATTCAGCAGCTCGATGACACCCTCACCCACTGGCGCATCAAGATCGGTGGCCTGACGCGGGAGTTCGACGCGCGGATCACCGAGCAGCACCCCGACGAGCGGGTGGCGTGGAACAGCCTGAACGGGGCCGATCACGCCGGGGTGGTCACGTTCCATCGCCTCGCGCCGAATCTGACCCGCGTGACCCTGCAGCTCACCACCGCGCCGGAGGGAGTCGTCGAGACCCTGGGCGACAAGCTCGGTCTGGTGTCGTCGCGGGCCAAGCACGACATGGAGCGATTCAAGAGCTACATCGAGGCCCGCGGCACCGAGGACGGCGCCTACCGCGGGGACGTCACGCCGGACTGATCGGGGCCGCTGTCGACCAGGGGGGCGACCAGCCATGAGGATCCCAGCTGTCGGCGGGACGGCGGCGTTCGTGCTGGTCGTCGTCCTGTCGATGGGCCTGTCGATGGGCGTCGTGCCGTCGCCATCGCCGGCTGTGGCCGAGTCGGAGCCGGCGGTGGCCGGGCCGATCGATCGGTTCGTCGAGGACTGGATGCGCGCCAACGCCGTCCCCGGCCTTGCCCTGACGGTCACCCGGGGCGCGACCACGATTCACCTGAAGGGGTACGGCGACGCCGGTGACGGCCGCCCCGTCACCGCCGATACCCCGTTCCTCATCGCTTCTCTCAGTAAGTCGTTCACGGCCCTGGCCGTGCTGCAGCTGTCCGAGGCCGGTCGGATCGATCTCGACACTCCGGTGCGCGCGTACCTTCCCGGCTTTGCCGTCGCCGACCCCTCGGCGTCCGGCAGGATCACCGTGCGCATGCTGCTGAATCACACCAGCGGTCTGGCCGACGCCGGGTACCCCGAGATGACCCTGCCCCAGCCCGACACGATCGCAGCCCGGGTGGCCGGCCTGCGCGACGCCCACCCGGTCGACCCGCCGGGGACGGCGTTCCACTACTTCAACCCCAACTACGCCGTCCTGGCCCGTCTCGTCGAAGTCGTTGCTGCGCAGCCCTTCTCGGAGTATCTGCGGCAGCGGGTGCTGATGCCCCTGGGGATGACCGCTACCACGAGCGTGGTGACCTCGGGTGATGCGTCCGAGGTCGCTCCGGGGCTCGCGGGCGGACACATCCTCGCCTTCGGGGTGCCGATTGCCCGCGAGGAGTTGCTCGGCTTCCTCGGGGGGTCGGGCGGGGTCATCTCGACGGCGCGCGACCTGGCGCCGTGGCTCGAGATGCAGGGCCAGGGCGGCCGTTTCGCCGGCCGCTCGCTGCTCAGCCCTGGTGGTATCGACATGATGCGCACGCCACCCGCAGGAGTTGACACCACCTATGGCATGGGGTGGGCTCGTCGGGCGAGGCAACCGTCGGGGGTCGAGCACACCGGCGTCCTGTCGACCTTCTCCGCGCACCAGGCGCTGCTGACGGACGACGGCATCGGGATCGCCTTTCTGGCCAACACCTACAACGGTCTCATCGACTTCGCCGGGCTCATGCAGGGCCTGGCCGACCTCACCACGACCGGGACCGATGCCGAGGTCGCGGCCGGCTTCGGTGCCCGACGTCTGGGCCTGGTGTTCGGTGTCAGCACGATCGGGGTCATCGCCGTCGCGGGGTGGAGATTCCGCCGGCTGCCAGGCTGGGCCGACCGCTGCCGCGGCCGGCCGGCGCGGACCGCGGTCGGCGTGGTCCTGCCGTTCGCTCCCGCGGCGGTGGCCCTGAGCACGCCGTCCCTGGTGGCGCGCCTGTCCGACCGGGTGTTCGGGTGGCGGGTGCTGTTCCTCGCGATCCCCGACCTCATGGGCTGCCTGACCCTGGCGGGTGTGCTGGGCGCGGCTCTGGGCATCGCTCGACTGATCTCGATCGCTCGCCGACGCGACCCACTTCGGGACCAGGCAGGTGTGGCCCGATGATGCGAGTGCAGGTCGCCACGTTGATCGAGGCGCCGCGCGAGACGGTGTTCGCCGTCTACGCGGACTACCTCGACTGGCCTCGGGTGTTCCCGACCATCCGCGGCGTCCGCGTCGTGCGACGGGACGGCCCCCGGGTGGTGGTGCAGCTCGACCACCTCGAGGGGACGGTCGTCAACGAGCTGGTCCTGCACCCACCGGAGCGGATCGATCTCTGGGAGGGGAAGCGTCACCATGACGCCGTGTTCGTCAACCGCTTCGAGGCGCTGCCCGATGGTGCTACCCGGTTCTCGGTCACCGGTGAATTCCGGTTGAAGGGGTGGGCGCGCCTGCTGCGGCCGGTCCTGCCGCCCTACGCGCGCCGGCTGATGCGACGCCTCCAGCTCGAACCGGTGCAGCGTGTGGCCTTGCGCCGCGTGGCAGACTCCGCCCCATGAGCCCGGACGGCGTCCAGCGCGTTGCTGCGCGGATGACGGACCGGGTTCTCGCCTCGGTGTGGGACTACCTGGTGGTGCTGGCCATCCTGGCGATCGGCGCGGCGATGGCCTGGGTCTCGAACGGGCCGGCGACCGTGTCCGTCGGGCAGACCGATGCGCTCGTTCTGGCGGCCAGCGTTGCGCCGACCTGGCTGTAC
>JAXLRT010000049.1:0-7804 GCA_046330955.1 Kineosporiaceae bacterium | reverse complement strand
CGGCGGAAACGCGGTCATACCCCAACGGGGTTTGCCCGCGTTTCCGTGTCTTCGTCTCAATTGGTCGTCTCAGTTTGCGTCTCAGTTGTCCCCGGGCGGCGCCTTGGTGAGGGCGGGGGTCGTGTCCGTGAGCGTCCGTCGACGTCCGTGGACGGTTGGTTCGATGACGGACTCGCCGGTGAGCACGCCAGAAAAGCGTGTGTGGTGATGGCGCCCACCCGCCCCACTTGCCGAGATGTATACCCGGCCATCAGGAAAGACCGAGGGCAGCTCGTCGACCGCGTCGTCAGCCGCGTCCGTGGTCGGTGTGCTGTTGTGGGCAGCCTCGGCTACTAGCGCGCGCCCGGGCGGCACGAGTCTGCGTCGGCTACCTGTGCAGTTCGGCCCGCAGAGCAGGAGGCCAGCGCGCAAGCAGTCCCTCGCATTCGCCCAGGAGGGCGCCGTAGTTCTCGACAAACGAGACACTGACCGCGTTGGCGACGTCCTCGTCGCCGTAGCGAAGGCAACGATCCACGAACGCCAGCAGACGGTCCGCAGCCTCGGCTTTCCCTTCGGAGAACGCGCTGACGGTGAGCCGCAGGAGGTCGCTCATTAGCAGATGGAGAAGCATCTCGTCGTTGTCGGCGAGATGCGCGAGCACGAGCCCCTCGGACTCCGGAACCGCCACCATGAGTTCGTCGACGAAGTCGTGACGAGTGACCACGCCACATGATGACTCAGGCTCGGCGAGTCCTGCGCCAAGCATTGAGGAGATCACCACCGCAGGTTCTCCATCCCGCGGGAACGTACGTTCGAGGGCGGGCCAGTTTCTGGGATCCTCTGCGCTTGGATGAGTTGCTCCACCTGCGTCAGGACAGCCTGGAACGCTTCGTCGTGCGCTGGCACGGCCCCCGCCGGTACGGCACGCCATGCGGGGAGGTCGAGTTCACCACTCCGGAAGGATCGCGCGAACAGCTGCCGTGGGCCATCTATCGGGCGGCTTCAGGCCTCGAGTCGCACTCGAGTCGCAGCTCAGGGTCTGGCGGAGGCCGGAGCTCGATGATCAGGAGCGCGCGAGGCGACCGTTGAATACGAGGCAGTTATGTGGCTGCTCGAGACGGTTTCGGACTGCAGGGTGATGCGGGTCGACGACCAGTCTGAGTAGAGCAAGCGCTATACTCGGCGAGTGGAGGACTGGGACGTCTTCGTGGTCGATGAGGTGTTGGCCTGGATCAGGGCGTTGGAGGCGTCGGACAGGGACCGTGTGGCGCAGGCGATCGATGTCCTGGCTGAGCATGGTCCGGGTTTGGGTCGGCCATTGGTGGACTCCATCAGGGGTTCGTCGGTGTCGAATCTGAAGGAGTTGCGGGTCGGCACGGTGCGGATCTTGTTCGCGTTCGATCCGTGGCGGGCGTGCATCTTGTTGGTGGCTGGTGACAAGACGGATCGGTGGCGGGCGTGGTACCGGGAGGCGATCCCGGTCGCCGAGCAACGCTATGAGGCGTATCTGGTCGAACGGGATGCCGAGCTGGGCGAGGAGGGCATGGGTCGATGAGTGGTCGGGTGCGGTGGAGTGAGGTCCGCGATGAGTTCGTCGCGCAGGCGGGTGGGCCGGTGGCGTTCGAGGCGGGTAAGCAGGAGTTGGTGGCCCAGGTAATCGGTGCGCGTCTCGCGCAGTTGCGTCGGGCGCGGGGGCTGACTCAGCTGCAGGTCGCCGAGCGGATGGGTGTGACCAAGGGGCGGGTCTCCCAGATCGAGCGGGGCCGGGTGTCGGGGCAGGATGTCCTGGCGCGTTATGCCGCGGCCTTGGGTGGGCGGTTGCATCAGGCGATCTACTTCGACGACGGGGACATTGCGGCCATCGCCTGATGCGGGTTGAGCGGGCTGGGTTCGTCTCAGTTCTCGTCTCATGTGCCCAGGTTCGCTGGTGTCCGCCCCTGCCTGTTTCGTGGTGAACCTGCAGGTCACGGACTTACGTGAACACGCGTTGGGGGTGGGGTGCAGTTCTCGAAAGCGTGTGTGGGCGCAAGTCCTGAGTTGGCTCACGCCCGCCTGGCTGGTGATCACTTGGGTCTGTGACCTGCGGTGATGTCTGGTCTTGGCGTTGGTTTCGGGCACTAACGGCGGGTTCTACGCTCGTCGGGTGGTGTTCATCCGGCGGGTGCGGACGGCGTCGGGAGCGACGGCGGTGCAGATCGCTGAGTACCGGGACGGGCGCAAGCGGATCGTCAAGCACGTCGGGTCGGCGCATACCGAGGTCGAGCTGGGGATCTTGATGGCGAGGGCCCGCGAGCTGCTCGAACCGTCTGGGCAGGACGCGTTCGATCTGGACGTCGAGGCGCGGCCGCCGGTCGCGGCGCTGCTCGAGCCTGGCGGGTCGGGGCAGCCGGATCTGTTCGCTGCCACCGACACCGCCCGTGGCGCGAGCAGCCACGCGGGCCGGGCGCCGGCGCGGGCCGGTGCGGCGCGGGTGGTGGCCACGGACACCCGGGTGTTGTTCGAGGCCCTGGCGGGTGTGTACACCTCGCTGGGGTTCGACGCGGTGGGCGATGCGGTGTTCCGGGACCTGGTGATCGCCCGGATCGTGGAGGCGACCTCGCTGCTGGACTGCGCCCGGGTGCTGATCGACCTGGGCCGGCGCCCGGCCAGCTACGCCACGATGAAGCGGACGCTGACCCGCGCCGTCACCACGACCACCACCGCGACCACCACCGCTGAAGCCGTCGGCGCCGTGGGCGAGTCGGTGGGGTCCTACCGGGATCGGGTCGCCCGGCTGTGCTTCGACCATGCGGTCAGCAGCGGTGATGTGTCCCTGTGCTTGTACGACGTGACGACGTTGTACTTCGAGGCCGACGCCGAGGACGACCTGCGCAAGGTCGGCTACTCGAAGGAACGCCGGGTCGACCCACAGATCGTGGTCGGGCTGTTGGTGGACCGTCGCGGGTTCCCGTTGGAGGTCGGCTGCTTCGAGGGCGACACCGCGGAGACCACCACGATCGTGCCGATCGTGAAGGCCTTCGCGAAGCGGCACGGCATCGCGGACATGGTGGTGGTCGCCGACGCCGGGATGCTGTCGGGCAAGAACCTGACCGCGCTGGACGGGGAGCGGTTGCGGTTCATCGTCGGGTCCAAGACCTCCAAGGCGCCCCTGGACCTGGCCTCCCACTTCCGTTGGCACGGGGATGCGTTCACCGACGGGCAGGTCATCGACACGATCACCGCGCACTCCGCCGCCCGCCCCCAGAACGACCCCGCCGTGCGCGGCGAACCGGTCTGGGATCGCGCCGTCCACGACGTGTCGTGGCGGGTGGTGTGGGCCTACTCGGCCAAGCGTGCCGCCCGGGACGGCAGGACCCTGACCGCGCAGGAGAACCGGGCCCGCGCCGTGATCGCCGGGGAGAAGGCGGCGCGGACGCCACGGTTCGTCAAGACCAAGGACGGGACCACGATCCTCGACGAGGCATCCCTGGCCCGAGCCCGCAAACTGGTGGGGCTGAAAGGAATCGTGACGAACATCCCCGCCGACGTGATGCCAGCAGCCGAAGTGATCAGCTCCTACCACGACCTGTGGAATGTCGAAGCCTCGTTCCGCATGTCGAAGACCGACCTGCGCGCCAGGCCCCTGTTCGCCCACACCAAGGACGCCATCGAGGCCCACCTGACCATCGTGTTCACCGCCCTCGCCGTGGCCCGCGAAGCCCAAACCCGCACCGGTCTGGCCATCCGCAACCTCGTCCGCCAACTGCGCACCCTGCGCTCCGCGACGATCGCGATCAACGGTGCCGTCCAGACCTTCCCACCCGCGATCGATCCTCAGCAGCAGGCACTCCTGAACGCCCTGAAACACCCAGCAACTCGGGCACCAAAGAAATGAGCCAACTCAGACATCCCATGTCGCAGCGGTGTCAAGCAGCGGGTTGTTGATCTTCTCTGGGCTGGTGCCAGGCGATGGCCTCGTCGTAGGGTCTGCCGGTCTTGAGGCAGCCGTGCAGGATGCCGGCGAGGCGGTTGGCGAGCTGTCGGAGAGCAGCCTGGTGGCCCAGGCCGCGGGCGCGTTGCTTGTCGTAGTAGGCGCGGGCTCCGGGTGAGCCGCGCAGGGCCGTGAACGCCTGTCGGGTCAGGGCGTCGATCAGGCGGTCGTTCTGCACGTACCGAGCCAGGACGATCTTCTTCTTGCCGGACTGCTTGGTGATCGGGGAGGTGCCGGCGTAGTTCTTGCGGGCACGGGCGTCGGCGTAGCGGTGGGGGTCGTCCCCGAACTCGGCGAGCACCCGGGCACCCAAAACGACACCCAGGCCGGGTTGGCTGGTGTAGATCTCAGCGTCCGGGTGCTCGCCAAAATGGGCCTCCACCTGGCTCTCCAGGGCCGTGATCTGCTGCTGCAGGACGGTCAGGATCGCCACCTCGGCCTGCACGGTGGCCGCGTAGGCGCTGGTGACCACCGCGGACCGTCCCAGGTGCTCACCGCGCAGAGCAGCCCGGATCGCTGCGACCTTCGCGTCGCGGTTGCGGCGGCCGGCCCGCTTGAGCGCGGCCCCGATCCGAGCGGTGCTCAACCGGGCCGCGGACGCCGGGTCGGGGGCCTTGGCGAGCAGTTCCAGCGTGTCAGGGGCATCGAGGTCCTCGAACGCGACCAGCGCCGCGGGGAAGTACTCCAGCAGCGCCTGCCGCAGTCGCTGACCGTGCCGGGTGCGTTCCCAGATCAGCGTCTTGTGCGCCCGGGTGACGACCTTGACGGCCTCTGCCAGCTGCGAGTCACCGGCCGCCGGCCGCAACTGGTGGGCGTCGGTGCGGACCATGTCGGCCAGCACGTGCGCGTCCGCCGGGTCGCTCTTGGCCCCGGACACGCTGTGTCGTTCCCGATACCGCGCAGCCTGCAACGGGTTGACCGGATACACCCGGTAGCCCGCCGCAATCAGCGCCTGCACCCACGGACCACGATCGGTCTCGATACCGACCAGCACCTGCGGCTCGAGATCAGTGACCACACCGGATCCTGGGGCCTGTTCCGAGCTGGTGCCGGGCTCCTCGACGGCAAGGAACTGCCCGATCAACGCATGCAGACGCGACATCCCGACGATGCCCTCCTCCAGCCGTGCCCGGGCCAGCCGGCGCCCGGAGGCGTCCATCACCTCCACATCGTGGTGATCCTCGGCCCAGTCATCTCCGACGAACAGCACAGCCCCTCCCATGGCTCCGAACCCGTTCAGCAGCAACAGCTCAGCTCAGTAGCAGCAGGAAGGAACTCGGCAACCTAATGATCAAGTGCTCAGGTCAGCAGACGACCGGCACGACATCCCATCAGCGATCACCCTTCCCGACCACCAGCGGGGGCACGATCTGACTTTAGGACTCCAGGTCCGGGCCAGAGGAGTGCTCACCCGCGGGCAGCTACCGCGCCCGATCCTGCCTCAACGGCCGACCAGGTATGTCTCATTAGGCCGGGCAGCAGGCGGTGATCAACCGGTGGGCGCCGACCCCCGGCTCCCCCGCCCACGCCCGCCGGACCACGACACACGCCACAGCCGCGCGCCCCTGAACGGCGGGCGGCACCTGGCAGGGTGAGCCCATGGAACAGATCACCAACCGGACGTTCGACGAGCTGCAGGTCGGCGAGAGTTCGACCCTGTCGCGCACCCTGACCCAACGGGACATCGAGCTGTTCGCGGTGATGTCCGGCGACGTCAACCCGATGCACCTGGACGTGGTCTACGCCCAGAGCGACCTGTTCCACCGGGTGATCGCGCACGGCATGTGGGGCGGCGCCCTGGTCTCGACCGTGTTGGGGACGGCACTGCCCGGGCCGGGCACCATCTACCTGGGGCAGACGCTGCGGTTTCACAAACCGGTCTACATCGGCGACACCGTGGTGGTTGCGGTGACCGTGGCCGAGAAGCTGGCCGACGGCCACCGGGTGGTGCTCGACTGCACGGTCACCAATCAGCGCGCCGAGGTCGTCATCAGCGGCAATGCCACGGTGATCGCCCCCACCGAGAAGGTGTCTCGGCCCCGCATGACGCTGCCCGACGTCGAGTTGTTCGAACGGGGACAGCGTTATCGCGAGCTCGTCGGCCATGCCGAGGGGCTCGAGCCGTTGCGCACCGCGGTGGTGCACCCGGTCGAGGCAATCTCGCTGCTGGCGGGCGTCGAGGCCGCCCGGGAGCGGCTGATCGTGCCGGTGTTCGTCGGGCCCGAGGCCAAGATCCGGCAGGCCGCCCGGGACGCCTCGGTGGACCTGGACGAATTCGAGCTGGTCGACGTCCCGCACAGCGACGCCGCCGCGGCGCGGGCGGTGGCCATGGCGCGGGCGGGTGAGGTCCGGGCGGTGATGAAGAGTGGGGTCCACCCGGACGAGCTGCTGCACCCGGTGCTCGACCCGGTCCGAGGGCTGCGCACCAAGCGACGGGTCAGCCACGTCTACGCCATGGAGGTGCCCCGCCACCCCCGCCCGCTGCTGATCACCGATGCCGGCATCAACGTCGCACCCACACTGGCCGACAAGCGCGACATCGTGCAGAACGCGATCGACCTGGCCCATGCGCTGGGCATCGAGCTGCCGCGGGTGGCGATCCTGGCCGCCGTCGAGACCGTCTCACCGACGATCGCCTCGACCCTGGACGCCGCGGCGCTGTGCAAGATGGCCGACCGCGGCCAGATCACCGGCGGGCTGCTCGACGGCCCGTTGGCCTTCGACAACGCGGTGACGGACGACGTGCACGACCGGCTCGGCCCGCAGACCCCGGGCAACGGGTCGGCGGTGGCCGGCCATGCCGACATCCTCGTCGTCCCCGATCTCGAGACCGGCACGATGCTGGTGCAGCAGCTGGTCTCGCTGGCCGATGCGGACGCCGCGGGGATCGTGCTGGGGGCGCGGGTACCGATCATCCTGTCGACCGGGTCGGACTCGACACTGGCCCGGCTCGGATCGTGCGCGATGGCGTTGCTGGTCGACCGCCATGCTCGGCGGCCTCGCTGAGCCCTCGGAGGCGAGGGTTCGAGGGATTGTCGGACCCCCCGGTTAGCGTGCCGCCATCACCGTCGAGGGGGCTGGAGGCACCACCGTGAGCACCATGACCGAACCACCGCTCGTGATCGACCAGACGCTGCAGGCGGCCGTGGAGCAGTGCTGGCACCGCGGCTGGCAACCGGCCGATGTGCTGCGGATCGTGGCCCGCCGCCTGGAGGAGTCCCACCTGCGGCTGCTGCGCGCGGTGATGGCGGCCGAGGTGGCAACGTACGCGTCCTCGACGATCGATCCCGGCTGGGCGGCACAACTGGCCGAGGGCCGGGTGCGGATCTGGTGGGACCGCAACCTGACCGCGGTGACGGCCTGCGGGCGTGAACACCGGCAGGGCTGGCCCGGCATCGTGCGGGTCGCGACCCAACTCGACCTCTTCCTGCGGCGGCTACCCGCGCTCGAGGTGCTCGGCCCGATCCCGGGGACGGCGCTGCCGCCGACCGTTCCCTCGCCGCGGACGGCGGAGGTCGACGAGCGCGTCCTGGCGCGGGTTCGGCTGCTGCTGGCCAAGGCCGAATCGACCGAGTTCCCGGCCGAGGCCGAGACCTTCACCGCCGGCGCCCAATCCCTGATGGCGCGGCACTCCATCGACCAGGCCCTGCTCGCCGCCACCGGTGAGGCTCCGGGTGATTCGCCCGCCGGTCGCCGCATCGGGCTCGACAACCCTTACGAGTCGGCCAAGGCCTCACTGTTGTCGGCGGTCGCTGCCGCGAACGGGTGTCGCGCGGTGTGGTCCAAGGAGTTCGGCTTCATGACCATCGTGGGCTTCGAGACCGACCTCGACATCGTCGAACTGCTCTTCACCTC
>JAXLRT010000048.1:0-8813 GCA_046330955.1 Kineosporiaceae bacterium | reverse complement strand
TGAACACCCACCCGACCGGGACGAGGCGGCCGCGTCACCGACAGAGCTGTCCATCGGGCTCGGCCTGGCCGGCCTGGCCGAGCGCGTCACGGCCGTCGGAGGTACGTTCTCCGCACACAGCACGGAGACCGGATTCCTGGTGACCGCCATGTTGCCGGCCACCCGCACGGGACGCATCGAGATCAACCTGACCGAGCCCTCGCCCGCTCTCGGTGCCGGCTCCCGGTTGGGCACGGATGGACAGGCATGAGCACCACCATCAGGGTTCTGATCGCCGACGACCGCACCCTGGTCCGCGCGGGTCTGGCCATGATGCTCGACGCCGAGGACGACATCGAGGTGGTCGGCGAGGCCGCCGACGGTCAGGACGCCATCGACCAGGCGCGCACGACGCAGCCGGACGTCGTCCTGATGGACATCAAGATGTCGCCGATGAACGGCGTGGAGGCCACGAAGATCCTGGTCAGCGACGGCTTCAGTGACGACCCCGACCGGCTGGTGCGGGTGCTGGTGCTGACGACGTTTCGGGCCGACGAGCACGTCTACGCCGCCTTGCGCGCCGGAGCCTCGGGGTTCCTGCTCAAGGACGCCGCCCCGCAGGACCTCATCAGCGCCGTCCGGGCGGTAGCGGCCGGCGACGGCTGGCTCGACCCCGGCGTGATCCGCAATCTGATCACCGAGTTCGCCCGTCGTCCCGAGCGCTGGAGTCACAGCTCGACCGCCTTCGCCAACCTGACGCCGCGTGAGCTCGAGGTGTTGGTGCTGGTGGCGTACGGCATGTCCAACAGTGAGATCGCCGAGTGGCTGAGCCTGGGCGAGGCGACGGTCAAGACCCACCTGGCACGGGTCCTGATGAAGTCCGGGCTGCGCGACCGGTCACAAGCGATCGCCGCGGCCTACCAGAGCGGCTTGGTGCTGCCCGGCACCCAGCCACCGCCGCCTGCGGGCAACCGCCCGACCCCCGCGTGAGAAGCTGACCCCATGCGCGTGCTGGTGATCAACGGACCGAACCTCAACCTGCTCGGGACCCGCGAACCGTCGGTGTACGGCGCCACCACCTTGGCCGACGTCGAGACCGGGCTGCGGGCGCTGGCGACCGAGCTCGGCCTGACGGTCGACTTCGTGCAGAGCAACCACGAGGGCGTTCTGGTCGACGCGATCCAGCAGGCGCGCGAGGACGGCGTCCGGTTCGTGATCATCAATCCGGGCGCCTTCACCCACACCAGCGTGGCGATCCGGGACGCGTTCTCGGCCGTGGCGATCCCGTTCATCGAGGTGCACATCTCGAACGTGCATGCGCGCGAGGAGTTTCGGCATCACTCCTACCTGTCGCCCATCGCAGTCGGAGTGATCGCCGGGCTCGGTACCCAGGGTTACGCGTTGGCGCTGCGGTACGCGCACTCGCAGCTGGTGCGCATCCTGCAGGCCTGACACGGGTTGAGAGTCCCTGGGTAAAGGTGCCGCCGCGGCGGTTCTGTGACAGTGATGTTCTGCACAAGAAGTCGTTGCGCTGCAAGGGCTTTCATGGGGCTCTGGGGCGGCTTGGTTGTCGGTGGTCGCCCGTAGTGTCCGCTTCATGGAACCCGAGCAGACCCCGACCCCGGACGGCGAGACCGCCGCCGGTACCGGTGGCCTGCCCGACACCCCGGACGGCGCCGCACCCGACACCGTCGGCCAGGCGGCCTCGCCCGTCACCACGGTGTTGGACGCCGTGTCGGCGCAGATCGTGCAACTACAGACCGCGCCGACGCTGACCCTGTCGGACAGCGAACTGCGCACCGCGGTGATCGCCGTTCACCGGGTCGCGAATCAACTCGAGGCCGCCGCGCTGCATCTGATCCGTGCCTTGGATGATCGGCCCGAGGCGATGCCGGCCTGCCCGGCGGGCAAGGTCGCCGCCACCTTCCTGGTCCACGCCCTGCGCATCGATCCCGGCACCGCCGCCCGGGATGTCGCCGCGGCGCGGCGCCTCGACCCGGACGGCGCCGGCGTCGGTGTCGACACCGGCGGCACCGACCCGGCTGGTGGGCTGGATGCCACGGGGATGGGGTTGCCCGAGGTCGGGGCTGCACTGGCGGCCGGGGACATCTCCCGCCGCCACGTCGACCACGCCGTGGGCTGCGTGGGCCGCATCGACAGCGATGTGTTGGCGCACATTGATCCGGAGGGGATCGCGGGGATCCAGCGGGTGGATGCGTTCCTGGTCGAGCAGGCCCGCAAGCACGCCCCGCACGTGTTCCGGCGCCTGTGCACCCAACTCGAAGAAGCGTTGAACCCCGACAAGGGCTTCGACCCGAAGGCTCACCAGAAGCGGTACCTGCACCTGGGCACCGACGCCAACGGCATGCTGGTCGGACGGTTCGCGCTGTCCCCGGCGGATGGGCTCATCGTCCGCAACGTGATCCACGCGCTGAGCAAGCCCACCCCAGCGGGCACGGGCACCAGTGACGGCTCGCAGGCTCAGGGTGAACTGCCGCTACGCGATCCGCGCACCGCGGCGCAACGCCGCGCCGATGCCCTGACCCACCTCGCCCGCCTCGCCCTACGCGGCAACACCACCGCACATGGCGACTCCGGCGAGGTAGAGGACCCCGACGCCAGTAGTCCCACCGACGCCAGCAGCGCCACCAGCAACCGAGACAAGGCCGCAGCAGACACGAGCACCAACGACGGCAACGACGGCAACGACGGCAACGACGGCAACGACGGCACAGCATCCGGCACCGCGACGACGGCGAAAGCGTCCACCCGACGAACCTCGACACCGAAACCCTCGGGCGGCGTCCACATCTCGCTGATCGCCACCCTCGACCAACTCACCGCCGCCCTCCGACCCGCCCCTACGCCTGGTGCCGGACTGGGCAGCGACCTGGGACCCGGCGGCGGACCCCTACCCCGCCACGTCCTGGCCCAGATGCTGTGCACCTCGCTGATCTCGCCGACCATCCTCGACGGCCACGGAGCGGTCCTGGCCCAGGGACGAGCCCAACGCCTGGCCACCCCCGCCCAACGCCGAGCGGTGTTCGCCCGCGACCGCGGCTGTGTGATCCCCGGATGCACCGCACCCGTGGACTGGTGCGACGTCCACCACGCAGTGCCCTGGGCCGAAGGCGGACTGACCGACGTCGACGCCATGGTCGCCGCCTGCGGCCGCGACCACACCGCCATCCACGCCGGGATCTGGACCATACGAATGATCAACGGCGTGCCGTGGGTGATCCCACCACCCTGGATCGACCCACTCCAACGACCCGTACGCAACACCATCCACGACGACGAGACCGCCGCCGGGCGCCTCGCTGCTCAGTTGGGAGGTATGGCAGGCGAACAGCTCACCTTCGACCTCGGCACCAGTTCGATGGCCGGCCCATGCCTCAACCCAGCCGATGGCTCTGGGCCAGACCCGCGAGACGGACCAGCCGGTCCGCCACACCCCGGCAGCGAATCACCGCCGGAGGCGGCATGAGTCGGGGCGGCCGGGCGGGCGGCCTACTGCTCGCCGGCGGCCACCGACGCCACGGCCTTGACGATGCCGTCGTATCCGGT
The DNA here is from genome assembly GCA_046330955.1 of Kineosporiaceae bacterium. Lineage (GTDB taxonomy): Bacteria > Actinomycetota > Actinomycetes > Actinomycetales > Kineosporiaceae > JADJPO01. The sequence goes on along the minus strand of JAXLRT010000048.1, from coordinate 5,267 downwards.
GCAGCGACAAAGGTTTCCGGACAGCGCGACGCGGATCTCGTCCTCGCTCGGGCGGGGGCTGCGTGCGAGCAGCGCCGTCGCCGAGACCAGCATGCCGGGTGTGCAGAAGCCACACTGCACGCCGCCGCGGGTGAGGAACGCCTGCTGCAGCGCCGTGAGCTGCTCGCTACGGTCACCGGCGCCGTTGCCGGAGCCGTGGCCGCTCCCACTACCACCGCAGACGTCCGAGAGTCCCTCGACCGTCGTCACCTGCGAACCGTCCGCCTGCACCGCGAGGTAGGAGCACGAGTTCGTGGGCCGGCCGTCGACCAGCATCATGCAGGCGCCGCACTCGGAGTCGTCACAGCCCTCCTTCGCCCCGGTCAGTCCGACCTGCTCGCGCACCGTGTGCAGCAGGCTGGCATGCGGGTCGACGTCCACCGGGTAGCTGATCCCGTTGACCACCAGGGTGATCGGCACACTCATCGCACAACGCTCCAGTCACTCGCGGGAACCGCCACCTGCTCACCCCGGGCACGGCGGATCGCCGCCTGCACGGCCCGCCGGGTCACCACCGCCGCCATGGCCCGGCGGTACTCCGCCGAGGCCCGCACATCCGAGATCGGCCGGGACGCCGCCGCGGCCGCCTCCCCCGCGGCGTGCACCGCCGCGTCCAGATCGCCGCCCCCGACACCCGTCAGCGCCTGCTCGGCCGCGGGCACCCGGCAGATCACCGGGGTCAACGCCGTGATCGCCACCCGGGCCTGCTGCACGCTCGCGCCGTCCGGCGACAGCTGCACCCAGGCACCAGCGCCGACGATGGCGATCTCCATCTGGCGCCGGTACTGCAGCCGGACGTAGGCGCTCGACTCGTTGCCCGCAGCGCCACCGTCCGATCCCTCACCAGCGGCGGGGATCTCGATCGCCATCAGCAGCTCGTCCGGCGAGGCCGAGATGCGGCCGGGCGCCGTCCACAGCTCGTCGAGTCCCACGGTGCGCGTGCCCTGCGGTCCGACCAGGACGGCGCGCGCACCGTGACAGAGCAACGGTGCTCCGGTGTCCATCGCCGGGGAGGCGTTCATGACGTTGCCGCCGAGGGTGCCGTTGGCCCGCGTGGCGTGGGAGCCGACGATGGCGCTGGCGTCCTGCAGCCCCGGGAGTCGTTGCGCCACATCAGGATCGGCCAGCAGCTGGGCGTGGGTGACCAGGGCACCGATGCGCAGGCCGCCGTCGGACGCGTGCTCGATGGTGGACAGTTCCGCGATCCGGTGGATGCCCACCAGGGCCTGCGGCAGCGGAGCCTTGCCGTGCCGGGCGCCGACCACCAGGTCGGTCCCGCCCGCGATCGGGCGGGCGCCGGCGGCCATCGCGGCCACGGCGCCGGCCACGTCCCGCGCCTCGACGTAGGTGCTCACTGCTGACCCTCCTGGTTCAGTGCAGTCTGGTTCAGTGCAGTCTGGTTCAGTGCAGTCCAGACCCGCTCTGCGGTCATCGGCAACTGCTCCACGTGCCGTCCGATCACCTTGGCGATCGCGTTCCCGACCGCTCCGGACGTCGGCACGCTGGGTGGCTCACCGATCCCCTTCGAGCCCTTCGGCCCGGCGTTCGGCGTGTCGATCTCGATCCAGCGGATGTGGATCGGCGGCGCGTCGCTGGCGGTCTGCAGCTTGTAGTCCAACAGCCCCGGGTTGCGCTGGCGTCCGGACTCGTCGAACCAGGTCGCCTCGCTCAGCGCCTGGCCGATGCCCATCATCACCCCGCCGTAGACCTGGCCGTCGGCGCCGATCCGGTTGAGGATCACCCCGGAGTCGTGCGCCGCGGCGAACTCCAGCACCCGCACCACGCCGGTCTCGCGGTCGACCTTGACCCGCGCGGCGTGCGTGATCAGCTGCGGCGCCAGGAACGACTCGAAGCCCAGCCGCCCGACGCAGGACGACGCGTCCGCCGGCGGGTTCTCCGGCACCTCACCGGACCCCTTGCCCAGCAACGGGGTTCCGGTGCCGGCCAGGTCGGCGATGCTCACCGAGACGTCCGGCGAACCCGTGGCCCGCACGGCGCCGTCGACCAGCTCCAACTCGGCGGCATCGATCTCGAGCTGCTGCGAGGCCAGCTCCAACAGCTGCGTGCGCACCTCGCGAGCGGCCTCGATCACCGCCCGGCCGTTGTTGAACGTGGTCTGCGAGCCCGAGGACCCCATGTCCCACGGGCCGGAGTCGGTGTCCTGGTAGAGGATCGAGAAGTCCTCCGGACGCATCCCCAGCTCGGCCGCCGCCAGCAGCGGCAGGCCCATCACCGAACCGGTGCCGTTCTCCTGCGCACCCGTGATGATCACCCCGGTGCCGTCACCGTTGAGCTTGACGTAGGCCCCGGACGGCGAGGCCATCGACGGCCACCAGCCGCACGCGAAGCCGATCGCCTCGTCGTCCGGCAGTTCGCCACGCAGGTAGGCGTCGTAGCCGATCATCTCGAGCGCCGCCTCGAGGGTCTGCTTGACGCCGATCTCGTCGTACACCTGCCCCGCCGGGCCGATCGCGCCCTCCTCGATCAGGGTGCGCCGGCGCAGTTCGGCCGGGTCGAGGTCGAGCGCGGTGGCCACCTCGTCCATGTGCTGTTCGAGGGCCCAGCACGCCTGCGGAGCCGTGGGGGCGCGCACCGAGGCCGACGGCTGATTGGTCGAGTAGACCAGCAGCGACTCGATGTTCACGTTCTCGAGCACGTACGGCCCGCAGACGTGCATCGCCGCCATCTGGGCGAAGAACCCGCCCTCGCCGCAGTAGGCGCCGGCGTCCATCACCACCCGGCCACGTCGGGCCACGATCCGGCCGTCGCGCATCACGCCGGTCTCGAGTTCGACGAGCATGCCCTCACGCCGGTGGTCGGGGGCCAGGAACTCCTCCCGCCGGGTGAACACCAGCTTCACCGGACGGCGCGCGGCCTGCGCCAGAGCCGCGACGTGGCCCTCGAAGTGGAAGTCGCACTTGGATCCGAACCCGCCACCGAGCAACGGCACGATCACCCGCACGTTCGACTGCGGCAGCCCCAGCGTGTGCGCCACTCCTTCGCGGGCGGCGAACGGCACCTGGGTCGACGTCCAGACGGTCACCTTGTCGCCGGTCCACTGCGCCAGGATGGCGCGCGGCTCGATCGGCGCCCCTTGCGAGGCGTCGGCCAGGTAGCTGCCCCGGACGACGACGTCGGCGCCGGCCATCGCGGCGTCCGCATCGCCCTTGACGATCGTGGAGCGGCCCAGGATGTTGCCGTTGCGGCCCATCGAGCGGCTACCGCCGTAGGACTGCCACTCCGGGTGCACCAGCGGGGCGGCCGGATCGGCGTTGGCCACGTAGTCCGGCAGCGGGTCGAGCACCTCGTAGGTGACCTCGATCGCCGCGGCGGCCTCTCGTGCCAGCGCGGCCGTACGGGCGGCGACGGCGGCGATCACGTCGCCCTCCCACCGGACCACGTCGGCGGCGAACAGGTACCGGTCGCTGACCATGCCGCCGTACCGGACCTCGGGCACATCGGCGTGGGTGATCACCGCGAACACCCCCGGCATCGCCCGGGCGGCGGTGGTGTCGACGCTGACGATGCGGGCATGCGGATGATCGGCGAACCGGAAGGCGCCGTGCGCCTGGCCGGTCAGGTTCATGTCGGCCGTGTACCGGCCGGTCCCGGTGACCTTCTCCTTGCCGTCGGGACGGATGAACACACTGGTCGCGCTCATGGGACTGCCACCTCTGCCTCGCCGGACGCCGCCCGCCGCGTGCACCACGCAGTGAGCTCACGGGACACCGAAGTCTGCCATTGGCCTCGTGACACCGCGCAAGAACAGGCCCGGACACCGAGCCGACACCGCCCGACATCAGCCCGGCACCACCTCCGACACCGCGTGGCGGTTCTCCTCTGGTCACCTCTCGCCACGCTGGGTAGCCTGCAGGGGCCGGACGGCTGACCGCCGGCGAGGGGGGGACCCGCCATGCAGACGTCACCGCAGACTCCTCCGCGGACCTCACCGCGGACTCCGCGCCGTACCCGTGGCCGGATTCTGGTGGCCGCCGCTCTCGGCATCGTCCTGACCGCGCTGGTGCCGGTGCTCAACGGCACCCGGACGCCGGCCAGCGCCGCCGGGACCGCGCCTGGCTCCCCCGGGCTCGCCTCGACCTGGGGGCCGGGTGAGAAGTCCTTCCTCGGCACCTCACGCACCACGACCAGCAAGGTCTACTTCACCGGCTACCGCGGCATCATCTCGGAGGTGTTCAACCCGGTCGCGGACACGGTCGAGACCGTCGACCTGCAGTTCCTGGTGGGCGACACCGCCAAGACCTTCGTGGACGAGGAGAAGCTGCAGAACTACACCGTCACCCAACCCAACCCGCGCTCGATGCGCTGGCAGACCACCACGGCCAACCCCGGCCACCGCTGGAGCATCACCAAGAACATCTTCACCGACCCCGGCCGCGACGCCCTGATCGCCCGGGTGACCCTGAACGCCACCGGGGGCGCGAGCCTGGGCGACCTCGACCTGTACCTGCTGCACAACCCCGCCATGGACAACTCCGGCGCCGGCGACACGTCGAGCACCCTGACCGCGGGCGGGCGCACCCTGCTGGTCTCCTCCCAGGGCTCCCGGGCCAGCGCGCTGGCGGTCAGCCGGCCGTGGAAGACCGCAGGTGGCACGCCGATGGTGTCGAGCGGCTTCGTCGGCACCTCCGACGGCTGGACCGACCTGCTCGGCGCCGGCCCGAACGGCACCGCCGACAAGACCATGAGCTGGGCCTACGACACCGCCGGCGCCACCGGCAATCCCGGCAACACCGCCCAGATGGGATGGGTCGACCTGCCCACGACCGGTACCTCGGTGAGCTTCGACGTCGTCCTCGGCTTCGGCACCACGCCGGCTGCGGCGGCCACGACGACCAACGCGACGCTGGGCAGCAACCTCGCCACACTGCAGTCGACCTACGACAGCGGTTGGTCCGCCTACACCGCCACGCTGAACACCCAGGGCGGCACCGCCGACGACCAGTACTACCTGGCGGCGATGGCCCTCAAATCGATCCAGGACAAGTCCAACGGCGCGATGATCGCCGGACTGGGCACGCCCTGGGGCGCGAGCAACGGCGACGGCAACACCGGTGGCTACCACCTGGTGTGGTCCCGCGACCTGTTCAAGTTCGCCAACGCCCTGCTGACCGCCGGCGACGTGACCACCGCCCACCAGGTGACGAGCTACCTGTTCACCGTGATGCGCCAGACCGCCGATTGCGGCGCGGCCGAGTACAACGCCCCCG
>JAXLRT010000047.1:0-11055 GCA_046330955.1 Kineosporiaceae bacterium | reverse complement strand
GTTTCGAGCACACGAAGTCCTCACCGTGATCTCGAGATTCGCACGATTCCCTCAACGTGATCTTCAACGTGGTGGTTACCGGGTGCGGGCGGTGGCCAGGAAGCTGCCGACCACGTCGCACCAGCGGTCCTGGGCGTCGTAGAGCGGGCCGTGGCCGGACCCCTCGAACATCTCCAGTTGCACGCTGCCACCGGCCTTCTCGTAGGCGGTGAGCACATCGCGGATCTGGGTGACCATCGGTTGCGGCGGGTACACCTCGGCGCCCGGCCAGCCCGGGATCACGCCCATGGCGCCGAGCGAGCCGAGTTCGAGGGCGGAGTGGTCCGAGACGATCAAGTCGACCGTGCCCTGGGTCCACAGGATCGGTGGCTTGGGGTCGAGGTCGAGTACCCCGGACCAGTTCGCGTACTTGGGTGACAGCGCGTTGAGCATGCCGGTGGTGCCGGGCGCGAATCCTGGCCAGTTCGGGGACGTCGCGCCGTTACCCGGGTAGGTGCCCTCGCCGATGCTGGTCATCAGGATCTCCTCGACCAGCAGGTCCTCGCGCTCGGGCGGCAGCCGGAAGTCGGGCCGCCAGTACAGGCCGTTGATCACGTTGCGGATGCTGAACGGTGACTCGCTCGACGCATCGCGGTCGCGCAACCGTTGCACCAGTTCGGGATTGGCGCCGGCCGCCCCGGTGCCGGCGAAGTCCGGGTGGCACGGCGTGCCGTCGCGGTGCACGCCGCCGTAGCCGTACGGCGAGACCGGGCAGATGTAGGTCAGGGACGCCACGGACGGCGTGCCGTCCGGCAGCGTGCCGTGTTCCATCGCGTAGTGGCTGATCGCCAGGCCGCCCGCCGACCAGCCGACCAGGTGCACCGGCTCGGTGACCCCGATCGCCACCAGTAGCGCGTGGATGTCGTCCGACCAGTCGCGCAGTCCGCGCGTGGCATCGACCGGCAGCTTGTCGGTGCGTCCGAAGCCGCGCATGTCGGGGGCGATCAGGCGCAGCGGGCGGGCGCCGTCCGGACGTGCGGCGGCGGTCACCTCGGCGAGCTGGGCCATGACGTGCTCGTAGAACCGCCCGGTGCTCAGGTTGCCCTGCACCAACACGACCGGCTCGCCGTCGCTGGGGCCGTACTCGAGCCAGTGGACGGTGAGCCGGTCGGTGGGGGTGGTGTGGGCGCTGACGCCGGGCAGGAGGTCCATGGCCGCATCCTGGCCGATGTCGGCGCCCGGCGGGAGGGGGTAGGCCCGAGGTCCTCGGCGCCGGCTCGAGCGGGCTGTCGATTCACCCGGCCGGTCGAGGCCCGTGTGATATGAATCGCCCACGCTCCCGTTGGATCTCTGGATCTCCTGCCCTGGAGGGTCGCATGCCGGGTGGTGCCACGGGATACCGCTCGCGGAGCATCTTCATCAGTTACCGGCGTTCGGATGCCGCAGGTCATGCGGGTCGGGTGTACGACCGGCTCGTCGAGCGTTTCGGACGCGAGTCGGTGTTCATGGACGTGAGCGCCATGGTGCCGGGGGAGGATGTCCGCGAACAGATCACCGGTGAACTGCGCAACTGCGATGTGCTCATCGCTCTGATCGGCCCGGACTGGTCAGGTCCCGGCAGCAATGGCCTGGCGCGTCTGGACGACAGCAGCGATGTGGTCCGGCTCGAGCTGGAGACCGCACTGAGTTCGGGTGCCCAGGTGATCCCCGTGCTGGTCCGCGGGGCAGCAGTGCCACCGGAGGACCAGCTGCCCGAGTCGCTGCGCCCCATCGTCCGGCGGCATGCGCTCGGCCTGGACGACGCCCGATGGGATCACGACATCGGCCGGTTGATGGAGGTCGTCGCTCGGCACGTCAAGCCCCCGGGTCTCGCTCGAACACGCCTGCCGAGAATCGGTCTCGCGGTGGTCGCGACCGTGGTTCTCGGTCTCGGGGCCTTTCTCGTCCTCCGCGCGGCCGGGCTGGGCGTCGGTTCGGCGCCAGGCTCGTCGGGTGCGTCGTCCACCGTGTCATCGAGCGTGTCGTCCGTGCCGTCCGCGTCGTCCGTGCCGAGTGGGAGCACATCTGTGAGCAGTGCCTCGGCCGGTGCACCGGCGGAGGTGGCCCGGCTGCGCACGCTGTTCCTGTTCGCCCGACCCAATTGCCCGGACACCACGGGCAGGTTCACGACCGCCGAGGGGCAGATCGCCAAGATCGGCTGCAACGACGATCAACTCGGCGTCAGAGCCGACTTCGTGTCGTGGTCCTCGCAGGCGAGCATGAATGCGTTCGCCAACGTGTTGCGGGCCAGGTATTCCGGTGTCGTGGAACAGAACTGGTCACTGCGCGGCGATGGCGTCATCACCGGTTACACCCTCGAGTATCGCGACGAGAGCGGCCAGGCCACGATCTTCTGGACCTACAACTCCGACACGGTGTCCGGCCATGCGTCCTGGAAGGACGACGACCAGACCGCCCTGAACGCCTGGTGGAAGGCCACGGGGGCGCGGCTGCGTTCGTGACGCGTGGGCATCGCCGAGGCCGAGGGGTTCGGTCGTGGTTTCAGGATCCGGGATCGACCAGGCGACGGGCGGTCTCGACGTCCAGGTCACCGGCAGCCAGGGCGTGTAGCGCGGCCAGGCGGGGGTCGGGGGACGCCGGTGGGGCCGGTGGCGAGGGCGGCGCCGGCGGGGGAGGGGGCGCCGGGGGTTCAGCGCCGGCCGGCTGCAGGCCGAGCCGGCGCAGCAGGTCGTCGAACCGGGCGCGCGCCGTGGGATAGCTGACGGCGAGGTGGCGTTCGACGTCCTTCATGTTGCCGCGCGAGGTGAGGAACACCCGCAGCAGGGCGCGGTCGTCGTCCGACAGCCCACAGAACTCGCAGGCGCGGAACGAGCCCGACAGCGCGGTGCCGCACTGCGGGCAGCCGAGCCGGGTGACGTGCAACTGCTCGCTGCAGACCGGGCAGTCGCGCGGGGCGCTGTAGTGCAGGGCATCGTGCGGGCCGCCCTGCCGGTCGTGGTGCGGGCTCATGCGTCGTCCCGGGTCAGCATGACCGAGCTCATCACGGCGTCGATGGTCAGCGTGCCGCGCCCGGCCCCGACCACCGCCTCGGTGACGTCGGGGTCGACCAGACCGCCCTTGGACACCGCGGTCGGCAGCACCACCTTGCCGAGGCGGTTGCGCGAGGTGATCCGCACGTCGCTGCCCGCGCCCAGCAGCAGCTTGACCGAGGCGGATTCGCAGGCGATGCGCGAGGTGCCGGTGGGGGCGGCGAAGCCCTTGACCGAGGACGAGAGGACGTCGAGGTCGAGCGGGCCGCGCACGCGTTCCAGTTTGAGCGCGGCGGCGATCACCCGCAGCTTCGCGCCGCCCTCGATGCCACTGATCTTCACGCTGGCCCCGGCGGCGTCCAGTTCGACCGGCAGTTCGGGGTTGACCCGGACGACGAGCCGCTGTTCGGTCCAGGACTTGGCCCACGCCAGGCCCCGGGGCAGGTCGGCGAAGCTGAAGCTGGCGTGCCCCTTGGCGCCGGGCTCACCCACATCGTTCAGGGTGAACGGGCTGTCCATGCTCTCGACGACCAGCGTGGTGCCCTCACGGCGCACCGTGTGCTGGCCGGTGACCGCGATCTGGGCGACGGTCGGGTCGGCGACGATGTCGACCGAGCGATAGGAGGCGTTGACCCGCACCGCGGTGACCGATTCGGTCAGCGCGGCGTGGACCGAGTCGGGGGTGCCCCAGACGGGGGCGGAGGCGGGCTCGGCGGTGTCGACCGGCTCGGACGTCTCGACCGCTTCGACCGGCCCGGACGACGACGCCGCGGCGGGGGCGGCGGCGTCCAGCAGGGGGAGGGCTTGTTCCGGTGTCAGTTCACCGGCTGCGACCTGGCGGAGAATCTCCTCGGTGTTCATGACTCAAAAACTAAAGCTGCCTTTTACAGATCGCAAGACGAAGCTTCACTTCTGGCAAGTCTGCTGCAGAAGCTCCCAGAGGTCGGCGACGTCCGACTGCTCGGTGGGCTCGGCCCCGATCGAGATCCGCACCATCCAGTGGCCGTCCAGCAGGGCGGGGCTGATGAACGCCCGGCCGGAGGAGTTGACCGCCTCGGCCCAGGCCACGGTGTGCGCGTCCAGGGCTGCGCCGTCCAGCACCGTGCCGTCCGCCGCCACCGTGCCGGGCGGCTCGTGCCGCACGCAGACGGTCTGCAAGCTGACCGGCGCGAGCACTCGCCAGCCCGGCGCCTGCTCGATCTGGTCGGCGAGCCACGCGGCGTTGGCCAGGTCGCGCCTCAACCGGGCGCGGATTGCCTCCAGCCCGTCCAGGCGCAGGTGGAACCACAGCTTGAGCGCCCGGAAGCGCCGTCCGAGCGGAATGCCCCAGTCCTTGTACTGCGGGACGCCGGCCGCCGCGAGCGCCTGATCGGCCGCCGAGCGCAGGTAGCTGGGGTTGGTCGACATGACCTGTTCGAGGTGGTCGGTGTCGCGGACATAGAGCAGGGAGCAGTCCAGGATCGTGCCCAGCCACTTGTGCGGGTTCCAGGACAGCGAATCGGCCGCCTCGACGCCGTCGACCAGCCCCCGGCACTCGGGCAGCAGCAGGGCCGAACCGGCCATGGCGGCGTCCACGTGCAGCCACGGGCGAGGTGTCAGCCCGAGGTCGTCGAGCACCGTGACGATCTCGGCCACCGGGTCGACGGCCGTGGTGCCGGTGGTGCCGACGGCGGCCACGACGGCTGCCGGACGGCGTCCCGCGGCGACGTCGTCCGCGATGGCGGCGGCCAGGGCGCGGGGGTTCATCGCGTAGGTGCGGGGGTCGACCTCGACGTGGCGCAGGTTGTCGGCGCCGAAGCCGGCCAGCAGCGCGGCCTTGGCCACCGATGAGTGGGCGTGCGGAGAGGTGTAGACCACCAGCGGGGCCGGCTCGGCCTGCATGCCGCCGCGCAGCTCGCCGAGCCCGGTGGCGCGTTCCCGAGCGGCGAGCATCGCCACCAGACAGGCGGTGGAGGCGGTGTCGTGGATCGCGCCGCGCCAGCCGGCCCCAGCCCGGTCTCGGCGCGCAGCCACTCGGTGACCACCAGCTCGACCTCGGTCAGCGCGGGCGCCGACTGCCAGGTGATGCCCAGCGCGCCGAGTCCGGCCGAGGCGATGTCGCCGAGCACCGACGCCAGGGCGGCGTTGGAGGGGAACCAGCCGTAGAAGTGCGGGTGCTGGGTCTGGGTGATGCCCGGGACGACGATGCGCTCGAGATCGCTCATCACGTCCTCGAACGGCTGTGGAGTGGCGGGAGCCGTCGCCGGCAGCGCGGCGGCGATCTCGCCGGGGGCCACGGTGGCCCGCACCGGCAACTCGGGGATGCGGGTGCGGTGGTCGGCGATCCAGTCGATGAGGGCGTGGCCGGCGGCGCGGAACTCCTCGGGCGTCATGACTCCCACTGTGTCGCATGACATTGGTGGTATCGGACAGCGGGTGGGGTGGCTCTGGTGTGTGTCCACTTCATCACGGATCGACCCGAGAGGCCCGTCATGTCGAAACCGTCCGCAGCCACCATCGACCTCGATTCCGCCCAGAAGTACCTGGCGCAGTACGGCTACCTCGCCGCACCGACCAACGGGCTGGTGCCCGACACCAGCTCGCGCGTGATCGACACCCGCCCGACCTTCACCGCCGGCGAGCTGGACAGCGGCACCGTCGCCGCGTTGCGCCGGTTCCAGCAGATGGCCCATGTCCCGGTCACCGGGGAACTCGACGACGCCACCACCGAGGCGATGGCCAGGCCTCGTTGTGGCAACAGCGACATCGTCGGGTTCGTCGCCTCCGGCGGCCGCTGGCAGAACCGCAATCTGACCTACGCCTTCGCCGAGCTGACCGGCGATGTGAACGCCGCCCAGATCCGCCAGGCCGTGCACCAGGCGTTCAGCACCTGGGCCGGCTGGACCGGCCTGAGCTTCCGGGAGGGTCCGGCCGCCTCGGCCGAGATCATCCTGCGGTTCGTGACCGGTGACCACGGTGACGGCTTCCCGTTCGACGGCGCCAGTGGCGTTCTGGCGCATGCGTTCTTCCCCGGGGTGCCGCCGGCGCCGCCGACGGCGATCCAGGGTGACACCCACTTCGACGACGCCGAGACCTGGACCATCGCCGTGCCCCCGGGCGCCAGCCAGTTCGACCTGACCACCGTGGCCATTCACGAGTTCGGTCACGCGCTCGGCCTGCAGCACTCACCGGTGGCGGGCTCGGTGATGGAGGCCTTCTACGGCGGACCGCGCCGCGTCCTGCACAGCGACGACGTCAACGGCATCACCAGCATCTACGGCGGTTACACCATCGCCGAGGCGTCGTGGGTGCACGGCACCTCGGTGCAGATCGAGGTGCCGGACGGCCTCGAGCTCGTGCGCCGGATGGGGTTCTTCACCCGCATCGTCGGTAAGCCGAACACCACCAACTGGCTGCATTTCGCCATCCCGACGCCGGTCATCCAGAACGGCACCCGGCGCACCTTCGGGCCGTGCATGCTGCGCTTCGCCACCGGCGGACCGGCCGCGATGGTGCGGGACGTTCACCTGTACGACGGCGAGGTGCGGGTGGTCGCCCACGACGGCGTGAACCTGTCCGGCTCGCAGCCGTTCACCCGGTTCGGCGTGGCCCACGCTCCCAAGATCCTGTGGGGGATCGGCATCTCGATCGGGGTCACCTTCGGCGCCGGCAGCGCTGCGGCTCGCACCATCGACCTGATCTCGGCCGGGTGCGACGTCCAGCCGTGATCATCCGCTGACGCCCCGGCGCCAGCACCCGCCCCGCCCTCTCACGCTCACCCCGCCCGGCCCTCCCACGCTCACGCCCCCGCCCATGATCGCCGTGTGATCGGGGTTGCTCCGGCTCAGCCGGGGGAAACTGCGATATGACGGCGATCATGGGCGAGGGCCGGGGCCGGGTTGGGGCGGGGCGTGGGGTTGGGGCGGGGCGTGGGGTTGGGCGTGGTGGGGCGTGGGGCGTGGCTCAGTGGGCCAGCACGTCCAGTGACCAGGCGCGCCCCGGCCGGGACGGCGCCACGGGCTCGACGTCCCAGCGGGCACCGAGCGCGTCGGCGAGGTCGGGCACGGTGCGGGCCTCGATCCCGTGCACCAGGATGTCGCGGGCGATCATCCCGCGGGTGTGCTTGGCCAGGTGGCTCACCACGGTGCGGCCCTGCGGTCCGTCCTGCCAGACCCGCACCGCCGCAGTGCGTTCGGCGGCCTCGCCGCGCGGCCGCCAGGCCTTCGCATAGGCCTCGGAGCGGCAGTCGAGGATCACCCCGCTGCTCGCCGCCACGGCGTCCAGGACCGGCGCCAGGTGGGGCTGCCATGCGGTGTGCAGCGGGCCGAGTCCCGGCAACCGCACGTTCATCGACAGCCGATACGGCGGTACGGCATCCCCGGGGCGCAGCGCACCCCACAGCGCCGAGATCACCAGCAGGCGCGAGGCCGCGCGCCGCTTCGCGCCGGCCGGCAGCGACGGCCAGTCGAGCGCCGCGTAGAGCACGCCGGTGTACAGCGCGGATGCCGCCCGCGCTGGCAATTCGGCCAGCCGGGTGTTGCGCTGCACCTCCTCGGCGAGGGAGGCACCCACCCCCAGGACGGCGTGTGCATCCTCGCGCGCGCTGATGCGCGCCAACCGGTCGAGCATGGCCGCGCGAGCCGTCGTCAGCTCGGGGAAGGACAGCGCGGCCAGGTCGACGGGCTTGCCGCGCCGGGCGGGGGCGGCCTTGCCCTCGGACGGCGGCAACAGGATCAACACGACGGGCTCCACGATCGGCTCGGCACGATCGGCGAGCGTACGCCGGTGCCGCGTAGGGTGCGGCCATGGTTCGGCGTATCGTCCGGCTCTCCGGGCGTGAGGCATCGGTGGCTCAACTGGCGGCCGGGTTCGTGCGTATCCGGCGCGAGCTCGAGATCCCCGAGGAGTTCCCACCCGACGTGCTCGCCGCGGCCACGGCGGCGAGCGTGCAGCCGACGGGCGACGTGGGTGAGGTCTGGGCGGATCTGCGCGATCTCGACTTCGTCACCGTCGACCCGCCCGGCTCCACCGACCTCGACCAGGCGATGGCCCTGCGGCGACGGCCCGGGTCGGACGGCGGCTACCAGGTCGACTACGCGATCGCCGACGTCCCCGCGTTCGTGGCGCCGTCCTCACCGATCGACCGGACGGCGCGCTCGCGCGGGCAGACGCTCTACGCCCCCGACCGCCGGATCCCGCTGCACCCGCCGGTGCTGAGCGAGAACGCCGCGAGCCTGCTGCCCGGGCAGGACCGGCCGGCGTTCGTGTGGCGGTTCGAGCTGGCGGTTTCCGGTGAGGTGGTCGGCCTCGATCTGGTGCGCGCGCTGGTGCGCAGCCGGGCCAGGCTCGACTACGCGCAGGTGCAGCAGGCCGCCGATGCCCACCCCACGCCGGTGGCCGAGGACGCCGAACTGCTGGTGCGTCAAGCGGTGCTGCTGCGCGAGATCGGTCTGGCGAGAATGGATTTGGAGCGTGCCCGAGGTGGTGCCAGCCTGCCGTTGCCGGAGCAACAGGTGGACGCCGTGGACGGTCATTACCGCCTGGTGTTGCGTCCGGCGTTGGCCTCGGAGGACTGGAACGCGCAGCTGTCCCTGATGACCGGCATGGCCGCGGCCACGATCATGCTGGACGGCGGGGTGGGCCTGCTGCGCACCTTGCCGGCGCCCGATCCGGCCGCCCTGGAGCGGTTCCGACGCCAGGCCGGCGCGCTCGGGGTGCGGTGGCCGAGCGAGCAGAGCTACGGCGAGTTGCTGCGGTCGTTGCGCCGCGACGTCCCCCGGGAATTGGCGCTGATGCACGAGGCGGGCGCGCTGTTCCGGGGTGCCGGCTACACCCCGCTGACGCCCGGCGCGGCGCCGCCCGCGGTGACCACGCACGCCGCGGTGGCGGCGTCCTATGCCCACGTGACCGCGCCGTTGCGCCGGCTGGTCGACCGGTTCGGGCTGGTGACCTGCCACGCCCTGGTCGCCGGGCGCCCGGTGCCCGGCTGGGTGCTCGACGCGCTCGGCGAGCTGCCCGAGCTGATGGCCACCTCGGATCATCTGGCCGGGCAGCTGGAACGGCGCTCGACGGATCTGGTCGAGGCGGCCGTGCTGGCGCATCGGGTGGGGCAGGACTTCGAGGCGGTGGTCGTCGACCGCAATCACTCCGGAATCAAGGTGCAACTGCTCGACCCGGCCGTGCTGGCCTCGGTGCGCGATCCGCAGGGCCGGGCCCGGATCGGGCATCCGGTGCGGGTCCGGCTGGACGCCGTGGATCTCGACCGGGGAGCCGTCACCTTCGTTGTCAGCTGAGTGGGACCGTGGTCCAGGGAAGGCCCGAAGAGTGGGTACCCTGGCCTCGGACGAGCCGGACGGGCGGCCGCGTCGAGCAAGCTCCCGCTGGTCGGGGGAGTGCTCGCCGAGGAAAGTCCGGACTCCACAGGGCAGGGTGGTGGGTAACACCCACCCGGGGTGACCCGCGGGACAGTGCCACAGAGAACAGACCGCCGGTTCGGCTCCTCGGAGCCGGCGCCGGTAAGGGTGAAACGGTGGTGTAAGAGACCACCAGCGTGGCGGGTGACCGTCGCGGCTCGGTAAACCCCACCCGGAGCAAGGCCAGACAGGAAGCGTTCGAGGGCGGCCCGCCCGAGCTTCCGGGTAGGCCGCAGGAGGGCACCGGCAACGGTGCTCGTAGATGGATGGTCGCCATCCACCGGGCAACCGGTGGAGACAGAATCCGGCTTACAGTCCGGCTCGTCCGCCGAACCCCACTGGCGCCAACCCCACCTCAGAGGGTGGGGCATTCGGCAGGGAAGTCCCTTCCCGTGAGTGCCCGGACGCCGGAGGATGTCGTCATGTCTCGGGTCGCCTCGACCGCGGAGATCGCCCTATGGTCTTGAACCTCGACCTGGCCGCGATCGCCGCGGCAACCGGGCTGCAGCCGGACGACCCGGAGGCCTGGAGCAGCGCAGCACCCCCGCTCCACGAGCGGGGCGTGCGTCTCGACTGGCTCATCGGCTTCCTCAAGGAGGTCGACTCGCAGCGGCGACTGATCGTGGACCGCCACGAAGACCAGCGACGCGCGAGCATTCACTTCGATGCGGTCCCGTGGCCCGAGGCCCTGCCGCCAGAGGCCACGGGCGACCTCAACGGCGAGATCGTGGCGCTGGACGTCGTGCGCCCGATGACAGCGCGTGCGAAGGCACCGCTGTACGCCCGGGTGCCGGAGGAGCATCGCGGGCGACCGGACGTGTTCGTCTCCCACGCGTGGGCGAACCCGCTCATCGGTGGCAGTGCCTTCGCATCGCTGTATGCCCTGGCGTCTCCCTACCGATCTCACGGGCCGGCGACCTTCGTGTGGCTCGATCTCGTCTGCTACAACCAGCACCGTCCGGAGGCGATCGCCGACGACATGCGGTCCGTGATCCACCACATCGGACGGGTTGCGTTGCCGGTCATCAATGCCGTGCCGTTCACCCGCCTGTGGTGCCTGTGGGAACTGCTCTGCGCGTTCACCACGAAGGCGGAGATCACGGTGTGGGAGGCGAACGGATCGGTGTACGACCTCGGGTTTGTCGCCCGCACCTTCGAGGAGACGTTCGTGTCCGTGACCCGAGCGCGGACCCGGCTGGCGGCCGATCGGCGGCACATCCTCGACGCCATGGTCGACACCTTCGGTTCGCTGGAGGCCGCCGATCGCTCCGTGAGGCAACTGGTGCTCGAGCAGCTGTCGAAGGACTCGGACAAGCCGTGGAACCGGCCCGGCTGACACGGTGGGCGTGATGTCGGCGGCGTGACGCCTCACGGGATCGTCGACCCCACGGGTCGGGTCTCGGGCCGACGCTGGTGTCGAGATCACGCCCCGTAGTCATGGGGCGGGACATGAGGCGGCCTCGCGTGATTACGGGGGGAGAATCACGCGAGGCCGTTGGCAGCAACTGTACGCCTCATTCCCATGGCGCGCAGACCAATTCGAAGAAATCATGAGCTGCTCTCGGGTTCGTCCCTGCGTGGCATCGGTCCGAAGGAACGCAATGCGTGCCTTACGGACAGTGGTGTCGATCACCGTTCGGGCCCGCCGTCCCTGG
>JAXLRT010000046.1:0-15441 GCA_046330955.1 Kineosporiaceae bacterium | reverse complement strand
GCACCGTAGTCGGTGAGCAGGCCGGCCAGGGCACGGGCCGGAATAGGTCCGTGGCCGTCGAGCTCGATCAGTCCGAAGGCGGTCGGGGTCGGCTGCCCCTGCCACAAGGCGGCGAGGACCTGGAAGGGCAGCGTCACATTGAGGCAGACGGAGGGCTCGACGCGGACGGCGGTGCCGGGGGCGGTCGTAGGTGACGTGGGCGGGGCGGGCGACGTGGGCGAGGTAGGTGACGGCGAGGCGGGCGCCGTGGCCGCGGTGGCCGACGACCGCTCGGTCGAGCCCTGATCGAGGAGGCCGCCGGGCATGGTGGCCGGGTCGGTGACGAGATCGTGCAGCACGTCGGCCATCGACATGGCGCGCTGGTCCCGCGCGGCCGAGCCGGCACCCCGGGAGTCCGGGTTCGCCGCGGCGGCCCGATGGGTCAGCGCGGCCCGGAGTTCGGCGACGCTGGTGGCGGTCCCCTGGTAGGTCAGGGCAGCCCGGCCGTAGCCCTGCTGCCGGGTGGTGACGGCATCGCGCTCGCGCGCTGCGTCGTCCAGCAGCTTGCGGTACCGCGCGGGATCGGCCTGGGCGATCAGCCGCTCGAGGCGGTTGCGCAGTCCAGCCTCGCCGACCTGCTCGGCGTAGGGCAGGACGCGGCCCTCGACCCAGGCGCGCTCGCGGGGTCCGTCGAGCTTCTCGGTCTCGCGGGCGATCAACCGGGCTCGCGTCGTCGTGATGGTGCCATCTATCAAGGCCCGATAGAGAGTGGGGTGTTCGTCGGGCCAGGTCGCGATCATTGCCACCCGCGCCCGCAGGCCGGCCGGGCTGGTGCGCGCCAACGCGGCGACCTCTTCGATGGCGGCGGCGAGCGCCCGTTGTTCGACGTCGCGGACCCACTCCGGCAGTCGGGTGTCGAGGTTCAGATCGAGTTCCTCTGGGTGGCGGGCCTGGTAGCGCCAGGCCAGCTCCTGCGTCAGGCGGGCCTGAGTGAGTTCGGCCTGGGTGACCACCTGCCGGCAGGCCACTGCGGCCGAGACCACCTCGGCGTCCGAGAGGCCGCTGGGCTGGGACTCTGCCAGGCAGACCGCCGCTGCGGTGACCAATCCCTGATCGCTGGACCCGGGGGAGAGGAACGTCCGGCACACCTGGCCCGCCACCTGGTCGCGGGTGTCATCATCGGCCGGACCGCCGTCGCGGAACCAGTCCCACACCTGCTGGCGGAGCCGGCCCCGGGTCGTCTGCTCGGCGATCACCTCGCGCTGAGCGGCGTTCTCCGCTCGCAGGGCGATCAGCTCGGCGTCCAGAGTCGCGACCTGCTGCGAGAGCCGCTCGATCTCGGCGGTCTCGTCGTGGAGCAGGTCTGCGGTGAACACACGGCTAGTCTAATCGAACAGGTGTTCTAAAGCAAGAGATCGTGGCAGGTCAGGAACAGCTCCGGCTCGCTGCCCGGCGGCATCGTCCGCGATTGCGGCCAGGACGCGTTCGCGGACCAGGTGCCAGTGCGGAGCCGGTCCCCGGGCGACCGGTCTCAGATCGGGGACGACGACCTGGTGTCCGGCACTCCGCAACTGCTCGGCGACGGGCCGCCAGGTGGCCGGACCCACCGCCGGGCTGTGCAGCAGCACGAACCTCACCACGCCGCCCAGCCTGGCGCGATATGCGTGCAGGAACCACTCCGCGGACTTGGTAGAGTTCTGCCCGCGCCAATCCCGCATAGCTCAATTGGCAGAGCAGCCGGCTGTTAACCGGCAGGTTCTTGGTTCGAGTCCAAGTGCGGGAGCTCTACTCTCCCGGCCCTGCCTCCGACGCCCGAGGAGGTCCGCGTGGCCAGGCCGTCCACGGCATCGGGTCGCCCGAATCTGGAGCAGGTCGCCGCCCGCGCCGGGGTCTCGCGCGCGACAGTGTCACGGGTCGTCAACGGGTGGACGTCGGTGGCCCCCGAGCTGCGGGAACGGGTCGAGCGGGCGGTCGCCGAGCTGGGCTACGTACCGAACTCCGCGGCGCGCGCGCTGGTGACCCGTCGCAGCGACACGGTCGCGCTGGTCGCCTCGGAGCCCGACGTCCGGGTGTTCGGCGACCCGTTCTTCAGCGCGATCGTCCGAGGGGTCAGCCAGGAGCTGATCGGGGCGGGCATCCAGCTCACCCTGATGATGGCGCAGTCGTTCCCGGACCTGGCCCGCATCGAGCGTTACCTGCGTTCGGCGCCGATCGACGGCGTCCTGCTGATCTCCGAACACGCCGGCCAGGACCCGCTGCCGGCGGCGATGCGTGAGGCGGGCGTGCCGATCGTGATCGGCGGCCGGCCGATGCCACCGACGCCGGCCGTTCCCTACGTGGACAACGACAATGTCGGCGGCGGCCGGTTGGCGGCCGATCACCTGCTGGCCATCGGGCGACGCGTGATCGGCACCGTGACCGGTCCACTGGACATGTCGGCCGGAGTGGACCGCCTGGCCGGGTTCAGCTCCGTGCTGGGGGCGGCGCTGCCCCCCGAGCGGGTGGAGTCGGCCGACTTCACCCAGGCCGGGGCGGAGGAGGCGACCCAGCGGCTGCTGAACCGGGTGCCCCAGCTGGACGGCCTGTTCGTGGCCTCCGACCTGATGGCCCTGGGGGCGTCGAGGGCGCTGCGCCGGGCGGGACGGCGCGTGCCGGACGACGTCGCGCTGGTCGGCTTCGACGACAGCGAGCTGGCGCAGAGCGCCGACCCGCCGCTGACCACGATCCGTCAACAGACGGTGCTGCAGGGACGAGCCATGGTGCGGCTGTTCCTGGCGCTCACCCGCCCCGAGTTCCCGCTCGTCCCGGACGCCGAGCTGCCGGACTTCGTGGGATTGGAGCGTCTGGTGTTACCGGTGGAACTGGTGGTGCGCGACTCGGCCTGAACGCCGCGGGCTGAGGTCGATG
The DNA here is from genome assembly GCA_046330955.1 of Kineosporiaceae bacterium. Lineage (GTDB taxonomy): Bacteria > Actinomycetota > Actinomycetes > Actinomycetales > Kineosporiaceae > JADJPO01. Next base: position 12,555 of record JAXLRT010000046.1, on the reverse strand, counting down.
ACGCGCTTGTGCCCATGTGCGCAGATGTGGTCTTCTGCCGGAGAGCGCTCTCTCATCCGGTGTCCTGCTCGAGAAAGAAGGTCGACCCGATGCCCGTTCCCCACAGACCAGCTGATCACCCGGCGTCACGCCGGGGACTGCTCGCCCGCGCCGGTGCCCTGGCGGGTGGCGGGGCGGCACTGCTGATCGCCGCCGTGGCGTTCGCGGCCCCGCCGGCGTCCTCGGCTGCCCTCGGCACGGCTCCCGCGGCGGCCCTGGTCGCGGCCGCACCGGCCCCCAACCTCGGCCCGAACGTGACGATCTTCGACCCGAGCATGCCGCAGAGTCAGATCCAGGCGGCGGTGGACGCGATCGCCGCCCGTCAGGTCGACAACGAGATGGGCCCGCAGCGTTACGCCTTGCTGTTCAAGCCCGGGGTCTACGGCACCCCGGCGGCACCGCTGGTCTTCCAGGTGGGGTACGGCACCGAGGTGGCGGGCCTGGGCGCCTCGCCCACCGACGTCACCATCAACGGTCACGTGGACGTCTACAACCGCTGCCTGACCCCGGACAACTGCATCGCCCTGAACAACTTCTGGCGCTCGCTGTCCAACCTGACGGTCAAGGTGGCCGGCCTGGCCGACTGCCGCGGTTCGGGCATGTTCTGGGCGGCCTCGCAGGCCTCGCCGATGCGCCGGGTCAACATCACCGGCGGCAACCTGACGCTGATGGACTACTGCACCGCCGGCCCGCAGTACGCCAGCGGCGGCTTCATCGCCGATTCCAAGACCGACTTCGTGATCAACGGATCGCAGCAGCAGTACCTGGTGCGCAACAGCAGCGTCGGCGGCTGGTCGAACGGGGTCTGGAACCAGGTGTTCGCGGGTGTGTCCGGCGCGCCGGCGCAGTCGTTCCCGTCGCCGCCCTACACCACCCTGGCCACCACCCCGGTCAGCCGGGAGAAGCCCTTCCTGATGCAGGACGGCGCCGGCGCGTTCTCGGTGTTCGTGCCCTCGGCCCGCACCTCGACCGCCGGCCCGAGCTGGGACGGCGCGAGCACGCCCGGTCGACGCATCCCGCTGTCGGACTTCTACATCGCCCGGCCCTCGGACTCGGCGCAGCAGCTGAACAACCAGCTGGCCCGCGGCAAGCACCTGCTGATCACGCCGGGGCAGTACGAGATCGACCGCAGTCTGGACATCAGGCGCCCCGGCACCGTGGTGCTCGGCCTGGGTATGGCCACGCTGACCTCCGATGACGGTTCGGCCGTGATCCGGGTCGGCGATGTCAAGGGGGTCGTGGTCGCCGGGCTCATGATCGACGCCGGGCGCGAGAACGCCGCGGTGTTGATGAAGATCGGTTCGCGGCGGGGGGCAGGTGGCGCCGACCCGGCTGATCCGACAACCCTGAGCGACGTGTTCTTCCGCATCGGCGGGCCGCACGCCGGCAAGGCCACGGTGAGCCTCGAGGTCAACAGCGACCACGTTCTGCTCGACCACATCTGGGCCTGGCGGGCCGATCACGGCAGCGGGGTCGGCTGGACCGTGAACCCGGCCGCCACCGGGGTCGTCGTCAACGGTGATCACGTCACGGCGACCGGTCTGTTCGTCGAGCACTACCAGAAGTACAACGTCATCTGGAACGGCGAGTACGGCCGCACCGTGTTCTTCCAGAACGAGTTGCCCTACGACGCCCCCAACCAGGCGGCGTGGCAGCACGACGGCGTGCTCGGCTGGGCGGCGTACAAGGTGGCCGACACCGTGAAGAACCACGAGCTGTGGGGCGGCGGCGCGTACATCTACACCAACGTCGACCCGTCGATCCACGCCACGCGCGGGTTCGAGGTGCCGGTGACGCCCGGCGTCCGGCTGCACAGCCTGCTCACCGTGCAGCTCGGCGCGGGCACGCTCGACCACGTCGTCAACGACACCGGTGCGCCGGTGAACTCGAGTGGCGTCGGGGTGCCGAGCACGGTGGTCAACTTCCCGTGAGGTGCCTGGTGCGGTGCCTGGTGAGGAGTCGACGGCACTGACCGGGCAGGCCGGCGCTGGTGGGTGGTGTTCGCACCACCCACCAGCGCTGTCGCTAGGGTGAGGGCTTTCCGGTTCGGTTCGCGACGGAGGCACGATGGCGTCCCCCAGCCCCGGCTACACGATCACCCTGCGCGTGCAGGCCCCGATCCACCCGCATTCGACGGGTGACCTCACCACCGCGATCGGCAAGGCCGGGGGCATCGTCACCGCCCTGGACGTGGTCGAGTCTCACTACGACTGGATCGTGCTGGACGTCTCGGTCAACACCTCGGACGCCGACCACGCCGACGCGATCACCGAGGCGGTTCGCGGCCTGGACGGGTTCGAGGTGCACAAGGTCTCCGACCGCACCTTCCTGATGCACCTGGGCGGCAAGCTCGAGGTGGTGCCCAAGGTCGAACTGCGCCACCGCGACGACCTCTCGCGTGCCTACACCCCGGGCGTCGCCCGGATCTGCAAGGCCATCGCCGCCAACCCGGACGACGCCCGCCGGCTCACCATCAAGCGCAACACCGTCGCCGTGGTCACCGACGGCTCGGCCGTGCTCGGCCTGGGCAACCTCGGCCCGGCGGCGGCACTGCCGGTGATGGAGGGCAAGGCGGCCCTGTTCAAGCGATTCGCCGGCGTCGACGCCTGGCCGGTCTGCCTGGACACCCAGGACCCCGAGGAGATCATCTCCATCGTCAAGGCCATCGCCCCGGTCTACGGCGGCATCAACCTCGAGGACATCGCCGCGCCCCGCTGCTTCGACATCGAGGCCCGGTTGCGCGAGATGCTCGACATCCCGGTGTTCCACGACGACCAGCACGGCACCGCGATCGTCGTCCTGGCCGGGTTGATCAACGCCCTGCGCGTGGTCGACAAGAAGCTGGACGACGTCCGCATCGTGGTCAGTGGCGCGGGCGCGGCGGGCCAGGCGATCATCCGGCTGCTGCTCTCGCAGGGCGCGAGCCACGTGGTGGCGTTCGACACCCAGGGTGCGGTGCACCCCGGCCGTACCGACCTCGACAACTTCAAGACCTGGATCGCCGACAACACCAACCCGGACGCCTTCGACGGTCAGCTGCCCGAGGGCCTGGCCGGTGCGGACGTGTTCATCGGCGTCTCGGCCCCGAACCTGCTGGACGGCAACGACATCGCGACCATGGCCGAGCGGGCCATCGTGCTGGCGCTGGCCAATCCCGACCCCGAGATCGACCCGATCGCGGCCATCGAACACGCCGCCGTGGTGGGCACCGGGCGCAGCGACTTCCCGAACCAGATCAACAACGTGCTGGCCTTCCCGGGCTTCTTCCGCGGGCTGCTGGACGCCGGCGCGCACCACATCAGCGACGCCATGCTGGTCGCGGCCGCCCAGGCGATTGCCGACGTCGTGCCGCCCGAGCAGCGCAACCCGAGCTTCATCGTGCCGAGCGTGTTCGACCCCGCGGTGGCCCCGGCCGTCGCGGCGGCCGTGCGCGCGGTGGCCCGCCAGGGCTGACCGACATCGATGTGGCCCTGGGCCGAGGTCCTCGCGCGGTTCGGGCTGGCCGGCGGGGTCCGTGAGCTGGTGGGGGAGCGGACCGCGAACGCGGCCCTGATCGACGCCTCCGGGCAGCCGGTGGCGGTGCTCAAGCTGCACCCGACGAGCGAGGTAGACGACATCGGGTTCGAGTCGGCCGCGCTCGACCACCTGGCGGCGCACCCGACGCTGGCGGGCCGGGTGCCCGGGGTGCTGCGCGCGCCGGACGGTGAGGCGGTGATCGAGCAGGCCACGCCGGACGGCGTCCGGCTGGCTCGCGCGCTCAGCTGGCTGCCCGGGCGCACCTGGACGCCGTCCGACGCCACGCCCGAGGCGTTGCGGGCCCTGGGTGCCACCGTGGCCGAGGTGGACGCCGCGCTGGCCACGTTCGAGCATCCGCACGCCGGACGGTTCCTGCGGTGGAACCTGGTCGAGGCCGGCCGGGCGCTCGACCTGACCGAGTACGTGCCGGACGCCGACCGCCGGCGGCTGGCACGCGCCGTCCTGCAGGAGTTCGTCGATCAGGTGGCGCCCCGGCTGGCGAGCCTGCCCTGGCAGGTGATCCACAACGACGCCAACGACGCCAACATCGTGCTGGACGACGCCGGCCGGCCGGGGCTGATCGACTTCGGGGACCTGTGCCGGGCGCCGCGGAGCTGCGGGCTCGCGGTGGCCTGCGCCTATGCGATCGCCGGTCAGGGCGCCGACGGGGGTGATCCGTGGGCGCCGGCGGCCCCGTTGATCGAGGGGTATCAGGGCGTCGCGCCGTTGGACGAGGCCGAACTCGAGCTGCTGCCCGCGTTGGTGCGCACCCGGCTCGCACTGAGTGTGGTGATGGCGGGTTGGCAGCACTCCCGCGACCCCGGCAACGACTACCTGCTGGCGAGTCAGGACGCGGTGGCCCCTGCGCTGCAACGACTCTCGACCATCCAAACCCTCGAGGTGACCATGGCTGACGACCGGGCGGCGGTGCGACGGTACCTGGCCGAGGCGACGCCGTCGCCGGTGCTGGGACGTCCCCTGGCCGAGCTCGACCGGCAGGTCATGGACTGGTCGATGCCCGACCCGCCCCCGGTACGGGTGCGCGCCGACATGGTCTTCATCGGCCGGTATCTCGAGGATCGCAGCGTCTACCACACCGCCGCCTACGAGACGCCGTCCGGCGAGCGGCGCACCGTGCACCTCGGGGTCGACCTGTTCGTCCCGGCCGGGCACCCGCTGTACGCGCCGCTGGACGGCGTGGTCGAGGCATTCGGCGACAACACCGCCCCGCTCGACTACGGACCGGTGATCATCCTGCGGCACACCACCGGGGACGGCGTGGAGTTCTACACGCTGTACGGGCACCTGGCGCGCACCAGCCTGCCCGGGCTCTCGGTGGGGCAACCGGTCGCCGCCGGGCAGCAGTTCGCCACCGTCGGTGTCGAGGCCGAGAACGGCGGCTGGGCGCCGCACGTGCACCTGCAGATCCTCACCGACCTGCTCGGCATGGGCCTGGACGTGCCCGGCGTCGGCACCCGCTCGAACCTGCAGGAGTGGGCGAGCCTGTGCCCCGACCCGAACCTGTTGCTGCGCGTCCCCGAGACCCTGGACGCCCGCACCTGATCCGAGGGGTTCATGATCGTGACGAGTTTGTCCGCGTATCACGCACGAACTCGTCACGATCATGAGGCGTGGAGCTGCGAACCCCCACGCGGCGCGCACCCGGGTGATGTGAGGATGGGCGCGTGAGTCGCGCCGTCTTCGACCTGCCTGCCCCCGCCGTCGCCACCACCGAGGCCGCCGACCTGCTGCACACCGCCTACGGCCTGGACGACGCGCAGCTCAGCCCGCTGCCGAGCGAGCGGGATCAGAACCTGCTGGTCGAGACGGCCGACGCCCGCTACGTGCTCAAGATCGCGAACGCCGCCGAGGACCCGGCGGTACTCGACATGGAGTGCGCCGCTCTGGCGCACCTCGCTGCGATCGCGGCCGACCTGCCGGTGCCGCGGCTGGTGCCCACCGTCACCGGCACGCCGGCCACCACGATCGAGGCGGCGACCGGCACGGCACACGTCGTCCGGCTGATCAGTGCCCTGCCCGGCCGGGCGGTGCAGAACCGAGTGCACGAAGGTCACGCGATCGGAGCGGCCACGGCCGAGGCCATCGGCGCCGCGTGCGCGAGCACCTCCGTGGCGCTGCAGGGCTTCTTCCACTCCGCGGCCGGTCGTGACCTCGACTGGGACGTGCGCCGGGTGGTCGACCTGGTCGGTCCGGGGCTGCCTGCCGTGCCGCCCCGGGTGGTCGCAGCCCTGGCTCGGCTCGCTGCCCTGCCGGCCGGCGTCCAGCACGGCGACGTCACGTTGACGAACGTGCTGACCGACGACGCCGGGGTGGTGACCGGCATCGTCGACCTCGGCGACATGCACCACACCGCCGCGGTGTGTGACCTGGCCGCCACGCTGACCTCGGTGCTGCGCGGTGTGGCACCCGAGCAGGTGTGGCCGCTCACCACGGCCGTGCTGCGCGGTTACCAGCGTCACCGGCCGTTGCTGCCGGCCGAGCTCGATGTGCTGGGCGAGCTGGTGATCGCCCGGCTGCTGACCACCTTGGCGATCTCCGCGCGCCGAGCCCCCGTCCATACGGACAACACGGACTACATCACCCAGTACGACACCGCCTCCCGCGAGTTGCTCGACCTGCTGCAGGTGATCCCCGCGGACGCCGTGCGGGCCCGGCTGCGACGCTGCGCCGGGTTGGGGGCGCCAGGCCTGCCGGGTGCCGAGCCGCAGCGTGCCGCCGACCTGCTCGACCGGAGGCGCGCCGTCCAGGCCGGGGGACTGTCACCGCTGTTCTATGCCGAACCGCTGGACATCGTTGCGGCCGAAGGGGTTTGGCTGATCGATCGGGCCGGACGACGCTACCTCGACGGCTACAACAACGTCGCCGTGGTCGGTCACAGCCACCCGAGCGTGGTCTCGGCGATCACGAGGCAGGCTCCGCTGCTTCACACCCACAGCCGCTACCTGCACCCCAACGTGATCGAGTTGGCGGAGCGGCTGGTGGCCTCGATGCCGCCCGGATCGGGCCTGGACACCTGCCTGTTCACCGCGTCGGGCACCGAGGCCAACGAGCTGGCCTGGCGGCTCAGCGTCGAGTACACCAGCGCCGTCGCGGGGCGTCAGGCCGGCTACCCCGCTGGTGACGTCGGGGCGATCATCGGCTCGAACGCCTATCACGGGTCATCGCGCTGGCTCGCCGACCTGTCGTCCATGGAGTGGCCGGCCGGCTACCGGCCCGCCGGCGTGGCCACCTTCGCCGGCCCGGTACAGGACGCCGCCCGGCTGACCCGGGCCGAGGGGCTGGCCCGCATCGCGGCGGCGGCGGCCGAGCTGGCCGCCGCGGGTCGCCACCCGGCCATGGTGATCGCTGACTCGATGTTCACCAGCGAGGGGGTGCGGACCGTGCCGCCGGAGTTCCTGGCGTCCCTGGTGGACGGCGCCCACGCCGCCGGTGCGCTGTACGTCGCGGACGAGGTGCAGATCGGGTTCGGGCGCAGCGGGCCGAAGCTGTGGTGGTTCGCCGAGCTCGGCATCACCCCCGACGTGGTGACGATGGGCAAGCCGATGGGGGCCGGTTACCCGATCGCCGCCACCATCACCCGGCGCGAGATCGCCGATGTGCTGGCCGCGCGCTACGAGTTCTTCTCGACCTTCGCGGGCAACCCGGTGGGCACGGCGGCGTCCCTGGCGGTGCTCGACGTCCTGGAGGACCAACTGGTCGACGGGCTCACGATCCCGGCGCACGCCGTCCGGCTGGGGCAGCAGGTGCGCGAGCGGGCGGCGGCGGTGCGCGAGAAGCACCTCGGGGTGAGCGAGACGGTCGCGGTGCGCGGGCACGGGCTGATCGCCGGCATCGACCTGCCGTCCAGGTCGGTGGCGACGGCGGTCAAGGAGGGGCTCAAGGCGCGCGGCGTCCTGGTCGGCACCACCGGACGTACCGGTGCCGCGCTCAAGGTCCGCCCGCCCCTGGTCTGGCAGGACGAGCACGTCGAGCTGTTCGTGGCGGCCTTCGACGAGGCGCTCGGGGACGCCGCGAGCTGAGCCGGGCCGAGTCATGCCGTGTCAGGGTGGGTCAGTCGGCGCGGAAGGCACCCGCCAGCGGCAGGATCGCCAGGATCGCCACCATGGGCAGGGCGAACCCCACCCGCAACGATCCGGCGCCGACCGCTCCGGTCAGCACCGCACCGAGCAGGCCACCCAGGTAGTTGAACTGGTTGAACCGGGCGATCACGGCGTCCACCCGGGCGGTGCGGGCCGCGAGATCGAGCCCCTCGCCGGCCACCGCGGCGGCTGCCGAGAAGCTCAGCGGAGCGATCACCGCGACGGCGCCGCCGAGCAGCGTGAAGCCGCCCACCGCCACCGGCCACGAGGGCGAGAACACGACCATGGCCAGCGCCAGCGCGGCCACGAGCGCTCCGATCCGCACCAGCTGGACGGCGCCGATCCGGCGTACCGCCGCGTCACCGGTGATCCGGCTGATGCCGCTGGCGACCAGATAGGGCAGCGTCGCCAGGGGGAGCAGCCGGTCCGGGGCACTGTGGGCGGTGTGCAGGAAGACCGGCCCCCAGGCGGTCGCCGCCGTGTCGACCATGTAGAACAGCACCATCGCCAGGCCGAGCAGGGCGATCCGGCGCCACGGGACGTCGGCCGCGGTCTCGGGTGGGGCCTCGTCGCCCACCCCGGGCAGCAGCGGTGCGAACGCGCAGCCCAGGGCCGCCAGGGCCAGCGGCAGGAACGCCACGGTGTAGCCCATCCCGGCGGTGGCGATCGCCAGCAGGGTCGCGACGATGCCACCCACGGTCCAGGCGCCGTGCACCGAGGGCAGGATCACCCGGCCCACCCGGTGTTCCAGGGCCACGGCCTGCATGTTGCCGCCGGCGTCCACCGCGCCCAGGCCGAGCCCGTAGACGGCCAGGGTCAGGCCGAACATCAGACGTGAGGTGGCCATGGCCACACCGGCCACGCCGACGCACTGCAGCAGGTAGCCCAGGCGGACCACCAGGGCGCTGCTGTGGCGCTTGGCGCCGAGCTCGGCCAGCACCGATCCGGCCCCCGCCAGCAGCACCACCGACAGCAGGTAGGCCGAGGTGAGCAGCTCGGAGAGCTCGAAGCGGTGCTGGATCCGAGGCAGCCGAGTGGTCAGCGAGATGAAGAGCAGCCCCTGGACGGCGAACACCGCGTAGACGGCTCGGCGGTGCCTGCCGAGCGAGGTCGGCTCGGTCTGCACGGACATGGCCAAGACTGTGACACGTGTTCATGTTTTCTGGTGGCCATTGGCCGGACTCGGTGCCCGGATTCACCCACCTGTGGCGATCGGCGGCGGCGCCTGCAGGTCGATGGCGCGCAGCAGGACGGCGTTCGCCACGCCCATCGCACGCCCCTGGGCACTCGTGATCATCGACAGCATGGCCCGCGCCGGGGGATGCCCGGGGATGGCGGCCAGGTACTGGGCGTGGGCCTCGAGGGAGGCGATCCCGTGTTCGAGCGGCTGCCCGGTCACGTCCACCCCGTGGGTGGGGCGGGTGTCACCACTGATCAGCACCCAGCGCGCGGCGTGGGGTTCCAGGCCCCTGTCGTCGAGTAGCTCGGGGAAAACCCAGCGGTTGGCGGCATCCCGGACGGCGTCCAGCGCCGCCAGTCCGGCGACCCGGTGGTCGGCCTGGTTCAGGCCGACGACGAACTCGACCTCCCACGACCCGATCAGGACGGCGTCCGGCCGGTAGCGGCGGATCGCACGGGCGATGTCGCGGCGCAGGTCGAGGGAGTACTCGAGCATGCCGTCCGGGTACTCGAGGAAGTCGACCTGGTGCACCCCCACCACGTGCGAGGCCGCGAGCTGTTCGGCTGTGCGGAGTTCGGCGGTTCGCGCCGGATCCATGGCGTCGATCCCGGCCTCGCCGCGGGTGAGCAGCAGGTAGGCCACCTCGATGCCGGCCGCGGTCCACACCGAGACCGCGGCCGAGGTGCCGTACTCGACGTCGTCCGGGTGGGCGACGACGCAGAGCACCCGGCGAAAAGCGTCCGTGGGCAACGGCGGGAGCAGGGCGGCCGGTGGTGGTGTCGTCATCGTGGCAGCCTAGGTGTGGTCCATGGGCCAGGCGAGCGCGGGCGGATCCGGTCGAGCGACCCGTTCGTGCCCGTCAGAGCACGTCGTGGCCAGGGTGGGGCTCGGCGGGGATGGTGCCCATGCGCCCGGCCTGGAAGTCCTCGAAGGCCTGGATCAGCTCGTCGCGGGTGTTCATGACGAACGGGCCGTAGGCCGCCACCGGTTCGCGGATCGGTTGGCCACCCAGGATCAGCACGTCCAGGTCGGGGCTGCGGCTCTCCTGGCGGGGGTCGGCCGCAATGGTGAGTGCGCCGCCCGCGCCGAAGGTGGCGAGCTGGCCCATGCGCACCGGACGGCGATCGGCGCCGACGGTGCCGCTGCCGGCCAGCACGTAGACCAGGGCGTTGAAGTCGGCCCGCCACGGCAGGTGCAGCTCGGCGCCGGGGGAGAGGGTGGCGTGCGCCAGCGAGATCGGGGTGTGCGTGATGCCCGGGCCGGCGTGCCCGTCGAGCTCACCGGCGATCACGCGAACCAGCGTGCCGCCGTCCGGGGAGGACAACAGCGCGACCTGGTTGCCGCGGATGTCCTGGTAGCGCGGCGGGGCGAACTTGAGCGTGCGGGGCAGGTTCACCCAGAGCTGGATGCCGTGGAACACCCCGCCCGAGACCACCAGGTGCTCCGGCGGGGCCTCGATGTGCAGCAGCCCGGAGCCGGCGGTCATCCACTGGGTGTCGCCGTTGGTGATGGTGCCGCCGCCACCGTGGGAGTCCTGGTGGTCGAAGATGCCGTCGATGATGTAGGTGACGGTCTCGAAGCCGCGGTGCGGGTGCCACGGGGTGCCCTTGGGCTCCCCGGGGGCGTACTCGACCTCACCCATCTGGTCCATGTGGATGAACGGGTCGAGCCGGGCCAGGTCGACGCCGGCGAAGGCGCGGCGCACCGGGAAGCCCTCACCCTCGAAGCCGCTCGGCGCCGTGGTCACCGAGACCACGGGGCGCTCGGGGGTGGTCGCGGCGTCCGGTGCGGTGATCCGCGGCAGGGTCAGGATGTTCTCGACGGTCACGGCGGGCATCGTCTTCTCCTCGGTCGCCAGCGGTCGGTCACGGTGCGCAACACAGTTGATTGTTGAACTATTCCACGGCTTTCGTAGATTCGAGACACGTGATCGCTGTGGTGCAGGGGAATTCCCCCACGGCAGGGGGGAACGCCTCTGCGAAACGGTGATCTCGGAGGCGCCGGGCGCTGGTGGGGCGGGTGGGGCTCGAACCCACGACCGAGGGATTATGAGTCCCTTGCTCTGACCGGCTGAGCTACCGCCCCCTGGGTGAAGCGTAGCCAAGTGACCACCGGTCGGTGCCGATTGTCCGGCTCCGTGGCTCAAGGCCCCACCCGTGTCGTGTCGATGACCTCAGGGCACGCGGGACGCAGCGGCGTCCCCTGACCGATCGTGGCGGAGGCAGGATGGGCGGGCGTTACGCCGCACCTCGACGACGACGCCAGCCGATGAACTGGGCGGCGACCGTTGCCGGGTGCCTCGTCGCGGCCGTGATCACCCAGATGACCCCGGCCCAGGCCGAGACCACCGTGCCCTCCGACGGGGTGGGGTCGTTCGGCTCGGTGTCCGTGGGCAAGGCGCCCCGTCCGCCGCGGGGACCGGTGCCCGGGGTCACCCCGAAATCCACTCCCACCACGCCGTCGTCCGGCTCTCGGACGCTGCAGGTGCACTACGCCGCCCCGGTACGCACGGCGTCCGGCGTGATCGACATCGTGCGCACGCTGGAAAGGGTCACGGCCCGCGGCTCGCGCACCTACTCCTACCTGATCTACCCGCGGGCGGGGTATCGCCCGGCGCAGGACTGGCGGACGTTCCCGGCGTTCCTGGCCGCGGCCCAGGCGCGCGGCATCAACGTGCACATCACGCTCACGCCGCCGTTCACCACCTCGACGGACGACGCCCCGTGCACGGCGAACCGGTTGCTGCCCTTCCGGGGCAACTACGACACCTGGATGCGCGAGATCGGCAAGCTGGCCAAGCGGTTCCCGAACCTGACGGCCGTGGCCATGGACGATTTCGCCTACGACACGACCATCCGCGACCCCAATCGCTGCAACCTGTTCGCCCCCGGCACCATCACGCGGTGGAAGGGCATCCTGCGCGCCCAGGCCGGCCGCCCGATCAGCGTCATGCCGGTGCTCTACTTCCGCGACGTGGCCGGACGGCGGGCGATCTACCCCGCGATCAAGTCCGAGACCACCGAGGTGATCTGGCCCTTCACCCAGATCGGCTCGGGCCTGCTGGAACAGCAGTACCTCCTGATCCGCAAGGAACAGCCCAAGCTGAAGATCTACGTGATGGTGTACGCCAACGGCTTCAAGGGCGTCGTCCCCACGCCGGCGACCATCCGGTCGGAGGTCGCGGCCGCCAAACGGCTCGGGGCAGCCGGCGTGATCGTCTACCAGGAGTCGCTGAACTGACCTCGTCCTGACGGGGCGAGCCGGGGTCAGTGCCCCCGGGCCACCCAGGCGTCGTAGTCCGCCGCCTCGGCACCGATCGTGGTCTCGTCGCCGTGCCCGGTCAGCACCCGCGTGGCGCCGTCCAGCCCCAGCAACCGCTCGCGGATCGAGTCCAGGATCGTCGGGAAGCTGCTGTACGAGCGTCCCGTCGCCCCCGGCCCGCCGCGGAACAGGGTGTCCCCGCTGAGCAGGACCCCGTCGGGCGCGGCGTCCGGCGCGTACAGGCACACCGCCCCCGGAGCGTGCCCGGGGGTGTGCAGCACCGTCAGGTCGAGTCCCGCGACCGAGATCACCTGGCCGTCGGTCAGTGGTGACGGCTCGCGGTCGGGGTGGACGACGTCCCAGAGCATCCGGTCGGCCGGGTGCAGCAGGATCGGCGCCCCGGTGGCGTCGGCCACCGCCCCGGCCGCGTTGATGTGGTCGTTGTGCCCGTGCGTGCAG
>JAXLRT010000045.1:0-16531 GCA_046330955.1 Kineosporiaceae bacterium | reverse complement strand
GTGTCGAAGAAGCGGGCATGGAGATCACGTGAGTCGCATCGCCGCAGGTCACAGCCACTTCCGGCCGAGCACGACAGGCTTGCTGAAAATCGGAAGGTCGGCGGTTCGACCGCGCCCCTGGCCACCAACCGATATGGCCTCTGGCCTGAGGATCAGCGCCAGCTGGCCGGACCTGGGTGAAGCCGTGGGCCCCTGCTTGGAGCACGTTCGGGCGAGCACCGGTGCCGCTCCTGAAGGCAGGGTTGACTAGGGGCGGCGACGTGGGCAGGCTCACCGCTCGAGGGGAGGGACGGGCTGATGCCGACGTACATGCACCCGGGGATCTATATCGAAGAAGTGGGTTCCGACTCGCGGCTCCATGATCGCCCCGGAATGGTCTCGACCTCGACAACGAGCCATCCGCGCAGACCCCAGGCGCAATGGTTCAACGAGAGTTCCACGGTCGGTTTCGTTGGCCTCACAAGCAAGGGGATCGTCGGCGAGGCGACCTACATCGCCAACATGGGTCAGTTCACCGCGCTCTTCGGAAAGAGCGACTTGCGCAACCCTCTCCCCCTTGCCGTGCACGGGTTCTTCGCGAACGGTGGCAGCGCTTGCTATGTGGTCCCGATCAACGGGTACGACTTTGTCGGGGATTCTCGGAGCCGCACCGGCGTGAGCGCTTTGGAGCAGCTCCATGATGTCTCGATCGTGTGCGCACCGGACATCGTGTGGCTTCATCGAGAGGGTTTGATAGATCAGGCAGCGGTACGTGCGGCACAGCTTGCAATGATTGCGCACTGTGAATACATGGGCGATCGCGTGGTCCTGCTCGACCCTCCCGCTTCACTGAATGCCGAAGCGGTCCTGGACTGGCGTGAGGACGCTTCAGGCTTCGATTCGAAGTACGCCGGACTCTTCTACCCCTGGATAAAGGTATTCGCTGACGATCGGACGGCGCTCATCCCACCCAGCGGTCACGTGGCCGGGGCATGGGCTGCTGTTGACCGCAGCTTCGGGCCGCACGTATCTGCTCTGGGCCGGACCTTGATCGGCGTCCTCGGCACCGAGAGGACGACACTCTGGACGGAACGCGCTTTGCTACACCCGCGCGGGGTCAATGTGTTGGATCACGAACCGGGGCACGGAATAACCATTCTGGGAGACCGGTCTCTTGCCAGCGACCCGGATTGGCGGCAGGTGCACCGTCGTCGTCTGGCCAACTTGATCTCCCGAAACCTCCGGGAGGGAATGTTGTGGGTGCTGAGCAGCGGCAGCAGGCCGCTCGACCTTCTCGAGCCAGTGCGCCAGCACATAGAAGGTCTGCTCACCCTGTTGTGGCGCGGAGGTGCTCTTCGCGGCGATACGCCCGAGGATGCTTTCGAGGTCCGGTGCACCCGCGAGAACAACCCCATGGAGTCCATGGACGCCGGCCAGGTGCTGGCGGAGGTCGAAGTCGTCACGCTCGACGGCAAGGCGTTAGCGCTGCGTGTCGTCCATGTGCTCGCGTGACAGGCCAACCGGCTCGAGACCGAGCTCCGCCAGCCCGAGCAGCGCCGAGACAGTGCTGATGGCGCGCAGGCAGGGCACGGCACGCTCCGGTTGACTCGACGCCAGGTCGAGCAGCGGTCCAACGGCGTCCGGACCCGCCGATCCGAGCGCCTTCAGTGCACTCTCGGCCGCCGCGATGTCGTCGCCACCTGCGGCACGCGCCAGCAGCTGAATTCCTGGGCGTCCAGCGCTGACGAGGCTCGCCGCGGCTGCTGCGCGGACATCGGTGTCTCCGTCGGTCAGCAGGTGAAGCAGTGGTTTGCGCGCGTCGTCGAGCGGCGCCCCCTCGAGCGCGCGTGCCACCCTGCGACGAGTGATGGCGGGAAGATCGCTCTTGGTCAGCAGAGCGGCAGGTCCGGGGTCTCCGATCTCCGCCAGGAGCGCCGCGGCGTCGTCCGCAACCCGCGCCGGCGCGCTCTCGAGCGCCTGGACCAGCGCTGGGGTAGCCCGAGCGCCGAGCGCGACGAGAGCGCCACCAGCCCGTGCCCGCCCGGAGGCGTCGGCGGACGACAGAAGACCCAGCAGGGCGGGCTCTGCGACGGCACCGAGCGCACGGATGACGGTGATCGCGCGGGCGCGGACGGCCGGCGCTCGCGGGCTGCGCAGCACGTCTACCAACGCTTCGATCGCAGATGAACCGAGATCGGCGAGTGCGCCGATCACCGCGTCGGCCAGCTGGTCGTCGCCGAGCCGATCGACCAGTGGGGCGACGGCCGCCGCACCGCAGCGCCCCAGTGCCTTCACAGCAGCACACGAAACCGCAGGGTCGGAGTCATCGAGCGCCCTCGCCAAGGGCCCAACGGCTTGTGGATCCCCCAGCGCACCAGCAATCTGGGCGACCCGCATCCGGACCTCGGCATCTGGGTCCTCCAGTGCAGCCAGTACCTCGGGCGGGACTGGGCCGCCTCGCGCAACGAGCGTGGCGGCCGCCGCGGCGCGAACCCCTGGCAGCACATCCAGCAATGCGGCGACCAGCTCTCCCGGGGAAGCCAGGTTCACCAGCGCGGCAAGAGCCCTGTTCTGCAACTCGGGATCTTGGCCGCCGGCGACGATCAGCAACGGACGCACAGCATTTGGGCCGGCCCCGCCCAAGTGACCCACCGCTCGCCACGCTGGATCCACACCTTCGTCACCAGCGAGGGGCGGTCCGCCTTGCATTGCTTCGATGGCGCCTATCGCGAACGACCGCACCTCCACGTTCGGATCTTCGAGAGCAGCTGCGAAGCCGGCCAGCGCCCGGCTGTCACCGATCTCGCGAAGAGCCGCCAGGACGTTCAGCCGCACTGCCGCATCGTCTGAAGTCAGCAGATCCTCGAGAGCCGGCACCGCGGCACTGGCGAACCGGGTCAACGTGGCCACGACCAATTCGCGGGTAGCTGGTTCGCCGACGGCCATCAGCTTCGCGAGTCCTGGAATGGCGGCATCACCCAGCGCCAACAAGCGATCCGCGGCAACTCGGCGCTGGTGAGGCTCGTTCCGGGGGTCGCCCAACACTCCGAGAACACGAACCCACTCTGGCTCGATGAAATCGAGCACCACGTCGTCGAGACGTGGTTCGAGCCGGGCACGCACCTGGTCCAGTGGATGGAGCCGCTCGTGCGGCCACCGATACTCGTCTCGCCGTCCGTTGTCCGCCCACTCCTTTGCTGCCTCGATCACTCTGCGGAGGAACCGGAGGTCCTCTCGAGCCGTGGCAATCCAATCGCGAAGTCGTGGCCAGAACTCGAAGAGCGCCTCGTGCGCGACCGTAACCGTCGGAGCGGCAGGGACGTCTGCCGCTTGCACCAGCAAGCGGGCGCGGGTGAAGACTTCGACAAGCCGCCTGGACGGCGGTGCCTCCGTCACGGAGGCAGTGGGTGCCCGCCGCCGCGTGACGTTGCCGGCCGAATCCACATCGATCAGTTCCTGAAACACTTTGCCGAATGCACCGCGCGCTTCGTCATCGAGCCGCTGGGCGAAGGCGTCCTCAGCCCGGCGACCGATGGCGCCCTGCACACCGCCGAGCTGGTCGTACGCCTCGTGAGTCAGCACCCCGGACGTGCTGGTTCTGTGCAACTCGTCAAGGGTGAACGCGAGCAACGGCAAGGCCCCGGCATCCGTGCCGAGGTCTGCGAGAATTCGCCCAGGCAATCCTTCCGCGTAGCGCAGACCCGCGCGTTCGGCCGGCCCGACGATCATCTCCAGGAGAGTGTCTCGCGGCGTACCCAGAGGGAACTGCCCCCGTTCCAGCAGACGAACGAGTTCCGGTAATTCCAAGCAGCGATGGTAGAAGTCGGCCCGCAGCGTGGCGACGACATGTACTTGCGCCACTGTCGCATTCACTCGCGCCAACAGGGCGATGAATCTGGGCACATATTCGGGATTGACAACAGTGAAGAGTTCCTCGAATTGATCTACGACCAAGAGTACGTTACGCCCGATCGGCTGAGCTTGGACAACGCCATCGAAGAGCCGAGCTCCAGTTTCAGGATCCGCGAGGGCTTCTCGGACCTGCGGTGGCGATAGATCGAGCACTTCAGCCAGACGCGAAGCCAGAGGCGCGAACGGGTCATGGCCCAGGCCACCGGGAGATAGATGTAGCCCCGACCAATGCCGTGACGTTGCATCTTGCGTCGGCACAAGCCAGTTCGTCTCCTGCTCGAGGCGCGCTACCAAGCCGGCCCCGACCAAAGACGACTTACCAGAGCCGCTCGCACCCACGACGACAACGAACCGCTCGTCACGGACGCGGGTCACCAGTTCATCCGTCTCCCGGCCACGCCCGAAGAAGATCGGCGCGTCAGCAGGTCCGAAAGCCCGCAGCCCGGGGAAAGGTGACCCCTGCCACAGGGGAGGGCGTTCAACCGGCTCCGTGAGGTCACGGTCCTCGTCACTGATCAAGCCATACAGGAGCTCACGCAAGTCGGACTCGAGCAGTCCCCGGAACTCATCTACGGTCGAGTACTCCCGGTAGCCACCCAAGAGGCTTCCAGTGTCAGGGTCGCGCAGTCGCGCGAAGAACCGCTCAACCGCCTCAGCTTGCTCCAGCTGACCGGCGGCATCGGCAGCCCTGACATCCACCAGGGCTGGTCGCACACATCGATACAGGAGCACAGCAGGACGGCCGCTGCGCGCAAACCCTCTCGCGGCGTCCTCGAACTCCCATTCGGTGCCGGAGCCGTACGTGGCCCCATCGGGCTTCTGGTACAGATGCTCGGGCAGAGGCGTTCCCAGACGACTCCAGAGCATCACGACGACGATGTCGCAGTCTGCAGGACGCGGCATACCTTGATCGATCGACTTCTGTGGCGTCTGGGTGGCAAGAATCGGAGCCGCTCCCACGCGCTGCCAATGAACCGGCTCCAACGTGGCGCCACGACGGACGAACGGGTCGTATCTCAGTCGATCAATAGTCCGAGAGGCCACCCCGGCCTCGTCCGCGACATCGGACGGACCCGACAGGAAGATCCGCAAGCGCAGCATAGGGAACACCTTTGATCACCATTGAGCCGACGTGATCGACGCGAGGGCCATGACCATCGCTCCCGCCCGCGGCACTCGGGTGCTGTTGCAGGGGGTCGTGCGTTCGCATCGAGAGTAGGCGCTGGAGCCACCCCGAAGCGACCTCGGCCTGCAAGGCCGCCGCCGCGAGCATCGCCCGGGCACCCTCCCGAACGATCTCGTCGATCAACGACATCCTCACACCGGGCCGAGGCCGATGCGTTGGTACTCGACTCGTCCTGGACTACGTTGAGCACGAACGTACCTTCCCGAACCAGCGCGCCAACGCCGGCTCTTGATCAGACTGACTGGGCTTCCGATCATCCCGGGAAGGTGCGTCCCCTTCACGTCACCCGGCCGAGGACCGATCCACAGGCTCTGATCATTGCTCCACACCTGCAGCGGCGAAGGACTGTGGTCACGATGAAGTACGCGGTAGCCCTGCCCACCGGTGGGCCGTGCAGCGATCCGCGGGTACTTGTCGACCTTGCCGTGTTGGCGGAGGCCTCCGGGTGGGACGCCGTCTTTCTCGAGGACTACATCTGCTTTCAAGGCGATCCCGCTCAACCGGCGTGTGACCCCTGGATTGCCCTGGCCGCCATGGCGACAGCAACTGTTCGCATCGTACTGGGCACAATGGTGACCCCTCTGGCGCGACGTCGTCCCTGGAAGGTCGCCCGCGAGGTGCTCGGGGTGGATCAGCTGAGCGACGGGCGGGCCGTGATTGGTGTCGGGGTGGGTGACACGGGTGACCATGTCGTTGTGGACACCAGCTTCACAGCATTCGGAGAGAGTGCGGATACCAGGCTCCGAGCTCACATGCTCGACGAGGGCCTGGACGTACTGGCTGGGATGCTGACCGGCGGACCATTCAGCTACGTCGGCGAGCACTACACCGTTGCAGGTGTCGAATCGGCCGCTACGAGCAGAGAGCGCCGGGTCCCGATCTGGGTGGGCGGTGGATACCCGCTTTCCGGGCCGACCTCGCGCGCACTTCGATGGGATGGAGCCTGCTTGTACCGGGTCAAGGGCCATGACCTACGGCCAGAGGACGTCGATACGCTGCGCACCCGAGCCGGCGACAGGCCTTACGACATATGCGTCGGTGGCCGGGAACGCGGCCCGGGCGATCTGTCCTGGCTCCGGCAAGTCGCCGATGCGGGCGCTACATGGTGGGCAGAGTACATACCCGTCCAGGATCTCCCAGCGATGCGCCGAAAACTCACTCGAGGACCTCTTCGCATCGACTGAAGCCGCCCCCGGAACTCCCCCGCGGAGAGGGTTCGACGACAGCCTCCAGGCGCGACAGGCCATCCAGGCGGTGATGGAGCGCCTCGACGGGACCCGGTCCGAGCGCCGCGAGATCGTCCTTCCCCCGGCGCTCATCACCCGCCGCACCACCGGCCCCGCCCCTCGCACTTCCCGCGCGGAGCCGGCGGCGGGCATCGGTCAGGCCCCTTCCTGCACCTGGTAGATCTCGTCGGCGACCAGACCGTGCGCGTCGCGGTGCACCAGGTTCGCCGCCTCGGCGTCCGGGGCTTCGACCAGGCAGAAGACCTGGCCGCCGGACTCGTCGACCCAGTAGCGCAGGTAGCGCACGTCGTGGCCCTCCTGGGTGGCGAGGTCGGCCTGGTGGGCCTTGGCGACGTCGTCCATCGTGACCCCGTCGCCGAGGTGGTGAACATCCATGAACAGAGGCATCTCGCTGTCCCTTTCTCGTGGCGCCGCGGCGCGGACGCACCGCTGGTCGCATGCCTCTGGTCTACCGACGAGCGGGACGGCGCCACATCGGTGAGGACTACCCAGCCGGACGCCTGCGGTACCCATCGCGGGCCGCGACGGCCGCTGCGGGCAGCAGGGGTTCAGGAGTGACGGGGTTCCGAGCGCGAGGCGGCCTCGCGGCGCGACCGCACCCCGAGCTTGCGCAGGACGGCGGCGACGTGGTGCTCGACGGTCCGGCGTGACAGGACGAGCCGCTCGGCGATCGCGGCGTCCGGCAGCCCCTCGGCCAGGAGGGCGAGTACCTGAGCCTCGCGGGCGCTCAGCCCGTCGGGGTGCGGACGGTCACCGGCCCGCGGGGCGCGGGGCGCGGACCAGCCGTTGGCCCGCAGCAGCGCCCGGGTCCGAGCGCCGGCACCGGTTGCCGACAATGCGTCGAAGCACGCGACCGCCTCGGTCATCGCCGCGCGCTCGCCACTGCGTGCCAGGGCCAGGGCGTGCTCGTACGGGCAACCCAGCTGCTTCCACCGCTGCGCGGCCTCGCCCCAGCGGCCGGCGACCTCGAGGGCGTACGGCGGAGCCAGCGGCACGCCGTCCCCGGTCGACGGGTCGCCGAGCCACGTGGCGACGGATCCCCGGTTCCACGGGCAGTCGGCCGCTGTCGCCTTCGGCCAGGTCTCGGCGGCGATCCGTCGCGGGGCGTCGGCGTCACCGCACAACCAGGCGATCTCGCAGCGGGCGGCGGTGACCGGCCCGAGACGCTGGATCTCCCCCATCCCGTTGGCGATCCGGACCACCCGGTCGATCGGCTGCTGCCACCCGTCGTGGCCGGTCCGGGCCAGAGCCAGCGCCTGGACGACGAGCGGTTCGACCTGGCTGGTCGGGGCAGACTCGATGCGCTGCAACACCTTCTCGGCGCAGTGCCGGGCCGCGGTCGTCTGCCCGCGGTTGAGCATGAGCTGCACCTGCAGACCCTGCAGGTAGAGCGTCCAGGGATCCAGGTCGCGGTCGATGCAGTACTGCAGCCCCGCCTCCAACTGCGCCGCAGCCTCGGTGTGCCGGCGCTGCCCCACGGCACAGGACACCAGGTTGCAGTAGGCGCGCGCGGCGTGCTCGTGCAGGTCGGCCACCCGGGCCTGCTCCAGGCTCGTGGTGAGCATCCGGATCCCCGCGTCGAAGTCACCGGACGTGACCTCGGCCGTCCCGAGGTTGTTCAACGCGTGTACCCGGACCTCGTCCTGCTTCCGCCCGTCCGGCACGTGATCCAGCGCGGCCAGGGCACGTCGTCCCCAGAGCCTGGTGCCGTGCACGTCGGACGAGAGCATCCGCAGCTGCGCGACGTTGCTGTAGGCCATGGCGAGCTCGACGGTGCCCGACCCCTGGAGTGCCTGCACGGCGAGGTCCGCCTGCCGTTCGGACAGGTCGTTGCGTCCAGCGAACCAGTTGAGCCGGGACAGACAGCGGTGGGCGTCGCCGACCCTGACCGTGTCACCGGACGCCGCCCAGATCTCCAGAGCCTCCTGGACCGCCTCCAACGCATCCTCGACCTGGTCGGTGAGGTAGCACTCATAACCCAGCGCCCACAACAGGTCCGCCCGGCGCCCGTCCGCCGGGCCGTGGGTGAAGCGCAGGGTACGGCGGTACTGATGGACCCGCTTCGCGGTGCGCGCCCAGGTCGGCTGCTCGCGCCGCCGCCAGAGGAGCATGTTCCAGCACGGCGCCGCGGGTGTCGACGGCCGCCTCGGCGGCTGTGGTGGGCGACGCGTGCGTGGTCGAGCGCGCCGCCTGCCGTGCGCGCCAGCAGGCCGGCCAGGATCCGCCGGTGGATCGCGACCCGCCGGAACGGCGGCATCGGCTCGGCCACCGCCAACCGCGCGAGCTCGTGCCGGAAGGCCACCTCACCGGCCGACGCGATGAGGAGTCCGCGCTGCACGGGCTCGTCGAGCACCTCCAGGCCGTCGTCCAGCACCTGCTCCAGCAGCTGCAATGTCCGCCCGCGCCCCACACAGGGCCACGGCGTCCAGCGCGGCGCGCGCCGGCGCGGTCAGCCAGGGCTGCCACGCGCCTGGACAGCGGCGTCACGGACGGTCGGTGGGACGCCGGTGCCGACCGAGAGAACCTCGGTGACGAAGAAGGGGTTGCCGCCGCTCACCCGGTGCAGGCGGTCGACATCTGCGGGGGCAGCGTCCGGGTGGGCGAGCGTACTGGCTGGCAAGGTGCCCGACCGCCGAGCGCGACGGCCCCGGAAGATCCAGTCGCCGCGCACCGGGCGCGGTCGCGGCGTCGCCGAGAACCACCCGCAGCGGGTGCCCTGTGATGACGTCCTCCGGGCAGTAGGTGACCAACACCAGCGCCCGGCACGTGTGGATGCGGCGGGCGAGATGGCGAATCAGGTCCAGCGTCGCTTCATCGGCCCAGTGCGCATCCTCCACCACGAGGAGGAACGGCGCGCGCAGACCGGGCTCTCTCAGGGCCGTGACCAGCCGAGCCACGAAGACCTCGTGCCGGGTCGCCTCCGGAGGCCACACCTGTGCAGGCAGCCGCGGCAGCATCTCGGTCAGCGGGCGGCCCAACGGCGACGGCGTCGGCGACCCGTCACGGCCGCCGACAGCGACCCTGGCCACGTCGACCGCCTCCTGCACGACGCCCCCACGAACGAGGTCTTGCGACCCCGCCTCCCCGGCGACGAAGACCATCCGGCCATGACCGTCCACGGCCTCGGCGAGGTAGTCGTCCACCGCCGCGGCCTGCTGGTCCCGTTCGAGGAGCCGCACCATCAGATGCCAGGAGTCTTCTGCAGGCCCGCACATACATCCAGTTCCCTGTCGAGGCGACACACGAGCATCCGGTTGCCGACCTGGCGCCGCGACGAGTCTCGAGGCCCTTGCGGGGCAAGGCCCTGCGGGTGCGCGAGGATCGTGCCATGAAGTGGACGACGGCGATCAGGCACGTGCAGAACCTGGCGGAGCAGTGCGGCGAGATGACCAAGCTCCCGATGAACATCCAGGCGTTGCCCGTCACGGGACTGTGGGCCGTCGGCGACCTCCTCGGAACCCCCCGCGAGCTGGACTGGATCACCGTCGCCCTGGTCGTGGACCTGCCCGAGGCCGAGGTCCCCTGGCTCTGCCAACCCCGTGGCTCAGAGCACTGGTCGCAGGCGACCCGGCTGTCGAAGAACCCCGTGGTCGCCTGGTGGCGCTCGGCCCACGCACCCGTGTGGAACCACCGCATCGTGCAGCCGGTGCTGATCTGGGACCTGGACGGCGGCCTGCGCCAGGACGCCCTCGACGCCGTCCGTGATGGACACGGCACCGACTTCGCTCTGCCTGCCCCCGAGTCCGACGAGCTCCGCCAACGCCTGGCGGACGACCTCGCGATCAGCGCCGCGGCCCTGGCCACGAGGACCGCGGACTACGAGGCCAAGCGCTGGAGCAGAACCCCGTTGGAGCGCATCGCCGACCCCTTGTTCGAGGCCAGCTACGGCTACCTCGACCTCCTCGAGGCTCAGCCCCACCCGCAGTCTCGGTGACACGGATTGCCCACGTGCATCAGTGGTCGACGGGCAGGTCCTGCGGGCGCGAGCCCCAACTGGTCTTCGCCGAGCTACCCAGGCTGAGGTCGAGCCGTCCCCCGCGCAGCACGAACGATTCCGGCAACCAGCTGCGCTGCAACGCCTTTCCGTCCAGCTTGGCGGACTGGATGTAGGTCCGGGTCGAGTTCGTGGTGACGGTGATCCGCTGACCACTGCTGCGGACCAGCTCGATCCGGCGGAACACCGGGCTACCGACCAGCAGCTCCGCCCGGCCCGGCGTCTGCGGGAACAGGCCCATCGCGCCGAAGACGTACCAGGCACTCATGGTGCCGAGGTCGTCGTTGCCGGGTAGCCCGGCCACCCCGGTGCCGTACGCCGTGTCGAGCACGAGACGCACGGTGGCCTGGGTCTTCCAGGGCTGGCCCAAACCGTTGTAGAGCCAGGGGGTGTGAATGGTCGGCTCGTTCGTCGGGTCGTAGCGCAGCGGGTCGCCGCCACGCAGCACCCAGTTGCCGGCCCCGTCGTGGAAGAAGGCGTCGAGCCGGGTGGCTGCGGCGCCACGTCCGCCCATCGCCGCCGCCAGGCCAGAGACGTTCTGCGGCACCATCCAGGTGTACTGCGCCGCCGTGCCCTGGGCGAAGCCGGTCTGGGTGTCGGGCGTGAAGCCTCCCGCCCAACTGCCGTCGGCGAGCCGGGCCGCCTGGTAACCCACCGCCGGGTTGTAGGTGTTGCGCCACCAGGCCGCCCGCGGGGCGAGCACCCGCTGGACGTCGCGTCGTCCGAGCCTGCCGGCCCACTGCGCGAGCGAGTAGTCGGCGAGCGAGTTCTCCAGGGTCTCGGCCGCGCCGCCCCAGCAGTGGCAGGCACCCTCCGGCGCGTAGTGCAGGCTGCGGTAGACATCCAGTGCGGCCCGCTGGCCCAGGCACTGACCGGGACACCCGATGTCGGACAACGCATTCCGGTTCTGCACCGTGGCCTGCCGCGTGAGCGAGTCGAACGCGGCCTTGACGTCGAACCGTCGCACGCCCATCGCGTACCAGGTGGCGAGCGTGGCTGCGGCCGGGTCACCGGTCATCACGTGGGTCGGCGCCCCCAGCTGCAGCCAGCGATCCCACACACCGCCGTTCTGCTTGGCGAAGTCGAGCATCGACTGCGCCATGTCACCGGCGACATCCGGACGCAGCAGCGCCAGCAACTGGACCTGCGCGCGGTACTGATCCCACCCCGAGAACGTGCCGTAGACCCCCTTCTGGGTCCGCGCCCTGGAGTGCACCCTCAGGTCGGCGCCGAGGTAGCGCCCGGAGACGTCGTCCATCCGTTGCGGCTGCAGCAGTGCGTGGTAGAGCGCGGTGTAGAAGGCCTGGGTGTGGGCGGGGGTACCGCCACTGACCTGGATCCGTTTCAGTTCGGTGTTCCACGCGGCTCGGGTGGCGCGGGCGACGGAGGTGACCGTGGCCGCCTTGGGGAGCTCGGCGTCCCGGTTGGCCGCAGCGCCCGCGAGGCTGACGTAGGAGATGCCGATCCGCATCGTCACGGCACCGCTGGTGCGGGTGTCGAAGCCGACCCAGCCGCCGGATCCCCGTCCTTGCCGAGAGGCCCCGGTCAGGTAGCCCTCACCGCCGCTCACGGCCTTACCGCCCGGCGTCACCGTGGCGTCCTTCCAGGTACCCGTCCGGGCGAACGGGCGGTCGAAGGTCGCACTGAAGTACAACCGGTAGTACGAGCGCCGGTCGGGGTTGGAGTCGCCGCCGCCGTTGGGGCGTCGTCCACAGAAGCCGCCGGTGAGCACCCACCCGGTGACGGTGCGCTTGGCCGGGTCGATCACGGTGGCGGCATTCTCGCTGCCGTTCAACGAGTTCGACGTGCGGAACAGCAGGTTCGCCTGCGAGCCCTTCGGGAAGGTGAGCTGGGCGAGGCCGGCGCGGGTGGTCACCGCGAGGTTGGTGGCCACGCCGGAGTCCAGCGTCACCGAGTACCGCCCGGGGCTCGCTGCCTCCCGCGTGTGGGAGAAGCTCGCGGCATAGGTGGCATCGGTCGAGTCGGCGGACGGCGAGGAATTCACCGCACCCACGAAGGGCAGGATCGGGACGTCGCCCGCGGCGCCGGGCGCGCACCCGGAGCCGTTCACATGGGTCAGGCTCAGGCCGCGCATCCGGGTGGTGTTCCAGTCGTAGCCGTTCGGCACCGGGGTGTCGGTCTGGTCGCCGTTGGTCGCCGTCGGGCTCCAGGCGATCATCCCGAAGGGCGCCGAGGCGCCGGGCCAGGTGTTGCCCTCACCCGAGGTGCCGATGAACGGGTTCACGAGGGCGGCGGGATCGCCGACCAGAGCAGCGGCTGCAGCGGCGGGAGCCGCCGCCGGAACCATGCCTGCCAGCACGCTCAGGGCTGTGGTGATGGTGATGCCGGCGCCGAGCGCCCCCCGCTTCATCGACATGTCCCCAGACCCTAGGACGCCATGACGGGCGACACGTCGAAATCGGGCGAAACGCTGGTCACCGACCGGGCTCACGCTGGAAGAGATCGACGGTCAGGGACACGAACGTGTGGTGGGCGACCCGCACATAGCCACCCTGCACCAACGCGAACTTGGCTGCGTCCGTGGGCGTGACGGCGCTCGGCCCGAGCGCTTCGCTGTGCACCAGCCAGACGCGCGGACTCTGGGAGAGCCGTGCCGCGAGGTCGCCCGGCGCCACCTCGATGCCGGCCAGGTTCTGCGCGGTCAGCGGATCGACCGCGATCGCGGCATCGTTCAGGACTCGGCCCTGCCGGGCGTACCAGGTGTCGATGGCCCGCAACTTGTGCGGCGCGTAGAGCACCGCGTCGCCCGGCCGCGCTTCGGCGTCCAGCACCGCCACCGCAGAGCGAATGTCCTCACCGTGACCGGCAGCCGGATCGCGACAGCTCCGCTGGGCGGGAAGGCCGAGCGCTGCCACCACCGACACCGTGCCGGCCAGGGCGACAGCCAGGATCATTCGGGCTCGCCCCGGGCCGGGAGACGGGACGGCGACGCCCCGGGCCGCATCGCGGACCGCGCCCGGCAGAGCCGCCACCCACAGCGCCAGACCCGGCAGGTAGTACAGCAGGTAGCGCACGTGCCAGAACGAGCTGGCCTGCGACAGCAGCCACAGGGTCACCGGCGGCACCACCGCCCATGCCATTCCCAGGACCAGGGTCGTCGGCAAGGCCGCAACGGCCTCGCGAGCGTTCCAGCGGGCGCGCGCCAGCGCGACACCCAGGACGACGACCGTCACCAGCCCGACCAGCGGCGGCAACAGCTTCGTGCCGAAGGCGGAGATGTAGACCCCGGTCAGGTCGTAGAGGTGGGGCCGGGTGGCCCAGCTGACCTGTTCACGTTGCCCGAAGGCGTGCATCAGGTGCAGGCCCAGCACCGCGACGGAGACGGCGGTGACGATCAGCCACCGGCGCAGCGTGGCGCGCGCCCGGCTCACCAGGAAGGACCCGTGGGCCGTCAGCAGCAGCAGCGCCAGGACGTTCATCACCCCGAGGGCCACCACGGCGAGGCCGTATCCCCACCACCAGCGCCGGGCCGCGTGCCCGTCGATCGCCCGCCGAACCGCCGCCACGAGCAACGCCGTCGACACCGCTGCCAGTGCGGTGACGACGGCAAACGGTCGCGCCTCCTGGGCGTACCGGGAGGCGAGCGGGCTGGCCGCCAGCACCAGGCCGGCACCGATGCCGGTACCGGGCTCGCCCAGCGTCCGACCCAGGTGCACCACGACGGCCGCCGCAACAGCCATGGCCACGACCGAGATCAGCCGGATGGCCGTGACCGTGTCGGAGATCTGCAGCACGACGTGCGAGAGCAGGTAGAACGCCAGGTGCACGACGTCGAGATGGTTGGCCAGCGCGACGATGTCGGACACGCTGCGTCGAGCGATCGACAGCGTGTCCAGCTCGTCGCGCCACGGGCTCGGCGCGTCCACCCGCCAGGCGTAGACCCCCGCTGCGGCCAACCCCACCAGCAGCTCGGCCCCCGGCCACCTGAACCTGCCCGGGCCGCCCTCTCGGCGCACGGACAGCGTGGCCGTGTGCTCCACCCCCGAGAGCGCCGGCCGCATCGCGGGAATCGCGCTCTGATGTGCGGCGGTCGGGCGGTCACTCATGCCGATGCTCGAATTGCAGGGTGAATCCGCTGGTGAGCAGACTGGCGGCAGTGAGCAGCGAGCAGACCAGCAGGGTCAATCCGATCAACTGCAGGCTGTCCGAGAGGGCGGCCGCGGCCTTCAACGGCATCGACGTCTCGCCGTATCGCTCCATCAACTGAGACTTGACCGGCTCCAGCACAATCGCGCCGGTCACGTAGACGATGCCCCCCGGCATGAGGAGGCGACGCACCCGGGGGTGCATGCTGCGCAGATTGCGCAGCAGGAACACCGAGGCCAGGGCTGCCATCGGGACGTAGACGATGGTCCAGGCGTAGGCCAGCGGACCGCCGAGAGCGAGATGGTCGTGCAGGACCGCCGCCAGCGACTGGTGGAGGTAGACCGTCTCGTCCATCAGCGCGAACGCGGTGCACAACCCCAACAGCAGCCATCCGGTGGCCGCTCGGTCCACAGCTCTCCGCGCCGCCGTCCAACAACCGAACAGCAACACCGTGGCGGTCAGCAGCAGGAGCAACTTCTCCCCCGTGGGGAAATTGACCTTGTAATCGCCGTCGAAGAACCTGGTCGCGGTGAACGGGAGCAGCCGTAGGCCGGCACCGATGCTCGCCACCCCGTCGGCCAGCACCAGCGCAGCCGTCAGGCCCCAGAGCACGTGCTGGATCCGCCGCAACGGCACCATGACCAGCACCGGTGCTGCCTGCACCAGGTGCGGCGACCCGGCGGACACGATCTCCACGCGGTCAACCGGACTGCGGCGTCGCGCCGCTGCCTGGGTGCGCACAGCCTGGGCACCCGCCTCCGCCTGCCTCGCCGGCTCGGATGCCGAGTCGAAGACCATCAGACACTCCCCCATCACTGATCGGTCGCCCACGGCACCCTACGACGGCAGACCCCCCGCAGCGGCGACCGCCGCCGGTTCTTCAACGACCCCTGTAGCGGAGGTCATCGGACGGTAAAGCGCGGTCGCGCGTCGGACATCGCCCCGAACCAGGACCTGAATCTGCACCTCTCGCCATCACTCGTCGGCTTTGCCGTGGCCACAAGCCCGCAGTCACGTCTCGATTCATGATCATGACTCGAAGCCCGTCGCGACATTCCCCGGCGGTTACACCTCGGCCACTCCAAGGGATGCTCGGTGCAGCTGGAGACGTTTCCGAGGCCGGTTGTCTCGCCGTAAGGTATTCGCAGCGCCCGTTCCGAGCTTGCAGCCGCGGAAGCGCGTGGGGGATGAGCCATGGGGTCACGAGTCTTCATCGGCAGTTCGACCGAGGCTCTCGGTCTCGCCAGGATGCTCGGATCGGCGCTCAGGCCCCTCGGAGTGACACCGGTGGTGTGGGAAAACGATGCCTTCCCCGCCGGGAACACCTTGCTCGAGAGGATCGAGAGCCTGGCCGAGGAGTTCGACGGGGCCATTCTCCTTCTCACGCCGGATGTACATTCTGTGCGAGGCGACCGAAAATTCCAGGAATCGGCCTCGAACGTGATCTTCGAATACGGCTATCTCAGTTCCCGGCTGACGCGGCGACGCGTCGCCCTCTGCATTGTCGAAGGGGCCGATCTGCCCTCAGACCTCCAAGGCGTCAAGGTCATCGACGCAGGCCCAGGGCTCGTTCGTTCTTGATCAGGCTGGGATGTTCGTGATCGGTCTGTGATCCATGAGCTTGATCATCTTGTCGTGGTTGAGGGCGACGGCCCGGGTGGCGGCGGCGATGTTGACCGCTCCGGCTTGACGGTGCACACCGATGGCGATGTTCCTCAAGGTGGCCAGGACCCGGGGTAGCGTCCCGGTCCGGACGCGGGAGGCATCCTCGGCGAATGTGGTGTCCCGGATGTGGTGGAGAGCCTCGATCGACCAGTGCTGGCGCGTCATGGTGGCCAGCCGGATCGGGCCGGCCTGCTCGAAGGACAGGTCGGTGATGGCGTAGACGATCTCGGTGGTGGTCTTGGTGGTGGGGGCTGCGCTGGTGCCGTGACGGCGGGTGCGGGTGATCCGGACGGCTTGTCGGGCGTGCGGGAACGGCAGCTTCGGCCGGGTCAACGCGACCACCTGCAGCGCGCGCATCTCGCGGCGGCCGTGGCCCTTGTCATGCTCGACGTGCCCGGCGGCTACCTGGCTCCAGGGCAGCCCTGCCAGGCGCCGGTACAA
>JAXLRT010000044.1:0-18193 GCA_046330955.1 Kineosporiaceae bacterium | reverse complement strand
CCACGAATGAGCCGTAGGCCGGTGACCACGAGCCAGACGAGCCACGCCGCCCAGCCTGCAACCCCGACGAACAGCAGCGGCGAGCCATCCGCGATGGCGAGGCTTCCGATGCCGGCCGAGATCAGCAAGCCGCCGCCGGCCACGCCGAGCAGCCGCTGCCACGGCCGGGTCAACCCGCTGGCGTGGGTGGCCAGCGCAGCGCCGATCAAGGTCGCCCCGAGCGCGGGCAGCGAGAACGCGTAAGCCGCGGCATGGAACTGCCACATCAGTTCGAAGGCGGGGGTCGGCTGGGTCAGGCCGGCCGCGGCGAGCACGACCGCGATGTGGGTGCTCATGACGAGGACATAGATCGCCGAGAGCGTCGCTCCAGCTGCTACCGCGAGCCGCGACCAGTCCGCTCCTGCGCCGCCGCGGCGCTGCACGAGCCCGTGCAGTCCCGTGACGAACAGCAGGAGCAGGGGCAGGTTCAACGCCTCCATCCCCACGCCGACGGCCACGGCGGTCCGGTGCGCGGCGTGGTAAGCGAGCACCTCACCGAGCGGATCGCTGTAGGTGGGCGCTCCGGTGAATGCTGCGACCTGAACAGCCACTGACGCGGCGTAGGCGGCCGCGGCGCCGCCGACGATTCGCGTCCGGGACACCCGGTCCGGGGCCTGCCCGTCCTCTGGCGTGATGAGTTCGGTTCTCTGGGTTGTCACGTCGTTGCTCCTTCGTGTCATGCGGATGGCGGGTTTGTCGAGCAGGTTCGGGCGATGTCGGCGGACGGCGGGGGTTGAGGTGCTGCCGTCGTCCAGCGCCTTTTCAGTTGTGCGACAACCGAATACAGCGGACGCCCACAGCCAGATGGACGACGAGCGCGCCGAGGATGCTGACGGCGACGAACCAGGACGGCCCGTTGGCAGCTGCGAGGGTGGCGCCGACACCACCCGCGGCGCCCAGGGCGACGGCGCTCCAGCCCAGGACCGGGCCCAGCAGACTGCGCATCGCGACCCTGAACAGGACGACCGTGACCGGGAGCAGCAGGGCGCCGGTGATCAGCATCGCGTCCATCACGGCCTGCGCGGCGGTCCAGGCCTGGACGACGCCGTCACGGTCGGCTTCGCCGGCCCGCCGATAGATCTGCGACATCGGCGCGGTCGACAGATTGAGCAGCGCCGAGGCCGCGAGTGCGGCCACGGCGAGGTGGCCGACGGTCCGAGCGGCGCTGGTCAGCACCGGCCCCGTGGCGCTCAGCAGGCGGTGGAGCAGGTCGTGCTGAACGGCCCAGAACACGACGGCCGCGAGGTAGAGCAGATTCTCGACGACCCGCGCCTGTTGGATCTCGGGGAAACGCTGCAGACTCTCCACGCTCGAGGTGTCCGGTAGGCCGAGCGTGCCGACGACCCCGAACGCCGCCAGCATCAGCAGGCTTCCACTGATGCCGGTGATGCCGGCGCCACGCAGCAGCGGACGACGGTCCACCGGATGGTCGAGGTCTGTCCTCGTGGGGACAACCGGATGAGGGACGGCGTCCTCGTGTTTGGTCACGGCTTCAGGGGTTCTCACGTCGTCACACCTTCATTTTCTTCGGATGGCGGGATGTCGAACAGGTTCGGTCGTCAGACGGTGACGACGACCTTCCCTCGCGTGTGGCCGGCGCCGACGTAGCGAAGGGCGTCCGCTGCCTCGTCGAGGGGATAGGTACGGTCGATGACCGGCGTGACCTGCCCGGTGGCGATCAGGTCGGCCAGGGTGAGCAGGTCCTGCTGCTTCCCGACCGACAGGAACGGCTTCAGCCGCTGTCGGCTGAACCCGGACAGCACGCGCGCGGTGACGATCCGACCGATGGGGCCGAGCCAGCGGCCGCCGCGTCCGCTGTTGGGGATGAGGGTGCCGGTGGGCGTGAGCACTCGGCGGACAGCCGCCAGGGGCTGGGCTTCGACGTTGTCGAGGACGACGTCGTAGCGCTTCCCGGTGCGGGTGACGTCGGTCGTCGTGTAGTCGACGACATGGTCGGCACCGAGCGAGCGGACCAGGTCGACGTTGCGGGTGCTGCACACCCCCGTCACCTCGGCGCCGAAGGTCTTGGCGATCTGGACGGCGAAGGAGCCCACGCCGCCCGATGCGCCCGTGATCAACACCGACTGGCCCGGTCGAACCTGCGCGATGTCGCGCACTGCCTGCAACGCCGTCATGGCCGAGGTGGGCACCGCTGCCGCCTCCACGACCGACAGGTTGGCCGGCCTGGACACGAGGTGGTCCGCCGGCACGCAGGCGTACTCCGCGAGCGCTCCAGCGGTACTCCAGCCGAACACCTCGTCGCCGGGGCGGAGCGCCGCGACATCCGTCCCGACCGCTGCCACCACACCGGTGAGGTCCATGCCGGGGATGCCGTGGCGCGGTCGGCGGAGCCCGAATGCCAGACGCACCAGGTACGGCTCACCGGTCATGATGAAGTAGTCGCCGGGATGTACCGAGGCCGCGCCCACCCTGACGAGCACCTCGCCCTTTCCGGGCAGCGGCCGGTCAACCTCGGTCGCCCTGAGCACCGAGGGCGGGCCATAGCGGTGCTGGACGACGGCCCGCATCGTCGCCGTCCCGCCCGGACTCGCCCTCGGCACCAGGGGTGCTCCGGCGTCCGATCGCTGTTCGGCTCCCACTGAAGCTCCTCACATCCGAAGGGGACCCTCGGTGACTCGTACACCGTACGTCGTACGCTGTACTATGGGCGTACGCTGTACGATTGTCAAGCCGTTCGGGGGAGCGAGGAGACTCCTGTCTGTGAGGGAACGACGCCAGGTCGCACCGGACGCCGGGCTGAGCAAGCAGCGGGTGGTGGTCGAGGCGGTCCGGCTCGCCGACAGCGAAGGGGTCGCCGGGTTGAGCATGCGCCGGCTGGCAGTCGCGCTCGGCGCGGGCGCGATGTCGCTCTACCACTACGTGGCGAACAAGGACGAGTTGCTGGACGCCATGATCGACGTCGTGTTCGAGGAGATCGAGCTCCCGTCCGAGGAGGCCGACTGGCAGTCGGCGATGCGACAGCGGTCGGTATCCGCCCGCCAGGTTCTCGCACGCCACCCGTGGGCGATCGGCCTGATGGAGTCGCGGACGTCGCCAGGTCCTGCGAACCTCCGCCACCGCGAAGCGGTCACCGCCTGCCTGCGCAAGGCCGGCTTCACGGTCGTGATGGCCACCCACGCCAACTGGTTGCTCGACAGCTACGTCTACGGGTTCGCCCTGCAGGAGGCCAGCCTGCCGTTCGACACCCCCGATGAGTTCGCGGACATGGCCGAGGACGTCTACCTGCCTCAGCTTCCGCCGGACGAGTTTCCCTACCTCTACGAGGCCGCCGCGGCGCTCCTCGCTGCCGATTACGACCCGGCCGAAGAGTTCATCTTCGGCCTCGACCTCGTCCTGGCCGCCCTGGAGCCCTTGAGAACCTCCGCCTAGCCACTGGTTCCGGGGGATCTGCCTGTCCAGCGGCGACCGGGTGCGGGCCAAACTCGCTGTCGTTGAGCTGGATGAGCCCGCAGCGTGCAGGATCGGCGCATGAAGGTCTTCGTCAGTTACCGGAGGGCCGACGTCAGCGGGTACTCGGGCCGGCTCACTGATGCCCTGAGCGTCCGGCTGGGCGCCGAGAACGTCTTTCACGACACCACGGCGATCGCCCCCGGACGCGACTTCCGGTCCGAGATCGACCAGTCGCTCGACGCGTCCGACGCCGTCCTGGCCATGATCGGCCCGGGGTGGCTCACCGCAGTCACCCCGGACGGAGAGCGCCGTCTGTTCCAGCCCAACGACGTCGTTCGGGCAGAACTGTCACGTGCCCTGAGCAAGAACGTCACGGTCGTGCCCGTCCTGGTGGGTGGGGCCAGTCTGCCCGCGGCCGGCGACCTTCCGCCCGACCTCGTCGCCCTGACCGAACGCCAGGCCTTCGTCGTCCGCGACGAGTCGTTCCACGCCGACATCGATCGGCTGCTCCACTCTCTGCGCGGCGAACCCGTCGCCTCGCCGATGTCGTCCCGGCGTCGTCCAGCCCTGGCCGCGGCGATCGTCGTTGTCGTGCTCTGCGCAGCCGGTCTCACCTGGTGGGTTCGTCACGACAGGACAGCGGCCAGCGAGAATGGCGCACCGACCGGCTGCCCGTCGTCGACGTCGGGCACCTGGACGGATATCGCACTCGCGGCGCAACCGACGGCGTCCCTCACCCACAGCAGCGGCGCCGCACTGACGTTCCGCGTCAACGCCGCGCAGTGGCGACAGGAGTCGGCGGGGCACTGGCTGGTTGTGGTGAACACTCAGATGGAGAACGGAGCCAGCACCGGTGTCACGCACGAAGCGGGCATGTACAGCCGCATCCGCGTTGCCCGGCGGGACGTCGACCTGTACTGCTTCGACTCACCCGGACGGGACACCGAACCCTCGGCGATCTCCGACGCGCGAGCGGGTTTCAACGTCACCTGCAAGCCGGACGGCGCGATGAGCCTGATGCTGCAGGATTCGAAGGGCGACCTCACCGAGCTACCGTTCACGGCCACCTCAACGCCCGCTGTGTGTCTGACGGGCCAGACCTGAGGTCGGGCTCCCCCGATCACCCGCCGTCAGCCCTGCCCAGGCGCATGCCTGTTGGTCTTCGAGGTCACTCCGCTGCCCCGAGGCGAGCTTCGGGTTTGGGTGCCTCTGCCCTGCGGATCGTCTTCGCCGACCCGACGGCGCTCAACCGAGAACTGGGCGGCCGGTACCTCGGCGTGCAACTCCAGTGCCGACGCCCCCTTCCCGGGTCGACCGAAGGGACGACGACCTCGTCCGCCTGTCAACCCCGTGCGCGGATGCGGCGTCAGGGATACGACGGGCGGGGGGCCTCCGGGGATCGACGCGTGGTTTGCGTCGTCCGGAGTGAGCGGACGCAAGGAGGGGGAACTCCGTGGTGCGGGATCGATCTGGCCGACACGAGGGACGACGCCGCCGCACGCCGTGGCTGATCGCCGGTGCTCTCGCGCTGTTCCTGCTGGTGGGCGGCAGCCTGGCGGTGCTCTGGTGGCGCGACGCCCCAAGTGCCGCCAAGGGAACGGCGGCGCCGCCCCGAGCGGGGGCGCCGCCGTGTACACCACCGGGTCCGGGGTGCTCTTCAACGTGGACGCCGCGGACCTGCGCCCCGATGCCGAGGCGATCCTGCAGTCCATCACCGCGAAGATCGTCGCGTCCGGCGCCAAGGGGAAGATTCGGGTGGAGGGCTACACCGACGACGCCGGGAGCGATCACTACAACGACAGCCTGTCCTCGCAACGCGCCGAGAACGTGGCCAGCTGGCTGGTGCGTCACGGCATCCCTCGGACCCGGATCTCCGTCTACTACTACGGTGAGCGGTCCCCCGCCGTGGCGAACGACACCGACGAACACCGCCAGGCCAATCGCCGGGTCGAAATCGTCGTCGAACCCTGAGGCACCGCGGAACCCGCCCGGCCTCACTCCCCGCGATGGGCTTCGAGACCATCCAGGATCAGCCCGAGGGTGAACTCGAACTCGGCCTGGGTGTCGCACATGCTGAGCGAGCCCTCGGCCTCGTGGACGGCCACCTCGGCCAGCCGTGCCAGGTGTGGCATCGCCCTGGCCACCGCCATCATCTCCTCGGGGGAGGTGCCCGCGTCGTCCGCCGTGGGTTCGAACAGCTCCTGGGTGAAGCCGAGCAACATCGATCCCAGCGCGTGGATCGCGCGGTGGGCGAGGTCGTAGCTGCATCCTCCCTGCACCATCGCGCCGACCAGGGCCTCGAACAGCCCGAACGCGGACGGCGGCGTGCGGGCCTGGGTTGCCACCAGGGACGGCGCCCACGGATGGCGCAACATCACCTGTCGGGCGGTCAGGCAACGCTCTCGCACCAGCTGTCGCCAGTCGCTCCCGTCGGCGCTCGAATCGAGGTGCCGGCAGGCCGCGGCGATCTCGGCCACGACGGCCTCGGTGAGCGCCGCGAGCAGCGCCTTCTTGTCGTCGACGTAGTAATAGAGGGTCATCGCCTCGCAGTCGAGGGCCTCGGCCACGCGTCGCATGGTCACCGCGCCCAGCCCTTCGGCGTCGGCCAGGGCGAGCGCGGCGGCGAGCACTCGCTCACGGCTGAGCGGCTCCTTCGACGCGTCGCGCGCGGGCAACAGTCACTCCATTCTCGGCGTGGGCGATGGTCCCGGGGTGGCGCCGCATCTTATGTCATAAGATGCGTCTTACAGCATAAGACGCGCCTGGGACGCGAACCTGGCGCTGACCTCGAGGAGTGCGCCATGACCGCCACCGAACCCGAACGCACCGTGCCCTCGACCACTGGCCCCGGCTTGCTGCGGCAGCCCGCCAGGCATCGCCCCACACCGCGTCAGGTCGTGGCGTCGTTGTGGCTGTTCGCGCTGCTCAACTATCTGTACTGCGACGTGCTCGGGTCGTTCGATCCCACAGTGCTGCGCCAGACCATGAACGGGACGGTCGGCGGCATGCAGGTCGGGCCGACCTTCCTGCTGGCCTCGGCCGTACTGATGACGATCCCGATCGCAGCGGTGCTGATCACCCGGATCGCCCCGCACCGCACGGCGCGCTGGTACTCGGTGATCGCCGGCGTCGTATTGACGCTCGTGCAACTCGGCTCGCTCGGGGTGGGCTCGTCCCCGACCGTCTACTACCTGTACTTCTCGGTGATCGAGGTGGCGACGACCGTTGTGATCGCCTGGTACGCCGCCACGCGGTGGTCGGTTGATGCCTGAGCGGTGCGTGATCGCACCAGATTCGTCACAACCGGCCCCGGGTGCCCTGATGCGGGCCGATGAGGGCAGTTCTGACGAGTCTGGTGCGATCGCCGTGGCCCACGCGAGCTCGACAGCCGCCCGGGGGCGTCCTCGCCGGCGCGGGTCTCGTCCTGCTTGCCAACCACCCCGGTGACCGCCGACCCGAACGTGCTTGACTGACGTCGTGCCACGACGTCGTGACCCTGAACCCCACCCGGTGGTGGAGGCATTGGTGGCCCAGGTGCTGGGCAGCGCCGACCCGCAGGCCGCGCTGCGGCAGCTGATGACCGAGCTGGTGCCGAGGCTCCACGAGGACGTCGAGGGCGAACTTCTTCGAGAGCCGTAACCCGCCGATCGCACTGCCCGATCCGCCCGCCACCCCCGCACTGCTGACGGTCAAGATCGGCCTGGACGGCGCGCGGCCACCGATCTGGCGACGGGTGCAGTTGCGGGGCGACCTGACGTTGGACCGGGTGCACGATCACCTCCAGGTCGCCATGGGGTGGACCGACAGCCACCTGCACCGATTCGAGCCCGGCCCGGTCAAGGACCGTTGGCGGGCACCGTATTTCGTCACCGACGCCGACCTGGCGGAGGGCGAGAGCGGCACTCCGGAGGGCGACGTCCGGCTCGATCAGGTGCTGACCGCCCCCGGCGATCGGCTGTTCTACACCTACGACTTCGGCGACGACTGGGCTCACACGGTCACCGTCGAGGCGGTCCGTCCCGCCATGGACGGCGACCCGCCGGCGCAGCTGATCAAGATGGTTCGCGCCTGCCCGCCCGAGGATGTCGGCGGCATTCACCAGTGGAACGACCTCGCCGCGGCGCTGCGGTCGAACTCCGACCCGTCGGCGCTGACCGGCGATCTCGAGATGTTCGCCGACTGGCTGCCCGAGGGCCTCGACCCGGACGAGGTCGACCTCGACAGCACCACCCTTCAACTGCAACTCCTCGGCGCCGACATCGATACCATCCTGGCGGCCTTCCCGGGCACGGCCACCCCGCTCGGGCGGCCGGTCGCGTTGCCTGATCTGACCGGGGTGCACCCCTGGGTGGCCGCGCTCGTCGAGCGCGCTCCCGTCGACCTCGTCGCCGAGCTCGCCGCGCTGATCGACCGTGCCACGGCCCCCGAGGACGACGTCCCGACGCTCTCCGAGCTGCAGCTGCTGCTGCGTCCCTGGCAGACCCTGCTGGACGTCGCCGGCGCCGACGGGATCCCGCTCACCGCAGCGGGGTGGATGGCACCCGCCGCCTGCGAGCGGCTCTGGCACGACGGCGGCCTGGACTGGGGCTACGGCAAGGGAAACCGCGAGCAGCACACGCCGGAACTGAGCCAGCTGCGCGAGCACGCGACGCACGCTCGACTCATTCGCCGGTACCGCGGCCGGCTCGTCCTCACCCCGCTCGGACGGCGCGCTGCCGGCGATCCCGACCTGCTGGTCGAGGCGTTGGCCGCCAGCCTGCTGACGGCCCGAGAGCCCATCGAGCAGGATGGGCAGGCGATCACTTTGCTGCTGACAGCGTCCGGGTTCGTCCCCGAGCCCCCGGCGGTAGGCGCAGAAGCCGGCTGGACCGGTTCGCGGGCGTTTCGGGTCGAGGTCGCCCGGCTGCTGACGGCACTGGGGTGGCGTCAGGGCCGCTCGCCGATCGGCCCCTACGACCTGCACGACCTGTACGACACCATGAGCGTTCTCACGCCCCAGCTGGGGCACGCCGCCCGATTGCCCGCACCCGGCTCGGCTGCCGCACGTCACCTGGCACGAAAAGCCTTGCACGTCACGGGATGACGAGCTCGCTCACCGATCCGGCACGAACTGGGCTGTGGATAACTGATTTCGGCCCGGTTCGCCGGGCCATGATGCACCGCATGAGTTTCGACGATCTCCCCGACAACTGGCCCGAACTCCCCCTGACCGACCAGCGTCTGCTGGCCGACGTCCTCGACCTGGTCGTCTCCGAGCAATCCCGCCGGGACGGCGCCCTGTACGTGTTGCTCTGTGACGAGCACGCCCGGCTGATGCAGCCCATGGCCATCGACCTCCTCGAAGCGCCCGCCGACCCGGACGCCCGCCGGCAGTTGATGGCCAGCGTGATCGACGTGACAAAGCACCTGGGCGAGAAGGGGTCCTACGTGGTTGCGATCGCCCGCCGCGGCGGCCTGTCGGTGACCCCGGACGACGAGCAGTGGGCGGCGGCCGTCGTGTCCACGCAGGGCAGTTGGCGGTTGCTCGGGGTGCACGTGGTGACCCGCGACGGCAGTCGACCCGTCCCGCTCACTCAGCCCGCGTAGGCACCGGATCGCAAAGGGAGCAGGTCATGACCCGTTCCGGCCCCACCACGGCGCGCGACGAGCTCGCCGACCTCCTCGGCGGGCGAACGGCCACGCCGGTGTCGAGCGCCCGCCTCGCCGTCCCGATCGACGACCTGACGGTGCACATCGACGGGATCGGCGCGCTCGTGCTGCCCGTCACCCCGGCGCGAGCCAAGACGTTGTGCGGGCTCGCCGAGCCTGCCCGCTACGGTCGCGGTGAGCAGACCCTCACCGATCCGCAGGTGCGCGATACCTGGCAGGTCCCCTCCGACCTGGTCACCATCGACTGGGGCGGCCGGCTGCCGGCGGTGCTGGAGGAGGCCCGGAGCGCCCTGGGACTGCCACCGGGGTGCCGGCTCAGGGCGCAGTTCCACTCGATGCTGGTCTACGAGCGAGGTCAGTTCTTCATCGCGCACCAGGATTCGGTCACGGACGACGACATGCTCGCCACCCTGGTGGTGATGCTGCCCAGCGCCCACACCGGCGGCGAACTCGTCGTCCACGACGGCAGCGGCGAGGTGAGCTACGCCGGATCGCGTTCGCAGGCAACGTGTGTCGTGTTCTATGCCGACCGATTGCACGAGGTGAAACCCGTCCGCACCGGGAATCGGATCACGCTCACCTTCAACCTGCTGGTCGAGGGCAGCACCACGCCCGGCCCGCAGGCCCCGGTCGACGACGGCGCCGTCGAGGGCCTGGCAGTGCTGCTGCGCCGCCACTTCGCCACCGCCCGGGTCAGCCCGTACGACGCCGAACCGCTCGACCCGCCGCTGCGGTTGGCCTACCTGCTCGACCACCAGTACACCGCCCGTGGCCTGAGCTGGTCTCGGCTCAAGGGGGTCGACGCCGAGCGGGCCGACCTGCTGCGGGCCGCCGCCGAACGGGCCGGGTGTGACGTCGTCCTGGCGTTGAGTGAGGTGCACGAGACCTGGGATGCGTACGAGCAGAACGACTACGGGGATCGGTACGCCCGAGGCGGGTGGAACGACGACTGGGACGACGGCGATGGCGAGGACGACGAGAGCGGCGACGGTACCTACGAGCTGAACTCCCTCATCGAGAGTGAGTTCACCCTGACGCACTGGACCGATCCGAACGGCGCGAGGGTCGAGGAGGTCGGCCTGGGGATCGACGGCGACGAGGTCTGCGCCACCACCCCGTCGGCCAACCTTCGGCCCTACGAGGAGACCTTCGAGGGCTACATGGGCAACTACGGCAACACCCTCGACCTCTGGTATCGCCGCGCCGCTCTGGTGGTCTGGCCTCGCGAACTGGCCTTCGCCAACCGGGCGCAGGCGTCGCCGTCCTGGGCCGTGCAGGACCTGCTCACGCGCCGGCGCGCCGCGAAGCAGGATGAACAGCGCGAGCAGGTACGGGCCGAACTGGCCAGCATGCTGCCGTTCTGGCCTCAGGTCGCCACCGGTGCTCCACACCCGAACCGGTTGCTGGACAAGGCGTTGCGGCTCGCCGCCGTGGTGGACGACGAGGCCGCCGCCGCGTTGCTGCGCCCGTTCCGGATCGAGACCCTGAGCCCGGCGCAGGTGCCGGCGCTGATCCGGTTGGCGGCGGGCCACGACGAACGGTGGCTGGGCGAGACGGTGGGGGAGTGGTTCGGTCAGACCGCGCTGTGGCACCACGCCCCGGGACGGCGGGAATGGTTGACCACGCTGCCCTCGCTGGCCCGTCCGCTCCACCGAGCGCCTGCGCTGGCCGAGGTGGTGCTCTCCCGTTCCTGGGAGAGCCTGGACGGACTGATCGGCTCCGCGCTGGCCGATGGTCCGCCGAGCGCGATCTCGAAGCAGTCGGCCGCCCTGGGTGTGCCCCTGGCTGCCGTGCTCGAGGCCACGGCCCTGGCCTCGACCCCCGCCATGCGCGACCGGATCGTGTCGGCGTGCATCATGCGGCTCAAGGCCGACGAACGGTTCACCGCCTGCCTGATGCCGGCGCTGCGGGTGGGCGCCACCCTGTCGGACGACGTCCGTCGGGACGCCGGGTTCGCCTCCCTGGCGCGCCCGGTGGCCGACCGGTTGCATGCCCGGCTGTCCCGTCCGGGACGCGCCGACGACGACTGGTCGATCGCCGTGCCGCCGGGGTGCAGCTGCGAGCTCTGTGCGCGCCTGGGCAGCTTCCTCGCAGCACGGTCGGAGCGAGTTCTGGAGTGGCCGTTGCGCCAGGACCGGCGATCGCACATCCACGCGCGGATCGAGCGGGCCGAACTGCCGGTGCGTCACCAGACCAGGCGTGTCGGGAGCCCGTTCACCCTGGTACTCACCAAGACCGCAGACCTGCACGAGCGCGAGCGAGCCGCCCGGGAGGCCACCGAGCACGACCTCGGGCACCTCCGGGCCGACTGGGGCCTGGGCGAGTGGTGATGCCGTTGACGACCTGGCCTGGGGCCGGTGAGGCAGCTGAGGTGACTGTGTCGTGGGAGGCATGCCGGGGTGGGTTTCGTCCGGGTCGGCCCGCCCTCGGGCGCGTGCCGGAACCGGCATTGTCGGTGGTGCGTGATGGAGTGACGGTATGAGTTCGTCGATACCCGAGCTGGCGCAACTGCTGCGCCAGGTGACCGACGACGACCTGCGCGAGCTGGTCGGTGACGCGAGCCTGCGCCGAGGCCGCGAGTACGTCCGGCAGCGACGAGTGGGCAGCCTGCGGCCGAGCGGCTCGCGTGGTGTGGTGGCCACGGTGCGTGGCTCCGGCCGCTCGTACTCGACCCACGTCGAGTTGTCCCAGCGCGGTGAGTTCCTGGGCGGGGACTGTTCCTGCCCGATCGGAGGCGACTGCAAGCACGTCGTCGCGGTGACGATCACGGCACGTGAGACGTTCGGCATGGCCGGGGGCGCGAGTCGGCCCGGTTCGGTCGGGCAGGCCGGTGTCGCTGCGGTGCGGCCACTGCGCGCCGTCCCGACGCCGCCCGCGTGGGAGCAGGTGCTCGCCGGCATCGTCACCGCCCCGGCGGACTCCACGCCCCAGACGTCGATGGGTCTGCTCCTGCAGGTGACCGCGCCCCGCCCGAGCTACTACGGCGCCGAACCCGGGCACGGCACTCCGCGCATCACCCTGCGCCCGGTCATCCCGGGCAAGACCGGCTGGATCAAGACCGGCGTTCAGTGGAGCCGGCTGGACTACCTGGGATACGGCACGGCCGCGCCGGTTCCCCGGCAGCAGCAGGCGTTGCAGCGGCTGCAGGCCATGGCCGGTGCCGCGCAGCGGTACTACTCCGCCTCGGAGACCATCGACCTCGAGCACCTGGGCGACGGCTGGCTCGACGCCTTGCGCCAGTGTCACCGTGCCGGCGTCACGCTGCTGACCGACCAGCGGCGCAGCGGCGAGGTGCGCTTGGCCACCGACCCGGCGTGCCTGGCGATCGACCTGGTCAGGGCCGCGGACGGCGGCATCCGGTTGCTGCCCTCGGTGGCCCTGCCCGACGAGTTCGACGACTCTGCCGCCGCGGACGACGCGCGGTCCTGGATCACCGTGGGCTCCCCGCCGAGGGGCCTGTGGTCCGTCGACGGCAACGACCTGTGGCTGGCCGGTTTCGATCCACCCCTGGACGCCGAGTCCGCTCGGCTGCTGCACCACGGCCCGCTCGACATCCCCGCAGCGGACGTCACCCGGTTTCTGACCGCGGTGGCGCCGGTGCTGGCCCGCCGGTTCCGGGTCGCTTCCCCGGACGGCAGCGTCCAGGTGGGCGAGGTCGCCCCACCGCGCGTCCAGCTGAGGCTGACCCACCTGCCGGACGTGCGGCTCGCGCTGACCTGGTCGTTCCGCTATCAGGTGGGGCCGGACGCCGTCCGGGTCGGCCTCGACTCGACCGACCACGCCGCCCTCCGAGACCGGGACGCCGAGGCCGCCCTGCTGGCCGACCTGATCGCCGACCTGCCGCCCCGGCTGGTGCGCCCGCCGACTCCCACCCGCGGTGCCGTCCCTGAGCCGGCCGCCACGCTGGTCGGGTTCGACGTGGTCGACTTCCTGAACCGGGTGGTGCCGCGGCTGGCGGCGCACCCGGACGTCGATCTCGAGATCGGCGGCGAGGAGATCACCTACACCGAAGCCGTTCACCCGCCGACGGTCCGGTTGGCGCTGACCGAGTCCGACCCCGACGCCGGCCCCGACTGGTTCGACCTGTCGGTGGCCGTCAGCGTCGGCGACGAGGACGTCCCCATGGCGTCCCTGATCACCGCGCTGACGCTCGGGCAACCCCAGGTGATCCTGCCGACGGGTACCTGGTTCCGC
This sequence comes from Kineosporiaceae bacterium, assembly GCA_046330955.1. Classification (GTDB taxonomy): domain Bacteria; phylum Actinomycetota; class Actinomycetes; order Actinomycetales; family Kineosporiaceae; genus JADJPO01. The sequence continues at coordinate 4,900 of JAXLRT010000044.1, read as the reverse complement.
GTCGATCGGCCCGAGCTGGCCGACCTGCGGCGCCTGGTCGAGGAGGCCCGGGCCATGCAGGACGACCCCCGCGGCCCACTGCGGCTGTCGCCCTACCAGTCCGATCTGTGGTCGGAGCTCGAGGCGCTGGGCATCGTCGAGGAGCAGAGCGAGCGCTGGTCACGCCTGGTCAAGGGGCTGTCGACCGAGTCGCTCGAACCGGTGGCGGCGCCGGCCGGACTGCAGGCCACGCTGCGCCCCTACCAACAGGACGGCTACTCCTGGCTCACGTTCCTGCGCCGGCACGAGTTGGGTGGCGTGCTCGCGGACGACATGGGGCTGGGCAAGACGATGCAGGCGCTCGCCATGATCGTCCAGGCCCGCGAGGAGGCCCCGGACGACGCGCCCTGGCTGGTCGTCGCCCCGGCATCGGTGCTCGCGGTGTGGGCCGGCGAGGCCGCCCGGTTCGCCCCCGGACTGCGGGTGGCGGTCGCCTCCACCACCAACCGCCGGGGCGCCGGAGTGGGCCAGGTGCCCGAGAACGTCGACCTCGTCGTGACCTCCTACGCCGTGTTCCGGCTCGACGAGTCGGCCTTCGCCGAACGGGCCTGGTCGGGGTTGATCCTCGACGAGGCCCAGGCGGCGAAGAACCACCAGTCGGCCACGTACCAGTGCGCTCGCCGGCTGTCGGCGGGCGTCAAGTTCGCCATCACCGGCACCCCGATGGAGAACAACCTGATGGAGCTGTGGTCGTTGCTCTCCATCGTCGCCCCCGGCCTGTTCCCGCACCCGAAGGCCTTCACCGAGCACTTCCGTCGTCCGATCGAGAGTGGTTCGGCGCCCGAGCGACTGGACACGCTGCGGCGCCGGATCCGGCCGGTGATGTTGCGCCGCACCAAGAACGAGGTCGCGCGCGACCTGCCGCCCAAGCAGGAGCAGGTGGTGCACGTCGAGTTGCCACCCAAGCACCGCCGGGTCTACGACCGCGGCCTGGCCCGCCAGCGCCAGCGGGTGCTCGGGTTGCTCGAGGACGCCGCCCGCAACCGGATCGCGATCTTCCGGGCGCTGACGGCGCTACGCCAGCTGAGCCTGCACCCCGGCCTGGTCGAGCCCGAGCACCGTGGCCAGCCCTGCGCCAAGATCGACACCTTGATCGAGCTGATGTCCCCGGTGATCGCCGAGGGGCACAAGGTGCTGGTGTTCAGCCAGTTCACCTCGTTCCTGGCGTTGGTGCGCGAGCGGCTGGTGATGGAGGGGGTGCTGTTCAGCTATCTCGACGGCACCACGCGCGATCGGCAGCAGGTGGTGGAGGAATTCCGGACCGGCGCCCATCAGGTCTTCCTGATCTCGCTGAAGGCCGGCGGCGTGGGGCTGACCCTGACCGAGGCCGACTACGTCTTCCTGCTCGACCCGTGGTGGAACCCCGCCGTCGAGGCCCAGGCCATCGACCGCACCCACCGCATCGGTCAGGACAAGCCGGTCAACGTCTACCGGCTGGTGAGCGCCGACACCATCGAGGACAAGGTGGTGGCCTTGCAGAACCGCAAACGGGAGTTGTTCGCCAGCGTGGTGGACGACGGCGCCCTCGCCTCGGGCAGCCTGACCGCCGATGACATCCGGGGGCTGTTGTAGCCGTCACCCAGCCCTGACCCTGACGTCGCAGGTACCGTGGGCGCGCCAACGGCGGAACGGGGGACACGAGGATGACGGTGTCGATTCCCGCCGCAGCCTCGGACCTACCCTCGGCCGGCGCGGTGTCGTGGCCCAGCGACACCGTCGCACTGACCACACGCCGCATGGCCGCGGTGCTCGCCGGGGCCTGGCTCGCGGTCGAGGGCTACGGCGTGCTGACCGCGCCGTCCCACACCTTCCACGCACCGCGGGTCGCGGCAGCAGCGATCGGCGTGGGCCTGATCACCAGCCTGATCGTCGGCCTGCGGCCATCGGTCCCGGCGGCCTGGTTGGTCGGTGGCAGCAGCATCGCCCTGACCGCCGACCTGTTGCTGACCGATCTGCGCCGGGCCAGTGACGACGGCTTCGTCGTCTTCTGGTTGCCCGGAGTGGTGGCGGTGTGTGCCGGCTTCCTGCTGCGCGAGCAGGTGGCCCGGCTGATCATCGTGGCCGCGGCCGGGGGTTCGGCCACGCTCATCCTGTCGCGCGTGGTGCCGGTTGCCGGCTGGCGTCCGGGACTGACCACCGCCGCGGAGTCGGTCTGCTTCACCCTCACCGACGGGGTGGCCGCCATCCTGCTGACCCGGGCGATGCGCGACGTCGCTGCCGCGGCGGACCGCGAGATGACAGCAGCGGACGCCGAGCGCGCGGCCCAGGAACGCGCGACCACCCGGCGGACGATCTCTCTGGAGCTGGCCGCCCGACTGCACGACACCGTGATCAACACACTGTCGGCGCTCGTCGTCCGGGGTGACGTGCTCGATCGGCAGGCCGTCCGCGCGGCGTGCGTGCATTCCGCCGACACGCTCGACAGCATCCTGGCCGGCGGCGATGTCGCCGACCTGACCGACCCGGTCGGCCGGATCCTGGGCGGTGTGCGGCAGGGCGAGACCGCACCGGTCATCGCGGTCGACCTCGTCGGGGTGACCCCCGAAGCGTTCGGCACACTGCTCGACCGGCTGGCGGACCCGGTGCGCGCGGCCCTGGTCGGGGCGGTGCGCGAGGCCCTGGTCAACGTCGCTCGGCACAGCGGACGAGATCGTGCCCGGGTCGAGGTCCGCGCCCACGGCGATGTGGTCGAGATCGTCGTCGGGGACGACGGCGCCGGCTTCGACGGCGAGGTGATCGCCGGCCGCGGCCTGCACTTGTCGGTGCTGCAACGGTGCGCCGCCGTCGGCGTGGACGTCCGGATCGACACCGCGCCGGGGCGAGGTACCCGGGTGGTCTTCGGGTACGACCCGTCGGACGCCGACCCGGCGGCAGCGGCGTCCGACCGCCAGGCGATCTTCGACAGCGAGGAGCTGCTGCGCTCGGTCCGGCGTCCGTTCGCCGCCCGGATCGGCTACAGCGTGGCGGGAATGTGCGTCTGTCTCACGGTGATCACCACGACCGGATGGTCGTCCTGGCCGTCGTGGCTGGCGCTGGGGATGCTGGCCGTCGTCCTCGCGACGGCCCCGCGACGGCTCGACGAGCAGGGATGGCTGACGGCCGCCGGCGTCGCTCTGACGATCGCGGTGATGCCCGCACTCATCACGCTGCCCGGGCTGGGCGCCAGTGGGTGCGACCGGGTCAGCACGTCGTGGTGGGGCACCGATGGCGCGCTGGTTCCGTTCGTGCTGCTGGTGTTCCTGTCCCGGGGGTGGTGGCCGACCGCTGCCGGCCTGCTCGCCTACTCGGGTGCCGTCGCCGTGGTGGCGCAGTCGGTCCGGTCGGTGGGGTGCGCCAGCGCAGCGGTCCTCGCCGGAGTGCTCGACGCCGTCGCCGTGATCGCGATGATCTACTTCCGGATGTACCTGTCCCGGGTGGCCCGCCGGGCCTCGGCCACGAACGCCAGGGCGCGGGCGGCGCGCCTGGGTGAGGCGGAGCGCGAGGCGACGCTGCGGGTGCGCCAGGCCGAGCTCGCGACCGTGCTGCAGGAGGCATCCGGGTTGTTGCGCCGGATCGCGTCGGGCGAGCTCGACCCCCGGGACCCCGCGACCCGCGAGCGGTGCGCCCTGATGGAGCGCCACGTGCGCCAGCTGACCCGGTTGCAGCACCGCCACGACCGGTTGGGCGCCACCTTGACGGTGGCGCTCGGCCTGGCCCACGCCGCCGGGGTCGCCCTGGTGCTGCGGCTGGGAGAGGACGACGTGCCGAGCTCCGAGGCGGCCACGACGATGGCGGCCGTGTTGCACGCCGTCCTCGATGCCTGCCAGCGGGGTGACACGGTCACCGTCGTCCACCTCGGCTCCGAGGTCGGCTCACGGTTGACCATCACGGCGCCGGCGCCGAGCCCCGGCTCGGATGGCTCGGGCGGCTCGGCAAACCTCGTCCCGCCGGGCACGCTGGAGGCGGCCCGGGCAGCTGGATGGGACGTCCGCTGCTCTGATCTCGTCGAGCAGTACCTGATCGAGTTCCGGTGGAGAGGACAGGCATGGACGACGCCCGCGCGGGAAGCCGACCGGTCGCGCCCGGCGGGGGAGTCCGGGTCGGCATCGTCGACGACCACGCCCTCTTCCGCGACGGCCTGATCTTCACGGTGCAGGAGCGCGGCGCTCACCGCGTCGTCGTGGCGTGTGCCGACCTGGCGCAGTTCAGGGACTGGCTCGACGCCGCTCCGTCGGCGAGACATCCACAGGTCGTCCTGCTGGACCTGCGCCTGGCCGGCGGCGTGGTCGGGGTCGGCGACGTCGAGGCGCTGGTCGAGCGCGGGATGCGGGTGCTGATCGTCTCGGGGACTCGCGATGCCGTTGTGCTGCAAGCGATCCTGCGAGCCGGCGCGGCGGGTTTCGTGGCCAAGGAGGACTCCTCCCGCGAGCTGCTCGCCGCCATCGAGGCCGCTGCCACCGGCAACACCTGGACGTCGCGCGAGCTGGCGGAGATCGTCGCGCGGGACCCGGTGCGGCCGGCACTGAGCGAACGCGAGCTCGAAGCGGTCACCCTCTATGCGGGCGGGCTCACGATGACCTCGGTGGCGCGGCAGATGGGGGTCGGATACGACACCGCCCGCCAGTACGTCGAGCGGGCCCGGCGCAAGTGGGCCGACGTGGGTCGCGAGGCCCGCACCAAGACCGACCTGTACGAAGCGGCGCGACAGGACGGGCTGCTGAACCGCGACGGCTGAGTCGACCCTCGCACCACGCCGAGGCCCCGCATCGGGATGTCCCCCATTCGGGGGTCGAGAAGGCCGGCGCGAGACACCGTTTCAGGGGTCGTGAACCAGTCCGGGCAGGACTGCGCGGCGCAACCGGGCGAGCATGTTGCCCTGGCC
>JAXLRT010000043.1:0-19775 GCA_046330955.1 Kineosporiaceae bacterium | reverse complement strand
TACAGCGGGTCGTTGGCGGCGACCGGCACCGCCTCGGCGGGAGCGATCGCGTCCGAGGCCATCGCGGACGCCCAGTCGACGTCGTTCTCGCCCATCTCGGCGACCGCCTGCGGCCGCTGCAGGATGACGGTCTTCTCGGGCTTGGACTCCGCCAGCTCGATTGCGGCGTCCAGCATCGGCTTGTAGGGGATGACCCGGCTGGTCTCGATGCCACAGGACGCCGACACGATCACCTTGGGGGTGGCGTCGTCGATCCGGATCGCCAACTCGTTCGGGGCGAAGCCGCCGAACACCACGGAGTGGATCGCGCCCAGGCGGGCGCAGGCGAGCATCGCGATGAGCGCCTCGGGCACCATCGGCATGTAGACGACCACCCGGTCGCCCTTCTCGACGCCCAGGCTGCGCAGCACGCCGGCGAACTTGGCCACCTGCTCGAGCAGCTGCGCGTAGGTGTAGGTGCGCTTGCTGTCGGTGACCGGGGAGTCGTAGATCAGGGCGAGCTGGTCGGCCCGGCCGTTGATCACGTGGCGGTCCAGCGCGTTGTAGCAGGTGTTCAGGACCCCGTCGGGGAACCACTTGTAGAACGGCGGGTTCGAGTCGTCGAGTACCTGGGTCGGCGCCTCGACCCAGTCGATCCCCTTGGCGGCCTCACCCCAGAACCCACTCGGGTCGTCGATGCTGCGACGGAAAGCCGCGGTGTATGCCCCTGTACCAACCTGCGTGGAAGTCATTCGCGCTCCTGTGCGCTCGTCATCCCTGGCCAGATCGACGCGCAACCCCAGGGATGCTTCCTCGCATCGTGTGCACCCCAACGGATCGACTCGATCGTCAACGCCCGTCTCGTGCGCCATCGTCGCGGGCACGAGCCGCGCCAGGGTAGGCCCGAGCGGTGAGGTAACTCACTCGCGCGACGAGTGGACGAGAGTCACAGAACGCCGCCAGAGACCCCGGACATAGGTCCCAGAACTACTCAGACCGCCGCGACCACCAGCAGTTCGACCACCCGGTCGAGGAACGCATCGACCGAGGCCTCGCGGTAACCCCGCGCGCCCCGACGGCTCTTGAACACCGCGAGCCGGACGGCGTCCGGCTGCAACGGGCGACCGCTGGCGAAGGCGTCCTCGATCCGCCGGCAGAGGTCGTCGACCTGCTCGATGTCGTAGGTCAGCTCGAGCCCGCTGCCCCGCGGGAAGCGCTGGCCGTCGCTGCGGGCGAGCTGGGCGCGCAACGACTGTTCCTGGCTGCGCAGCTGGGTCTGCCAACCGCTGCTGCCGGCCCGCTCCTCACCACGATGCTTCTCGCGACGCGCGAAGGCGTCCTCGATGCGGTCGAGCGCGGCGTCCACGGCCTCGACGTCGTACCCCCCACGCACCAGGTCGAAGCCGACGGTGCGCACGTGCCAGGACGTCATCGTCCCGCCGCGCCCACCGTCCTCGTAGGCCGCCCGCGCCCGGGCCAGGAACGCCTCGACCTGCTCGGCGTCGTAACCCTTCGCCAGCCGGCTCGCCCGGGGAAACGTGTCGGTCACGGCGTTGATTGTGCCAAAGGCTGGGCCCTGGTCGAACCACCTGCGGCGAGCTGACCGCACGCGCCGTCGATCTCGCGGCCTCGGGTGTCACGAATCGTTGTCGTGATGCCCGCCTCGCGCAAGGTGTCGACGAACCGGGTGGCGACCGATGGCTCGCTGGCGGTCCACCGCGAACCAGGGGTGGGATTGAGGGGGATCGGGTTGATGTGCACCCAGCCCCGACCCCGCCGATTGAGCTCACCGGCCAGTTTCTTTGCCCGCCAGGCCTGGTCGTTGACGTCCCTGATCAGGGCGTACTCGATGCTCACCCGCCGTCCGGTGGCCCCGGCGTAGCGGCGCGCGGCGTCCAGAACCTCGCTCACCGGCCACCGCGTGTTGACCGGAACCAGTTCGTCGCGCAGCGTGTCGTCGGGTGCGTGCAGCGACAGCGCCAGGGTCAGTGGCAGGCCCTCGGCGGCCAGTCGGTCGATGGCCGGCACCAACCCCACGGTGGAGACCGTCAGACCCCGCGCCGACAGCCCCAGCCCCGCCGGAACCGGCGAGGTCAGCGCCCGGACGGCGGTCATCAGGGCGCGGTAGTTGGCCAGCGGCTCCCCCATGCCCATGAAGACCACGTTGCTCACCCGGGGGCCGCCGATCCGGGCCTGCACCCGCGCCGCCGCCACCACCTGCTCGACGATCTCGGCGGCACTCAGGTTGCGCTTCAGGCCGGCCTGGCCGGTGGCACAGAACGGGCAGCCCATGCCGCACCCGGCCTGGCTGGAGGCGCACACCGTGACCCGGTCGGGGTAGCGCATCAGCACGCTCTCGACGAGCGAGCCGTCGAACAGCTGCCAGACGGTCTTGACGGTCTGGTCGTGGTCGCAGGTCAGCTCCCGGACGGGGGTCAGCAGCGACGGCAACAGGGACGCCGCCAGCCGCTGCCGGGCGGCGGCCGGCAGGTCGGTCATCACCTCGGCACCGGCACCGTCCGGCCCGATACCGACCAGGTGCTCGAAGTAGTGCACCGAGAGCTGCCGCGCCCGAAACCCCTTGTCGCCCAGGGCGATGACCGCCTCGGCGCGTTCGGCCTCGGTCAGGTCGGCCAGGTGTCGTGGCGGGCGCGCCACCCGGCCACCGGACGACGCGACCACCTCGATCCCGACCGGCAGGCTCACGTGACGGGAACCAGATACGCCAGCAGCAGGAAGCTCGCCGGGGCGGTGAGCAGCAGGGAGTCGAGCCGGTCCATCATGCCGCCGTGCCCGGGCAGCACGCTGCCCATGTCCTTGACCCCCAGGTCGCGCTTGAGCAACGACTCGGCCAGGTCGCCGATGGTCGCCGTGACCGCCACCGCGGCACCCACGATCGAGCCGGCCCACCACGGCCCGTGCAGCAGCAGGATCACCCCGGCGGTCGCCACGATCATGCAGGCGAGCACCGACCCGCCCAGCCCCTCCCACGACTTGCGCGGGCTCACGCTGGGCGCCAGCGGGTGCCGGCCGAACCGGATCCCGGCGGCCAGGCCCCCGATGTCGCTGGCCACGGTCACCGCGATGAACACGATGACCCGCATCGCGCCGTCCGGCGCCGCCAGCATCACGATCGAGAAGGCCGCCATGAACGGCACGTAGGCCGCCGTGAACACCCCCGCCGAGATGTCGCGCGCGGCGCCGTCCAGGCCGTCGATGATGCGCCACAACAGCACCCCGAACGCGGTCAGCGCGAAGGCGACCAGCAATCCCTCCTCGCGGGCCACGTAGGCCGAGACCAGCATGCCCAGGGCACCCACGACCAGCGGCACCACCGGGATCTGGATCCGCTTGGCGGCCAGCGCTCCGGCCATCTCCCACAGCGCGATGACCACGGCCGCCGACACCAGGCCGACGAAGGCCTCCTTGCGGAACAGCAGCGAGGCCAGCACGGCCCCGCCGAGCCCGGCCCCGACGGCGATGGCCATCGGCAGGTTGCGCCCCGCACGGCTCGAGGCGCTGCCCGACCGGACGGTGGCGGCCCCGGACGGCGCGCCGCCGCCTCGGGCCCGCCGACGCGGCGAGTCCTGGGTGCGGGCGGCCTCGGCCCGCGGCAGCAGCTGGGTTTCCTCCTCGGGGAGGGCATCCCCTCGGACGGCACGGTCGAAGTCGAGCGGGTCCGGCGCGGGGTCGGCGGAGACCACGACACCGGGGCCGTCGTCGGTGGCCCCCACGATGCGCAGCGAGGCACTCGGCGTCGGGTCGAACGAGACCGGCGGCGTCGACAGGATGCGCCGCTGACCAGCCGTCGGCCCGGTGCGGGTGCGCTCGGCCAGCCGGAGCGCCCCGGTTCGGGGGTCGGCGGGCGGCGGAGTGGCGGGTCGGGGGTCGGCGGATCGAGACTCGGCGGTGCGGACGTCGATCAGACGTGCCTCGGGAGCCGGCGCCGGTGGGGGCGTCGCCCACGGCGCCGGGTCGGGGGTGGCCGACCGGGCGAGCGTCGGCATCGGCCCGGTGGGCAGCAGTCGCGGCGGCAGGGAGCCGGAGTCGGCGCCCTCGACCAGGGAGATGGTGCGCGGCGCACCGGTCTCGGTCGTCGACACGTCGGGCAGTGAGATGACCCGTGGGGGTTCGAACGGCCCGGTGCGCTCGGCGCTCAGACTCGGCCCCGAGGCGGCCCGGGTCACCCGTGCCGCACGCTCACCGCGCAGCGCGCGGCGGCTCGGCAGCGGATTGCCACCGGTCAGGGGGTCGTGGGCGCTCATACCTCGAGCAGCTCGCTCTCTTTGTGCTTGAGCAGCTCGTCGATCGCCTCGACGTGACGCTTGGTCACCTGCTCGAGCTCCTTCTCGGCGCGGTTCACCTCGTCCTCGCCGGCCTCGCCGTCCTTGTTGATGCGGTCGAGTTCCTCCTTGGCCCGGCGCCGGATGTTGCGCACCGAGACGCGGGCCTCCTCGGCCTTGTGGCGGGCGATCTTGATGTAGTCCCGGCGGCGCTCCTCGGTGAGCTGGGGCAGCACCAGCCGGATCACCACGCCGTCGTTGGACGGGTTCACCCCGAGGTCGGAGTCGCGCAGCGCCCGCTCGATCGCGCCCATGGAGCCCTTGTCGTAGGGCGAGACCAGCACGGTGCGCGCCTCGGGGGTCTGGAACGAGGCGAGCTGCTGCAACGGCGTCGGAGCGCCGTAGTAATCAACCATGATCTTGTTGAACATCGCCGGATTGGCCCGCCCGGTGCGGATGCCTGCGAAGTCCTCCTTGGCGACCTCGATCGCCTTCTCCATCTTCTCTTCGGCCTCGAAGAGAGTCTCGTCGATCACAGCTGCTCCCTGGTGTGCCAACGGGGTGATTGCACGAGCCGGTGAGGTGGACCGGTCAGGTGGCCGAAACCAGCGTGCCGATCCTCTCACCTCGGACGGCACGCACGACATTGCCTTGGCCTTCCATCCCGAACACGATCATCGGCATCTCGTTCTCCATGCACAGGGCGAACGCCGTGGCGTCCGCCACCTTGAGGTTCTGTGCCAAGGCCTCACCGAACGTGATGTGTTCGAGCCGGGTCGCGGTGGGGTCGAGCCGGGGGTCGGCGGTGTAGACGCCGTCCACGCCGTACTTGCCCATCAGGATGACCTCGCAGTGGGTCTCCAGCGCGCGCTGGGCCGCCACGGTGTCGGTGGAGAAGAACGGCATCCCGGCGCCGGCGCCGAAGATCACCACCCGCCCCTTCTCCAGGTGGCGGATCGCCCGGCGCGGGATGTAGGCCTCGGCGATCTGCCCCATGGTGATCGCGGTCTGCACCCGGGTGTCGATGCCTTCCTTCTCCAGGAAGTCCTGCAACGCCAGGCAGTTCATCACGATGCCGAGCATGCCCATGTAGTCGGCGCGGGCGCGGTCCATGCCCCGCTGCTGCAGCTCGGCGCCGCGGAAGAAGTTGCCGCCACCGATCACCATGGCGATCTGGACGCCGGAGCGCACCGCCTCGGCGATCTCCTTGGCGATGGCCTTGACCACGTCGGGATCGACGCCGACCTTGCCGCCGCCGAAGGCCTCACCCGAGAGCTTCAGCAGGACTCGGTGGTACCTCAGATCGTCCGGCGTGTCCTGCGTCTGATCGGCCATGGGCCTCAGTCTGCCAGGTCCGGGAGGGGCTCGATGCACGGCGAACGGCCGCCACCCCCGAGGGGTGACGGCCGTCCGTGTGAGGCGTTCGCCGAGCGGTCGAGGTCAGGCGCCGACCTGGAACCGGGCGTAGGCCTGGGCGGCCACACCGGCCTCGCTGAGCACCTGCTTGACCGTCTTGGTCTGGTCCTTGGCGAACTTCTGCTCCAGCAGGACGACGTCCTTGAAGAACGCGTCGACCCGACCCTCGACGATGCGCGGCAGGGCCTGTTCGGGCTTGCCCTCCTCGCGGGACTTCTCCTCGGCGATGTGGCGCTCGGCGGCGACCACCTCGGCCGGCACGGCCTCCCGGGTGAGGTAGGCCGGCTTCATCGCCGCGGCGTGCATCGCCACGTCGCGGGCGACGCCGACGTTCTCGGCGGAGCCGTCGACCCCGACCAGGACGCCGATCTGCGGCGGCAGGTCCGGGCTGGTGCGGTGCAGGTAGCTGGCCACGTGCGGGGCCTCCACCCGGGCCACGCCGCGCACCTCGATCTTCTCGCCGATGGTGCCGGTGGCGTCGGTGATCAGCTGGGCCACGGTCTGGCCGGGGGCCACCTCGCTGGCCAGCAGCTCGGCGATCGTGGTCGCCTTGATGGCCACGGCCTGGTCGAGCACCTGCTGGGCCAGGGCCTGGAACTTGTCACCCTTGGAGACGAAGTCGGTCTCGCAGTTGACCTCGACCAGGGTGCCCACGCCGTCGGCGACGTGCGCGGCCACCAGGCCGTTGGACGCCGTCCGGTCGGCCCGCTTCTCGGCGGTGGCCTGGCCCTTGATCCGCAGGAACTCGATCGCCTTCTCGAGGTCGCCGTCGTTCTCCTCGAGTGCCCGCTTGCAGTCCATCATTCCGGCGCCGGTGAGGTCACGCAGCTTCTTGACGTCGGCTGCGCTGATGTTCGCCATGGGGTTTCGGTACTCCTTCGATTCTGCGTCGTCCGGGTCTGCGTCGTCCGTGCTCAGTTGGTCTCGGCCGGGGCCTCGGTCGCGGCCTCGGTCACCTCGGCGGCGGCCTCGGTCGCCTCCGCGGCGGGGGCCTCGGCGGCAGCGGCCTCGGGAGCCGCCTGCTCGGCGGGCGCCTCGGAGCCGGCGAGCAGCTCGCGCTCCCACTCGGCCAGCGGCTCGTCGGCGGTGACCGCACCGGCGGTGGTGGCCTCGGTGCCCCGCGAGCGGGCCATCAGACCCTCGGCCACGGCGTCGGCGACCACGCGGGTGAGCAGGGTGACCGAGCGGATCGCGTCGTCGTTGCCCGGGATCTTGTAGTCGACCTCGTCGGGGTCGCAGTTGGTGTCGAGGATCGCCACGATCGGGATGTTGAGCTTGCGGGCCTCGTCGACGGCCAGGTGCTCCTTCTTGGTGTCGACGATCCACACCGCGCTCGGAACCCGGGCCATGTCCCGGATGCCGCCCAGGGTCTTGGTCAGCTTGTCCTTCTCGCGACGCAGGACCAGCAGTTCCTTCTTGGTCATGCCCGAACCGGCGACGTCGTCGAAGTCGAGCAGCTCGAGCTCCTTGAGGCGCTGCAGCCGCTTGTGCACGGTCTGGAAGTTGGTCAGCATGCCGCCCAGCCAGCGCTGGTTGACATACGGCATCCCGACCCGCGCGGCCTGCTCGGCGATCGGCTCCTGCGCCTGCTTCTTGGTGCCGACGAACAGGATCGTGCCGCCGTGGGCGACCGTCTCCTTGATGAAGTCGTAGGCGTTGTCGATGAACGACAGCGACTGCTGCAGGTCGATGATGTAGATGCCGTTGCGCTCGGTGAAGATGAATCGCTTCATCTTCGGGTTCCAGCGCCGGGTCTGGTGTCCGAAGTGGACGCCGCTCTCGAGGAGCTGGCGCATCGTGACGACAGCCATGATCTCTCGTGTCTCCTGATCGGTTGTCCGCGTCGTCCGGTCGGACGGCGCGCCAGGCGCCACGACGCACCAGAGCCGAACCCGGACGCTGCCCGGGTGCGGACCGATCGGTGCGCCCCGTTCGATGTCGAACGGTGTGTGGCGCGGTGATGTCGGACCGGCGTGAGGACACACCGAACCGCACGGGCATCCTAAGCGTGTGACGGGAGGGTCACCAAAACGAACCCCGCTGCGTAGAGTGCCCGCCATGGCTGGACGCAGCGCACCCGTCGGCGGTGCCTGGCAGCGGGTGGCCCGATCCTCCCGGCTGCTGCGCGAGGACGGCACCCTGGCCGCGACCATCTTCGCCGAGATGTCCGCGCTGGCGGTGCGCACCGGCGCGGTCAACCTGGGCCAGGGCTTCCCCGACACCGACGGGCCGGACGCCGTGCTCGAGGCGGCGGTGCGCGCCGTCCGGGGTGGGGCGAACCAGTACCCGCCGGGGCGGGGCATCCCGCAGCTGCGGGCGGCCATCGCCACGCACCAGCAGCGGTTCTACGGCCTGGACGTCGACCCGGACCGCGAGGTCCTGGTGACGGTCGGGGCGACCGAGGCGATCGCGTCCGCCGTGCTGGCGCTGTGCTCGCCGGGGGACGAGGTGGTGATGCTGGAGCCGTACTACGACTCCTACGCCGCCACGGTCGAGCTGGCCGGGGCGGTGCGCCGGACGGTGCCGCTGCGCTTTCCCGACTACACCCTGGACGTCGCCGCGCTGGCGGCCGCGTTCACCGACCGCACCCGGTTGCTGCTGCTCAACTCGCCGCACAACCCCACCGGGCGAGTGTTGAGCCGGGAGGAGCTGGCCGCGGTCGCCGAGCTGGCGATCCGGCACGACGTGATCGTGGTGACCGACGAGGTCTACGAGCACCTGGTCTTCGACGGCCTCGAGCACGTGCCGCTGGCGAGCCTGCCCGGCATGGCCGAGCGGACGCTGACCATCTCCTCGGCCGGTAAGACGTTCTCGGTGACGGGGTGGAAGATCGGCTGGATCACCGGCCCGGCCGAGCTGATCGACGCCGTGACCACGATCAAGCAGTTCCTCAGCTACGTGTCCGGCTCACCGCTGCAGCCCGCCGTGGCCGAGGCGCTGGCACTGCCCGACGAGGTGTACGCCGGGCTGGCCTCCCGACTGCAGGCCGGCCGTGACCAACTGGTCGCCGGTCTGGCCGCCGCCGGGTTCACGGTGGCCCCGACGTCCGGCACCTACTTCGTCGTCGCCGACGCCGCTCCCCTGGGCTTCCCCGACTCGATGGACTTCTGCCAGCGCCTGCCCGAGCTGGCCGGCGTGGTCGCCGTCCCGGTGCAGGTCTTCCACGACACCCCGGACGCCGCCGGCGCCCGCTCCCTGGTCCGCTTCGCCTTCTGCAAACGCCCCGAAGTCCTCGCCGAAGCCGTCCACCGCCTCACCACCACCCTCACCCCCTAACCCGCCCCACTCCCCTCCCCCGGCTCCGCCGGCTCCGCGGGGGACCCACCCCTGGTGGGCGCAATGTCACGTTGCGCTCGTCTAGACCGTATGGAGGGTCGGTCGTTGGGTTGCGTTTCGTCGGTGTCATCCGCTCGACCAGGGTCTGCGTGTCGGTCACCGGGTCAAGGCGGGGAGGGCGTGCCTTGACCCGGTGACCGACACGCGGAGGGCTGCCACGATCAGATGACGCCGGTGGTGTGACGTACCGGAGGTTGTCGGCATCCGGCGCCTGCCGCTGGCACTTGGACGCGGGTCGCCCGCCGTGACGCGGATGGTGCGTCGTGGTGGCGCCGCACGTGGCAGGGAGGCGCCGGATGTTCGTCGAGCGTACGACTGTTGGCCTGGATGTCCACTCCCGATCGGTGGTCGCCGAGGCGGTCGACTGGTCGACCGGGCAGGTGTTCAGTGAGCGGCTGGTCCCGGCGAACGAGGTGGTGCTGGACTGGGTTGCCCGGCTGCCGGGACCGGTCGCGGTCACCTATGAGGCCGGCCCGACCGGGTTCGGTCTGGCCCGAGCGTTCGCCGCGGCCGGGGTGCGGTGCGAGGTGGTGGCGCCGTCCAGGCTCGAGCGGCCGCCGGGGGATCGGGTCAAGACCGATCGGCGGGACGCCCGCCGGTTGGCGCGGCTTCTGCACATCGGTGAGGTCTGCGGGATCAGGGTCCCGACGATCGCCGAGGAAGACGCCCGGGACCTGGTCCGGGCACGGGAGGCCGTCAGGGCGGACCTGATGCGCGCCCGGCACCGCCTGTCGAAACTCCTGCTGCGGCATGGGATCGTCTACTCCGGCGGGAACGCGTGGACTGGCGAGCATGACCGGTGGCTGCGTCGTCAGCAGCTCGACCTGCCCGCCGAGCTCGCCGGGACCAGGACAGCGTTCGTCGAGGCCTACGACGCTGTGCTGACGCTCACCGCGCGCCGTGACCGGCTCGACCGGCAGATCGCCGAAACGGCCGCGTCACCACGATGGCAGCCGATCGTGTCCAGGCTTTCGGCGATCCGTGGGATCGCCGACCTGACCGGCCTCGGGCTCGCTGTGGAGATCGGTGACTGGGAGAGGTTCACCGGCGCGAGCATCGGCGCCTACGTTGGCCTGGTGCCCAGTGAATCGTCCTCCGGGACGAGCCGCTCTCGAGGATCGATCACCAAGACCGGCAACAGCCACGCCCGCCGGTTGCTCGTCGAGGCAGCCTGGCACCACGGCCGGCCGCTGCGTTCCCCGGGCAAGGTTCTGACTGCCCGACGCAACCGCCTGTCGCCGGCGGTACGAGCCCGGGGCGAGGCCGCCGACCGCCGGTTGCGGCACCGCTGGGTCACCATGAGCGCCCGGAACAAGCGGTCGCCGATCATCGCGGTCGCGGTCGCCCGCGAGCTCTCCGGCTGGTGCTGGAGCCTGGCCACCATGGACAGCTGACAGGCCATCGGCACGGCTCACATCCCGAGAGGCCGACACCGGTGCCACCACGAACAGGGCCGGTGGGAGAACCCGGCACGGCAGCGCGAGGAACGATGCACGAGCTCGCTATGGGCAACCCGATCCCGGACCCAACCGGGACCCCCGGGCCACGCCCGATCCTAGACACGTGATCCGTTCCCGACGAACACCCGGTCATGCAGGTAACCAACCCGCGCATATCAGCCTCGACCGTGCGTCGGCGACGACCCTGACCGGAACTCCCACCGGCCCGCTCATCACCCCCAACCCCGTTCACGAACCAACAGGATCCCGACGAGGCAATGCCGCACGCCCCTTGACAGGAGGCCAGTCCATATCAGCGAGGCGAATCATCCCGGGGAATCACCAACGCCAAGTTTGGCCGATTTGACCGTAAGATCACCCCGTGACCGCCGGTACCCCTGCGGCGCACCCCTCGGGCGAGGATGCCGCGAACCACCGATCGGCCCTGATCTCAGCCTGGGCCGAGGGATTGGCGCGCGCTGTCTACCTGCCGATGTCGCCGCGCGAACTCCGGGTCCTGCTGCGCGCCGCAACCGACCAGCTGACCCGCGCCGTCACGACCGAGCCGCCCGATCTCGAGACCGCCCGCGGCGTGGGTCGGCGCATGGTCCGGAAGGGGCTGATCGCCGAGGTCGTGATCCCGGCCACCACGACCGCCCTGGCCGGCCACCTGCCCGCCCTCGCCCGGGCGCACGGTCTGCCGGACGCCGAGTACGCCACCACGCTCGTGCTGGGTGCCCTGTTCGACGGCTACGTCGATGCCGCCCGGCGCCGGGTCCTGGACGAGCAGGAGGCCGTCCGCCGGGCCGAGGCCGAGGCCCGGCGCCAGGCCGAGGAGGCGCTGCTGGTCAGCGAGGCCCGGTTCCGCACGATCTTCACCGATGCCGCGGTCGGGATCGGCATCGCCGACCTCGACGGGCAGATCGTCGAGGCCAACCAGTCCTTCGCGGCCATGCTCGGCTACACGGTCGAGGAGTTCTGCCGGCTGTCCGTGGCGGACTTCGTCTACCCGGACGACGCCGCAGGCATGTGGGAGGCCTATCGCGAGATCATCGAGGGGCGCCGCGACCTGGCACGGATGCAGAAGCGCTACCGCCACAAGGACGGTCACCTGGTGTGGACCGAGCTCACGGCGTCGCTGATGCGTGACCGGGACGGCACCCCACAGTTCACCGTGGCCATGGTCGAGGACATCACCGACCGCCTCCGGCTGGAGGCGGAGCTGCGCTTCCAGGCGGTTCACGACCCGCTCACCCAGCTGCCCAACCGTGCCCTGTTCCAGGAGCGGCTCGCGGCAGCGTTCGCCACCCCGGGCAGCCGCATCGGGGTCTGCTATCTCGACCTGGATCGCTTCAAGATCGTCAATGACAGCATCGGACATCACGTCGGTGACGAGTTGCTCGTGGTCATCGCCCGGCGGCTGCGCGAGGAGGTCTCGGCCCGCGGGCACCTCGCCGCCCGGATGGGCGGGGACGAGTTCGTCATCCTGGTGGTCGACCCACCCGAGAACGAGCTCGCCGAGCTCGCCGACTCGGTGCTCGCAGCGCTCGCCCGGCCGGTCCACGTCCTCGGTCACGACCTGCGCATCTCGGCGAGCATGGGCGTGGTCGAAGGGCCGGTCGACGAGACCACGCCCGCCGACGTGCTGCGCGCGGCCGACGCCACGCTCTACTGGGCCAAGGCCGAGGGGCGCAATCGGTGGGCGAGGTTCGACGCCGAACGCAGTGCCCGCGAACTCGCCCGCTACTCCCTGGCAGCGACCATGGGCCCGGCACTGGACGCCGGGGAGTTCGCCGTCCACTATCAACCGATCGTCGATCTGCTCGACGGGCGCATTCGCGGTCTCGAGGCGCTGGTGCGTTGGCACCATCCCACCCTGGGCTGGCTCGAACCCGAGCGGTTCGTCGATCTCGCCGAGGAGACCGGCGCCATCGTGCCGCTGGGACGTCACGTCCTGCAGCAGGCCTGCGCCCAGGTGGCACTGTGGAACCGTGGCCACCCGGACCACGAGTTGTTCGTCAGCGTCAACGTCGCCATGCGTCAGACGAACGAACCGGGCCTGGTGGACGACGTCGCGCAGGCGTTGTACCGGTCGGGCCTGCCCGGGCGCCTGCTGCAACTCGAACTCACCGAGAGCGAACTGCTCGACCCGGAGGGCGGCGCCGTGGAGGCGCTGACCGCGCTGGCCGACACCGATGTCCGGATCGCCATCGACGACTTCGGCACGGGCTACTCCAATCTCGGCTACCTGCCCCAGTTGCCGCTGCACACCCTCAAGCTGGCCAGCGCCCTGGTCGCCGGCGAGCTGCTCGCGGATCGATCCCCGTTCCTGTCAGGCCTGATCACGTTCGCCCACGACCTGGGACTGCACGTGACCGCCGAGGGGGTCGAGACCTCGTGCCAGGCAGAGCGCCTGCGCGACAACGGGTGCGACACGGCACAGGGCTGGTGGTTCGGCCGCCCGGCCACCTGGCCCCGCCTGGTTCGCGAGCACCTGGGACCTGTTGCCCACCCGTGGGCGATGTCACAGTGATCAGGTGCGCATCCTCGTCGTCGAGGACGACCATCGGGTGGCTCGCGGGCTGGTGACGGCCCTGGACCGGGCCGGGTTCAGCGTGTCCCGGGTGGCCACCGCCGCGGATGCCCTGGCCGCGCCGGCGGCCGACCTGGTGCTGCTCGACCTGGGATTACCGGACGGCGACGGTATCGAGGTGTGCCGCCGGCTGCGGCGTCGCCACGACTGCGCGATCATCATGCTCACCGCACGGGGCGCTCCGCGCGATCGGGTGCTCGGGCTGCGGATGGGGGCGGACGACTACGTGGTCAAGCCGTTCGGCATGGACGAGCTGTTGGCCCGGATCGAGGCGGTCTCGCGCCGCACCCGAGTACACCGGGCTCAGGCCGAACCGCGCGGCGTCATCGAGCTGCCGGATCTGCGGTTGGACCTGGACACCCATCAGCTGCTGCTCGCCGGGCGTGAGATCGATCTGACCCCCAAGGAGTTCGCCCTGCTGCACCTGCTGCTGATGCACCGTGACCGGGTCTGCAGCCGCGAACAGATCGTCGACCAGGTCTGGCAGTCCAGCTACGAAACTCCTTCGCGCACCTTGGATGTGCACGTGGCGGCGTTGCGCACCAAGCTCGGGTCGCACGCGCCGGTACGCATCGAGACGCTGCGCGGCGTGGGGTACCGACTGCGCGCGGGCGGCTGACGATGCTGCGCCGGCTGCTCGGTGGGTTGATCGTCCTGGTGGTCGTCGTGGCCGCGGTGCTCGCACTGCCCCTGGCCCGCATGCTGGCCGACCGGGCCACCCAGGCGGTGTACCTGGACCGGCTCGCCGATGCGGACCGGTTCGCGACCCTGGCCGACCGGGGCCTGCTGTCCGGTCGGCTCGGCGGGTTGACCGACGAACTGCGCCAGTATCACGCCGTCTACGGCATCCGGGCCTGGTTGATCGGGGCCGACGGCAGCACGCTGATCTCCTTCGACGGCACCCCCGCACCGGCCGCCGTCCGATCCGACGCCGACGTCGAGCTGGCGGTGCACGGAGAACGGCCGAACCCGCCGTCCGCGCTCATGCCGGGCGGTACCGGGCAGCTGCTGGTCGCCGTCCCGGTGGGCAACGGTGCCGAGGCGATCGGGGCCGTGGTGACGCTGTCGCCGGTGGGCCGGCTGCGGCAGCGGATCCTGCTGGGCTGGGCGGTGCTCGCCCTGGCCGGTCTGGGTGCCGTCGCCGTGCTGGTGGCGGCCGCCATCCCGTTCTCGCGTTGGCTGTTGCGCCCGGTGGCCCGGCTCGACGAGGCCGCCGGGGCGATCGCGGCGGGGCGGCTGGAGTCGCGCACCGGCCTGACGGCCGGGCCACCCGAGCTGCGCCGACTGGCGGACTCCTTCGACCGTGCCGCCGAGGTGGTCGAGCGCACCCTGCAACGCCAGCAACAGTTCGTGGACGACGCGAGTCACCAGCTGCGCACCCCGCTGACCAGCCTGCGGCTGGCCCTGGACAACCTGGGCGCCGAGCTGCCGGACGAACCGGAACACCCGGCCCGCACCGAGTACCGCGAGGCGGTCGGTGAGGCCGTGGCCATGGGCCGGATGCTCGACGGGCTGCTGGACCTGACCCGGCTGGGCAGCGAACCGAACGAGGTGGAGGATCTCGCCGCCGTGTTCTCCGACGCCGAGATCGGCTGGCATACCCGGTGCCGGTCGGCCGGGTTGCGGCTGGTGGTCGCGGTGGCCGGCGACGTCCAGGCGATCACCCCACCCGGCGGGGTGCGCCACCTGCTGGACGAGCTGGTCGAGAATGCCTGCCGGCTCTCCGGCGGCAGCACGATACGGGTCGAGGCCCGGCGCGAGCAGCGCGACGGGTCGGCGCGCGTGGTGGTCGGGGTGAGCGACGACGGGCGCGGGCTGGACGCCGGCCAGCGGGCGGCCGCCGTCCAGCGGTTCTGGCGCGCCCCGGGTCAGCAGAACACCTCGGGCAGCGGGCTCGGCCTGGCGATCGCCGCCGAGCTGACCACCGCCGCCGGGGGCCGGCTCACCCTGGCCGACGCCGCGCCGGGGTTACGGGTCGAGCTCGATCTGGCCGCCGCGGATCTGGCCGCCGCGGACCCGCAGCCCTGAGCCACCCTGGCGCCGGGCTGCGCGAGCCGCCCCGTCAGGGCTTGTGGTCGCGCAACCAGCCGAGCGCCGCCGGGTGCAGCGGCACCGGGCCGGTCGCGATGGCCGAGCGGACGTCGATCCGCCGGCTGTCGGGGTTGGTCCAGAACCGCCGCGAGGACGGCGAGAACAGGGCTGCCGTCACCACGGCCACGGCGGCGTCCGGTAGCGCCGGGCGGGTCAGCAGCAGGTTCGGCAGGAAGACCGTCCCGGTCACCGGCACCCCGCGGTAGGTGCCTTCGGGGACCGAGGCCACGCCGTAGACGCGGGGCAGCCACCGATCGAGCACGGCGACCGCCGCGGCCAGGTCGACCAGCCGGATCGCCCGCCGTTGCGCCAGGTCGGCGACCGCCGGGGTCGGGAAGCCGGTGAGCGAGAACGCCGCATCGAGGCTGCCGTCGGCGATCGCCTGCATCGCCGGGGTCTGCCCCAGCCGTACCAGGGCGGCGGGGCGGACCCCGGCGAGGTCGAGCAACCGCCGCGCGGTGAACTCGGTGCCGCTGCCGGCGGCGCCGATGCCGACCCGTCGTCCGGTGCACTGGGCCAACCGGGTGATGGGTGAGTCCGCCGGCACCACCAGGTGCAGCACGCTGTCGTACAGCCGCCCGACCGCCCGGATGCCGCGCGAGCTCACCCGCTGATCGACCGCCGCCGCGTCCAGGGAGGCGAAGCCCAGGTCGACCTGGGCGGCGTCCAGCAGGCGAAGATTGTCCAGCGTGGCCGCCGTGACCCGCGGCTGCAGCCGAAAGCCGGCATCGATCGCCGCGACCGCCCGGGCGAGGTCACGGCCCACCTCGAGGAACACCGCGCCCACCGGGCCGGTGGCCAGGATCAACTCCTCACCCGCGGCGGGACGCCGCAGCCGCGGCACGGCCACCGCCGCGATCCCGGCGGCCCCGGCCAGCCCCAGACCGGCCAGGACGGCGCGGCGCCGGACAGGCGTCGCGACCGGGGCGGGGGCGTGATCGGACACCGGTCGAGTCTAAGAACGCCGACCAGGCGGGAACGTAAGGCGAAGCTGAAGATTCCGGCCTCGCCCTGCCGGACAGGGGGTGTCGCAGGTCACTGTCTGAAGAACGGCGCATCGTCGCAACGGATCACCGGCCCTCCACGGCGACGGCGCCCCCGCGCAGCTCTCCTGTAGATCAATGGCGTTCCGACCGGAGGTAGCCGAGATGACCAGCACCCCGACCACCACCCCCACCACTGCACCGCCCCGAGATCGCTCGCACTGGCTCTACATCGCCGTGATCGCCGGCATGATCGCCGGCATCGTGGTCGGGTTCGTCGATCCCGCCACCGCCAAGAGTCTCAAACCGCTGGGCACCGGCTTCATCAACGTGGTCAAGATGATGATCCAGCCGATCATCTTCTGCACCATCGTGTTGGGCGTCGGATCGGTCCGCAACGCCGCCAAGGTCGGCAAGGTCGGTGGGATCGCGCTGGCCTACTTCATCACCATGTCGGTGGTGGCGCTGGCGATCGGGCTCGTGGTCGGCAACTTCACCCACCCCGGGGCCGGACTGAACATCACCTCCGAGGTGGCCAGCAGCGGTCAGTCGATCGCCAAGACCGGCAGCAGCGAGTCGCTCAGCGAGTTCCTGTTGAGCATCGTGCCGACCTCCCTGGTCTCGGCACTGACGTCGGGGGTGGTGCTGCAGACCCTGTTCGTCGCCCTGCTGACCGGCTTCGCGATCCAGACCCTGGGCAGCCGGGGCGAGCCGGTGCTGCGCTCCATCGCCACGATCCAGGCCGTGGTCTTCAAGGTGCTGTCGATGGTGATGTGGGCCGCCCCCATCGGGGCCTTCGGCGCCATCGCCTCGCTCGTCGGCGCCACCGGCGTCAAGGCGCTGAAGAGCCTGGCCGAGGTCATGATCGCCTTCTACACCACCTGCCTGATCTTCGTCATCGGGGTGCTCGGCGTGATCCTGTTCAGCGTCGCCCGGGTCTCGATCTTCAAGCTGTTGCGCTACCTGGGCAAGGAGTTCCTGCTCATCCTGTCGACGTCCTCCTCCGAGGTGGCGCTGCCCCGGCTGATCGCCAAGATGGAGCACCTCGGCGTGGCCCGCTCGGTGGTCGGCATCTCGGTGCCCACGGGCTACTCGTTCAACCTCGACGGCACCATGATCTACATGACGATGGCGTCCCTGTTCATCGCCGACGCCATGAACAAGCCGTTCTCACTCGGCCAGCAGGTCGGACTGTTGCTGTTCATGCTGGTCGCCTCCAAGGGGGCCGCGGGCGTCACCGGAGCCGGGTTGGCCGTGCTCGCCGGCGGCCTCGCCTCGCACCGGCCCGACCTGGTCGACGGTGTCGGACTGGTGGTCGGCATCGACCGGCCGATGTCCGAGGCGCGCGCGCTGACCAACTTCGCCGGCAACGCCGTGGCGGCCGTGGTGGTCGCGAGCTGGGTCGGCGAGTTCGACCGCGAGCGGGCTCACGCCGTCCTCGACGGTCACCACCGCTTCGACGAGTCCCTGAGCACCGACCACCACCTCCACCTCCCCACCCCCTCCCCCGCCGCCCAACCCGCCTGACCCAACCCGCTCATGCTCCGCAGGGAGCAGCTCATGCTCCGCAGGTGACGCGTTTCGACCCGAAATCGGGGTCATCAGCCGTCAGCTGCGGAGCATGAGCAGGTTGGGCGGGGTGGTTCAGGCGGGGGTGAGCCGGACCCGGTTGTCGGCGAAGACGGCGCCACCGCCGTGGTCGGATCGGCCGTCGGCGGTGGTGGCGTTGACCGAGGTGCCGGACCGGCCCGGCCGCAACCCCTTCGTGGTGGCGAGCACCCCCGGCCGCACCGCGTCGCTGACCCGGGCGATGGCCTCGAACGAGCCCCGATCGTTGTGCACCAGAACGGGTTCCCCGTCCCGGACGCCGCGCGCGGCCGCGTCGTCCGGGTGCACCAGCACCTCGGTCTCGCCTGCCCGGCGGTGCAACGGACTACCGCTGAAGGTCGAGTTGATCAGGTAGTGGTTGGCCGCCGAGATCAGCGCCAGGCCGTCGCCGTCCTCGCCGCGTGCACCGTCTGCCTCGTCCACGTCGTCGGCGCCGTTTCCCTTGCCGCGCAAGGACTCGTGAGGCGGCACGTACTGCGGCAACAGCCCGGCACCGATCGCCTCGGCGGTGGCCGAGGCGAACTCGAACCGGCCGGACGGCGTCGCGAACCCGGCAGCGAACGGCAGGAACGGATCGGGTCGCGGAAGGCGCTGCCATCCATTGCGCCGCAACGATTCCGGCGTGATCCCGGCCATCGCCGGACTGTCCAGCGCAGCCCGGGCCAGCTCCAGATCGTCGGCGTACACCGCGGGCTCGCTCACGCCGAGTGCGCGGGCCAACCCGCGGAAGATCTCGGTGTGCGAGCGGCACTCCCCCGGCGGCGGCACGGCCGGCTCGTTCCACTGCACGTACAGGTGGCTGTAGGACTCGGTCAGATCGAGATGCTCGAGCTGCGTCGTCCCGGGCAGCACGATGTCGGCGTAGCGCGCGGTGTCGGTGAGCCGATGGTCGACCACCACGGTGAACAGGTCCTCGCGGGCCAGCCCGGCCCGCACCCGCTGCTGATCGGGGTTGGACAGCACCGGGTTGGCGGCCCACATCAGCAGCACGGTGACCGGCGGGTCGTCGTGGTCGAGCAACTCGCGGCCGAGCGAACTCATCACCAGCGACCGGGTCGGACCCGCCGGCTGCAGGTCGGGCCGGGTCAGCGCCGCCTCGTTCCAGCCGTACGCCGGCCCGGTCGAGTAACACATCCCGCCGCCGTGGCGGGCGTAGTCGCCGGTCACCGCCGGCAGGCACGACACCGCGCGCAGTGCCGCCGCCGCGCCGCCGTGGCGCTGCATGCCCATCAGCGCCCGGATGCCGAGCGGGCGATGGGCCGCGATCAGGTCGGCGAACCGTGCGATCTCGGACGGCGCCAGCCCACACACCTCGGCCGCTCGCCGCACCGGCCACTGGCTCAGCACCTGGTCACGGAACAGCGGCCAGCCGAGGGTCGCGCGCTCGAGGTAGTCCTCGTCGACGGCGCTCAGCTCGCTCAGCCGGCGCATCACGGCCAGCGCGAGCGCGGCGTCCGTGCCCGGTCGCAGCGCCAGATGGACGTCGGCGCGGGCAGCGGTGCGAGTGCGCACCGGGTCGATCACGACCAGCGGCGCGCCGCGGTCACGTCCGGCGGTGACGAACGGCCACAGGTGCAGGTTGGTCGTCAGGGTGTTGGTGCCCCAGAGCACGATCAGCCCGGAACGGGCCAGGTCCTGTGGGTCCATTCCGGCGGCCGATCCGGTGGTCATCGCCATGCCCGCATGCCCTGCCACCGAACAGATGTTGGGCAGGTGCCGGCTGGCCCCCAGGTGGTGGAACAGCCGCCGCCCGGCCCCACCCAACCCCTGCAGCATGCTCACGCTGCCGGTGCCGGCGTAGGGCCAGATGGCCTCGCCACCGTGCCGGTCGATCGCCTCCTGCATCCGGGCGGCGATCTCACCCAGGGCCTGGTCCCAGCCGATCCGTTCGAACCGTCCGGACCCCTTGGGGCCGTTGCGGCGCAACGGGTACAGCAACCGATCCGGCGCCGCCGCGACGTCCGGATACCGGTTCACCTTGGCGCACAACCCGCCCCCGGTGAACGGGTGATCGGCGTTGCCGCGGATGGCGATCGCCCGCTCGGGG
>JAXLRT010000042.1:0-21396 GCA_046330955.1 Kineosporiaceae bacterium | reverse complement strand
CTCCGGGAGGGCGCACTGCGCCCTCCCGGGGCAGACTCGTCCGACAGAGCCGGAATCTCCCGGCCACCGGCCTTTCGACCGGTCGTGCGCGAGGAGCAGAGGTACACACCGTTCATGGCAGGTCCCCCGACATCTCCACCCTCGGATGGCGCACAGGCCGAGAGCCTGCTGCTCGCCACCGTCGATCGGCTGCGCAACGAGGTCGACGGACTGCGCCAGGCCATGCGCAGCCGCGCCGTCATCGAACAGGCCAAGGGCATGTTCATGGAGCGCTACGGATGCACCGCGGACGAGGCCTTCACCCGGCTGTCGCGCTTCTCCCAACAGACCAATCTCAAGCTGGCCGATGTGGCCTTCGCCCTGGTGTCCAGCGGCCACCCCGAGGTCCCCGCCGCTGGCGCATCCGAGCCGGTCGCCCCCTCGGCCCCCTCGCCGAAACAGGTACGTGCCGCGGCCCGACGGCGCAAGGATCATCGCCTGGCGCAGCGGGTCACCCAGGACCCCGTGTTGGTCGATCGGGTCCGGGATCGAGGCCGCTGGGTTCGGTTGCGATCCGAGTTGCTCTCGGCCCGCACCGGTCAGGACGTGGTGGACGCGGTGCGCAGCGCCCTCGACGCCTGGCCACCCAGTGTCGTCCTGCTGGCCTCCGTGGACGTCAGCGGCGCGCTGGTGCTGCTGGGTCACCACGGGGTGCCCTCGGCGGTCGCCGTTCGCTGGCATCAACTTCCCCTGGACCTTCCCCTGCCGGTGTGCGATGTCGCACGTACCGGACAGGGCTCCTGGTGGGACGGTTCGACACCGAACCGACCCGAGAGCCTCGGCTTCGGCATTCCCGATGCCTGGGGGCTGGCAGCCGTACTGGCGTTGTCGCGCCGTCAGCGGGTCGCCGGAGTGATGGCGCTCACCTGGCCGATGGACGGCCCCCACCCGTTACCGGGCGAGCCGGCCATCACCCGGTTGCTGGGCGACGTCTCCGACGCCGTGCAACGGCTGGCAACGCCCTTGCTCCCGCCCCGCGGAAGCCGTTCCGCGGCAACGGTCTCACTGGCTGACAGGGCGTACGCGCCCGATCCTGCGACCGCCCTGCTCGACATCCTGTTCGACGCCGTCCTGCTGTGCGGGCCGGTGACGGCCTCGGACCGCACCGTCGCCGATCTGCGCATCCGGCACGCCAATCCGGCTGCCGTGCACCAGATCGGGCGGCAGCCCTCGGAGCTGGTCGGGCGTGATCTGCTCGAGCTCTTCCCGGATGCCGCCGTCAACGGCCTGCTGGCCATGTGCCTGAAGGTGTGGGAAACCGGAGAACTGGCCGAGGTGCAACGGCTTCCGCGACGAGACGGCGAGCCGACCGGCCCGTCGGGCGAGGCGCGGGTATCCCGGTACCGCGACGGGGTACTCATCACCTGGACCGGCCAGGATGCTCCCGAACCGCCGGGAGGGGGAATCTCGTGACCGACGCGTGGCCCGAATCCACCGAGGGGAACGGCACCTCCTGGCACGCCGCCATCACCATGCCCGGGGACGCGGGCGCACCTCGTGCGGCGCGCCGCCTGGTCGCCACCCTGTTGATCGCCTGGACCGCCGGAGAGCAGGGTGACCAGGTGGAACGCGCCGAGTTGATCGCCAGTGAGCTGATGAACTTCGCTGTCGGGATGCAGCCGGACGGCGAGCTGGAGCTACAGATCAACCTCGATCGCGACGAACTGTGCATCGTGCTGGTCGACCACGCCACCGGACCGGATCAGCCGGGCTGGCCGGAGGTCGCCCCCTGGGCCCACCCCGCGCTGTTCCTGGTCGATCACCTCGCCAGCGACTGGGGGCTGGATCACCATGGGCGCCGGGCCCGCCTCTGGGCCCGCATCGACATCGACGACCGCCCATCCGGCGATGGCTGGACGAGCGAGCCTCAGACCGACAGCGGCGAGTGCGGAACCTGATCGCGAGCCGGGTCCACTGCCTCCCGCACCGCCTGCTCGATGGCGGCGGCGTCGATGCCGGCGGCGGCCAGCAACTGCTCCGCGGTTCCCGACATGGGAACCTCCCGCACCCCCAGGACGGTCACCGGCGGGCGTGAGGTGTGTGCGGCCAGCTCCGAGAGCACCGCTTCGCCGAGGCCACCCTCGGGTCGGTGGTCCTCCACGGTGATCAGTGCCGCGGTCTCGTCGGCGGCGCGTCGGATCGCTGCGCCGTCCAACGGTTTGATCGAGTAGCAGTCGAGCACCCGGACGGCGATCCCGACGCCGGCCAGCTCCTGCGCCGCCCGCTCGGCCTCGTCCACCGTCACGCCACACGCGATCACCGTGACCTGGTCGTCGGCGGACCCGCCGCAGACCAGGCGGCTGCCCCCGATGGTCACGGCCTCCTGGGCGGCAGTCCTGACCGGGGTCGGGCTGCGCAGGGTGCGCAGGTAGCTGATCCCGGGTCGATCCGCCATCGCCTCGACCAGGCGCGCGGTCTGGTTGGCGTCCGACGGGTGCAGCACGGTGCTGCCGGGCAGTGCCCGCATCATGGCGATGTCCTCCAAGGCCATCTGCGACGGCCCGTCCTCGCCGATCGCGACCCCGGCGTGTGATCCCACCAGGCACAGGTCGGCGCGTGAGATCGCCGCCATGCGGATGAAATCGTGCGCCCGGCTGAGGAAGGCGGCGAAGGTCGAGGCGAACACCCGCCGACGGCGCACCTGCAATCCGACGGCAGCCGCCACCATCTGCTGCTCGGCGATGAACATCTCGAAGTAACGACCGGGATGCGCCTGGGCGAAGGCCTGCGAGAAGGTCGAGTTCGAGACCTCGGCATCGAGGACGACGACGTCGGGCCGCTCGTCGCCCAGCGCGGCCAGCGCCCGGCCGTAGGCCTGCCGCGTGGCGACCCGATCGCCCAACAGCCAGGAGGGCCGCGACGGGCGGTGCCCCGGGTCGGCCTCCGGCAGCTGGGTTCGCTCGGGAGTGTCCGGACCGCCGGCGGTCGGCGCGGGCGCCCGTGGTCGCGCCGGTGCCCGCGACGGTTCGGCGGATTCCTCGTCCCGTTGCCTGACCGGCAACCGCACCTGAATGGACTGCGGCCCACCGAGTTCGGCGATCGCCGCTGTGGGGTCGTTCAACGGCTTACCGTGATAGCCGGGGCGATCCTCGACGTCCGCGACGCCACGACCCTTCAGCGTGCGCGCCAGGATCGCGGTCGGCCGGTCTCCGTTCTGCATCACGGCGTCGAAGGCAGCAGCGATCTGCTC
The DNA here is from genome assembly GCA_046330955.1 of Kineosporiaceae bacterium. Classification (GTDB taxonomy): domain Bacteria; phylum Actinomycetota; class Actinomycetes; order Actinomycetales; family Kineosporiaceae; genus JADJPO01. Next base: position 18,167 of record JAXLRT010000042.1, on the reverse strand, counting down.
CGGATCGTGGCCGTCCACCGGGATCGCCTCCCAGCCGAAGGCGATCAACCGGGCCGCGTAGGCCGCCAGGTTCCACCCGAGCATCGTCTCGCGTGTCTGCCCCCACCGGTTCACGTCGATGATGGCGGTCAGTCGCGAAAGCCGAGCCCAGCCGCCGTATTGGAACGCCTCCCACATCGAGCCCTCGGCGAGTTCGGAGTCCCCGCACAACACCCAGGTGCGATACGGGAGCCGATCGAGATCACGCCCAGCGAGGGCGATCCCCACGCCGATCGGCAATCCTTGGCCCAGGGACCCCGTGGCCACCTCGGTCGGCGGCAGCCGGGGCGTCGGGTGCCCTTCCAGCCGGCTACCGAAACGGCGATAGGTGAGCAGTTCGTCGTCGCTGATCACACCGGCGGCTTTGAGCATCGCGTAGTAGAGCGGCGAGGCGTGCCCCTTGGAGAAGATCAGGTGGTCGTTGCCCGGGTCACCGGGCGCATCCAGGTCCATGGTCAGGTAGCCGTCGAGCAGCACGGCCATCAGGTCGGCGGCCGACATCGACGAGGTCGGGTGACCCGAGCCGGCTGCTGCCGTGCATCGCACGGCATCCACCCGGAGTTGGCGGGCCAGATCGGCCCGCGCCCGGGTGCGCGAGGAGGTACCGAGAGCGGTCATGACCTCTTCTGCTCCTTCAGGATCGACGACGGTGAAGCAGGGGCAACAGGAACCACAGGCCCGAGAACGCCACGCCGGTCACGACGGCGAGAGTGATCGACCACCGGCCCACGACCAGGCCGGCGGCGAGCGCGAGGGCACCCACCAGACACAGCAGCAGCAGGCTCAGGCCGACGATGGCGCAGCGGTGGGTCACCTCGACGATCTCGTCCTTGAGCCGGCGCCGGAACACCAGCCGGTGGTACATCACCGGAGCGATCAGGGCGGCGGCGGACCACGCCGCCAGGGTGAGCGTCGCGACGTACAGCCCGCGCTGCCCCGCGGTCAGGGCGGCGAACCGTGGCGTGAACGCCGTGCTCAACAAGAACGCGAACAGGATCTGGACGCCGGTCTGAGCCACCCGGAGCTCCTGCAACAGTTCGCCGTAGTTGCGGTCGAGGCGTTCGGCCTCGGTCTCGTGGCGCAACGGGGTCGGCGACATGGTCTCGGGGTTACCGCTCTTCGGCGATTCTCAAACCCTTTCGCTGTGGACAACGCCACGGGCGATCCGCGAAGACGAAACATCCCTGCAACATTCCCGGAATCGCGGCGTAACCGTGGACATCGAGCCTCACCCAGGGGCCGGCGCCGCCGGCGGCGAGGAGGGGCCATGCACGCCATCGACAGCGGCGACACCGCGTGGGTGTTGGTCTGCACGGCCCTGGTCCTGCTGATGACCCCGGGTCTGGCCTTCTTCTACGCCGGCATGGTGCGAGCCAAGAACGTGCTCGGCATGCTGATGCAGAACTTCGTCGCGATCGCCGTGGTCTCGGTGACCTGGACCCTGGTCGGCTACGCCCTGGCCTTCGGCACCGATGCCGGCGCCGGGCTGGTCGGGTCCCTCGACATGATCGGTCTGCGCCACGCCGCCACCTCCGTGCCCGGCTTCGACGCCCTGACCATCCCCCCGTTCGCCTTCATGGCATTCCAGTTGATGTTCGCGATCGTGACCACGGCCCTGCTCTCGGGCGCGGTGGCCGACCGGATGCGTTTCGGGGCGTTCGTCGCGGTGGCGGCCGCCTGGTCGGTGCTGGTCTATGCCCCACTGGCCCACTGGTCCTTCTCCCCCGGGGGCTGGCTGTACCAACTCGGCCTGCTCGACTTCGCCGGCGGCACCGTGGTCGAGATCTGTTCCGGCGCGTCGTCCCTGGCCCTGGCGCTGGCCATCGGACGGCGCCACGGCTGGCCGCGCGAGGCGATGCCGCCGCACAACCTGACCCTGACCCTGCTCGGTGCCGGGTTGTTGTGGTTCGGCTGGATCGGCTTCAACGCCGGCTCGGCGCTCACCGCCGGCGACCTGGCTGCCCGGGCAGCCGTGGCCACGCACCTGTCCGGGGTCGGCGGGATGATCGGATGGCTGATCGTCGAGAAGCGGACGTCGGGGCACGCGACCACTCTCGGCGCGGCGTCCGGTGCGGTGGCCGGGTTGGTGGCGATCACCCCCGCGGCCGGATACGTCGACGCGCTGCCCGCCTTGGTGCTGGGCTGCCTGGCCGGGGCCGTCTGCCTGCTGGCGATCCGGCTGAAGTTTCGCTTCGGTTACGACGACTCGCTCGATGTCGTCGCGGTGCACTACGTGGGCGGCGTGATCGGCACGCTGTTCGTCGGCCTGTTCGCCGCCCCGGTGGTCAATGCCGCGATCACCCACAAGGGGCTGCTGCTCGGCGGCGGCCCGACCCAGCTGGGGCTGCAGGCGCTGGGTGTGGTCGCCGCCTCGGTCTGGGCCTTCGCCACGACCTTCCTGATCGCGAAGGTGGTCGACCGGGTGATGGGCCTGCGGGTGAGCCCCGAGCACGAGGTCGAGGGCCTGGACTACAGCCAGCACGCCGAGACGGCGTACGAACTCGGGACGACGAGTGGAGCAGGTAGGTTCGGGCGATGAAACTCATCACGGCGGTGCTCAAGCCCCACAAGCTGGGCGAGGTCAAGGACGCGCTCCAGGCCAGTGGTGTCCAGGGCATGACGGTCAGCGAGGCCCAGGGGCACGGACGTCAACGCGGTCACACCGAGGTCTACCGAGGTGCCGAATACCAGATCGACTTCGTCCCCAAGGTGCGGCTCGAGGTGATCGTCGACGACGAGGACGCCGACCACATCCTCGACGTGCTGGTGACCGCGGCCCGCAGCGGACAGATCGGGGACGGCAAGGTCTGGGTGACGCCGGTCGAGGACGTCATCCGGGTGCGCACCGGCGAGCACGGGCACGACGCCCTCTGACGCCGTCAGCTGACTGCGCCAAACAGAACCGCGTCAAGTGGGCGGCGCCCAGCTCTCCCACGTTCAGCCGATACCTCCCCAGGAGTAGCGCCCTTGTGTCGGGCTCCATGTCAGCATGGCGCAGGTGACCTTGTGGGAGACGATGGCCGACAAGGCGTCGGCGTCTGCCGAGCTGCCATGGATCTGGGTGATCGCAGCAGCCATCACCTTGGTCTCGGTGGTGGTAGCCGGCTGGCGATTCTGGGACGGCAGCGTGTCGCGCGTAGTGACCACTGCCCAGCCCCCGGTGTTGTGTCTGGACAGGGCATCCCTTGTCCAGGCTCGGCTGGCCGGGGCGACCCTGACCAACGTCTCCCTGCGCGGCGCAGATCTCTCGGGCGCGCAGTTGGCAGGTGCCGATCTCAGCGGGGCCGACCTGCACGGTGCATCGCTGCGGGGAGCGGTCCTCAGGGGAGCCAATCTGACCGGCGCCTGCCTGCTCGGAGCGGATCTCACCGACGCAGTGATCACGGCAGCGGTGCTGACCGATGTCCGCCACGACCCTCATACTTTCGCCCGTTGCGCAACCGATTCACCACATTCGTCGACCACCATCCCCCCGGACGTCGCGTCCCACGCGGGGCAGACCAAGCGCGTCAACTGATCTGACGGCTCAATCTGTGGTTGTCCGCCGCCGAACTGGCGTGCATGGACTGGAAGAAGGCCTTCGTCACCATGGTGAGCACACTCGCGATCGCCATGGGTTCCTCGATCTGGGGGGCACTGTTCTCCTCGGACAGGGTCTCAGCGGGTGCGACCAAGCTCCGACAAGAGCGGTGGTTCTGGATTGCGTCGGCCATGCTGGTGGTAGGTGCCCTCTTCGGGATCGTCGCCACTGTCGCGTTTCCGACCTCCCGCTAGCGAGCCGGGGGCCGACGTAGGCTCTCATGGTGACCCGCGCTGTGCCCGTGAGCGTTCTCGCGCCGAGCCGCAGCGCTCGAAGGGTGATCGGATGACCCACACCGCACCCGAGGCCGTTCTGTCGCTGGCTCGCCGCGCTCGACGGGTCACCGTCCTGACCGGCGCCGGGATGTCGGCGGAGTCGGGTGTTCCCACCTTCCGTGACGCCCAGCAGGGTCTGTGGTCACGATTCGACCCGACCGAGTTGGCGACCCCCGAGGCGTGGCGGCGCGACCCGGGGCTGGTGAATGCCTGGTACCTGTGGCGCGTGGCCTTGGTCCGCCGGGCCGAGCCGCACGCCGGTCACCTGGCCCTGGCTGCCTGGGGGCGCTGCCCGGGGGTCGAGCTGAGCATCGTCACCCAGAACGTCGACGACCTGCACGAGCGCGCCGGGTCGGCCGTACTCGCGCACCTGCACGGCAGCCTGTTCGCCTGGCGGTGCGATCGATGTGGCGCACCGGCCGAGATCCCGCCGGCGGTGCTCGGTGCCGACGGAGAGCCGCTCGGCCACGTCGAGCCGACCCGCTGCGACCACTGCCCCGGACGACGCCGTCCGGGGGTGGTGTGGTTCGGAGAGGCCTTGCCGTACCAGGCCTTCCAAGTGGCCCAGACCGCCTGCCGGGAGGCGGATCTCGTGGTGGTCGTCGGCACCTCGGGCCTCGTCCACCCGGCTGCCACCCTGCCGCACCTGGCGACCGCGGCCGGGATCCCGGTGATCGAGATCGATCCCCGTCCCACAGACCTCGGCGATGCCGCCGATCACACCTGGCATGCCACCGCAGGCGAGGCGTTGCCCTTGCTGGTCACCGCCCTGGACGCCGGCTGATCGAACGGGCCGACGTCCGGTCACGGCAGAGAATGACGACCGCTCGTTCAACCCTCTCTCAAGCCGATGTCATCACTGCCGCACCCCTCTTGGCGCCCGATGTCGGTGCCCCTACGTTCACTGCCACAAGGTCCGTATCTGGACACATCCGGCACAACGGCTTCGGGGGCCTCACGTGACCGACTCTTCACCGTTCCCTGGCGGCTCTGATCGCCATGACGTCGAAACCTCTTCTGCCGGAAACTCTTTCGACTCGCTCCTGAGTTCCGACGCACCAACGCAGAACGCCGCCCCGGGCGGCGTCGGCGCCCGACGACAGCGAGTCGCCGACGGACGCACCTCGGGACGACGCAACGCGCTCGAGGCCGAGTCCTCCCGACGCTCCCTCACCGGCGCCGCGCTGGGTACGGCGCTGCTGGGCGGTGCAGGCCTGCTGGCCGGGTGGCGCACCGGCCTGCTGGACGGTCTGTCGGGTGCCGCCTCGGGGGCGGCATCCGGTCACTCGGGATCCCGGCCGTATCTGGACGACGCATCGGAGGTGGATGCGGCCTACGCCCGGTCCATCGGCAAGATCCCCCCGGGCTCGATCATGCTCGACCCCGAGACGGGGCTGCCGGTCGACGGCATCGCCCTGGCCCATTTCGAGTCCGGCCGACGGCGCGGCACGGGAGTTCGATACGGCAGCCGTCGCAAGCGGCATCGTCACCACGGCCACGGCCACGGCCACGGCCACCGGCCGACGACCCCGCCGCGGCCGGGCACGACTCCCCCAGCTCCTCCCTCGAGCACGCCGGCTCCGGCCAGCCCGACGCCGTCGTCGGCCGCGCCGTCCAGCCCGGCCCCCACGACGACGTCGCCGACCAGGCCGGCCCCCTCCGTGTCGCCGTCGCCGTCCGCCGGGCCTGCCTCGCCCTCCCCGTCGGGTACCCCGAGTTCCCCTCATCCCAGCCCGTCGGCCACCTCTCCCAGCGCGTCGAGCAGGCCGTCGCTCTCGCCGAGTCCCCCGCCCGGCACGGCCTCGCCCGGCCCCTCACTCAGTCCGTCGCCCAGTGCCACGGCCACAGCCACAGCCACAGCCACAGCCAGCGTGCCGCCGTCGCCCAGCCCCAGCAGCAGCCCCACGGGCAGCCCGACCAAGAGCCCTGTGCCCAGCCCCTCGAACTCGCCGTCCCCCAGCGCGTCTCCGTCCCCGAGTGTGCCGGTGCCGGTCCCGACGACGGCCGCCGCCGAGTTGATGATGAGCCGGGCCACCTACGGAGCCACCGACGCGCTGCGCGCCGAGATCCAGCGCACGGGCATCGCCACCTGGCTGGGGCAGCAACTCGCGCCGGCCTCCCTTCCAGACCCCGAGGGCGAAGCGGTCGCTGCGCTCTACCCGACCCTCACCCGGTCGATGGCCTCGATCCAGGCCGAGTACGACGCGGGGAACCCGAGCAAGCTCACCCCGGTCGAGGATCTCCAGGCTGCCCACCTCGGGCGGGCCATCTGGAGTCGCCGCCAGCTGTTCGAGGTCATGGTCGACTTCTGGTCGAACCACCTCAACGTCCCCGCTCAGGCCGACGACTCCGCGACCCGCCCCGACTATGACCGCACCGTGATCCGTGCCTTCGCCCTCGGCCGGTTCGAGGACCTCTTGGTCGCCTCGGCCAACCACCCCGCGATGCTCGCCTACCTCGACCTGGCCAACTCCACGGGCTCGAACCCGAACGAGAACTACGCCCGCGAGGTGCTCGAACTGCACACGGTGGGGGTGGACGGCGGCTACACCGAGGACGACATCAAGCAGGCCGCCAAGCTGCTCTCCGGCCTGCGTATGGACTACACCACCAAGGCCGTCGCCTTCGTCCCCTCACGCCACTACGTGGGCGCGATCAAGATCATGGGCTTCAGTCACCCGAACAACGTGGCCGCCGACGGCCCCACCGCGGCCCGGGAGTTCTACGAGTACCTCGCGTTCCACCCCAGCACGGCCCGGCATCTGGCCACCAAACTGGCCCGGCGTTTCGTCAGCGACGATCCCCCGGCGGCGCTGATCTCGAATCTGGCCTCGGTGTACCTGACCAACGACACCCAGATCGTGCCGGTGTTGCGGGCGCTGTTCACCTCGCCGGAGTTCGCAGCCAGTGCCGGGCTGAAGCAACGCCGTCCGATGGAACACCTCGTGGCCGTGGCCCGGTCGGTGGGCCTGAAGGCCGGCTCGGATCCCGCCGCGTTGCGGCAGCTCAACTACCAGCTCTCAGTCTCCGGGCACATGCCGTTCGCGCGCCCCACGCCCGACGGCTACTCGGACGTGGCCACGGACTGGCAGGCCGCCGGTCAGGCCCTGGCGCAGCACTCCGTGGCGCACAACCTGATCTGGGGCTACTACCCGAAGGGATTCGGCTACCAACCGCCGTCCGCGTTGCTCGCCAATCCGGCAACCGCCACCACCGCCGCCGCCATCGGCGAGCAGGTGTGCGCCAGGCTGTTCGGCCGCAAGCCGACGGCCAACGAGGCCACCGCCGTGGCGACCGTGCTGTCCGGCTCGCAGGTGCCCAAGACCCTCACCCCGGGCGACGTGCAGAACACCGCCGTGGCGACCACCGCCCTGCTGCTGATGCACGGCACCGCCTTCCTCACTCGCTGACCGCCACACCTGGCTTCCCCGGAACCGGAGAGATCATGACCTCGTCTGCCCCCACGCGGCCTCGAAGCGCCGCCGGCACCGACCCCGACGGCTGTGGCTGCCACGAGGGACGCCGGCTCGAGCTGTCCCGTCGCGGCATCCTCAAGGCACTCGGCGGCACCGCCCTGGTGACCGCCACGCTGGGCGACGCCCAGCTGGCGTTCGGCGCCACGGCCGGCACCAAACCGAACGTCCTGGTGACGATCGTGCTCGCCGGCGGAATCGACGGGCTGTCCATGATCGTGCCGAACGGCGATCCGGATTATGCCGCCAACCGCCCCGGCATCGCGGTTCCCGCCTCGACCACGCAGCGGGTCGACTCGATGTTCGGCCTGCACCCGGCACTGGCACCGCTGTTCCCGTTCTGGACGGCCGGCACGCTCGGCGCCGTGCAGGCCGTGGGCCAGGTCTCGCCGACACGCTCCCACTTCGAGGCCATGGCCGAACTCGAGCGCGCAGCCCCCGACTCCTCTCTGCGGACCGGCTGGCTGAACCGCACCATCGGCCTGCTCCCCGAGAACGGACCGCTGGAGGCCGTTGCCCTGGGCTCGTCCGCCACTCCGGGGCACCTGATGGGCAGCAACCCCACGCTCTCGGCCTACCGCCTCGCCGACGTCGATCTCTCGCTCGACTACATCACTCCCATGACGTTGTGGCAGCAGGCGTTCACCCAACTCCACGCGGGCGAGCGCCCGGGGCCGTCCGCACCGATGCGTAATGCGCTGGCGGCGGTCGGTGCGGCCGGGGCGGTCCCGCCGTCCTCGGCCACCGGGTACCCGGCGAACAACTGGGGAACCGCGCTGAAGGACATCGCCCGCATGGTCAAGGCCGATGTCGGGCTGCGGGTCGCCAGCGCGACGTACGGCGGCTGGGATCATCACGAGAACTTCGGGGGGCCGACCGCCACCGGAGGGACCTTCGCGGGCCGGTTGTCCGGCCTGGCACAGGGTTTGGCCGCCTTTGCCACCGACCTGGGCACCGAGCTCGACCGCGTGACGGTGGTGACCCTCACCGAGTTCGGACGCCGCGTGAAGGAGAACGGCAGCAGCGGCGTCGACCACGGGCACGGCTTCGCGTGCCTGATGCTGGGCGGTGGGGTCAACGGCGGCAAGGTGCACGGGCGCTGGCCCGGCCTGGCGAAGGCCAACCTCGACCAGGGGCTCGACCTCGCCGTGACCACCGACTACCGCTCCCTGATGAGTGAGATCCTCGTCAGCCGGATGGGCGTTTCGGGCACGACCCAGATCTTCCCCGGCTTCACCCCCACCGCTGTGGGAGCCGTGCGCACGACCTGATCCGGCGGTTTCTCAGGACCCGTCCAGACGAGCGATACGCGCCCGCAGCCGGGCGAGCAGCTGCCGGCACGGTTCGGCCTCGGCGGGATCGGCGTTCAGGAGCGCCTCGCAGATCTCGATCGCCTGCAGGTACCCGGTTCGGGCCTGGCCGTCCCAGCCCTGCTCGGCATCCAGGTCGGCCAGTTCGATCAGGGCGATGGCCAGGTCGTACCGGGCCTGCGGGTTACCGGGCTCGAGACCCTGCCGAACGGTCAGGGCATCGACAGCCTGCCGATACCCGGACGCCGCCAGGGCCACCCGATGCTCCGCCCGATCACGATCGGCCAGCCGCTGATAACCCCGCGCCAGGTCGCGGCGATGGTGCGGGTTGGCCGGCTCACGGGCCACCAGTTCCTCGAGCATCCGGACCCAATCGTCCAGTCCCGCCCCGGACGGCGGGTCGCCTCGAGCACCGGAGTCCGACGACCAGGGCTGCTCTGCCCGATGGACGAGCGCCGGGTTCGCCGGCCGAAACAGATTCTCCGCGGAACCGGGCGGTGGCGCCTCCATGAGGTGTGCCGGGTCGGCCGTCTCGCGCCCCGGCGCAGGGTGGGCTTGCGCAGCAGTGCCCGGCGGGCGGCGCACGGCGATCCAGACCATCGCCACCGCCCCCAGCGCCACGGCCAGACCACCTGCCAGCAAGGCGATGCGCCCGAGATCGAGGCCGACAGGCGCCGCCCGGGCCACCGGTTCCGAGCCGCTGGTGGCGCGCCAGGGCGGCAGGTCGACGTCCACCGCCGCTGAGCGGCCGGCGTCCAGGATGTGCAGCTGAACCCGGTCGACACCGGCCGCCGGACGGGGAAATGTGACCACGACACGGCGCTGCAGCTCATCGTCGAGGGCATCGAACGCCTCGACGCTCGCCCTCGGGTGGGCGCTGGAGACCGCCACTCCCCCGGTCAGTTTCGCCGCCGTCGACCAGTAGGCAGGATCGCCGCTGGCATCGATCACCGCGAGGATCACCCCTGCCGCGAGCAACCGTGCGGCGAGCGTCGTCGCCGGCTCGCCCGCCGGAGTGCCGCCGGTGTACAGCACGATCACGGGAGAGGCCGACCGGGGCGAGGCCTGCAGCTGCCGGACGGCCAGGGTCACGGCGTCCGACGTCGCTCGCTCACCCTCGCCCGCCCACGCGCTGATGACCCGGACGGCGTCCGCCACCCCACCGGAAGCCGAGGTCGCAACCCGTGGCGGCCGATGATCGGCGATGACCGACGTCGTGGCACCGACCGGCAGCCGCAGCAGGTAGTTCGCCGCGCCCGAAAGCGCCCCGCCACGCAACGCAGGAGCGGCGTCCGATGAGGCATCGAGCACCACGGCCACCGACGAGCGGCTGGAAACCACCGGTTCCACCCGGGTGGTCAGCTGCTCGCCCGAGGCCGAGGCCGAGGCGTTGACGGGCGGTCGCGGCGATGACGACGAGGCGGTTGCGGGCGTCAGCGCCACCACGACCGAGACCTCACCCGTGGCGATCAGTCGGGTGGCGAGGATGTCGACGGTGGCGGCGTCGGTACCCGATGAGGCGACCGGAGCGGGCAGGGCGATGAGCGCGAGGGCGCACACGGCGACGGCGCCACCGAGCCGTCTGGTCCTCCGGAGCGGGTGCGGAGTGTCGGACCTGGGGGATCCATACCCCGTGCGCATCAAACCGGCACCGCCGTGACGATGATGTTGTCGCGGTAGTGACCACTCACCGGATCGAAGATGCCACCGCACGTGATCAGGATCAGCGCGGCCTCCAGGGTGGGGGCGTACACCTCCGTTGCCGGGAAGTGCTCCTTGGACACCTGCCGGTGCCCTGTCACCCGAAAGGTCGCGCTGCTGCCGTCCCGGCGATCGACGTGGATCAGGGCGCCACGGCCGACGTCGGGCAGCCGGTGGAACACCGCCGGCCCCGATCGCGAGTCGACGTGACCGACGATCACGGCAGGCCCCCGCTGGCCAGGGCGTGGCCCACCGACATACCACCCGGCGACGTCCCAGGCCGCAGGGGCCTCGATCCACCCCTCGGGAGTCAGGCCGAGCGGTACCAAGGAGGTGTTCACCCCCGCATCGGGGATCCGCAGCCGGGTCGGCGACGCGACGGCCACGTAGTGCCGCACCGACCGGAACCGTCCCACGGACGACGCCCCGGAGGCGGAGGGGGTCGGTGCCGGTATCGCGGCTCTCGGGGTGGTCGCGCTCGCGCCGGACGACGTCGCGACCGTCGGCTCCTCCGAGGCACCCGTGGCGCGCGCGGCCGGCTCGGTGCAACCGCCGACCAGCCCCACGGCCATCAGCCCGACCAGCCACCCGGCGATGACACCGCGCGCGTCACGACGCCCCCGGCTCACTGCGTCCCGGCGCCTCTCGCGGTACCGCCGCCTCCAGTGTCCGATCCGCCCCGGGGCAGGCGCGCCGCGACGGTGGGCCCGATGCCCTCGGCCAGCTGCCCTGCCAGCGCGTACGTCGCGCCGTGGACCTGCTCGCTGAGGGTGTAGGCGGACGCGAACGAGCCGGCTGCGTAGGCGTCGATCTCGGCGAGCAGGCGCGCCTCGTGCCCGGCCAGCACCTGGGCCATCGCCGCCGTGGTGAGGCGATTGGAGGTCACGTCGGCCAGGAAGGCGGCCATGGTGCTCTGGAACGACTCGAGGGCCGCTCTCGCCTGATTACGGCCCGCGGCGTCCTTCTTGACCGCCGCCGAGGTGTAGGCGGCCAGCTGATCGACCTGGTCGGCCCAGAGGCTCTCGAATCGCCGCGCCGGCAGCACCCCGAACAGGGCGTCCACGGCTCCGGTGAGATCGAGGGTGTTGGCGTTGAGCGCCTCACCCATGGCCGCGAAGTCGGCCGGGTCACCGGCGGCCGCGCGGGTCATCGCCATGACCAGGGCCGCATGTTCATCGAGCAGCCGGGTCAGCTCGGACCGCAACCGCACCGCGGGAGTGTCCAGGACCCCGGACACCGAGGCGGGCATCAGCGAGCGGGCCAGCTCTGCTCCCAGCGCGTAGGTGTGCGAGAAGGATTCGCGATATCCGGCGGCCGCGGTCGCGTATCGGCCCGCGGCGTAGGCATCGGCGTCGTGCAGCAGGTGTTGCGCGTGCTCGTGGACGGCGGCACGAGCCGTCACCGCGTCCAGACGACCGTGCGATCCGGTGACGAAGAACTCGGCCAGCTCGCCCTCGTACTCGACGGACTCCTCGCGGGCGTGGTCGCGTACCGCCTGATCGTGGATCGAGTGCCCCCGGGCATAGTCGAACAGGGACAGGATGTGCTCGGCCCACAGTTTTCCGAAGACCCGCAGCGCCGCGGCATCGACAGCCGGCTGGAGCACCTCGGCCAGGGCCTGGGTGTTCTGCCCGAGCGCGGCGTTGGCTGCCTGCGCCAGGTCGCTGTCGCCGCGGATCCGGGCCCGCATCAGGTCGGACACGAGCACCGAGTGCTGGCCCAACAGCGCCGCCAGCCGCAACGCAGGGTCGGCCGGCGTGGCTGGGGCGCGCGGCACCGCACCGAGTTCGGGGCCACTACTGGACGTCGGCGCGGGGCTCACGGCCTGAGCCGACCCGGAACCACGCGCCGCGCCGGACGAGACCGCCGCGGCGGGGGCCGGCGGGGTCGACCCCGAGCAGGCGGTCAACCCCCCGGCACTCAGGACGAGCAGAACGCCCCCGAGGGCGCGTGAGGCCAGGGCGGATCGCATGCGCGACATCGTGGCATGGCCCGGCACAAACGGCGCGTATAGGCCACCAGTGCCCGTTCGGGGCAATGCTCGCCTCGAACGTCGAACCCCGAACGTGGAGCATGGAGCGGTCAGCTGGCCCGAGCGCCCTTCACGACCTGCCAGATCGTGCCCCCCGCACCGAGGACGACGAACAGGAAGAACATCGCCATGTCGCCGCCATAGGCTCCCAGGACCGAGGGGTTGCTCAGGTTGTCCGTCAGGAAGGTCAGTCGCGAGACCCCCTGCTGCGCCAGGTGTTCGCTGCCGTAGAAGTCCAGGGCATCGTTGGCCACCACCGCGAGGAACGACACCACCGCACCCAGCACGATGAGCCCGATCAACGGCACCAGGCCGCGTCGCGGTGGCGCCCCGGCAGCGGCGGCGTACAACCGAACCGAGGCCAGGGCCAGGACGACCCCGGAGATGGCGGCCACATACCCCAGGCGCCACAGCACCACGGTCACGACCACCCCGGCGAGCACACCGCCCACGGCGGCGATCAGCCCACGGCCGACATGCTCGGCAGCGACCGGTGGGGTCGAGGCCGGCGGCATCGGCGACTGCGGGATCGGGGCCGGCTGGCGGGTGGTGGAGTGCTGCTCGTCAGGGAACGAGAACTGCTGGTCGGTCATGGCGCGGTGGCCTCTCGACAGGGAGCCGGCGTGCGGGCCCCGAATGGCCCCATGATCGCGACCGCGATCACTGCGTGTAACCCCGCATCGGCGGAAACACTCCAGCGGAGCAGGACGAACCGGGCGTTTCCCACGATCGCGACGTCACCGCTCACTCGGTGTCGAGCGCGAGCACCGGCGAGGGCGATGCGACGTCGGCTAGGTTGAACGACCGTGACGACCAGGGCAGAGCAGGGCATGTCGGCCGCCACCATGGCCTCGAAGGTTCCGGCGGTGACCGCCTACTTCTGGGTGGTCAAACTGCTGACGACGGCGGGTGGGGAGTCGACGGCCGACTGGCTGGCGATGGAGCACTTCGGTCTGAAGGCCGCCCTGCTGGGCACCTCCGTGGCCCTGGTGCTTGCCGTCCTGGTGCAACTGGCCACCCGGCGCTACGTCGTCATCGCGTACTGGACGGCGGTCACCCTGGTGGGCATCGCCGGCACGTTGATCACCGACAGCATCGTCCAGGTGCTCGGGGTCAGCGATCTGGCGGCCACCGTGCTGTTCGCAGCCCTGCTGATGGCGCTGTTCGCGCTCTGGTATCGCTTCGAGGGAACCCTGTCGATCCAGAGCATCACCACCCGGCGCCGCGAGCTCTTCTACTGGGCGACGGTCATGACGACGTTCGCGCTCGGCACCGCCTTGGGTGACCTGACCGCCTTCGCCCTGAGCTGGGGCTTCCCACGCTCCATCGGCCTGTTCGCCGTGGCGTTCGTCGCGGCCGGTATCGCCCACCTGCGTTTCGGGGTCGATCCCGTGCTGTGTTTCTGGGTCGCCTACGTGCTGACCCGTCCCCTGGGCGCCACCGTCGCCGACTACCTGGCCTTCGGTCCCGACGTCGGCGCCCTGGGGTTCGGCCTGCTACCGGTGAGCGCCGTCTTCCTGACGGCGATCGTCGTCCTGGTCACCTATCTGGCGGTCACCGGCAGGGATCTGCCGGACCGTTCCGGCGACAGCGGCCGGTGAACCCGCCCCAGGCCGGTTGGGCGGTGGCCGCGAGGGCCGACCCACCCGCGGCCACCACTACCAGCGTGATCGCAGTTCGGGCCGGCGGCGTGGGCCGTAGGCCCTTCCCTCAGGTCGGCAGGAGCCGTTCGGTCATCACGTGATCGGCCGGCAGCCCGGCCTCGCGAGCAGCCCGCTGGACGGCGTCCACCAGCGCCGGCGGCCCACAGACATAGAGATCGGGCGCCGCTCCCCCGGCCGTCAGGGCCTTGGCGACGGCGTCCGCAGGGGTGCCGGTCGTGCCGATCCACCCCGGCTCGGGATGCCAGACACACTCGACCAGCTCGAACTGCGGCAGCTCGGCGTCCAGATCGCGCAACGCCTGCAGGTCGGGGTGATCGGCGATCTCGCTGATCCCGAGGAAGAGCCGTGCCGGCTGGGGTTCACCCCACTCGGCCATGCGTCGCAGCATCGACAGCACCGGCGCCAGCCCGGTGCCGCCGGCGACGAACCAGCGGGGGCGTAACCCACTGTCCCGCAATCCGAATGCTCCCAACGGGCCGTGCGCGATCAACCGGTCCCCTCGGGAGGCCTGCTTCAGGAACTCCGAGAAGTACCCGCCCGGGTGCAGCCGGATGAAGAACTCCAGCTCGCCGTCCCAGTTCGCGGTGTTGGCGATCGAATAGGCGCGGCGGCGCTCGTCGCCGGGCACCTGCAGCTCCATGAACTGGCCAGGGTCGAACTCGGCCCCGGTGCCGCCGGCCTCGTCCGGGCCGAGCTGCAGCCGCAACCACATGCCGTCCCGGGCCACCGGCACCAGGTCGAGGATCTCGGCGTCGCGCCGGGCGATGCCCCCCTCGATGATGCGTGAGCGTGGATAGCTGACCTGCACCGCCACCGGCCCCAAGGGGTAGGTGCGGCAGAGCAGTACGCCGCCCGCCTCGGCCTGCTCCGGAGGCAGCGCCGCCGGGCTGTGCGGCCCCAGTCGATAGGCCCCCCGGGCGGTGCCGTGGCAGGTACCGCAGGTGCCCTGGCCGCACTGCGACGGCAGGACGAGTCCCGCCGCCGCAGCGGCCTCGATCACCTGCTCCCCGTCGGGTACCTCGATGCGCAGGCTCACGCCGTCCGAGGTGAGAAGGTCGACGGGGTAGCAGGCGTCCCCTCCGGCGGAGCGGCCCCCACTCATGAGGCGGCGCCGGCCATGGCCGCCTCGAGGTCGGTCAGCGGGTCACCGATCGGGGCGATGTCGAACTTCTCGACCAGCACGGTCAGCAACGTCGGGGTCAGGAAGGCCGGCAGTGTCGGGCCGAGCTTGATTCCCTTGATACCCAACGAGAGCAGGGTCAGCAACACGGCCGCGGCCTTCTGCTCGAACCATGACACCACCAGGGTCAGCGGCAGGTCGTTCACGCCGCACTCGAACGCCTCGGCCAGGGCCGAGGCGATCCGGATCGCCGAATAGCTGTCGTTGCACTGACCCACGTCGAGCAGCCGGGGCAGCCCCGCGACGGTGCCGAACTCGTGCCGGTTGAACCGGTACTTGGCGCAGCCGAGGGTCAGGATGACGCTGTCCTCGGGAGTGGCCTCGGCGAACTTCGAGTAGTAGTTGCGTCCCGGCAGGGCGCCGTCGCAGCCACCGATGAGGAAGAAGTGGCTGATCGCGCCGGACTTGACCGCGCCGACCACGTCTCCGGCCACGCTGAGCACGGTGTGGTGCCCGAAGCCGACCGTGATGGTCTCCGCCGGAGCGTCCTCGGCGAACCCGGGCAGCGCCTGGGCGGCCTTGATCGCCGGCGCCAGGCCGCCGTTCTCGAGTGAGGGCAGGTGCCGGACGCCGGGCCAGCCCACCGGGCCGGTGGTGAAGATGCGCTGCCGGTAGGTGGGCCGGGGCTCGATGATGCAGTTGCTGGTCATGATGATCGCGCCGGGGAAGGTCGCGAAATCCTGCTGCTGGTCCTGCCAGGCGCCGCCGTAGTTGCCGGCCAGGTGCGGGAACGCCTTCAGCTGCGGGTAGGAGTGGGCGGGCAGCAACTCGCCGTGGGTGTAGACGTCGATGCCGGTGCCCTCGGTGGCCACCAGGATGGCGTGCAGGTCGCGCAGGTCGTGGCCGCTGACCAGGATCGCCTTGCCGGCGCGCGGCGTCACCCGCACCGGGGTGGGCGTCGGGGTGCCGAACGAGCCGGTGTTCGCGGCGTCCAGCAGCTCCATCACCCTCAGGTTCAGGGTGCCCAGGTCGAGGGCGTGGCCGAGCAAGCCGTCCAGGTCGGTCGGGTCGCCGGCCAGGTAGTCCAGCGCGGACTCGACCCCGGCCAGGATCTCGGGACTGGTGTGACCGAGGACGGCGGCGTGGTGGGCGTAGGCGCAAACGCCCTTGAGGCCGTAGAGGTTCAGCGATCGGGCGCCGATGACGTCCGCGCCCACCAGCGACAGGTGGAGGGTGATGCCGGCCTCGGCGGCCTGGGCGAGCAGACCGTCGGTGCTCTCGGCGGGCTGCCAGGCCGCAGGCCCGTCCAGCTGCTCGATCGGGACGCCGGCGGCCACGCAGGCGGCCTCGTAGCCGGCCTTGACCCGGTCACGCACCTCGGCGGCCTCGCCGAGCAGTTGCACGAACCGGGTGGCGGTGAAGTTGACGTTGGTCAGCGTGGTGAACATGGCGAACATCGCGAACTCGGCGGCCGCGTCGTCCGGCGCACCCAACGCCCGTGCCCGGGTGGCGTACTGGCCGATCCCCTTGACCGCGTGCACGAGCAGGTCCTGCAGGCCGGCGGTGGTCTCGTCCTTGCCGCAGGTACCGCGCAGCACCGAGCAGCCGGGGACGGCGCCGGAACGGTCGGTCTGCTCGCACTGGTAACAGAACACGGTGGGGGTCCTCCGACAGGAGTAGGGATGGGCGACCGCTCGAACCTAGGCAGCCGGTTCCCTGCTGGCCTTGACCCAGGTCAAGCCGTGACCAGGGCCACCTCCACCGCGCCGTGACCTGCCACACACCGGGCCCGACGAGAGTGATCACGTTGAAGATCACGTTGAAGACTTCGTGCTCGCTCCGAGATCACGTTGAGTGGTTCCTCCGCACGGAGGTGCCGGATTGCTTCACCGTGATCTTCAACGTGATCATGACCTGCGGGGGCGAGGACGTCGCGGTGCGCCCCGCCGAGCCCGGCTCAGCACGCGGCGGCCAGGCGCTCGGCGTCCAACACGGTGATCCTGCGTCCGGCGACGCTGATCACCCCGGCGCGGGACAGGTCGCGCAGGGTGCGGGAGAAGGTCTCAGGGGTCAGATTGAGGCGCGAGGCGAGCACCGACTTGGCGGCCGGCAGCGCGATGACCGAGGTGCCGGCCGCCGGATCGACATCGGCACTCAGGCCGAGCAGCAGACCCGCCACCCGCTGGGTTGCCGACCGCAGCGAGATCGACTCCAGGTCACTGATCATCGTGTGCAGGCGGATCGACATGCCGGCCAGCATCTGCCGCGCGAACAACGGATCGGCGCCCACCAGGTCGAGCACCGTGGCAGCCGGGACGACGAGCAGCTCGCTGGGCAGCAGGGCGGTGGCGGTCACCGGGTAGGGACGTCCGGCGAACATCACGGCCTCACCGAAGGTCTCACCACCCGAGATGATCTCGAGCACCTTCTCGCCACCGTCCGCTCCCGACAGGGTGAGCTTCACCTGGCCTCGGACCACGCAGAAGAAGGCATCACAGTCCTGCCCGGCGACGAACAGCACCTCGCTGCGGTCGAGACGTCGCCAGCGGCTGGCGCGCGCCACGGCGTCCAGGGGTGGTGCGGCGAGCTGACTGAACAGCGGCAGCGAACCCAGAACCTGCCGGACGGCGGCACGGGAGCGTCCGGACATTGCTCACCCTCTCGTCCCGTTACGCATGTCGAGCGAACCAGGGCGCGAATCGGCTCGCCGCGATCGCACCCGCTGCCACCCTGAACGTGTTCGCCTCCAGCGGTCACCGCAGCCGGGAGCCGGGCACCCAGCGGGTCGTGCACGCGCCGTGCGCACCGGACAGGAGACAGGCCATGGGGTGGGCCATCCCCACACCACACGGATCCGGGTCGGCCCGGGGCGTATTGCCCCGCCTTGTGTGGCTGACGGTGCTCACGGCGTTGTTCTGCGTCGTCGTCGGCGGCCGGGCCGAGGCCACCACGATCGACGGCGGGACGCTGTCC
>JAXLRT010000041.1:0-22127 GCA_046330955.1 Kineosporiaceae bacterium | reverse complement strand
GGTCAGTGGTGACGGCTCGCGGTCGGGGTGGACGACGTCCCACAGCATCCGGTCGGCCGGATGCAGCAGGATCGGCGCCCCGGTGGCGTCGGCCACCGCCCCGGCCGCGTTGATGTGGTCGTTGTGCCCGTGCGTGCAGACGACGGCGAGCAGGCGCCGTCCGTCGACTGCGGCGAGGATCGCCTCGGCGTCGTGCGCGGCGTCGACGACGATCACCTCGTGCTCGTCACCGACCAGCCAGACGTTGTTGTCGACCTCGAAGTCGCCGCCGTCCAGGCTGAAGATGCCCGAGGTGACCAGGCGCTCGAATCGTGTGGTCTCGCCCATGACGGTCAGAACACCACCACGGAGCGCAGCACGTCACCGTGGTGCATCTTGGCGAAGGCATCCTCGACGTCGCCCAGGCCGATGGTCTCGCTGACGAACCGCTCCAGCGGCAGCCGGCCCTGCAGGTGCAGGTCGACCAGGGTCGGGAAGTCGCGCGAGGGCAGGCAGTCGCCGTACCAGGAGGACTTCAGCGAGCCGCCCCGGCCGAACACGTCGAGCAGCGGCAGGTCCAGGCGCATGTCGGGCGAGGGCACCCCGACCAGGACGACGGTGCCCGCCAGGTCGCGGGCGTAGAACGCCTGCTGGTAGGTCTCCGGACGGCCCACCGCGTCGATCACGAGATCGGCGCCGTGGCCGTCGGTCAGGCCGCGGATCGCCTCGACCGGGTCGGTGGTGCGCGAGTTCACGGTGTGGGTGGCGCCGAAGTCGCGCGCCCACTCCAGCTTCCGGTCGTCGACATCGACGGCGATGATCGTGCGGGCGCCGGCGAGCCGCGCACCCGCGATCGCGGCGTCCCCGACCCCGCCGCAACCGATCACGGCCACGGTGTCGTCCCGCCCGACGTTGCCGGTGTTCACTGCGGCGCCCAGGCCCGCCATGACGCCGCAGCCGAGCAGCCCGGCGACCTGGGCCGGGGCGGACGGGTCGACCTTGGTGCACTGACCGGCCGCCACCAGGGTCTTCTCGGCGAAGGCGCCGATGCCGAGGGCGGGGGACAGCTCGGTGCCGTCCTCGAGGGTCATCTTCTGCGTGGCGTTGTGGGTGGCGAAGCAGTACCAGGGGCGGCCGCGCAGGCATGCACGGCACTGGCCGCAGACGGCCCGCCAGTTCAGGATCACGTAGTCGCCCGGGGCGACCGAGGTGACGCCCTCGCCCACGGCATCGACGATGCCGGCGGCCTCGTGGCCCAGCAGGAAGGGGAAGTCGTCGTTGATCGCGCCCTCGCGGTAGTGCAGGTCGGTGTGGCAGACACCGCAGGCCTGCACGTTCACGGTGGCCTCGCCGGGACCAGGATCCGGGACGATGATCGTCTCGACGCTGACCGGTGCCCCCTTGGCCCGTGCCACCACACCCTGAACTCTGCTGGCCATTGCCGACCTCCGTGCTCCCGCGTGTCCCGTGGACCTGTCGGGCAGACCTTACGGGGTCGACCGCACAGATCGCTCAGAAGCGGAACGGTTTGGGCGGGGTCTTGAGCTCGGCCCGGGGGCACTCGCGCAGGCTCAGCCCGCCGAGCCCCAGCGCCTCGTCGGTGAGCGACTCCACCGACCACCCCAGTTCGTGGCCGCGCCGGGTGATGATCACGCGATAGATGGTCAGTTCGTACTTGGTGGGCGTGCCGTAGGCGACCTGGATGCTGCCCACCAGGGTGGAGCTGCCCGGGGTGTCCGGGCTCTGCCACGGGCTGTCGTAACGGTTCCATCGGCTGGGCTCGGCAACCCACAAGCCGCCGGTGGTTGCGCTGTTGAGGGAGAGCTCGATCAGGATGGCGTTGGCGGCCTCCTCGGGAACGATGGCAGCCGGCCGGATCACCTGCGAGATGACGTCCTGGTCGTACGCGGCGTCCATGGCATCGGCGTCCTGCACGGCTCACGTCCCTTGTCGCCCGGTCCCGAGATTCGCGGACCTTCGCGGGTGAACATGCCGGTGAGGCCGCACCAGGTCCTGATCATTCATCGGCGCGCCGTACCCCCATCTCGACCCCCTGGACGGGTGAAGATGGTGCCTGTGCAATCGGTCGGTGCGACGAGGTGGTGCGCGGGCGGCCGGTGGTGCAGAATAAGCCCCGGTTCATCGGCAGCCCTGCGCAAGTCGAGGTCGTTGGGGAAGACGCACCTCGGTCGGCGAAGGAGGCACAGATGGCCGGTGTGACCACGCGCGGCGTCCTGTTCGTACACTCGGCGCCTCGCGCATTGTGCCCGCACATCGAGTGGGCAGCAGGTGGCGTGCTCGGCGTCCGTTTGTCCTTGGACTGGATCGTTCAGCCCGCGGCGTCCGGCATGTTGCGTACGGAGCTGTCCTGGCAGGCGAGCCCCGGTACCGGAGCGAAGCTGACGTCGGCGCTGCGCGGCTGGGCTCACCTGCGGTACGAGGTGACCGAGGAGCCGAGCCCCGGCGTGGACGGCGCCCGGTGGAGCCACACCCCCGAACTGGGGATCTTCCACGCCGTCACCGACGCTCACGGCAACGTGCTCGTGCCGGAGGACCGCATCCGGTGCGCGATGAGCGCCGACGACTCCACCGCCATGCTCGCCGAACTCGACCTGGCCCTGGGCCGGGCCTGGGACGACGAGCTCGAGCCCTTCCGGTACGCCGGTGAGGGCGCCCCCGTCCGCTGGCTCCACCGCGTCGGCTGAGCCGGCTCGCCCCAGCAACCCCGCCCCAGCAACCCCGCCCAAACCCGCTCATGCTCCGCAGGTGACCGCGAGAGCTCTCAGGATGACGTTGTCATGCGTCAGCTGCGGAGCATCGCGCGGTCCCTGCGGAGCATGAGCGGGTTTGTCAGGCGGTGCGGAAGAGGAGGGCGACGTTGTGGCCGCCGAAGCCGAAGGAGTTGTTGAGGGCGGCCAGGTCACCGTCGCCGAGGGCCAGGGGCTCCTTGCGGACCACGTTCAGGGTGATCTCGGGGTCCTGGTCGTCGAGATTGATGGTCGGGGGGACCTGCCGATCGTGCAGCGCCAACACGGTGAACAGTGACTCCAGCGCACCGGCGGCACCGAGCAGGTGGCCGGTCATCGACTTGGTCGCCGTGACCGCGACCGAGTCGGTCGCCTCACCGAGCACCGACCGGATCGCCGCCGACTCGGCGACGTCGCCGGCCGGGGTGGACGTCGCGTGCGCGTTGACGTGGCAGATGTCGGACGCCGTGAGCCCGGCGGCCGCGAGCGCGGCGGCCATTGCCCGGGCCGCCCCGGTGCCCGCCGGGTCGGGGGCGGCGATGTGGTGGGCGTCGGAGGTCAGCCCGGCCGAGGCGGCCTCGGCGTAGATCTTGGCGCCGCGCGCCCGGGCGTGCTCCTCGGACTCGAGCACCAGCACCGCGGACCCCTCGCCGATGACGAAGCCGTCGCGGCCGGTGTCGTAGGGCCGCGAGGCCGCCGCCGGGTCGTCGTTGCGGGTCGAGAGCGCCTGCATGGCGGCGAAGCCGGCGATCGGCAGCGGGTGGATGCACGCCTCGGTGCCGCCGGCGACCACCACGTCGGCGCGCCCGGTGCGGATCATGTCGATGGCGTAGGCCACCGACTCGGCGCCCGAGGCGCAGGCCGAGACCGGGGTGTGGACGCCGGCGCGCGCGCCCAGCTCGAGGCTCACCGCCGCGGCCGGCCCGTTGGGCATGAGCATCGGCACGGTCAGCGGGAACACCCGCCGCGGCCCCTTCTCCTTGAGCGTGTCGTAGGAGGTCAGTAGGGTCCAGACGCCGCCGATGCCCGAGGCGATCACGACGCCGAGGCGATCGCCGTCCAGCTCGGGGGCGCCGGCGTCCGCCCAGGCCTCCTTGGCCGCGATCAGCGCCATCTGGCCCGAGGGGTCCAGCCGCTGGCGCTGCCCGCGCGAGAGCACCTGGTCGGTCGAGACCGCCAGCTGAGCGGCGAAGGTGATGGGCATGTCGTACTCGGCGACCCAGTCCTGCTCCAGCGGACGGGCGCCCGAGGTGCCGGCCAGCGCAGCAGACCAGGTGCTGGCGACGTCACCACCCAGCGGGGTGGTGGCGCCGAGTCCGGTGACGACGACTCGGCGGGGTGTCTCGCTGGCCATGGTGGTGCTCCTCATGCGTGGGTGAGTGCTGTGGTGACGGGCCGTGATGCGATGGGCGCGCCGCCGGGGTGGTGAACGGCCCCCGCGGCGACGCCGCTGAGCAGGGTCTGGGTCGAGCTCAGCCCTGGTTGTTCTTGATGTAGTCCACCGCGTCCTGGACGGTGACGAGCTTGTTCGCCTCGTCGTCCGGAATGCGCACCCCGAACTTCTCCTCGGCGTTGTAGACGATCGTGATCATCGACAGGGAGTCGATCTTCAGGTCGTCGGTCAGGCTCTGCTCGGCGGAGATGCTCTCGGCCGGGATCTCCATCTCGGTGCTGATCAGCTCGGCCAGACCGCTGAGGATCTCCTGCTCGCTCAATGCCATGGTGTGTCTCGCTCCTTCGGGGGTGGGGATGATGCGGGGTGTGCGTGGTGCCATCCGTGAGCCCAGGTCCAGGTGACCTAGGGCAGTTCGACCACCTGGGAGGCGTAAGCCAACCCGGCGCCGAAGCCGATCAACAATGCCAGGCCACCGGAGTGGATCTCGCCGGCCGACAACATCCGATCCATCGCCAGGGGGATGGACGCCGCCGAGGTGTTGCCGGACTCGACGATGTCACGGGCGACGACGACGTTCGAGGGCAGCCGCAACTGCTTGACCATGGCGTCGACGATGCGCAGGTTCGCCTGGTGGGGGATGAAGGCGTCCAGCTCGGCCACGCCGATGCCGGCCGCGTCCAGCGCCTTCTGGGCCACCGGGGACATCGCCCACACCGCCCACCGGAAGACCGGCTGGCCGTCCATCCGCAGCGCGGGCCATTCCTCGTGCCCGCTGTCGCGGTACTCGATCCACGACGACTTGTTGGTGATCGTGTCCCACTGAGCGCCGTCCGAGCCCCACACTGTCGGCCCGATGGCCGGGGTGTCGCTCGGCCCGACGACGACCGCACCGGCCCCGTCGGCGAACAGGAAGGCCGTGCCGCGGTCGTGCAGGTCGACGAAGTCGGACAGCTTCTCGACCCCGACGACCAGCACGTGCCGGGCCGAGCCGCCGCGCACCATGTCGGCCGCCAGCGACAGGGCGTAGCAGAAGCCGGCGCAGGCGGCGGAGATGTCCAGCGCGGCCGCCGGGGTGGCGCCGATCCGGTGGGCGAGCAGCGTGGCTGCCGAGGGCGTCTGGTAGGGGTGGGTGACGGTGGCGACCAGCACGGCGTCGACGTCGGACGCCGCGATGCCCGCCCTGGTGATCGCGGCCAAGGCGGCGTGCTCGGCCATGTCGGTCACGGATTCGTCGGCGGCGGCGAAGCGCCGGCTGACGATGCCGGAACGCTCCCGGATCCACTCGTCGGAGGAGTCGATGGACCGGCAGATCTCCTCGTTGGTCACCACCCGCTCGGGGCGGTAGCTGCCCACCGACATGATCCGAGCGTGCGGGGCACCGGTGGCCCCGATCAGCCGGGCGCTCACGCGATCACCCCGGACGCCGCGCCGGCGTGCCGGGCGACCAGGTCGCGGGCGGCGTCCAGATCATCGGGGGTCTTCACCGCGAGCAACTCCACCCCGGGCAACGCACGCTTGGCCAGACCCACCAAGGTGCCGGCCGGGGGCAGCTCGATCAGAGCGGTCACGCCGAGGTCGGCCAGGGTCTGCAGGCAGCGGTCCCAGCGGACCGGGTTCGACACCTGGGTCACCAGCCGACCGAGTGCCTGCGTGGGCGATTCGAGCACCGCGCCATCCGCGTTGGACAGCAGCCGGGCCGTCGGGGCGGCCGGCGTGACCGCCGCGGCGAGCTGGGCCAGGACGTCGACCGCGGGGGCCATGTGATGGGTGTGGAAGGCGCCCGCGACCTGAAGCGGGATCACCCGGGCGCGGGCCGGTGGGGCAGCGGCGAGCTCGGCCAGCTGCTCGAGGGTGCCGGCGGCGACCACCTGCCCGGACCCGTTCACGTTGGCCGGTGTCAGGCCGAGCTTCTCGAGGGTCTCGCCGACCTCGATCGGATCGCCACCGACCACAGCGCTCATGCCGGTGGGGGTGACGGCGCTGGCAGCGGCCATGGCGCGGCCGCGCTCGCGCACCAGCACGATGGCCTGCTCGGCGCTGAGGACGCCGGCCAGCGCGGCAGCGGCGAACTCGCCGACCGAGTGCCCGGCCACGACCGCATCGGCCGGGGCGGTGCCCCGGACCCCACCCGATCCGTCCGCCTCGCCCAGGATCGCCGGGGCCACGGCCAGTGCGGCGGCCACGATCAGCGGCTGGGCGATCGCGGTGTCGCGGATGGTGTCGGCATCGGAGGTGGTGCCGTGGGTCAGCAGGTCGACGCCGGAGACGGCGGACAGCCAGCCGAGTCGTTCGGCCACCCCCGGGACGTCGAGCCAGGGCTGGAGGAAGCCGGGCGTCTGGGCGCCCTGCCCGGGGCAGGTGATGGCGAGCACGGTCTCAAGCGTGCCCTGTCGGGACCGCCTCAGGTGGCCGAATCGCCGACGAAGCCGGGACCAAAGACTTGGAGGTTTCCTCCAAAGAGCGGGTCGAGGGGGCCGAGCCGCCCGAGGGCGATCGCCACCTGCAGCACGTAGGCATCGCGCGCGTCCGTGGGGTCCCAGCCGGTGATCTCGGCGGTGCGGCGCAGCCGATAGCGCACGGTGTTGGAGTGCACGAACAGGTGGCGTGCGGTGGCCTCGACCGAGGTACCCAGCGCCAGGTAGGCAGCGGTGGTCTCGAGCAGCGAGGTGCCGGCCGCGGCCAGCGGGCGATACCCCCGCTCGATCAACGCGGTCCGGGCGTCGGGGTCGCCGGCGAGCACCCGCTCGGGCAACAGGTCCTCGGCGCTCACCGGGCGGGGCGCGTCGGGCCGGGCGCGGGCCGCGGCCAGGCCGGTGATCGCCGCGCGGGCCGAGCGGCTCGCCTCGCCCAGCGCCGCCACGACGGGGCCGGTCACCACCGGGCCGTCGCCGTAGTGGGTGGTGAGTTCGGGGGCCAGCGCCAGCGGGTCCTCCGGGCGCCCCAGGACGACGACCAGCCGCTCACCCTGCACGCTCACCAGGGCGTCGGCCCCGAGTTTGCGGGCGTGGCGCCGGATCTCGGCGGCGACGTCCTCGGTCGACTCCTGGTCGGCGACCGGCGGCACCAGTCCGGCGAGTACCGCCACCTGGTAGCCCTCCGCCCAGCCGAGCGCGGCGGCGCGCGAGTGCAGGGCGTCGTCCGGCTCACCGCGCACCAGGGCATCGACGACCAGGGCCTCCAGCCGGGCGTCCCAGGCGCCGCGCATCTCGGCGGCGTGGGCGTAGATCCCCGCTGCCGCGAAGGCCACCTCGCGCGAGAAGCGCAGCACTGCCTCGCGCACCGCCTGCTGGGCGCCCGGGGCGGCGTGCAGGCTGGCCCGCTCCTCGACCACGTCGACCACGGTGCGCAACAGATCGAGGGTCTGCTGCAACGAGATCGACCGGGTCAGCTCGCGCGGGGCGGCGCCGAACACGTCGGCGGTCAACTGGACCGGATCGCTCGGGCGGCGATACCACTCCACGAACGCGGTGATCCCGGCGTGGGCGATCACCCCGACCCAGGTGCGATCCTCCGGGCGCAGGGCGCGATACCAGGCCAGCCGCTCGTCCATCCGCTGGACGGCGGCCGTCGAGAGGGCGCCGATGCCGCGTTCCAGGCGCCGAACCGTCGGATCCCCGGCGCGCTCACCGGTCGTGGGCGCGCCGGGGACCGGCGTCGAAGGGGTGCTCGGCGTCAGGAGCCGGCCTGCTTGGCGGGCTTGACCGGCTTCTTGCTCGCCTTCTCGGACTTGCGCCGCGCCTTCTCGGCGTCGATCTTCTCGAGCAGGCCACCGGCGTAGTCGGGCACCTGGTGGAACAGCTCGCGCGGTGGGCGCTCGTAGTCCTGCGCCGGCGGCCGCGGCGGCAACTGGATCGGGGGCGCCTGCACGTGCTCGTAGGGCACCGTGGACAGCAGGTGGGCGATCGTGTTCAGCCGGGCGTGGCGCTTGATGTCGGCCTCGATCACGTACCAGGGCGCCTCGGGCAGGTCGGTGTGGACGAACATCTCGTCCTTGGCCCGCGAGAAGTCGACCCAGCGGTCACGGGTCAGCAGGTCGTTCGGGGAGAACTTCCAGCGCCGCAGCGGGTCCTGCACCCGGGACTGGAACCGGCGCTCCTGCTCCTCGTCGCTGACCGAGAACCAGTACTTGCGCAGGATGAACCCGTCCTCGACCAGCATCCGCTCGAAGGCGGGGCACTGGTGCAGGAACCGGCGGTACTCCTCGGGGGTGCAGAAGCCCATGACGCGCTCGACGCCGGCTCGGTTGTACCAGGAGCGGTCGAACAGGACGATCTCGCCCGCGGCGGGCAGGTGCTCGATGTAGCGCTGGAAGTACCACTGGGTGCGCTGGCGCTCGGTCGGCACCGGCAGCGCGACGATGCGGGCGACACGCGGGTTGAGGAACTCGGTGACCCGCTTGATGGTGCTGCCCTTGCCTGCGGCGTCGCGGCCCTCGAAGATCACGACGAGGCGCTGGCCGGTGGCCTTGACCCATTCCTGCAGCTGGACCAGCTCGTTCTGCAGCTTGATCAGCTCGGATTCGTACTCGATCCGGGACAGCCGGTGGACCTTGGGCTTGTTGTCCTCCGCCGCCCCGGGGGGCGTGACGACGGCGCGACGTGTGGAGGAGGCGCTCTTCGCCTTGTCGTGTGCCATGGGCCAAACCTCAGCGTGCCGACATCGCGTAGCGCAAGTGGCTGTGGCCAGTTGTTCATCCGGATGGTGTTGCCGACGCCATCAACGGCAGATCAGCCGTCCTGCCCTCGCCGGGCCGTGCGACCAGGGGTTAGGGTCAGTCAGGGGTCGAGACATGACGATAGGGGCCGATATGGGTGTTCTGGATCGAATGCGCCGAGGCCGTCACGGCCCGGTGGCAGACCCGGCGGACGACCCTCCGACATCCCCTGAGCCCGAACGTGATCCGGCCTCCGGTCCGCAGATCGAGGGGTCTGCCGACGCCGCCGCCGAGGCGGCCCTGTGGCAGATCCTGCGCGAGGATCCCAACGACGTGGTGGCGTTCCACCGGCTCGCCGACGTGGTCCGCCGGCATGCCGCCGAGCGCCACATCGACAGTCCCGGGGTCGACCGGCAACGCGCGATGGACGACGCGGTGTGGTCGCTCGCCGAGGAGCTGGCCCACTCCGGCAAGGCCTGGTACCCGCTGGTCGAGCTGGCCCGATTGTCGTTGCACGATGACCGGGACGCCGCGATGCGTCGCCTCGGGACCGCTGCCCAGCGGGATCCGGCGGGCCTGGGCCTGGCCACCGCACTGAAGATGCTGCGCGAGGCCGGATTGCCGGGGGAGGCGCTCAATCTGGGCCTGGGCCACTGGCGCCCGCGCGAGCACTCGCTGGAGGCCGGCCGGCACATGGTCGAGTCGGCCATCGAGTCGGCCCGGCTGGCCGACGCCCGCCGCCACCTGGAGGCGCTGCGCGCTCACCCGGAGGCCGACCAGGCCCAGCAGCTGCACGACGAGTTGCTGGTCCTCATCGAAGCGGCACAGGCCGCCCCGCCGCCGCCCACACCCGGGGGCGGGTTGCCGTTGATCGATCTGCGCGAGTTACGGGCCGCGCGCGAGAGCTGATCACGACCAGAGGGCGATGCCGACCCCGTCGCCGGGGTGGCACCGCCCTCTGGTCGTGATCAGGCGTGATCAGGCGTGCGTGATCAGGCGTCGCCGCCGGAGCTGCCCGTCGTCCCCGCGGTGACGTCGAGCAACTTGTAGCGCTGCACCGCCTCGACGGCCAGTGCCTCGTCGATCTCGCCGCGCCGGGCCAGCAGCCCCAGCGCCCGGGCCGCCACCGACGGACCGTCGACGGTGAAGAACCGCCGCGCGGCCGGTCGGGTGTCGGAGAAGCCGAACCCGTCGGTGCCGAGCGAGACGAACGTCTGCGGTACCCACTGGCGGATCTGGTCGGGCACCTGCCGCATGTAGTCGCTCACCGCGACCACCGGACCGGGGGCGCCGTCCAACCGCCCGGTGACGAACGGCACCGGGGCCGGCCGCTCGGGGTGCAGGAAGGCCTGCTCCTCGCAGCGCAACGCGTCCCGGCGCAGCTCCGACCAGCTGGTGACGCTCCAGACGTCGGCCGCCACCCCCCAGTCCTGGTCCAGCAGCTGCTGGGCCTCCAGCGCCCAGGGCACCGCCACCCCCGAGGCCATCAGCTGCACCCGCGGCCGGCCCTCGGGTGACGGCGCCGAAGCCAGCCGGTAGATGCCGCGCAGCACGCCCTCGACGTCCAGGTTCTCCGGCTCGGCCGGCTGCGGGTAGGGCTCGTTGTAGACCGTCAGGTAGTAGAAGATGTCCTCCGGCGCCGGGCCGTACATCCGGCGCAGGCCGTCGCGGACGATGTGCCCGATCTCGTACCCGTAGGCCGGGTCGTAGATCACCGCGGCGGGGTTGGTCGCGGCCAGGATCGGCGAGTGCCCGTCGGCGTGCTGCAGGCCCTCACCGGTCAGCGTCGTCCGGCCGGCGGTGGCCCCGACCACGAATCCGCGGGCCATCTGGTCGGCCGCCGCCCAGAAGGCATCGCCGGTGCGCTGGAAGCCGAACATCGAGTAGAAGATGTAGATCGGCACCATGGGTTCGCCGAGCGTGGCGTAGGAGGAGCCGACGGCGGTGAACGCGGCCGCCGAGCCGCCCTCGTTGATCCCGGTGTGCAGGATCGCCCCGGAGGTCGACTCCTTGTAGGCCAGCATCAGGTCGCGGTCGACCGAGGTGTACTGCTGGCCGTGCGGGTTGTAGATCTTGGCCGTCGGGAAGAACGAGTCCATGCCGAAGGTGCGGGCCTCGTCCGGGATGATCGGGACGACGCGCTGACCGAACTCCTTGTCGCGCATCAGATCTCGCAACAGCCGGACGAAGGCCATGGTGGTCGCCACCGGCTGCTTGCCGGAGCCGCGCCGCACCACGTCGTAGGCCTTCTCGTCGGGCAGCGCGAGCGTGGTGGTGCTCGGCCGGCGGCTCGGCAGCGGCCCCCCGAGTCGGCGCCGGACGTCGCGCAGGTGCTCGATGACCTCGTTGCCCTCGCCCGGGTTGTAGTACGGCGGCAGGTACGGATCGGCGGACAGCTGCTCGTCGCTGATCGGGATGCGCAGCCGGTCGCGCAACATGGTCAGGTCCTCGAGGCTGAACTTCTTCATCTGGTGCGTGGCGTTGCGGCCGGCGAACGTCGGCCCCAGCGCCCAGCCCTTGATGGTCTTGGCCAGGATCACCGTGGGCTGGCCGGTGTGCTCGGTCGCGGCCTTGTAGGCGGCGTAGACCTTGCGGTAGTCGTGCCCGCCGCGTCGCAGACCCCAGATCTCGTCGTCCGAGAGGTGTTCGACGAGCTTGCGGGTGCGCGGGTCGCGACCGAAGAAGTGCTCGCGGATGTAGGCGCCGTCCTCGGCCCGGAAGGTCTGGTAGTCGCCGTCCCGGGTGCGGTTCATCAGGTTGACCAGCGCCTGGTCGCGGTCACCGGCCAGCAGCGGGTCCCAGTCGCGGCCCCAGATCACCTTGATGACGTTCCAGCCCGCGCCGCGGAAGAACGCCTCGAGCTCCTGGATGATCTTGCCGTTGCCGCGGACCGGGCCGTCGAGGCGCTGCAGGTTGCAGTTGACCACGAAGGTGAGGTTGTCGAGCTCCTCGTAGGCGGCCAGCTGCAGGGCGCCGCGGCTCTCGGGCTCGTCCATCTCGCCGTCGCCGAGGAAGGCCCACACCCGCTGGGCGGAGGTGTCCTTGATGCCGCGGCCGTGCAGGTACTTGTTGAATTGCGCCTGGTAGATCGCGTTGATCGGGCCGAGGCCCATCGAGACGGTCGGGAACTCCCAGAAGTCGGGCTTGAGGCGGGGGTGCGGGTAGGACGGCAGACCGCCACTGACGTGGGACTTCTCCTGCCGGAAGCCGTCCAGCTGCGACTCGGAGATGCGTCCCTCGAGGAACGCACGGGCATAGACCCCGGGGGAGGCGTGGCCCTGGATGAAGATCTGGTCGCCGCCGCCGGGGTGGTCCTTGCCGTGGAAGAAGTGGTTGAAGCCGACCTCGTAGAGGGTCGCCGAGGAGGCGTAGGTGGAGATGTGCCCGCCGACGCCGATCCCCGGGCGCTGGGCGCGGTGCACCATGACCGCGGCGTTCCAGCGGATCCAGCGACGGTAGGCGCGCTCGGCGTCCTCGTCACCGGGGAACCACGGCTCGCGCTCGGGCGGGATCGTGTTGATGTAGTCGGTCTGCGACAGGCTCGGGACGCCGACCCCGCGCTCGCGGGCGCGCTGCAGCAGCGCGAGCATCAGGTATCGGGCGCGTTCGCGACCGCGGTCGTCCACTGCGGCATCGAGCGAGGCCAACCATTCCGAGGTCTCGTCCGGATCGATGTCCGGCAGCGAACTGGGTAGCCCGTTCAAGATCGGTCCCTGCTTGTGGGGCACGGCAGGATCCCTTCATGTGGTGTGTGGACACGCTGACGGTCGTGGGCAGTGCTCGCGGTGGGTCGTGCAAGGTGCGGCGGTGGGTCGTGCAAGGTGCGCAGGACCCATCCTGGCCGTCCTCGGTCGTCACGTCACCTCGGCGCGTGGCGAAATGAGAAGGTTTCCAGCGCCGACTCACCGGGGGGACCTGTTGCGCATCAGGCCCGCGGTGCAGTGCACTAGCGTCGAACCACTCCCGGATGCGCGTGCGACGGGAACCAGCAGTGAGACTTGGAGGGCAGGACGTGGGCGCGACCGCGGAGTCCGCGGCGGAGCAGTCGAGGGCCGGGAAGCTGGGTTTCAAGCCTGGTCAGATGGTCCAGGAGTTCGGGTACGACGGCGACGTCGACCTGGACCTGCGCACGCAGATCGAGGATCTGACCGGCCATGAGCTGGTCGACGAGGACAATCAGGACGTCGTGGACGCCGTCATC
This sequence comes from Kineosporiaceae bacterium, assembly GCA_046330955.1. Classification (GTDB taxonomy): domain Bacteria; phylum Actinomycetota; class Actinomycetes; order Actinomycetales; family Kineosporiaceae; genus JADJPO01. The sequence goes on along the minus strand of JAXLRT010000041.1, from coordinate 9,150 downwards.
TTCTGGTGGCGCGAAGAGGACGGCGACCTGGTCGATGCCTTGATGGACAGCCTGACCAACCTCGCCGAAGGGGGTGTGATCTGGTTGTTCACGCCGAAGGCGGGTCGTGACGGTCACGTCGAGCCCTCCGAGATCGAGGAGGCCGCGCCGACGGCCGGACTGCACGCCACCAGCACCGTCAGTGCGTGCGCCGACTGGACCGGAACCCGGTTGGCCACCCCTCGGGGTGGCCGGCGCTGATCCGGCGTTTCCGGCGCTCGGGGCAGTGACGAGTGGCCGGGCGCGATGGCTCGGGACGAGGATCGGTGGGGCGCTGCGAGCTGCCCCCGTGATGTCGCTGTCGCGTGGCCGCCCGGTCGGGCAGACTCGTCCCCGGGGCCTGTAGCTCAGTTGGTAGAGCACCGCGCTTACACCGCGGGTGTCGTCGGTTCGAGTCCGGCCGGGCCCACCATCGGTGGCCGCTGGGGTGACGGTCGAACGCGGGGCGGCGATCAGGCGAGAACCGGCCTCGCCGGTTCGGATGATTCTTGCCGAAGCGGTTACCCAGTGTCATGGAAGGCCGCGATTCATAGCTCTGGGTAGTCAATTCGTCGCTATCAGTCGTGCGGTGGACCTCAACGGGTGGTGCTCCGCATTAGTGTGCCCAGCGTGACCAGCGACACCCGTCCTCCTGTCCTCGCCGAGGTCATCGACGTCCTCGAGCACCTCTACGACCCCACCTGGGCCCGCGACTGGGACCGCGTCGGTCTGGTCTGCGGCGATCCCCGAGCCCCGATCCGCCGGGTCCTGCTGGCCGTCGACCCGGTGGCGGCGGTGGTCGACGAGGCCCTCGACTGGCACGCCGACCTGGTGCTCACCCACCACCCGTTGCTGCTGCGCCCGGTGCACAGCGTGGCCGCCACCACGGCCAAGGGGCGGCTGGTCCACCGGCTGGTGCGCGGCGACTGCGCGCTCTACACCGCCCACACCAACGCGGACGCCGCCGCGCCCGGCGTCTCGGACGCCCTGGCCCGCGTGCTCGGCCTGCGCGACCTGTCGCCGCTGTCGGCCGACGCGCCCGATCCGATCGACAAGATCGTCACCTTCGTGCCGCAGGAGGCGGTCGACTCGGTGGTCGACGCGTTGTCGAAGGCCGGCGCCGGCGCGGTCGGGGAGTACGCCCGCTGTGCCTTCACGGCCGTCGGCACCGGCACCTTCGTGCCCGGCTCGGGCGCCCATCCCTCGATCGGGGAGCCGGGACGGCGCGAGGACGTCGCCGAGGTGCGGGTCGAGATGGTGCTGGCGCGCGGGGCGCGTCAGCAGGTGATCGCCGCTTTGCGGCTGGCCCACCCCTACGAGCAGCCGGTGTTCGACATCTACGAATTGGCCTCGTGGAGCTCGACCCGGGGCATCGGGCGCGTGGGGCGGCTCGCCGTCCCGACGACGCTGCGCGAGTTCGCGCTCCTGGTGGCCGAGGCGCTGCCCGCGACCGCCCAGGGGGTCCGGATCGCCGGCGAGCCGACGGCCATGATCGAGCGGGTCGCGGTCTGCGGCGGAGCGGGGGACTCCCTGCTGGGCGCCGCCCGGGCCGCGGGGGTCGACGCCTACGTCACCGCCGACCTGCGCCACCACCCGACCAGCGAGGCCTGCGAGGAGGCCGGCGACGGCCCGCCCTACCTGGTGGACGTCGCGCACTGGTCGAGCGAGTGGCCGTGGCTGGCGGGGGTGGCCAACCGGTTGGAGGGCCTGCTGGAGGCGGCCGGTACCCCGATCGAGGTGCACGTCTCGGCGCGCAGCACCGATCCGTGGACCTTCCGGGTGCCCAGCCCGGGCGGAGTTGTCCGCTAGGCCACTAGTGTGAGCCGGGTGGTGACTGCCGTTCCTCAGGATCAGTGGCGTCTGCTCGACGTCCAAGCCCATGACACCCGGCTGGCGCAGATCGCGCATCGACGGACGTCGTTGCCCGAACACGCCGAACTCGCCGCCCTGGCCGAGCGAGCGCGGACCCAGGGCGATCGCCTGGTCGCCGCGCGCACCCTGGTCGAGGACATCACCCGTGAGCTGGCCAAGGCAGAGGCCGATGTCGAGCAGGTGCGCCAGCGGGCCGCGCGGGATCAGGCCCGGCTCGACTCGGGCCAGGGCAGCCCCAAGGACCTGCAGGCGCTGCAGCACGAGGTGGCCAGCCTCGCGGCGCGCCAGTCGGCGCTGGAGGACGTCGAGCTCGAGGTCATGGAGCGGCTCGAACAGGCCGGCGCCGAACTCGACCAGTTGAAGGCCGAGGCCGACCGACTGGACGCCGAGACCGCCGACGCGACGCAGCGCCGGGACGCCGCGCTGGCCACCCTGGACGACGAGGCCGCGGGTGAGCAGCGAGCCCGCGCGGACGCCGTGGCGGGCCTACCTGCCGACCTGATCGCCCTCTACGAGAAGATCCGCGCGAACAACGGTGGGGTCGGCGCCGCCCGGATCTACCAACGCCGCTGCGAAGGCTGCCGGCTGGAGCTCAACACCACCGACATCGGCCGGCTGCGGGACGCCCCGGAGAACGCGGTGATCCGCTGCGAGGAGTGCGGCCGGATCCAGGTCCGCACCGCCGACTCCGGCCTCTGATCGCCCCGGGGACTCAGCCGGCGACGGCCTCGGCCAGGACGTCGAGGCCCTCGGTCAGCAGGTGCTCGGGGATGACCAGCGGCGGCAGGAAGCGCAGTACGTTGCCGTAGGTGCCGCAGGTCAGGGTCACCACGCCGTTCTGGTGGCAGGCGCTGCTGATCCGGGCGGCCTCGGCGGCGTCCGGGATGGTGGTGCCGGGCTGCACGATCTCGATGGCGATCATCGCGCCGCGACCGCGGACCTCACCGATCTTCGGGTGGGCGGCGGCCAGCTGCTGCAGCCGGGGAACCATGATCGATTCGATCCGCTGCGCGGCGGCGATCAGGTCCTGGCTCTCGATGATGTCGATCGCGGCCAACCCGGCGGCGCAGGCCACCGGGTTACCGCCGTAGGTGCCGCCCAGGCCACCGCCGTGCACCGAGTCCATGATGTCGGCGCGCCCGGTGACGGCGGCCAGCGGCAGGCCACCGGCGATGCCCTTGGCGGTGGTCATCAGATCGGGGACGACGCCCTCGTGGTCGACGGCGAACATGGCACCGGTGCGGGCGAAGCCGGTCTGCACCTCGTCGGCGATGAACAGCACGCCGTTCTCGGTGCACCAGGCCGAGACCGCGGCCAGGAAGCCGGGCGCCGGCACGATGAAGCCGCCCTCGCCCGAGATCGGCTCGATGATCACCGCGGCGGTGCGGTTCACGCCGATCTGCTTGTCGATCGCCGAGATCGCGCGGGCGGCGGCCTCCTCGCCGGTCATCGGCGCGGGCTCGCGGAACGGGTAGCTCAGCGGCACCCGGTAGATCTCGCCGGCGAAGGGGCCGAAGCCGTCCTTGTAGGGCATGTTCTTGGCGGTCATCGCCATCGTCAGGTTGGTGCGGCCGTGGTAGGCGTGGTCGAACACCACGATCGCGTCCCGGCCGGTGAACCGGCGGGCGATCTTGACGGCGTTCTCGACCGCCTCGGCGCCGGAGTTGAACAGCGCCGACCGCTTCTCGTGACTGCCGGGCGCCAGCCGGTTGAGCGCCTCGCAGACCTGCACGTACGGCTCGTACGGGGTGACCATGAAGCAGGTGTGGGTCAGCTCGGCGACCTGGGCGGCCACCCGACGGGCCACCTCCGGTGCGGCGTTGCCGACGTTCGTGACCGCGATCCCGGAGCCGAAGTCGATCAGCTGGTTGCCGTCGGCGTCGACCAGGATGCCACCACCCGCGCGCTCGACGTAGATCGGCAGCATGGTGCCGATACCCGCCGAGACCGCGGCCAGCTTGCGGGCGTGGATCGCCTGCGAGGCCGGGCCGGGGATCGCGGTGACCAGGCGGCGCTTCTGCTCGACGGCCGTCTCGGTGGCGACGTCGTGGTCGAGGGTGTCGGTCATGGTCTGCTCCAGTGCGGTATGGGTGGGCTGTATCGAGCGTACCTGGCGGAATCGAAAGCAACAGGGCTCATCGTCGACCGGATCCGTCGTTCCGGGCAGGTCATTCGGGAGGGCTCGAGTACTGTGACCGGCCATGGACGTGTGGTCTCAGATCAGCGATGAACGGGTGCGTCTGGCGGACCTGCTGGGCGGGCTCGACGACCGGCAGTGGGCCACGGCCAGTCTGTGCTCTGGCTGGACGGTACGCGATATGGCCGGGCACCTGGTCATGCCACTCGCCACGCCTCATCCCGTTCCGCGCTTCCTGCTCGACCTGATCACGGCAGGCGGCAGCTTCGACCGGGTGAACCGGATGGCCACCGCGCGCTTCGCCGTCCGGCCGACCGCCGAGCTGGTCGAGCTGCTGCGCCGGCACGCGGGCAGTCACTTCGTGGCCCCGACCCTGCCCCCGACCGCCTCGCTCGCCGAGATCCTGGTCCACGGGCAGGACATCCGGGTGCCGCTCGGGGTCGACGATGCCCGCCCTGTCGAGCGCTGGACGGCGGCGCTCGGCTTCCTGCTCACCCCCGCGGCCCGACGGGGTTTCGTCGGCGGACGGTTGCCGGCGTTGCGCTGGCTGGCCACGGACGCCGAGTGGTCGGGGCTGTCCGGGGGCGAGGGCGGTGCCCTGCAGGGGGAGGTGAGCGGTCCGGCGTCCGCCCTGGCCCTGGCGATCATGGGCCGGCGCGCCCGGCTGGGGGAGCTGTCGGGCGATGGGGTGCCGGTGCTCACCCGGTGGCTCGATCGCTGACCCATCTCTGACAGGATTTCGTCATGACGTATGCCGGAGATCTGACCCCCGAGGAATCCTTCACGCTGCTGACCGAGGCGGCCGACGCCGTCCTGGTGGACGTGCGGACGGCGGCCGAGTGGGCCTACGTCGGGCTGCCGGACCTGTCCTCGCTGGGCCGTGACGTGCTCCGGATCGAGTGGGTGCGATACCCGGACGGGGCGCGTAACGAGGGCTTCGTCGCCGAACTCACCGGCGCGGGGGTGGCCCCGCAGGCGCCGGTGCTGTTCCTGTGCCGCTCGGGAGTGCGCTCCAAGGGCGCGGCCGCCGCGGCGACGGCCGCCGGGTACAGCCGGGCCTACAACATCGTCGACGGGTTCGAGGGCCAGCTGGACGCCGCCGGGCACCGGGGCGTGGGCGGCTGGAAGTCGGCGGGCCTGCCCTGGCGCCAGTCGTGACCTCCGGCGGCCCCGGCACCGGGCGGGGTTCGGCCGATCAGGCCCGTTGGCGGCCCGAGACGGTCGCCGTCCGAGGTGGGTTGCAGCGCTCGAACCACGCCGAGACGGCCGAGGCGATCTTCCTGACGCAGGGGTACGTCTACGACGACGCCGAGCAGGCCGAGGCCGCGTTCGCCGGCAACGTCGACCACTACATGTACTCCCGGTACGGCAACCCGACGGTGGGGGTGTTCGAGGAGCGGCTGCGGTTGCTCGAGGGCGCGCCGGCCTGCTTCGCCACCGCGACCGGCATGGCGGCCGTCTTCACCTCGCTGATGGCGTTCCTGAACGCCGGTGACCGCGTGGTCGCCGCCCGGGCGCTGTTCGGGTCGTGCTTCATGATCCTGGACGAGCTGCTGCCGCGGTGGGGCATCCGCTGCGACTTCGTCGACGGGCACGACCTGGGGCAGTGGCAGGCGGCGCTGGCCACCCCCGCCCAGGCGGTGTTCTTCGAGTCGCCGTCCAACCCGATGCAGGACCTGGTCGACGTCGCCGCGGTCTGCGAGCTGGCCCATGCCGCGGGGGCGAAGGTGGTGGTGGACAACGTGTTCGCCACGCCGTTGTTGCAGCGCCCGATGGAGCTGGGCGCCGACATCGTCGTCTACTCCGCCACCAAGCACATCGACGGCCAGGGCCGGGTGCTGGGCGGGGCGATCCTCGGCCCGAAGGACTACATCGACGGCGGCGTGCAGACCCTGATGCGCCACACCGGGCCGTCGATGAGCCCGTTCAACGCCTGGGTGCTGCTCAAGGGCCTCGAGACGATGCGGTTGCGGGTCGACGCACAATGCGTTGCGGCGCAGCGGATCGCCGAGCACCTCGAGGCGCACCCGCGGATCCGCTCGGTGCGTTACCCGTTCCTGGCGAGCCATCCGCAGAACGAGCTGGCCCGGCGGCAGATGAGCGCCGGGGGCACCGTCGTCACCTTCGAGGTGGACGGCGCCAAGGACGGCGCGTTCGCGTTCGTGAACGCGCTGCGGGTGATCGACCTCTCGAACAACCTCGGGGACGCCAAGTCGCTCGCCACCCACCCGGCCACCACGACGCATCGGCGGCTGGGGGCCGAGGGACGCGCCGCGGCCGGCATCACCGACGGCGTGGTGCGGATCTCGGTCGGCCTCGAGGCCGTCGAGGACCTGCTCGAGGACATCGACCAGGCGCTGGGGGCCTGATCACGCCCACACCCTGATCACGTTGAAGATCACGGTGCGGGGAATCGTCGGTTTCGAGCGCACGAACTCCTCACCGTGATCTTCCGGTGTGCACGAATCCCTCACCGTGATCTTCAACGTGATCAGGGGTGAGGTGAACCGGATCTTTCTGTATCAAAGATCCCGAACCGGTCCTCCAGTCTCGGAACCGTGCCATCGGCACCGACTCTCCGGGGGAAGAGATGACCACAACTGTCGACGCACCGACCCAGCTGAATCCGGGGGCGGTCTCCGCGAGCGACCTGTACGCCCAGGCGTTCACCGACGAACTGCGCTACCCCGACGTGCTGCGCCTGGGCGCCGCAGGACGCACCCTGCGCCTCGAGCGCCGCGAGATCAGTCTGCACTCGTGCCTGCCGCCCACCCCGATCTGGGCCTATGTCGCCGATCGCGGGGGCGTCGAGCTGATCAACCCCACCCTGCAGGCCGAACGCGACCGGCCCACCTCGGTGACCTACTGGAACAACCTGGTGGGGCAGTCGTTGCCGATCCGGGCGACCCGGACGGCGTATGTCGACCCGGCAGCGGACGGCGGCATCGTCATCGCCAACCTGCCCGGTGCGATCTACGACCAGAACGACTACACCACCACCGAGGGAGTCCTGGCCGGCGCCGAGCTCATCGCCACGGCCGACATCCCTCCGGTCGCCGTGCCTCACCTGCACGGCGGCTTCACCGAGGCCCGCTCGGACGGCTGGACCGAGAACCTGATCCAGGCCGGTGAGCGCTCGACCTTCGGGTACGGCAACGCCCAGGCGTCCGGCATGTTCTGGTACCACGACCACGCCGTTCACGTGACCCGGCTCAACGTCTACGCCGGCCTGGCCGGTCTGTACCTGGTGCGGGACGACGACGACCGGCGCGTCGTCAACGGACTGCGGCTGCACTCCAGCACCTACCACCGCACGACCGCGGTGCGCCCCGATCGTGAACTGCCGCTGCTGATCCAGGACTGCAACCTCGACGTGAACCCCGATGACTCCCTGACCGGCCAGCTGGTACACAAGGTCGACAGTGGCGCCGGCCCGATGGAGTTCTTCGGCCCGTTCACGATGGTCAACCGCCAGATCTGGCCCAAGGCCACCGTCGAGCGGCGGCAGTACCGGTTGCGGATGCTGAACGGCGCCAACGCCCGCGTCTTCCGGCTCACCCTGATCGCGGACGCCGGCACCGCCGGCGAGACCGTGGTGCCCTGGAGCGACATCGCCACCCTGATCGGTACGGACGGCGGGCTGCGCGGCGTCCCCCTTCCGCCGGACGCCGATCTGGTGCTGGCACCCGCCGAGCGCCTGGACGTCGTGGTCGACTTCGGTGCCGCCGCGCTGGCCGGCGTCAGCTCGCTGACCGTGGTCAACACCGCGGGCGCGCCGTACGACGGCTCGGCGCCGCCGCTGCCCCCGACCGTGGCCGAGACCACCGACACCACCTCGGACGCCTGGCAGAACCGGGTGCGTTACCCGGGCGTGATGCGGTTCGACCTCACCGGTGACCCGGCGACGCCGCGCTCGATCCCTGCGCTGGCCGGCGACTTCCGCCGGATCGTGCACGACGCGGGCGACGCGGACCCGGGGGAGCGGGTGGTGGTCATCCCGCCGTCCGGTCTGGGTGGGGGGCATCAGCATCGGCTGTTCGCCCTGGTCGAGGAGTTGTTGCGACCCACGGACGACGCCCCCACGCTGACGCTACGCGAGCTGCACCCGTGGGATGGGGTGTCGATGGTGCACGACCGCCTGATCGAGCTCACCGAACCGGACCCGGCCGGCGGGGGTGGCACCGTCACCACGACGTACACCACGCAGGCCAAGCTGTTCCAGGATGCCTCGACCGTCACCGCCGCGATCGGTGACATCGAGGTCTGGAAGGTGGTCAACCTGTCCGCCGACACCCACCCGTTCCACGTGCACCTGGTGCAGATGCAGGTCCTCGGCCGGCTCGCCGCCGCGGCCGGGTACGGCCCGCCGGACGCCGAGGCCTGGCTCGACCTGGCCGCCGGGCCGTTGCCGTTCACCCTCGGCCCGGCCGGCGACGCCACCCTGGCCGATCGCGCCTGGAAGGACGTCATCCGGGTCGATCCCGGTGAGCTGGTGAAGATCGCGGTGCCGTTCGGCACCATCGATCCGGTCTCGGACACCTTGCTGCCCAGGGCGTTTGCCGGCCGGTACATGTACCACTGCCACATCCTCGAGCACGAGGATCACGACATGATGCGCTCGTTCGCCGTCATGCCGCCGGTGCTGGCCCGGTTGATGCTCGCCCACCACGAGCACTGATCACCAGCACAGATCACGAGCACAGATCACGAGCGCAGATCACGAGCACAGATCACCAGTACAGCCAGCACCGCCCCCGCTACAGCATGATCACGTTGAAGATCACGTTGCGGGGAATCGTCGGTTTCGAGCACACGAAGTCCTCACCGTGATCTCGAGATTCGCGCGATTCCCTCAACGTGATCTTCAACGTGGCGGTTACCGGGTGCGAGCGGTGGCCAGGAAGCTGCCGACCACGTCGCACCAGCGGTCCTGGGCGTCGTAGAGCGGGCCGTGGCCGGACTCCTCGAACATCTCCATCCGCACGCTGCCGCCGGCCTTCTCGTAGGCGGTGAGCACATCGCGGATCTGGGTGACCATCGGTTGCGGCGGGTACACCTCGGCGCCCGGCCAGCCCGGGATCACGCCCATGGCGCCGAGCGAGCCGAGTTCGAGGGCGGAGTGG
>JAXLRT010000040.1:0-22784 GCA_046330955.1 Kineosporiaceae bacterium | reverse complement strand
CCGGTGGGATCCATCGTGGTGAACATGCAGCGCGAGCCGCTGCTGCCGCCGGCCGAGCTGGCCGCGGCCGGCAAGGGTCGGCTGCCGGTCACCCGGGTGATGGCCGGGCTCGAGGCGGCCGGCCTGGGACGACGCGCCGCGCGTCCCGGTGAGTCCGCCGCCGCGCGCACCGCCCGGGTGCGGGCAACGGCCGAGGCCCTGATCGCCGAGGGCATCGAGCATGCCCAGCGGGTGCAGCTCGAACGCGAGCAGCGCGCCGTCCTGACGGGCCTGAACCGGCCGCTCGTCGAGCTGCCGGCGCTCGCCGAGGGCATCGACCTGGGCGCGTTGTACGACCTCGCCGAGCGGTTGACCGAGCAGGGGCCGGCATGAGCGCCGTGACGCAGGTCTGGGACGTCGATGCCCTGCTCGGTGATCCCGGCACGCAGGTCGTGGTGTGCTGCGGGGCCGGCGGCGTGGGCAAGACCACCACGTCGGCCGCCCTGGCGCTGCGGGCCGCCGAACACCACGGACGACGCGTGGTGGTGCTGACCATCGACCCCGCACGGCGGCTGGCCCAGTCCATGGGCCTGGACGAGCTGGACAACACCCCGCGGCCGGTGTCGGACGTCGATTCGTCGGCCGGCGGCAGCCTCGACGCGATGATGCTCGACATGAAGCGCACCTTCGACGAGGTGATCAGCGCACACGCCTCGCCGGAGAAGGCGCAGCAGATCTTCGCCAATCCCTTCTACCAGGCGCTGTCGAGCTCCTTCGCGGGCACGCAGGAATACATGGCGATGGAGAAGCTGGGGCAGTTGCGCGCCCGGGCCGGCGCGGGCGCGAACGGCTGGGACCTGATCGTGGTCGACACCCCGCCGTCCCGCTCGGCGCTGGACTTCCTGGACGCCCCACAACGGCTCGGATCGTTCCTGGACGGCCGGCTGATCCGCCTGCTCTCGGCGCCTGCCCGCGCCGGCGGCCGGGCGTACCTCAAGGTGATGTCGGTCGCGGTCAACAGCGCCACCGGGGTGATGACCAAGGTGCTGGGGGCGCAGGTGTTGCGTGACCTGCAGACCTTCGTGGCGGCGCTGGACACCGTGTTCGGATCGTTCCGCGAGCGCGCCGAGCGCACCTACGAGCTGCTGCAGCAGCAGGGGACGGCGTTCGTGGTGGTCTCGGCGCCGGAGGCCGACGCGCTGCGCGAGGCGTCGTACTTCGTCGAACGGCTGCGGGAGGAGCGGATGCCGCTGGCCGGCTTGGTGCTCAACCGGGTGCACACCAGCCACGCGGACACCCTGAGCGCCGAGCGGGCCGCGGCGGCCGCCGAGGAACTCGAGGACGCCGAGACGGAGGCCAGCGGGCAGGCGAACGGGCAGGCGCTGACCGTGGGGCTGTTGCGCGTGCACGCCGATCGGATGCGGCGCCGGAACCGGGAACAGGCGTTGGCGGCCCGCTTCACCGGCGCCCACCCCGATGTCGCGGTGGCGACGGTGCCGGCGATGGCGGGGGATGTGCACGACCTGACGGGGCTGCGCGACATCGGCGCGAATCTCGCCGGATGACGCCCGGGCCACCCGGACATCACCTCAGACGGCCGACGTCAAACCGTGACCGAATCGTGATGCCTTGATTCGGACGGAAGGGATGTAACGGACGAGGTCAGGCGGAGACTGCGGTGCTCACACCGACGACCTGCTCGTGCTCGGCGCGCGCGATCTCGAGCAGCCGACGCCACGAGGCGACATTGGGACGACGACGCAACAGCGCCCGGCGCTCACGCTCGGTCATGCCGCCCCAGACACCGAACTCGATCCGGTTGTCCAGTGCGTCAGCGAGGCACTCGGTTCGCACGGAGCAGGCCATGCACACGGCCTTGGCGCGGTTCTGCGCCGCGCCCTGCACGAACAGCATGTCCGGGTCTGCCGTACGGCAAGCACCCTTGGCAGCCCAGTCGTTCGCGCCGTTCATCTGCGTTGTCCTCCCATGTGTTCCCCCGCGAGGGTGAACCCCGACCTATCGCCCGCACTCACAGTAATGTCACTCGCAGTGTCTGGCCTACGGCCCAGATGGATGATATTCCCCTCAGCCAGCAAAGGAATGTCACCGTCCGTAGCTCGATGTCACCGCGCCGCAGGCCCGTTCGCGCATACGGCCCATCGCGCGAACATCCCGCTGCGTTACACCATCCGAAACGGTACAGCCCCGCGACCCGCCGATGGTTGAGCCGAATGGGGATCCCCCACCGTAGTCTGACCCCGTCACACCTGCGACGAGGAGCCGCTCGCCATGCCCTTGCCCCGACCCGACGACGTCTCCTCGGCACGCCCTGGCCAGGGTTCGCGCGGAGCCGGCTCCCGGTTGCCGTCCCTGCTGGCCGCCTTCCTGGCGACGAGCCTGGTGGCCGGCGCCCTGGTGGCCGGGCTGCTGCTGCCCACCGTCGGCGCGGCCGGGGCCTTCACCCGGGACGCGATCGGCTTCTACAACGCGATCCCCGCCGACCTCGAGGACCTGCCACTGCCGGAGGGATCGACGCTCTACGCCCGCGACGGCAAGACGGCCATCGCGACCTTCTACGAGGAGAACCGCGTCGTCACCCCGCTGAACCGGGTGGCCCCGATCATGCAGCAGGCCGTGGTGGCCATCGAGGACTCCCGGTTCTACGAGCACGGCGGCGTGGACCCGAAGGGTCTGCTGCGCGCCCTGGTGAGCAACAAGCTCAATGACGGCCAGGTGCAGGGGGCCTCGACGCTGACCCAGCAGCTGGTGAAGAACAAGCTGGTCGAGAGCGCGGTGGGCGAGGGCGACAAGGCGGGGGTGCAGGCGGCCACCGCGCGCAAGAACGGCCGCAAGATCAAAGAGATTCGCATGGCGATCGAGCTGGAGAAGACCCTGCCGAAGAAGGCGATCCTCGAGGGCTACCTCAACATCGCCGCCTTCGGTCAGAACAACTACGGCGTCGAGGCCGCCTCGCAGTACTTCTTCAAGACCACCGCGGCTCGGCTCACGCTGCCGCAGGCGGCGCTGCTCGCCGGCGTCGTGCAGTCCCCCGAGTCGTACAACCCGTTCAAGCACCCCAAGGCCGCCAAGAGCCGTCGCGGTCAGGTGCTCAGCCGGATGGCCGACCTGAAGATGATCACCGAGGCGCAGCGGGCCGCCGCCGACAAGGCCCCCCTGCCGACCACCCCGCAGGTGGCCAAGGCGGGGTGCATCACCGCCGGAGCGGCGGCCTACTTCTGCCAGTACGCGTTGCAGATGCTGCTGACCGACCCGCGATACGCCGCCTTGGGCAAGACCGAGGACGAGCGTGACAGCGCCATCCGCCGCGGTGGCTACAAGATCGTGACCACGCTCGATGCGCCGCTGCAGAAGGCGGCCACCGAGACCCTGATGAAGAAGATCCCGCCGACGGACGACTCCCAGGTGGCCACCTCGGCGGTGACCGTTCAGCCGGGCACCGGTCAGGTGCTGACCATCGCGCAGAACACGATCTTCAACCCGCAGCGCGGCAAACCCGGTCAGACCGAGCTGAACTTCGGCGTCGACAAGGTCTACGGCGGGGCGGCCGGATTCCAGGTCGGTTCGACGTTCAAGCCGTTCACCCTGGCCACCTGGTTGAGCAAGGGCAAGGGGCTGTTCACCAACGTCACCGGTGATCAGCAGTGGTGGAACGGCCGTGACTTCAGGGCCTGTGGCGAGTCGCTCGGTACCGGGCGGTTCAAGGTCAGCAACTCCGAGGGCAGCGGCCCGCCGGCGATCAGCGTCATGCAGGCCACGTTCAACTCGGTGAACCTCGCCTACATGGACATGGCCAGCCGCCTCGATCTGTGTGACATCACCAAGACCGCCGAGGCGATGGGGGTGCACCTGGCCTCCCCGCCCACCGAGACCCTGACCCAGTGCTACAAGGACGGCATCGCGGTGCCGGGCAAGCTGCCGACCCAGTGCCCCTCGATCATCCTCGGCGCGCTGCTGATCTCGCCGCTCACCATGGCCAACGCCTACGCCACCTTCGCCGCCGAGGGCACCTACTGCCCGCCCACGCCGGTGCTGTCGATCCTCGATCGCTCGGGCAAGGCGCAATCGGTCGGGGCGACCAAGTGCGTGTCGGAGGCCATCCCGGCCAACGTCGCCCGCGGCGTGATCTACGCCGGCAAGAAGGTGTTCACCGACGGCACGGCCCGCGGCCGAGGTATCCGCTGGCCCGCGGCCGGCAAGACCGGCACCACCGACGACTCGGTGCGCACCTGGTTCGTGGGCTACACCAAGCAGCTCGCCACGGCCGTGGTGGTCGCCGACCCGAAGGACTACTCCGACTACCCGGGCGGTCGGAGCCTCAACAACCGCCGCATCGGCGGGGTCAACTACGGGCACGTGTTCGGTGCCACCATCGCTGCGCCCTTGTGGCAGTCGATCATGAACATCGGCATGGACGGGTTGCCCCGCGAGGACTGGCCCGCCCCGCCCGCCAAGATGCTGGAGGGCAGCGGCATCAAGGTCGCCGAGGTCGTCGGCCGCACCATCGACGAGGCCACCGGCATCCTGCAGGCGCAGGGCTTCAAGGTGCGTGTCGGCCCGCCGACCGCCTCGTTCATCGGTCCCGACCGGGTGGCCAAGACCTCGCCGTCGGCCGGTGGCCGGCTGGAGAAGGGCTCGACCGTCGTGATCTACCCGGGTGACGGCAGCGCCCCGCCGCCGCCCGGCAACGAGTTCCCGGTCCCCGGCGGTGGCGGGTTCCCCGGCAACGGCAGGGGCAACGGGAACGGCAACGGCAACGGGAACGGCGGAGGCAACGGCAACGGTGGGGGGTTCCTCCGCTGACGGCGTGAGCGCGCTCGGGACCGACCGGCCGGTCAGCCGGCGGCGAGCTGCCGCTTGACCTCGGCAGCGATCCGTCCGCCCTCGGCGCGGCCGGCCACCTGCGGCTGAACGGCTTTCATGACCCGGCCCATGGCCGCCATGCCGGTGGCCCCGGACGACGCGGCGTCCGCGATCGCCGAGGTGACCAGGGCGGCCAGGTCGTCGTCCGAGAGCTGTTGCGGCAGATAGCCTTCCAGGACGGCGAGCTCGGCCAGCTCGCGCGCGGCCTGCTCGGCGCGGCCGGCGTCGGCGAACGCGGTGGCCGCCTCGCGGCGCTTCTTGCCCTCCTTGCCGAGCACCGCCAGCACCTCGTCGTCCGACAGCTCGCGCGCGACGGTGCCGGCGACCTCGCCGGAGCGGATCGCGGTCAACGCCATCCGCAGGGTGGCGGCGGTGACCTCGTCGCGGGAACGGATCGCCTCGGTGAGGTCGGACTGCAGACGCTGCTTCAAGTCGGCCATGGCGCTCATCCTCGCACCGCGCCCGGGCGGCTCCGAGCGATATTCGGCTGGCGCCGTCCAGGTGAGAGCGGACGGCGTCGGGTGGGTGGCGATGAGAGGATGGTCGGATGCGTCCTGAGCGTGCCCTGCCCTCTCGGCTGCCGTTGGCGGCGGCGATCCCGCTCGCCGTCGCGGCGGCGGGAGCGACGGGGCTGGGGTACGCCTGGCTCGAGGCGCGCCATTTCGTGCTGCGCCGGGCGAGCCTGCCGGTATTGCCACCGGACGCCGACCCGCTGCGGGTGCTGCACCTGTCGGACCTGCACATGGTTCCGCGGCAGCATCGCAAGCAGGCGTGGCTGCGTCGGTTGGGTGACCTCGAGCCGGATCTGGTGGTCTCGACCGGGGACACGCTGGCCGACCTGGACGCCGTCGAGACCGCGCTCGAGGCACACGGTGAGCTGTTGCACCGTCCCGGGGTGTTCGTGCTCGGCTCGAACGACTACTACGCGCCGCGGGTGAAGAACCCGGCCCGGTACCTGCTGCGTCACGGTGGGCGCACGCGGATCCACGGTGGGCGGTTGCCGACGGACGATCTGGTCAAGGGCTTCCTGGACGCCGGGTGGATCGACCTGAACAACCACCGCACCACGCTGGACGTCGCCGGGGTGCCGCTCGAGTTCGTCGGGGTCGACGATCCGCACATCCAGCGCGACCGCTACCACCGGGTGGCCGGGCCAGCCTCGCCGGACGCCGCATTGACCGTCGGCGTGATGCACGCGCCGTACCGGCGGGTGCTGGATGCCATGACCGCGGACGGCGCGGGCCTGCTGATCGCCGGCCACACGCATGGCGGACAGCTGTGCCTGCCCGGGTTCGGCGCGCTGGTCACCAACTGCGACCTGCCGAGGCGCCAGGCCAAGGGCGTCTCCCGCTGGCCGTCACGGGCTGCGGAGGGCGCGTGGACCCGAGGTCGGGACGCCGCGGCCTCCGAAGCCGGGGCAGCGGCCGGTTCGGGCGCCGGGGCAGGATCGTCGGCGGCGTGGCTGCACGTGTCGGCCGGGCTGGGGACGCCGCCGTATGCCACGGTGCGCTTCGCCTGCCGCCCCGAGGCCACCCTGTTGACCTTGGTTCCCCGCGAGCGCTGACCGGCGGATGCGTCCCAGCTGGGACGTCCCCGCGGGGACGCGAGGAACCGGTTTCATGGTCCGGGGCTGCCTCCGCTATCCTGACGAAGCTCCACCGGGGTGTGGCGCAGCTTGGTAGCGCGCTTCGTTCGGGACGAAGAGGCCGTGGGTTCAAATCCCGCCACCCCGACCCAAGAAACCGCAGGTCAGAGGCCATGTGGCTTCTGACCTGCGGTGCTTTGGGTGTTGGTTTGCGATGGTTTCCGGAGGCTCCTGGGAGAAGATCTTGCCAAGATCGTCTCCCAGACGTCGCGCATGCAGCCGTCCAACGTGTCGCGACCACGGGCACACAGGGTCGATGGCCAGCGGCTTTGCCCTGCGCATCGAGCGGCGGCTGTGGCGCCACTTCGGCTGAGCCGAAGTGTCTGTCAGTTCAACGCCGGCTGTGACCACACCTACGTGTCCCTGGTCGATGGGTGCTGCCCGGTAGTCGGGTATGCGCGTCCAGCGCCGGGAGGCACGCTCCGCGCGGGGATGTCACCTAGGGTGACTCGGGTGGAGTCTCGCCGTTGGGCGAGTCTCGCCGGGTGGTCCAGGGGGTGTGGTGACGGGTGGAGGGCCGGGTGGATACGCGGTGACCGGGGTGGATGCTCACGAGGCGATGGGTGTGCAGGTCGGGGACGGGGGCCAGCAGGTCAACTTCTTCGGCGGAACGCACTATCACCGTGGCCCCGCCCCGGCTGGGCCGGGCAACAGCTCCGGGACAGCCTGGCCGACCAGGCCATGGCGGGTGTTCTTGAGTCATACCACTGAGCTGTCCCGGTACCCGGCTGGCGGATCGTTCGTGGCGGCGGCCAAGCGTGCCGTCGAACGGGCCGAGCATGTAGCGGTGGAGATGGGCTCGTGGACCGCGTCATCGGATACGCCGGAGCAGGTGTGCCGGGCCAAGTTGGAGACTTGCGACCTGTATGTGGGGGTGTTTGGGTTCCAGTACGGCACCCCGATACGCCAGGACCCCGAGCGGTCCTACACCGAGCTTGAGTTCGACACCGCGACCGGGTTGGACATCCCACGCCTGGCGTTCCTGATCGCCGAGGACCTGACCGTTCCCGTGCCACGCGACTTCTACCACGACCCGGACCATGGCCGCAGCGAGCGTCAGACCACGTTCCGTGCCCGTGTCTCCGACGCGGTGACGGTGGCCCGGGTGCACAGCCCCGACGACCTGGAACGGTTGCTGTACCAGGCGCTCACCGAACGTGCCCATGCGGGTCCGTCGCGTCATGGCCTCCGTGACCCCGACGAGACCGATCGCAGGTCCTGGCCGGTGGTGTGGCAGATGGGTCGACACCGGCCGGGAGGCCTGTTCGTAGGCCGCGAAGTGGAGCTGCAGCAGCTGCGGGACTCCTTCGGGAAGGCCGAACCGGGATGGGGTGCGGTCCAGGTGCTAACCGGTCTGGGTGGGGTCGGCAAGACCCGCCTGGCGGTGGAGTACGCCCACCGCTGGGCCGGCGACTACCCAGTCGTGGCGTGGGCGTGTCTACTGGTTTGTGTAAGGGGTCGCTCCTGTAGATGAGGAGCATGACCGTGATGAGTGTTCAGTCCAGCCGGGCGTGGACCGAGGTGACCGCGACGGCCGATCATGATCACCAGGAGGGTGGTGGTCGGGAGGAGCCGGCGGCGCGGGTGTTGCGCCGGGAGTTGTTCACCGACGAGGTGATCGACTCGATGCTGGCCCGGGTCGGTGAGGGCGGGTTGTCGCGCACCGGGCCGGGCGGAGCCTTGCCCGAGCTGGTCAAGAGTGTCCTGGAGCGGGGCATGGAGCTGACCGACCACCTGGGCTACGACAAGGGCGATCCCGCGGGTCGAGGGTCGGGGAACTCACGCAACGGGACCAGCTTCAAGACGGTGTCCAGTGAGGTCGGCCGGATCGAGCTGGACCAGCCGCGACCGGGCCGGGTCGTTCGCCTCGGCGCTGGTCCCGAAGGGTGCCCGCCGGTTGGGGGTCTGGAGGAGCAGATCATCTCGCTGTATGCGGGTGGGATGACGGTGCGCGACATCGGTCACCACTTCGAGCGGACGCTGGGGGTGGAGCTGTCCCACGCCACCATCTCGAAGATCACCGACGCGGTGGAGAAGGTCAAGGGAGTGGCAGAACCGGCCCCCCTCGACCTGTTCTACCCCGTCGTCTACCTCGACGCGATCGTGGTCAAGGTCCGCGACGGCGCGCACGTCATGAACTGGTCGGCGCACATCGCCGTCGGGGTCGACACCGACGGGATCAAGCACGTGCTGGGGATCTGGGTCCAGGCCAGCGAGGGCGCGAAGTTCTGGGCGAGCGTGTGCCGAGCTCGCCAACCGGGGTGTCCAGGACGTCCTGATCGTCTGCTGCGGTCTGACCGGTTTCCCCGAGGCCGTGCAGGCGACCTGACCGGCGCCCTGGTCCAGACCTGTGTGGTGCACCTGATCCGGGCCTCGACCCGGTTCGTCGCCTACCAGGACCGCAAGGCCGTCGCGGCGCTGCTGCGTCCGATCTACATCGCCGCGACCGAGGAGGCTGCCCTGATGGCGTTGGCGGCGTTCGCGGACTCGACCCTGGGGGCGAAGTACCCGGCCACGGTCAGGACGTGGGAGAACGCGTGGGAACGGTTCACCCTGTTCCTGGCGTTCGCCGCCCTCAGGAAGTTGATCTACACCACGAACAGCATCGAGTCGCTGAACTACCAACTCCGCAAGATCATCAAGAATCGAGGGCATTTCCCGAACGACACCGCCGTGGTCAAGCTGCTCTGGCTGGCGATCATGAACATCGAGGACAAGCGGTCCTGGGAACGCGACGAGCAGCGCGGCACTCCCGCGAACCAGCGGACTGCCCGGCGCGTCTGGTCGAAGGAGCAGTTACCCAGGGCTGAGCGCCGCTCCGGGTGAGCTCGCCCTGGTCTACCTCGACCGGATCAACCTACCTGTAACAGCAAGATCAACAGAGGCAGAGCGACTCTTACACAAGAAACTTGACAGGCTCCGTGGCGTGGCTGCGAGGAGACACCGCCGATGCGCTGGAAACCGATTTCGCCGCGTTGGCCGGCCCGCTGGGACTACCGGAGATAGCCGACCAGGGCGACGCTGTCGCCGCCGTCCGCCACGCCTTGAGCGCTGCCGCGGCCACCCCCATCGGGGCCTGGCTGCTGGTCGTGGACAACGTCGAGGACCTCGACGTGCTGGACCGGGTCCTGCCCGAACGCCACTACGGGAACGTCCTGGTCACCACCCGCCACGACGACCACAGGGGTACCGGTCTGGGCATCGCGGTCGAGCCGCTGCCCCCCGCTGATGCCGTCGACTACCTGACTCGCCAGGCCGGCATCACCGCCGAGGACGCCACCCAGGTCGCCGACGCGCTAGGGGGTCTTCCGTTGGCCCTGGTTCAGGCAGGTGCGACGATCACCAAGGGGATGGCGGCGCGGACCTACCTCGACCTGCTGGCGACGCGGGCACCGGACCTGTTTTCCCATGGGCGACCCGCGGACTACGACCACACTCTGGTCACGACCTGGGAGATCTCCTACACCCAGCTTGCGCAAACCCCAGGCGCGCAGGCTCTCCTACGGCTGTGTGCGTTCCTCGCCCCAGACGCGATCCCACTGGACGACCTGGCCCGACCCTGGACCGAGCACGAGCCGGCGCGGAGCGGTCTGCCCGAGGACCTGGCGCAGGCGTTCACCGATCAGTTCGCCGTCCTGACAGCGACTGCCGCACTGAACGACACCGGTCTGGCCGCCGTCGTCGACGGCCGGGCCACCATCCACCGGCTCGTGCAGCAGATCACCCGCAGCCGCCTCGAAGCCGCCCTCACCGCCGAGTGGTGCCAAGCCGCGATCACCGTGGTCCTGCAGGCCTTCCCCGGCGAAGCCGCCACCCCCACCAACTGGGACCGCTGCGAACTCCTCCTACCCCACGCAGAAACCGCCGCCAGCCACCTACCCCACGACCTAACCGACGACCTGTTGGCACCGGCCGTCGACTTGTTCACCCGCGCAGCGACCTACCTGCACACCCGCGGCCGAGACACCCATGCCCGCGGTCTCGCCGAGCACGCCGTCGCCCTCGCCACGATCAACGCCGCGGTCGACGCACCGGCACCCGGCACGCTCCTGGCGGCTCGGCACGCTCTCGCGGACGCCCTGTTCGGGCTCGGGGACTGGCCTGCCGCCCGCGCTCTGCAGGAACGGGTCTACACCGACCGCGTCAAGCTGCTCGGCGCCGACGACCCGGCCACGCTGGCCACCGGCCGTCAGCTCGTCCAGACCCTGCACCTCCAGGGCGAACGCCGCGACGCCGCCGCACTGCTCAACCAGCTGATCACGGCCCATACCCGCGCGCTCCCGCCCCAGCACCCGGATACCCTCACCGCCCACGCCTACCACGCCACCATCCTGCAGGCCCAGGGCGACCTGCCCCAGGCCCGGACCCTGACCGAGCAGGTCCTGACCACCCGCGAACGCGTCCTGGGCCCCGACCACCCCGGCACCCTCCGCGCCCGCAACAACCTGGCCGGCATCCTGTGGGAGATGCGAGAGCGCCGGGAAGCGATCAAGGAGCTCCTAGCTACTGCACAGACGGCCAAGCGCACGTTGGGCGAACGCCACCCCGACACCACGAACTATCTGTTCAACCTCGCTAACTTCCACATGCAGATCGGAAATCCCCGAGCGGCCCAGACCGTGATCGCTCGTCACCTCGCCTGGTTACGAAAGGCACCCGACGCGTCCCTGTCCGGTCGGCAGCGTCAAATCAAGGCCGAGATCGGCCGGCTGGGCCGCCACACGAGAAACCGATGACGAGTTCGAAGGCAGTCGCCGACCTCAGCCCCTCAGCTCCCTCGTCGGAGATCCCGGGAGATGATCTTGCCGCTTGGACTCGGCGGTACCGATGCAGCCCGACCCTCACCCTGGCGGTGACCAGGATGTTTGCGCAGGTAGCCAGGGTCCCAGTTCGGGAAGCTGCCGATCCCCGCCACCACCGGACCACTACTGGCCACCGGCAGCCGGGACGGCACGGTGCGGATCTGGGATCCCCGTGCGGACACGGCGCTGCTGACCTCGCTGCGGGGAGCCCACGCTCCGACTCAGCTGATCTTCGTATCGCCGGTGTTGTGCGGCGGGGGCCCGGCCGAGTTGAGCCTGTTCCACCTCGATATCGATACCGCGCGAGGGCCCGTTGGGGAGAATCTTGGGAGACGATCATGAACGCCGGACCCACGCGGACCGATGCATCCAGACCCGGACCGACGCACTGACCAGCGCTATCGCCGGGCTCCCGCAGGTCACCGGGCAGTCCGGACAGTGTTCGGGACGAAGAGGCCGTGGGTTCAAATCCCGCCACCCCGACACACCGAAGGCCCGCACGGCGACAGCCGTTGCGGGTCTTTGTGTGTCGGGCGTGGCTGGATGCCGGGAGCCGGAGCGTGCAGCGACGCAGGAGCTGACCGCGACGGCGGCTCCCGCCACCACGACACAAGAAAGTGCAGGTCACAAGCCGGTTACCTTCCATGAGGTGACCGGCCTCCGACGTTCCGAGTGACGACTGCGTGACTACGCCTCCCGGTGTGGCGAAAAGATCCGATCCATCACGACAGCTCCGGTCCGCAGCTGCCGAGCACGGTGAGCCCTCAGCGCGACGCAGCGCGCCGGCAACGCCAGGGTGCGCCGCGACTTCTTGGTCTTCGTGTGGCCGCCGGCACGCACCGACCGCCGCACCGCGATGTGCGCCGGCACGGGCGGCTCGTCATGGGGTCGGCCGCCGAGGTCGACGTGGTGCCACGTCAGGGCGCGCAGTTCCTCCGTCCGCGCCCGGTGAGCAGGAGACCACGACGTAGGTCCCCATCCGGCTCCCCTCGGCCGCCGCGAGCACCGCCTCCGCCTGGGCCAGCGTCAGCGCCTTGGAGGGACGGCCAGGGACACGTCCCTGCGGCACCGAGCACAGCGCCGCCACGTTCCGCTTGACCTTGTCACGAGCCATCGCCCGCTTGATCGGCCGGCTCAGGGAGGAGTGCAGCGCCTGGAAGGTGCGCCGGCTGCGCGTCGGGGCCATCGCCGCCAACAAGGGCGGCCGCTGCGCGGCCCTCGCGCGCGTCCTCGCCTCCCGCTCCGCTCCGGCAGGCGCGCGCGGGGAAGAGACATGGGGAGAAGGGGCAACAGGAAGGACGGCTCAGAACGGGGAAGCCCTCGACGCGGCGCCTCAGGTCCGGCGGAGACGTCAGACGTCCACTCGCAGCGCGCGGTAGTCGTAGCCGTCCTGCTCGCCGGCCTCCCATTCGACCGTGACCGCCTGGCCGGGCTCCAGCCCCCGGTAGCCGTCCATCCCCAGGACCGACCAGTGGACCCAGCAGCTGCCCGGGGTCTCCGGCGAGTCCAGCACGCCCCAGCCGAGCTCAGGGTCGAAGGAGCGAACGACTGCACGACAGATGCCAGTGCGGAAGATCATCCGCGGCCCGACCCCACGTATGTCAGGCGCCAGAAGCGTTCGGCCCGCGCGGGACATGTCATCGGGTCGGTTCGGGTGACGCGCGGGGCCGATCACCTCAGGTGCCGCGTGTCGCCTTCCGGTACCACCGTCGGGCGAGGGGGAGCCAGCCCGCCCGCCGGACCCACCCTCTTCCGCCCGAGCAGGACGACGTCAACGACGCCTGACGGCTTTCAACCGCACACGGGGCACCGCAGGCAGGAGGCAGGACGCCGGCCCGACACCACACGACCCGCAGTCGCCGGCGGGACGAGGTCGAGAACGCCGACGACGCCGCGTTCGCCGCCCGGGTCATCCGCGCCCACGCCCGCCGGATCGCCGATGGTGACGTAGAGGGCCTGGCGCGTGTCCTGTAGATCATGCAGGGTCAAAGGCGTCCTGGAGGCGTTCGCCCTCGCCGAGACCGGTGGTCATCGGAACCTGCCCCTGACCGCAGGGATCCTGGCCGCGTGGGCGATCATCGGCCTGGTTGTCCTGGCGCGTGACCAGCTGGAACGCTCGATGAGCACCCCGCGCCGTCCACCTGCTCTGCAGATCACGACCCACTGCGACGGGAGCCGAGAAAGGACGCAACGTCCTGAGCCGGCATGGGTTTGGCGATGGAGAACCCCTGCACGTGGGTGCAGCCGTCGGCGGCGAGCAACCGGTGCTGGGCGCCGTCCTCGACGCCCTCGGCGACCGTCTGCAGGTCCAACGTCTGGGCGATGGCGAGGATGGCCCGCACCAGGCCGTGTCCGCGCGGTTGGTCGATGCTCTCCACGAACGCCTTGTCGATCTTCAGGATGTCCACGGGCAGGTTGGCGAGCGCCGCGAGACACGAGTAGCCGGTGCCGAAGTCGTCGATGGCGACGCGAACTCCCATGCGGCGCAATCCATCCAGGGTTTCGGTGATCCGGTCGACGTCCGTGGCGAAGGCCGACTCGGTGATCTCCAGGATGAGTGCCCGGGCGGGCAACCCGCTGGCCGACAGCGCCTGCCGGACGGACTGCCCGTAGCCGGGCCCGAGCAGTTGACGGTTGGACACGTTGACCGAGACCGCGATCTCGTTCCGCCGCAACCGGGTTCGCCAGTCCTGTGCCTGGCGACAGGCCTGGAACAGCACCTCGCGACCGATGTCGTGGATGAGGCCGGTCTGCTCGGCGAGCGGGATGAACACGTCCGGTGGGATGCAGCCCTTGACCGGGTCGTTCCAGCGGGTGAGGGCCTCGAACGAGGTGACCTGCCCGGTGCCGATGTCCACGATGGGCTGGTAGTGCAACGCGAACTCGCCGTTGGACACGGCCAGGCGAAGGGCCTGCTCGAGGTTGAGGCGTTCGATGGCGAGGGTGTGCATGGACGCCTCGAACAACTGGTAACGCGTCTTGCCGTCCTGCTTGGCGCGGTACATGGCCGCGTCGGCCTGACCGAGCACCCGCTGGGCATCCAGCGTGGTCCCCATCGCCAGAGTGATCCCGATGCTTGCCCCGAGCGTGACCTCGCGGGCGCCCAGGGGAACGGGATCGGCCAGGATGTCCAGCAGTCGCTGACCCAGCCGCGCGGCCTGTTCGGGCGAGGCGACGTCCTCGACCAGCAGGGCGAACTCGTCCCCGCCGAGGCGGGCCACGGTGTCCAGGTCGCGGAAGGCCGCCCGGAACCGGTCCGCGACGGCGACGAGGACGACGTCCCCCGCCTGGTGACCGAGGCTGTCGTTGATGAGCTTGAATCCGTCGAGATCCACGACCACCACGGCGAGATGCCCCCCGTTGCGGCTCAGGCGGCGCAGCGCCTGCTGGAGGTGGTCGTCGAACGCGGCGCGGTTGGCCAACCCGGTCAACGAGTCGTGCAGCGCTCGGTGGTGCAGCTCGGCGTGCAGCCGGTGCTCGGCGGTCACGTCTCGGAAACTCCAGACCCGGCCGATGATCTGACCGTCCAGGTACTGGGGCAGCGAGCGGCGTTCGAACACCCTGCCGTCGAGGAAGTCCAGCGTGTCCAGGCTCTCCGCCTCGGGCGTCTGGTACAGCGCCTCAACCTTGGTGATGAACGCGTCCGGATCTCGCAACTGGCTCAGCACGAACGACAATGCCGCGCTGTCGTCGCGGGACTGCAACACCTCGTCCGGCAGTCGCCAGAGCTCGGCGAAGCGGCGGTTGAAGCTCGCGATCGTCCCGTCCACGCCGACCACCAGGATGCCGTCCGCGGTCGACTCCAGCGTGGCGGCCAGCACCGAG
Organism: Kineosporiaceae bacterium; assembly: GCA_046330955.1. Classification (GTDB taxonomy): domain Bacteria; phylum Actinomycetota; class Actinomycetes; order Actinomycetales; family Kineosporiaceae; genus JADJPO01. The sequence continues at coordinate 7,652 of JAXLRT010000040.1, read as the reverse complement.
TTGGCCCTGCGCAACTGCTGGTGGTCCGCGGCGAGTCGCTCGGACGACGTCCGTAGGTCCTCGTAGAGGTCGAGCATCTCCTGCGAGGAGTTGCGCAGCGAGCTCTCCAGCAGATAGCGCTCCTGTTCCTGATCGGCCAGCACCGCCGTCACCACCGTCAGGAAGCCGCTCCACTGCTGGTCGGTCGGTGCCGTCGACTCCGCGAGGCCGTGCCGTTTCAGGATGCGTCGCAGCAGCCGTTGGCTCGCCGCCTCACGGAAGTCATCCACGTCGGAGGTCCTCCGACACTGTGGTGATCGTCATGGTCTGGTTGTGCAGATCGCAGACCCCTGCGGCGTCCGGTGCGATCTCCCCGTAGGAGTAGAAGCCCACGACCTGAGCGCCGCTCGGCAGGGTCTCCAAGATCGCCTCGAATTCCTCCTCGGCCCGTTCGCCCAGCACCAGCCGGCGCCCGACACACGAGATCGCGATCGCCAGCTCCGGCCCGGCTGCGTCGTGGCCGAGCAGGCTGCGTGCTGCGGCCTCGGCGGCGCCGTCGATGAGCCGGTCGGCGCTCGAGCGCATCAGTTGCGCCCGCCACCCCAGCGGGATGTCCCCCGCGAAGGTCATCGACTGCTCGCCCTCGTCGACCGCCAGAACGGTCCGGACCCTCTGCTCGCCGCGCCCGTCCGGTCGCACGGCCAGCGGGAAGAGCAGGGCGCTGGCGGGCAACCCGGCGGACAGGTCGCCCAGGTATCGCGTGTACAGCTCCAGCGCCGGCCTGCCGTCCAGTTCGTACAGGACGTTCCCCTCCGCGCGGGTGACCACCCGCTCCGGGCCGAAGATGCCCCACCCGCCCCGCGAGCCGGACCCGATCCGCAGGTTCTCGCCGTAGAAGCCGACTGCCGTCACCCGTCCGTCGAGCACCCGGCCCTCGTCGAGCACCCAGGTCTGCTCGAAACGGTCCCCGTCCGCGGCGAGGCCGCCGGTCACCAGGACGCCGGGCGCGACGGCCCAGAGCACCCCGGCAACCAGCTCACTCCCGTTGACGTGCAAGCCATCCGACAGGATGAACACGCACCGCAGCCCCGGTCCGGGCAGCCCGCCTCCGAGCACCCGACCGGCCTCGAACGAGTCCGCGGCACTGCTCACCTGCGCTGAGACCCGGAACAACCGTGACCGGTCGAACCGCACGACCGTCGCTGTCAGCGCCCCGTCGTCCAGCGTGGATCCCACGACGCGACCCGCCGTCGAACACCCGATGATGATCGCCTTCGGCACGTGCTCGGCCAGGGCCAGGGCCGGGTGCGGGAGTTCGGCCGGCCATCGATCACCGAAGACGATCACCAGCGTCGACTCCGAATCCAGTTCGCGCAGGGCTGTCGACCACCCGTCTGACGCCGACCACTCGGCGACGACAACCTCCATCGACGACACCCTCTCCGGCCCACGGACTCCTCGGATCATCGGTCCCGACCGGCGCGGACTTGATCTCTCCTGGTCCCGGGGCGGCGGCCGAGCACCCCGGACTCGCCCGATCGGGTGCCCGCGCCGGCAGCCGGCCCGGACGCCGCCGCGGTGGCTGCTCCTTCAGGCGACCTGCCGTCGTGCCCAGGCTGAGTGGCGTGGGAGATCGACGCGGAACGCGCGCCGGGGGCGCTATCCGACGATGGGCGGCTGCACAGTGATCGTCGTGGTCGTTTCCGCAGGCCCACCCAGCCATCGGAGGCCGTCCTTCAGCCGAGTCACCCGGCGGGCGGCAACCAGCCGCGTGTCCTCACGCCGGTAGGAGATGCACACTCGGGCCATGACACTCCCGACGAACTCGGGCAGAGCCTTCCCTCACAGGGGTGGTTCGCGGCGTGCCGCACGGTACGTCCAGCTCGGCGTCTCCTTCCCCGTTCAGGAGGTCACCGCTGCCGCGTCACCTTCACGTGAACAGCCTTCCTGCCCAGACGCTCTCGACGGACGCCGCCGCGGACGGTCGTCTTCACGGCTCTGCTGCCGGCAATCGTCCTGCGCTGAGCCGACGGGCGCTCGCCCCGTCAACGATCCGAGGAGCCCCGACCTCCGGCCTCGAAGCGCCGGCGCGAGACGTTGACCGTCCCCCACTGCGCCTGCGGGATCCGGTGCTGCGGGGCGCGCCCGTCCACCAGTTCCCACCCGCCCGCGGTCAGGACCAGCCCGACCGGGTGCACCTCGCGCCGGTCGGCGTCTTGGGCCCGTAGTCGCACCACCCCACGACACCGCACCGCCTCGGCCAGCGCCGCGACCCGCGGGTCCGCGTCGTCCGGTGGAGCGGGATCGATGCGAAACCTGGTGCCCGCCAACGACGCCGTGGCGCGCACCGGGTCGGGCAGCGACTCCAGCAGCTTGCTGCACGCCCGTCGTCCGGCGTCGGCCAGGCCGAGCGACTCGAGCTCGACCGGACGGCGCGACAACAGGACGCCGAGCGCCTCGGCCTCGTCGGTGGCCAGCCCGGTCAGCCGGGTGCGGTAGTTGAAGCCGAGCTCGATCCCCCCGCGCCGCCCGGGGTGGACGATCACCGGCAGGCCGGCCTCGCCCAGTGCCTCGACATCGCGCAGGATCGTGCGCCGGCTGACCTCGAGCTCGGCGGCCAGCTGGACGCTGGTCATCCGGCCGCGGTTCTGCAACAGCAGCAGCATCTGCAGCAGCCTGGACGCTCTCATCGATCTCCGATGCCGGCCGAAAAGATGACAGTAGACGTCATCTTAAGGCTGCTAGCTTGCGCGACGGGAGGAGGCGGACTCATGAGGTACTACGAGGTGCACCGGCACATCGACGCCGAGCCGTCGATGATCTGGCAGACCCTGACCGACCCGGCGGCCCTGGTGGCCGCCGGGACCGGCATCGAGCGCATCGACGGGGCGATCGTTCCCGGCGGCAGGTTCACGATCTGGTCGCACGCGGCCCCCGGGCGAGGGTTCAGGACCCGGGTCACCGAGTTCACCGCGCGCTCGTCCATGGAGTGGACCGGCGGCATGCCCGCCGGCCTGTTCCGCGGGGTACGGCGCTTCTCGCTCACCCCGGCCGCCGGCGGCACCGACTTCCACATGCGCGAGGAGTTCACCGGTCTGATGCTGCCGCTGATCTGGCGCAGCATGCCCGACCTGCAACCATCCTTCGAGGCCTTCGCCGACGGGCTGGCCCGAGCCAGTGAGGGGATTCGATGAACCAGGTGACCTACGGCGACGGGACCCCCGAGGACCCCTGGCTGCTGGAGACACCTCCCCGCAGTTCGACGTTCTCCGCGTGGCGCGACGTGAGCGCCGAGCCACCGGCGCTCGTCGTCCAGGTCGGCACCACGCGACTCTCGTACCACCTGCGCGCCCTGGACGACGCGCTGGCGATGTTGCGCGACCACGGCGACTGGATGCCGCTCGGCAACGCCGACGAGGGCAAGCCGGTCAAGGACGGCACGGTCGAGGCCTGGGCGCGGGACGGGGGCAATCCGGTCGGCGGGTACTACGGGCTGCGCAAGGGATATCGGGGCAGGTTCGCCAATTACGTCACCCCGATCCTCGAACTGCTCGGGCAGGTCGAACTCGAACACGGCGCGCGCAACAACCGGGTTCGCGCGATCTGAATCCGTGCCCGGCCACCGGTGGGGGTCGGTGATGTCGCGTCGCGAGCCACCGCCGTTCGCCGCTGTCCCGTGCGCTCAGCGCCGAGCCGGACCCCCGGCATCGCCATCGGCGACCGGCAGCGGTGCTCGCATCGACAGCACCCCCGACTCCACCGAGCGCTCCCAGGCCAGTCCCGGCGCCTCGAGTACCCGCACCATCGCGGTGTTGTCCGCCAGCACGGTCGCCACCACCTCGGCAAAGCCGAGCCGCTCGGCGAACTCCACCATGTGGCGCATCAGGCGCATCCCGATCCCGCGCCGCTGGTAGGCGTCCTCGACGATCATGGCCAGCTCCGCGGCGCGCGCGTCCTGCGGCGAGTCGGGGAAGACGTTGCCGAGCCCGATGATGGCGCCGTCCTCGCTCATGACGACCAACGTCGCCCCACGATGCCCGCCGGTGAGGCGCCGCAGGTTGATCTCGCGCCACTCGTCGACCGGCGTGAAGTACCGCTGGTAGCGACTCCGCTCGGAGCACCGTTGGTGCATCGCGGCGACCGCGTCGGCGTCCTCGGGCCGGGCCAGCCGGATCCAGACCGTCGTGCCGCCCGCGATCGGCTCCACCCAACCGAGGGCGTCGGCGTCCCCTTGGGCTCCCGAGATCGCCGCGGCCAGCCGCAGCAGGGCCGACGCGCGCGTCTTCTCCGCCCGGGCGAACGGCGCCCAGTCCCGGTGCAGCACGACGTGCCGTTCCGGCGTCCACTGCAGTCGCAACACCCCGGCGGCGTCGTCCTCGCCCACGGTGGCCGGCTCGACCTCGAACCGATCGGCTTCGATCAGCGCGGCCGCGGCGAGCGGGGCGGACCCCGGGTTCGTGACCAGTTCGGCGGCGCCGTCCAGCACCCGGGTGGGCAGGTCCTCGGCGTCCTCGACCCGGCCCGGCGTGGCGTGGGCGTTGCGCCCGGCCGACATCGCGACCGCGACGAGGTCGGCCGCACTCACCTGCAGCGGCGCCATCAGCGCCAGGTCGATGGTGCGCTGGGCCTCGTCGCCGGTGAGCACCCAGGCCGCCGCGACATCGACCTGCAGCGTGTTCACCGCACGAATGAGCTGGGCCAAACTCCCTGGCTGCGAAGGGATGTCGACCCGCAGTCGCCAGGGCTGCGCATCCGTCTGCCCTGGCTGCGGGAACAGTTCGGACGGCGCCACCGCGCCGCCGATGCGAGCCATCATCGCGTTCCACCCCGGTTGCGACGGACGCCGTTCCACGAGCGGGTCGACCATCGCCAACCCCACCGACAACGCGAGCGCGAAGTGGACGAAGGCGTCGTCGTCCACCTCGGCGGCGATCCCGCCGGATCGACGCCACTGCTCGACGACCGTGCGCACGTTCGCCCAGCGCGCCCGCAACCGTTCGGATTCCGGCGCCCGGACGTCGGCATCATGGTGCGCCCGTAGGATCGCCTCGAGCTCGACCGGGCTCCAACTGCGCTCGGGCGCCGCGAAGATCTCACCGATCGCCTCCAGCAGCACCGCCATCGGCGGCGTCCGCTCCGGATGGCCGGCGGCATCGGCCAGCCGATCGCCCGCCTGCGAGCTCACCCGCGCGGCCAGGACGGCGGCGAACAGCTCGGCCCGGCCGCCGGTGAGCCGCTTGACGGTGGACGCACTCACCCCCGCCCGTTCGGCCACCATCGGCAGCCGCGTGCCGCCGTACCCGCGCTCGGCGAACAGCTGCGCCGCGACGTCCAGGATCAGGGACCGCACGTCCTCGTCCCGTTCCTCGGCGTCCTTCGCCATCACAGGCCTCCTCCGGGTGGCTGGATCGGCGATGTCCGACAACGGTAGCGGGGACCCGACCCACCGTTCGGGACCGCCCGATCCCGCCGGCACGCCGGCACGACCTGCCCGCCAGCCAGGTGCAGATGGCCCGGGGGGCCTCACCGCAGTGCAGAGTGGATGGCCGTCCGGACCGACGACGAGGTGCATCGAGCGCTCGCGCTGCTGCGCCGGCTCCACGGGCACCTGGCGGCGCTCGATCCCCGGTCATGAGGCCGGACCCGGCTACGCCGCCTCCGGCGATGCGGTCGCCGTCGGGACGATCGCCAGCGCCACCAGCACCACCACGACCGTGACCGCGCACGCCACGGCCCACCCAGTCGCCCCGTACAGCACGCCGGCCACCGACGACCCGACCACGGCACCGCCGACGGCGGCCGCCCCCTGGATCCCGAAGCCGTGACCGGCCCGGGCACCGCTCATGGTGGCGATCAGGGAACGCTCGACGGGGATCGACACCGCGAAGCCCGCCGCGGCCGCCGTCCACCCGATGGCGAGCCCGACCACGCTGTCGGCGGCGGGCAGCACCGCGGCGGTGAGGCCGGTGAGCAGCAGCATGACGACGAGGGTCCAGCGGCGTCCGAGCCGGGCGGTGAGCCGATGAGCGAGGGTGCTGGCGGCCACGAAGACCAGGAAGCCGGGAGCCATGACCAAGCCGACGTCGCGGACCGAGAGACCGAAGTGCCGTTGCAGCCGCAGCAGGACCAGCAGCAGGAGCAACGCTCGGGCCGCCGTGGTGACCAGCACCAGACCGGCCACCGGCAGCAGCGTACGGGTGAGCCGGGCCGGCGGCCGGGCGGTCGCGGACCCCTCGGCGCCGGCCGGCAGCCGGGCGATCCGGATCAGGGTGAACGCGATCGCGAAGACGGCCGCGAACCCCAGGAACAGGACGACGTAGTCCACCTGGTCGAGCACCAGGAAGACCACCGTGAAGGCGATCAGGGCGCCCCGACTCTCGAACGACAGCAGGCGCCCGTAGCCGCGCGGCGACGGGTCGAGATCGGCCACGTGCGCCAGGACCGCGGTGTGGAAGAACGCCATCCCGACCCCGGTGGCCGCAGCGGCTGCGACCGCCACCACCGTGCTCGCGGCCACGGCGTAGCCCACCATCGCCAGGGCCATCAGCAGCGCTGCCCCGCCGGCCACGGTGCCGCGCGCCGCCCGGTCCACCACCCGGGCGGCCCAGGGCCGGGCGATCAGGGACGCCGCAGCCTGGGTGGCCAGCAAGGCCCCGGCGACCGCGGCCGAGGCGCCGAGGGCGGCACCCGCCCACAACGGCAGCAGGAAGTCGACCACCTCCAGCACCCCGTCGGCTCCGGCGACCGCCAGGAGCAGGCGACGATCGACCGCGGTGGCCGTCACGATTCAGCCGCCCAGCAGCCGGGCACAGGCCGCCCGGTCGACCTTGCCGCGGTCGTTGCGGGGCAGGCTGTCGAGGTGCTGGTACCGCTTGGGGATCATGTGCACCGGCAGGTGTGCCAGCAGCCGCTCACGCAGCTGCCGGGCGGTCGACGGCTCGCCGGTGTACGCAGCCGCCAGCACGCCGCCACTCGTGTCGTCGGCGAGCAGGACCACGACCGCCTCGTCCACGCCGGCCCATGTCCGCAAGGCAGCCTCCACCTCCGGCAGCTCCACCCGCTGTCCCATGACCTTGACCTGATTGTCGAGCCTACCCAGGTGCACCAGCACGCCGTCCTGCTCGGCCACGCGATCACCGGTGCGGTACCAGGCGCTGCTCGGCACCGGCCGGGCGCTCTCGTACCCGTCGTCGTCCGCGGCGAACCTGCCCTCGTCGTCCGCGGCATCGAGATAGCCGTCGAAGCGTTGGGAGCCGCGCACCTGCAGCTCGTCGTCCGGCCCCAGCCGCGCCTGCAGGTGCGGGAACGCGGTACCGATCGGCACGGTTCCGTTGACCGTCCGAGGCCACTGCGAACGCTCCCGGGGCATCCGGTAGGACGTCGCCAGAACCGTCAGTTCCGTGGGCCCGTAGGCATTGTCGAGCGTGCTGCCCGGCGCCGCGTCGGCCCAGGTCGCGGCCTGCCGCAGCGTGAGTTGCTCACCGCAGAACACGCTGGACCGCAACGAGGGCATGGCTGCGGGGGTGAGCAGGCCACTGTCCGCCGCGAACGTGATCATCGAGGGCACCGAGCACCAGTGGGTGACCCCGTGCCGGTTGACGAAGGACACCGGATCGAACAGGTCGTCCTCGCTCGGCACGATCAGCGCGGCCCCGGCTCCCCACGCCAGGAAC
>JAXLRT010000039.1:0-24726 GCA_046330955.1 Kineosporiaceae bacterium | reverse complement strand
GCGACGCCGCACACCTACGTCGAGGGCGGGCAGTACCTGCGCGTGCTCGACGGCTCGGGCCACGCCATCGTGTTCGAGACGGACGAGAAGGGCGTGGTGACCCTGCTGCGGGCCGGGTTGGTCGGGCCGGCGGACTACATCGAGGGCTGCCTGTAGTCGCCCGCCCGATCGCCCGAGACGCCGAACCAGCGGGGTAGGCGATCGGCCAGGTCCTGCTGGTCACCGGGTGGCGTTCGGCGTGGTAGCTCCTGGACGACGGCACGCAGCTGCGCGTGCCACCAGCACGTCGATCACGAAACCTCCTGTGCCCGAACCGGTCCTGCCGTTCCCTCGACCGGCATGGTCGGGTGAGCGGTCAGCTCAGGCAGAGGCAGAACGGATGGCCGGCCGGGTCGAGGAACACCCGGAACGTGGTGCCCGGCTGGTGGTCGTGTTTGGTCGCGCCCAGTTCGAGGACGGCGGCCTCGGCGGTGTCGAGGTCGTCGACCACGACGTCCAGGTGCATCTGCTGCGGCTGGTCCTGGCCGGGCCACTGCGGCGGCGTGTAGTCGGCCACCTTCTGAAAGCCCAGCGCGTCGCCGTACTCGGCGCGGATGGACCACCAGTCGTCACCCTGGTCGTCATGCGACTCGATCGTCCAGTCGAGCAGGGCGCCGTAGAACTCAGCCAGCTTCTGCGGGTCGGGGCAGTCCAGCACCACCACCGGAAATCGGGCGATAGCCATGATCGGCACTGTACTGGCCGCCCTGGCAGATCGCGTCCGGATCGAAACCCTTGAAGATCAACCAGAACGCCAGCACCATCTCCTGGATCGCCAGCGGGATGACCAGCAGGCCGACGTCAGCGCCGAGCAGGCCGGCCACCCCGACGGTGAGGTAGAACGGGGCGGCGAGCAGACCCCAGGCGGCCAACCAGCGCGGCACCAGCCGCATCCGGTACAGCAGCCAGGAGAACACCACGGCGCCGAGGCTGAAGATGATCGCCCCGATGTTGTGGGCACCCTCCTGAGCGATGCGGACGGCGCGGACCACCAGAGCCGAACCCGTTCCCGGCCCAGCGCTGGGATCGGCCGCTGCCGCACCGAGCATCACCCACCAACCGATGGTGATGGTCAGGGTCATCGCCGTTTCCAACGCGCCGCGCAGCACGACGTAGGCCAGGGCGAGCGCGTGGTGCCCCCGGCGCAGGATCGGGTACAGCAGAACCGGGATCGGGGCGAGCGAGAGGCCCATCACCAGCACGCACAGGGCGGCCAGCCGGACGTCGCCGGAGCGCTCCGCGAGGGCGCTGAGGTGGGTGGCGTCGTCCCGCAGCCCGTTGGTCAGCAGCGCGCTACCGATGCCCGAGGCGTCCCCCAGGACGTAGAGCAGGCCGACGATCACGGCCAGGGCGCGGTAGGTGGAGTTCCGCGGCTCGGTGGTGATCTCGGGAGGCTTGGCCAGGGTGGTACTCATGATCGATCTCCTTGTGTGCGAGGGGGTTTCAGTCGAGGGCGCGGCCCGCCGCGCCACGACGGATCAGCAGGTAGAGGCCGGTGAGGATCTCGAAGGGTCCGATGGCGATGTAGGGCAACAGCCCGAGCGGATGGCCGAGCAGCTCGACGACCCCGCCGGCCAGGCCCACCGTCACGGCGAGCAGGCCGTAGAGCGCGAGCCACCGCGGCACGAGTCGTGAGGTGAGGAACAGGGAGTAGAACGCCAGCCCCCCGGCGCAGTAGAAGAACATCAACATCGTGCCGCCGGCCCGGTGGACGTCGAGCAGGGTGCGGCCGAGTGACGCTGCGCCGTCCGAGCTCTGGGACGTCGAGGCCAGCGACAGCAGCGCGCCGGCTGTCAGCTGATTCGTGGCGTAGACCAGCGCCTCACCCGCCCAACACAGCACGCCGATCAGGGCAACGACCCTGCCGAAGGGGGCGAGCACCCCGTGCAGCAGCCCGGCGAGCGCCAGGATGCCGACGGCGTTGAGCAGGCCGAACAACACGGCCAGGTGCAGCGTCCCGGCGTGGTCGGCGAGGTGGCCGAACACCGTCGTCAGGGGGACGTCCACGGCTCCGGTGGCCCGGTCGGTGGCAAGGCCGCTGACCAGGCTGGTCAGCACCACCAGCAGGAAGGCGGCGCCGAGTGGCCGCATCAGGCCGCGATCGATCACCGCCGTGCCGCCGGAGGCGTTGCGGTTCAGGGGTTTCCCGACCAGGGATGTCGTGTTCATCGATCCTCCAGAAGGAGCCAGGGAGGTCAACGGGAGGCCGAGGTTGCGGATCCGCCGGCCGCGACGCCCCGTCTGATCTCCGACATGCCTTCAGCCTCGTTCGCGGGGCCTGCGGTGTCATACCTCCGCGGTGGTAGTGAGGGTGGTAATCGCGTGTCCGCCGAGATGTCCGGAGCGGAGGTCCTACCTCGACCCGCCTCGACCTCGGGACGATGGCGGTGTCCGCCGCGGCGAGCGGCGGGCCCGGGGGGGAGGACGCCATGAACGCCCGCAGTGCTGACCGGTGGGCCGCGGCGACGGGCTTCGCCTCGATCGCGTGCGCGGCAGGAGCCGAGGTGTTCGAGCGCGGCGCGATCCGCGCCACGGCGGCACCGTCGGAGATTGCCGCCTACTACGCCGACAACTCGCAGGCCCTACGGCTGCAGGGCCTGCTCTTCCTGCTCTCCTCGGGGTTCGCGCTGTGGTTCTTCCCGACCGTGGCCCACGTCCTGGCTCGCGCCGAGGGCGGGCGCGGTCGCGTCGCCGGCATCGCCCTGGTCGGGGCCGTCACGTCCATCGCGGTCACCGTCATCGCGGTCACGACGCAGATCGCTCTGGCCACCGCGGCCCGCTACTCCGGGCAGCCTGCCCTGTTGGCCCTCGTGAACGCCCTGTTCGTGGTGGCCTGTATGCCGAGCGCGGTCATGTTCTGCGCCGTGGCCGTGGTCAGCCGGCGGACAGGCGTCTTCCCTGCGTGGATGGCGTGGCTGTCGGTGCTGGCGGCGGTGACCCAACTCGTGCCGGTGTTCGGCGTCGTGGCCGACAGCGGCCCGCTGGCCTCCGGAGGCTGGATCTCGGCCTTCCTGCCGTACCCGCTGTATACGGCCTGGGTGCTCTGCGCCGCCGTCCTGTTGATGCGGGCGGACGTGACCCGCGATCCGGACGGCGCCGCGCCGGGTGGTGACCCACACGCCGTCCCGGCCGCGGGCACCTGAGCGGCAGCCGACGATCCTGGTCGGGGCGGTTCGCAGCCCGGGAGGGGTATCCCGGCTCAGAGGGCACGGTTAGCGTCGTGGTGTGCCCCTGCCGGTCCTGGCCACCAAGCTGCACGTCCCGGTCCCACGTGACGGGATCGTCGACCGGGCGCGGGTCGACGCTCGTCTCGACGCGGCTCTCACGCGCCGACTCACCCTGGTCTCGGCGCCGGCGGGGTTCGGCAAGACCACCGCCGTGGCGCACTGGGCGCGCCGGCGCGGGCGCCGCCTGGCCTGGCTCTCGCTCGACAGTGGGGACGCCGACCCGGTCCGGTTCCTCGCCCACCTGATCGCCGCGTGTCGCACGCTGGCGCCGAGTGCGGGCGAGTCGGTGCTGCCCCTGTTCCAGCTGCCCCAACCGCCACCGCCGCAGCTCGTGCTGGCCGCCCTCGTCAACGACCTGGCCGACGACTGTGCGAGCGAGCGCCCGTCGTCCGACCTCGTGCTCGTCTTCGACGACTACCACAGCGTCGACTCGGCAGCGGTCGACCGCGCCGTCGCCTTCCTGGTCGACCATCTGCCGGCCGAGGTTCACTTGGTGATCATCGGCCGGGAGGACCCGGCGCTGCCGATCGCCCGGTTGCGTGCCAGTGGTCAGCTGGCCGAGCTGCGGGCGCACGAGCTGCGGTTCACTGCGGAGGAGACCAGGCGATTCGTCAACGGTTTCACGGGGTTACAGCTGTCCGACCAGGACGTCGACACGCTCCGGCAGGCCACCGAGGGCTGGGTCGCCGGGTTGCAGCTCGCGGCCCTGTCGGTGGACGGCGACCCGCACCCGGGCGCCCGGATTCGCGCCTTCTCCAGCAGCAACCGGTTCGTGATCGACTATCTGGTCGAGGAGGTGCTGGCGCGGTTGCCGGGAGAGCTGGTCCGGTTCCTGGTCCGTACGTCCGTGCTCGACCGCATGTGTGGGCCGCTGTGCGATGCCGTGCTCGACGGCACCGAAACCGGTTCTGTACCAACCGGACAGGAGAGGCTGGAGTACCTGGACCGGGCCAACCTGTTCGTCGTGCCGCTGGACGACGAACGGCACTGGTATCGCTATCACCATCTCTTCCGCGACCTGCTGCGGCAGCGGCTGGGTCAGGCCGAGACCCGGGAGGCGATCGATGCGCTGCACTGCCGGGCCGGCGAGTGGTTGGAGCGCAACGGGTTCGAGCTGGAGGCCTTCGGGCACGCTGCGGTGGCCGGCGACATCGCCTCGGCCCACCGACTGATCCGGGGCCAGGGGGTGCCGCTCTACGCCCGGGGTGCCCTGGCGCCCATCGCGGCCTGGCTCGACACGCTGGGCGAGGAGATTCTCGACGCGTGGCCCGAGCTGCGCGTCGTCCTGGCCACGGTGTGGTTGGCGAGCGGCCGGACGGCGGGCGTCGCCGAGCTGCTCGATCGGGCCGAGGCGAGCGCCACCGCACAGGCCGGGTGCGCCGACGACACTGCCGAGCCCGGCATCATCGGCCGGATCGCCACCATCCGCGCGATGCTGGCGCTGACCCAGCATCGCGGCGAGCAGATCGTGATCGAGTGTCGCCGAGCGCTCGACGAACTGCCCTCGGGCGACGTCGTCGGGCGCGCGACCGTGATCGGCACTCTCGGGTACGGCCACGAAGTGCTGGGCGAGCGGGTCGAAGCCCGGGCGGCGTACGGCGAATCGCTCCGGATGAGCCGGGCCATGACCCACCCGTTCGGCGAGCTGTTCGCGGTGATGGGGATCGCCGGCATCGACGAACTCGACACCGACCTGCGCAGTGCCGCAATGGGTTACGAGCGCGCCATCGCCTTGGCCGGTGGTCTGCCGTACCCCGTGATCGCCGAGGCGCACCTGGGGCTGGGGCGCATCCGGTACGAGCGGAACGATCTCGACCTGGCCCAACGCAGCGCGATGCTGGCCGCCGACCTGGCGCGGCAGCTGCAGAACACCGACCGAGAGCTGGCCTGCCGGGTACTGCTCGGGACCGTCGCCTGGGCTCGCGGGGACACCGATGCCGCGCGGGACCTGTTGGCCGAGAACAACACCTGGCTGAGGGAGCACCGCGACGTCCGGGTACTGCCTCGGGTGCTCGACGCTCTCGGCGTGTTCAGTGTGCGACTCGACGACCTCGACGGCGCGGCCCGGCTCGCCGAGCGGTGCGAGCTGCCCATGACGAGCGCTCGGTTGGCGCTGGCGCGCGGTGAGTTCGGTGACGCGCGGGCGGTGCTGACGACGATCCAGCAGCGGGCGGAGGCGAGAGGCTGGCGGGACGAGCGGCTCGCGGCGCTGGTGGCCGGTGCGGTGGCGGCCCTCGGGGAGGGTGCCGCCCGCGATGCCCACGCGCTGCTCGACCGGGCGCTCGCCGCAGCCTCCGGCCAGGGGTACGTCCGGCTGTTCGTCGACGAGGGTCCGGTGATGGCGCGGCTGCTGCGTGAGGTGACCGGGAGGCGTCGTCCCGGCGCCCTGCGGCTGCTGCGGTCCTTCGGGCGGGACGCCTCGCCGTCCGGCGCTCTCGTCGATCCGTTGAGCGAACGCGAGATCGAGGTGCTGCGACTCCTGGCCGATGGACTCTCGAATCGGCAGATCGCCGATCGGCTGTACCTGTCCCCGCTGACCGTCAAGGTTCATCTGCGCACCATTTACACCAAGCTCGGCATCGGTAGTCGCACCCAGGCGGTGGCCATGGGTCGTGACCTGGGGCTGATCGCTCGGTAGTGGGGAGGGCACGGTCTGTCACGGGGACTGGATCCAGCCTTGACATTGCCTTAGCGCACGTTGTCATGCGCATTGCCTAGGCTGCCGGAGTTCGCCGTCCCCGATCGGGAGAGATAGCTGGTGCCCAGAGGCCGTCATCGCGCGGAGCCTGTCAAGCAACCCTCTGCTCGCCTCCCACGTCGGTTCGTGCGTCCGGCGGCCGGGGTGGGTGCGGCGCTGCTGGGCTCGGCCCTGGTCGTGAGCCTCTGGCCGGACGCCGGCTCTCCGAGCGATACCGCGGTCACCATCGCCGCCGACCAGCATCAGGACGCCGCGCGGGCGGCCAGTGCCCTGCGCGCCGCTGCGGTGATGCGGACCGAGGAGCGGGTCAGCCGGCGCCGGACCGCCGCCGCGCCTGCGCCGTCCGCCGCGACACCCACCACCGCCACGACGGCCACGACGCCCCCGCCGGTCCCGGACGTCACGGGGCAGCGGTGGGCGACGACCGACGTCACCATCCGCTCCGGCCCCTCGGCCGAGCGGGACCGCGTCGGCACCCTCGAGGCCGCCACCCAGATCGGCATCACCGGGCTGACTCAGAGTGGCTGGACCCAGGTGGTGACCGACGGGCGGGTCGGATGGGTCAAATCGACCTACCTGGCCACGTCGAAGCCCAAGCCCGCGAGTGTTCCGGCGGGGGTGTCGGGCGCGCCGTGCCCCATCAGTACGAGCATCGAGTCGCACCTGACGTCGAAGGCCCGTGGGGTGTACCGCGCGGTGTGTGCCGCCTACGGGGATTCGGTGTCGTCCTTCGGCGGCTACCGCGCCGGGGACGACGGCGATCACGGCAGCGGACGAGCCGTCGACATCATGGTGTCCGGTGAGCCGGGGTGGGCCATCGCCCGGTACGTCCAGGCGCACGCCCGCGACCTGGGCGTCTCCTACGTGATCTACCGGCAACAGATCTGGATGGCCGGCAACCCGACCAGCCAGTGGAAGCTGATGGAGGACCGCGGCAGCACGACCGCGAACCACTACGACCACGTGCACGTCAGCGTCTCGTAGGTGGGTGGTCGGTCGTCGGGTCCGCTGATCCATGTGGCACGGTCCGTCGGCAGCGCTGCGTGGGCATGATCGTTGGGCTGCGCCGGAATGCCTGCTTCTCCCGCACGGTCGAGACCCGGTCGAGGCTGACATCGACGACATCGAGGCGAAGTGCTGCACCGGATAGGCATTTCGGACGATGAACGGTATAGCATCGATGCTATGTCCTGGGGTAGCGTAGAACTCGAACCGGAGGTGCGCAGTTGGCTCGAGCAACTCAGTTCGGCACGCTTTGCGACGGCTGCCTTCTACATAGACCTTCTGGCTCAAGAGGGGCCATTGCTGGGCGAGCCATACACCCGCCAGCTCGATCGAAAGCTTCGGGAGATACGGTTCCACCTGGATCGCTCCGCAATTCGGGTCACGTACTGGAT
Organism: Kineosporiaceae bacterium; assembly: GCA_046330955.1. Lineage (GTDB taxonomy): Bacteria > Actinomycetota > Actinomycetes > Actinomycetales > Kineosporiaceae > JADJPO01. The sequence continues at coordinate 17,365 of JAXLRT010000039.1, read as the reverse complement.
CGCGCCAGGGCGTCGGATCGTGCTGTTGACCGTGTTCACCAAGACGAGGATGCGTGAGGAGCAACAGATAGACCGGGCACGGAGAGCCCTGATGCGGTGTATGGCGCAAGAGCACACTGCCGAGGAGGACGACGATGAGTGAGCGCAGCGATTGGAGCGAACTACGCGACCGCAGGATGCAGGAGCCCAGTGCAGTCGAGGCATACCTGGCAACCAAGCTGGCGTATGAACTGGGCCGCAGCGTTCGGCAGCTGCGCGAACAGCGCGGCTGGACGCAGACCGAACTTGCACGGGCTGCCCGGATGACTCAGTCCGCGGTCGCTCGGTTCGAGGCTGGCGGCACCATCCCTACCCTGCCCGTCCTGGATCGCATCGCCCACGCCTTGGATGCAGTCCTCGAGGTCACCGTCACTCCCCGCGTGGACGTTGCCTGACTCGCCCGTTCGGCGTCGGCCGGTATGCAGGGGAGGCCAGCCGTTGTGCCGTGCGGATCATGGGTCCAGGTCGTGAGCGTCTCAGCTGGTCGTGGCTGATGAGACAGGGGTCGGGGTTGTGGCCGGGCCGGTGCGCTGGAAGGTGAGCTGAAGGCTGCCTACCTCGAGAATCAGCCGCTGCTGATCCACGGTGACGAGCGAGGCTGCGGCCGATCCTGCAGTCGCGCTGACGTCATGAGAGCCCTGAGCGAGAGCGGCGAAAGCCCGGATGGCGGCCAGGCTGCGGGGGTCGTCGCCGACGTATCCGACATCCGTTCCCCCCCAGCTGATCACGGTGAATCCGCCGGACGTTCTGATGAATTGTCCGCCGAGCTGGTTCACGCCGTCGTGGGCCAGGATGATGCCGTTCGGGAGCAGACTCATGCGGGCACCGAGATTGGCTGGGATCTCGGTCGAGGTTGCGGCGTCCCGGACACGGATCAAGCGCCAGGCGCTGCCGATGTAGTCCGCAGTCATTGCGGGTGTCACGGCGACGCGGTCGTGGGCGGAATCGGACATCAGCGGCACGGCGAGCACGACGCCTGCGCTCAGGACGGCGCAGCCCGCCAGGGTCAGCCCAGTGATGGCGGTTCGTCTACGCTGGACCGCGCGTTGGTGCATCTGCTGTGGGGGCTCGCCCACGGGAAACCGGTTGGTTGCCTCGAGCATTCGCTGTCGAAGGTTGTTGTCCACCTGCGCACCCCAGTCGCTCACATCTCGTCCTTCAGCCGTTGGATACCGCGTGAGGCGTACCCCTTCACCGAGCCCGTCGTGATGCCCAGCAACTGGGCGGTCTCTTCGGTCGAGCAGTCCAGGAAGTAGCGCAGAACGAGGACCTCACGTTGGCGGCGCGGAAGTTCCTGCAACCCGCGGACGATCTCTTGCGGCTCGAAAGCGATGATGGCTTCCTCTTCCGCGCTGCAGCCGACCTCCAGGCTGACGGTGGCATGGCGGCGGGCGAGCCGTCGCCGTCGCAGAGAGTTGCGGGCCAGGTTCACCACCGTTTTTCCGCAGATACGCCAGCGCCTTGCCCTGGTCCTTCAGGCGGTAGTGCCGTGTGGCCACTCTGAGGTAAGCGTCCTGCACCACGTCCTCGGCCAGATGCGGGTCATCGAGCAGCAGCGCCGCCAACCGGACAAGAGATGTGTAGTCGCTGACGAACACCTCGAGCAGGACCTGGGTCGAGGACCGGCCACGATCGCCGTGGCTCGGGCCCGGTCGATCCAGTTCATCCGTCGCCGCGTCCATCACACCCATCAGACACCCCAGGCCGGTCCGAGGTTGTGCCCGGAGGTTGCGGGGTACCGCGGTGCCATGCTCGTCGAGGTCTGACCTGGGCCTTTGCTGGAGCGGGTGACGGGAATCGAACCCGCACTGTCAGCTTGGGAAGCTGATGTTCTACCATTGAACTACACCCGCGTGATCACCCGATCGGCCATTGTCAGGAGCCGGATCGAAGTGCCGGGCGTCATCGTAGCAAGCCTCATCCATGCTCTGCTCCCCCTCGAGTTGACTCACGTCGAATGCCCGCGTGGGTGGGGTCGTTGACTCATCGGTGGATGCCCGCGTGGGTCAGGCTCGGGTGATGGGGTTGAGCATGGTGCAGCGCAGGGCGGTGTTGGCCTCGCAGGTCGCGGCGTGGCCGAAGGCGACCAAGGTCGAGAAGTCGACCATCCTGGATCATCTGGTGGCGGTCAACGGGTGGCATCGTGACCACGCCCGCAAGATGATCCGGGCCGCGGTGGCCGCCGGCGGCTGCGACCGGACGATCGGGCAACGCCGGGCGGCCCGGGCACCGGTGTACACCTACGACGAGACAGTGATCACGGCGTTGGCGACGTGTTGGGCGGTGCTGGGCGGCCCGACCGGTAAACGCCTGCAACCGGCGTTGGCGGACCTGGTCCCGGCGCTGCTGGCCCACGGTGAGCTGCCCGATGACCCCAGGGTGATCGATGCGCTGTTGTCGATGTCGGCGGCCACCATCGACCGGCGCCTCAAAGACCACCGGGTCGGGCTGGTGGCCGCCAAGGGCCGGTCCCTGACCCGGCCGGGCAGCCTGCTGAAGTCCGCGATCCCGTTGAAGACCTGGCACGAGTGGGACGACACCGCCCCCGGGTTCGTCGAGATCGACCTGGTCGGCCACGAAGGCGGCGACGCCAACGGCGCCTTCCACTACACCCTGGACGCCACCGACGTGGCCACCGGCTGGACCGAGGCGATCAGCATCGCCTCCAAAGGCGAACGGACCGTCTCAGCCGCGTTGACCCGCCTACAGGTCCGGTTCCCGTTCGCCCTCCTGGGCATCCACAGTGACAACGGGTCGGAGTTCATCAACCACCACCTGCTGAAATGGGCCACCGACCGCCAGATCACCTTCACGAGGCCGGCCCTCCCACTCCAACGACCAAGCCCACATCGAGCAGAAGAACTGGACCACCATCCGCCACGCCGTCGGCTACCACCGCTACGACACCCCCCGAGAACTGGCCCTGCTCAACGAGCTCTGGCCCCTACAAGTCGAGCTGACCAACCTGTTCCTGCCCCAACAGAAACTCCTCACCAAGACCCGCGACGGCGCCAGAGTGATCAAGAAATACGACAAGGCCGCCACCCCCGCCACCCGCCTGGCCCGCGACCACCCCGACGTCTTGACCCCCACCGACACCCGAGCCCTGCGCCACCAACTCGACGTCCTCAACCCGGCCGGCCTGGCCCGCCGCATCGCCGCCGTCCAGGCCAGCCTGCTCGAGCTCGCCCGCCGCCGCGGCAGCATCCAACGCCGCGCCAAGGCCAACGCCGTCTACCTGTCCAAACCAAGATCACACCGCACCCGATCGGCCGTTGTCGCGAGCCGGATCGAGGTGCCGGGCGTCATCGTAGCAAGCCTCATCCGTGCTCTGCTGCCCCCTTCCGCGTCCATGATCGCCATTGGATCGCAGTCTGCTCCCGATTGCCCGGAGGGACCTGCGATCTCACGGTGATCATGGTCGATTGCTGCCTGGGTAAGGGCCGGGCGGCGAGTAGACGGGGCCGGTGGTGAGCAGAACGCTGACGGGTGAGCACAGCGGGTGGCGATGGGGGGTGCACGTCGACAGGGTGGCGGCGACCCCCCGCCGGACGGGCTACCGTGGGCGGGTGCTGCTGTCCGACCGCGACATCCGTGCCGAACTCGACTCCGGACGCGTCGTCCTCGACCCCTACGACGCGGCGATGGTGCAGCCGTCGAGCGTCGACGTCCGGATGGACCGCTTCTTCCGGCTGTTCGACAACCACAAGTACCCGGTGATCGACCCCGCGCAGGAGCAGCCCGAACTGACCCGGCTGGTCGAGGTCAAGCCGGACGAGGCGTTCATCCTGCACCCCGGCGAGTTCGTGCTCGCCTCCACGTTCGAGGTCGTCACCCTGCCGGACGACGTCGCGGCCCGGCTCGAGGGCAAGTCGAGTCTGGGCCGCCTCGGCCTGCTCACCCACTCGACCGCGGGCTTCATCGACCCCGGCTTCTCGGGCCACGTCACGCTCGAACTCAGCAATGTCGCCACCTTGCCGATCAAGCTCTGGCCGGGCATGAAGATCGGCCAGCTGTGCTTCTTCCGCCTGTCCAGCCCCGCCGAGCACCCGTATGGCAGCTCCACCTACGGATCGCGCTACCAGGGTCAGCGGGGCCCGACGGCGAGCCTGTCGTACCGCTCCTTCCATCGCACCACCGTCTGACGGCTCGCCATGGCCCGCCGACGCAGTGCCCCCCTCACCGGCGTCATCGTCACCTACCCGGACGGCGGCCCCGCCGGGCTGCGCAACCGGCACCTGCTGCTGCTGCCCACCACGGTCGGCCCCCGGGACGTCGGTGAGCTGCTGCGCGCGCGCGTGCCCGACGCCCGGCTCGAGACCCAGGGCATCGCCCGGCTCGGCCGGCACTGCCGGATCTACGGCCCGTTCGAACTGACCATGGAGGACGCCGTCGACGCCGGCGTCCCCATGCCCTGGACCCTCGCCTACGCCCTGGACGCCCCGATCGAGCGGGACCTGCCCCCGGCGCCCGGCGAGGACGACCGCGACGGGTTCGCCCAGGCCTTCCCCCAGGGGCTGCCCTGGCGCGAGGAGGCCCGGGCGCTGCACCTGATGGTGGGGCTGGCCCGGCGGCTGCAGGGCGCCGTCCGGATTCACGGCAGCGGGGTGCTGATCCAGCCTGACCCGCAGCGTGCCGTCGACCTGCTGGTGCACTCGCCCACCTGGCTCGACCCGCAGGTGGTGCACGGCATCGTGGCCCGGGTGGTGCCCGGCGCCGAGCTGGCCGTCGCCGGCACCGACTGGGGCGGCCCGGGCTCCGAGGTCTACGCGGGCACGTACACCCAGGGGCTGGACGATCCGCTGTCCCCCGCCGAGCTCGAGGCGCTGCACGCCATGGCCGACCAGGCCGACCTGGCGGCGCTGCGCGCGCGCGACACCATCGACGCCTACGCCGTCGTGGCCGAACTGGCCGGACTCGCCGCCCTGAGCTACGGCGTCCGGCCGTTGCCCGGAGGCCACGCCGGCGGCCAGCAGGACGGCGGCATCGAGGTTCTGGTGCACGTCTCGGCCCCGGGGGAACCCTCGGTGGCCGATCAGCCCTGGGGCGCCTCGCCGTTCGTCACCTACGAGGTGCGTTGGGCCTGCGCCGAGCCCGAGGAGCGCGAGCGTCGGCTGCCCGCTTCGTCCTATCTGGCCAGCCGGGAACGGGTTCGTCCGGTGGTCAACGCCGTCGCCCGCGCGCTGGTCGAGGCCGTCGGTGGCGTGGTGACCGACGAAGAGGGCTTCCCGGTCGACCGTTACCACCTCTGATCCCACCCGCCGAGTCCCTCGGAGTCCACCCGCCGAGCCCACCCGAGGGCGACCGCTGAAGCGAGCCGTGCCGACCACCGGGTCGGCGGCGGCAACTGCGGATCGGGGACTCAAGGTGTGACGCCACAGGCCGATGCATACCTCGTCCCGTTCGGCGAGGAGGCACCTGTGGATGCGATCGACGAGATCGTTGCCGAGTTCTTGGTCGAGAGTCACGAGAACCTCGACCAACTCGACCGCGACCTACTGGCCCTGGAACAGAACCCGAATTCCCGGGATCTTCTGGCCAGTGTCTTCCGCACGATTCACACCATCAAGGGCACGAGCGGCTTCCTGGCGTTCCACCGCCTGGAGAAGCTCACCCACGTCGGTGAGAATCTGCTGAGCCGGCTGCGGGACGGCCGCATCGGCCTCACCGAGGAGCGCTCGACCGCGCTGCTGGCCATGGTGGACGCCGTCCGCTCGCTGCTCGGGGACATCGAGCAGTCCGGGGCCGAGGGCGACACCGACCACAGCCAGCTGATCGAGACCCTCTCGTCACTGCTCGAGGACGGCGCTGCGGCGCCGGCGCCCGCCGCCGCACCGGCCGCACCCGCGGTCGCCGAGCAGGCAGCGCCCGAGGCTGCCGAGCCCGAGACGACCGAACCCGAGGCAGCCGAACCCGCCGAGGCCGCTGCTCCCGCGGAGGCCGCTGCCGGGGCCACCAAGACCGCCACCAGGCGCCCCGCCACCAAGCGCGCCGCCAAGAAGGCGACCGGTGGCGACGGCCCCGCCGAGCCCGCAGCCGAACCTGCCGCCGAGCCCCCGGCCGCCGGTGGTGCCAGCACCCCCGCCCCCGCGGCCCCGCCGATCGGTGAGGTGCTGGTCAAGGCCGGCGCCACCACCCCGGACGCGGTCGAGATCGCCCGCATGGAGCAGTCGCTGGGCGACCAGCGCCCCATCGGCAAGATCATGGTCGATCACGGCACCGCCACCCCGGCCGCGGTCGAGGGGGCGCTCGAGACCCAGAGCGCCCACCGCAGCGTGGTCGACAGCTCCGTGCGCGTCGATGTCGAACTGCTCGACTCGCTGATGCGCCTGGTCGGTGAGCTCGTGCTCGCCCGCAACCAGCTGGTCTCGCGCCTGGACGACGAGCGCGACACCGCCAAGGACTCCGCGCTCGCCCGGTCGGCGCAGCGCCTCTCGCTGGTCACCAGCGAGCTGCAGGAACAGGTCATGAAGACCCGGATGCAGCCGGTCGACGCCGTCTGGTCGAAGATGCCGCGCGTCGTCCGCGACCTGGCCAAGCAGTGCGGTCGCAAGGTGCGCCTCGAGATGGAGGGCCGTGAGACCGAGCTCGACCGCAGCGTGCTCGAGGCCATCAAGGACCCGCTGACCCACCTGGTGCGCAACGCGGTCGACCACGGCATCGAGACGCCCGAGAACCGGATCGCCGCCGGCAAGTCCGACGAGGGCGTGCTGCGCCTGCGGGCCTACCACGAGGCCGGTCAGGTGCACCTCGAGATCATCGACGACGGCGCCGGCATCAACCCGGACAAGATCGCCGCCAAGGCGCTCGAGCGCGGTCTGATCACCCAGAGCCAGCTGTCGACCATGACCAAGCGCGAGATCCTGCACCTGATCTTCCTGCCCGGGTTCTCGCTGGCGGCCAAGGTCACCAACGTCTCCGGCCGCGGTGTCGGCATGGACGTGGTCAAGACCCGCATCGAGGCCATCGGCGGCGCGGTCGACGTCACCAGCAAGGTTGGGCAGGGTTCGACCTTCCGGCTGACCATCCCGCTGACCCTGGCGATCATCCCGGCGCTCACGATCGGTTGCGCCAAGCGGCGTTACGCCGTCCCGCAGGTGAGCGTGCTCGAACTGGTGCGGCTGTCGGGCGAGCACGCCCGCGGCGGCATCGAGCTGATCAGCGGTGCCCCGGTCTACCGGTTGCGCGACATGCTGTTGCCGCTGGTGCGCCTGGACGAGCAGCTCGGCCTGGTGCCCATGGGCAGCGCCGACGGACTCACCTCCGCCGACGACCCGATCGACGGCGAGCGCGGCGGGTTCATCGTCGTCCTGCACGCCGAACAGCAGCGCTTCGGCCTGGTGGTGGACGACGTCCTGGACACCCAGGAGATCGTCGTCAAGCCGCTCGGTCGTCACCTCAAGGGCATCCCGGTCTACGCCGGTGCCACGATCCTCGGCGACGGGTCCGTCGTCCTGATCCTGGACGCCGCGACGCTGGCCCGCCGCTCCAACGTGCTGGCCAACAGCCTGGGCGTCACCACCGAGGACCACGGCAGCGAGGTCGAGCCGATCGACCCGGTGCTGGTGGTCGAGGTGGCCGGCGACCGGCGGGCCGCGATCCCGCTCGAGATGGTCACCCGGCTCGAGGAGATCCCGGCGACGTCCATCGAACGCGTCGGTGGCCGCGAGGTCGTGCAGTACCGCGGGCACATCATGCCGCTGGTGCGGCTGTCGACCCTGCTCGGCGCCTACGGCGACGTGGGCGACCCGGACGCCGGCGTCCAGCTGGTGGTCTACACCCGCGGCGAACGCAGCGTCGGGTTCGTGGTCGAGCGCATCCTCGACATCGCGACCGAACGCTCCGGCACCCGCAGCGACATCGACGACCACGCCCTGGTCGGCTCGGTCGTGGTGGGCGACAAGGTGGTCGAGCTGGTCGACATGCAGAGTGCCGTGTTGGCCGCCGATCCGCACTTCTACAGCTCCGCCGGTTCATTCGATGCCGGTGAGGTCACCAGCAAGTTCGAGGAGGCGCTGGTATGAGCCAGCTGTCCACGTTCCACGTCGGCAAGTACCTCTTCGGGGTGGACGTCGCCCTGGTGCAGGAAGTGGTCCGGCTGAACCAGATCACCCCGGTGCCGTTGGCCCGGCCGGAGATCGCCGGCCTGATCAACCTGCGCGGTGCGGTGCTCACCGCCATCGATCTGCGCGCCCGGCTGGGCCTGCCGCCGGCCGACGGGGCCAAGGAGCGGGTCAACGTCGTCGTCCGGGTGGACGACGAGCCGGTCAGTCTGCTGGTCGACGAGATCGGTGGCGTGCTCGAGGTCTCACAGGTTCCCTTCGAGGCCACCCCGAGCACGGTGGACGAGAAGGTCCGCGACCTGCTGCTCGGTGCCTACACCCTGCCCGATCGTCTCTTGCTCGCCCTGAACGCCGAGCGGGTGCTCGACGTCCCGGTCGAGGCTCGTGCCTGAGAACCGTTGCCAGTCAGAGGAATCCGTCCGTCGATCGGCTGCCGCGCCGACGGCGAGTCACCCAAGGAGCAGCATGTTGGCACTGGTTGTCGACGACTCTCGGGCGATGCGCTCGATCCTGACCCGCCTCATGACCAACCTCGGTTTCGATGTTGCTCAGGCCGGGGACGGCGCTCAGGCCATGGCCGTGTTGGACGCCGGATCGCGTCCGGACGTCATCCTGGTCGACTGGAACATGCCGGTCATGGACGGGCTGACCTTCATCAAGAAGGTGCGTGAACGCGAGGACCTGCGCGAGATCGCGCTGATGATGGTCACCACCGAGAGCGAGCAGGGCAACATCGTGCGCGCCCTGGCCGCCGGTGCCCACGAGTACGTCGTCAAGCCGTTCACCGACGACGTGATCGCGGACAAGCTCAACCTGCTCGGCCTGGTTCCGGCATGAGCGTGCCCGCCCGGAGGATCCGGGTGCTGATCGTCGATGACTCGGCGGTGATCCGCAAGCTGGTCGCCGAGGCCCTCTCGGCCGATCCGCAGATCGAGGTCATCGGCTCGGCGCAGAACGGTCAGCTCGCGGTCGAGCGGGTCGCCCGGCTCAAGCCGGACGCCGTCACGATGGACATCGAGATGCCGGTCATGAACGGCATCGACGCGGTCCGGGTGATCCGACGGACGAACCCGCGGCTGCCGATCGTGATGTTCTCGACGCTGACCGAGCGCGGCGCCGCGGCCACCCTGGACGCGTTGCAGGCGGGGGCGAGCGACTACGTCACCAAGCCCTCGAACGTCTCCGGGTTCGCGCAGAGCCAGGCCAACGTCCGTGAGCAGCTGATCCCGAAACTCAAGGCGCTGACCGGGATCGGCGTGCGGCCGATGGCCGCCAGCGCGCCGCGGGTTCCGGCCCAGCGCCCCGCCGGCCCCAAGGGCCAGCGCACCGGTCCCTACCAGGCCGTCGTCCTGGGCTGCTCGACGGGCGGGCCCGATGCCCTGTCCAAGGTGCTGGCCACCATGCCGGGCAACCTCGCGGTGCCGGTGGTGATCGTGCAGCACATGCCGCCGGTCTTCACCCGGTTGCTCGCCCAGCGGCTGGACATGATCTGCCCGCTGCGGGTCACCGAGGCGGTGGAGGGCGACGAGGTGGTGCCCGGGCGGGTGCTGATCGCCCCCGGTGGCAGCCACCTCGAGGTGCGCCGCCGTGGGACCGCGGTGGTCGCCCACCTCACCGACGCGCCGCCGGAGAACTTCTGCCGCCCGGCGGTGGACGTGCTCTTCCGGTCGGCGGTCTCGGTGTATGCCGACCGATTGCTCGCAGTGGTCCTGACCGGCATGGGCCGGGACGGCGAGAAGGGGTCGCGGCTGGTGCGTGACGCCGGCGGCGAGGTGATCGCTCAGGACGAACCGACCAGCGTGGTCTGGGGCATGCCCGGAGCCGTCACCACCTCGGGACTGGCCGACAAGGTGGTCCCACTCGACAAGGTCAGCGCCGAGGTCGTGGCCTCGTTGTCGCGCGGGCCCGCGCCGGTGGGGGTGGGTTGATGGGTATCTCTGCAACGGATTTCAGCTTCGTCACCCAGATGGTGCGGCAGCGGAGTTCGATCGACCTCCAGCCGGGCAAGGAGTACCTGGTCGAGAGCCGGCTGGCCCCGCTCGCCCGCTCCATGGGCGGCGACCTGGCCGGCCTGGTGGCCAAGCTGCGGGCCGGGGACGAGCGACTGCGCGATGCCGTCGTCGACGCGCTGACCACCAACGAGACCTCGTTCTTCCGCGATGCCCGGCCGTTCGACACCTTCGTCGAGCACCTGCTGCCGGATGTCGTGAAGAACGCCAAGTCCCGTCAGATCACCATCTGGTCGGCGGCCTGCTCCAGCGGGCAGGAGGCCTACTCGTTGGCGATGCTGCTGCTCGAGTGGCAGGCCAAGAACCCCGGCTGGACGGCGCGCATCGTCGGAACCGACATCTCGCCGAGCATGGTCGAGCGGGCGCGGGCGGGGAGGTTCTCTCAGATCGAGGTCAACCGCGGGATGCGGGCGCCCTTCCTGGTCAAGTACTTCGAGCAGGTCGGACGCGATTGGGTGATCAGCAAGCAGGCCCGGGACATGTGCCGGTTCGAACGGGGCAACCTGGCCCAGCCGGCCGTCAACGTGCCGCCGTGCGACATCGTCTTCCTGCGCAACGTGCTCATCTACTTCGATCTCGACACCAAGCGCACCGTGCTGTCCCACGTACGGCGCGTGCTTCGTCCCGGGGGGTTCCTGGTCCTCGGCGGCGCCGAATCCACCCTCAACCTGGACGACTCCTTCCAGCGGACCGAGCTGGGCAAGGCCGTCGTCTTCCGCCACACCGGAGGTACCCCGTGAGTGTGACCGACGAGTTCGAGGAGCATCGGCAGGATCTCGAGGACCTGCTCGTCGAGGTGCTCGGCTCGCTGCTGGGTGCCGACGAGGTGTCCCCCGGCTGGGACGAGGCCATGGACGACACCCCGGTGCTGGTCTCCCAACTGGCGATCTTCGATCGATCGGACGAGTCCTTCACCATCGTGGAGATCCAGGCTCCGCTGATGGTCGGACGGATGATCGGTTCGCAGCTGCTCGGGGAACCCGACCCGTCGCCCGAGGACCTGCTGGACGTGGTCGCCGAGTTGGGCAACATCCTGGCGGGCAACGTGAAATCGCTGGTACGCCACTCCTGCCGCCTCTCGCTGCCCACGGCCGACGCGCACGAGCGGCCGCGCCAGTCCTCGGGTGGGGTGCGCGTCACCGCGTACGTCCTCGGCAGCACCATCGAGCTCACCGTGCGCCCCGCGGGCGCCGGCGAACCCGGGCCTGACGTCTGCTGGCCCGGATCGAACTCCTACGACGAGCTTCTGGAGACACAGCCATGAAGATCCTGGTTGCGGATGACAGCAGGGCGATGCGGATGATCGTGATCCGGACACTGCGCCAGGCCGACATGGCCGGGCACGAGATCCTCGAGGCCGAGGACGGCGCCCAGGCACTGGCCATGGCGGGCAAGGAATCGCCGGACATCATCCTGTCCGACTGGAACATGCCCAACATGACCGGGATCGAACTGCTCAAGGCCCTGCGTGGCCAGGGCTCACAGATCCCGTTCTGCTTCGTCACCTCCGAGGGCTCGGAGGAGATGCGCACCCTGGCCGCGTCGTCCGGCGCCCTCGGCCTGATCGCCAAACCCTTCACTGCGGAACAGTTCGCGGAGATCCTCGGAACGGTGGTGTCCTGATGACCGAGACCATGACCTCGCCGCTGCCCAGCCGGCACGCGGTCCGTTCGCTGCTCGAAGGCCTCGTCGGCCGGGACGTCGAGATCAGGGACGGCGCCCCGGTGCCGCCCAAGGCGTCCAACATCGTGGCGGTCTTCGTCACCGACAAGCTGGCCGTCTCGGCGCTCGCGGTGGCGAACATCGAGGCCGGGGCCCGGCTCGGTGGCGCTCTGGCGATGCTGCCCAAGGGCGGTGTCGACGACGCGATCGACAGCAAGGACCTCTTCCCGTCGCTGCGGGACAACTGTTACGAGGTGCTGAACGTGCTCTCGGCCGTGTTCAACGTGCCGAACGCCCCGCACGTGCGGCTCTACGAGATGCTCGGCCCCAACGGGGCGGTCCCGGGCGACATCGCCTCGCTCAGTGCCTCCGTGGGTAACCGCATGGACGTCGAGATCGAGGTCGCCGGGTACGGCAAGGGCCTGCTCTCGATCATCTGCCGCTGATCGCCCTGCCACGCATCGCCGAAGGAGCCACCATGTCCGCACACCTGGCCGAGCCGCCGCGCTCGGACCTCGTGCGCCGCACGCGCGTGGGCCGGCAGGCGATCTACGACGCCGAGCGCAGCGTGGTCGCCTACGAACTGCTGTTCCAGGCCGGTACCTCGGGCGGTGAGGAGGTGGCCGGCGAGCAGGCCACGTCCCAGCTGATCGCGACCACCTTCGGTACCTTCGGGCTGGACACCATCGCCGCCGGGCGCCCGGTGTTCATCAACTTCACCCGGGCGTTCCTGACCGGCGTGATCCCGATCCCGGTCGAGCCCGAGAACGTCGTGGTCGAGCTGGTCGAGAGCATGGCGGTCGACCACGAGCTGCTGCTCGGCCTGCGCACCCTGAAGGAGGCCGGGTATCGGCTGGCGCTGCAGGGGTATCGCGGCGACGTGGCGCACGGTGTGCTGCTCGATCTGGCCGACTTCGTGGCCATCGACGTGGCGAGTGTCCCCGATCCGGGGCTGACCGACCTCGTGGCGCGGGCACGGTCGGGTGGTGCCACCCTGCTGGCCACCGGCATCGACAGTGCGGCCGTCCTGACCCGCTGTGTCGCACTGGGTTTCGAGTTGTTCCAGGGCGGGCACCTGCAGCGTCCCAGCGTGCTCGAGGGACGCACCCTGTCGCCGATCCAGCTGGTCTGCGTGCGCCTGCTGAACAGCCTCGGTGATCCCGACGTGCCCATCGGCTCCATCGAGCAGATGGTGGGTAGCGACCCCGGACTGACACTGCGCCTGCTGCGCACGGCGAACTCGGCGTCCCACGGGCTGGCCGCCGAGATCACCTCGCTGCACCAGGCGATCGTGTTGTTGGGGCCGCGTCGGCTGCGGTCGTGGGTGGTGCTGACCCTGCTCGAGGGCGGCGCGTCCCGGGGTCGCTCCGACGACCTGTGGAGCGTGCTGGCCCGGGCGTTCGCCTGCAAGCGTCTGGCCACCCACGAGAGCGATCTCGCCTACACCATCGGCCTGCTGTCAGGGTGCGCCGATCTGCTCGGCAGCGACCCGGCCGAGGTGGCCTCGGGCGCCGGCATCGGGGCGCAGGCCCGTGCGGCCCTGCTCGACGGGGACGGCGAGGCCGGGCGCGCCCTGACGGCCGTCCTGGCCCACGAGCAGGACGACATGGATGCCATCTCGGCGACCGGTCTGGTGCCGTTCGACGTCTCGCGGGCCTACCTGGAGTCGCTGAGCGAGTCGCTCACCATCGTCCACGGCCAGTCCTGACAGCACCCGCGCGTACCCCACCCACCCGTCACGAGGGGCGGGTGGCCAGGCCGCGCTCGACCGCGGCGATCAGCTCCGGCCGCAGCCGCGCGGCGGGGATGATCGCGTCGACCGAACCCACCTGCACGGCGCGCTCGATGGAGTGCACGGCATCGAACTCGGCGGCGACCTCGCGCAGCTTCTCGGCCCGCACGGTCGCCCGCAGGTCCGACAGTTCCCGGCGCTGCAGGGCGGCCTCCGCCTCGCCCGCGCTGGCCAGGTAGCGCTCCACCGCCCGCACCCGAGGGTCGGCCGAGGTGCGCGCGTCGACCTCGCCGGTGAACACCACGCCGGCCGCCGGGGCACCCCCGATGACCGAGGCGAAGGACCCCTCGACGGCCAGCACCTGCATCCGGTCGTTCAGCGCCTTGGAGAACACCACGAACGCGCCGCCGTGATAGCGCGAGATCACGCAGAACACGATCGGGCCGTCGAAATTGGTCACCGCGCGGCCGATCTCGGCGCCGTACTCCAACTGCAGCCGGCGCATGGACTCCGGGGAGCCGTCGAAGCCCGACAGGTTCGCCAGGACGACGACCGGCCGGCTGCCGCTGGCCGCGTTGATCGCCCGGGCCGCCTTCTTCGAGGATCGGGGGAACAGCGTCCCCGCGGTCCAGGTGTCCGGGCCGTCGGTGGGCGGGAACCCGCGCCGGGCAACGGATCGGGACTCGATACCGAGCAGGCACACCGGATGGCCACCGAGGTGGGCGTCCATCACCACGCAGGTGTCGGCGTCCGCCATGCCCGCCCAGCGCTCCAGCGGTGCGCGGTCGGCGTCCGCCACGGCCCGCAGCACCGTGCGGATGTCGAACGGCTTCTTGCGCTCCGGGTTCGCCACCGGCGAGAAGATGTCGCCGACGGTGAGGAAGTCCGGGGCGGCGCCGTCCGCGGTGGGGTGTGGATACTCGCACACGTCACGATCGCGCGGGTCGGTGGTGGCGACCGAACGGGCAACCCGCTCCCCCGGCGCGACGTAGCTGTGGTCGTAGTGCGCGAACAGGATGTCGACCGCCCCGGCCAGGTCGACCGCCCAGTACTGGGCCTGCCCGTTGGGACCCATCACCCGGTCGTAGCCGCCGATACCGAAGTTGTCCTCGGCCGAGACACCGCCGGAGTAGTCGAGCGAGGCCTTGCCGGTCAGCACCATGGCACTGTCCGGGGTCATCACCAGGATTCCCTTGGTGTGCATCAGCATCGTCGCCTCGGCGTTCCAATACGGTTGCGCCCCAACGGTGATGCCCGTGACCACGACGTTGATCTCGCCACCGGCCTGGGTGAACTCGATGATCCGCCGCAGCGTCCGGGCCACCCAGTCCATGTTCTCGGTGCCGGAGGTCATCGAGATCCGGGCGCCGGCCGACAGGGCGAACCACTCCACCGGCAGGGACTGCTGCTCGGCCAGGTCGAGTGCCGCCATGATCCGGAGGCACTCGGCCTCCGCCACCGCACCCAGCGCCTTGGTGGGGTCACCGATCAGGGCGACGCGGCGCAACCCCTCGGGGAAGCGTGCCGTCGGGGTGCTCACCAGGCCGACCACCACGCCCGCGCTGTTGCCGCCGGGTGCCCGCTCGACCGGCACCAGGGCGCCGTCGACCAGGTCGTGCTCGGCGAACGTCCCGCCGCCCTCGAGCAGCAGCTGGACCAGCTCGTAGGGGTATACCGTGCCGCGCCGTCGCGAGCGCAACACCTTCTGCGCGTAGTCGTCCAGCGGCTCCAGGCGGGCCTTGGGTGGTGGCCCGACGCTCGCCTCGACGCCCGATCCCGGCTGGTAGGAGAATCGGGCGGCGATCGCGGTCGGTTCGCCGGTACCCAGGGCGATCCGGCCCTGGGCGATGACCTCCTCGACACCGGCGCCCACGGTCAGCGGGGCGAAGGCCCGCCGCAACGCGGTCAACTGGTCGACCTCGGCGTCGATCACCGGCCAGATGTAGAGCCAGATGTGGTTCATGTCCAACGTGACCCGGCGCCCGAGGCGCTGCTGTTCGGCCACCCGGGCCCGGCGGACGGCGTCCATGCAGTTCGCCAGGGCGCGCTCGGCCTGGGGCAGCGAGTGCACCCGGCCGTCGGCGTCCCGCTCGATGGTGAGCTCTCGCACCTGGGCGATGGCCACCAGCCGGACGTCGGCATCGTTGCCCGGTGCGACGCAGCGGTAGAGCAACACGTCGCTGGGCGAGTCGAGCCGGGTGAGCTGGAAGTTGCGCAGCCGCCACAGGTCGAGCCGCCGACCCACCATCGGGTGGACGCCGCGCACCAACGCGTCCTCGACCACCTCACCGGGCACCACGGCCCCGGTGGACACCGGCGTCTGGTCGCTGTCGGAGGCGCCGAAACCGTGGGGACGGAACGTGATGTGGCGCACCGCATCGGCGGCGGAGCAACTCACCACGGTGAGCCGCCGCACCCGGCGGGCGACGGTGAGCCCGTTGACGATCTCGTGCAGCCGGGCGGCGGCCTCCTCGGCCTCGGGCATGTCGGGCCAGACCAGGTACAGGTCGATCACGGTCTCGTGCCCGGCGGGCGCGGCGTCCACCCGGGTCCCGAGCAGGTCCAGCAGCGCCGATCCCGGGGTCAGCTCGGCCAGGTCGGCGACCGTGGCCACCAGGTGCGAGGGCCGGTTGTCGATGACGTAGTCGGCCGTGACCAGCGCCCGACCACCGATGTCGTGCACCTCGAGCCGGTTGAGGGTGTGGTCGCGATAGTGCCGGCGTACCAACACCTCGAGCATCGGCTCGAGGGGGGCGCCCGGGGTGCGCAGCCGGTCGGCGAGGAAGCGCACCAGCGGTTCGGGGCTGGCCACCAGGGCGTCCACCCGGGCGTCGTGGTCGGCCGCGTCGGGGTGAGCGGCCAGGTGGGCCAGGTGGTCCCGCACCTCGTCGTAGGCCGCCTCGCGGGCCGCCTCGGTCAGCGGTGCGTCGAACCAGCGGTACCGAGCGCTGCGGGCCAGGTCACCGATGGTCGGGTAGCGCAGCTGGGTGGCCAGCACCAGCCGGTCGAGGACGTCGCGGGCCCGGCGGGCGAGGCCGTCGAAGGGAACCGGACCCGAGAGCCAGCGCTCGAGCAACTCCGCGACGGCCGGCACCTGGGAGGGCGTCAGCTGCTGGGCGAGGAAGACCCGGTAGACCGCCTCCTCGAGGTGCCCGGTGCGGTCGAGGGAGGTGATGCCGTAGTGCCCCAGCATGCGGGTCAGCTTGCCGCGGAAGTCATCCGGCAGCCGTTCGCGGTCGGCGTCCAGCGAGTGCAGATAGACGTGGAAGTACTCGCGCGGGCTGTGCACCTGTTCGCCGGCCATCTCGCCGACGTCGCCGGCGTGCGGGCGGTTGCGGGTCAGCTCGCACAGGTCGGCGAACACCGTCAGGACGTCGAGTTCGGCCTCGAGCAGGGCACCGTCGAGCGCGGAGCCTACCCCGGCCGAGGCCGCCTGCTCGTCGCACAGCGCCCGGTACTCGGCCACCAGCGGGCGGCCCTGGTCGGGGGCGATGTCGAAGCCCAGCAACAGGTTTCGCAGGTCGGCCAGGGCACTGAGAGCCTGATCGCGAACCGGCAGCTCGGCCGACGGCAGGGGCAGCTCGACGGCGGCCTGGGGTGCCGGGTCGGCCTGCGCGGCGCCACCGTCGCCCTCCTCCTCGATCGGCTCCAGGGCGAGCAACGGATGACCCGCACCGACCTGATCGCCCTCGCCCACCAACAGTTCTCGCACCCGCGCCGCGTACGGCGCCGGGATCACGGTCTCCATCTTCATGGACTCCAGCACGATCACCGGAGCGCCGGCCGCGACGACGTCCCCGGCGGCCACCGGCAGGGCCACCACCAGCGCCGGCGCCGGCGAGGGCACCACGCCACCGGAA
>JAXLRT010000038.1:0-25281 GCA_046330955.1 Kineosporiaceae bacterium | reverse complement strand
TCGGTCGGGGTGAACCAGCGCGGCGAGATGGTGCTCGACTACACCCGCTGGGTGATGGTCAACAAGTCGGACGCCGCCGTGCCGGCCCCCGAGGCCGTCGTGCCGTCGTTGCCCGATGCGGTGCCGGTCGAGGCGCTGGCGCTGCCGGAGCTGTCGCTCGAGGGCTACGACCGGGTGCTGGCCGGGTCGGCGTTCGGCTGGAACGACTACCAGGTGGGCGAGCAGATCGACCACGTCGACGGCATGACCATCGAGGAGGCCGAGCACCAGCTCGCCACCCGGCTCTATCAGAACACCGCCAAGGTGCACTTCGACCAGTTCGCCGCCAACTCCAACCGGTTCGGCCGGCGGCTGATCTACGGCGGGCACATCATCAGTCTGGCGCGCTGCCTGTCGTTCAACGGCCTGGGCAACGCGTTCAAGGTGCTGGCCATCAACGGCGGCTCGCACGCCAACCCCACCTTCGCGGGCAACACGATCTACGCCTACAGCGAGGTGCTCGACAAGATCGAACTGCCCACCGCCGGGGTGGGGGCGTTGCGGCTGCGGACGGTGGCCACCAAGGACCACCCGGCCTCCGACTTCCCCTACAAGGTCGACGGCCGCTACCACCCGGACGTCGTCCTCGACCTCGACTACACCGTCGCCCTCCCCCGCTGACCTCCTTCCACGACGAGGTGCCTGGTCGGGCTGGACGGCGTGCGAGCGCACGGCCTCGCGCGGTGGCAGGGCGTGGCGAGAACGGGGACGCCTCATCGGGGGATCCTCCAGGGCTGGGCGACGATGCGGTGCGCGGTGCGCACTCTCACCAGCCCTACGAGCCGGACCCCGGAGCGGTTACGTTCCGTTCGCGGCCACCGCCCTCAGTGCGAGACCGCTCCCGAGCCCGCCGTCGAGGCGGCGCGACGGTTCAGCACGGTGGTCGCCAGCCGGGACGCCGCGGCGATGCACGAGGCCAGCCCGACCCCTCGCAGGCTCGCGCCGGTGACGAAAACCCCTGGCACCGCATCGAGTGCGCCGTCGATCGCCGCGACCCGATCGGCGTGGCCCACGGTGTACTGCGGCATCGCATCCGGCCAGCGCTGCACGTGGCTGGTCAGCGGCGGATCGACCACGCCCATCGCCGTGGCGAGCCCGGCCCGGACGGCGCGCACCAGCTCGGCGTCGTCCATCGCTGCCCAGCGCTGGTCGCCGTCCCGCCCGACCATGCACCGGATCAGCACCGCCGGCGGCGGCTGCGTCGAGGTCAGGTGCGGCCACTTGGCCGTCACCCAGGTGCACCCGACCAGCAGGTGTCCGTCGGCGGGCGGCACCAGGAAGCCGGTGCCGTCCAGCGGCCGGGTGATCGCCACCGGGTCGTAGGCCAACATCACCGTCGCGACTCCGATGTGCGCCACCTCGGCCGCGGTATCGGCGGCCACGGGTGCCACCTGCGCCAGCAGTTCGGCGGCCACCGGCGCCGGCACGGCGAGCACCACGTCGTCCGCCTCGTACGTCGCACCGCCGGCCGTCCGGACGACATATCCCCCGGCAGGCGCGGCGCGCACGTCGTCGACAGCGCTGCCGGTGACGATCCGCGCGGTCGGCACCGCCTCGACGGCCTCGCGCACCGCGGACACCAGCGTGCCCAGCCCACCCTCGAAACTGATCAGGGCCGGTCCCCCGCCGGTGCGAGGCTCCTGGCCGCGCATCGCCAGGAACACGCTGCGCCGGCCGGCCACCGCGGTGGCCACCTCGGGGACGGCGCTGCGGGCCGACAGCCGCGCGGCGTCCCCGGCGTGCACCCCGCCCAGCAGCGGCTCGATCATGTGGGCGAACAGCTGCCGCCCGAACCGCGGCCGCAGCAGCTGCGCGATGCTCGGGTCGTGGACGTCGCGCGCGGTCGCGGGCAGCACCAGATCGGCCCCGGCCCGCAGGAAACCCCACGGCGAGACCAGTCCCGAGCGCAACAACGGCCGCAGCCGGTTCGGCACCCCGAAGATCGAGCTCTGCGGCAACCGGCGCAACGCGCCCCGCGCCCAGATGAACGCCCCGGTCGACTGCGGAGCGCGGCGCAGCGGGTCGAGCCCCAACTCGGTCACCAGGGCGTTGACGGCCGGGATGCGCACCAGCAGGGCCTCCGGTCCGGTGTCGACCCGGTACCCGGCCACCTCGGCCGAGGTGATCTTGCCGCCGACCCGCGCCGCGGCGTCCAGCACGGTGACCTGCGGGGGGTGCTCGCCGCGGGTGAGGTAGTAGGCGGTCGCCAGACCGCTCATGCCGCCGCCGATCACGACGATCCGCTGCACCGCTCTCGCCTTCCTCCCGCCGGGGACCACCCCGACCTACCGACTCACCCTACGTGCCCGGCCGATGCCCTCCGGGGATGCCACCATGGGTGCCATGGACGCCGACTCGCCCACCCCCGCCAGCGACCCCACGAGCTCGCTCGGCGACGGCAAACACCCGCGCGACACCCCGCGCTCGCCCGCCTTCCGGGCCTTCATCGCCCGCGACTGGCGGCCACGCCCCACCGCCCTGCCCGACCGGTTGCCCTCCGCCCCGTTCGCGGCCGACCGGCGTCGGCGCGTCGGCGCGATGTTCCCCGGCGAGCGGCTGGTCTTCCCCGCGGGCGGTCTGAAACCCCGCAGCAACGACACCGACTATCGGTTCCGGCCGCACTCGGCGTTCTCGCACCTGACCGGGCTGGGCACCGATCAGGAACCGGACGCCGTGCTGGTGCTCGAGCCGATCGAGCCCGGCGCCGAGGGCGGCGACACCCACGAGGCGGTGCTGTTCTTCCGGCCCCGGGCCGAGCGCGACACCACCGAGTTCTACTCCGACGCCCGCTACGGCGAGCTGTGGGTCGGCGTGCGCCCCAGCCTGGAGGAGATCACCGCCCTCACCGAGATCAGCACCCGCCACCTCGACGAGGTGCTCGATGCCCTCGCCAAGGACGCCGGCGAGGACGGCGTGAGCGTGCGCGTCGTCCGGGACGCCGATGCGGCGATCACCAGCCACCTGGACGGCGCCCGCGAGGCCGGCCACACGGCGTCCGACGAGCGGCGCGAGGCCGTGACCGGCGCGGACGCCGAGCTGGCGCGGGTGGTCAGCGAGCTGCGCCTGGTCAAGGACGCCTACGAGATCGAGCAGATGCGTGAGGCGGTGGCGGCCAGCGCCCGCTCGTTCGAGGACGTCGTCCGCGCCCTGCCGCAGGCCGTGGCCACCACACGCGGCGAGCGGGTGATCGAGGGGGTGTTCGCCACCCGCGCCCGTATCGAGGGCAACGGCACCGGCTACGACACCATCGCCGCGAGTGGGCCGCACGCCTGCACGCTGCACTGGATCCGCAACGACGGGCCGGTGCGCGAGGGCGACCTGGTGCTGATCGACGCCGGGGTCGAGCTCGACAGCCTCTACACCGCCGACGTCACCCGCACCCTGCCGGTGACCGGCACCTTCAGCGAGGCGCAGCGCCGGGTCTACGAGGTGGTGCTCGAGGCCGCCGACGCCGCGTTCGCGGTGGCCCGGCCCGGCACCCGGTTCCGCGACCTGAACGTGGCCGCGCAGACCGTGATCGCCCGCCGGCTGGCCGAGTGGGGGCTGCTGCCCGGCACCGCCGAGGAGTCGCTCGACCCCGAGGGCCAGTTCCACCGCCGCTGGATCGTGCACGGGGTGAGCCACCACCTGGGCATCGACGTCCACGACTGCGCGCAGGCCCGGCAGGAGATGTACATGGACGGCATCCTCGAGCCGGGCATGGTCTTCACCATCGAGCCCGGGCTGTACTTCAACGCCGACGACCTGATGGCCCCGGAGGAGTTGCGCGGCATCGGGATCCGGATCGAGGACGACGTCCTGGTCACGGCGGACGGCTGCGAGAACCTGACCGCGATGCTGCCGCGCACGGTGCCCGAGATCGAGGCCTGGATGGCGGGGCTGCTCGGGCGCTGACGGCTCGAGCCCGCGCGGCAGCAGCGGGCGTCAGGTCGTGGGGATCAGCTCGGACAGCGTCTCGAAGGTGTAGCCGGCGCTCTTCCAGGCGGTGAGCACGTCGGGCAGGGCGTCGAGTTCGGCACGCCGGCGGGTGATCAGGCTGCCGCTGGGCAACCCCACCCAGGCCGAGCGTCCGATGCCGTCGTGCAGGTCCACCACCGCCCCCGGGTGGACGGCGCCGCGCAGGTGTCGCCGCACGCCGTCGGTGTCGTCGTCCGGGCCGCCGCCGTCCTCGCCGTTGCGCACCACCGACCACAACGCGAGGTCCTGCTCGACGGCTCGGGCGGCGAGCAACGTCGCCGAGGTCACCTCGCCCCGGGGCGGGCGGTACCACCGGGGACGCCGTCCGGTCGCCGCCTCGACGGCGTCGGCGCCACGGGCCATCGAGTCGCGCACCGCATCGGCGCTGATCCGCACCGCGGACAGGTGGTCGAAGCTGTGGTTGGCCAGTTCGTGCCCCTCGTCGCGCGCCCGGCGCACCAGGTCGGGGTGACGGTTCACCAGCTCACCGATCACGAAGAACGTCGCCTTCACCCCGCTGCTGCGCAACAGGTCGAGCGTGCGGGCGGTGAACTGCTCGGTCGGCCCGTCGTCGAAGGTCAGGGCCAGTCGCGGCGTCGTGACCGGCGCCGACCACCACACCCGCAGATCGCCGCGGACCGCCTGTTGGGACATCGACGAGGCCAGCGCCGCGGCGTCCGCGTCCTGGGTGCGGGCCCGGGTGACCAGCGAGGAGCCGACACCGGCCAGCGCCGCGGTCGAGGTGGCCACGGCACCGGTGAGCAGGAATTGGCGACGCTGCATGGCGGCGACTCTACGGCGGCTCCGGTGCGTCACGGCGGGTTCCGCGCGCTGTTCAGGCGCGTGCTGCTGCTACGGTCCGCGACCATGGGCAGCCGCACCCGCGACGGGGTCAGCGCGCTGGCCGCGGTGCTCGTGGTGGCCGGGCTCAGCCTGGTCAACCACACCACTCTCGCCGAGACGACCTCGACCCGCTCCCCCCTGCACGCCGCGGTGGTCGGGGTCGACCAGCACGGGGACCGTGTGGCGCTGGCCGAGGCCGGGCTCCGGCGGCTGGTGCCGGGTACGCGTGCCCTCGACGAGCGGGCGGCCGAAGCGCAGCGCGACTGGCTGGACTCCGGCCGTGTGCCGGGGGCCGGCACCCGGTGGGAGCCGATGGTGCACGACGCCCTGCTCGACCTGCACGTGCTGACGCTGCCGATCGAGCCGAACGATTCGAGCGAGTCCAACGATTCGGGCAACTCCACCGAGAACGAGGCACGTGAGGCTGCCGCGGTGGCGGGCTGGGCCGAGCGCTGGCGCTACGTCTGGCCACGGGACGCCGCGTTCGTCGCCGCGGCGTATGCCCGCTCCGGTCACCCCGCGGACGCCGAGGCCGTACTGACCTTCCTGCAGCGGGTGCAACCCGAGTCGGGCCATCTGCAGGCGCGCTACCTGCCCGACGGCTCCGGCGGCGTGCCCGACCAGCGCGGTGAGGAACCGGACGGCCCGGGGTGGACGCTGTGGAGCCTGGCCGTGCTGGCGAACTCGCTCGAGGACACCACCGCCCGGCACGACCTGCTGACCCGGTTGCGCCCGCTGTTGATCCGGTCGACGCGTGCCTGCCTCGACCTGGTCGACGCCGGCAACGGCCTGCCCGCGCCCGGCCTGGACTACTGGGAGATTCGCTCCCGACGCGCCACGCTGGGGATCGCCGCCCCGACCCTCGTGGGTCTGGAGGCCGCCGCGCAGCTGCTGCCGAACGTGGGCGACGAGACGCTGGCCACATCTGCAGCCGGGACGGCACGGGCCCTGGACCGTAAAATCACCCGGATTTTCGGGCCCCGGGGCTACCCCCGCGAGGTGCGCGGCTCGGCGCACGACGCCGCCCTCACCTTTCTCATGCCGCCGTTCCGGGACGCCGTCCCACCCCCCGCACTCACCGCCGCGTGGCGGGCGGCGCAACGCCAGATGCGCCGTCCAGCAGGGGGTTTGGCGCCTGGATCGAGTTGGCGACAGGACGGTGTGTCCTGGACGCCGGAGACCGCGCTGTTCGCGCTGACGGCCGCGTCGACGTCCCAGATTCGCACCGCCCAACAGTGGCTCGCCTGGCTCGATGCGCACCGTACCGCGGGGGGTTCGCTACCCGAGAAAGTGCTCGCCGACGGCTCTCCGGCGGCCGTTGCCCCCCTCGCCTGGACCGCCGCCCTGGTCGTCCTCACGGTGGATTCGTTGGATCGGAGTGCACATTCACCCGTCACCACGGGTTAACCTTCACTCTGTTGCGCCGTCAATCAACGGCGACATCTTCGGTGCCAGCCCGAGGAGGTGAGTGGGTCATGCCATCTGGTGATAGTCCCGAGGCCAGCCACCTGGCCGCACCCTCGACCCCCACTGCCGAGCCCGGCACCCCTCCCACGGCTGTCACCTTCTGACGTCTTCCGTGGTGCGTCGCCGGGCTGCTTCCCCGGAGGTGACCCACCATGGCCCGCCCGTCCCGCCCTCTCGCACGCACGCTGCCCCTGGCTGCGCGGACCATCCCGCTGCGCCCTCTCGTCGCCGCCAAGGCCGTCAATGGACGGCGTCCCGCGATGACGGCCGCCGCCTCGCCGCCCGAGTCCAACCGGCTGCTGCTCGACGCCGCGGTCGACTGGGCGCTCTACATCGAGGGTGTCCGCCAGGAACACCAGGACTTCGACGCCGCCTGCGCCATCGCGCGCTCGGGCGAGGGCTTCATCTGGCTGGGACTGCACGAGCCCACCACCAACCAGCTGAACCAACTCGGTGAGGTCTTCGACCTGCACGAACTGGCCCTGGAGGACGCCTCCAACAACCGGCAGCGGCCCAAGATCGAGCGCTACGACGACATGCTCTTCCTCGCGCTGCGCTCGCTGGCCTACATCGACCGCGACGACCGCATCGGTGAGGGGCTGGACGGCGGCGACATCGTCGAGACCGGCACCCTCATGGTGTTCCTCGGTGAGTACTACGCCGTGACGGTTCGCCACGGCCGCCACGCCTCGATGCGCGGGTTGCGGCGCCGGCTCGAGCAGGACCCCGAGCAGCTCGGCCTGGGGCCGTCGGCCGTGCTGCACGCCGTCTGCGACAAGGTCGTCGACGACTACCTGGCCGTGGTCGACCAGGTCAACGAGGACATCGAGGAGATCGAGACCTCCGTCTTCACCCAGCGCCGCATCACCGACGTCGAGCGCATCTACCAGCTCAAGCGCGACATCATCGAGATGAAGCGCACCGTCAGCCCGCTCGCCGGGCCGCTGCACGAGCTGGCCCACCGCGCCCAGGGCCTGGTGCACCCCGACATCCGCGAGTACTTCCGCGACGTCGAGGACCACCTGATCCGGGTGCGCGAGCAGGTGCAGAGCTACGACGAACTGCTCGGCTCGATCCTGCAGGCCGGCCTCGCGCGGTTGACCGTCAGCGAGAACGAGGACATGCGCAAGATCTCGGCCTGGGTCGCGATCGCCGCGGTGCCCACCATGATCGCCGGGGTGTATGGGATGAACTTCACCCACATGCCGTTCCTGAACAGTCCGTGGGGCTACCCAGGCGTCACCGTGCTGATGCTCCTGGTATGCGGCACCCTGTTCCGAGGCTTCCGCCGCAACGGTTGGCTCTGAGGCACATGATCACCTTTTCGCAGGGGTTCTCCCCCTTCCACGGGGGGAATTCCCCTGCAACACGGTGATCACACGGCTCGCGATCAGCGCGTCGTTGCGGGCACAGGCAGCAGGTGTCGTCCCGTCGTCCACAGGTTCGATGGACGGCGCGGCGCCGGCGGCGTCCGGCGGACAGGCTCACCGTCGTGGACCTGCTGAACCCATCCCCCGCCCCGACCGCCTCGTCGCCTGACCCGACTGCCGGTTCGGCCGGCGCTGCCCGGCAACGCACCGGCCGTGCCACCGCGGAGTATCCCGAGATCGCCGATCAGCAGGGTCAGGTGTTCACCGCCGCTCAGGCACGGGCCGGGGGCTGGACGGCGCGACAGGTGCAGCGCCGGATCGACACCGGCCGCTGGCGGCGGGTCGCGGGGCGAGGGTTCAGCCACCATCCCCCGCCCGAAGGCCCCGAGCCACCCTGGCGCCTGGCCTGGGCGGCTCACCTCACCTGGCCCGACGTGGTGATCGGCGGTCACGTCGCCGCCGCGATCCACGGATTCCCGGTACCTCATGACGAATCGGTCGACGTCTACACCGGTCGCGGTCGAGCCAGCGGACGACGGATCCGCGTCCGTGTCGCCTCGCTGGAGCCGGACGACATCCTGCTGATCGAACCGCTACTGGTGACGTCGGCCCTGCGGACCGCGGTGGACTGCCTCGGCCGATTCCCCTGGCCCGATGCCCTCGATCTGTACGCCTGGGTCACCACGCGCCACATCGTGCGCCGGGACGAGCTCTTCCTGGCGGCGCGACAACGACTCGGATGCCACGGCACTCCACAGCTGCTGCGCCTGCTCAGGTACACCCGCGGCGGGGCGGTCAGCGGCGCCGAGGCCCTGTTCCACGAGCTGATGCGGCGGGAACGGATCGGTGGCTGGACGGCCGGCGTCGAGGTCAGCGATGCCGACGGCGTGATCGGCGTGGTGGACGTCCTGTTCGCGCGAGCCAGGGTGATCGTGGAGATCGACGGCCGACGTGCCCACAGCGATCCCCACGCGTTCGTCCACGACCGTCGACGGCAGAACCGACTGGTCAACGCCGGCTACCGGGTGTTGCGCTTCACCTGGTGGGACCTCACCGAACGCCCCGCCGAGGTGATCGCCCAGCTCAGAAAAGCCCTGATGTCTCGTGATCACCGCCGTGCATGACTTCTCCCCCCGGTGGAGGGGGAAAGACCCTGCTAGACAGTGATCATGAGGAGGAGTCGCGGGCCTCGCGCAGCTCGCGGTCGGCCTTCTCCCGGGCCTCGCGGCGGCGTTGCTCCATGACCTCGCCGTAGGTCAGGCCTGCGGGGGGAGACTCGGGGTCGGCGGACGGGGCCGGCGCGCCCGGCTCGGCGGTGCCCGGCGGAGGGGCGGACGGCGTCCAGCCGGCGGGGTGCGGCGGGCCGCCGGGCTCGCCGGGCCCCGGCCCCGGGGACGGCGTGCCGGTCGGTGGCGGGCCGAACGGCCCCGGCGAGGGCCAGCCAGGCTGCCCCATCGGCGGGCCGGCCGGGTACTGCTGACCCACGGGGTTCTGCTGGGTGAACGCGTTGCCGGAACCGGGGTTCAGTCCGGGACCACCGGGCAACTTGTAGAGCAACTCGGTGGCCGCGCGTGAGTGCTCCGGCATGCAGAGCACCTCGTACTCGCTGGCCACGATCTGACTGGTCGAGGTGAAGTCGCGCCGACCGCCGGTCAGCGCGTAGGAGATCACCCCGAAGAGCATGCCGAAGGCGCCACCGATGAGCATCGAGGCCACCACGAATCCGCCGGGGTAGTCCGAACCGAACAACGTCAGCAGCAGCCCGACGAACAACCCGAACCAGGCCCCGGACGCCGCGCCCGCGACGGCGACCCGTCCGTAGGTCAGCCGCCCGGTCACCCGCTCGACCATGCGCAGCCCGCTGCCGACGATGGTCACGAACTGCACCGGGAAGTGGTTGTCCGAGAGGAAGTCGACCGCCCGCTGCGCCTCGAGGTAGGTGCCGTACCGGGCGATCGGCTCGCCCCGCGGCGGCGTGGGCAGCCCCAGCTGACGCTGACGGCCCATCGGTCCCAAGTTCGACATGACTCCATCCTGGCCTACCGCTGCCCGCACCGCCCATCCTGAGACCGGCCTGAGACTTCACATGTCGGCCTGAGAGACTTGCCGCGTGACTCTCCACCGGGCGACGCCGAGCGGGCACGGCCCGATCGAGGTCGGCCCGGACGGACGACCCCCGGCGACCGGCCGGATCGAGCTGCCCTACCTGAGCGAGCCGGCGCCCTCCGTGCCCGCGGGCGAGGCGATGGACGGCGGCGAGCCGGCGCCGTCCGGTTCACGGGTGGCCAAGCTCGCCCGCAAGGCCAGCTGGAACCTCGCCGACCAGGTGATCACCGCCGGCACCAACACGCTGCTGTTCGTGGTGCTGGCCCGGTCGGTCAGCAAGGGTCGCCTCGACGCCTTCACCAACGCCTTCTACGTGTTCACGCTGATGATCGGCATCGGGCGGGCGCTGGTGGGTCAGGTGCTCAGCGTCCGGTTCAGTGACAGCGAGGGGGCGCCGTGGCGCGACGCCCTGCGCCAGGCCTTCGGCTTCATCGTGGCGCTCACCCTGGCGGCCTCGGCGGTGGTCGCGGTGGTCGGCCTGCTGGTGGACGGCCCGCTGCACCAGTCCTTGCTGGCGCTCGCCGTGGTGCTGCCCGCCCTGATCATGCAGGACTCCTGCCGCCATGCCTTCTTCGCCCAGTCCCAGGCCAGGCAGGCCGCACTCAACGACGGCCTGTGGGCGATCATCCAGTTCAGCGCCATCGCGGCCCTGATCCACTTCGGGCAGGCCGATGTCGGCTACCTGGTGCTCGCCTGGGGTGGCGGCGCGGCCATCTGCGTGCTGCTCGCGCTGACCCAGCTGCGCGTCGTCCCCGACCCGCGGGCGGCCCCCGCCTGGATCCGGCGGTCGTGGAACCTGTCGCGCTTCTTCCTGGCCGAGAACCTGCTCACCTCCGGGGCGTTCACCGGCGGCTTCCTGATCGTCGGGGCGATGGTCGGCGAGGGCGCGGTGAGCGCGATTCGTGGCGCCCAGGTGCTGGTCGGCCCGCTCGAGACGCTGAGCTCGGCGATGTTCACCTTCACCCTGCCCGAACTCGCCCGCCGGTCGTGGCTGAGCGTGCGCACCCGCTGGAAGATCGCCACGGGGGCGAGCCTGGCCATGGTGGCCGTCGCCCTCGCCTACACCGCCGCGCTGTGGCTCATGCCCGACAGCGTGGGCCGGCTGATCTTCCGGGCCAACTGGGACGGCCCGAGCACGGTGCTGCTGCCCATCGCCCTCGGCTCGGCCGCGGCCCGGGCCTGCCTCGGCCCGGCGGTGACCATCTACGCGATGGGCATGGCCCGGCGCACCTTCCGGCTGATGACGATCGAGGCGCCCCTCGTACTCAGCCTGATGCTGGGCGGGGCCGTGGTCGGCGGGGTGGTGGGCGCCGCCTGGGGGTTGGCGGCCAACCAAGCCCTGCTGATCCCACTGTGGTTCCTGACGCTGCGCGCCATCCTGCGGCTACCCCCCGAGGCGCTGGCCGCCGAGTCGCTGATGAACGACGCCCACGAGACCCCCGGGACGCCGAGCGCCCCCGACACCGCCGCCCTGCCGGTGCTCGACGGGGCGGGCCGCCCGATCCGCCCGCGGCACGCCACCTACGGCAGCCTGCCCCTGCCGCCCGGGGCCGGACCGGCCCGCGGGCGGCACACCCGCAATCGCTGAGACTTCGGCCCGCGCGCCGAGGCTCAGCGCTCGCTGACGCTCAGCCCTCGAGCGCGTAATCCTCCAGCAACCGCCGTCCGATGATCATGCGCTGGATGTCGGCGGTGCCCTCACCGATCAGCAGCATCGGCGCCTCGCGGTAGAGCCGCTCGATCTCGTACTCCTTGGAGTAGCCGTAGCCGCCGTGGATCCGGAAGGCGTCCTCGACGACGTCCCGGCAGTACTCACTGGCCAGGTACTTGGCCATGCCGGCCTCGAGGTCGTTGCGCTCGCCGGCGTCCTTCTTGCGGGCCGCCATGATCATCATCTGGTGAGCGGCCTCGACCTTGGTCGCCATCTCGGCGAGGCGGAACTGCACCGCCTGGTGCTCGGCGATCTTCTTGCCGAAGGTCTCGCGCTGCTGGGCGTAGGTGATGCCGAGCTCGAAGGCCCGCATCGCCAGGCCGCACGCGCGGGCGGCGACGTTCACGCGGCCGACCTCGACGCCGTCCATCATCTGGTAAAAGCCCTTGCCCGGGACGCCGCCGAGGATCTGCGCGTCGGTGGTGCGGTAGCCGTCGAAGACCAGCTCGGTGGTGTCGACGCCCTTGTAGCCCATCTTCTCGATCTTGCCGGGCACCGTCAGGCCGGGTGCGGTCTCGCCGAAGCCGGAGGTCTTGTCGACCAGGAAGGTGGTCATGTTCTTGTAGACCGAGTTCGCGCCGAGGTCGGTCTTGGTCAGCACCGCGACGAGGTTGCAGGAGCCACCGTTGGTCAGCCACATCTTCTGGCCGTTGATGGTCCAGTTGCCGTCGCCGTCCGGGGTGGACTTGGTCCGGATCGAGGACACGTCGGATCCGCAGTGCGGCTCGCTCATCGAGAACCCGCCGCGGATCTCACCGGTGGCCATCTTCGGCAGGTAGTGCGCCTTCTGCTCCGGCGTGCCGTGCTGGATCAGCATGTAGGCCACGATGAAGTGGGTGTTGATGATGCCCGACACGCTCATCCAGCCGCGGGCGATCTCCTCCACGACCAGGGCGTAGGTCAGCAGCGACTCGCCGAGGCCGCCGTACTCCTCGGGGATCATCAGGCCGAAGACCCCCATCTCCTTCATGCCCTCGACGATCTCGCTGGGGTACTCGTCCTTGTGCTCCAGCTCGGTGGCCACCGGGATGATCTGTTCGTCCACGAACTCCTTGACCAGCTTCAACATCTCGCGCTGGTCGGCGGTCAGCCCCTCGGTGTGCTGAAGACGTCCCATGGTGGTGTCCACCCCTTCGTGGAAAGTGCAGGTGCGTCGCGGCGCAGGTGCATCGAGTATCGCCAGCTCAGCCGACTCTGGCCCCGCTCCGGCGTGTGAACCCCACCACCCAACCCGCTCATGCTCCGCAGCCGACAGCTCATGCTCCGTGGTAGGCGCCTTGAAAACGTTGTCACATGGACGTCGAGCGGCGGCTACGGAGCATGAGCAGGTTTCGAGGGGTGTGCGATGTGGGGCGGCACGCGATGATCGTCCGATGACGGGCCTGCGCTCACCGCGCATCCCTCGCCGCGGGTCCACGCCCCGAGGGTTCGAGGGGGCGGTCGTGATCCTCAACATCGAGGGCTTCGTGATCGCAGCGTTCGCGGTCATCGGACTCGTGGTGGCGGTCGTCGACTCCTCCGCCACCGAGTTCGGGCTCACCGTGCTCGTGGGTCTGGTCGGGGCAGCCGTGATGATGACGGCTCACAGGCTGAGGGCCAGTGCGGATCGAGGATGGTGGGCGATCTCGCTGCTCGTCCTGGCCGCACTGGGCGGCTATCGCGTCTGGGAGAGCCTGGACGAGGCGGGGTTACGGCCGCAGCGGGCATCGCTCGAGATCGCTGGGATCGCCTGCCTGCTCTGGCCGTCCACCCGTCGCTACATCACCACCCCACGGACGCGCCGCGATCCCACCGCTCCGCCCACCTGATCACCGAGAGAGGGCGGTTCGCGCCCACGCACTGGGGTTGGTCAGCCCCTCCGGCGTGATCACCGAGGCAGTCGGTACCCGGATCCGCCGATTGCCACGAGAAAGGTTCCGGTGGGGTGTCCAAAACCGGGGATGCTGGACGTCGTGCAGGTACCGAGCGTCGCACCGGCGCGCTCACACACCCAGGAGGATCCATGCGCTACATGTTCCTGCTCTACTCCGCCCCGGACGCCGGCCCCGCCGAGGGCAGCCCCGAGGCCGCCGCCGAGATGCAGGAGTGGTTCGCCTACTCCCAGGCCATGGTCGATGCCGGCGTGATGGTGGCCGGCGACCCGCTGCACCCGGTGACCTCGGCGACCACGATCACGATGCACGGCGGCAGCACTGTGACCACCGACGGCCCGTTCGCCGAGACCAAGGAGGTGCTCGGCGGCTACTACATCGTCGACGTCCCCGACCTGGACGCCGCGCTGGCCTGGGGCGCCAAGGCACCGATCGCCCGCTATGGCTCGGTCGAGGTGCGCCCGGTGGTCGACATGAGCGAGCTCGGCGCCCCGGCCGATGCCTGAGGGCCGCCCCGCGTGATCGCCTCCCGGGTCGCCCAGGTCTTCGCCGAGGAGTGGCCGCTGCTGGTGGCCACGCTGCGGCGCGACCTGGGCGACCTGGACCTGGCCGAGGACGCCGCGCAGGACGCCTTCGTCGAGGCCGCCGCCCGGTGGGGGCCGACCACGACACCGAATCGTCCGGGAGCCTGGCTGCTCACCACCGCGCGTCGCCGGGCGATCGACCGGATCCGCCACGACCGGCGCTTCGCCGAGCGACTGCCCGCGCTGGCCGAGCTCGCCCAGGCCCCGCCCCGGCCCGCCGAGGAGTTGGTCGACGACCAACTCGCCCTGATCTTCGGCTGCTGCCACCCCGCGCTCGACCCGGCCTCGCGCATGGCCCTGACGCTGCGCGAGGTGTGTGGCCTGTCCACCGGCCAGATCGCGGCCAGCTTCCTGGTGCCGATGCCCACCCTGGCCAAACGTCTGGTGCGGGCCAAGGCGAAGATCCGGACGGCGGGCGTCCCGTTCGTCGTCCCGGCGCGCGAGCAGCTGCCCGGCCGCTGCGCCGAGGTGCTGCGCGTGATCTACCTGATCTTCACCGAGGGCCACACCGCCACCGCCGGGCCGACGCTGGTCCGCGGTGACCTGTGTGACGAGGCCCGTTGGCTGGCCGGACTGCTGGCCGAGCTGCTCGCCCAGCTACCGGCCTCCCTCGGGACGCAGGGCGATCACGAACGCACCGTCGCACTCGCCGAGGCGCTCGGACTGCAGGCCCTCATGCTGTTCACCGATGCCCGGCGCGACACCCGCCTCGATGCCTCGGGCCGGCTGGTGCTGCTCGAACACCAGGACCGCTCCCGCTGGAACCGCGCCCTGATCGGGCAGGGTCAGGCGGTGCTCTCGCGGGCGCTGGCCTTGGGGCACGTCGGCGCCTACCAGCTCGAGGCCGCGATCGCCGGACTGCACGCCACGGCCGCCGACTGGGCGCACACCGACTGGGCGGGCATCCGGCGGCTCTACGAGCAGTTGCTCGTGGTCGAGCCCAGTGACGTGGTCGCGCTGAACGCCGCCGTGGCGACCTCGATGCTCGACGGACCGCAGGCCGGGCTGGCGGCCGTCGAGACGATCGCGGCCCGCGGCGACCTGGCCGACTACCGCTACCTGCACGCGGCGCGGGCCGACCTGTTGCGCCGGTTGGGCCGGCCCGACGAGGCTGCCCTGGCCTACCGGCGAGCCCTCGAACTCACGGCGAACGAGGCCGAGGTGCGCTACCTCGCGGATCGACTGGCGTCCTGCCTCGACACCGATCCGGACCAGCGCACATCGCCCGATGCCATCGTCCCGGATCGGACGTAGTCTGAAGGATCAACCGGAAGGTTCCGCCTGGGGGGCGGGCCGCACCCGGCGGAGGTGGCTTGTGAGACCGACCCGTTCGCTGACCCGCTCCTTCACCGAGGCCCTGCTGATCTGGCGGGCGGAGCGCGTGGTGCGCCGGGCCGCCCGCGCCGAGCGGCGCCGGCTCGACCGGGAGCTGTCCAGCTACACCACGCAGGCCGAGCGCGACGACCTGCTGGCCACCTTCGACCGCTACCCCGACGAGGTCACCGCGCGCTATCGCGAGGCGCTCGACCGGCACAGTCCCACCCGCAGGCCGCGGCTGACCACCCACGACTGGCCGGCGCGGCGTCCGGGCGGGTGAGCCGCACCGGACGAGCCGTGAGCCGCACGGCGTGGTCATGGGGCGCCGTCAGTAGATGGTGTCCGCGAGGCGCTGCGGGTAGTTCGCGTCGTACGCGGCGCCGTCGAATCCACCCTGGGTGATCTCGGTCATGATCGCGCCGACGGTGGGCAACTCGTCGGCCGTGCGGTGCCGTGCGGGGTTCCACAGGTCCGAGCGGATCAGCGCCTTGGGGCACTGGGTGTAGACCGTCTGCACCGCGATCTCGATCACCGTCCGCGGCAGCTTGCGGTCGTCCAGGCGCGCCATGGCGTACCGCTCCAGCAGCTCGGGATCGGTGCGCAGCACGGCGGTGCCGTTGACCCGCACCGTCGTCCCCAACCCGGGCACCAGGAACAGCAGCCCCACCCGGCCGTCGGTGACGATGTTGCGCAACGTGTCGAGCCGATTGTTGCCGCGCCGGTCGGGCAGGTGCAGGGTGCGCTCGTCGACGATGTGGACGGCGGGCGCCGGGTCACCGCGCGGCGAGCAGTCCAGCCCCTCCTCGCCCGCGGTGGCCAGCAACACGAACGGCGAGGCCTCGATCCACCGCCGCTGCAACGGCGTGATCACCGGGGTCTCCTTGGTGCGGCCACCCTCGGGGAACGTCCCGTAGATCGCCTCCAACCCCGCGATGTCGCCCACGACGTCCGACGGCAGCTGTGCGCTCATCATCCCACGGTACCTGCGCCGTCCCGATCATGATCCAATCGAGTGGTCGAGAACGCACCGTTCCCGGCGTCCGAAAGGTGCTTTCGTGACCCCTCGAGGCGATCACGAGAAGTGGAACCGGGTGACGTCGCCGGGAAAGGTGAACCAGGCCATCACCTTGTGCGGGGTGAGGACGCGCAACCCACCGGCGTCCGGCCCGGACCAGGCATCGGCCGCCGGGGCGTACCCGCGTTCGCCGTACTTGCGACCGAGCTCGGCGGCGATCCGCACCCCGAGGTCACCGGTGACCGGCTCACTGGCCCGCGAGGCGCCCTCGACGATCACCGCCTCCCAGCCGTCGCCGATGTGCAGCACGCAGCCCTCGTTCTGCTCCAGGTTGCGCGCGTGCACCGTCGCCGGCGACCCGTCGTAGTAGAACGTCCGGTCGAGCCAGACGCCCCATCGCGGTACGACGTGGGGCCGGCCGTCCGGGCGGGTGGAGGACATCCAGTACTGCGGGGCGTCCACCAGGCGCACCTCGACGGCGGACCACTCGATCAGTCCCTCGTCGGTCTCGGGCACCCCGTACCCCTCCGGCATGACCGGGCGATCGCGTGACACTTCACTCATCGGGCGACGGTAACGCCCCCGGTCCGGCCGTGCGCGACGATGTGACGGTGATGCAACCGTGATGGAACTCGGGCTCTACACCTTCGCCGATGTCGACCCGACCGGCGGCCGGGCGGCCCACGCCCAGCGGATGCGCGACCTGCTGGAGGAGATCACCCTGGCCGACCAGGTCGGCCTCGACGTCTTCGGGCTCGGCGAGCACCACCGCGCCGACTACCTGGCCTCGGCCCCGGTGGTGGCGCTGGCGACCGCAGCCGGCCGCACTCGACGGATCCGGCTCTCGACCGCGGTCACCGTGCTGTCCAGCGACGACCCGGTGCGGGTGTGGGAGCAGTTCGCCACCCTCGACCTGGCCTCCGACGGCCGGGCCGAGATCATGGCCGGCCGGGGCTCGTTCATCGAGTCGTTCCCGCTGTTCGGCTACGACCTGTCGGACTACGACGAACTGTTCGCCGAGAAACTCGATCTGCTGCTGGCCCTGCGCGACGCGGCCGGCTCGGACCACGACCCGGCGGCGGTCAGCTGGTCGGGTCGCCATCGCAGCGGGGTGCTGAATCAACGGGTTTGGCCGCTGCCGCAGCAGCGCCGGCTGCCGATCTGGATCGCGGTCGGCGGCACGCCGCAGTCGGTGCTGCGGGCGGGCACGCTCGGCCTGCCGATGACGATCGCGATCATCGGTGGCGAGCCGGAGCGCTTCGCCCCGCTGGCCGGACTGCACCGCGAGGCCGCCCGCCGCGCCGGGCACGACGCGCTGCCTCTCGGGCTGGGGATGCACGGCCTGGTCGCCGACACCTCGGCCGCCGCGGCCGACGCGTTCTGGCCGCCCTACCGGACGACGATGAGCCGCATCGGTGCCGAACGCGGCTTCGCGCCGGTCACCCGGGAGGCGTTCGAGCACGGACGCCGTCCGCAAGGTCACCTGCTGGTCGGCAGCCCCCAGGAGGTGACCGACAAGATCGTGTGGCTGCACGAGATCTTCGGCATGACCCGGTTCACGCTGCAGACCGCCCTCGGCGTCATGCCCCACGCCGCGGTGATGCGCTCCATCGAGCTGTTCGGTACGAAGGTCGCGCCCGCCGTCCGGGCCGCGGTGGGTGAGGGCGCGTCGGCGTCCCCGGGACCCAGCCCATGATCACGTTGAAGATCACGTTGAGGGATTCGTGCAGTTCTCAGCACACACTTCACTCAACGTGATCTTCGCAAGTGACGGAAACCTTCAACGTGATCTTCAACGTGATCATGGGATGGAGGGCGTTGCGTAGGGGCGGACGGCGAGCACCCAACGCAGCCGATACCACGGAGTCACCCGCGGGAATGACCCTCGCCTCGGCGCGGTTGTCACACCCCGTGGATCACGCGACAGATGTCGAGACGGCCGTCTCACATGATGGAGCGGCGTTGACCCGCGACCCAGCGCTACGTATCGTCACCAGAGCCCATCCAGAGCGGCCGAGAGACCTGGCTCGTCGACGCCGCAGCAACCCCCCGACGACGGGGACGGTGCTACCGCCAGGGCCGATGGAGGACCCCGTGCAGCACAGCTCACCGGACGGCGGCAGCGTCCACCTCGTGCGCCGCCACCACGTCGACCTGTTGCGCACCGCCAGCGCCACCTGTCGCGCCTGACCGCACCGGCACGCCCAGCGTCGTCCGGCAACACCCCCGGCGATCAGTCGCGCCCCGGTGACCCCGACTCGACGCGCCGTCACCCATCCCGAGAGGACTCTGCGTGAGCACCACCCGCACCCGCCCCGCCCGACCCGAGGGCCAGTGGGCACTGGGTTCCACCGAGCCGCTGAACGCCAACGAGGAGTTCAAGGCGGCCGACAACGGACTCAACGTGCGTGAGCGCGTGGAGCAGATCTACGCCCACCAGGGCTTCGCCTCGATCGAGCCGAGCGACCTACGCGGCCGGCTGCGCTGGTGGGGGTTGTACACGCAGCGCCGCCCCGGCATCGACGGCGGCCGCACCGCCACCCTCGAGCCGCACGAGCTGGACGACGAGTACTTCATGCTGCGGGTGCGCATCGACGGCGGTGCGGTGAACCTGGCCCAGCTTCGGGTCATCGCCGACATCTCGCAGCGCTACGCCCGGGGCACCGCCGACATCACCGACCGGCAGAACATCCAGTACCACTGGATCCGGATCGAGGACGTGCCCGCCATCTGGCAGGCACTCGAGGCGGTCGGACTGAGTTCCACCGAGGCCTGCGGCGACACCCCGCGCGTCGTCCTGGGCTCACCGCTGGCGGGCATCGCGGCCGACGAGATCATCGACGGCACCCCCGCCATCGACGAGATCAAGCGCCGGTTCATCGGCGACCCCGACCTGGCGAACCTGCCCCGCAAGTTCAAGACCGCGATCTCGGGCAACCCGAACCTGGACGTCGCGCACGAGATCCAGGACGTCGCGTTCGTCGGCGTGGTGCACCCCGAGCACGGCCCGGGCTTCGACGTCTGGGTGGGGGGCGGACTGTCGACCTCCCCCGCGCTGGCCCAGCGCCTGGGCGCCTGGGTGCCGCTGGATGAGGTGCCGGACGTCTGGCACGGCGTGATCCGGATCTTCCGCGACTACGGCTACCGCCGGCTGCGCAATCGCGCCCGACTGAAGTACCTGATGGCCGACTGGGGCGCGGCGCGGTTCCGCGAGGTGCTCGAGAGCGAGGCCTACCTGGGCCGACCGCTCATCGACGGCCCGGCACCCGCCGAGCCCCCGCGGGGACGGCGCGACCACGTCGGCGTCACCTCACAGGGTCGCGGCCGGTTCATCGTGGGCGCCGCTCCCACCGTGGGACGGGTCTCCGGGGCGACCCTGACCGCCCTGGCCGGTGCCGTCGAGCGGGCCGGATCCGATCGGGTGCGCTTCACCGTCGACCAGAAGCTCGTCGTGCTGGACGTCGCGGCCGAGGCGGTGGCCGACCTGGTCGACGACCTGGACGCCATCGGCCTGCAGGTGCGCACCTCGACGTTCCGCCGGGGCACCATGGCCTGCACCGGGATCGAGTTCTGCAAGCTGGCGATCGTCGAGACCAAGGCGACCGCGATCGACCTGATCGGCCAGCTCGAGAAGCGCTTCTCCGACGTGCCCGAGCTGTTCGCGCCGGACGCACCGCAGCTCTCGATCAACGTCAACGGCTGCCCGAACGCTTGCGCCAGAACGCAATTGGCCGACATCGGACTCAAGGGCATCCAGCTGGCCAACCCCGCAGACCCGGACGGCGCCACGGTCGACGGCTTCCAGATCCACCTCGGCGGTGGGTTGGGGCTGAGCGCAGATGCCCACGGCGGCAGCGGGTTCGGCCGCAAGCTGCGCGGCCTGAAGACCACCGCCGCCGACCTGCCGGACTACGTCGAGCGCGTCGTCCGGAACTGGCTCGAGCAGCGCTCGGACGGCGAGGCGTTCGCCACCTGGGTGGCCCGAGCCGCCGAAGAGGACCTGCAGTGAGTGCCGGCGCGGCGTCGGCGGCGGCGCGCGCAGCGGTGAACCACTGCCCGTTCTGCGGCGAGAGCGACCTGCGTCCCACCGACGCCGAACACGTGGGCGACTGGTACTGCCGGTCGTGTCTGCGACTGTTCGCCGTCACTCCCCACGGCCTGCGCCGCACCATCCCGACGGAGGACTCGCCATGACCGCCACCGCCCTGGACGCCGCCGGCCTCGCAACGCCGGCCCCGGCACCGACCCTCTCACCGATCCCATCCCCGGCCGGCCCGAACCGGCGCGGCGCGGGCGTCGGGTCACTGCTCACCGACCCGGACGACGTCGCCGCCGCCCTGGCTCAGGACCCGGTCGGGTTCGCCCGGCACGCCGACTCGGTGCTCGAGGGCGCCGACCCGCTCACCGTCCTGGCCTGGGCCGGGCGGGCGTTCGGCCGTGACCTGGCGGTCACCGCGGCCATGGGTGACACCGCGCTGGCCCACCTGGCCTCGCGCGCCGTCCCCGGGGTGCACGTGCTGTTCGTCGACACCGGCTATCACTTCGG
Source organism: Kineosporiaceae bacterium (assembly GCA_046330955.1). Taxonomy (GTDB): domain Bacteria; phylum Actinomycetota; class Actinomycetes; order Actinomycetales; family Kineosporiaceae; genus JADJPO01. The sequence goes on along the minus strand of JAXLRT010000038.1, from coordinate 4,455 downwards.
CGAGACCCTGGGCACCGCCGACGCCGTCGCCACGACCTACCCGGTGCGGCTGATCACGGTGCGGGCGCAGCAGAGTGTGGTGGCCCACGAGGCCGAGCGGGGCCGGCTCTATCGCAGCGATCCCGACGCGTGCTGCGCCGTCCGCAAGGTCGCGCCGTTGAACCAGGCGCTGTCGGGGTACCGGGCCTGGGCGACCGGGCTGCGGCGCAGTGACTCCCCCTCGCGGGCGCTGACCCCCACGGTGCAATGGGATCCGCGGCGTTCGCTGCTCAAGCTCGCCCCCATCGCCACCTGGACGGACGCCGACCTCGATGCCTACCTGGACGCGCACCCGGACGTGATCTCCAATCCGCTGCTCCAGATGGGCTACCCCTCGATCGGCTGCTGGCCGTGCACCCAGCCGGTGGCCGAGGGCGAGGACGCCAGGTCCGGACGGTGGGCCGGCCGCTCCAAGACCGAGTGCGGCATCCACTACCAGATCTGAGCGCGCCGGGTGGCCGAGGTCACCGGGCCTCACCCGCGAGAGCGGAGCTGAGCTGGTTCGTTGGCAGGATCCGATGGCGCACGGGTACGGTCGAGTAGGTCCGGGGGGACTCGCCAGGTGAGTTCGGTGGCCGCCTCGAGGAGTGTCATGTCCGATCCTGCCCAGTCACCGTCCCGTGCCGGGGCCGAGGACACCACGGTCTGGGCGATGTGCACCGGCTGTGGCCAGCGCTCCCACATCTCGGCCACCCGGTGCCCGTCGTGCGGCGCCGTCCTCGACGCGCCGACGGCACCGCTGTCGCTGGCCGACCTCGACGACGCGGACGACGCCCCGAGCCTGCTCCGGTCGCCCACCCCGCCGGCCCGCGCCACCGACCAACCGCCACCGGTGGCCGCTCCCCCGACCCTGATCACCGCCCCGCCGGCCGGTGCCGATGCCGCCGCCCTGATCGCCGGCCTGGTTCGCGACACCATGGTCTCGTCCATCCCGGCGGTCCCCACGGCCGCCGTCCCGCCACCGCCGGTGCCGCCACCACCCGCGCCGCCGATGCCACCGGCAGCCCAACCGGTCCACCAGCTGCCCCCGACCCCGCACGGGCCACCGATCCCCCAGGCGCCCCCGATCCCGCAGGCGCCACCCATCGCGCCGCCACCCCCGGTCACCCGGTCCGCCGGATCACGACCCCCCACCGGCGAACGCTCACCCCTGGTGTTGATCGGTGCCGGGGTGGGGGTCGGCGTCCTGCTGTTGATCCTCGGTGCCGTGGCGACGGGGCTGTTCGGCCACCGCGGTGACAGCGCCGCCACCCCGACGGCCACCCCGGTGGCCATCCCGGCCGCGTCGATCTCGGCCACCGCCTCGAGCACGCAGGAGGCCGAGGGCGGGGTCACCTACACCGCGCAGAACACCCTGGACGGGCGGGCCGAGACCGCCTGGAACAGCGACGGCCGAGCGGACGGCAAGGGTCCGGGCATGGTGCTCACCTACCGCTTCGCCGACCCGGTCGACCTCGCCGCGGTGACCGTGCTGAACGGGTACCAGAAGACGCTGCAGAACAACGGCAAGACCTCGGACCTGTTCGCCCTCAACAGCCGGGTACGCAGCCTGCGGGTCACCACCGATGCCGGGTCGTGGACCTGGGAGCTGCCCGACGAGCGCACCCCGCAGACCCTCAGCCGGGCCTTCGGCAAGACCTCGAACGTGCGCTTCGAGGTGCTGTCGGTCTACCCGGGCAGCAAGTACCTCGACCTGGCCCTGTCCGAGGTGTCCTTCGCCGCCCGGGGCTGACCCGGCCGCCGTGCCACCGAGGGGGGACCGGCTGACGTGGGCCGGCCAACGTGGCGCCGGCTGACGTGGCGGCGCGGGTGTGGCACGCTGCCAGGGTGAGCAGGGTCGAGACGCTGGTCGGATTCTTCGGTGAGCGACGCGCCGACGCTCGCCCCGTCGTCCCGCAGCGCGCGGACCTGACCCCGGCCCAGCGCGCCCTGATCGCCGAGGCCTGCACCAAGTCCGGCGTGATCTGGGTGCGTCCGCTCGAGGACGCCCGCCCGCTGGCGGCCTGGCACGTCTGGCACGACGACGCAGTGCACGTGGTCTACGGCGTCGGGGAGCAGATGCTGCCGATGCTGACCGGCCACGTCGAGGTGCAGGTGCCGAGCAAGGACGACCGCAGCCTGCTGGTGGTCTTCGCCGCGACCGCCACCGTGCTCACCCCGCACTCGCCCGCCTGGCAGGACGCCGTGACCGCGCTGGCCGCCGCACGCCTGAACGGCGTGGACGACGCGGACACCCAGACCGCCCGCTGGGCCACCGGTTGCCTGGTCAGCCGGCTGGACCCGCTCACCGTGTTCGCCGCCGGGTCCGGCCCGCGGGAGACCGCCGGCCCGGCCGCCCCGCCCGCGGGCAATCCCGGCACCACCCTGACCCGCCGCCCGTGGCACCTGGGCGGGCGACGCCGGCGCTCACGCTGAACGCCGAGACCGCCACCGCGCACCGGGTGTTCGTGGCCCGGTTGGCCGGCATGGCCGTGTTCGACCCGCTCGGTGACCAGGTGGGGCTGGTGCGGGACGTCGTCGTGGTCAGCGGTGCGGCGGCGACCAACAGTCCCCGGGCCGTGGGCCTGGTGATCGAGGTGCCCGGCCGCAGGCAGGTCTTCCTGCCGATGACCCGGGTCACCAGCATCCAGCCCGGCCAGCTGATCATCACCGGCCTGGTGAACCTGCGCCGATTCGAGCAGCGGGTCACCGAGACCCTGGTGGTCGACCAGCTGCTCGGCCGCCGGGTGCAGCTGCGCGGCAGCGGCGAGCCGGTCGTCGTCCAGGACGTCGCGATCTCGCTGACGCGCGCCCGACAGTGGCGGGTGAGCACGATCTACGTCCGCCACCTGCCCCCCGGCCGCGGCGGCGCCGCCCTGGCCCGGCTGACCCGCCGGCGCGGCGAGACCGAGCTGGTCGACCACTCCGCCCTGGACGGCCTGATCCCCTCGGCCCCCGACCGGGCGACCTCGGACCTGCTGGCCTCGCTGGAGGACCTGCGCGCCGCCGAGGCTGCCGAGGCGGTGATGGACATGGCCGCCGACGACCGGGTGCGGGTCACGGCCGCCCTGGACGTCGAACGGCTGGCCGACGTGCTCGAGCAGCTGCCCGAGGCCACCCAGGTCGAGATCCTGGCCAGCCTGCGCGACGACCGCGCCGTCGAGGTGCTCGAGGCGATGCAGCCGGACGACGCGGCCGACCTGCTCGGGGAGCTGAGCGACGAGCAGGCCGAGTCGCTGCTGGCGTTGATGGACCCGGGCGAGGCCGAGGATGTGCGCCGGTTGCTGGCGTACGAGTCCGACACCGCCGGCGGCATGATGACGACCGAGCCGGTCATCCTGCCGCCCGAGACCACGGTCGCCGAGGCGCTGGCCCGGGTGCGGCGGGCCGATCTGGCCCCCACCTTGGCGATCGGGGTGTTCGTCTGCCGCCAGCCCCTGGAGACCCCCACCGGGGCCTACCTGGGCATGGTGCACCTGCAGCGGATGCTGCGCGAACCCCCCGCCACACCGGTCGGCGACATCCTCGACACCGAGGTCGAGCCACTGGCGCCGACCGACCGCCTGACCACCATCACCCGGCACCTGGCCACCTACGACCTGGTGTCGGTGCCGGTCGTCGACGCCGACGGCAGCCTGCTGGGCGTGGTCACCGTCGACGACGTGCTCGACCATCTGCTGCCCGAGGACTGGCGGACCCATGACGACTGAGCGAGGCGGGCTCGACGTCCCGATGGATCAGCGGCGGGGACTGTCCGCCCCGCAGGTCGACCCGGAGCTGTTCGGGCGCTGGTCCGAACGCTTCGCGCGGTTCATGGGGACGGCCACCTTCATCGCCGCGATGACCGTCTTCGTGGGCGCGTGGCTGATCTGGAACACCTGGGGGCCGCAGCGCTGGCAGTTCGACCCCCGCAGCCTGAACTACACCCTGCTCACCCTGATCCTGTCGTTGCAGGCCTCCTACGCCGCCCCCCTGATCCTGCTGGCCCAGAACCGCCAGGCCGACCGGGACCGGGTGTCGTTCGAGCAGGATCGCCAGCGCAGCGAGCGGGCGCTGGCCGACACCGAGTACCTGACCCGTGAGATCGCCTCGCTGCGGATCGCGGTGGGCGAGCTCACCGAGCTGGTGCGCGACGTGATGGCCGAGATGCCGCCCGACGAGGTGGCCAGATGGGTCAACCCGCAGGGTCCGGCTGCCGACTCCTGAGAGGTGACCGCCGCCTCGACCCCGATTCCCGGCCTGCCCCTGCGGCGGCGGCTGGGTGATGTGCTGGTGGACTCCGGGCTGCTCACCCCGGAACAGCTCGACCTGGCCCTGGAGAGTCAGCGGGTCGCCAAGGGCGATCGACGCCGGCTGGGCCAGGTGGTGGCCGACCTCGGGCTGGCCTCCGAACGCGACGTGGCCGAATGCCTGGCGAACCTGCTCGGCCTGAAGATG
>JAXLRT010000037.1:0-29558 GCA_046330955.1 Kineosporiaceae bacterium | reverse complement strand
GGCTCCTCCTGCGTACCGGTGATCAGGGTTGTCCGCCGGCAGCTGCCGGTTCCAGTCGCTCTTTGATCCGCCGTAGCGTGGCGCGCAGGTCCTGATCGATCTTGGCCGACCAGTCCCGGACGAACGCCTCACACTGCTGCTCGCTCATCCCGGCGAGGATTCCGCGCATTCCCTCGGTGAGCCGGCCCATGCGGAAGCCGTGGGTCAGCCGGCTGCCCGTTCCGACGGGCTCGACACCGAACGACCAGACGCTGTCCTGCGGTCGGCCGCTGCTGTCGCGCATGGCCCAGGCGAACCTGGCCGGCGGAGCGAACTCGATCACCTCGGCCTGGGTGGTCCAGTCCCCTCGGACCACCGGCGCCCAGGCGACGACGTCCTCGGCCCGGTGGTTGTGGCCGAGGAACACCGCTCCCACCCTCGGACCGGTCGCATCCAGCCACGAACCTCCCAGGCACTCGGGGCTCCACTCACCGCTGCGAGTCAGGTCGCTCACGTAGTCGAAGGCGACTGTGTTGTCGACCTCGACGAGGATTTCACGCGACACTGAGAAAATCACCGCCGGCGGCCGCCACGAAATATCTCCCACACCACGGAGACTAATGAATTCCCGGCTTCACCGACAGGCGTGCAGGTGCGTGCAAGGAATACGGCTCACACGTCTTTCAAGTAGTTCACGACCTGTTTGGTGGACAGCACTCGAGAGCAACAGCGGGCGGCATATTCCAACGCCAGCCGGTGATGGTCGGCGCTCATGTCGGCCACGGCATCGGCCACCAGGAACGGCTCGATGTCGAGGCTGAAGGCGTCGATCGCGGTCACCAGACAGCCGATGTGGGCATAGATGCCACAGACGATGAGCTGGTCCCGGCCGTGGGCGCGGATGGCCTCCTCGAGGCCGGAGCGGACGAACGCGCTGTACCGCCACTTGGTGATCACCAGGTCGTTCTGCCCGGGTCGCAACGCGTCGACGATGTCGACGTCGTCGGGCCGGCGGCGCATGCCCTCACCCCAGAAGTCGTGCAGCAGCCCGCGTTGGCGCCGGTCCATCGCTCCGGGCTGCGCGGAGTAGACCACCGGGATCCCCAGCTCCGCGGCGGTCCGGCGCAGTCGGCCGAGGTTGGCCAGCAACTCCACGTACGGCGAGCGGTCGGCAGCGAATGCCGCCGTGAAGTAGGCCTGCATGTCGTGCACCAGCAGGACGGCGCGCTCGGGGTGTGGACACCAGTCCACCAGGCTGGTCGGTAGCTGGTCGGCCCGCGGCATCGGATAGGGAGCGATCGGCGGTATCGGCATCACTCACCCACCCAGCGTCGCGCCACCGTCGACGCACACGTCCTGCAGCGTGACGTGCCGGGCGGCGTCCGAGACCAGGAACGCCACCACCCGGGCGATGTCGATCGGTTCGGCGATGCGCCGCAACGGGATTCCCGGCTTGTAGTCCTCCAACGACCCCCGGATGACGGCCTCGCTCAGGTCGGCTCCGAGCCAGTAGTCGCGCAGCATCGGGGTGTCGGTCGACCCCGGCGAGACGACGTTGCAGCGCACCCCGAACGCCGCCAGCTCCAGGCCCAACGATCGGGTGTAGGCCGCAGCAGCGGCCTTCGAGGCGCCGTACCCGGCCATGTGGGTGCGCGCCACCCGCGCGGCATTGGACGCGACGGTCACGATCACGCCGGCACCCCGGGCACACATCTGGGGCGCGACCGCACGACAGCACGAGCGGACGGCGTCGACGTTGACGGCGAACATCGCCCGCCAGTCCTGATCGCTGAGCTCGGCCTCGGTACCGGTCCGCAGGACCCCGGCGGCATTGACCAGGACATCGATCCGGCCCGCCTCGTCCAGGACCGCTCGAAAGCACTGCTCGACCTGCGCCTGCTGAGTCAGGTCGACCACCCGGGTGAGCACCCGGCCGCCGGCCCCGGGCTGCCCCGCCGTCGAGCACCAGCGCCGCTGCAGGCCCGCCCCGTCGCGATCGACAGCGACGACGACGAGTCCCTGTCCGAGCAGCTCGGCGACGACAGCGGACCCGATCCCACCCGCCGCCCCGGTCACCACCGCCACCCGCCGGTCACTCACGTCGTCCACGGCTCAAGAATTCCAGAGGTAATTCTCGCCGTGAAGTGTGCGCTATTCGGGAAACCCACTGAAACCTCCGGCGATCAACGCCTGGCCGACATTCTCCTCGGCAATTTCGCCCGGGGGTCACGGGGCCAGGTTCGCGCCGACATGGCATCTGCCAACAAGCGCGCCAGAATCTCGGTGCCATTGCAGGTGAGGACGGTCTCGAGGTGGAACTGAATCGAGGCGAAGCCGGGGCCTCGGACCGCGTGAATCTCCCCCGAGGCCGGATCGGCACTGATCTCGAGCCGGACGCCGTCCTGCACCATCGGCCGGATCTGGCCGGGCCGCATCCTGGCCGCGAAGGAGTTGTAGAAACCGACCGGCTCCAGGTGGCCGAACAGCTCGATCACCCGCTGCGTGCCCTGGTGGGGTCGGGGCTTTCGGAACAGCTCCAGATTGTGGATGGCGCAGAGCACCTGATGACTGAGGCACTCGGCGAGGAACGGGACCCGGCGCGCCAGCAATGCCCGGGTGAACCGATCGACGGCGGCGATCCGCGGATCGGCCCGGTTCGCCGGGTCGCCGGGCCCCGGCCCGAGCACCACACAGTCGTAGTCCACCAGGCGATTCGGCCGAACCTGCTGCCAGGACCGCAGGTCGACGTCCATGCCCAGCGATCGGATCTTGTGGGCCAGCATCGCCGTGAAGGTGTCCTCGAAATCGACCACCAACACGCTGCCGCCCAGCCGGCGCAGGGCATCCGATCCACCCCCGCCGAGACCGCCGAGCCAGAACCGGGACAGGGTCTGGTTGCGCCGCACCAGCGCCTCGGAGATCTCGCCCACCTCGCCCCATGACGCGGCCGAGCGAGAGCGCCCACCCGAGCGCTCGGCCAGTCCCAGCGCGACCAGGACGGCGTTCACCTTCGACCAGGTCTCGGCCACCTCGGCCTCGGGCCGGGAATCGCGCACCAGGGTCGCGCCCACGTCGATGCGCAGCCCGCCGTCCGGCCTCAGCTCCGCGGTGCGGATCAGGATGGCCGAGTCCAGGGAGGCCGCGCCGGTGCTCTCCCGACCGATCAAGGCCAACGCACCGCCGTAGTAGCCCCGGCTGCCCCGTTCCCGACGAGTGATCACCCGACAGGCGTTCTCCAGCGGGCTGCCGATGATCGTCGGGGCGAACATGGTCTGGTGCAGCACGGTGGCCACGTCGTGGGTGGTCGGTCCCTCGATGACGTACTCGGTGTGGGCCAGGTGGGCCATCTCACGCAGGTACGGACCCAGCACCCGCAGACCGGGACCACAGATGCGAGCCAGCATCTTCAGTTCCTCGTCGAGCACCATGAACAGTTCGTCGGCCTCCTTCTGATCGGCCAGGAACGAGAGCAGGCCGTTCAACTCGGGGCCGTCGGGTGGGTAGCGGTAGGTGCCGCTGATCGGGTTCATCCGCACCAGCCCGTGCCGCAACCGCACGTGCTGCTCGGGCGAGGCACCGACCAGGCTGCGCCCCGGGGTGTGCAGCACGAAGGTCCAGTACGCATTGCTCTCGGCCGAGAGCAACCGGCGCAGCACCGTGAGCAGGACCTGGGGGTCCGACCGGCGCAGCCGCGCCCGGAACGAGCGCCGGATCACGAAGTTCGACCCCTCACCCGCCCGGATCTCCTCGTCGATGATCTCCTGCACGATCCGGGCGTACTCCTCGTCATCGAGGTCGAACGCCCCTGCCTGGGTGGCGATCTCGACATCCGGTAGCAGCTCGAGCAACTCGCGGGTACTGATCGTCGCCCGCTGGTGGATCTGGAGCACCAGCATCGGCTCACCGCCGTCATGGCAGGCGAACCCGCGCTCGGCGATCTGCCGGAACGGGATCGCGACCAGCAGGTCGTGCCCGGCCGAGGCCGCGGTCAACTGCCTCAGCTGCTCGATCTCGATCACCGTGCCGACCAGGACCTCGACCACTCCCGGGTGGTCGGCCCGTTGCAGGACGGCGAACGGTGGCGGATCGGGTTGCAGCACCCGGTACAGCAGGTCCACCGCGGACGGCGCAGCATCAGAGCTCGCCGAGGGCACCTCATCGGTCATCAGGGTCCGCCTCTCTCGCCGGGGTATGGCTGATCCCCGGACGGGCGGCCCTGCCCGTCCCGGACCGCGGCACGTCAGCCGTACGCGCAGGTTCGGCGCTGCTCGACCTCGTCGGCGAAGTCGCTCCAGACCCGGGCGCACTCGCGGGCGATCGTGGCCACCATGCCGGCCGAGTGCGCCGGGACGTGTCCGCTGATCCGCTCCCAGACGGCCACGTCCAGGGCCGCGGGCTCCATCAGGCGCAGCATCAGCCGCCCGGACTCGGAGAAGCGCATCGAGGGATCGCGCCGCAGGCTGCGCAGGTAACCGGCGATCTCCGTGGATGCACTGCGCCGTGCCACCTTGCCTGCATCCTGCTGCAGATCGGCAAGGGTGCCGTCGCCGGTGGCGACCTGGAGGGCAGAGCGCAGCCGACCGGTGATCACCGGATCTTCACCGCGACGCAGCCGGTTCCGCACGTCGCGCACCGTGGTGGCCGAGACGCCGGCAGCACGCGCGATCTCCCGCAGCGAGGCCTCGGGCCGCTCGGACACCAGCCGGGCGGCCTCCCGGCGTCGCGACCATCGATCCACCGGACGGCGCCGCCCGTCGCGCCCCTCCCGGACGTTCAACTGGGTGCTTTCCCCACTTGTACGCCGGCGGATCGCGCCGACGGTCTTGTGGGAGACCCCCACGGTCGCGGCGATGGCCCGGTCTGACCACTGCGGATGGGCGAGCAGGATGCGCTCGGCCGCTGCCACCCGATCCGCCTGACGCATCGGCAGGCCGTGCGCGACGTTCAGCCGGACTGCGAGCACGAACGCCTCTTCGTCGTCGCAATCCACGAAACACGCCGTGATCGTGCGCTCGCCGCGCAGCGAGGCCGCGATCACCCGATGCGATCCGTCGATGATGCGCATCGTGCGGCGGTTCACCAGGACCGGTGGGAGATCCACGTCCAGGTCCGCCAGCATCCGGGCATGTGCTTCGTCCTCACCTGAACTTCGCGGGGAATCGGCCGGCCGCAACGAGTCGAGGGGGACGACTTCGAATCGATCCGGAACGAGCAACTCCGCGACCTTCTCGGGTGCATCGGTCATGGTGGTCCCACCGTCTCTCTGTGAAGGGAGGGCAGCAGGAACGAGCCTGCTCAGCAGCGAGGTTGAGGGGGGTGGTTCACCCTGAGCCTCTCGGAGATCACAGTCGGTGCGCAACCATTCGTGGCCAATGTGGCGTTTCAACCCTTTCGGGGCGTAGAGCGTTGATGCACCACATATGACCCCAGGTCGAATCGACGGGTACGCCGCCAGAATTCATACGAATGCCCGGGATAGACCGCCACGTTGCGCCCACGCTCGTCCAGGAACCAACTGGTGCACCCCGAGGACCACACCCGGCGCCGGGTACGGTCCTGAATCATGGCGAAGTAGTGCTGCTGTGCCCGCGAACGGACCTCCGCACTGGCCAGATCACACCGGGCCAGGACGGACACGGCTTCGGCGACGTAGTGCTGCTGGCACTCGAGCATGAACAGGAACGAGGTGTGTCCCACGCCGCTGGTCGGGCCGCCGATACAGAACAGATTCGGGAATCCCGCGGCAGTCGACCCCAGATAGGCACCGTGCTCGGCGAAGTTGTCCGAGAGCCGCTGGCCGTCCCGGCCGCGGATCAGGGCGTGCGCCGACCGGTGCGTGATCCTGAAACCGGTCGCGAACACGATGACGTCCGCCGGTCGCTGCGTCTGGGTGTCGTCGATCAGGCCGTCGGCCGTGACCCCGGTGACGCCGGATCGGATCACCTCGACGTTGGTCCGGGCCAGCGCCGGGTAGTAGCGATTGGAGAGCAGGACTCGCTTGCAGCCCAGGTCGTAGTCGGGCACCAGGGCCGCTGCCAGACCGGGATCGCGCACCGCCCGGCGGATGTTCGCCCGGCCCACCGCGCGCGCCACGGCGTTGAGCGGCCCGCTGCGGGTGACCACGGCATGCCGGCTCTCGGCGACGGCGTAGGTCCACCACCGCCGCAGGGTCTGGACGGCGGGCAGGGCGGCGTAGACCCGGCGCTCCAGGCGAGCGACCGGCCGGTTGGGGTGGGGCAGTACCCACGTCGGGGTGCGGAGGTAGACGTCCAGCCGGCCCGCTCGCGGGGCGATCTCGGGGATGACCTGGATCGCCGAGGCACCGCTGCCCACCACCGCGACACGTCGGCCGCTCAGCTCGACGTCGTGATTCCAGCGGGCGGTGTGGAACGCCGTCCCCGAGAAGGTGTCGAGCCCCGGCAGGTCGGGTACCGAGGGCTCGGAGAGGAACCCGATCGCCACCACCAGCACGGTGCAGGTGAGCTGACCGGTACTGGTGCTCACCACCCAGCGCTGGTGGTCGTCGTCCCACCGGGCACCGAGCATCTCGGTGCGGTAGCGGATCATCGGGGTGAGCCCGAACCGGGCCACGACGTCCAGGACGTACTGCTGGATCTCTGCCTGCAACGGGAACGTCGTGGTCCAGTGAGGGTTCGGGGCGCACGACAGCGAGTACAGCGCCGAGGGGATGTCGCACTGACAGCCCGGGTAGGTGTTGTCGCGCCAGGTGCCACCCGGGGAATCGGACGCCTCGAGCAGGAGGATGTCCTCGATCCCCTTGCGGCGCAATTTGATTGCGGCGCCCAGCCCACCCAGACCCGCTCCGATGATCACCACGTGCCGATGCTCGCTCATGGCCGCCTCCCTGCTGTCGCGCGGCCCCTCAGCCCCCGGCAGCGGCCATGCTCACCCACCCGATCCGGGCGTCGGGGAAGGCCGGCGACCACCCGGTGGCCGACCTGAACCGCTGATTCGAGATCCGCTGCGAGCGCACATAGAACCTGGTGGCCGAGCTCAGCCGCAAGAGCGCGGTGCCGGTCAGCAGCGGTGGCCGGACGCCCAGGGCCTCGGCCACGCCGGCGTTGTACTCGTCGCGCGTCAGCGGCCGATCGTCGCACACGTTCCAGGTGCCACCGGTCACGTCGAGAGCAGCGACCGCGGCGGCAGCGGCGTCGTCCACGGCGACCGCCGGGCAGTAGGCATCGCGCGGGCCCGGCATCGCGGGCAACCGCAGCCGGGCCTGCCGACACATCGCCCGGGTGTGGGCGCTCTCCCAGGCGTAGAACTGACCGAACCGCAACACGACACCGATCCCTCCGGCATCGCCGAACCGCCGGGCCGACGCCTCGGCGGCCACGTTCCCGGCCGCCAGCGGCGGCGGATCGAGCGGGACGTCCTCGTCGATCCACTCCGAGCCCCGATCGGGGTAGATGAAGGCGATCGACTCCTGGACGAACCGCGGGACGCCGACCGCGATCGCAGCATCCGCCAGCACCCGTGACCCCTCGGTCCGCAGGCGAGTGCCCTCCCGCCAGGCGGAGGGCGTGGCAGCCTGGGTCGGCGGCGGGATCCGTGTCGCCAGGTTGATCACGGCGTCGTGCCCGTCGAGCGCCCGGCGCGCGGCCTCCGGGTCGAACAGGTCCAGCGTCACGGGATGGGCGCCCGCAGAGCGCACCCCCTCGGCCTTCACCGGGGTCCTGGCCACCGCGGTCACCTCGTGGCCGGCCGCCACCAATCGCGGCAGCACCCGGCGCCCGATCACGCCGGTGGCACCTGTCACGAAGACCCGCATGGCCGACCTCCACCCTCGAGCAGCCGAACCACAAGCCTACTGTCCGCACACATCCGACCACGCACATCTGGAGCACAGCGGGGTCCGCCGGATAGCCTCGACCCGACCCCACGTCGTCCGACAGCCCAGACTCCTTGCCGCCCAACTCGTTTCCGCCTGGTGCGGTTCGAGACGATCCTGCCCGGGAGGGGCCGTGCCGTTGCCTGGACCCCGCACGCCCGCAGCTCATCTACGCGTGCTGCGCCACCTGACCCGGTTCCCCGCTGATGCGCTGGCGACGATGCGGCCTCGATACGGCCCGGTGTTCGGGGTGGGGTTCGGCCCGCTGCGGTACGTGGCCATGCTCGGGCCGGAGGCGAACCGCTTCATCCTCGCCGACCACGCCGACCGCTTCCGGTGGCGCGATGCGATGGCCATCCTGATCCCGGTCGACGGTGACACGGCCATGGTGGTCAGCGACGGCGAGGACCACCGCCGGCGCCGACGCGCCGCGCAGCCGGCCTTCGCCGCCAAGCACATCCACGCCGCACTGTCGCTGATGATCGAGGAGTTCACCCGCGAACTGACCAGCTGGCCCCTGGACCAACCCGTGGACGCTCTGGTGGCGCTGCGCCGTCCCATCAACCGGGTCACCCTGCGCTGGTTGTTCGGGGATCGCCTCGACCGCGCCGACGAGTTCGCCACCACCCTCGACGTGACCATCGGGTTCGTCAACCAGCCACCGTGGCGCCAGGTCAAACTCGACCTGCCCGGTACCCGATGGCGGGCCGCGCTGCGCGCCCGGGCCGGCTCGGATCGGATCGTGCACGAGGAGATCGGACGGCGCCGCCGGGCGGGCGTGGTGACCGAGCACCGCGACGTGCTCGACACGTTGCTGGCCGCCCGCGAGGAGGACGGCTCCCCCAGCCTGAACGACCAGGAGATCCGCGATCAGCTGATCAGCCTGATCGCGGCGTCCTACGACACCATCGGCTCGGCCGCGGCCTGGGCCTTGCACGCCCTGCTCAGCGATCCGTCGCTGTGGCACGACCTCACCGACGAGGTGGATGCGGTGGTCGGCGGGGACGACCTGCGGGTGGAGCACCTGTCGCGGCTGCCACTGCTCGACGCGGTGGTCAACGAGACGCTCCGGCTGTGGCCACCGACCTCGGTCAGCGGACGGCGCGCCGTCGAGGGCTTCGAGTTCGCCGACCAGTGGGTACCGGCCGGCTCCATGGTGCTGTACTCGCCGTACGTCACCCATCGCATGCCCGAGCTCTGGCCGCAGGCCGACACGTTCCTGCCGCAACGCTGGCAGGGGCTCGAGATCGACCACTACACGTTCCTGCCGTTCGGCGGGGGGTTGCGGCGTTGCATCGGCTTCGTCTTTGCCCTGCAGCAGTTGAAGACCTTGCTGGTCACGGTGGTGCGGTCGGTGGAACTGTCCCCGGCCTACACCGACCTGACGCCCGTCGGGGTCCCGGCCCTGCATCCCGCCGAGGGCCTGCCGGTGCGCGTGGTGCGACGGCGGCATCACCCGAGTGAGGTGGCGATCCATGGCTGAGCAGACCCGCTGGCATCGACGAGTCCTCGACCGGACCTGGTGGGAGAAGCGGGTTCTCGACGGGTACGACCGCAACCGCGACGCGGCAGCCTTCGACGTCCCGATGGCGGGCGAGATCCCGGCGGATCTGGAGTGCCTGCGCGGTCACAAGTACGCCGTCGTGGTCACCTTCCGCCGCGACGGCACCCCCGTGCCGTCCCCGATGTGGTTCGGGCTGCACGACGGAAAGGTCTACATGCGCACCGGCGCGGAGTCGTGGAAGGTCAAGCGGATCCGGCACACTCCGCAGGTGGTGATCGCCCCCTCCGATCGGCGCGGACGACCCGTCGGGCCCGGCATCCCGGCGACGGCCCGGATCCTGCCCCCCGCCGAACACCCGCGGGCGATCGCGGCGCGGATCGCGGCCTACGGACTCGGCCGGTGGATCTACGACCGCACCGTGGCCAAGGTCTACAGCGAGGCCGCCTATCTGGAGCTGACCGTCCGGCACCCGGAGGCAGGGACATGATGTTCGACGCGCGCACCACCGAGTTCATCCGCACCACCGCCGAGGAGTTCCTGGAGTTCGTGCTGGACGTCGAGCGCTACCAGCAGATCGACGAGAAGATCCGCCCGGTGCTCTGGGTGCGGCGCGAGCAGGGTTTCACCGAGTTCGCCTTCCGTCCCCGCATCGGCCCGCTGCGCTCACCGACCTGGGTCTCGCAGGAGCGGTTGGTGGACGGGCGCCGGGTCGACATCCAGCTCGCGCCGGCGCCGTACAACCGGTTCGCCCGCCTGATCATCCGGTACGAGGCCAGTTTCGAGTGCGAGCCGGCCCCGGGTGGGGTGCTGGTCTCGCGCTCGGAGCGGTTCCGGATGCGTGGACCGTTGCGCTGGATCGTCGAGCCGGCGGTGCGGCGCATGATGCCCCGCCTGGTCCGGGAGGAACTGCGGCTGGCCAAGCAGCTGCTCGAGGCGCAAGCCCCGGCCGGCGGCTGAGACAGCACCGGCCGCGAGGGGCGTCCCCCTCGCGGCCGGTGGTGGTGTCGTGAGTCGACGTCAGCGGTCGTAGCGACCGAGGTCGAACTCCTCCAGCGGCACCGCAGCGCCGCTGCCGACGCCGAAGTGGCCGTAGTCGACCTCTTCGTAGCCGGGCATCGCGTACATCGCCGACCGTGCCTCCTCGGTGGGCTCCACCCGGATGTTGCGGTACCGGGGCAGGCCCGTACCAGCCGGGATCAGCTTGCCGATGATCACGTTCTCCTTCAGGCCGAGCAACGGGTCGCTCTTGCCGTTGATCGCGGCGTCGGTGAGCACCCGGGTGGTCTCCTGGAAGGAGGCCGCCGAGAGCCACGACTCCGTGGCCAGCGAGGCCTTGGTGATCCCGAGCAGGTCGGGCCGGCCGGACGCCGGGGTGCCGCCCTCGGCGACCACCCGACGGTTCTCCGCCTCGAACCGGGTCCGCTCGACCATCTCGCCGGGCAGCAGTTCGGCGTCGCCCGACTCGATGATGGTCACCCGCTTGAGCATCTGGCGGACGATCACCTCGATGTGCTTGTCGTGGATCGACACACCCTGGCTGCGGTAGACCTCCTGGACGGCGTCCACCAGGTGGATCTGCACCTGGCGCGGGCCGAGGATGCGCAGCACCTGCTTGGGGTCGACGGCACCGTGCACCAGCTGCTGACCGACCTCGACGTGCTGGCCGTCCTCGATCATCAGGCGCGACCGCTTGCTGACCGGGTAGGCGACCTCCTCGGACCCGTCGTCCGGGGTGACCACCAGCTTGCGCGACCGGTCGGCGTCCTCGATGGTGACCCGTCCGGCGGCCTCCGAGATCGGGGCCATACCCTTGGGGGTACGGGCCTCGAAGAGCTCGGTGACACGCGGCAGACCCTGGGTGATGTCCTCACCGGCCACACCACCGGTGTGGAAGGTCCGCATCGTCAGCTGGGTGCCGGGCTCACCGATCGACTGCGCGGCGATGATGCCCACCGCCTCGCCGATGTCGACCAGCTTGCCCGCGGCCAGCGAGCGCCCGTAACACATGGCGCAGGTGCCGACCTTGGACTCGCAGGTGAGCACCGAACGCACCTTGATCGAGGTGACGCCCTTGGCGACCAGATCGTTGATGATCACGTCACCCAGGTCGGTGCCGGCCGGGACGACGACCTGACCGTCCACCGAGACGTCCTCGGCGGACGAGCGCGCGTAGACGCTGGTCTCGACGTCGTCGTGACGGCGCAGCCCATCGGCCGCCTCGACCGCGATCGGCATGACCAGACCACGCTCGGTGCCGCAGTCCTCCTCGCGGATGATCACGTCCTGCGCGACGTCCACCAGGCGCCGGGTGAGGTACCCGGAGTCGGCGGTACGCAATGCGGTGTCGGCCAGACCCTTACGGGCACCGTGGGTGGAGATGAAGAACTCCAGCACCGTCAGGCCCTCACGGAAGTTGGCCTTGATCGGACGCGGGATGATCTCGCCCTTGGGGTTGGCCACCAGACCGCGCATCCCCGCGATCTGACGCATCTGCATCCAGTTACCACGGGCTCCCGAGGACACCATCCGGTAGACGGAGTTGTCCTTGGGCAGGTTGGCCTCCATGGCCTTGGCGACCTCGTTGGTGGCCTGGGTCCAGATCTCGATCAGTTCCTGGCGACGCTCGTCGTCGGTGATCAGACCGCGCTCGTACTGCGTCTGCACCTTGGCCGCGCGCGCCTCGTACCGGTCGAGGATGGCCTGCTTGCCGGGCGGGGTCACCACGTCGGAGATGGACACCGTGGTGCCCGAGCGGGTGGCCCAGTGGAAACCGGTCTCCTTCAAGGCATCCAGCGTGGCGGCGACCTGCACCTTGGGGTAGCGCTCGGCGAGGTCGTTGACGATCGCCGAGAGCACCTTCTTGTCGACCTCGGTGTCCACGAAGGCGTAGTCCACCGGCAGGGTCTGGTTGAACAGCGCCCGGCCCAGCGTGGTCTTCAGGATCACCGGGTCGCCGACCTGCCAGCCCTCGGGGGTCTCGGCGCCCATGGGCGGCACGATGTCCGGGAACCGGATGGTGACCTGGGCCTGGACGTCGAGCTCTCGAGCGTCCAGGGCCATGATCGCCTCGGCGACCGAGCTGAACGCCCGGCCCTCGCCGACCGCACCCTCCTTGACCAGGGTCAGGTGGTACAGACCGATGATCATGTCCTGGGTGGGCATGGTCACCGGACGGCCGTCGGCCGGCTTGAGGATGTTGTTGCTCGACAGCATGAGGATCCGGGCCTCCGCCTGGGCCTCGGCCGACAGCGGCAGGTGCACCGCCATCTGGTCGCCGTCGAAGTCGGCGTTGAACGCGGTGCAGACCAGCGGGTGGATCTGGATGGCCTTGCCCTCGACCAGCTGCGGCTCGAAGGCCTGGATGCCGAGGCGGTGCAGCGTCGGTGCGCGGTTGAGCAGCACCGGGTGCTCGGAGATGACCTCCTCGAGCACGTCCCACACCACCGGGCGGGCGCGCTCGACCATGCGCTTGGCGCTCTTGATGTTCTGCGCGTGGTTGAGGTCGACCAGCCGCTTCATGACGAACGGCTTGAACAGCTCGAGCGCCATCTGCTTGGGCAGGCCGCACTGGTGCAGCTTGAGCTGCGGGCCGACGACGATGACCGAACGGCCGGAGTAGTCGACGCGCTTGCCGAGCAGGTTCTGGCGGAACCGGCCCTGCTTGCCCTTGAGCATGTCGGACAGCGACTTCAGCGGGCGGTTGCCCGGCCCGGTCACCGGCCGGCCGCGGCGGCCGTTGTCGAACAGCGCGTCGACGGCCTCCTGCAGCATCCGCTTCTCGTTGTTGACGATGATCTCCGGCGCGCCGAGGTCGAGCAGTCGCTTCAGCCGGTTGTTGCGGTTGATCACGCGGCGGTACAGGTCGTTCAGGTCACTCGTCGCGAACCGGCCGCCGTCCAGCTGCACCATCGGGCGCAGGTCCGGCGGGATCACCGGCACGCAGTCGAGCACCATGCCGTTGGGCGAGTTGCGGGTGGTCAGGAACGCCGAGACCACCTTGAGCCGCTTCAGGGCACGGGTCTTGCGCTGGCCCTTGCCGGTACGGATGGTCTCGCGCAGGTTGGCCGCCTCGGCCTCGAGGTCGAAGGACTCCAGCCGCTTCTGGATCGCGGCCGCGCCCATGCCGCCCTCGAAGTACAGGCCGAACCGCTCGCGCATCTCGCGGTAGAGCAGCTCGTCGCCCTCGAGGTCCTGCACCTTGAGGTTCTTGAACCGGTCCCAGACCTGCTGCAGCCGGTCGATGTCGGCGTCGGCGCGCTTGCGCAGCTGCGCCATCTCGCGCTCGGCCGACTCCTTCACCTTTCGCCGGACGTCGCCCTTGGCCCCTTCGGCCTCGAGCTCGGCCAGGTCGCCCTCGAGTCGCTTGGCGCGCGAGTCGATGTCGGAGTCGCGACGGTTCTCGATCTCCTTCTTCTCCACGTCGATCTGCGCCTCGAGCGAGGGCAGGTCGCGGTGGCGGGCCTCGTCGTCCACCCAGGTGATCATGTAGGCGGCGAAGTAGATGACCTTCTCCAGGTCCTTCGGCGCCAGGTCGAGCAGGTAGCCGAGCCGGCTCGGCACACCCTTGAAGTACCAGATGTGCGTGACCGGGGCGGCCAGCTCGATGTGCCCCATGCGCTCACGACGCACCTTGGCGCGGGTCACCTCGACACCACAGCGCTCGCAGATGATGCCCTTGAAGCGCACCCGCTTGTACTTGCCGCAGTAGCACTCCCAGTCCCGGGTGGGGCCGAAGATCTTCTCGCAGAAGAGCCCGTCCTTCTCCGGCTTGAGGGTGCGGTAGTTGATGGTCTCGGGCTTCTTCACCTCACCGTGCGACCACTGACGGATGTCGTCCGCGGTCGCCAGGCCGATACGCAATTCGTCGAAGAAGTTCACGTCCAGCACTTCGTGCTACCTGCTCTCCTTGGAGGGCCAATCTTTCGTTTCCGTGGTGCCCTTGGGGGCGCTTCGCGTGATGCGGCGACCTGCTCGCGCAGGAGGCCCCTCATCGGGGGTACACGGGGGCAGAGCCCCCGTGCGATCAGACTTCTTCGACGCTGCTCGGCTCGCGGCGGGACAGGTCGATGCCCAGCTCCTCCGCAGCCCGGAAGACGTCCTCGTCGGTGTCGCGCATCTCGATCGACATGCCGTCGCTGGACAGCACCTCGACGTTGAGGCAGAGCGACTGCATCTCCTTGATGAGCACCTTGAACGACTCGGGGATGCCCGGCTCGGGGATGTTCTCGCCCTTGACGATCGCCTCGTAGACCTTGACCCGGCCGACCACGTCGTCCGACTTGATGGTCAGCAGTTCCTGCAGCGCGTAGGAGGCGCCGTAGGCCTCGAGAGCCCAGACCTCCATCTCACCGAAGCGCTGGCCACCGAACTGCGCCTTACCACCGAGCGGCTGCTGGGTGATCATCGAGTACGGACCGGTCGAGCGGGCGTGGATCTTGTCATCCACCAGGTGGTGCAGCTTGAGGATGTACATGTAGCCCACCGACACCGGCATCGGGAACGGCTCACCGGTGCGGCCGTCGAACAGCCGCGCCTTGCCGGTCCCGTCGACCAGTCGGATCCCGTCGCGGGTCTTGCGACTCGAGTCGAGCAGGCCGACGATCTCCTCCTCGCGCACACCGTCGAAGACCGGCGAGGCCACCCGGGTTCCGGGCGGGGCCTCGAGCATCTCGGCGGGCATGCCCTCGGCCCAGGACGGCGAACCCTCCACCTTCCAGCCCCGGCTGGCCACCCAGCCGAGGTGGGTCTCGAGCACCTGACCGACGTTCATCCGGCTCGGCACACCGAGCGGGTTGAGGACGACGTCCACCGCGGTGCCGTCCTCGAGGAACGGCATGTCCTCGACGGGCAGGATCTTGGAGATGACGCCCTTGTTGCCGTGGCGTCCGGCGAGCTTGTCGCCGTCCGTGATCTTGCGCTTCTGGGCGACGTAGACCCGCACCAGCTGGTTCACACCGGGGGGCAGCTCGTCGCCCTCGTCGCGGTCGAAGACCTTGACGCCGATGACGGTTCCGGACTCGCCGTGCGGCACCTTGAGCGAGGTGTCGCGCACCTCGCGCGCCTTCTCACCGAAGATCGCGCGCAGCAGCCGCTCCTCCGGGGTCAGCTCGGTCTCACCCTTCGGGGTGACCTTGCCGACCAGGATGTCGCCGGTGACGACCTCGGCACCGATGCGGATGATGCCCCGCTCGTCCAGGTCGGCCAGCACCTCCTCGGCGACGTTCGGGATGTCGCGGGTGATCTCCTCCGGGCCCAGCTTGGTGTCGCGGGCGTCGACCTCGTGCTCCTCGATGTGGATCGAGGAGAGGACGTCGTCCTGCACCAGACGCTGGGAGAGGATGATCGCGTCCTCGTAGTTGTGGCCCTCCCACGACATGAACGCGACCAGCAGGTTCTTGCCGAGGGCCATCTCGCCCTTGTCGGTCGAGGGACCGTCGGCGAGCGGCGTGCCGACCTCGACCCGCGCACCCTCGTCGACCAGCACACGCTGGTTGTAGGAGGTGCCCTGGTTCGAGCGACGGAACTTGGCGATGCGGTAGGTCGAGTGGGTGCCGTCGTCGTTCATCACGCTGACGGCGTCCGCGGACACCTCGCTGACCACACCGGGCAGGGTGGCGACCACGACGTCACCGGCGTCGACGGCGGCACGGAACTCCATGCCGGTACCGACCAGTGGGGCCTCGGCCATCACCAGCGGAACCGCCTGGCGCTGCATGTTGGAACCCATCAGCGCGCGGTTGGCGTCGTCGTGCTCCAGGAACGGGATCATCGCGGTGGCGACGGACACCATCTGGCGCGCTGCGACGTCCATGTAGTCGACGTCGACGGCGGGCACGTACTCGACCTCGCCGCCCTTGGCGCGCACCAGGACGCGCTCCTCGGCGAACCGGCCGTCGGCGCCCAGCGGCGCGTTGGCCTGGGCGATGACGTGCTCGTCCTCCTCGTCGGCGGTCAGGTACGCCACCTCGTCGGTCACCAGGTCGCCGTCCACGCGGCGGTACGGCGTCTCGACGAAACCGAACGGGTTGATCCGCGCGTAGCTGGCCAGCGAGCCGATCAGGCCGATGTTCGGGCCTTCGGGGGTCTCGATGGGGCACATGCGGCCGTAGTGCGAGGTGTGCACGTCGCGCACCTCGAAGCCGGCGCGCTCGCGGGACAGACCACCCGGACCCAGCGCCGACAGCCGGCGCTTGTGGGTCAGGCCCGCGAGCGGGTTGGTCTGGTCCATGAACTGCGACAGCTGGCTGGTGCCGAAGAACTCCTTGATGGAGGCGACGACCGGCCGGATGTTGATCAGCGTCTGCGGCGTGATCGCCTCGACGTCCTGGGTGGTCATGCGCTCGCGGACGACACGCTCCATGCGCGACAGACCGGTGCGGACCTGGTTCTGGATCAGCTCGCCGACGGTGCGCAGGCGACGGTTGCCGAAGTGGTCGATGTCGTCCACCTCGACCCGGATGTCGACGCTCTCGCCGCCCCGGGTGCCCGGCATGGTGGTGCCCCCGGCGTGCAGCGTGACCAGGAAGCGGATCGTCTTGACGACGTCCTCGATGGTCAGCGTGCCCGCCGACAGCGGCTGCTCCAGCCCCAGCTTCTTGTTGATCTTGTAGCGACCGACCTTGGCCAGGTCGTAGCGCTTGGGGTTGAAGTAGAGGTTGTCGAGCAGGTTCTGCGCGGCCTCACGCGTCGGGGGCTCGCCCGGACGCAGCTTGCGGTAGATGTCGAGCAGCGCCTCGTCGGTACCGGCGGTGTGGTCCTTCTCGAGCGTGGCGCGCATCGACTCGACGTCGCCGAACTCCTCGAGGATCTGCGCCTCGCTCCAGCCCAGGGCCTTGAGCAGCACCGTGACCGACTGCTTGCGCTTGCGGTCGATGCGCACGCCCACCATGTCGCGCTTGTCGATCTCGAACTCGAGCCAGGCGCCGCGCGAGGGGATGATCTTGGAGGTGTAGACGTCCTTGTCGGAGGTCTTGTCGGCCGTGCGCTCGAAGTACACGCCGGGCGAACGAACCAGCTGCGACACGACGACCCGCTCGGTGCCGTTGATCACAAAGGTGCCGCGATCGGTCATCAGCGGGAAGTCACCCATGAACACGGTCTGGCTCTTGATCTCGCCAGTGGTGGTGTTCATGAACTCGGCCGTCACGAACAGCGGGGCCGAGTAGGTCATGTCCCGCTCCTTGCACTCGTCGATCGAGTACTTGGGCGGCTCGAACCGGTGGTCCCGGAACGACAGCGACATCGACCCGGAGTAGTCCTCGATCGGGGAGATCTCCTCGAAGATCTCCTCCAGGCCCGAGGTGCTCGGGACGTCCTGCCGGCCCTGCTCGAGGGCGGCTGCGACGCGGTCCTGCCATTTGGCGTTGCCGAGGAGCCAATCGAAACTCTCGGTCTGCAGCGCGAGGAGGTTCGGGACCTCCAGCGGCTCGCGGATCTTTGCGAAGGAGATACGGCCTGAGGCCGTGCGGACGGAGGAAAGCGACGCTGTGCGCGAGGCGGCCAAGAGGGGTCCTTCCACGGGCCTGCGAACGTTACCGGCGCACGCCTGACGCCCCATGGCAAATCCATGGGTAGTCGATGGTGAGCGCAAAAAGGCAGGGTAGCCCGCTTCAGGATCGTTGTCCAAACGGCGCTATCAGATGACCACCGGGCCCGCACCTCGCCGCGCCGAATCCCGCGGATCGGATCCCCGATGGTCACGATTGCACCCCGCGCGCTCACCAGACCCTTCGAGCATGGCTCCGTGCTCGGGCGGCGTCAAGATGTTCACCCCCTCGAGATGCACGTGACCTGCACCAACAGCGGATAAATCACGCATCGGCGGCATCGGGCGGCATGCAGAAGGGGCGGCCCGGACCCTGATCGGGTCCGAACCGCCCCTTCGAGCAGTCAGAGCTCGGGGATCACTTGACCGAGACGGTGGCGCCGGCACCCTCGAGGGCGGCCTTGGCCTTCTCGGCGGCTTCCTTGGTGACCTTCTCCAGGACGGGCTTGGGGGCGCCGTCCACGAGGTCCTTGGCCTCCTTCAGACCGAGGGAGGACACCAGGGCGCGCACCTCCTTGATGACCTGGATCTTCTTGTCGCCGGCGGCCTCGAGGATGACGTCGAACTCGTCCTTCTCCTCGGCGGCCTCGGCGGCACCGGCGCCACCACCGGCGGCGGGAGCAGCGGCCACGGCCACGGGGGCGGCGGCGGTCACCTCGAAGGTGTCCTCGAACTTCTTCACGAACTCGCTCAGCTCGATCAGCGTCATCTCCTTGAACGCGTCGAGCAGGTCGTCGGTGCTGAGCTTCGCCATGGTTGGCGTGTCCTTCCGTTGTCGATCACGCGGCTGGGGCGGTCCCGCCCGCGTTGTGGGTGGGCGGGGCGATCAGCCCTCGGTGGTCTCCGCTGCAGCCTCGGCGGGCTCGGCCTCGGCCGGCACGTCGTCCGCAGCAGCGGCTGGTGCACTCTCGGCCCGCTTCTGGCGCAGGGCGTCCAGCACGCGGGCAGCCTGCGACAGCGGGGCGTTGAACAGGTAGGCGGCCTGGGTGAGCGAGGCCTTCATCGCGCCGGCCAGCTTGGCCAGCAGCACCTCGCGCGACTCCAGGTCGGCCAGCTTGCGCACCTCGTCGGCCGTCAGTGCCCGGCCGTCGAGGAGCCCACCCTTGATCACCAGGGCGGGGTTGGTCTTGGCGAAGTCACGCAGCCCCTTGGCCGCCTCCACCGGGTCACCGGTGACGAAGGCGACGGCCGTCGGGCCGGCGAGCTGCCCGTCGAAGGCGGTGACTCCCGCCTCCTTCGCGGCGATCGAGGTCAGCGTGTTCTTCACCACGGTGTACGTGGCGTGGCCGCCGATGCTCTTGCGGAGCTGGCTGAGCTGCGCCACGGACAGCCCGCGGTACTCGGTCAGCACGGCGGCGTTGGAGGCACGGAACCTCTCCGTGATCTCGGCCACCGTTGCGGCCTTGTCGGGCCTGGCCATGGCACTCCTTCCAGGATGTGCCGGTCGATCCCGTACGAGGAACACGAACGCCCCGGCGCAGGGGCGCACGGGGCGGGCAGCCACACACGTCGGACGACGTCCATGGCCTCACGGCTCGTTCACACCTGCGCAGGTCGCCCGCCTCGGCGGGACCTTCGATCACCCCGGGTTGGGGCGATGACCGGCGGTCTTCGGCCCACCCAGGGTAGGTGCCGCCCCGCCGTCCGACCAAATCGAACCCGCTCATGCTCCGCAGGTGACCCGCGATGCTCCGCGGGTGACGCGATTTCGGCCTGTCGAGGGCTCGGACTCGGTCACCTGCGGAGCATGAGCGGGTTTCTCGCAGGTCGTGGACGACGCGCCGCGAACGAGTACGCACGGCGCGGCGAGTTGCGGACGACACGGCGAGCAAGCGCAGACGACACAGCGAGCAGGTGCGGACGGCGCGGCGAGCTGCGGACGACGCGGCGAGAGGGTGCGGACGACGCGCGGCGCCGTCCGCTGTGGGCGTTGAGCGGTTTCGCCCGCCCGATGGTCGGATGCGTCCTCGCGTCCATGATCAGGTTAAGGGGGCTGTTCGTCCCCAGCGAGTGGGTGCGGATTGCCCTCTGACGGTGACCAGATGGGTGAGGTGGAGCGTCCCCGAGACATCCCCGCGTTCTTGATCACGTTGAGGGGGCGCCCTGCCGCCCCTGGGTGGGTGTTCACCGCCCCCCGAGGGCGATCAGGTACACCCGCACCGGAACAACCCCGGATCCCGGAACAACCCCGGATGCACACTCGCCAGCACCCACAAAGCGGCTCATGCTCCGCGGGTGACCGAATCCCGGCCCTCGAGGGGCCGAAATCGGTGCACCTGCGGAGCATGAGCGGTCACCCGCGGAGCATGAGCGGGTTTGGTGCGAGGAGGTCAGGCGTCGGAAGAGGTGTCCTCGGACTCCAGGTTGCGGGTCTTGTTGACGTCGACCGGGATGCCGGGGCCCATCGTGGTGGCGATGGTGCCCTTCTGCAGGTAGCGGCCCTTGGCGGCGGACGGCTTGAGCCGCAGCACCTCGTCGAGAGCGGCAGCGTAGTTCTGCACCAGCGCGGTGTCGCTGAACGAGGACTTGCCGATGATGAAGTGCAGGTTGGCGTGCTTGTCGACCCGGAACTCGATCTTGCCGCCCTTGATCTCCTCGACGGCCTTGGCGACGTCCATCGTCACGGTGCCGGTCTTGGGGTTGGGCATCAGGCCACGCGGGCCGAGGATCTTGCCCAGCCGGCCCACCTTGCCCATCAGGTCGGGGGTGGCGACCACGGAGTCGAAGTCGAGCCAGCCACCCTGGATCTTCTCCAGCAGGTCGTCCGACCCGACGTAGTCGGCGCCGGCAGCCTCGGCCTGCGCGGCACGCTCACCGGTGGCGAAGACCAGGACCCGGGCGGTCTTGCCGGTGCCGTGCGGCAGGTTGACGGTGCCGCGCACCATCTGGTCGGCCTTGCGGGGGTCGACCCCGAGGCGGAAGGCGACCTCGACGGTGGCGTCGTACTTCGTGGTGGACGTGGCCTTCGCGAGGCGGACGGCCTCGAGCGGGGCGTAGAGCTTGTCGCGGTCGATCTTCTCGGCGGCGGAACGGTAGGCCTTGCTGCGCTTCACGGTGCTGCTCCCTCTCGGAGTCGTGGTCTGCGGGCCGCGCTCGGCCCTGCCACTGGGTATGAATGAAACGGTTGGAACGGGTGGTGCGACCTCAGCCCTCGACGGTGATCCCCATCGAGCGCGCGGTGCCGGCGATGATCTTCGCGGCCTGCTCGACGTCGTGGGCGTTGAGGTCCTCGAGCTTGGTCTGGGCGATCTCACGGATCTGCGCCTGGGTGAGCTTGCCGACCTTCTTGGTGTGCGGTTCGCCGGAACCCTTGGCCACACCGGCTGCCTTCTTGATCAGCTCGGAGGCCGGCGGGGTCTTGGTGACGAAGGTGAAGGAGCGGTCCTCGTAGACCGTGATCTCCACCGGGATGACCTGGCCGCGCTGCGCCTCGGTCTTGGCGTTGTACTGCTTGCAGAACTCCATGATGTTGACGCCGTGCTGACCCAGCGCGGGGCCGATCGGCGGCGCCGGCGTGGCTGCACCGGCATTGATCTGCAGCTTGATGTAGCCGGCGATCTTCTTCTTGGGGGGCATGGTTCTCCGGGTCCTTACGTGAACGGGACGATCTGGGCAGGTCAGCTCAGATCTTGGCCACCTGGTTGAACGACAACTCGACCGGGGTCTCCCGGCCGAAGATCGAGACCAGCACCTTGAGCTTCTGAGCGTCCGGGTTGATCTCGGAGATGGTGGCCGGGAGGGTCTCGAACGGACCCTCCATGACGGTGACCGATTCGCCGACCTCGAAGTCGACGACCTTGACCTCGGTCTTGGTCGGCTTGGTGACGCCGTCCAGCTTCTGCAGCGTCGGCGCCAGCATCGAGAACACCTCGTCCAGGCTCAGCGGCACCGGCTGGTGGGTGTGCCCGACGAAGCCGGTCACCCCCGGGGTGTGCCGGACGGCGCCCCACGACTCGTCGGTCAGGTCGATGCGCACCAGCACGTACCCGGGGATGCGGACCCGACGCACCAGCTTGCGCTGGCCGTTCTTGATCTCGGTGACCTCTTCCATGGGCACCTCGACCTGGAAGATGTAGTCCTCCATGTTGAGGCTGGTGATCCGGTTCTCCAGGTTGGCCTTCACCCGGTTCTCGTACCCGGCGTAGGAGTGGATCACGTACCAGTCGCCGGGCAGGCTGCGCAGCTCGCTGCGGAACGCCGTGGCCGGGTCGACCTCGTCCTCGTCGGTCGGGTCGACCTCCGCGGCAGCCTCGTCCGCGACCGGCGCCGCGGCGTCGTCCTCGGCACCTGCCACGGCGACGTCGGCAGACAGGTCGGAGTCGATCTGCTCGTCCTCGACCTCGGGGTACTGCGACTTCTGCTCGGACACGCTCTTCCCTACTCCTCGAGATGTTGCTCGGTCGGCCGGCACCGGGTGAGACCCCGACTCGGCGCCACCGGGGCGGAACTCAGTCGCTGAAGACCCACAGAACGAGCTTGCCCATCCCGAAGTCGATCACGGAGACGAACGCCATCACCGCGAGTACGAAGATCAGGACAACCCAGGTGTAGGTCAGCAACTCGTTGCGGGTGGGCCGCACGACCTTCTTCAGTTCGGCGACGACCTGGCGCAGGAACAGCCGCACCCCGCCCTTGCGTCGGGGCGTGGGAGCGGATTCCGTGCTGCTTCTGGTACTGGTCGTCACGATCTCACCCGGTCTGGAGATGGTTGCTGTCGGTCCGACGCACCCACGGTGCGGATACGCCGTCCCTTCGCGGCCAGGCCACGAAGATGGATCGCAGGGCAGGAGGGACTCGAACCCCCAACCGCCGGTTTTGGAGACCGGAGCGCTGCCAGTTGCGCCACTGCCCTGTGCGGCCACTCCCCTGCCCTACCGAGCCGTCCGGCGGACCCCAGGGGGCGTACCAGGCAGGCGTCAGTATGGCGGTTCGCAACCACCGCGATGGAGTGTACGCGTGCCGGGACGGTGGGTCGAACCGGTAACCGTTCGACCACCGATCGCGCTGGGCTGTGCCAGCATCACCCGATGACCTTCGAGTCCCATCCCGCAGCACTGCCGGACGGCCTCGCAGCACTGCCGGACGGCGTCCGGCCGGCGCGCCCGGCGGACTACGACCGGATCGCGCCCCTGCTCGACGCCTGGTGGGGCCGCCCGATCCTGGAGGCGCTGCCCCGGCTGTTCCTCGACCACTTCCACACCACCAGCCTGATCGCCGAGCACCCGGACGGCGCGCTGCGCGGCTTCCTGATCGGGTTCGTCTCACCGTCCCGGCCGACCGAGGCCTACATCCACTTCGTGGGCATCGCGCCGTCCGAGCGCGGCAGCGGGCTGGGGCGACTGCTCTACGAGACCTTCTTCGACGCGGCCCGGACGGCGGGACGCACCGAGGTCGGCGCCGTGACCTCACCGGTCAACACGCCCTCGATCGCCTTCCACACCGCCCTGGGGTTCGAGGCGAGCCCTGCGGTGGCCGGGTACAACGGACCGGGCCATGATCTGGTGACCTTCCGCCGCCGGTTGTGATGATCGTCCGGTGGACGAACGCCGTCCACCGACCGGTGGACGACGCGACCGACCGCCGGTTGATGATCCCGGCCCTCCCTGGGACCAGGGTGGAGCCATGGCAGCAGCGATCCGAGTCCGAGGGCTCGTCAAGACGTACTCCGGCGTGCGCGCGGTCGACGACATCGACCTGGAGGTCGAGGAAGGCGAGATCTTCGCCCTCCTCGGACCCAACGGCGCCGGCAAGACCACCACGGTCGAGATCCTCGAGGGCTATCGGCGCCGCGACGGCGGCGAGGTGAGCGTGCTGGGCGAGGATCCGCAGCACGCCGACCGCGGCTGGCGCAGCCGCATCGGCATCGTGCTGCAGACCAGCCAGGAGAGCGCCGAGCTGACCGTGGCCGAGATGGTGCGGCACTTCGCCGGCTACTACCCCACGCCCCGCGACGCCGAGCAGGTGATCGAGTCCGTCGGGTTGACCGGCAACGCGGTGCTCGGTTGCAGACCCCTCCGGTGGCCAACGGCGCCGCCTGGACGTCGCCCTCGGGATCATCGGCAATCCGCGCCTGCTGTTCCTCGACGAGCCGACGACCGGCTTCGACCCGCAGGCCCGGCGCTCGTTCTGGGACCTGATCGACGCGCTGCGCGACAGCGGCACGACCATCCTGCTGACCACCCACTACCTGGACGAGGCCGAGCACCTGGCGGATCGAGTGGGTGTGATCAACGCCGGTCGGATGGTGGCCGTGGACACCCCCGAACGCCTCGGCGGTCCGGCGGCCCAGATTCCCGAGGTGAGCTGGCAGGCGAGCGACGGGATGACGCGCACCGAGCGCACCACCGAGCCCACCGCCCTGATCACCCGGCTGAGCGAGCAGTTCGCCGGTGAGGTACCCGAGCTGCAGGTGGTGCGGCCGAGCCTCGAAGAGGTCTACCTGTCCATGATCGGTGAGTTGGACGCCGCCCGGGTCACCGGCTCGCGCACCGCCACGGAGGTGGCCCGATGAACGCGTCGTCCACGCTCGCCCGACCCGACGAGACGGCACCCGGCCGACTACCCGGCGCCGTCCGGATCGGGCTGTCGCGCACCGGCATCGAGCTGCGTGAGTTCACCCGCGAGCGCGCCAGCATGGTCTTCACCTTCGCCTTCCCGGTGATCCTGCTGTTCATCTTCGGGTCGGTGTTCTCGGGTCAGGAGGTCGCCCCCGGCGTGGACTTCACCCAGTACTTCACCGCCGGGATGATCGCCTCCGGAGTGGTGCTGTCGAGCTTCCAGTCGCTCGCCATCGGCATCGCCATCGAGCGCGACGACGGCACCCTCAAACGGTTGCGAGGCACGCCGATGCCGCCGGTGGCCTACTTCCTCGGCAAGATCGGCCTGGTGCTGGTCAGCAGCGTGGTGCAGGCGGCGATCCTGCTGGGCATCGGGACGGCGCTGTTCGGACTGGACCTGCCCGGCACCGCCGCCCTCTGGGCACGCTTCGCCTGGATCTTCCTGCTGGGTTCGACCGCGGGCACCGTGCTCGGCATCGCCTACTCCTCGGTGCCCCGATCCGCCCGCAGCGCCGGGGCCGTGGTCTCGCCGGTGGTGCTGGTGCTGCAGTTCATCTCCGGCATCTTCTTCGTGCTCGACCAGCTGCCGACCTGGATGGTCGACCTCGGCTCGCTGTTCCCGCTGCGCTGGCTGGCCCAGGGCATGCGCTCGGTGTTCCTGCCCGCCTCGTTCGAGCAGGCCGAGGTGGGGGGCTCCTGGATGCTCGGGCCGACAGCCGCCGTGCTCGCCGCCTGGACCGTGATCGGCCTGCTGTTGTGCCTGCGGACCTTCCGCTGGACCCGCAGTGGCGATCACTGAACCGATCCGCGAACCGGGAGCTGTGCCCGGCGCTGGACCCGGCGCTGATCAGGGAATGCCCTCGACCGCCGGGCGGCTGGCCCGTGCCGACGGGATGTGGGCGACCACCATCACGGGCTGGCACTACGCGATGTGGGGGATCAGCGCCCTGGGGGTGCTCACCGCGTTCACGTTGCGCGGGCTGAGCACCGGGCAACGGTTGGCGTCCGGCGCCGTGTTCGTCGTCCTGCTGGGCGTCTACGTGCTCAAGATCCAGCGCGCCCGGCGCTTCGAGCGGCGGACCGCCTGGAGCTACCTGGCGGTCGCTCTCGCGAGCGTGGTCATCGCCTGCGGCATCGACACCACGTTCTCGATGTTGCTGTTCATGGTCTACCCACAGGCCTGGCTGTTCACCCGCACCCGACGCCACGGCGCGGTGATGACGGGCCTGCTCACCCTCGCGGCGCTGATCGGGCTGACGACCGACCAGGGGTTCAGCTGGACCGCAGCCCGGGACCTTGCGCCCCCGATGCTGGTGTCGATGGGCTTCAGCCTGCTGCTCGGCTGGTGGATCTCGCGCATCATCGAGCAGTCCCGCGATCGCGCGGAGCTGATCGCCGAGCTCGACCGCACGCGAGCGGCATTGGCCGAGGCCAACCACCAGGAGGGGATCACTGACGAGCGGGCGCGGATGGCCCACGAGATCCACGACACCCTGGCCCAAGGGTTCACCAGCGTGGTGATGCTCGCGCAGGCCGCGGCCGCCCGGCCGCAGATCCCGGACGCCGTCCGGGATCGGCTCACCGCGATCGAGGACGTGGCCCGGGCGAACCTGGCCGAGGCCCGGGCACTGGTCGCCGCCTTCGCACCTGCCGACCTGGACGGCGCGGGCCTGTCGGACGCCGTCCGGCGCCTCGCCCAGCGGTTCGAGCGCGAGACCGCGATCCCGGTGAGCTGCGAGGTCACCGACGCCGTCGACGGCCTGCCGTCGGCGACGCAGGTGGTGTTGCTGCGCGCCGTCCAGGAGGGGTTGGCCAACGTCCGCCGGCACGCGGCGGCGCACCAGGTCAGCGTGCGGCTGTCACGGCACGAGGGCCGCCCGGGCACGACCGGCGGGCGGGTCGGCGTCGAGGTGCGCGACGACGGCGCCGGATTCGATCCGACCTGTGCCGCAACCGGTTTCGGCCTGGCGATGATGCGGCGCCGGGTACACGAGGCGGGCGGCGAGGTGGAGTTGGTGAGCGGCATCGGGCAGGGAACCACACTGCGCGTGTGGGTTCCCTGCGAGGAACAGGAGGAATCGTGATCACCGTGCTGGTGGTCGACGACCACCCCGTGGTGCGGTCCGGCCTGGTCGGCATGCTGGACGTCGAGGACGACCTGACCGTGGTCGGTGAAGCAGGTGACGGCGAGGAGGCGGTGATCCGGGTCGGTGAGCTGAACCCCGACGTCGTGTTGATGGACCTGCGGATGCCCCGGCTGGACGGCGCCGCGGCCACCGCCCGCATCGTCGCGGCGCACCCCCGTACCCGGGTGCTGGTGTTGACCACCTACGACACCGACACCGACATCGTGCGGGCGGTCGAGGCGGGTGCCACGGGCTACCTGCTCAAGGACACCCACCGCACCGATCTGGTGGACGCCGTCCGCGCCGCGGCCCGTGGGGAGACCGTGCTCGCGCCGCCGGTGGCTGCCCGGTTGGTGTCCCGGATGCGCACGCCCGCAACGGAACTGCTGACCGAGCGCGAGGTGCAGGTGCTGGCCGCGGTCGCGCAGGGACTGTCCAATCCCGAGATCGGGCGGCGGCTGCACATCGGCGAGGCCACCGTGAAGACTCACCTGCTCAGGGTGTTCACCAAGCTCGAGGTGGACGATCGGACCCGGGCGGTCACGGTGGCGATGGAGCGCGGCATCCTGCCGCCGCCCACGCTGGGCTGACTCGCGCCGAAGCGCACCAGTCCGAGCCGCGCCAGCGCGTCGTCCACATCGCTGGCGATCCCGGTGGTGCGGGCCAGGGTTCGGCTCCAGGTGACGGCGTCCTGACGCCAGGCCTTGACGAAGGCGGGCAGGTCGAGCTCCCACTGGTGACGGTGTTGCAGCAGGGTGTGCCGAGCCACCGTGACGCAGTCCAAAGCCTTCTGCCGGTCGGCCAACCGTGCCCTCGAACCGGCGGACGGCGCCTGCATCAGCCGCGATTCCACCCCCTGCAGGAAGCGGCGACGCACGTGCAGATAGTCGGCCCAGTACCCCGAACTGGACGCCGCGCTGAGGGGTTTGCGTCGGTGCAGCAGGGCGAACAACCCCTCGCCGAGAACGTCCCCGAACTCCTGCAACCGGGCGTGGTCCGGGTCGGCGTAGGGGTCGAAGGCCCGTTGGCGCAACGTCCCGCCGAGGGCCAGCCCGCGCTCGCGTCGCACCAGCAGATCGGCGAAGAAGAGCCAGTCCTCGTTGTATACCCGCGGGAAGTGAGGCAGCCGTTCGTCGACTCGCAGCAGCAGGCCGCCGGCCCCGACGAAGGTGCCCTGCCGGCCGCCGGCGAGCCGGTGGGCATGACAGGCCACGGAGTTGTCCGGGAAGTCCTCGAAGGCCCAGCCGATGGC
The DNA here is from genome assembly GCA_046330955.1 of Kineosporiaceae bacterium. Classification (GTDB taxonomy): domain Bacteria; phylum Actinomycetota; class Actinomycetes; order Actinomycetales; family Kineosporiaceae; genus JADJPO01. The sequence goes on along the minus strand of JAXLRT010000037.1, from coordinate 1,743 downwards.
GCCCGGTCCACCCCGCTCGGCCAGGCGTCGGCGCGCGGCGCGCAACACCGGGGCCTGCGGCGCGCTGACGTCGTCGTCCATGAACAGGAGCTGCCCCCAGCCGAGCAGAACCGCCAGTCGCAGACCGAGATTGCGCTTGAGCCCGGTGTCGCGGGTGCCGGACTCGCCGGTGTCGATCCGGTCGGTGGCCAACGCCGGCATGCCGTGCGGTGGGTGCTCGGGCAGATCGACGGCGACGATGCGCTCGGGTGGCAGCCGGCGCCGCGCGATGCGGTACACCTCCGCCGCGCGGCTGGCGCGACTGCTCCACACCACCAGGGTGGCGCCGTGTGAGCGGGCTGCCTCGGCGGCCGCCACGATCGAGCGTGACGGGCGCGCGGCCGGCACCACCACGGCGTCCAACGCGGGCGTGACCGGCCCGTCGGAACCCCCCGGCCCGGGCAGCAGCACCCGGTGATCGGCGATGTGACCTGAGGTCATGATGCGGTGGACTCCTGAGCGTCGATCACCTGAGCGGTGCATCAGTTGGGCGGTCGATCAGTTGGGCGAGGGACTGTGGCGCAGGACGTGCATCGGTCGGGTGAGGTCGGGGGTCAGGGTCTCGAGCCCGTCGCGCCCCTGGAACACCGGGACGTAGCTGAGCAGCCAGAACCGCTCCGGGTCGACCAGCGCGGACAGGTACTCCTCGTTGCGCACCCGCATCAGCGGATCGGTGAACGCCCGGACCGCGCCGTAGGTACCCCGGCTGAAGATGCCCGAGCAGATGGTGACCGTGGTGGTCAGGTTCATCTCGTTGGGCAGCCGGGCGATGAGGGCGACGTCGTACTCGAGCATCGGGTGCCCGTCCAGGCTGCGACGGTGTTCGCCGGTGAGGCTGTCGAGCAGGAACCGGGGCGGGTGCACCTCGCGACGGCGTCCGTGGTAGTCGAATTGGCCGGCCTCGTTGGAGGTCACCACGTACTGCCGGTCGTACTCCGGGTCGCCGCCCTCGACCGTCTCGACGAACACCGGCAGATCGAGGCGGCGGCGGTAGTAGGCCAGCGCCTCGGAGTAGGGCCGGGCACCGCGCGGGTCGTCCCCGCGGACGTCGTCGCCCCCGCCGAGGATCACCACGTGCGCGGCGAAGGTCTCGGCCGTGACGTCGTCCCCCCGCACGAAGGCCACGTCGCTGGTCGGGTTGTCGGCGCGGATCTGGCCGTAGGCCTCGATCAGCGCGTCCATGTCGGCGTGGCGCAGCGAGGCGATGTGGTTCGGATGCCAGGGGCTGGTGTACTGCGAGTTGATCTCGTGCGGCGGCAGGATCGAGCTGATGATGCGGATCGGTTGCCCGTCCGGGAAGTGCCAGAACGAGCGCGAGCGTTCGGCCACCCGCTGCGCGCTCATCGCCGCGGCCCGCAGGTCGAGCAGTTCCTCGAGCAGGACGACGCGGCGCTGTTCCTCGTCGGCGGTGAGCTGCTCGTGGGGTACCAGGCGGGCGCGGTGACCATCGAGCGAGCGAGCGGTGGCGAAGAACTGGGCGTAGGAGTACAGCCGCTCCTCGGGCGGGATGGTGTCCGTGCCGGTGTTCTCCCACGAGGAGACCAGCGGCGCGCTCGCCCCGAGGGCGTCGGCCAGTTGCCGTTGGGTGACCGTCACTCCGGGCCAGGCCGAGGTACGCAGGGTGCGCAGGCGCTCGGCGAGCCGCCCCCGCGCAGAGATCGCCAGGCGCGTTCGAGCCGAAGCCGAGTCGATCATGATTCGATC
>JAXLRT010000036.1:0-33030 GCA_046330955.1 Kineosporiaceae bacterium | reverse complement strand
CCGCGCTGCATCGCGCGGCCGCGCTCGTCGTCCTGGACGAGCCCACCGCCCACCTGGATGCGGCCGCCGAACAGATGGTCCACCGGCTGATCGAGTCCTGGCGAGCCCGGGGCGTCACGGTGCTGCTGGTCGCCCACCGTCCGGCCCTGGCCGCCCTCGCCGACCGGACCGTGCCGGTGTCCGCCGACACGCCGGCACCGATCGGCCACTCCCGGGTGCCCGTGGCGGTGACCGCGTGAGGCCTCACCGGCTCGGCCGCCACCCCCTGGTGCGCGTGATCCGGGCGCTGGACCCCGACCCCGGGCGCACCCTGCTCGCCGTCCTGCTCGGCACGGCCGCCCTGGCCAGCGCGATCGGCCTGATGGCCACCTCGGCCTGGCTGATCTCGCGCGCCGCCCAGCAGCCCCCGGTGCTGCACCTGCAGGTCGCCATCGTGGCGACCCGGGCGTTCGGCCTCGGGCGGGGCGTGCTGCGCTACGCCGAGCGTCTGGTGGGCCACGATGTCGCCCTGCGCGGCATGACGACCCTGCGCACCCGGCTCTACGCCTCGCTGGCCGAAGCCGATCCGGCGGTGGTGACCGGGCTGCGCCGGGGCGATCTGCTGGCCCGGCTCGGTGCCGACGTCGACACCCTCGCCGATCTGGTGGTGCGCTCGCTGCTGCCGATCGCCGTCACGGTGACCACGGTGAGCGGTGGTGTCGCCCTGGTCGCCTGGTTGCTGCCGCCGGCCGGCGCCGCCGTGGCCACGGCCATGCTGCTGGCCGGGGTGCTGGTGCCGTGGTTGGCCGCGCGGGCAGCCCGGCGGGCCGAGGTCGACGGCTCGCGCGCCCGCACCGAGCTGTCGGCCGAGGTGCTGACCGTGCTGGACGGCGCGGCCGAACTGCGCGTCGCCGGCGCCCTGCCGCACCGGTTGGCGCGGGTGGACGCCCTGGACGCCGAGCAGGCCGCAGCGCAGGACGCCGCCGCCCGCAGCTCCGCCGGCGCGATCGGGGTCTCGACCCTGCTGACCGGGGTGGCCATGCTGGCCGGCCTGCTGCTGGCGCTGTCCGCTGCCGCCGACGGACGCCTCGACCCGGTGCTGGTGGCGGTGCTGGCCCTCACCCCGCTGGCGGCGGCCGAGGCGGTGGCGGCGCTGCCCGCGGCGACCACCCACCTGGTCCGCGCCCACGCGGCGGCCGAGCGGGTGCTCGACCTGCTGGACGCCGCGGCGCCGGACTCGGGACCGGCCGAGGACGCGGCCCACCGCCGGCCCGACCGGACGACCCACGCCGTCGAGCCCACCCTGCGCGCCCACGCGCTGGTGTGCGGCCATCCGCCCCGCCCGCCGGCCGCCGAGGCGGCCGTACTCGCCCCGAGCCGTGCCGTCGACCCGCGCACCGCCCTGGACCCGAGAGGTGAGGTCGATCCGAGCACCGCCCTCGACCTCGACCTCAGCCCGGGCCGGCGCGTGGCGATCGTGGGGGCCAGCGGTTCGGGCAAGACCACCCTGCTGCTCACCCTGGCGGGGCTGCTGCCGCCACGCGCCGGCCACGTCACGCTGTCGTCCGGGGTCGACGAACCCGTCCGGCTCGCCGAGGTACCCGAGGCGACGCTGCGCGGGACGGTTCATCTCACCGCCGAGGATGCCCACCTGTTCACCACCACCGTGCGCGAGAACCTGCGCCTGGCCGACCCCGATGCCGACGACCCGGCGCTGGGCGCCGTCCTGCGCCGGGTCGGCCTCGCCGACTGGCTCGGGTCACTGCCGCGCGGTCTGGACACCGTGATCGGGTCCGGTGGGCGAGACGTCTCCGGCGGGGAACGGCGCCGGTTGCTGCTGGCCCGGGCGTTGCTGAGCCGTGCCCCGGTGCTGCTGGTCGACGAACCGGCCGAGCACCTCGACCCGGCCGGTGCCGACGCCCTGGTCACCGAGCTGCTGACCGGCGAGCTCACGGCGTGCCCCGAGACCAGCGTGGTCATGGTGACCCACCGGCTGACCCCGTTGGCCGCCGCCGACGAGGTGATGGTGCTGGCCGGCGGCCGGCTGGTCGCCCGAGGACCTCACGAGTGGCTGGTCGGGCATCACACCCCGTACGCCAGGGCATTGATGGCGGAGAGCGCCCGCGGCTGATCTACCGTTGGCTCGACACGCCTCGTCCCTGGCCGAGAGGACCCGATGCCCGAGTCACGCCCGTCGCCGGAACGGCCGATCACCTCGGTCGCCTTCGACCGCCGGCTGCTCGATGCCGTCGTCGCGGTCGCCGACGGCCTCGATCTCGAGCCCACCCTGCGCCGCATCGTGCGGGCTGCCTCCGACCTGACCAATGCCCCGTACGCCGCGCTCGGCGTCCTGGGCGATGACGGCAGGCACAAGGCCTTCGTGCACACCGGGGTCGACCCCGAACGAGCCCGGGCGATCGGTGCCCCACCCCACGGATTGGGCATCCTGGGCCACATCTCCCGGGTCGGCCGGGCGGTTCGGGTGAGTGATCTGGCCACCCACCCGACCTCGGCGGGCTTCCCGCCCCATCACCCGGTGATGCGCAGCTTCCTCGGGGTGCCGGTCGGCATCGGCGACCGTGTGGTGGGCAACCTCTACCTGGCCGACAAGGAGGGCGGGTTCACCGCCGAGGACGAGGACGTGGTCGTGGCATTGGCGGCGGCGGCCGCGGTGGCGGTCGAGAACGCCGAGCTGTTCGGGGTGGTGCAGCGCCGGGAGCGCTGGCTGGTCGCCGCCCAGGAGGTCGCCACGACGATGCTGTCCGGTGCCGAGGACGACGAGGCGCTGCAGCTGATCGCCACCCGCGCCGCCGAGGTGGCCGAGGCCGACATGGTGGCCCTGGTGCTGGCCGGCTGGGGCGGCAAGTGGGTGCTGGAACTCGCCATCGGGGAGGGCGCCGACGAGCTGGTGGGCACCGTCATGCCGGACGACGGCCGCGCGGCCACGGTGATCCGGCTGGGCCAGGGCCTGCTGGTCGCGGATCTGGCCACGGACCCGCACATGAAGGTCGACCGGTTGCGCCGCTACGGCCCGGCGCTCTACGCACCGCTGCAGGCCCGCGACGAGCGGCTCGGCGTCCTGATGTTGGCCCGTCGCGTCGGCGGCAAGCCGTTCACCCGCACCGATCTGGCCACCGCCCAGATCTTCGCCGGGCAGGCGGCGCTGGCGCTGCAGTTGGCCGACGGCCGGCGCCGCGCCGAGGAGAACGAACTGCTCGAGGACCGCGCCCGCATCGCTCGGGACCTGCACGATCTGGTGGTACAGGAACTGTTCGCCATGGGCATGCGGCTGTCCCGGTTGCGCGAGCGGTTGGACCCGGACGAGCTGGCCGACGTCGACAGCTCGTTGGAGTCCCTCGACCGGGTGGTGCGCCAGATCCGATCGACCATCAGGGCGTTGCGCGATCCCGACGAGAAGGCGAGCCTGGACGACCGGGTGCACGCCGAGGCCGCTCGGGCGCACGCCTTCCTCGGGTTCCGGCCCGAGGTGGTCGTCGAGATCGCTCCCGGCCTGGACGTCGACGACCTGGTCGAGGGCGAGATCACCGACGATGTGATCGCCGTGGTGCGCGAGGGACTGTCGAACGCCGCGCGGCACGCCCACGCCAGCGCCGTCTGCGTGCGGTTGGCGGTCACCACGGACCGGATCCGCGCCGAGGTCAGCGACGACGGTGTCGGCCTGCCGGCGACGCTGTCGCGCCGCAGCGGCCTGGACAACCTCGGTGAACGGGCGCGGCGCCACGGCGGCACCTGCGAGACGAGGGCCAACGCCGACGGACCGGGCAGCACCCTGAGCTGGCAGGTGCCGCTCTAGCTAGGCTTCGCCCATGCCTCCCACGCCACCGATCCTCACGGTTGCCGAACACGCCGAGGGCCTCGGGGACGCGACCGCGGTGCTGCGCGCCAACGCGGTGGCCGCCGGGCTCGACACCGTCGTCCCCACCTGCCCGGGCTGGACGGTGCGCGACCTGGTCACCCACCAGGGCGTCGTCCACCGCTGGGCGGTCTCGGTGCTCCAGTCAGCCGAGGGCTTCGACGAGGCGGCGGTCGAGGCGAGTGCCCGCGCCGCGGTCGACCTGCTCGACTGGCTGGACGACGGCCTGGTCGACCTGCTCAACGCGCTGGCCCGGGCGCCGGAGGACCTGCAGGTGTTCTTCTTCCTGAAAGATGCCCCGCCCTCCCGTCAGGCCTGGGCACGCCGGCAGTGCCACGAGACCACCGTGCACGCCGTCGATGCCATGGCCGCGCGACTGGGCCGCCCGCCCACGACGGCCGAGACCTGGATCCGGCCCCGGCTGGCCGCCGACGGCCTCGACGAGTTGCTGACCGGGTTCCTGCCCCGCACGAGCTCGACGGTGCGGTCCGAGCAGCCGCTGCGGGTCACCGTCCGGCCGACGGACGTCGAGCTGGGCTGGCTGCTCGACATCGGCCCCGACCCGGTGATCACCACCCGGGTGGGTGCCGACAGCCCCGACGAGGTCGGCGCTGCGGCCGTCACGCTGCGGGGCCCGGCGTCGGCGCTCTACCGGGCGCTGTGGAACCGGGCCGACGCCACCGGCGATGGTCTCGAGATCAGCGGGCAGGCGACCTGGGTCGCCACCTGGCGTGAGCAGATGCAGGTGCGCTGGAGCTAGGCCCCCCAGCCACTGGTCTGCCGGTTGCCGGCCACCCAGGCAGCGGCCTGGGTCCGGCGCCGGAAGCCCATCTTGGCCAGCAGTCCCGTGACGTGGTTCTTCACGGTCTTCTCGGCCAGGCCGAGGTGGGTGCCGATCTCGCGGTTCGACAGCCCGTCGCCGATCAGTTCCAGCACCTTCTTCTCGGTGGGGGTGAGGGCCTCGGTCGGGTCGTGGTGGCCGGCCCGCCGGCGCGCCACCGAGCGCTCGTCCAGCAACACCTTGCCGGCGGCCACCTTGCGCACCACATCCGCGATCTCGGTGCCGCGAACCGACTTCAGCACGAAGGCCGAGGCACCGGCGTCCAGCGCTGCCTCGACGGCCTGGTCGTCGTCGAAGGAGGTCAGCACCACGCACCGGACGTCGGGCTGGTCCTTGCGCAGCGCCCGCACCACGTCGATCCCTGTTCCGTCGGGAAGTTTCAGGTCGACGATCGCGACGTCGGGCCGCACCGCGGCGGCGCGGCGGATGGCATCCAGCACGGTTCCCGCCTCGGCGACGACGGTCAGCTGGGGGTCGGCGTCCACGACGTCGACCACACCACGACGGACGATCTCGTGGTCGTCGATCACCAGGACCCGAACACGGTTGTCAGCGCTCACGAGATCAGGCTACAGAGGGACGCAAGCCCCTAGCGCCGTTGGCATCGAGGACACCTGAACGAGGACCGGTTGGTGAAGTGTTCGCGGCGCAACGGGGTACCGCACCGCGAACACGGCAGGCCCTCGCGGCCGTAGGCGGCCAGTCCCCGCTCGAAGTACCCGGACTCGCCGTTCACGTTGACGTACAGGGCGTCGAAACTCGTACCCCCGACCGCCAGCGCCTCGGACATCACGTCCCGGGCGTGGCCGATCAGCTCACGCAGCTTGGCGAGCGAGATGTCCTGCAGCGGCCGGTCGTAGTGCAGCCGCGCCCGCCACAACGCCTCGTCGGCGTAGATGTTGCCGATCCCCGAGACCAGGCGCTGATCCAGGATCGCCCGCTTCACCGCGGTGCGCCGCGTGCGCATCCGGCGCACCAGGGCCTCGACGTCCAGGTGCGGGTCGAGGGCATCCCGCGCGATGTGCGCGACCTGCGGCGGCAGCATCGCCACCCACCCCCCCGTCGCCGCCTCGCCGGCCCCGGCCGGCAGCCCGTCGGACGTCGGCACCAGCGTGGTCGGGGTCAGTCCCCCGAACATCCGCTGATCGACGAACCGCAGCTCCCGCCCGGCGCGCTCGGCCGGGCCACCGCCCAGTCCGAAGCGCACCCGTAGGTGGGCCTCGGCCTCGGCCTCCGGCGGCTGCAGCAGCAGCTGCCCGCTCATGCCCAGGTGCACCAGCAGCGCCCCGGTGTCGAGCACCAGCCAGCTGAACTTCCCCCGCCGGACGACGTCGTGCACCGTCTCGCCGGTCAGGCGGTCGGCGAAGTCCTGCGGCCCGGCCAGGTGCCCTCGCACGGGGCGCGGGTGACGCACCTCGACCGCCTCGATGGTGGTGCCGATGACCCACCGGGCCAGACCACGGCGAACCACCTCGACCTCGGGGAGTTCGGGCACCTCGGCGGCCGGGCGACTCAGGACGCGGCCGGCTGGGTCGACCCCGCCGGCGTCTCGGCCAGTTCGGCCTCGATCTCGGTGAACGCCGCGGACGCCGCGATCTGCTCGGCCTCCTTCTTGCTGCGCCCGCTGCCGGTGCCCCGGGCGAGACCGCCGACCCGAACCGTGGCGTGGAACACCTTGGCGTGGTCCGGACCCTCCTCGGCCACCAGGTACTCGGGCACCCCGAGGCTGTGGTTGGCCGTCAGCTCCTGCAGGCTGGTCTTCCAGTCCAGGCCGGCGCCGCGCAGGGCCGACGTGCGCAGCAACTCGTCGAGCAGGTGGTGCACCAGTGCCGCCGCGGGTTCGATCCCGGCGTCCAGGTAGACCGCGCCGATCAGCGCCTCGAGGGTGTCGGCCAGGATCGAGGACTTGTCCTGCCCGCCGCTGGTCTGCTCACCTCGGCCGAGCAGCAGGTGCGGGCCGAGGTCCAGCCCGCGCGCGACGTCCGCCAGCGCCCGCATGTTGACCACGGCGGCCCGCAGCTTGGCCAGCTGGCCCTCGGGCAGGTCGGGGTGGGCTCGATAGAGCGTCTCGGTGACCACCAGTCCCAGCACGGCGTCCCCGAGGAACTCCAGCCGTTCGTTGGTGGGCAGCCCGCCGTTCTCGTAGGCGTACGAACGATGGGTCAGGGCGAGCGTGAGCAGATCGTCGGGCAGGCAGAGACCGAGCCGGGTGCGCAGGGCATCCCGGTCGGACCCCGGGTCGGCGATCGGATTCGCGCTCACCTGCCCCCCTGGCGGCTCAGAGGTCCTTGACCTTGCGGCCCTTGTACTCCAGGTAGAGCGGGGTTCCCGCGGAGTCGGTGACCACGCGCGCCTGGTGGGGACGCGAGTAGCTGACCTGGCCGCCCTCGACGGTCGTGGTCAGGGTGGTCGCGGTCGCCTTCCACTGCGAGCGGCGGGACCGCGTGTTGCTGCGGGACATCTTCCGCTTGGGGACGGCCACGGGACTTCTCCTTTGTCGGGTGCTGCTGCGGGGTGGTGCGTCAGTCGGTGTCGAGTTCGGCCAGCGCCTGCCAGCGCGAGTCGATGACCTCGTGTCGGTGGTCCGGGTCGTCCGCCAGGCGTGCCCCGCACTCGGAGCACAGACCCGGGCAGTCCTCCCGGCACAACGGTTGATACGGCAGTGCGGGCACCACGGTGTCACGCAGTGCGGGTTCCAGGTCGATCAGCTCGTCCTGCAGCTCACGCACCTCGTCGTCGTCCTCGTCCCCCTCCTCGCGGCGACGCTCGGGGTAGGCGTACAGCTCTTGCAGATCGGCATCCACCTCACGGTGGACGTCGTCCAGGCACCGCACACACTCCCCACGAGCCTGCCCGTGGACGGATCCGGAGACGAGGACCCCCTCGAGCACCGCCTCCAGCCGGAGTTCCAGCTGCAGGTCACTGCCCTCGGGGATCCCGATCACCTCGGTTCCCAGATCGGCCGGAGCCGCGACGACGCGGGAGACCTTCCGCATGGTTCCAGGGCGGTGACCCAGCTCACGGGTATCGAGCACGAGCGGGGACCGCGGATCCGGGCGGATGGTGCACCTTCCTCGACGAGGTTTCGACAACGATCTCGGCCACGCCACGAGGCGGCGAGGCCGACGGGCAAGGCTACCTCGCCGAGCTCACTGCGATCCAATCGCCGGGTCGGCGCGCTCCGCCCCAGCTATTCGGCGCGCTCCGCGCGACGCTGCGCCAACCGGTCGAGCAGGCGATCGCGGACGACGTCCGGCACCAGGCCGCTGACGTCACCGCCGAGCCCGGCCACCTCCTTGACCAGCGAGGACGACACGTGCTCGAGTCGGGGATCCCCCGGCAGGAACACCGTCTCGAGGCCGGTCAGATGGCGGTTCATCAGGGCCATCGGCAACTCGTAGGCGAAGTCGGTGCCCGAGCGCAGGCCCTTGACCACGGCCACCGCCTCGACGGCCCGGCAGAAGTCGACCAGCAGCGCTCCACTGACCTCGGCGATACGCACCCGCGGGGCGCCGTCCAGGCTCGCCTCGAGCAACTCGATGCGTTCGGCGGGGGTGAACGTGCCGGGTTTGGCCGGGTTGGTGAGCACGGCCACCACGACCTCGTCGAACAACTCGGTGGCCCGGTGCACCACGTCCAGATGCCCGTGGGTCACCGGGTCATAGCTGCCGGGACAGACACACCGGCGGGCAGAGGCGGTCGGGGCCGTCATGGGGCGCAACCTACTCGGCGGGCGGTGCGGCGTACCAGAGCGTGGTCTCGCCGTAGCGCCGGACGTCGGTGCGCTGCAGGCCGGCCGGCCAGCGGGGTTCGGGGCTGCGGCCGCTGCGCTCGACCACGACCAGGCCGCCCGGCGCCAGCCAGCTCTGCGTGACGGCGCTCAGCACGTCGGCGAGTTCGCCCTCGGACAGGACGTAGGGCGGGTCGAGCAACACCAGGTCGGCCGGAGAACCCGCCAGGAACGGCGGGTTGCCGCCCAGGTAGCGCTGCACCGACGACAGCACCACCCTGACCTGGGTCAGGCTCAGCGTGGTGGCGTTGCGCCGGGCGACCTCGGCCGCCTCGCGAGAGGAGTCGACCAGCACGACGTCGGAGGCTCCCCGGCTGGCGGCCTCCAGGCCGAGGGCGCCCGAGCCCGAGAACAGATCGAGCACCTTGGCCCCTCGGACGGCGCCGCGCGACTCCAGCCCCGAGAACAGCGCCTCCCGCACCCGGCCGCTGGTGGGTCGGGTGGCCTCGCCCTTGGGGGCCTGGATCCGTCGTCCGCCTGCGCTCCCGGCGATGATGCGTGTCACGGCTCCAGTGTCCCGGGTTGCCGGCCCTCGTGCCGGGCGAGTGACCCGGCGGGCCGGTCCAGAGGGTCGGCTCGTGCTCCGAACGGGTTACCCCGAACGGGTCAACCCGAGCCGGGAGGGTGCCGATGGCTTCGCCATGACCCTGGATTGGCTGCCTCGTGGATCCCACATGACCCCCGAGTCGTGGCAGGCACGTCATCGCATCCTGACCGGTTGCCTGTGGGCCGAGGTCCCGCTGCTCTTCGTGGTGGGCCTGATCGGCCCCATGAACCTGGTCGAGACCGTGATGCTGCCCATGGTCGTCGCGATCATGGGCCTGCTCGCCCGGTTCGCCCCCGGCCGGGACGGCCAGGGGCAGCTGACCGGCCTCGGCCTGATCGCCGGCTCGTTCATGGGCATCGAGCTGTCCGGCGGCCAGGTGCACGCCCACCTGTTCATCCTGTCCACCATCGCCCTGGTGGCGCTCTACCAGCAGTGGGGGCCGCTGCTGCTCACCGTCGGCGCCGTCGTGGGGCACCACCTCACGCTCGGCCTGATCGCCCCGGAACGGGTCTTCGCCGGCGGCATGGTCACGGGTGAGCACGGGTTGCCGTTCGGGCAGGTCGTGGTCATGGTGCTGGTTCACGCCGCCTCCGTGGTGATCGAGGTGGCCGGCATCCTGCTGCTCTGGCACTTCGCCGAGGCCGCCGAGAACGATGCCGAGCGGGTTCGCCGGCAGCGGGACGACGAGCACCGCGCGGCCGAGGCCGCCCGCGCCCAGGTGGCCGGGGTCGAGGCCGAGGCCGAGCGCAGCCGGATGGCGGCGATCGACCAGGCCCGCACCGGGGTCAGCGAGCGCGCCGAACGCCTGCGGGGTCGGGTCGGGGACGCCACGGTGGCCGTCGACCAGCTCGAGCAGCAGGCCGACACGCTGCGCCGCAGCATCGCCGAGGTCGCCCAGCGGTGCCAGGAGGCGGCCGAGACCGCGGCCAACGGCGAGCGGACGGCGTCCACCGCCGCCGAGGAGGTGCGCCGGCTGGAGCGGGCGATGGGCGAGATCTCCGAGGTGAACCAGATGATCGCCCAGCTGGCCGGGCAGACCAACCTGCTCAGCCTCAACGCCACCATCGAGGCCGCCCGGGCCGGTGAACTGGGCAAGGGCTTCGCCGTCGTGGCGCAGGAGGTCAAGGGCCTCGCGCAGGAGACGGCCGCCTCCGCCGACAAGGTGCGCACGGTGATCGAGGGCGTCGTGGAGGAGACGGAACGCGTGGCGCGCAGCTTCGCCACGACCAGCGCCCTGGTGGGCGAGATCCACCGCGCGCAGAACGAGATCGCCGACTCGGTCGAGCAGCAGTCCCAGGTGCTGGCCGAGGTCGCCGAGCAGACCGCGACGGTGACCGCGGCGACCCGCGACATCGGGCTCGGCCTGACCGACCTGGTGGATCAGGTGCGGTCGAGGTAGGCCTCCCGCTCGTCGTCCAGCAGTTCGTCGAGCGCCTGGGCCAACGCCGCGTGGTGTACCAGGCCGGGGTCGGCGGTCACCAGGGCGGTGGCCTCGCGGCGGGCGTCGATGATGGTGTCCTCGTCGCGCAGCACCCGCAGCTTGCGCAGTGAGGACTTGCTGCCCGACTGTGCCGCGCCCAGCACGTCGCCCTCACGGCGCAGGTCCAGGTCGGCCCGCGCCAGCGCGAAGCCGTCGGGCGTGAGCGAGACCACCTCCACCCGGGTACGCGCCGGGGTGCCCTCCCGGGTGTCGGTGACCAGCAGGCACACCCCCTTGGCCACGCCCCGGCCCACCCGCCCGCGCAGCTGGTGCAGCTGGGACATGCCGAACCGGTCGGCCTCCAGCACGACCATGGCGGTGGCGTTGGGGACGTCGACCCCCACCTCGACCACCGTGGTGGCCACCAGGACGTGCACCGTGCCGGCCGCGAAGTCGCGCATCACCGCCTCGCGGTCCTCGGCCGGCATCCGCCCGTGCAGCGGCTCGATCCGCAGCCCCGACAGCGCCGCCGTGGCGCGCAGCTCGTCGACCACCTCGTGGACGGCGCGCAGCGGGCGCTGGGGTGCCTCCTCCTCGTCGGGGAACAGCCCGTCGCCGACGGGGGCGTCCTCGGGACGCAGCGGACCGTCGTCCTCGCCGACCTCGATCCGCGGGCACACCACGTAGGCCTGGTGGCCGTTCTCGACCTCCTCGCGCAGCCGGAACCAGATCCGTTGGTACCAATCCGGATTGGTCGCCAGGTCGACCACGTGGGTGGCCACCTCGGAACGCCCCGCGGGCAGGTCCAGCAGCACCGAGGTCTCGAGGTCGCCGAACACCGTCATCGCCACCGTCCGGGGAATCGGGGTGGCGGTCATCACCAACAGGTGCGGCGTCTGATTTCCCTTGTCGCGCAACATGTCCCGCTGCTCCACCCCGAACCGGTGCTGTTCGTCGACCACGACCAGCGCCAGGTCGGCGAAGCTGACGTGACGTTGCAGCAGGGCGTGGGTGCCGATCACGATCCCGGCCTCCCCCGAGGCGATCTGCAACAGTGCCGCCCGCCGCGCCGGGGCCGACATCGAGCCGGTGAGCAGCACCACCCGGGTGGAGGTGTCGCCGCCGAACAAGCCCCCCTGCCCCAGGTCGCCCAACATCGCCGAGATCGACCGGAAGTGTTGCGCCGCAAGCACCTCGGTCGGGGCGAGCAGCGCTGCCTGCCCGCCGGTGTCGACCACCGTGAGCATCGCCCGCAACGCCACCAGGGTCTTGCCCGAACCCACCTCGCCCTGCAACAGCCGGTGCATCGGGTGGGAACGGGCCAGATCGTCACTGATCTGGCGGCCCACCTGCATCTGCCCCTCGGTGAGGGTGAACGGCAGCGAGATGTCGAACGCGTCCAGCACGCCACCCTGCACCGCCGGGCGCGGGATCGCCGGGGACTGGGCTGCCTCGTAACGGCGCCGGGCCAGCGCCACCTGCAGCACGAACGCTTCCTCGTAGATGAACCGGCGCAGGGCCGAGTAACCGGCCGCATCGGTCGAGGGACGGTGCACCACCCGCAGCGCGTCACCCAGCTCCATCAGGCGCAACCGCCGGCGCACCGGCTCGGGCAGCGGGTCCGCCACCGGAGCGAGGATGTCCAGCACCATGCCCACGCTGGTGCGGATCATGTGCTGGCTCACCTTGCCCGTGGCCGGGTACACCGGGATCGGGCGGTTCACGTCGGCCTCGGTGAACCCTTCGGTCTCGAGCGGGGTCCACTTGGGGTGGGTCAGCTGACGCTGGCCGCGAAACCTCGACACCGTGCCGGAGAACAACATCCGGCGGCCGACGGGGAACGACGACTTCAGTCGCCGGCCCTGGAAGAACGTCATCGGCAGCCGGTCCTCGCCATCGGTGACCACCACCTTGAGCAGGTACTGCCCCTTGCGGTGACGCATCTCGACCAGTTCGGCGCTGACCACCTCGGCGACCAGCGAGATCTCGACCTCGTCGGGCAGGTCGGCGATGGTGGTCAGCTGGCCGTACCGCTCGTAGCGCCGCGGGAAGTGGCGCAGCAGGTCACCGACGGTTCGCAACTGGAGCTCGGACTCGAGCAGCTTGGCGCTGCGCGCCCCCAGCACCGGGCCGAGCGGGTCGGACAACTTCAGCGACAACGGATCTCACTCCACTCCGATGAGGATCGGATACCTCGGCTGACCGCCGTCCAGCACCGAGACCTCCACCCCGGGGTAGCCGCGGCGCACCAGCGCCGCGAGCGCCGGCGCCAACTCCGGCGGCGCCTGCGCGCCCACCACCAGGCTCACCAGCTCCCCACCCCCGGTCAGCAACCGTTCCAGGACGGCGCCTCCCACCTGGACCAGGTCGGCGCCCACCACCACGATGTCACCGGCCACGATGCCCAGCACGTCGCCGGGCCGGCACACCCCGCCCATGGTCAGGGCCTCGCGCACGGCCAGCGTCAGGGCGCCGTCCCGGGTGGCGCCGGCGGCCGCCGACATGCTCACCACGTCGTCGTCCACCGAGCGCAGGCGGTCGTGCACCGCGGCCGCCGCCAGCCCCTGCACCTGGGCCCGGGTCGGCAGCACGCTCACCCGTGCCCCGCCGGTGCGCGCGCTGCTGGCGGCCGCCTGCGCCACCGCCAGGGTGTCGCTGTCGTTGGGCAGCACCACCACGGCGTCCGCGACCGCCTGCGCGGCCCGGATCGCCTCCAGGATCTGGGCCGTCGAGGGACGCCGCCGCGCCCCGCCCTCGACCACCACCGCGCCGACCTCGGAGAACAACCGCGCCAGCCCCGGCCCCGCGGCACACGCGACCAGTGCCACCCCGCCGCCCCGTCGACCGGCGAGCGGGCCGGTGGCCTGGTCGGCGAAGTGGGCGATCCGGATCCGGTGGGGCCGGCCCGCCGCGATGCCGACCTCCACCGCGGCCCCGGGATCGTCGGTGTGCACGTGGATGTGCCACAGCCGATCCCCACCCACCACGACCAGGCTGTCGCCCAGGTGCGCGAGCCGGCCGCGGACGTCGTCCATCGCGGCGTCGTCGGCGTCGAGCAGGAACATCACCTCGTAGGCCGGTCCCCCGGGGCGCAGATCGTCGGCCACCGCCATCAGCTGGGCGGGCGACACCCGCGGCACCCCGGAGCGGCGCGGTGCGCGCTGGCGCCGTCCGCGACCGCCGCCGCTGCGCCGGTACACCAGGTCCTCCAGCGCCTCGAGCACCACCAGGTACCCCTTGCCGCCGGCATCGACCACCCCCGCCCGGCGCAGCGCCTCGAGCTGGTCAGGGGTACGCGCCAGCGCCTCCCGCGCGGCGGTGACGATCGCGCTCACCACGTGGGGCAGGTCGTCGGGGGCGGTCTGGGCGGCGGTCGCCGCGGCCCGGCTGACCGACAGGATGGTGCCCTCGACCGGGTCGCCCACCGCCCGCCAGGCCTGCTCGTCGGCCCGCTGGACGGCCTGCTTGGCGGCCGCGCCGTCCAGCACCTCGTGCTCGGCCAGCACGTCGGACCAGCCCCGCAGCAGCTGGGCGGCGATGATGCCCGAATTGCCCCGGGCACCCATCAGGGCGCCGTGAGCGAACGCCGCGATCACCTCACGGACGTCGGCCTCGGGCGGCAGGGTGGCCACCGCGTCGACGGCGGCCTCGATGGTGAGGTAGAGGTTGGTGCCGGTGTCGCCGTCCGGCACCGGGTACACGTTGAGCGCGTCGAGTTCCTCACGGGCCTCTGCCAGGGCGGCGAGCGCCGTCAAGGCCCAGTGCCGGGCCGAGCGGGCATCGATCGCCTGCAGCATGGTGGGCAGGCTACTGGCTCACCTCGGGCGCGACAGCCGACGGCGGTAGGCCACGGGTGACACGATTACCGTTCCGGCGAGGTGGTCGGATACCCTCTAGCGACCGCCCGCCCGTTCTGCTTCGAGACTTCAGGAGATCTACCCGTGGCTGCCAACTGCGACGTCTGCGGCAAGGGGCCGGGCTTCGGTCACAACATCTCGCACTCGCACCGGCGCACCAAGCGTCGCTGGAACCCGAACATCCAGCGGGTGCGGGCGCTGGTGGGTGGCGCACCGAAGCGGCTCAACGTCTGCACGTCCTGCATCAAGGCGGGCAAGGTCACGCGCTGAGGCGCTCCTCCCCCGCACCTGTCGAGGCCGGTTCCCCCGGGGAGCCGGCCTTCGTCATGTCCGCCCGGCGGTCCGTCTCGGCCCGATCACCAGTGCGTCCAGCCGAGACTGCCCTGCCACGGGACGCCGTCGACCAGGACGGCGCCCCGCTCACCCGGCACACCGGGCTGACGCAGCTCACCCGACTCACGCAGCTCACCCGGCTCACCCGACTCACTGTCGGCGGTGCGAACCCGACCGATCGCCACGAACGGCACGGGGAGCGCGACCTCGGGCGGGAAGCAGGCCAGCAGGGCATGGTCCTCGCCGCCGGTGAGCTGCCACGTCCGCACCATCGACGCACCGCCGCCGAGCAGGCCGGCCACGTCCGGCAGGGCCGCCTCCCCGGGGATCGCCGCCGAGTCGAGATCGATGACCACCCCGGACGCCGCAGCGAGCCGGGTGGCATCGCGCAGCAGGCCGTCGCTGGTGTCGATCAGCGCATGGGCACCGCCCTGGCGAGCCACCGCACCCGCCGGATAGTCGGGCCGGGGCGCGCGGTGGGCGGCCAGCACCCGGCGCACCGCGGCGTCCGAGCCGGCCGACCCCTGCGGCCTAGAGGTGCCCGCACCGGCGAGCAACACCGCCAACCCGGCCGCCGAGGCACCCACCGGGCCGGAGATCGCCACCACGTCACCCGGCCGGGCCCCCGAACGCAGCACCGCGGGCCGCTCGCCGTCCAGCACCCCGAAGGCGGTCCCGGTGAGCACCACCTCGGAGGCCGACGAGACGTCCCCGCCGATCATCGCCGCCCCCGCGCGGGTGCACTCCTGCGCCAGCCCCCGGGCCAGCTCGACCGGCATCGCGGCGTCCGCCGAGCCCGGGGCAGCCAGCGAGACCAGCAGGGCCAGCGGTCGCGCGCCCATGGCCGCGATGTCCGCCAGGGTCTGGGCGGCGACCTTGACCCCGACGTCGTGCGGACTCGACCAGTCCCATCGGAAGTCCTGGTTCTCGACCAGGGTGTCGGTCGAGATCACCACCCGGCCGGTCAGGTCGACGACGGCGGCGTCGTCCCCCGGCCCGGTGATCACCCACGTCGGGGACGGCGGGTAGGCGGCGAGGACGGCCGAGACCAGCCGGTCCTCACCCAGCTCGGCGAGCACCGGCGTACCCCCGTCCGGGCCGCTCCCCGGATCGGGTCGAGGACCGTGCGCCGCGCCGTCCATCGGACCTGCCTCCTGCGGAAACTCACTACAGACTCATGTCGGGGCGACACGGTAACGTGAGGCGCCCGCCAACACCCCGCGTGTACCGAGGAGGACCCGATGGTCGAGGCCTACATCCTGATCCAGACCGAGGCTGGCAAGGCCTCGGACGTGGCCCGGGAGGTATCGACCATGACCGGGGTCACCATGTGTGAGTACGTCATGGGTCCCTACGAGGTGATCGCGCGGGTCGAGGCGGCCAGCGGCGACGAACTCGGCAAGCTGGTGATCGCCCGCATCCAGTCCGTACCCGGCATCACGCGCACCACCACCTGCACCATCGTTCACCTCTGACCGTGCGCCCGCCCGGCCGGCGCAATCCGTTGGGCCACACTGGGTTCGGTCGCATTGAGTTCGGTCGCATCGAGTTCGGTCGCCTTCGGTTCGGTCGCAGGGTGCTGGTCGGTGCGGTCACGGTGCCGCTGGCGGTGGTCTCGGGGTGCTCGTCATCGCCGCCGATGACGGCTGCCCCGCAGGCCACCTCATCGGCCTGCACCGCAGCGCTCGCGGCCGCGCCCGCCACGGTGCTCGACCAGAGCCGGACGACGAACCCGACGGCCGGCGTGCTGGCCTGGGGCGATCCGGCGATCGTGGCGCGCTGCGGGCTGGCCCCGCTCGGCCCGAGCACCAAGTCGTGCATCGGCGTGAACGGCATCGACTGGGTGATCGACGACACCACCGACCCGGTCACCGCCACCAGTTACGGCCGCGCGCCCGCCGTCGAGGTGCGCATGCCGAGGGCGGTCGGGGCCACGCGACTACCCGCCGCGCTGGTCGATCTCGCCCCGGTGGCCGCCGCGCTGCCCACGACCTCGCGCACCTGCACCGGCCCCACCTGATCGAGCCCTCGGGCGTCACGAGAGGTCGGTCAGCGCAGGCCGATCCGGCGACGCATCGCCAGGGTCAGCAGCCGGTCGATCAGATCGGGGTAGGACAGCCCGGTCTGCTCCCACATCCGCGGGTACATCGAGAACGGCGTGAAGCCGGGCATGGTGTTGATCTCGTTCACCATGACCGTCTCGTCGGGGGTGACGAAGAAGTCGACCCGGGCCAGGCCCTCACACCCCATCGCCTCGAACGCCCGGCCCGCCAGGTCGCGCACCTGACGCACCACGTGATCGGGCAGGTCGGCCGGGCAGGTGAGCTGCACGCTCGCCTCGTCGAGGTACTTGGCCTCGAAGTCGTAGAACTCGTGACCCCCGACCACCCGGATCTCGCCGGGCAGGCTGGTCGCCGGTGCGCCGCCGTCCGCGCTCTCGAGCACCGCGCACTCGATCTCGCGCCCGGTGATCATCGCTTCGATGATCACCTTGGGGTCGTGCTCGCGGGCCGCCTCGATCGCGGCGTCCAGGTCCTCGGCGCTCGACACCTTGGTGATGCCGATGCTCGACCCGGCCCGGGCGGGCTTGACGAAGACCGGGTAGCCGAGCTCCTCGACGTCCTCGCGCACCCGGTCGGGGTGGCGCTCCCAGTCGCGAGGCCGCACCACGATGTAGGGGCCGACCGGCAGCCCGGCGCCGTCCAGCAGCACCTTCATGTAGTGCTTGTCCATGCTCGCCGCGCTGGCCAGTACGCCGGAGCCGACGTAGCGGATGTCGGCCAGCTCGAGCAGCCCCTGTAACGTGCCGTCCTCGCCGAACGGCCCGTGCAGCAACGGGAACACCACATCGACCTGCCCCAGCGCCCGGGGCACCTGATCGGGTTCGAGCACCGTCAACGTGCCCACGCCGGACTCCAACGGCACCAGGACGGCAGGACCCTCCTCGGAGCCCACCTCGGGCAGCACCCCGGCCTCGATCTGCCAGCGCTTGGGGTCCTCCGCCGCCAGCACCCACCGGCCCGTCGGGGTGATGCCGACCGGCACCACCTCCCACCGGGCAGGGTCGATCGCCTGCATGACGCCCGCGGCGGTGACGCAACTGATGCCGTGTTCGCTGGAGCGGCCGCCGAACACCACCGCGACCCGCGGTCGTCCGGCGCCCTGTGCGAGGCCCTCGGGGCCGACTGTCTCGCTCATCGCGCCGACCATACTCGTTCGCCTGCGTGCGCCGGACATCTGGTGGCCGCCCTCGGGAGGCCCGTGGTGACCCCTGGGGACAGGGGTGCCGGTGGGACGTCGGAGGCAGGTGGTGGGCACCACCTCGCCGCGACACACCGAACCGGGAGCCCGCAACCTAGGCTGCCGGTATGGAACCCGCCCACCTGTCCCCGGCCACCGTGGCGGTCACCGCCGGCCGGCCCCACCCGCAGCCGAACGCACCGCTCAACACCCCGGTGACCTTTGCCTCGACGTACGCCGCTCGCGCGCACCTCGCCGAGCCGAACGACGTGGGGTACGGCCGCTGGGGCAACCCCACCTGGACGGCGTTCGAGGAGGGCCTGGGCGCCCTCGAACGGGGCGAGGCGTTGGCATTCGCCTCCGGCATGGCCGCCGTGGACGCCGCATTCGGCCTGGTGCCGCCCGGCGGGGCCGTGGTGATCCCGGGCAGCGTCTACAACGGCACGGAGGCGCTGGCCCCCGAGCTGGCCGCCGCCGGGCGGATCGAGCTGCGCCGCCCGGCCGGGATCGAGCTGGACGACGTGCTGGCGACCCTGGACGGCGCGGCCATGCTCTGGCTCGAGTCGCCCTCGAACCCCTTGCTCGAGGTGGCCGACCTGCCGGCGCTGATCGCCGCCGGGCACGCGGCCGGCGCGCTGGTGGTCGTCGACAACACCTTCGCCACCCCGCTGGGGCAGTTGCCGCTGTCCCAGGGCGCCGACGTCGTGGTCCACTCGGCGACCAAGTACCTGTCGGGCCACTCCGACGTGCTGATGGGCGCCACGGTCACCCGGGACGACGAGCTGCGCTCCCGGCTGCACACCCACCGGACGTTGCGTGGCGGCGTCCCCGGGCCGATGGAGGCCTGGCTCGCCCTGCGGGGCATGCGCACCCTGCACCTGCGGGTCGAGCGCGCCTGCGCCAATGCGGCCGAGCTCGCCCGGCGGTTGCAGCAGCACCCCGCGATCAGCCGGGTCCGCCACCCCTCGCTGCCCACCGACCCCTATCACGCCCGGGCTGCGGCCCAGATGAACACCTTCGGAGCCATCATCTCGATCGAGCTGGCCGGTGGCGCGCACGCCGCCGACCGGCTGTGCGGCTCGACCCAGCTCTGGGTCGACGCCACCAGTCTGGGTGGGGTCGAGTCCACCCTGGAGCGCCGGCGTCGTCACGCTGCCGAACCGATGGCCGTGCCGGAGAACCTGGTGCGGCTCTCGGTCGGTATCGAGGACGTCGAGGACCTCTGGGTGGACCTGGCGACCACCCTGGACCACTGCTGAGTGGCGCTCGGGAGCTGAGTGGCACTCAGGACCGGCGGCGGCGCTTCGGGTTGCCGGTCACCGCCTGACCGTGCTGGCGGGGGTCCCAGCGCTCGGCCGGTGCCTGCTCGCCACGGATCTGTTCCAGCAGTGCCGTGATCGCGGCCATGATGTCGGCGGTCGCGGCCCGCAACGTGGCGCCGTCCAGGGGCTGGTCCGCCGGCCGGTCACGGTAGGCGGACAGGTCGACCGGAGGGCCGGCCCAGACGTGCACCGTGGTGCGGCGCCAGAAGCGCAACCGCAGCGAGTACGGCGGCAGCAGCTGCTGCGGCCCCCACTGGGCGATCGGGATCACCGGGCAACCGGTGGTCAGCGCCACCCGGGCCGCCCCGGTCTTGCCCACCATGGGCCACAGGTTCGGGTCGCGGGTGAGGGTGGCCTCGGGGTAGATCGCCACGCACTCCCCCGCCCGGACGGCGTCCATCGCCGCCCCGAGCGCCTTGCCGGCGTCGACGCTCTCGCGCAGCACCGGGATCTGGCCGGCCCGGGTCACGATCGGCCCGACGACCGGCACCCGGAACACCGACTCCTTGCCCAGGAATCGGGGCGGGCTGCCGTGATCGAGCAGGAACTGGCCGAAGGTCAGCGGATCGACGTGCGAGACGTGATTGCCGACGGCCACGAAGCCCCCGGTGCGGGGCAGGTGCTCGCCACCGCGCCAGTCCCGACGAGTCAGGAAGTTCAGCGGCGGCCGCATCAGGGTCTCGACCATCCGGTAGGCCCAGCTCAGGTGCCGGGGCGGGACGGGTTCGCGGCTCACGGCGGCATCCTTCCCCGGCCCGCCGACACCTGTCGAGCGATCGGCTGCGAAACTGCCCTGGTGCACGCATCCGGCGCCCCGCGAGTCGAGCGCTCGTGGTGCCTCGTGGTACCTGTCAAGGGGGGTTCGGCCGCCAAGTCGCGGCTGATGGCCGGGTCGGCCGCCGGCGGGTCGGCGCTGGCCGCGGCCATCGCCGACGACACCCTCGAGGCGGTGTTCGGTTGTGCCCGAGTGCAGCGGGTCGTGGTGGTCACCGGCGAGGCGGCGGCAGCCGAGGCCGCGCGTCGAGCCGGGGCCGAGGTGGTAACCGAGCAGCGCCCGGGTGCAGGGCTCTCGGCGGCCCTGGACGACGCGTTGGCAGCCGAGGCCGTACGTGGTCACCCCGGCGGCGTGGCGGTGCTGCTGGGCGATCTGCCGGCGCTGCGTCCGGCCGATCTGGCCGCGGGTCTGGACGCCGCCCGGGCCGCCCTCGCCGGCGGAGCCGTGATGGCCGTCGTCCCGGACGCCGAGGGCCGGGGCAGCGTGCTGCTGGCCGCCGTCCGGGCCGGTGATCTCGACCCCGCCTTCGGGCCGGACTCCCTGGCCGCTCACGTGCGGCGTGGCGCGAGCGTGCTCGACCTGGACCTGCCGCGGTTGCGCCGGGACGTCGACACCCCGGACGAGTTGGTCGCCGCCCTGGCCCTGGGGTGCGGGCCGAGAACGATCGCCGCGCTGTCGGCCGGGCCGGGCTACGCTGGCCGGGTGCAGGCCACGGTGCATCGGTTCGACCCGACCAGCGGCGCGGGCAGCGTGCTGACCGACGACGGCACGGTGCTGCCGTTCACCGCAGAGGCCTTCGCCGGCAGCGGATTGCGGCTGCTGCGCATCGGCCAGCGGCTCACCGTGACCGTGACCGGTCTGGGCGGGCAGGCGCTGGTGACCGGGATGCGCCTGGGAACGGTCGGCCAGGTACCCGATCATCCCGCCCGACCCTAGCGGCAGAGTCACTGTCGAAGGGGCAGAGTCACTGTCGAAGGAGCAAGGTCACTGACGCGTGCATCGGGGCACTGTCATGGTGGTGCAGCAGCACGGCAGTGACCCGGCCTCAGGACAGTGACGCCGACTCCGGCGCAGGTGCGAACGCAGCCGGATCGCGCTCGAGCTCGGAGCACGATCAGCGGTCGTACTTGGCCCCCAGGGCGTCGAGCTTGCTCTGGAAGTGTTCGTAACCCCGGTCGATCAGCCCGATGCCGCTCACCCGGGAGGTGCCGTCGGCCGCCAGTGCTGCCAGCAGGTGGCTGAAACCCCCTCGTAGATCGGGCACCTCGATGTCGGCGCCGTGCAGCGGGGTCGGCCCGCTCACCACCGCCGAGTGCCGGAAGTTGCGCTGCCCGAACCGGCACGGCAAGCCGCCCAGGCACTCTCGGTACAGCTGGATCTGCGCGCCCATGTCGCGCAGCGCACTGGTGAAGCCGAACCGGTTCTCGTAGACCGTCTCGTGCACGATGGACAGTCCCTTGGCCTGGGTCAGCGCGACCACCAGGGGCTGCTGCCAGTCGGTCATGAACCCGGGGTGCACCGCGGTCTCGATCACGAGCGAGTTCAGGTTGCCCCCCGGGTGGGAGAACCGGATGCCGTCGTCGGCGATGTCCAGGGCCCCACCGACTTTGCGGAACACGTTCAGGAAGGTCATCATCT
Organism: Kineosporiaceae bacterium; assembly: GCA_046330955.1. GTDB lineage: Bacteria > Actinomycetota > Actinomycetes > Actinomycetales > Kineosporiaceae > JADJPO01. Next base: position 11,414 of record JAXLRT010000036.1, on the reverse strand, counting down.
CGAGCTGCCGGGCGCCCTTGACCGTGATGTCGCCACCGGTGGCCAGGGCGGCACAGGCCCAGCTGGCGGCCTCGATCCGGTCGGGCAGCGCGCGATGCGTGAAGCCGCCGAGCCGGTCGACCCCCTCGACCTTGATGACCCGGTCGGTGTCGACGCTGATGATCGCGCCCATCTTCTGCAGCACGGCGATCAGGTCCATGATCTCGGGCTCGATGGCCGCGTTGCGCAACTCGGTCACGCCCTCGGCCCGCACCGCCGTCAGCAGCACCTGTTCGGTGGTGCCCACACTCGGGTAGGGCAGCTGAAGTTTGGTGCCCCGCAGGCGTTGGGGCGCCGTCAGCGCGATGCCGTGGGGCTGTTTCTCGACCACGGCACCGAACTGGCGCAGCACCTCGAGGTGGTAGTCGATCGGCCGGTCACCGATCCGGCAGCCTCCCAGATCGGGGATGAACGCCTCGCCCAGCCGGTGCAACAGCGGGCCGCAGAACAGGATCGGGATGCGGCTGGAGCCGGCGTGGGCGTCGATGTCGGCGACATGGGCCAGCTCGACGTTGCTCGGATCGAGCTCCAGCTCGGCAGCGGGGCCGTCGTGCGACACCTGAACACCGTGCAATTCCAGCAAACCGGTGACCACGGTGACGTCACGGATCTCGGGGACGTTGCCCAACCGGCTCGGTTCCTCACCCAGCAGTGAGGCCACCATGGCCTTGGAGACGAAGTTCTTTGCTCCGCGCACGGTGATGGCGCCGCGCAGCGGGGTCCCCCCGTGGACGGTGAGCACGTCGTCGTCGTGGTGCACCCGATCACTCATGCGCCCCATGGTGACGCAGACGGCGGGCCGCCTCCAAAGAGGCGACCCGCCGTTCAGGGGTGCGTCGCGCGATGGGTCCGGTCGGCCCCGTCGTCGACGGCCTGCCAGCCCTGTGGTTCAGGCCTTCTTGGCGGCCGTGCGCCGCGCCGGCGTCTTGGCAGCAGCCGCCGTGCGCTTGGCCGGAGCCTTGACGGCAGCCTTCGCCGGAGCCTTGACGGCAGCCTTGGCCGGAGCCTTGGCGGCGGCCTTCGCCGGAGCCTTGGCAGCGGCCCGAGCCGGGGTGGCCTTGACGGCAGCCTTGGCCGGAGCCTTGGCAGCGGCCCGGGTGACCGGAGCCTTGGCAGCAGCGGTGCGGGTCGCGGCAGCCTTCGCCGGAGCCTTGGCCGCCGTGGTGCGGGTGGCCGCGGCCTTCGCCGGAGCCTTGGCAGCGGCCTTGGCGGGAGCCTTGGCAGCGGCCCGAACCGGAGCCGCCTTGACCGCGGCCTTCGCCGGAGCCTTGGCAGCCGTGGTGCGGGTCGCGGCAGCCTTCGCCGGAGCCTTGGCAGCGGCCCGAACCGGAGCCGCCTTGGCCGCGGTCTTCGCCGGAGCCTTGGCAGCCGCAGCGACCTTGGCGACCCGGCCGGAGGCCGCAACGGTTGCCGCCCGAGCGGCGCTGCGAGCAGCAGTGGTCGCCGAGACGGCAGCCACCTTCGGCAGCGACTTCGGGTCGGCGACGTACATCTTGAACGCGGTGCCCGGCTTGAAGCGCGGCACCGACGTCTTCTTGATCTTGACAGTCGCGCCGGTACGCGGGTTGCGCCCGACTCGGGGGCCACGCACGGTCTTCTCGAACGAACCGAAGCCCGAGATGGCAACCTTCTCGCCGCGTGCAACGGCACGCGTCACGGTGTCGACGATCGCTTCGATCGCGTCGGCCGCGGCTTTCCTGCTGCCGAGACGCCCTTCGAGCGCCGCGACGAGTTCTGCCTTGTTCACAGATGTCCTCCGGTACACGGTGTCGAGCGCGGTGCTCGACCTCGAGAGATGACGGTATTCCGCCAAAGCATGAATCGTCCAACATCGTCAAGACCCTGAGCCCTTGTGTCGTAACGATTACCCGCTCATCTCGGGGTCTCGGGAGCCCCCGGCGCGGCCCCGACGCCCTCGGCCGGGCCAACCGCCCCGGACCGGAGGGTTACGTCGGATCAGCGCCTTTCCCCTGTGGCACAACCGTTTTAACGTTCGGTTGCCGCCACGAGGGATCGGCTGGGCACGACGCGATCGTCCGATATGTACCTCAGCGAGCCGGCAACGTGGCCGGCAACCACTGCGGTCGAGATTCCTCGAAACTTCCTATCGCGTCGACGTGTTGCAGCGTCAGTCCGATGTCGTCCAGGCCCTCCATCAGGCGCCAGCGGGTGTAGTCGTCGACCTCGAACGGCACCGTGAAGGGGCCGTCGGCGGCCTGGACGGTGACCGATCGGGCCTCCAGATCGACCGTGATCGAGGTACCCGGAACCGCCTCCAGGGCGGCCCAGATGCGCTCGATGTCGCCTTGGTCGACCACCGCCGTCAGCAGCCCCTGCTTGCCCGAATTGCCACGGAAGATGTCGGCGAAACGCGACGAGAGCACCGCCTGGAAGCCGTAGTCCCGAAGCGCCCAGACGGCATGCTCCCGTGAGGATCCGGTCCCGAAATCGGGGCCGGCGACCAGCACCGAACCCGCCCGGTAGGCCTCCTGGTTGAGCACGAAGCCGGGGTCGTTGCGCCACGCCGCGAACAAGCCGTCCTCGAATCCGGTGCGGGTGACGCGCTTGAGGTACACCGCGGGGATGATCTGGTCGGTGTCGACGTTCGAGCGCCGCAGCGGCACGCCGATCCCGGTGTGCGAGACGAACTTCTCCATCACAGGTCTCCAAATACTCTCGTCAGCGGGGTTCGGACGGCTCAGGGGTGCGAGACGGGGGCGAGATCGGCCGGGCTCGACAAGGTGCCCCGCACGGCGGTGGCCGCGGCCACCAGCGGCGAGACCAGGTGGGTCCGACCGCCCTTGCCCTGCCGGCCCTCGAAGTTGCGGTTGGACGTCGAGGCCGACCGCTCCTGGGGTGCCAACTGATCGGGGTTCATGCCCAGGCACATCGAGCACCCGGCGTTGCGCCACTCGGCGCCGAAGTCCCGGAACACCTTGTCCAGACCCTCGGCCTCGGCCTGCTGGCGTACGCGTTCCGAGCCGGGAACCACCAGCACCCGCACGCTGTCGGCCTTGACCCGGCCCTGGACGACGGCCGCCGCAGCGCGCAGATCCTCGATCCGCCCGTTGGTGCACGAGCCGATGAACACGGTGTCGATCGCGACGTCCCGCAGTGGGGTTCCCGGGGTCAGACCCATGTAGGCCAACGCCCGCTCGGCCGCGGTGCGCGCGCTCTCGTCGTCCATCGCGGCCGGATCGGGAACCCGCGCCGACAACGGAAGTCCTTGGCCGGGATTGGTTCCCCAGGTGACGAAGGGCTCGAGCTCGGCGGCGTCCAGCACCACCTCGGCGTCGAAGGTGGCGTCCTCGTCGGTGTGCAGCTGCGACCAATCCGCCAGGGCGGCATCCCAATCGGCCCCGGACGGCGCGTGCGGGCGACCCTGCAGGTAGTCGAAGGTGATCTGGTCGGGGGCGATCATCCCGGCCCGGGCGCCGGCCTCGATCGACATGTTGCACACCGTCATCCGCGCCTCCATCGACAGGGCACGGATGGCCTCGCCGCGGTACTCGAGCACGTAGCCCTGCCCACCGCCGGTGCCGATCTTCGCGATCACCGCCAGGATGATGTCCTTCGCGGTGGCACCCTCCGGCAACGTGCCGTCGACGGTGACCGCCATGGTCTTGAACGGCTTGAGCGGCAACGTCTGCGTGGCCAGGACGTGCTCGACCTCGCTGGTGCCGATGCCGAACGCCAGCGCCCCGAAGGCGCCGTGGGTCGAGGTGTGCGAGTCACCGCAGACGACGGTCATGCCCGGCTGGGTCAGCCCCAGCTGCGGGCCGACCACGTGCACGATGCCCTGCTCGACGTCACCCAATGCGTGCAGCCGGACACCGAACTCGGCACAGTTGGCGCGCAGCGTCTCGATCTGGGTACGGCTCACCGGGTCGGCGATGGGCTGGTCGATGTTCGTGGTGGGGACGTTGTGGTCCTCGGTCGCCAGCGTGAGATCGGGACGGCGCACCGGACGGCCCGCCAACCGCAGCCCGTCGAACGCCTGCGGGCTGGTCACCTCGTGGATCAGGTGCAGGTCGATGTAGAGCAGATCCGGTTCCGCTCCACCGCCGGTGCGGACGACGTGCGCGTCCCAGACCTTCTGTGCCAATGTGCGTCCCACGCCTGGACCCTCCTGCGATCGATCGTCGGGTGTGCTGCTCGACACAGCGTGCTCCTCCGATCGGGTGTCGTGCGTTTGCGTCTCACGAATCGAGACGGGAGTATCACCCTATGGACTCCCCCGGTACTCCCCTGCCTGCCGACGGTCTCGATCGGTCCGGCAGCGGGGTCGGCGTCCTCGACAAGGCGGCCGTCGTCCTGGGCGCCCTCGAGGCAGGCCCCTGCTCTCTGGCGCAACTGGTCTCGGCCACCGGGCTCGCTCGGCCGACGGCCCATCGACTGGCCGTGGCGCTGGAACATCACCGCCTGGTCTCCCGGGACCTGCAGGGGCGGTTCATCCTCGGGCCACGGCTGGCCGAGCTGGCCGCCGCTGCCGGTGAGGACCGGTTGCTCGCCGCCGCGGGGCCGGTGCTGGCCGCGCTGCGCGACCAGACCGGCGAGTCGGCCCAGCTCTACCGTCGCCAGGGCGACACCCGGGTGTGCGTCGCTGCGGCCGAGCGACCCATGGGGTTGCGCGACTCGATCCCGGTGGGCTCGACGCTGTCGATGCTGGCCGGCTCGGCGGCCCAGGTGCTGCTCGCCTGGGAGGAGCCGGATCGGTTGCACCGCGGCCTGCACGGCGCCCGGTTCACCGCGACCACGCTGTCCGGGGTGCGCCGTCGCGGCTGGGCGCAGTCGCTCAGCGAACGCGAGGCGGGGGTGGCCTCGGTGTCGGCGCCGGTGCGTGGCCCGTCCGGCCGGGTGGTCGCCGCGGTCTCGATCTCGGGTCCGATCGAGCGGTTCACCCGGCAGCCGGGCCGGCAGCACGCCGCCGCCGTGGTGGCTGCCGCCGCCCAGCTGACCGCGGTGCTGCGTTCGGCGACCTGAGGCGTCGGCCGACCGGCCACCGCGTCCCGGTCACCGCGTCGTCAGCCGGCTGCCGACTCCAGCCAGGTGTGGGTCTGCACCCCGCGCGGCTGCCCCGCGGGCAGCAGCACCGGCTCGACCTCGACCGCGTTGCCCCCACGGTGACGCACCTGCAACCAGCCCCGGACGGCGGTGCCACAGCGGGTGGGCAGGCCGAGCGCCGGGGCGAGCACCTTCACGTGGTGCACCGCCGGGGTGATGCTCACCTGGCGCGCACTGCCCCGCCAGGTGGCGCAGACCTGGCCGGCCGCGTCGACGTCCTGAGCCACCAGGCTCACGTCGACCACGGACGTCGGGGCCGTGCCGCGCCCGCACAGGTGAAAGCCGAGGGCGCAGGTGGTCAGCTCGGCCTCGCCCTCGAGCCGCAGGCGAGCCGTGGTGGTGATCGGCCCCGACACGGCCACCGCGGCCGTCGGCACGATGCGCTGTCCCACCGGTACCCCTGGCGCCCCGGGAACGCCCACCAGCACCGCCGGGCGCTGCGCAGCCCGCACGAGGACCCGCGCGGTCGTGGCCCCGAACGTCCCCGAGCGCACCTGCAGCCAGGACGCGGTCGTGGACTCGGTGCGGGGCGAGGCCTGCAACCGACAGCGCACCGCATGCCCCGCGGGCACCGACACCACCGCGCGCCCGGTGAGGACGCGCGAGGCGACCTGGTTCGATCCCTTGCCCGGCACCGGGTTCTGCCCGATCACCAGGACATCGGGCAGCGCCCGTCGTCCCGGCGCCGTCCCCACCTCGGACGGCGCCGCGCACCACGCGCGCACCGACAGCGCGATCCGGATCGGTACCTCGACGCCCAGCTGCGCCGCCAGGACGACGCTGCCGCCGGAGGTGGCCGACGCGGGGATGTCCAGGGTCGCCACGGTGGTGAACCGGGCGGGGCGCAGGACGTCGCCGGACGCCGTCCGACGAAACCCCGGATCGGCCACGACCCGCCGCGGCGCCACGGGTACCCGAACCGACGGGGTGGCGGCGGCCGGGCTCAGCGCCGGCGTGGTCGGGACAGCGCCGAGCAGCAGCGGCACCACCGCCAGGAACGTCCCGGATCGCAGCACGGCCCTCACGCTGGCACCGGCCCGCTCACCCGGAGCGGGACCTCGGCCCCGCACGGACAGGGATGATCCCGACAGTTTCGGCACCCGCTCGGCAGGGTGTCGGCGCGGTGTCGGCGGGCTGTGTGAGGACGGTCAGGGCAACGACAGGAACGGTCCGTGGTGGACGCTGCAGACGATGTAGTCCGCGGCGTTGCCGTCCACCGTGCCGTCGTAGGCCGACGAGCAGGACTCGAAGATGACCTGTATCCGCGCACCGGCCACCACCAGGCCCTGAGACATGTTGGGCGCGACCAGCCAGCGGCCGATGGCGGAGCTGCCGTTGTAGGCGGTGCCGCGCGGCCAGTAGATCAGCTGACTGTCGTTGTCCCGGCCGTAGGACTGGCTCCACACGATGCGGGTGCCGGTGACGATGACCCCCTGCACGCGGGAAGGCGTGTACACCTTCTGGGACCACGTCGAGCCGAGGGCACCGCCGGTCACCGGGTAGCTGTACATGTAGTCGCGTGCGTCCGCGTTGAAGTGCCCGACCCACAGCGTCTCGCCCTCGGCATAGGCGTACGAGCTGGCCGCGACCGGATAGGACGCCGTCGCGGTCAGCGGGGTGCCGCCGCTGCGGCTCAGCTGCGAGCGGGGGTAGCGCCGCATCCTGCTGCCATCGGCGACCCAGAGGTAGCCGGAGGTCATGGCGATCCCGCCGACATGGCCCGTGATGTCGAGCGGGTAGGTGCGCAACCAGGTACCGGTGGCCCGGTCCATCAGCGCCACGATCGACTTCGCCGACTCGTAGAAGTCGTAGTACGAGATGATCAGGGTGTTGTCGTCCAGCTTGGTCAGGCCCTGGGGCACCCAACTGGTGTGGGCGTAGGGCTGCCACTTCGGCCCGGTGTTGAAGTAGGTGTAGTACTCGTCGAACTGCGCCGGGGCCGCCATCGCGGACGAGGGCACCAGCAATGCCGTCACCGCCGCCGCGATCACGCCGAGCATCCGTCGTCCCAGCCGCATCCGTGCCTCCTCCGCTCGGGTCACCGCGGGCGCGGGCCGGCGGCAACGTATCGCGACCGGCACGATTCGGGACAGGGGTCATCGCGGGTGGAGACAGCGACAGGCCCCCGGTCGATGACCGGGGGCCTGTCTCGTGTAGCCCCGACGGGATTCGAACCCGCGCTACCGCCTTGAGAGGGCGGCGTGCTAGGCCACTACACAACGGGGCCGCTGGGGTACCAGGACTCGAACCTAGACTAACTGAACCAGAATCAGTCGTGCTGCCAATTACACCATACCCCATGGGGGTATCTCGTCCGGCACCACGGCACCGCTCGAGACCCGACGCACGACTGTACCTGCCCGTCGTCCCTCGCCCAAATCAGATCCCGGCCACGGTGGGGAACGCGCGCCGGCGGCCAGCAGCTCGGCGAGCTCGAGCAGCGAACCGACCACCGGCACGTCGTCCACGGCAGCGCTGTCGGGGTGGTCCGGGCCGGCTCGATTGCGGGCCATACCCCCGTCAGCCCCGCGGCCCGGGCACCGCCGGCGCGTCGGCGTCCGGTTCGTCCCCCAGGTACAGGCTGCGGCCGGGGCTGACCCCGAGCCGTTCGCAGGCCAGGTGGAACACCCGGGGATCGGGCTTGCCGACGCCCAGGTCGTCCACGGCGACATCACCTCGAACCGATCGGCCAGACCGACCCGTCGCAGCTTGTCGCGCTGATAGAGCGGCCCCGGCATTGGTCACCGGCCCGTAGGGCGGCCCCGGCCGTCGAGGCGCTCCAGCAGCGGCACGGCGTCCGGGAAAGCCGCCAGGCCTCACGGAAGGCGGCGTCGTAGGCCTCGCTCCACCGGCGCTGCTCGTCGGCCGAGAGCGCCGGGCCGTCGAAGGCCGCCTGCAGGGCCGCCGCCCGCCGCTGACGCTGCTCGGCGAAGCTGAGCTCACCGCGGGTGTAGGCCCGGAAGTGCCCCTCGGCGTCCCGCACCCAGTGCTGCAGCGCGGCCGCCTCGCCGGCGGCGTCCAGATGGGGCAACCACCCGGCCACGATCGCGCGTCGGCATGCCCGAGGCATACGGGTGTCGACCAGGGTGTCGTCCAGGTCGAGCAGCACGCCCGCCCGGCCCGGCGGCGTCCTCGGCGTCACTCCAGCGGTCACCAGGCCCGCATCGGCGGGTGGAACAGCCGCGGCAGTGCCCGGCGGCGCGCCAGCCGGTCGAGCAGCACGGCGGTCAGCACGATCAGCACCAGATCCACCAGGAACGACTCAGGGGACGACGACGTGGCGTCGAGCATCTCCGCCAGCTGACCGCTGGCCACCGAATAGGCGAACGCGATCAGGTTGTTGGCCCCGTGCATCGCGATCGAGGCCTCCAGGCCGCCGGTGCGCCAGACCAGCCACGAGGCCGCCAGCCCGAACACGAACCGGTCGGCGAACAGCCAGGGGTCCTGCTGGCCGTGGGCCAGGGCGAACAGGCTGCTCGAGACCAGGGCCGCCACGCCGGCTCCCACGCCGGCCCGCGGGATCCAGGCCCCGATGGCCTGAGCCATCCAGCCCCGGAACAGATACTCCTCGCCGGCCGCCTGCAACGGGGTGGTCGCGAGCACGATCACCACGTAGAGGCCCGCCTGGCTCTGCGGCCGCCAGGTCAGCCCGCCGTCGAAGGCCAGCAGCGCCGCGTCGGCGATCAGCATGACCAGCAGGCAGACCAGGTAGCTGGTCACCAACCAGGCCCACCGGATGCCCCCGCCGATCGAGGCGAGCCAGCGCGGCCGCCAGCCGTGACCGCCCCAGACCGCCGCCTGGGCGACCAGGATCAGCGCCGCCAGCACCAGATTGGTCACCAGGACGCCCGTCGGCGAGATGGCCCATCGGTCGTACTCGGCGTCGAGGGCACCGCGCCGGACCGCCCGACGACTGCCCCATCAGCAGCGCAGCCGTCACCACCCACGAGACCACCAGGACCGCGACGGTGGCGCCTGCGGCGATCGCCAGACCCACCAGCGGCCGCCACCAGCGGTGGTTCGGCCCCCGCAGCAACTGGGAGTAGGGCCGGGCGAGCCAGGCCTGCGGCGGGCCGGTGGGCAGCGCCGCCCACGGCGCGGGGGGCACCAGGGCCGGCGCCGGCGGAGGGCCGAGCGACGGATCCGGCGCGCCGAGACTCATTCAGGCCAGCCGGGTGCGCAACGCAGCCAACCGGGCCAGCGTCGCGGCGCTGCCCAGGATCTGCATCGACTCGAACAGCGGTGGCGAGATCCGGCGACCGCTGACGGCGACCCGCAGCGGGGTGAAGGCCACCTTGGGCTTGAACCCGAGCCCCTCGATGATGGCCGCGCGCAGGGCCGCCTCGATGGTCTCGACCTGCCAGTCCGCCGGGGCGATCGAGCCGATCGCGGACGCCGCGGCGTCCAGCACGGCCACCGAGGTGGCGGCGTCCTTGGTCACCTGCGCCAGCGCGTCCTCGGCGATCTCGAGGTCGCCGTCGGCGGTGAACAGGAAGCCGAGCATGCCGGCCGCCTCACTCAGCACCTGGATCCGGGTCTGGATGAGAGGGGCTGCGGCCGTGAGGATCTCGCGTTCGCGGGCGGTGAGCGCCGACGCGTCCGCGGCACTCACCAGGGCGGCGGTGTGCAGGTAGGGCACCAGTCGCGCCGCGAAGTCGGCCTCGTCGAGCCGGCGCAGGTGCTCGGCGTTGATCGCGTCGGCCTTGGTCTGGTCGAACCGCGCCGGGTTGCCGTTGACATCGGCGATGTCGAAGGCCTTGGCCATCTCGTCCATGCTGAAGATGTCGCGGTCCTCGGCGATCGCCCACCCCAGCAGGGCCAGGTAGTTCAGCAGTCCCTCGGGCACGAAACCGCGGTCACGGTGATGGAACAGGTTCGACTGCGGGTCACGCTTGGACAGCTTGCGTGTGCCCTCCCCCAGCACCATCGGCAGGTGGGCGAACCGCGGCACGAAACTCGTGACACCGATGGCGATCAGGGCCTGGTACAGCGCGATCTGGCGGGGGGTGGACGAGAGCAGGTCCTCACCGCGCAGCACGTGGGTGATGCCCATCAGGGCGTCGTCCACCGGGTTGACCAGGGTGTAGAGCGGCTGGCCTCCGGCGCGGGCGACCACGAAGTCGGGCACCGTGCCGGCCTTGAAGGTGACCTGGCCGCGCACCAGATCGTCGAAGGAGATGTCGTGGGCGGGCATCCGCAACCGCAGCACGGGCTCGCGGCCCTGCGCCCGGAACGCGGCGCGCTCGGCGTCGGTCAGGTCGCGATCGTGGTTGTCGTAGCCCATCTTCGGGTCCCGCCCCGCCGCACGGTGGCGGGCCTCGATCTCCTCCGGGCTCGAGAACGACTCGTAGACATGCCCGCCGGACACCAGCCGGGCCAGCACGTCCGCGTAGATCTCACCCCGCCGGCTCTGCCGGTACGGCTCGTGGGGGCCACCGACCTCGACGCCCTCGTCCCAGTCCAGCCCCAGCCATCGCAGCGCGTCGAGCAGCTGGGCGTAGGACTCCTCGCTGTCCCGAGCGGCGTCGGTGTCCTCGATCCGGAAGACGAAGGTGCCGCCGGTGTGACGGGCGTAGGCCCAGTTGAACAGGGCGGTGCGGATCAGGCCGACGTGCGGCGTCCCGGTGGGTGAGGGACAGAACCGGACACGCACCGCGGTGGGTGCAGTGGGCGCGGCGGCACCGCGGGGATCGGCATCGGGGCTGATGGCGGGGTTCTCGGTCATGGTGACCTCAGGGTATCGGCCACCTCGCGCCCTCACCCGGCCGAGCACCCGGACGCGCTCTCGGGGATGCCTCAGGGGTGCCTCAGGGACGTCCCGGACAGACATCTGCCCGCGGTGGGCGCAGTCTGGACACATGACGAACTCCGCAGAGCGCACTCTCAGCCGCAGCGACAACCGCGTGGTGGCCGGTGTCTGCGCCGGCCTCGCCGACTACTTCGGCATCGATGTCACCCTGGTCCGCATCGTGACCGCGGTCCTGGTGTTCTTCGGTGGCGCGGGCGTCCCGCTCTATCTCGCCGCCTGGCTGATCATGCCGGACGGCCGGGGCGACATGATCGCCGCCCGGGTCGCCGGCAAGGTCTCGGCCAAGATGGAGGCCCGGGGCACCCCGGTCGCCGTCCCCAACCCCTACGCACCCAACGGCCACGCGCCGGACGCCGCGCCCACCCGTCCGACGTCCACCCCGGCAACCTCACCCAGCTCGTCCACCGACACCGCCCACGAGCCGCCGGCGGTGTGACCGCCGTCCGGCGGTGAGCCGAGGCCCTCACCGGGTCAGCGGCTCACCACCGGATCAGCGGCGCAC
>JAXLRT010000035.1:0-33374 GCA_046330955.1 Kineosporiaceae bacterium | reverse complement strand
CCCGCCGTCCTCGCCGCCCTGCCCGACCGGCTTCGCGAGGGCCAGCGCGCCTTCGCGCGCACCGGCGGCGTCCACGCGGCGGGGCTGTTCACCCGGGACGGCGAGTTGCTCTGCCTGCGGGAGGACGTCGGCCGCCACAACGCCGTCGACAAGGTGGTCGGCTGGGCGCTGCAGCAGGGCAGGCTGCCGCTGACCGGTTCGGTGCTCCAGGTCAGTGGCCGCGCCTCGTTCGAACTGGTGCAGAAGGCAGTGACCGCGGGCTGCCCCGTCCTGGCTGCGGTCTCGGCTCCCTCGTCGCTGGCGGTCGACCTGGCGAGCGAGACCGGACTGACCCTGATCGGCTTCTCCCGCGGAGCCGGGTTCAACATCTATGCGGGACGTGGGCGAATCAATCTCTGATACGTGGCGGTGCGGGTCTGTCAAGCACCATGATGTGCCCAGCACCCGCCCTCGACGTGGAGGCCCACATGTCGCAGCACACCCTGGCAAGCCTGTTCGGCGAGCGGGTCCGGCTGCTCCCGGACCGCGAGGCGTTCCGGACGCCGGACGGATCAGGCTGGACAACGCTGACCTGGAGCCAGACCGATGCCCGGGCACGCGAGATCGCGGCCGGGCTGCTCGCCCACGGCATCGGCCACGAGGACCGGGTGGCCATCATCTCGATGACCCGGCTGGAGTGGGTGCTGGTCGACCTGGGCATCGCGCTCGCCGGTGGCGCCACCGCCGCCGTGTACCCCAACACCCAGGAATCCGACGTGGCCTACATCGTGGCCGACTCGGGCGCGGTGATCGCCGCGGTCGAGGACGCCGCGCAGGTGGCCAAGCTGCAGCGGTCCCGGGCCGAGCTGCCCGCCGTCCGCCTGGTGGTGGTGATCGACCCGTCCGGCATGCCAGCCGCCGCCCCGGACGGCAGCTGGGACGAGGGCTGGGTGATCACCTTCGAGGAACTGCAGGCCCAGGGCCGACGGCACCTCGAGGCGCACCCCGAGGCCGTGGACGACGCCCTGGCGGGCGTGCGACCCGAGCACCTGTCGACGCTGCTGTACACCTCGGGCACCACGGGCCGCCCCAAGGGCGTCGAGCTGACCCACGGCAACTGGGTCTACCTGGCCAAGTCGGTCGAGGACACCCGGGTGGTACGCCCCGACCAGCTGCAGTTCCTGTGGCTTCCGCTGTCGCACTCGTTCGGCAAGCTGTTGCTCGCAGCGCAGTACGGCGTGGGATTCGCCACCGCGGTCGACGGCCGGATCGACAAGATCGTCGACAACCTGGCCACCATCCAGCCGTCCTTCATGGCGGCGGCACCCCGCATCTTCGAGAAGGTGCACGCCCGGGTGACCTCGATGACCGCCGAGGCCGGTGGGGCCAAGGCGAAGATCTTCGACTGGGCCTTCCGGGTGGGCACCGAGTGCGTCCGGCGCGATCAGGCCGGCCGGTCGATCCCGCCGATCCTCGGGCTCCAGCACCGGCTGGCCGACAAGCTGGTCTTCAGCAAGATCCGCGAGCGGTTGGGCGGCCGGATCGAGATCCTGGTCTCCGGCAGTGCGGCGCTGGCCCCGCAGATCGCCGAGTGGTTCGCCGCCGCCGGGCTGCCGATCCTCGAGGGGTACGGCATGACCGAGACCTCGGGCGGGTGCATCGTCAACCGGCCGGGCGGCGTCCGGATCGGCACCGTGGGCATCCCGTTCCCCGACACCGAGATCCGGATCGCCGAGGACGGCGAGCTGCTGATCCGCTCGCCCGGCGTGATGCGCGGGTATCACAACCTGCCCGAGCAGACCGCCGAGGTCCTCAGTCCCGACGGCTGGCTGGCCACCGGCGACGTCGCCGAGGTCTCCGCAGACGGCTACGTCAAGATCACCGATCGCAAGAAGGACCTGGTCAAGACCAGCGGTGGCAAGTACATCGCCCCGAGCCTGATCGAGGGCTCGATCAAGGCCGCCAGCCCGCTGATCGGCCAGGTGGTGGTGATCGCCGACGGGCGCAAGTTCCCCGGCGCCCTGATCGCCCTCGACCTGGACGCCGCCACGTCCTGGAGCCAGACCAACGGCCTGAGCGTCGATCAGGTCAACACCGATCCGCGGGTGCGCGAGCTGGTGCAGACCGCCATCGACGAGGTCAACCTGACCCTCAACCGGTGGGAGCAGATCAAGCAGTTCCGCATCCTGCCGCGCGAGCTGGACGTCGCCTCGGGCGAACTCACGCCGAGCCTGAAGATCAAGCGCGCCGTGGTGATGCGGTCGTACAACGAGCTGATCGAGGAGATGTACGACTGATCAGAACTCGGGATCGTTGACCGCCCCCTGACGCACGGAAGGGTTGTACCGCAACACGTTCGGCGCGCACGAGCACTCGAACGCGATCCGCATCGGGGCGATGCGGCCCTCCTGCCCGAGTCGGAACAGCCGGTCCACCACCCGGTCGCGCACCGACGTGGGCGAGATCGTGTTCAGGTAGATCTTGGTACCGCCCTCGAAGCCGGCCAGCGTCGAGACCCGCCACTTCAGGACGACGCGCCACGGCATCGGCACGTCGACGTCCGGCGGCTTGTGGTGCCATTCCTCGTTGCTCGGGACGTCGGCGCCGGTGGCCGCGTGGCAGGCGTGGATCAGGTCCGACATGCCCCGCAGTTCGTCCGGGCTGTGGTTCCACGGCTGGCTGCGCGCGCTCTTGGAGAAGATCTCCAGCGCCGGGAACCGGTGCCCGAACCCGGCGATGGCGATGGCGTGGTCGTTCTCGGCGACCACCAGGTTGTGATAGGCGGCGTAGTTCACCGCGGCCTCGTTGTAGAGGTTCGGGTTCGCCCGCACCCGTTGCAGCTCGAGCTCGGCCTGCACCCCGCGTTCGTCGATCGAGACCAGCTGCTTGTGCAGGTGATCGAAGGACGCCCCGGCCGGCTTCAGCCAGTTCTGGAACACCGCGACATAGCGCGCATACCGATTGGCCAGGTACAGGTCACGCATCGCCGCGACAGTGAACTGCAGATAGGCGAAGTGCTCGTCCGGGGTCAGCGTGCCGGCCGAGGCCAGCTGGTGATCGTGCGTGGCGCCGTCCACGAAGTGCCGCCGGGCGACGATCACGTCGTGGCCGCCGCCGAAGAACCCGTCGGCGACCTGCAACCGGGCGGACGTCGTCAGCGTCGCCGGGTCGGCTCCGGCGGCCCGCAACCGGGCATCGACCAGGGCGAGCAGGTGGTCGCGCCCCGCCGCGGTGGCCAGGTAGGCGTCCCGGTGGGCCTGCGCGGCCTCGCCGAGGGTGTGGCCGTAGTTCCGATGCCAGTAGTCGTAGGAGATGATCTCGAACAGGTTCGGGATGCGCCGGAACTCGGCCACGCTGTCGTGCACCGTCTCGACGGTCGTCCCGGTGACGGTGCGATACCCACCGGGCGCCGCGTCGTCCGATACCAGCCGGGCCTTCTCGGGTGGGGTGTCGAGATACCGCCCGCTGCAGAACGCACAATGGCCACCGTCGTCCTCGGGGCGCAACGGCGAGGGGTCGGGTGAGGCGATCCCCAACGGCCGGTTGCCCCGACCCGGAACCGTCCACACCTCGGTGCCGCTGAACGGGTTGACCTGCTTGATCGTCCCGTCGGCCATCTGGTCGAGATACTTGGGCGCGGCGAAGAAGGGACCCGTGGTGGACATGCGCCCCATGCTCGCGCGACGGCTAGCCTGCTGGCCATGCCCCGCACGGTTACCGACGCCACTCTCGACGGAACGGTCGACGCCACCTCGCACCCGATCCACCTGGTTCTCGCCAGCGCCTCCCCTGCCCGGTTGCGCACGCTGCGGGCGGCCGGGCTGGATCCCGAGGTGGTCGTCTCGGCAGTCGACGAGGACGGCGTGGTCGCGCGCTACGGCGTGACCGGCGCCGAGGACGTCGTCCTGGTGCTGGCCCGGGCCAAGGCCGAGGACGTCGCGGGCTCGCTCACGGCCGGCGGCGAGCCCACGCTGGTGCTGGGCTGCGACTCGATGCTCGAGCTGGACGGCGAGGTGATGGGCAAGCCGTCCGACCCGGACGACGCGCGCCGGCGCTGGCAGCGGATGCGCGGACGCAGCGGCGTCCTGCACACCGGGCACTGGCTGCTCGACACCGCTCGCGGCGGCGGCTGCGTCGGGGCGGTCGCGGCGACCACGGTGCACTTCGCCGACGTGAGCGATGCCGAGATCGAGGCATACGTCGCCTCGGGTGAGCCGCTGGCGGTGGCCGGGGCCTTCACGATCGACGGCCTCGGCGCGGCGTTCGTGCGCGCGATCGACGGCGACCACCACAACGTCGTCGGGGTGTCGGTGCCCCTGCTGCGCGAGCTGGCCCGCGACCTCGGCGTGGACTGGCCGAGGCTGTGGCATCACGCCGCGTCACCGAAACCGGCGAACGGCCGGTGACCCCGCGTCCCGGTGCCGCTCGGCCGGGTGAATGACCGATGCTCCCGGTTGAGCGGGCTCGGCGCGAGGGAGGACACTCGGTGCCGTGGCGAGCGACGGTCTGACCTGGTTGGCGAGTCGCCAGGCCCTGTCGGACGCCCTGACGGACGAGGCCACCGCCGCGCGCGACGCGCCGGGCGGCGAAGGCCACGGCGGCTGGACGAGCCGGATCGGGCTGCTGCTGCTGGACGTCGACCGGTTCAGTGACCTGGTCGCCTCGCTCGGCCCGGACGGCGGCCAGGACGTCCTGGCCCAGATCACCACCCGGCTGCGCCCCGCGTTGCGGCCCAATCAGATGCTGGCCCGGCTCGGCGGGGACGAGTTCGCCGTCGTGCTGCCGGACGCCGATCGCGAGGTCGCCGAGCGGGTGGCCCATGCCCTGCTCGCCCAGCTCGATGCACCCATCCGGGTGACCATGCCGTCGGGTCCCCGCGACGTCCAAGTGACGGCGAGTGTCGGCGTGGCGACCTGCCGGCTGCCCCGCGAGGACCCGCGCGAGCTGGTGCACCAGGCCTCGCAGGCGGTGCGCCAGGCCAAGCGCTCGGGCGGCGGCGTCAGCCACGTCGCCCCCGGTGAGGGCCAGCCCACCCGGCTGCCCCCGATCGGTGAACTGCGGGTGGCCCTCGAGCAGGGCGACCTCGAGGTGTACCTGCAGCCGCAGGTCGACCTGGGGCAGGGCCGGGTGTGTGGCGCCGAGGCGCTGGCCCGCTGGCGCCACCCCCAGGACGGCGTCCTGCTGCCGGCCTCGTTCCTGCCACTGGCGGCCCAGACCGGGCTGATGCGTCCGATCGCGGCCGCGGTCACCGAGCTGGCGGTCGCCGCCGTGGCGCAATGGTGGGCCCGGGGCTTCGCGGTGCCGGTGAGCCTGAACCTGACCCCGTCGGACCTGCTCGACGAGACCCTCACCGCGCGCATCCCCGGATGCCTGCAGCCGCACGGCCTGCCCACCGAGGCGCTGCGGATCGAGATCACCGAGGACGTCTTCCTCGCCGACGCCGAGCTGGTCACCGGGGTGCTGCACCGCTGGCAGGACGCCGGGGTGCACGTCGCGCTGGACGACTTCGGCACCGGCTACTCCTCGCTGGCCTACCTGCGCGAACTGCCGATCAGCGAGCTCAAACTCGACCGAGTGTTCATCACCGACCTGGCCCGACCCCGGACGGCGGCGATCGTGCGACACACCATCGCCATGGCGCACGAGCTGGGCATGAAGGTCGTCGCCGAGGGCATCGAGGACGCCGACACCGCTCGGGCCCTGACCGAGATGAACTGCGACATCGGCCAGGGCACCTTCTTCGGCGCCGCCATGGCCGTCCCCGAGTTCCTGACCTACCTCTCCGCCACCAGCTGACCTGCTCCCCTCGCCCCCAGCGGCCGGCCCTCCGCTCCGCCCAATGACCCAGATCTGCCGTTCTGGCCCGACGAGAGCGGCAGATTCGGGTCTTTGGACGAGGCACAGCCTCTGGACGACGACCGCCGCAGCCAGGGCTGTGGACAACTCCGATGAGGTGAGCGGAAAACGGGCACGGTGGGGGCGTGGTTCGTCGTCCGGCGCCGTTGCCCGAAGGTCTCACCCCACTCTTCACCGTGGGCCAGGGGATCGAGCAGGGGATGAGTCACGGACGTCTGCAACGCGGCGACCTCGTGGCCCCCACGTCCGGAGTGCGTACGGCGCGAGGTGGCGAACCTGCTCTGGATGCCCTGCTCGCCCGCTGTCAGGCGTTCGCCCTCGCGCTGCCGGAACCCTGGGCCTATTCGCACACCACCGCTGCCCGGCTACTCGGTCTGCCACTGGCCACCCCATGGACTGACCGAGAGCCGCTCCACGTGATCCGGCCGACCAATCTCGCCATGGTGCGACGGCGGGGAACCGTTCACCATCGTGGCCTGGAACGGCGTCGGGTCGTGACCCGACAAGGGCTACCCGTCATCGCGCCTACGGACACCTGGTGCGATCTGGCCGGGTCTCTGTCGCTGACCGAGCGTGTGGTGCTGGCCGATGCAACCGTCAACACGTGGTCGGGGGTGCCGTTGGACCAGCTCATCACCGCGGTGGCCCGTCGGGATGGGGAACGCGGGGTCCGCGCACTGCGTGAGGCACTGGCGCTGGTGCGCACGCGCAGCCGCTCGCGCACCGAGTCACTGATTCGCCTCGCCCTCGCCGCAGCCGGATTGCCCGAGCCCGAGCTCAACGCCGACATCCATGATGCCCAGGGCGGATGGGTCGCCTGCTCGGACTTCGTCTGGCGACGCCAGCGAGTGCTGGCGGAATACGACGGGGACCATCACCGCGAGCAGCGTCAGTGGCGGCGCGATCACATCGTCCGGGCCGACCTGATCGCCGAGGGCTGGCGCGTGCACGTGTTCACAGCCACCGATCTGGGCCGCCCTGCAGCACTTCACCGCCGCGTCGCCGCGCTGGCGACAGACCTCGGCGTCGTCCCCACGTCGGCATGATCATCTTTCGCCCCAAAGACCCCAATCTGCCGTTCTGGCGCAATGAGAACGGCAGATCCGGGTCTTTGGGCGGGCGGTGCAGGGGCGGGTCAGACGGGTGGGACGCCGTGGCGCTTGTCGGAGAAGTGGCGGCTGCGACCGGCGGCGTAGGTCAGGCGGAGGACCAGCTCGCGGCGCAGCTCGCCGGGCTCGATGACGGCGTCGATGACCAGGTCACCGGCCAGGCGCAGCAGGTCGACGTCCTCCTCGTACTCCAGCCGGCGAGCGGCGACATAGGCGTCGCGCTCGGCGTCGTCCTCGATCGCGGCGATCTTGTTGGCGTAGACCGCATTCACCGCCGCCTGCGGGCCCATCACCGCGATCGAGGCGCTGGGCAGGGCGAGGGTGGCATCCGGCCCGAACCCCGGCCCTGCCATGGCATACAGTCCGGCGCCGTAGGCCTTGCGCAGCACCACGCACACCTGCGGCACCGTCGCCTCGGACACCGCCGTGATCATCTTGGCGCCGTGCCGGATGATGCCCAGCCGCTCCACCTCCGAGCCGATCATGAACCCGGGCACGTCGGCCAGGTAGATCAGCGGCACGTTGAACGCATCGCACAGCCAGATGAACCGGGCCGCCTTGTCCGCCGAGTCCCCGAACAACACGCCGCCCTTGACCGCGGAGTTGTTCGCCACGATCCCGACGCTGCGCCCGTCGAGCCGCCCGAACCCCACCACCAGCTCGGCGGCGAACAGCGGTTTGATCTCGAAGAACGAGTCGGCATCGACCAGGGCCTCGATCACCGTGTGGACGTCGAACGGCACCGACTCCTTCTCCGGCACCAGGTCTCGGCTCATCGCCCGCTCCGGCGCCTCGGCCAGGTAGGTCGGCGGGTCCGAGCGCCACGACGTGGGCAGGTAGGAGAAGTAGAGCCGGGCCTGCTCGATCGCGTCGGCATCGTCGGTGGCCAGGTTGTCGCCGCAGCCCGAGACGCTGCAGTGCATCCGGGCGCCACCCATGTCCTCCAGCGAGACGATCTCGCCGACCACCATCTCGGCCATCCGCGGGCTACCCAGGTACATGCTGGCGTTGCCCTCGACCATGATCACGATGTCGCAGAACGCCGGGATGTAGGCCCCACCGGCCGCCGACGGGCCGAACAGGCAGCAGATCTGCGGCACCTTGCCCGAGAGCATCACCTGGTTGTGGAAGATCCGCCCGGCCCCGCGCCGTCCGGGGAACAGTTCGACCTGATCGGTGATCCGCGCCCCGGCCGAGTCGACCAGCCAGAACACCGGAAGCTCTTCGCGCAGAGCAGCTTCGGTGGCCCGCACCATCTTCTCGACGGTGCGCGCCCCCCACGATCCGGCCTTCACCGTCGGGTCGTTGGCGATCACCATCACCGGCCGGCCGTCGACCGTGCCGCGCCCGGTGACCACGCCGTCCGCGGGCAGACCGGCGCCGGCCGCCGTGGCCGGGGCATTGGCCAACTGGCCGTCCTCGACGAACGAGGCGTCGTCGCACAGCAGCGCGATCCGTTCGCGCACCGGCAGTTTGCCCTGCCCGGCGAGCTTGGCCGCACCGGCCTCGGACGGCGCGAGCGTGGCTCGGCGGGCAGCCGCCACCTCGGCGTAGTGGTCGTGGCTCATCGCATCGTCACCGGATCAGTGAACCGGAAGACCGAGCCCGCGGGCGATGACCAGCCGCTGAATCTCGCTGGTGCCCTCGCCGACCTCGAGGATCTTGGCGTCGCGGTAGTACCGGGCCACCGGGTACTCCTCGATGAACCCCGACCCGCCGTAGACCTGGGTGGCCAGCCGCGCGGCGTCCATCGCGGTGGTCGAGGTGTGCAGCTTCGCCCGGGCGGCTGCCGCGCCGACCTTGGCCGCGGTCACGCCGCCCGCACCCGCACTCAGCTGGTCCTTCAACCA
Source organism: Kineosporiaceae bacterium (assembly GCA_046330955.1). Taxonomy (GTDB): domain Bacteria; phylum Actinomycetota; class Actinomycetes; order Actinomycetales; family Kineosporiaceae; genus JADJPO01. The sequence continues at coordinate 24,580 of JAXLRT010000035.1, read as the reverse complement.
GGCGGCGCGGTAGGTCAGCAGCCGGCCGGCGTCCACGGCCACGGACAGGTCGGCCAGGGCGAAGGCGATCGACTGGTTCGACCCGATCGGCCGGCCGAAGGCCGTCCGGGTGCCGGCGTACTCGACGCTCGTCTCCAGGCAGGCCCGCGCCAGGCCCAGCGCCAGGGCAGAGATCGCGATGCGGCCGTCGTCCAGGGTGGCCAGGAACTGCCGCAGCCCGCCCCCGCGGGTGCCCAACAGGTTGGCCGCCGGCACCCGGCAGCCGGTGAAGGAGAGCCCGTGGGTGTCCGAGGAGTGCCAGCCGAGCTTGCGGTAGGGCGCCTCGACGACCAGGCCCTGCGTGCCCGCCGGCACCAGGATGGTGCTGATCTCGGGCGCCCCGTTCTCGCGGGTCCCGGTGCGCGCGGTCACCGTGATCACGCTGGTGAGGGGCGTCCCGGAATTGGTGATGAACGCCTTGGCGCCGTCGATCACCCACTCGTTCGTGGCCTCGTCCAGGACGGCGCGGGTGCGGGTGGCGCCGGCGTCCGACCCGGCGTCCGGCTCGGTCAGCCCGAAGGCCGCCAGCGCGCGACCGGCCACCAGGTCGGGCAGCCACTGCTTCTTCTGCTCGTCGGTGCCGTAGGTGAGGATCGGGGTGATGCCGAGCCCGACCCCGGCCGACAGCGTGATGCCGACGGCCTGGTCGACGCGGCCGAGTTCCTCGATCGCCACGCACAGGCTGGTGAAGTCGCCGCCGCTGCCGCCGTACTCCTCCGGCACGATCAGGCCGAACAGTCCGAGGTCACCCATGTGGGGCACGATCTCGACCGGGAAATGCGCTGCGGCGTCCCATGTGGCGCTGTGCGGGGCAATCTGTTCGGTGGCGAACTCGCGCACCACCTGACGAAAGTCCTCGTGCTCCGGCGACAACTCGAACCCCATGACCCCACCTTCGGCTGTTCTCCGCGCGACATCTGCTTTACCTTTACGTAAAGGTAAAGCGCAAGACGGGACGACGCAAGGCCAGCGGGCCACGACCCAGACCGGGAGGCGACATGACGGCGAGCGCGGCGGAACTCGACGAGGTCTGGACGATCGCGCAGGTCGCCGAGGAGTTCGGCGTCACCCACCGCACCATCCGGTTCTACGAGGACCGCGGACTCATCACCCCCGAGCGCCGCGGCACCCAGCGGCTCTTCCATCCCCGCGACCGGGTGCGCCTGGCGCTGGTGCTGCGCGGCAAACGGCTCGGCTTCGACCTGGACCAGATCCGCCACATCGTCGACCTCTACGACCAGGAGGTCGGCGAGCGAGGCCAGATGGAGTATCTGCTCGAGCAGATCGCCGCCCGGCGGGCCGAGCTCGAGCAGCGCCGCCAGGACATCGAGGCCACCCTGGCCGAACTGGACGACGTCGAGCGCCGATGCCGGGAGAGCGAGATCGGGCGCGCGCTCGGCCTGGCGCGGCCCTGAGTCGACGGACGACATAGCCCAGGCTTGACCCGGACAACACGGCGAGGTGGGCTACCTTGACGCTGAACGAGCGGCGCATCTCCGAGCGCCGCCCACGGCACGGCGAAGGGGCCAGAACCGGCCATGAGCGGTCAGGCGGCGGTGAACGACACATCTGGCAGCCGGAACGCCGAGCCACCCACTCGGCGGTCACGCCGCGCAGCCGCCCCGTCACGCTCTCCGCGGTCGTGGCGATCGGCGATCCCGAGACGCCCCGCCGGGTCGTGGCCCCGGGTGCTGCTGCTGCCGGTGCTGTCGCTGGTGCTGCTGATGTGGCCCCTGGCCTGCCTGGTGCGGGTCGGACCGAACCTCGGCGACCTCCCGGCGAGCGCCCTCATCGCGATCGCGGGGGCCGCACCCCTGGCCACCGTCCTGGCCGTGCCACTGATCAGCGTCGCGGCCCGCCGCGGCAACTGGCTCGCCCTGCCGGCCGCCGCGGTCGCCGCCGTGATGCCCTGGGTCTTCGTGGCCCCCTACGCGGCCGGCGAGCAGCCGACCGGCATCGCTCGGACGGTGGAGCTGCGAGTCATGCTCGTCAATGCCCACCAGGGCGGGGCGAGCGCTCCGGACATCGTCGCCGCAGCCACCGCGGGAACCGTCGACGTGCTCGTGGTGACCGAGTTGTCGGGAGCCCTGGCCCACGACCTCGCGGTCGGCGGCCTCGACCGAGTGGCCAGCGCCGGCTGGGTACGGCTGCCCGGCGAGCAGGGAACGGTGGACGACCCACGGGCCGGCATGGGCCTGTGGACCCGCGCCGGGCTGACCCTGAACAACCCCCGCGAGGTCAGCGGCACCCAATGGCCGGCCATGACCATCGGCGTGACCAAGGCCTCGGCGAGCTTCACCCTGATCGCCGGGCACGTCACGACGCCCGCGCCGCGCGGCGGCCGCCGGTGGGCCGACGACCTGACCCTGCTGCGCCAGGCCACTGAACGCGCCGAGGGGCCACGAGTGCTGCTCGCCAACCTCAACGCGACGTCCTGGCACGCCGACTTCCGCCGGTTCGACGAGGCCGGCATCCAGGACGTCGCCGACGTGCTCGGCCAGGGACCGCGGCCCACGTGGCCCACCTGGTCACCGCTGGCGGTGCTGCCGCTCGATCATGCGATGGTGACGGGCGGGGTCGGGGTGACCTCGGTCGAGACGGTGGTCATCGGCGGATCGGACCATCGCGCCCTGATGGCCACGCTCACCCTGCCCGCACCGGGCTGATCGGGGGCGCCGGCGTGCCCGGCGTTCGATCGGGCGCCGGGTCGAGTCGGCGCCGGACTCAGGCGTCCGATCGGGCGCGCGCCTCGTGGGCAGCCATCTGAGCTGCATACTCGGTGCGCACGGCGTCCATGTCGAGGCCCCGGATCTGCTCGAGCAGGTTCTCCAGCGCCGGCTGGGGCAGCGCACCCGGCTGGCCGAAGATCGGCACCCCGTCGCGGTAGACCACCAGGGTGGGGATCGAGGTCACGCCGTACCGGGCGGCCAGTTCCTGCTCGGCCTCGGTGTCGACCTTGGCGAAGACGGCGTCGGGGTTGGCGTCGGAAACCCGTTCGAACACCGGGCCGAACTGGCGGCACGGGCCGCACCAGGCCGCCCAGAAGTCGATCAGGACGATGCCGTCGCGAACGGTCTCGTCGTGGTTGTCGGCGGTCATGGTCAGGGTGGCCACGGAACGTTCAGCTCCTCGCTGGTCGGGTGGCGGTTGGGGACCGCCGGGCCTGGGAATACCCAGTGGGGTATGTGGAACCGTCAACACGACCGACTCGGCCGTTGTTCCTGTGCCCTGCGCCACTGTGGCAGCACTGACCCCTGCCACCCGCCCGGACTAGGCTCGCCACGCAGGAAGGAGTGCCATGTCGCCCATCACGAAGGTACTCATCGCCAACCGCGGTGAGATCGCCGTCCGCGTTGCCCGGGCTTGCCGGGATGCCGGGATCGCCTCGGTTGCCGTGTACGCCGACCCCGACCGGGACGGAGTCCACGTCCGGGTCGCCGACGAGGCCTATGCCCTCGGAGGCGCGACGTCCGCCGAGTCGTACCTGGTGGTCGACAAACTGCTGGACGTCGCGCGCCGTTCGGGCGCGGACGCCGTCCACCCGGGGTACGGCTTCCTGGCCGAGAACGCGCTGTTCGCCCAGGCGGTGATGGACGCCGGGCTGATCTGGATCGGCCCGCCACCGGCGGCGATCGACGCGCTCGGCGACAAGGTCAAGGCCCGGCACATCGCCCAGGCCGCCGGCGCGCCGCTGGTGCCCGGGACCCCCGACCCGGTCGGCGGTTCCGACGAGGTGCTCGCCTTCGCGCAGCAGTACGGGCTGCCGGTGGCGATCAAGGCCGCCTACGGCGGCGGCGGGCGGGGGCTGAAGGTCGCCCGCACCCTGGAGGAGATCCCCGAGCTGTACGACTCGGCGGTGCGCGAGGCGGTGTCCGCCTTCGGCCGCGGCGAGTGCTTCGTCGAGCGCTTCCTCGACAAGCCGCGCCACGTCGAGACCCAGTGCCTGGCCGATCAGCACGGCACCGTGGTCGTGGTCTCGACGCGTGACTGCTCGCTGCAGCGGCGCAACCAGAAACTGGTCGAAGAGGCGCCCGCGCCCTTCCTGACCGACGAGCAGAACGCCGAGCTGTACCGGGCGTCCAAGGCGATCCTGCGCGAGGCGCACTACGTCGGTGCGGGCACCTGCGAGTTCCTGGTCGGCCAGGACGGCGTGATCTCGTTCCTCGAGGTCAACACCCGGCTGCAGGTCGAGCACTGCGTCACCGAGGAGGTCTCTGGCATCGACCTGGTGCGCGAACAGCTGCGGATCGCGGCCGGTGAACCACTGGGCTACGACGAGGTCGAGCTGCGCGGCCACTCGATCGAGTTCCGGATCAACGGCGAGGACGCCGGGCGCAACTTCCTGCCCCAGCCCGGCACCGTGACCCGCTGGGAGACGCCCAGTGGTCCGGGGGTGCGCCTCGACTCCGGCGTCGAGACCGGCTCGGTGATCAGCGGGGCGTTCGACTCCTTGCTGGCCAAGCTGATCGTCACCGGACGCGACCGGGCGCAGGCGCTGGCCCGCTCGCGCCGCGCACTGGCCGAGTTCGTGGTCGAGGGCATGCCGACGGTGATCCCGTTCCACCGCGCCGTGGTGGCCGACCCGGCGTTCGCACCGGCCGATCCGGCACAGCCGTTCACCGTCTCGACCCGCTGGATCGAGACCGAGTTCGACAACACCATCCCGGCCTGGGACGGCACCGGAGCGGTCGACGCCCCGGACGCCGCCGACTCGGCCCGCGAGACGATCGTGGTCGAGGTGGGGGGCAAGCGGCTCGAGGTGAGCCTGCCGGCCGGCTTCGGCGGTGGTGGCGGCGGGTCGACCGCCGCGGCCGGCGCCCCGAAGCGGGCACCCAAGCGGGCGGCGTCCGGCAAGGCGAAGTCGGGCGCCTCGGGCGACTCGCTGACCTCGCCGATGCAGGGCACCATCGTCAAGATCGCGATCGCCGAGGGCGCCGTGGTGGCCGAGGGCGACGTGATCGTGGTGCTCGAGGCGATGAAGATGGAGCAGCCGATCACCGCCCACAAGGCCGGCACGGTCACCAACCTGGCCGCCGAGGTGGGCCAGACCGTGACCAGCGGCGCCGTGATCTGCGAACTCAAGGACTGACGTCACCCGAAGATCGCCGGTTGCCAGGACTTCTCCCCCGTCAGCGGGGGGAAAACCCCTGGTAGCCGGCGATCTTCGTGCTGGGGGACGACCGGCTCAGGGGGTGGTGACGTCCATCGTGCCGCGGTAGCCGGCGGAGTCCACGACGACCTGGCGGTCCTCGGTGACCAGCACCCGGAGCAGGTTGTGCGGCGGCTTCGCCGAGCCGTCCGGGTTCGGCGGGCCGGTCGGCGTCCGGAACTCACCGTGGAACACGCAGACGTACAGCCGCTCGGAATCGGCCAACGCGCGATTCAACCCGATGGCCTCGGGCTTGCCACGCAACGGCGCCTCGGCCTGCACACCCTGGCTGCGCAGCCGCGCCTCCTGCCAGGCGATGGCCGCGTGGACGTTGGACGCAGCGGCGACCTCGACGTTGTCGATCGTCCCGTAGTCGGCCATGACACCGTCGTCGACCAGCGCCCGGCAGAACGGTGACGCGCCCGCGTCCACCGTCCGCTGCTCACTCGGCCGCAGCAGCTGCGCGGCACCGATGACCCCGACGATGCCGGCGGTCACGGCCGCGAGGCCGGCGGCACTGCGTATCGCCCGACGACGCCCACTGTGCTGCGTGCGCTGTTCCATTCCCGGCCCGCCCTTCACGCGCAACTCACATTCTGGCCCACGACGCGCGAGGTGTCCGATACCCAACGGCCGCACATCGTCGAATTCACCGTGACACCGTCCCTGCCCGCCCAGGCGCTCATGGTTCCGCCGTTGCGCTGGAATCGAAGGGTGGTCAGAGAGTATCTGCCGGACGCCGCGGAGGCGTAGCTCTCCAGCCCGGCCTGGACGTAGGGGCCCGAGGCCGAGGAGGTCATGGTCGCCCGGTTCGTCGAGTCGATCGTCCAGATGTAGGTGTTGCTGGTTCCGGTGAACGAGCGGGAGATCGTGAAGGTGTGGGTGCTGCCGTTGGTGATGTTGCTGACGCCACCGAGCGGGTACCACGTGCCGGCGCTGCCGTAGCCCCAGAACCAGTACCGGTAGGTGTCGTTGCACTGGTGACCCGTGCCGAGTTCGCGCCAGTTCTTGGCATCGCTCGTCAGCAGTACCCATTGCGTCTGATAGACGGGACTACCCGAGTACCTGGACGAACACCCCGTCGAGGGGATCCCCGTGAAGTGCTGGTCGAACCGGGCCGACGAGACACCCGTGTAGCCGCTGCCGGCACTGCTCTCGCTCACCGTCGAGTACTCGTGAAACGTCGCGGCCAGGGCTGGTCGCGGAGCCACCAGCGAGAGCGCGGCGACCAGCAACGCGATCCAGAGGGGGCGAGGACGCACGGCACGCTTCGACACAGGTCCTCCAGATCTCCTGACGACACATCGAGAGCGAAAGGTATCAACTCTGGATGTAGCTGGACATAGGTCTGCGGCACGAAGACCGCGTCCTCGATCCATCGGCCGACAGCCGAGCACCGCTCGGGCCGTTCCCCTCGTGAGCGGACGACCTGACGTCGGCGATCCTCGCGTTCGGGGACGACACGGCGATAGCGGATTGTCCGACGCCCGTCGCGGAACGTGATAGTCCTGCCTCGAGCATCGCCGCCGAGCCGTGTCGACCACCCGAGGAGTTGCCGATGTCCGTCCTGCGTCGCCCCCGCCGCTCGACCAGGTCGCTGATCGGCACGGGCCTCGGATTGGCCCTCGCCCTCGGCCTGGCGGCCCAGACCTCGCTGACCGCGGCCGCCGGGACGACCAGGCCGAGCGTGGTGACCATCCGCACGGTCAGCACCACGGTCAAGGGAGCCAAGGCCACCACCCTCGCCGTCACGTACCGCGGTACCGACCGCTTCGTGAAGCGCAGCCTCGAGACCTCCGTCGCCGCGCTCGCCGCGACTCGGCTGGCCGCCTTCAACGACGCCTACTCCGGCCCGTCGCCCAGCGGTCACGCGGGCGAGTACCAGCTGACCGGCAAGCTGGTGGCCAATGCCGCACCCGTGCTGGCGCTGGAGTTCGCCGAGTACCTCGACGTCGCCGGCGCCCACCCGACCAACGGCTTCCACGCGATCATCGTGAACAGTCGCACTGGCCTCGTCTGGAGCCAACGGGACCTCGCCGAGCAACTGGACGCCGCGGCGCCGGCCGGGGTCACCACGCTGGCCGAGGTCCGCAAGGCCGTGGCCGCCGCACTCCCCACGGAGGCCCGCTCCGAGGCGAGTCACCTGGCCCTGGACGACGTCACCCTGATCCCGACCTCGGCCGGGCTGCGGGTCGACATCGACCGCTGCGTGCTCACCTGCGTCCTGGGGTCGACCGAGACCGTCATCGGCTGGAAGCGGCTGCTGGCCCCGTCCGAGCAGGTCGACTTCGTCCCGGCGATCTGGCGCCGCTGAGGTGATCGCCTCGATCGATCACCTCGTGGTGGCCGCCGCCACGCTCGCCGGGGGACGGGCCTGGATCGAACGACGACTCGGTGTCCCGATGAGCGACGGTGGCCACCACGAGGCGTTCGGCACCCACAATGCGCTGCTCTCGCTGGGAACGACTTCCTACCTCGAGGTGATCGCGATCGACCCGGACGCCGCCCCGCCGGGTCGGCCACGCTGGTTCGGGCTGGACGATCCCGCGATGCGGGCGCGGCTCGCGGAGGGGCCGGCGCTGATCCACTGGGTGGCCCGGGTCCAGGAGCTGCCCGAGGGCACGCTGGACGACGGTCGAGAGGTGCTCGCGCTCTCGCGAGGCGAGAACCGTTGGCGGATCACGGTTTCGCCGGACGGCGCGCTGCCCCGCGGCGGGGTGGCACCGTCCCTGATCCAGTGGCTCACTCCCCCGCCGCCGACCCGGCTGCCCGAGCTGGGCGTGCGGCTGCAGACTCTGCGGCTCACCACCCCCGAACCCGACGCCCTGCGAACGATGGTGCAGGACCAGGGGTTGTCCGACCGGATCGTGATCACCGCCGGGGCGGAACCGCACCTCGGCGCGCGGCTGTCCACCCCCTCCGGTGCCGTCGAACTCTGAGTCCTCGGCGCTCGGGCAATCCGCGCAACCACGCCGTCTCGGTGCACCACGGCCAGGATCGACCATCCCCTGATCGGTGGGTTCTCTCGCATCGAGTGCGTGCCCACCGGCGCGATCGGCGCCTGGCTGGTCGTCGCCCTGACCCCCGGCGCGATCACCGGGCCGGTGCCGTCGGCCTCGGCCGAGCCGGCACACCGCGGCAGTGCCCCGACGACCGTCACGCCGACGATCCGGACCATGGTGCGCGTCACCCGCCGGACCGTCCCGGTGGTGGGTCGTCGTCCATCGGGCTGGAGTACCGGCTGACCGCTCGGGTCGTCGCGAACACCTCGCCGGTGCTGTCGATCCTGTTCGAGGAATGGGCCAAATACGGCAACCATCCGTACACCACGTTCACGGCCCTCGTCGTCGACACTCGCAGCGGCCAACGGTGGACGACCTCGGCAATCGTCACCGCCGTCCAGCGCTCGGCGCGCCCCGGGGTGGACCTGCTGACCGAGATCCGCCGAGGGGTGAGCCCGTCCAGCTACGACCAGTCCCTGATCGGGTTCGACGACACCGAACTGGCACCGACCCGGGGCGGGCTGCACTTCGCCATCGACCAGTGCACCATCGTCTGCGTCGCCGGGCCGATCGAGGGCACGATCGCCTGGAGCCAGCTGCTCGCACCCGGTGCCCCGGTGCCGTTCGCGCCCTGGTGACACCGGGCGACATCACGGTGACCCGACCCGACCGTCAACCGACCAGCTCGGACACGTGATAGGCGACGGTGCCGCCCAACGACTCGCACGCCGCCTCGTCATCGCGAGTGACCGCACCGGTGACCTCGACGTCCTCGTGCACCTGCCGCCAGCCGAGGCCGCCGGTGATCGCATGGACGGCGCGCACGGCACCGGTGACGTCGTCCGCGCCGTGCACCCACAGACCGTACGGGGCACCGGTGCGCGCGAGCAGCGTCGGGTAGTAGATCTGGTCGAAGAAATGCTTCAGCGCCCCGGCCATGTACCCGATGTTCGCCGGCGTGCCGAGCAGGAAGCCCTGCGCCGCAAGCACATCCGAGGCCGTCGCCTCGAGGGCCGGCTTGACCATCACCTCGACGCCGTCGATGTCGGGATCGCGCGCGCCGGCCAGCACGGCCTCCAGCATCTGCTGCATCGCCGGGGACGGCGTGTGGTGCACCACGAGCAGCCGTGGCATGGCAAACCCCCTCTGCGAGATCAGGATCCACTCATGCGGTGCAACCGCCGCGCAGCCTCGGCGATCGACCCGGTCAGCGACGGGTAGACGGTGAACGCGTGCGCCACCTCGTCGACGGTGAGCCGGTGCGCCACCGCCAAGGTCACCGGGAAGATCAGCTCACTGGCCCGGGGCGCCACCACGACACCACCCAGGACCTCGTGAGACCGATTGCCGCAGAACAGCTTCACGAAGCCGTCGCGAATCCCCTGCATCTTGGCCCGGGCATTGCCGGCCAGCGGCAGCTTGACCACGCTGGCGGTCACCTCACCGGCGTCGACCTGCGCCTGGGTCCACCCGACGGTGGCGATCTCGGGTGCGGTGAAGATGTTCGAGGCCACCGTGCGTAGGTTGAGCGGGCTGACCGCATCACCCAGCGAGTGGTACATCGCGATCCGGCCCTGCATCGCCGCCACCGAGGCCAGGGCGAACACCCCGGTGCAGTCGCCGGCGGCATAGACCCCCCGCGCCGAGGTCCGCGAGACCCGGTCGACCGTGATGTGACCACCCTCGGTGGTTCTCACCCCCGCGGTCTCGAGACCGAGCTCGGCGGTGTTCGGCACGGCACCGACCGCCATCAGGCAATGCGAACCCTCGACGGTGCGCCCGTCCGCCAACGTGACCACCACGCCGTCCGCCGTGCGCTTGACCGACTGCGCGCGCGAGCGGGCCAGCACCTGCATGCCCCGGCGCACGAACACGTCCTCGAGCACCTGCGCGGCGTCCGGGTCCTCACCGGGCAGCACGTGGTCGCGGCTCGACACCAGCACCACGTCACTGCCCAGCGCGTCGTACGCGCTGGCGAACTCCGCACCGGTGACGCCGGAGCCGACGACGATCAACCGTTCGGGCAGCGCGTCCAGGTCGTAGAGCTGGGTCCAGGTGAGGATGCGCTCGCCGTCCGGCATGGCGTCCGGCAACCGGCGAGGCCGGGCACCCACGGCGAGCAGCACCGCATCGGCCTCGAACGCCGAGCTCGCGCCGTCCGGCGTGGTCGCCACCACCCGCGAGGGGCCGTCGAGGCGAGCGGTGCCCTCGACCACCCGCACCCCCTCGCCCTCGAGCCGGTGACGGATGTCCGCCGACTGCGCCTGGGCCAGCTCGCGCACCCGGCGGTTGACCAGACCGAGATCGGCGCGCACCACCGAGGCCGCCGACGAGGTGTGACCGGCGGCGTCCTGCACGAACACGCCGAGCTCGTCGGCCTCGTCGACCGTGGTCATCACCTCGGCCGTGGCGATCAGGGTCTTCGACGGGACGACGTCGGTCAGGACGGCGGCCCCGCCGAGCCCGTGGCGTTCGACGACGGTGACCTCGGCCCCGAGCTGGGCCGCCACCAGAGCGGCCTCGTAACCCCCGGGTCCACCCCCGATCACGACGACACGGGAGCGGTTGGCATCGGCAGCGTTGGCAAGCATCACGCGTGGCATTCTCGCCCACCCGGCATCGATCCCTACGCTAGGCCCCCATGGCGTTGTACGCGGCCTACGGCAGCAACCTCGATCCCGACCGGATGTCCCTGCGCGCCCCGCACTCCCCCCTGTGGGGAACGGGGTGGCTGCTGGACTGGCGACTCACCTTCGGCGGTGAGGAACTGGGCTGGGAGGGGCCGCTGAGCACCATCGTCGAGGACGTCGGGCACCAGGTCTACGTGGCGCTGTACGACCTCACCCCCGCCGACGAGCGCGAACTCGACCAGTGGGAGGGTCTCGACATCGGGGTCTGGACCAAGATCAGGGTTCGGGTGAGCACCCTGGACGGCGAGGTCACGGCCTGGGCGTACGTGCTGAACGCCTACGAGGGCGGCTTGCCGAGCGCTCGGTACCTGGGCATGCTCGCGGATGCCGCCGAGGCCGGTGGGGCGCCCGACGATTACGTCGGCGAGCTCCGGTCCCGGCCCTGCACCGCCAACAGCGACACCGAACCCGGCAGCTGATCGCGCCGGCCCTCCGACGAAGTGGTGGCCCACGCATGACCGAGCACCTCACCCCGGACGAGCTCGCCCGACAGGCTGCCGACCACATCGAGCGGGCCACCGGCGTGGCGTCCCACGACGTGGCGCTGGTGCTCGGCTCCGGCTGGGGCGGTGCGGCGGATGCCCTCGGTGAGACCTTGGCCCGCCTCGACCCGGGCGAGGTTCCGGGATGCCGGGCGCCTGCAGTGGCCGGGCACAACGCCACGATCCGCTCGGTGCGCATCGGTGAGAGCGACCGGCGTGCCCTGGTCTTCGGCTCCCGCACGCACTACTACGAGGGTCACGGGGTGCGTGCCGTCGTCCACGGGGTGCGGGTGGCGGCCGCCGCCGGGTGCCGGGCGATCGTGCTGACCAACGGGTGCGGCGGGCTCGACCTGGCCTGGACGCCGGGCACCCCGGTGCTGATCAGCGATCACATCAACCTCACGGGCGTCTCACCGCTCGAGGGCGCCACGTTCGTGGACCTCACCGACCTGTACTCGGCTCGGCTACGGGCCATCGCCCACCAGGTGGACCCCACCCTGCCCGAGGGCGTGTACGTGCAGTTCCCCGGGCCGCACTACGAGACCCCGGCCGAGGTGCGGATGGCCGGCATCCTGGGCGGGCACCTGGTCGGCATGTCCACCACGCTGGAGGCCATCGCTGCCCGGGCGGCAGGCCTGGAGGTTCTCGGGATCTCGCTGGTCACCAACCTCGCCGCCGGCATCTCGCAGAATCCGCTCAGCCACGACGAGGTGATCGACGCAGGCCGGGCCGCAGCCGAACGCATCGGGCCGATGCTCGCAGAGATCGTCCGCCGGATGTGACCGCGCGCCCTCCCTCGGCATCGCTGCAGGTCAACGCGAGGTTTATCGCTTCGGCACGACTCGGTAACGATCCTTGACACCCCCTGGGCGTGACTAAAGACTGACCGCGGTTCGCTCGTGGGAACACCCATGGCCCGCGCCCAGGAGGCAATTTCGTGAGAATGACCCGTCGTGCCCTGATCTCGGGCGTCGCAGTCGGCGCCGCGCTGCTGGTGAGCGCCTGCTCCCCGCCCAGCTCCAACTCCTCCTCCACCAGCAGCAGCGCGGCCTCCGGCGGCGCGGCCGATGCCAAGACCGCGAAGTCGGCCAAGGACCTCGGTGGCCTGGAGGCCCTGGTGACCGCGGCGAAGAAGGAGGGCAAGCTCAACGTCATCGCACTGCCCCCGGACTGGGCCAACTACGGCGAGGTCATCAAGGGCTTCACCGCCAAGTACGGGATCACCGTCAACTCGGCGCAGCCGGACGGCTCCAGCCAGGACGAGATCAACGCGGTGAAGTCCCTCAAGGGCACCGACCGCGCCCCGGACGTGCTGGACATCGGCATGGCCGTCGCCCTCGCGAACACGAACCTCTTCGCGCCGTACCAGACCGAGAAGTGGGCCGACATCGCCGACGCCCAGAAGGAGCCGACCGGCCTGTGGGTGCAGGACTACGGCGGCTACATGTCGATCGGCTACGACTCGGCCAAGGTGCCGGCGCCGACGTCCGTCGCCGACCTGCTCAAGCCCGACTACAAGGGCAAGGTCGCGCTCAACGGTGACCCGACGCAGGCCAACGCCGCCCTCAACGGCGTGCTGATGGCGAGCGTCGCCAACGGTGGCTCGCTGGACGACATCAGCAAGGGCGTCGACTTCTTCGCCCAGCTCAAGAAGTCCGGCAGCTTCACCCCGGTGCAGGCCTCGACCGCCACCGTGAAGAACGGCACCACGCCGGTCGTCTTCGACTGGGACTACCTGCAGGGCGGCCACCTCAAGGACGTTCCGACCTGGAAGGTCTACCTGCCCGAGAACGCCACCATCGGTGGCTACTACGCGCAGGCCGTCAACGCCGACGCGCCGCACCCGGCCGCCGCGCGCCTGTGGGAGGAGTACCTGTACTCCGACGAGGGCCAGAACCTGTGGCTCAAGGGCGGCGCCCGTCCGGTGCGGATGGAAGCGATGATCAAGGCCGGCACGGTCGACAAGGCCGCTGCCGCCGCCCTGCCCGAGGTCAAGGGCACCCCGCAGTTCCCGACGCAGGACCAGCTGGGTGCCGCCAAGAAGGTTCTGGCCACCGGCTGGGCGAAGGCCATCAGCTGAACACCGAGGTTGTCTCCACGGCCGGCGGCCGCCCCCCGCGGGGCGGCCGTCGGCCCCTCGGCCTGTCCGCCAACCTGCTGGGCGTCGTGCCGTTCTTCGCCTATGTCGGGGCCTTCCTGATCGCTCCGACGATCGTGGTGGTGGTCGCCGCGTTCCTGGATGGCGAGCAGCGGTTCACCCTGGCCAACCTGACCGAGATCACCCAGAGCTACATCGCCAAGACGTTCTGGAGCAGCTTCGTGATCTCGGCGGCCAGTGCCGCGATCGGTGCCGTGCTCGGGGCCGTGTTGGCCTACGTGGTGGCCACCGGCAACCCGCAGGGCGCCGTGCGCCAGGCCATCACCTCGGCCTGCGGCGTGCTCGCCCAGTTCGGCGGCGTCACGCTGGCGTTCGCCTTCATCGCCACGGTCGGCGGTGCCGGACTGCTGACCACGGCGCTGCAGAAGACGGTCGGGTTCGACATCTCCGGCAACTGGCTCTACGAACTCACCGGCCTGGTGCTGGTGTACTCCTACTTCCAGATCCCGCTGATGGTGCTGGTCTTCCTGCCGGCCCTGGACGGCGTGCGCCCGCAGTGGCGCGAGGCCACCGAGACGCTCGGCGGTACCACGTGGGACTACTGGCGCTCGGTCGCCTTCCCGATCCTGACGCCGCCCTTCCTGGGCGCGCTGTTGTTGCTGTTCGCCAACGCCTTCTCGGCCTACGCCACCGCCGCCGCCCTGATCAGCCAGGGCGCTCCGATCGTGCCGCTGCAGATTCGCACCGCGCTGACCAGTGAGGTGCTGCTCGGGCGCGAGAACGTCGGCAAGGCGCTGGCCCTCGGCATGATCATCGTGGTGGCCATCGTGATGGCCCTGAACGCCTACCTGCAGAAACGCGCCTCGCGGTGGCTGCGATGAGCGCCGTCACGGCGCCGTCCGGCGGGCTGCGTGCCCGGCGGCGACGGGTGCTACAGGTCTGGCGGGTCGTCGTCCTGCTCGTGCTCGGCTCGTTCTTCGTGGTGCCGTTGCTGGCGCTGTTCGAGTTCAGCACCCGCGGCGTCGGTGAGGGCGCCCCGCGCACCATGGACGCCTGGCGACGCATCGTCAGCGACACGACGCTGGTCGGCGCGATCCTGTCCTCGCTCGAGCTCGCCGTGCTCACCAGCGTGGTGGCCCTGGTTCTGATGGTGCCGACCATGATCTGGGTTCGGCTCCGGCTGCCTCATCTGTCTCGCGTGGTGGAGTTCATCTGCCTGCTGCCGCTGACGATCCCGGCGATCGTGTTGGTGGTGGGGCTCGGCCCGGTCTACGAATGGGTGGCCTACCTCACCCGCACCGATTCGATCCTGACCCTGTTCTTCGCCTACGTCGTCCTGGTGTTGCCGTACGTCTACCGCTCGCTCGACACCGGGCTGGCGGCGATCGACGTCCGGACCCTGTCCGAGGCAGCCCGCAGCCTGGGCGCCAGCTGGTTCGACGTGATCGTCAAGGTGGTGGTGCCGAACATGGCCGCCGCCGTGCTGAACTCGGCGCTGTTGTGCGTGGCGATCGTGATGGGCGAGTACACCATCGCCTCACTGCTCAACTACGTGAACCTGCAGGTGGCGATCCAGCAGCTGGGCCTGGCCGATGCCAGCATGTCGATGGCGGTCTCGCTGGCGGCCTTGATCTTCGCGTTCGTCCTGCTCGTGCTGCTGTCGTTCGTCGGGCGTCGGGGACGACGCACTGGGAGGTCCTCGTGAGTGCTCAGTCCACGACAACCGCGACCCGCGCCGGCGTCGAGGTACGTCTCGAGGGTCTGCGGCGCACCTATGGGGCCGTCACCGCCCTCGACGGGCTGGACCTGACGCTGCACCCCGGCGAACTGGTCGCGCTGCTCGGGCCCAGCGGGTGTGGCAAGACCACCGCGCTGCGCCTGCTGGCCGGGTTGGAGGACTGCGACGGCGGCCGGGTCGTGGTCGGCGGCAACGACGTCACCCGGGTGCCGACCAACAAGCGCGACATGGGCATGGTGTTCCAGGCGTATTCGCTGTTCCCGCACATGACCGCCCGGCAGAATGTCGAGTTCGGGCTCAAGCTGCGCGGGCAGGACGCCGCCCAGCGCACCGCCCGGGCCGCCGAGATGCTCGATCTGGTCGGGCTCGCGGCGCAGATGGACCGCTACGCCCACCAGATGTCCGGCGGGCAGCAGCAGCGGGTCGCCCTCGCCCGGGCGCTGGCGATCTCACCGACGGTGTTGCTGCTGGACGAGCCGCTGTCCGCGCTGGACGCCAAGGTGCGCGCCCAGTTGCGCGACGAGATCCGCCGGGTGCAGCTCGAGGTCGGCATCACCACGCTGTTCGTCACCCACGACCAGGAGGAGGCGCTGGCCATCGCCGACCGCGTCGGGGTGATGCGCGCCGGCCAGCTCGAGCAGCTCGGGCCGCCGACCGAGGTGTACGCCAACCCGGCCACCCCGTTCGTGGCCGAGTTCGTCGGGCTGAGCAACAAGCTGCCGGCCGTCGTGGAGGGTGGCGAGGCCACGGTCTTCGGGCAGCGGATCCCGTTGGTGGACCGGCAGATCCGTGCCGGCAAGGCGACCGCGCTGGTGCGGCCCGAGGCCGTGACCGTGCTGCCCGCCGACGCGGGCGAGGGCATGCCCGCCACCGTGCTGGCCTCCTCGTTCCTGGGGGCGATCAGCCGGCTCACGCTCGATGCCGGCGATGCGGGTCTGGTGCTCGCTCAGCTCGCCACCTCGGACGCCTTGGCACACCCGCAGGGAAGCGCGGTGCGATTGCGGTTACGGCCGGACGCCGTGTTGGTCACCCCCGTCGACTAGGGAAGCCGCACGTCCCATGAGTAGGCACCACACCGACCCTGCCGTGCTGACCACCGAACGCACCATCGCCCTCGGCGAGGTGATGTCCGAGGGCGTCTCCGGTGTCTACCGTGCTCTGGTGCACGGCTCGGGCGAGCCACACACCGTCCGGGACGACCTGATGCCGGACGCCGAGCAGGTGTGGCGGACCGCGCCGCGCCGTCCGGTGCTCGCGCTGACGCACGTCACCGATCTGCAGCTGGCCGACGTGCACTCGCCGGCTCGGTTCGAGTTCTTCAACCGCGAGTTCACCGACCCGCGGTTCGAGCTGCTGGTGCCCACGCAACGGCCGAACGAGGCGCTCACCGTCCATGCCGTCGAGGCCACCATCGCCACCCTGAACCGGATCACCTCGGCGCCGGTCGCCGGTGGCCCACTCGCCGTGGCGTTGACCACCGGCGATGCCATCGACAACGGGCAGTGGAACGAGTTGCTCGCGGTGCTGGCGCTGTTCGACGGCGGCGAGGTGTCGCTGGCACCGCCCGCCGGTGGACCGGTGCGCTACGAGGGCGTGCAACGCCCCGACTGGCCCGACCGGGTGTTCTGGCAGCCGGACGGCGAGGGCGTGCTGGGGCCGGACATGTTCGCCGCCGGGTACGGCTACCCGCGCCACCCCGGGGTGCTCGACCGGGCGCTGCACGCGTTCACCGCCGGCGGGCTGGGCATGCCGTGGCTGACCTGCTACGGCAACCACGAGGGGCTGATCCAGGGCGTCGGCCGGATGACGCCCGAGCTGGCCGCGGCCATGGTGGCCGGCTCCAAACCCCTTGCGCTACCGGACGATCTGGACCGCGACACCGCGTACGAGACGTTCGTGTCCGGGGCGCACACGTTCTTGAAGGGGCCACAGCGGGAGATCACCCCCGACCCGTTGCGCCGTCCGGTGAGTCGTGCCGAGTTCGTGCAGGCGCACTTCCGGCCCGGAGCTCGGCCCCTCGGGCACGGCTTCGGCGAGCGCAACCGGCGCGATGGCACCGCCTACTACAGCTACGACCTCGCGGCACCGGCGGCGCCGGGCGGCGCGATCCGGTTCATCGCGCTGGACACCACCTGCCTGCTCGGTGGGGCGGACGGCGCGATCGACGCCGAGCAACTGGCCTGGCTGGACGGCCAGCTGCGTGAGGTGCACTCGCGTCATCTCGGCCCGGACGGCGAGCCGGTCACCTCGAGCGGCGACGACCGCTACGTGATCCTGTTCAGCCACCACGGCCTGGACACCCTGACGAATCACCGCGGCAGCGGTGTCTTCGACGGAACCGGTTACGTGGCAGCGGGTCCGGACGGCGCCGCCGTCCCGGTGGTGCCCGCGGCGGACCTGCTCGCCCTGGTGCACCGCTACCCGAACGTGCTTGCCTGGATCAACGGGCACACCCACACCAACGGGGTGCGAGCACGCGTCAGCCCCCATCGATCGCCGGACGGCGGCCGCGGCGGTTTCTGGGAGATCACCACCTGCGCCATCGTGGACTGGCCCTGCCAGACCCGGATCATCGAACTGATCGACATCTCGGACGGCGGGCGGGGGCAGCTGGCGCTGGCGTGCACCATGGTCGACCACGACAGTCCGCTGGCGCCGGGTGCGGCGTTTACGCAGCGCGAACTGGCGGCGTTGCATCGGGAGCTGGCGGCGAACATCCCGATGCCGGGGTACGGGGCGCGGCTCGCCGGGGCACCGTCGGATCGGAATGTGATCTTGCCGTTGCGGGTTGGGGGTTAGGTCTTCCGCTCTTTGTGGTTTCGGGTGGGGGTAGGCGGGGTTGTTGCGCGGCTTGCGGGGCGGGTGGGGGTAGGTGGGGTTGCTGCGCGCGGCGATCCATCCGCGCTCGCAGGCTCGCGCTCCCGCCAGGTAGGAGTCCCCTGGAGTGGTGGGGTTTGGGGTGATGGACGGCGTGGCCTGCTGAGGCTGGGTGGCCATCGGCGGGATCTTCGGTGTGAACGACCAAGCACACACTGAAGAGGAGCCCACCGATGGCCTTGTCCCAGTCTGCCGTGTCCGAGCTGCTAGAGGCGTTCCGCGCCGGCGATGGCGTGGATCTGATCCGTGAGTCGGTCCGGATGGTGTTGCAGGAGTTGATCGAGACCGAGGCGGCGGAGGTGATCGGCGCCGGCCGCTATCAGCGGACTGGCACGCGGACGACGGAGCGCAACGGGCACCGTGACCGCACGTTGTCGACCCAGGCCGGCGACATCGGGTTGCGGATCCCGAAGGTGCGCCAGGGCTCGTTCTTCCCGGTGATCCTGGAGCCGCGGCGGCGGATCGATCAGGCGCTGCATGCGGTGGTGATGGAGGCCTACGTGCACGGGATCTCCACCCGCAGCGTCGATGACCTGGTCCAGGCCCTGGGCATCGATGCGGGGATCTCCAAGTCCGAGGTGTCGCGGATCTGCGCCCAGCTGGACGAGGCGGTCGGGGCGTTCCGCGCCCGGACGCTGGGGCACACCGAGTTCCCGTATGTCTACCTGGACGCGACCTACCTGCACGTGCGCGAGAGTGCCCGCCCCGGCTGTCCAGACCTGCCCGGGCAGGTGGTGTCCAAGGCGGTCGTGGTGGCCACGGGGATCACCGCCACCGGCGGCCGGGAGGTGCTCGGCTTGGCGGTCGGGGACAGCGAGGAGGAGACGTTCTGGCGGGCGTTCCTGACCGATCTGAAGGCTCGGGGCCTGTCCGGGGTCCGCCTGGTGATCTCCGATCAGCATGCCGGCCTGGTCGCCGCCCTCCGGCGGTGCTTCCAGGGGGCGGCGCATCAACGCTGCCGGGTGCACTTCGCCCGGAACCTGCTCGCCTTGATCCCGAAGTCGCACAAGGACATGGTCGCGGCGCTGTTCCGCACGATCTTCGCCCAACCCGACCCGCAAGCGGTCTCCGCGGCGTGGGAGGAAGTCCGCGATCAGCTCACCCGGTCATTCCCGAAGGTCGGTCCGTTGATGGACTCCGCCAAGGCAGAAGTGTTGGCGTTCACCGCTTTTCCCCGATCCCACTGGGTGAAGATCTGGTCGAACAATCCTCTGGAACGGATCAACAAGGAAATCAAACGCCGCTCCCGCGTGGTCGGGATCTTCCCGAACGAGGCCGCCGTCATCCGCCTGGTCGGCTCGGTCCTGGCCGACACCCACGACGAATGGCAGGTCCACGACCGCCGCTACTTCTCCGAGGCATCCATGGCCCTGCTGGCAGCCAAGCCCCTCGACCGGGATACTGAACCCGCCGCCATCACCAGCGGCACGTGAGCACCGAGGACCCTGTCCTCAAAGCCCACCACCCAGCGGGGCTCAATCAGGCGGCCTGCTCGGCGGGTGATGCCATCAGCACCCCACCACCGGCCTGCCCGGGATCCGGGTCGAACCCAAGGTGGCGCTGAACGTCACCATCCCCTTCAGGTCCCCGCCGCACTCTGGGCGGGCACGCCACCTGAAGCGCCCCGGCGTGTCCGGAGACTCTGATCCTTGGGAAAGGGTTGGGATCGGGTCATGGCAGGGAACACGTCGAGGAGGTACCCGCAGGAGATGCGGGAGCGGGCGGTGCGGATGGTCACCGAGATCCGCGGGGATCATGAGTCGGAGTGGGCGGCGATGAACAAGGTCGCCGAGCTGCTCGGGATCGGGTCGGGTGAGACTGTCCGTAAGTGGCTGCGCCAGAGCGAGATCGACGCCGGATCGCGGGCTGGTACCACCAGTGAGGAGTCGGCTGAGGTGAAGCGGCTGCGGCGGGAGAATGCCGAGTTGAAGCGGGCGAACGCGATCTTGAAGGCCGCGTCGGCTTTCTTCGCGGCCGAGCTCGACCGGCCGTCCCGGTAGTCGTGGAGTTCATCCGCGAGCACGCAGACCGCCGTCAGCCCCTGGCTGACGGCGGTCTGCGCTGGGGTGTCGAGCCGATCTGCGCCGTGCTGACCGAGCACGGGCTGAAGATCGCCCCGTCCACGTACTACGAGCACCTGAACCGGACCGTGACCGCTCGTGAGCAGCGCGACGAGCTGTTGCGGGTCGAGATCGCCCGGGTCCACGGCGAGAACTTCGACGCCTACGGGGCCCGTAAGGTCTGGTTGCAGCTGAACCGGGAGCTGGTCGCTGGCCGGCCCTCGATGCAGCCCATCGGGTACGTGGCCCGCTGCACCGTCGAGCGGCTGATGCGTGACCTCGGCCTGGTCGGAGTCCGCCGGGGGAAGGTGAAGAGGACCACGATCGCCGACCCCGGCCACCAACGGGCCGCCGACCTGGTCTCCCGCCGGTTCGCGCCCACCGCCCCGGACCGGCTGTGGGTCTGCGACATCACCTACGTCTCGACCTGGTCGGGGTGGGTGTACGTGGCGTTCGTGACCGACGCCTACGCCCGGCGGATCCTGGGCTGGCGGTGTGGAACGACGATGACCACCCAGCTGGTCCTGGACGCCCTGGAGCAGGCGATCTGGACCCGGCAGAGGGCTGGCGCTGACGGTGACGGCTTGCTGGAATCCGTTGTGGCGCACAGTGACAGGGGCTCCCAGTACACGGCGATCAAGTACGGGGAACGACTCGCCGAGGCCGGGATCGCCGCCTCAGTCGGATCGGTCGGTGACTCGTTCGACAACGCTCTCGCCGAGACGATCAACGGCCTGTACAAGACCGAACTGATCAAACCCCGCGGGCCGTGGAAGACCGCCGACGACGTCGAATACGGCACCGCCGAGTACGTCGACTGGTTCAACCACCGCAGGCTCTACGAGTACTGCGGCGACATCCCGCCCGCCGAACTGGAGGCCGCCTACTACGCTCTACACCAGCCTCAAGCCGCCGGCTGAGGACTCACAACAGTGAGTCTCCGGACACGCCGGGGCGATTCAACCTGGCCGGCGCGGAACGCTGGCTGAACGCCCCGCGGTGTGGACCCAATGGTCCGCGGCGTTCCAGCCCGGCGGGGAGGCGATCAGCCGACTGTTCGGACGCCGGGTGCAGCAGTTGGCGCTACCCACCCGCCCACTGGACGTCGCCCACGGAATGGACTCGCGCGTCGTCCACCTGCTCGGGGACGGCGGGCGCCAACTCGCCGCCGGCTGGCTGCGCACGCTCGCCGCCACGGGGGAATTCGTCTACAGCGGCTGCTATTCGGTGCGCCGCCTGCCCGGTGGCGACCAGCCCTCGGTGCACGTGGCCTTCCCGCTCGAACGGGGCAACGTGCAGGTCTTCCTGCGGCCGGCCGTCAGCGACCACGGTTCGCTCGTCCTGTCTTCTCCCCCAGGCGATTTCGGCACCGACGGTGCCTGTGTGGTGGTCGGTACGGACGAGCTTGCCCACGCCGCCCGCGTTCCCCTTCACGAGCGCTTCCACGTCTACCGCGACCGTCGCGGCGCGGCGTCCTGCGCACCGATCATGTCCTGCAGCTGTACCGGTTCACGGTGCTGCGCCTGCACTACCGCCTCGGTCGCGCCTGAGGCACAGGCAGATCGACGGCCTCGACCCGGTGGCGCCCGATCCACGCACCACCCAGAACCTGCTCATGCTCCGCAGGCATTGCCCGATGCTCCGCAGGTGCCGCGATTCGGCGGCACCTGCGGAGCATCGAGCGTCACCTGCGGAGCATGAGCAGGTTTCTCAGGGTTGGGTTCAGCCGGGTTGGCCGAGGGCGGTGAACTCGGCGGCACTGGTCCACTGACCCCGGTTACCCGCCTCACTCAACGCCCGGATCCGCAGATACCGACCCGACTTCGCCGCGAACGACACCGACTTCTCCGCCGCCGTATCCGCGAACGTGCCCGTCGCCACCGCCGTCCCCCAACTCGTCGTCGAGGGCGACACATACACCTCGTACCTGCCGATCCGGCCGTTCACCCCACCATCCTGGCGAGGCAGATACCGCAGACCCGACACCGCATACGAGGCACCCATGTCGATCACGATCTCGTGCGGCAACGGCGCCACCGAACCACCCGAGTACTTCGTGTGCCAGATCGTCGTCGAATTCCCATCGATCGCCCGAGACGCCGCACCATTCTCCGACGTCGTCTCCTGCGAATCCGCCGACACCACCGACCAACCAGCCTTCGAAATCACCCCACCACTCGACGACGGACTCGGCGACGGCGACACACTCGGACTCGGCGTCACAGTAGGCGTCGGGGTCGGGGTCGGACCCGTGCCGTCGGTCGGCACGGCCTCGAACACGGCCACCTCGAACGGGGCGAGCGTGATCGTGACCGGCGCCGCCGCCGAGGCGGTGAAGGCGGCCCGGGTGCCGTCGCGTTCGGTGAACACGTAGGTACCCGCCACCCCGGAGGGCAGTTGGAGCACCTGCTGCGGGTTCACCTGGATGGTCTGGCTGGCGGTGCTCGGGTTGCGCAGCATCATCATGCCCTTGGAGGCGCCACCCGCAGAGGTCCAGGCCGCAGTGCCGTAGACCGCCCCGTTGGCGGCGTCCCCACCGATCCAGTGGACGTCGTTCAGCAGCATCTCGTTGGCCCGTCCCCACTTCGCGTTGGCGGCCAACGTGTCCCACCACCACGAGGCGCCGTTCACGGTCGGGCGCACCAACGTGTTGTGCACGTACAGCTCCTGCAGACCCAGCCCCAAGGCGAAGTAGGCCTTGATGTCCTGGTTCACCTCGTTGCGGGTGGACTGCTTGGACAGGTCCCAGTCGGCGACGAACGAGAAGCTGTTGATGTCGGAGAAGATGATCCCGTGGTTCATCAGGCTCGGGATCGGGAACAGCGGGTTCTGCACCGCGTTGTTGCGGTAGGTCTGCGAGTCCCGGTAGTTGACGTACTTCTGCGATCCGGTCCCGACGCCCGCCTGGCCCGAGTCGGTGCCGTCGCGGTAGATGGAATCGGTGTACCACAGCCAGTACGGCGAACCCCAGGTGCCCACGGTGGCGTTGATCCACACGTCCTTCTGGTGGGCCCGCAGGTCACGGGTGAGGTCCAGCAGCGCCTCGTAGTCCGCGCGGTAGGTGGCGTTCGGGCCGCTCTGGAAGAGACCGCCGCCGATGCCGTCGAACTTGAATCCCCGGACCCCGTAGTTGTCGATCATGTTGAAGGCGACCTGACGGAACCGGGCACCGTACTTGGCGCCACCCAGCTGGAACGCCGAGCCGGAGTAGGTCTCCAACTGCTGGGCGGCCGGCTTGCTCGCGTTCAGGGCCAATCGTGAACTGGCGCTGGTGCCGTAGCCGCCGAACGGTGACATCCACACTGACAGCGAGGCTCCGCCGTACTGGGCGGCCGCCGTCCTCTGCGGGGTGAGCCCGGTCGGGTACTGCGTGGGGTCGACATCCCACACGTTCAGGTTCGTCTCGTTCGCCACCCGCGGAGACCGGACGTAGTCCCATCCGTCGTCCACCCAGAAGCTGTCGATCTTCGCCCCGCGAGAGGTCAGCTGACTGCCGAACAGGTTGATCGAGGAGGTCAACGCCGCGGCGTTGATGGTCTCGCTCGGTGGCTTCAGGTCCAGCCAGCTCTGGTAGTGCAGGAAGGTACGGCGCGACCGCACCCGCTCCCGGGCCACGTAGTACTGGAACGATCGGCGCAGTTGGCCCGCCGGGCTCACCCCCACCGAGGCGCTGTAGGTCCAGGTCTGCCCCTGCAGCAGGTCGCTGGCGCGCGGAACCCCGATCCGCACCGTGGTTCCCACCACCGTCGCCTTGGCCATCGGGTTCTCGACCCCGATGAACCCGGTCTCGGCGCCGGCCGGTCCGAACACCACCGGGCTGCCGTCGTCCGAGCCCACCACCCGCGCCGAACCGGCACTGACGTCGACGAACCGCAGGTCGCTGATGTCGAAGTTCCCGGACACGGCGCGCAGGGCGAAGGTGTGCTGCACCGAGTTCGCGTCGTCGCGCAACTCGGCCGTCCAGTCCACCTCCAGCACCGACGTGCCCGAGGTGTAGCGGAAGGTCGAGGTCACGGCCTTGCCCGCGAAGCGATCCGCCAGCCGCCCCGCGGCGGGGTCCGCGACGAGATCGCTCAGGGTCGGCCCCGCCGTCCGGGGCGCATTGGCCGGGGTGATCACCGTGCCGTTGGCCAGGGTCAGCGCGAACAGGTTCGTCACCGTCATCGGCACCGTCGAGGCGGTCAGCGTCACCGCGTTCGTGCCCACCGACCAGGTCGAGGACAGGGCCGCGTTGCCCAGGGTGAACGAGGTGCCGTTGACCGAGGCCGTCGCGGCACCCGGCACCGGGCCGGGGAAGACCAACCCGTCGGCGACGGCAAAGGTCCGGTCGACCGGGACGGCGGCGTTGGCCGCGCCGGAGAACAGGACTCCGGACGCCAGGGCGGTCGAGGTGATCAGACCGAGGACGACGGCAGTCGCCATCCCTCGGCGGCGGGCAGGACTTC
>JAXLRT010000034.1:0-36595 GCA_046330955.1 Kineosporiaceae bacterium | reverse complement strand
CATCGGCGACCTCGCCCGGGCACTGCACGCGCGCGCGGGCGACCGCGCCGTCGAGCTGGCCCTGGGGGCCACGTCCCTGGACGACCTCCGCGGCTGATTGGCGGGCGGGCCACGCCGATGAGGTGAACCCGCTGCCGGAATCAGGAATCCTCCCGGGTGGAGTCACTGTGCTCAGGCCGGAGTCACTGTGCTCAGGCCGGAGTCACTGTTGCCCTGGTGTAACGGGACACCAGTGGCCTACCGGTGCATCAGTGCCTCATCGGGTGGCACAGTGCCCGTGTCTCACATCGTGAGAAGCACCCGATCGGACCCTGGACGCCGCACCCGCGCGCTGCGTAACCTCTTCGGCAGGTCATGAGTGCCAGCATCAAGCCCCGGCTCGCTGGCCGGCAACCCTCCTCCGCGGTGGGGTGCTCCGGGTGACGACCAGGCCCGCCTCACAAGGGTGCGGGCAAGCGCGGACCCCGGCACCGCCTCGGGTCCCCGACCCGAGGAGCTGTCATGCCGCTCACCTCCACCGTCGCCCGCACCGCCCTCCACCCCGCCACGCCGGCCGCGCCCCGCACCCCGGTCCATGCCCCGGCGCGCCACGAGACCGTCCCCGCCACCCTGGGTGACCACCTGCTGATCCCGCTCGCCGGAGGTGTCGCGCAGTACGCCAACCTCGACCACGCGGCGTCCACCCCGGCCCTGGTCGGCGTCAAGGGCGCGGTCGACCGCGCCCTGGCCACGTACTCCTCGGTGCACCGCGGCAACGGTTACGCCAGCCGGGTCACCAGCCGCTGGTACGAGGAGGCCCGCGCCGAGGTGGCCACCTTCGTCGGCGCCCGCCCCGACGACACCGTGGTGTTCACCCGCGCGACCACCGACTCGTGGTCGGTGCTGGCCCACGTGCTGCCACAGGACACCACGGTGGTGGTCTTCGCCACCGAGCATCACTCGACCCTGCTGCCGTGGGGCGCCGAGCGCACCATCACCCTGCCGGTGCCGGCCAGCCTGCCCGAGGCGCTGGGGCGCCTCGAGGCCACGGTGGCCGCGGTCACCAGCCGCCACTGTCTGGTCGTGGTCACCGCCGCCTCCAACGTCACCGGCGAGATCTGGCCCATCGACCGGATCGCCGAGATCACGGCCCGCCACGGCGCCCGGCTCGCCGTGGACGCCGCGCAGTTCGCCCCGCACCGCCCGATCGATCTCGCCGCGAGTGGCATCGACTACATCGCCTTCTCGGGCCACAAGCTCTACGCCCCGTTCGGCACCGGGGTGCTCGCCGGTCGCTCCGACTGGCTGGACGACGCCACGCCCTACCTGATCGGCGGCGGCGCCACGGCCCGGGTCACCTCGGGTGAGCACCCGACCGCCCTCCCCGCCCCGACCTGGGCGGCCGGCGCGGCCCGCCACGAGGGCGGCAGCCCCAACGTCATCGGAGCCATCGCCCTGGCCGCAGCCTGCTCGGCCCTGCGCCGCAACTGGACCGCCGTTCAGGCCCACGAGGAGCGCCTCGCCCAGCGGCTGCGCGACGGCCTGGCCGCCATCGAGGGCGTGCGTACCTACTCGATCTTCGGGGACGACGCGGTGAGCGCCGGCGCCATCGATCGGGTGGGCGTGGTGGCCTTCACCGTGGACGGCGTGGCGTCGTCCGAGATCTCCGCGGCCCTGTCGTTCGAGCACGGCATCGGCGTGCGCGACGGCAAGTTCTGCGCACACCTGCTGGTCGATCACCTGCTCGAGGGCACCGACCACGACACCGCCGTGCGGGCCAGCGTCGGTCTGGCCAGCACCGACGAGCACATCGAGCGCCTGATCGCGGCCGTCACCGCCATCGCGGGCCGGGTGCGCGCCGGTACCTGGACCGCGCCGGTCGACACCCACCTCGAGGACGACGCGATCCGCCCCTGGTAGGCACGCCTCGATCAGGCTCGACCGAGTTCGTCCGTCACCAGCAGGCCGTCGCGCACCAGCAGCCGCACCGTCGCGGCCACCTGGGCCCGAACCGCCTCGGCGTCCGCGTCGAGCACCGCGGCGATCGCCACGGCGGCCTGATCGGCGCTCAGCTCACCGTCCGCCACGCTGACGTACGCGGCGTCCACGGTGTCCAGGCGGTGCGCGAGCCCGAGCCCGCCGCCCTGGCGCAGCAGGATCACGGCGGGGTCGGCCTCCCCCGGGCGGTAGTGCTGTTCTCGGGTGACATCCGGCGCCGGCCGCCAGTGCCGGGCGAGCACCTCGGCGTCGCCCGCCTCGGCCAGCCAGGTGCGCGCGGCCAGGCCGGCGTCCACCACCGGCCCCATCACCGGCGCCACCGGGCCGAGGACCTCGACCAGGTCGACGAACGGACGGCGCGCCCGCTGCGGCCGTTGCAGCGTGATCACCCCGAACCCGATCGCCGCCACCCCACGGGCCTCGAAGTCGTCGAGCCAGGCGGCGTACATCGCCTCGAACGCCGCCCCCGACTCGCCACTGCCGGCGACATGGCCGCCGTCGCGCCCCCACAGCTCGGCGTACTGCGCCGGGTCGATCAGCTCGCGCTGCACCACCCAGGCGTCCAGGCCGCTCGCCTCCACCCAGGCGCCCACCCGGTCACGCCAGTCGGCGCCGTCACCGACCTCCCAGTTGGCCAGGAACTGCGCCACCCCACCGGGTTCGAGCACCTCACCGACCCCGGACCCCGCGGCGCCGATCAGCTCGGCGACGATGGCGTCCCCGACCCGGCCGCCGTCCCGGTAGGTGAACTGCACCAGGTCGGCGGTGCGCGGCGTGATGACGAACGGCGGGTTGCTCACCACCAGGTCGAAGCGTTCGGCGGCAACGGGTTCCAGCATCGACCCGGTCAGCAACCGCCAGTCCTGATGGTTCAGTGCCGCGTTGAACCGGGCGAACGCCACCGCCCGGCTCGACAGGTCGGTCGCGGTCACCGAGGCCGCGTGGGTGGCCAGGTGCAGCGCCTGCACCCCGCAGCCGGTGCCCAGGTCGAGCGCCCGCGTGACCGGACGCCGCGGCGTCCAGGAGGCGAGCGTCGCCGAGGCGCCGCCGATCCCCAGCACGTGATCGGGGGCCACCGGCGCCCCGGTGGCCAGTTCCGAGCAGTCCGAAGCCAGCCACCACGTGTGCGTCTCGTCGCCGTAGGGCCGCAGATCGACGGCAGCGACCAACTCCCCCGCGACGGTCGAGGGCCGCACCAGGCCGAGCCGGACCGCACCCGCGGCGCCCAACCGGGGCAACGCGGCGTCCAGGGCCGGCCCGTAGATCGCCGCCCCGAGGCTGAACAACTCGATCAACCAGGCCCGGGCCACGTCGCGAGAATCGTTGGGCAGCACCGCCTCTCGCACGCGACGCGCCAGCATCCGGCGGGCCGGCAGCGACTGCTCCCGGTCCAGCGCGGCGGCCGCCAGCGGCCCCAGCAGGTCGTGCGCGCCGTCCACGGTGTAGCCCACCGACTCCAGATCGGCGCGCAGCGCGGCGATCCCGGCCGGATCGGCGATCGGCACGGTCATGCGGACACGGTGGTCACGGGCATCGACGAGTCGACCCCCAACCCCAGCTCGGACGGCGCGCGCCCGGCCGCGACCATCAGCGACCCGAGCGCCGCCACCATCGCCCCGTTGTCGGTGCACAGCCCCGGCCGAGGAACCCGCAGTCGCACCCCGGCGTCGGCGCACCGCTGTTCGGCCAGCGCGCGCAGCCGCGAATTGGCCGCCACCCCACCGCCGATCAGCAACGTGTCGACGCCCTGCTCGCGGCAGGCGAGCAACGCCTTGCGGGTGAGCACGTCGACCACGGCCTCGGTGAACGAGGCGGCAACCGCGCCGACGTCCACCGGTTCGCCGGCGTCCTCGCGGTGCTCCACCCAGCGGGCCACCGCGGTCTTCAGGCCCGAGAACGAGACGTCGTAGCGGTGCCGTTCCAGGTCGCGCGCCGAGGTCAGCCCCCGCGGGAAGGCGATCTGCGAGCGCAGCGCCTCACCGCGCTCGGCAACCGCCGCGGTCGCGACCCGATCGATGTGCGGCCCACCGGGGAACGGCAGGCCGAGCAGCCGGGCGATCTTGTCGAACGCCTCGCCGGCGGCGTCGTCGATGGTGCGTCCCAGCGGGATGATCTCGGCGGTCACGTCGGGCACCAGCAGCAGCGAGGAGTGCCCGCCCGAGACCAGCATCGCGATCGACGGCTGGGGCAACGGGCCGTGTTCGAGGGTGTCGACCGCGACGTGCGCCGCCAGGTGGTTGACCCCGTACAGCGGCACGCCCAGCCCGAGGGCGAGCGCCTTGGCGGCGGCCACCCCCACGGTGAGCGCGCCGACCAGCCCGGGCCCCGAGGTCACCGCCACGGCGTCCACGTCGCGCAGTCGGACCCCGGCCTGGGCGCAGGCACGCTCGATGGTCGGCACCATCGCCTCGAGGTGTGCCCGGCTGGCGACCTCGGGCACCACGCCACCGAATCGCGCGTGCTCGTCCACCGAACTGGCGATCGCGTCGACCAGCAACACCCCGTCGCGCACCAGCCCGACCCCGGTCTCGTCGCACGAGGTCTCGATGCCCAGCACCAGGCTCATCGCCGCTCCCCCACCGGGTCTCGCCGCCGCATCACCCAGGCGTCGCCGCCCTCGGGGGCGTAGTAGCCGCGGCGCACCGAGATCCGCTCGAACCCGAACCGGGTGTACAGCCCGATCGCGGCGGCGTTGGACGCCTCGACCTCGAGCATCACCGAGCCGGCGCCACGCCGTCCGGCCTCGGTCAGCAATGCCGACAGCAACGCACCGCCCAGGCCCCGCCCCCGCGCGGACGGCGCCACCGCCACGGTCTGCACGTCACCCTGGCGATCGGTCACCATCAATCCGGCGTAGCCGAGCAGCCGATCACCGTCGAGAGCCGCGACGTACCAACGGGTCTGCGGCCGAGCCAACTCCGACCAGAAGGTCTCGGCGCTCCAGGCGGTGCCGCCGAACAGCTCCGCCTCGAGAGCGGCGGCGGCCTCGACGTGCCACCAGCGCAGGGGCACCAACGTCGGCTGCGTACTCGGGTGCTGGCCCGAGGGCGCGGCCGGCTGCACGGCCGGGTCTGCGGCGCACATCACCGCACCCGCTTGCGCACGCCGGGGGCCACGGCGTCCGGCCGCCGCAGGTACATCGGCATCGGCTCGAGCAGCTCACCGCGGGCGCGCATCACCGCGGCGCACCGCGCCACGGCGCCACCGGCCACATCCAGCGGAAGCCCCTCGGGTGGGACGCCGAGCAGCTCCGGGTAGAGCCGTGCCCCGCGACCGAACACCGGCACCGGGCCGGGCTCGTCGCCGAGCCGCGCAGCCAGCTCCGCGGGGCGATCCACCGCCGGCCCGCTCAGCCGCTGCGGCAACACCCCGCCGGCCACGACCTCGGACCCGGCCCGGTCCTCCAACCGGTCCTCCGCCCGGTACTCGGCCCAGTACACCTCGCGCCGGCGAGCGTCGGTGGCCACCACGAAGCGTGTCCCCGGCTCGACACCCCCTGCCTCGATCAGCTGCAGTGCCAGGGCATCCAGCGAGCACACCCCGAGCACCGGCACGCCCAGCACCTGGCCCAGCACCCGGGCGGTCACCAGCCCGACCCGCAGCCCGGTGAACGGCCCGGGGCCGACGCCGACCGCCACCGTGCCCACGTCGGCGATCCGGTACCCGCTCGCGTCGAGCACCTCGGCGATCATCGGAGCCAACCGTTCGGCATGCTGGCCGGCCAGCTCCACCCCACGTTCGGCGAGCAGCTGCGCCTCATCCGCCACCTGCGCGAGCGCCACGGTCACCGCGGCGCCGGAGGTGTCCAGGGCCAGGAGCAGGCTCACCCGACCGAGGTGGGAAAGCTGACGCCCTCCCACCGCTCGCCGTAACCGGAGATGGACACGTACCGGTTCTCGTCGCCGTCCAGGGGGGCCATGTCGGCGCCGCCGTCGGCGTCCCCGCGGGGACGGCGGATCAGCACCTCGAGCCGGTCCGGGGCCAGGTCCTCGACCAGGCCCTCGCCCCATTCCACCACGGTGACCGACCGGTCGAGCGAGGCGTCCAGGTCGAGCTCGTCCACCTCGGCCAGCGAGCCCAGGCGGTAGGCGTCGACGTGCACCAGGTCGGCCCCGCCGACCAGCGAGGGGTGCACCCGGGCGATCACGAACGTCGGGCTGCTGATCATCTCGCGCACGCCGAGGCCGGTGCCGATGCCCTGGGTCAGCGTGGTCTTGCCCGCCCCCAGGTCGCCGGTGAGCACGGCCAGGTCGCCGGGGCGGAACAGCAGCGCCAATCGGGCGCCGAGGATTCGCATGGCCTCGGCGGTCGGCACCACCAGATTGGCCCGTGCGGTCGGCGCAGCACCCCGTTGGGCCTGCTCCGCACGATGCGCTCCTGACACGCCACCTCCTGAGGGACTGACGTCGCTCACGCCGACGGGCCTCGGCCCGGGCGACGACGCCGCAGCGAGGCCACCGTACGCCGAACCGGTGACGGCAGACGAACCCGGCGCGCGCCGTCCGGATCGACTGCCGCGTCGATCAGGTGCAGCAGGTGGGCGTTGACCACCTCGGGGTGCTCCAGCATCAGCAGGTGACCGCCGTCCGGCACCACGACGTGCTGGGCGGCGGGCAGCAACTCGGCGATCTCGACGCTGTGGTCCGCCGGGGTGAGCAGATCGTGATCGCCCACGATCACCAGCGTCGGCACCGCCGCCAGCGCCGACAACGCCGCCCGTTTGTCGTGGGTGGAGAACGTCGGCAGGAAGTCGGAGATCACCTCCAGCCGGGTCGAGGCGATCATGTCGGCGGTGAAGCGCACCAACGCATTCGAGACCGGCGAGGCGTAGGAGTAGCGCCGCACCAGCACGGTCTCGAGGTCGCTGACGATCCGCCGGCCGCGCTCGACCAGCCGCGGCGTCCGGGTGAGGGCCTTCACGGTCGAGGGGGCGAACCGCTGCACCAGCCGCCCCAGGCCGGTGATGCCGAAGTCGACATCGTCGAGGCCGCCGGCACTGGTCGAGACCAAGCCCACCGCACGCACCCGCTCGGCGAACAACTCCGGACGCCGGTGCGCCAGCGACATCACCGTCATGCCGCCCATGGAGTGGCCGATCAGGATCAACGGCCCGGACGGCGCCACCGCGTCGATCACCTCGGACAGGTCCGACCCGAGCTGGTCGATGGTCGAGGACCCCGGCCGGCCCGACGCCGAGCGACCGTGCCCGCGCTGGTCCCAGAACACCAGGCGCAGGGAGCGGCCCGGCTCGCGGCGCAGTTGCTGCCGCTGGAAGTGCCAGGAGTCCATGGTCAGCGCGTAGCCGTGGCTGAACACGACGGTGGGGTCGTTGCGGCCCGGGGTGCCGATGTCCTCGACCTCGACGTGCAGCCGCACCGCGTCGTCGGCCAGCACCGCCCGGCCGGGCGTGTGCAGGCCGCCGTAGTCCTCACCGTCACCCGGCGGCAGGCCGAACGGCGGCAGCAACGGCCGCCCGACGGCGAGCCGCTCGGCGGCCACCCCCAGCGCCGCCCCGACCCCCGCCGCGGCCAGACCGACCCCGAGCGAGACCAGCCCGACCTTGGCCCGGCGCCCCCTCGGCCCGGACGACCCCGACGGCGTGGTCGGTTCGGCGGCGTCGCTCACCGCAGGATTCTCTCAGCTGAGATCAGCTCCCGGACGGCGCCGGGCAGCTGGGCCGTGACGTCACCGGCCGTGATCGGCCCGCCACCGGACCCATCGGCCCGGCACCCGGCCGCCCGCCGCGCCGCGCGGCCGTGCACCAGGACGGCGGTGGCGGCGGCCTCGAAGGGGTCCAGCCCCGCCGCCAGCAGCGCCCCGATCACCCCGGCCAGCACGTCCCCGGCCCCTGCGGTGGCCAGCCAGCCGGTGGCATCGGCCTGGGCAGCGACCCGCTCCGGACGCTCCGTGGCCGGGTCCGCCGGCTGCACCACGAGGGTGGTCGCCCCCTTGAGCACCACGGTGGCCCCGGTGAGCTCGGCGGCTCGGCGAGCGTGGCGCAGCGGGGCGGCCTCGACGGCCTCCCGGGTCGCCGGGTCGCCGAGCCGGGCGAGCAGTCGCGAGAGCTCGCCGGCGTGCGGGGTGAGCACCGTCCGGCGGATCAGGGGCCGCCCCGCGAACTCGAGCGCGCCGGCGTCCAGCACCTTGGGCGCCTCGTCGAGCAGCACGTCGCGGATCGCGTCGTACTGCTCCCGCAGTCCCGCGGGCGGGATCCCGCTGCCGATCACCCAGGCGTCGATCCGATCGCTCGGATCGACTCCGATGACCATCTCGGGATGAGCCGCGAGGACGTCGGCCGCGACCTCGGGCGGTCCGACATAGCGCACCAGGCCCGCCCCGGCGCGCAGCGCCCCACCGACGCCGAGCACGGCAGCCCCTGGGTAACGCGGTGAGCCCACCACCATGGCGAGCACCCCGCGGGTGAACTTGTGGTCGTGCTCGCTCGGCACGGGCCAGCACCGCGCGGCGTCGTCCGGCTCGACCCGGTGCACCGCCGGCCAGCGGGGCAACAGCGGGCCGAGGCCGATGTCGACCAGCTCGACCCGGCCACACTCCGAGGCTGCGGGCGGCAGCAGCAGGCAGGGTTTGTAGGCCCCGAAGGTGACGGTGACCCCGGCCGTGACATGCCGCGGGCGGCCCTGGTCGTCGGCCGGGGGCAACTCGCCGGTGTCGGGATCGACCCCGCTGGGCAGGTCGACGGCCACCACGAGCGCGGACGGCGCGATGGCGGCCACCGCGCGCACGGCGTCCTCACGCAAGCCCGGCGTGCCGCCGAGGCCGACGATGCCGTCGATCACCAGCTGGGTCCGGCACAGCACCTCGGCCACGGCGAGCTCGTCCTCGCCGAACACGACCCGTCCCCCCGCTGCCCGCAGCGCCGCCAGGCCCGCCGGGTGCACCCGGCCGACCGCGGCCAGCAGCACGGCGTCCACGCGGGCGCCCCGGCGGGCCAGCCGCTCCCCCGCGTAGAGCGCGTCACCGCCGTTGTTGCCCGCCCCGACCAGCAGGACGACGCGTCGCCCGCTGACGCCACCGGTGCGCGCGCGCAGCTCGCGGGCACAGACCGCGGCCAGCCCGGCGGCGGCCCGTTGCATCAGCGCGCCCTCGGGAACCTCGGCCAGGCGGATCTCCTCCGCCTGCCGGATGTCGGCCACCCGCCAAGCCCGCAGCATGATCCCCGCCCTCTCCTCCTCGCCGTGAGCCCTACTCGCCCTCGGCGACCACCATGGCGCTGGCGATGCCGCCGTCGTGCGACATCGACAGGTGCAGCCGCACCACGCCGAGCTCGGCCGCCCGCTCGGCGACCGAACCGATGATGGCGAACTCGGGGCGGGTGGCGTGCGGGCGCAGGATGGTGACGTCCTGCCAGCTCATGCCGACCGGGGCGCCCAACGCCTTGGCCAGGGCCTCCTTGGCCGCGAACCGGGCGGCCAGGCTGAGCACCCCGAGTTCGCGCTCGGGTGCGGTGAACAACCGTTCCCGCAGCGCGGGCGTGCGCTCCAGGGTGCGCTCGAACCGCGCGATGTCCACCACGTCGATCCCGACCCCGATGATCATGCCCGGGACGACCCGTTCGCTCGGATCACTCGACGGTCACCGACTTGGCCAGGTTGCGCGGCTGGTCGACGTCCAGGCCCTTCGCGGTGGCCAGCTCGCAGGCGAACACCTGGAGCGGCACCACGGCGAGCAGCGGCGAGAGCAGCACCGGCGAGGCGGGGATCCGGATCACCTCGCTGGCATACGGCACGACGTCGTCGTCACCCTCCTCGGCGATCACGATGGTGCGCGCGCCGCGGGCGTTGATCTCCTGGATGTTGCTGACCACCTTGCCGTGCAGCGAGTGCGGCTCGTTCGGTGAGGGCACGATCACGAACACCGGCTGACCGGGCTCGATCAGGGCGATCGGGCCGTGCTTGAGCTCGCCCGCGGCGAAACCCTCGGCGTGGATGTAGGCCAGCTCCTTGAGCTTGAGCGCCCCCTCCATCGCCACCGGGAAGCCGACGTGCCGGCCCAGGAAGAGCACCGAGCGGGTGTCCGCCATCCAGCGGGCCATCTGGCGCACCTGGTCCAGGCCCTGCAACACCTTGGCGATCTTGTCCGGCATGGCGTGCAGCTGACTGAGCACCTCACCGACCTCGTCGCGGCTCTTGGCGCCCCGCAGCTCGGCCAGGTACAGCCCGAGCACGTAGCAGGCGGTGATCTGGGCCAGGAACGCCTTCGTCGAGGCGACGGCGACCTCGGGGCCGGCATGGGTGTAGAGCGCGGCGTCCGACTCCCGCGGGATGGTCGAGCCGTGGGTGTTGCAGACCGCGATCACCCGGGCGCCCAGTTCGCGCGCGTGGCGCACCGCCATGATCGTGTCCATGGTCTCGCCGGACTGCGAGATGGCGACCACCAGGGTGCGCTCGTTCACCACCGGGTCGCGGTAGCGGAACTCATGGGCCAGTTCGACCTCGACCGGGATGCGGCACCAGTGCTCGATGGCGTACTTGGCCACCTGCCCGGCATAGGACGCCGTGCCACAGGCGATCACGACGATCTTGTCGATCTGCCGCAACACGTCCTCGTCGATGTGCAGCTCGTCGAGCACCAACCGGCCCGTCGGGTCGGTGCGCCCCAGCAGGGTGTCGGCCACGGCGTGCGGCTGCTCGTGGATCTCCTTGGTCATGAAGTTCGGGTAGCCACCCTTCTCGGCGGCCGAGGCGTCCCAGTCGACGTGGTAGCGCCGGCCCTCGACCGGGTTTCCGTGGAAGTCGGTGATGGTCACCGTGTCGGGGGTGATGGTGACGACCTGGTCCTGGCCGAGCTCGATGGCCTCGCTGGTGTGCGCGATGAACGCGGCGACGTCCGACCCGAGGAAGTTCGCGCCGTCCCCGACGCCGACCACGAGCGGGGAGTTGCGGCGGGCGGCAACCAGCTGGTGCGGGACGTCGGCGTGTACCGCCAGCAGCGTGAAGGCCCCCTCGAGGCGGCGCGCCACCGAGCACATCGCCTCGGCGAGGTCGCCCTCGGCGGCGTAGGCGCGGGCCAGCAGGTGGGCGGCCACCTCGGTGTCGGTCTGGCTGGCGAACTCCACGCCCTGCTCGATCAGCTCGGCCTTGAGCGCGGCGAAGTTCTCGATGATCCCGTTGTGGACGACGGCCACGTCGCCGCCGGTGCCGATGTGCGGGTGGGCGTTGTCGTCGGTGGGGCCGCCGTGGGTGGCCCAGCGGGTGTGGCCGATGCCGGTCACCGAGTGCGGCAGCGGCGCGTCCTCGAGCGCCTCGGTGAGCCGGGCGAGCTTGCCCGAGCGCTTGACCATCACCAGGCCGTCGGGGGTGTGCAGCGCCACCCCGGCCGAGTCGTAGCCCCGGTACTCCAGCCGGCGCAGGCCGCCCAGCACCACGTCCAGCGCCGTCAGCTCGGGGTTCGAGCCGGTGTATCCCACGATTCCGCACATGCGCGCCAGCCTACTTCGCGTGTGGGAATGGCCACGGCCGGACGCCGACGCCCACCCGGGTGGACGGGCACAATGCTCCGATGCCGCCGTACGTGGAGTTCGACCGCAGCGCCTGGCGGGCGTTGCGCGACACCACACCCCTGATGCTGGCCCAGCACGACCTGGACCGCCTGGCCGGTCTGGGCGATCGGGTCGACCTGGCCGAGGTCGAGGACATCTACCTGCCGTTGTCGCGGTTGATCGACCTGCACGTGGCCTCGGTGCGGGGGCTGCACGCCGCGACCTCGCGCTTCCTGAAGGACGGCACCACCCCGACGCCGTTCGTGATCGGGATCGGCGGCTCGGTGGCGGTCGGCAAGTCCACCACCTCCCGGCTGCTGCGCGAGCTGATCTCGTCCTGGCCCCGCACGCCCTCGGTCGACCTGGTGACCACCGACGGCTTCCTGCGCCCCAACGCCGAACTCGAGCGGCGAGGACTGTTGCAGCGCAAGGGGTTCCCCGACTCCTACGACCGCACGGCGTTGTTCGACTTCGTCACGAAGGTCAAGTCGGGCGCCGAGGAGGTGCTGGCCCCGGTGTACTCCCACCTGACCTACGACGTCGTACCCGGCGAGCACGTGGTGGTCCGCCGTCCGGACGTCCTGATCATCGAGGGCTTGAACGTACTGCAGCCGGCGCCCTACCTGCGGGGCAACCACCGACGCGGCAGCGTGATGGCGCTGAGCGACCTGTTCGACTTCTCCATCTACGTCCATGCCAAGACGTCTCATATCCGGCACTGGTACATCGAGCGGTTCCTGCGGTTGCGCGAGACCGCGTTCGCCGACCCGGACTCCTACTTCCACCGCTACGCGGTGCTGGACGACGAGGCCGCCCGGGCCACCGCCGAGCGACTGTGGGATCAGATCAACGAACCCAACCTGATGGAGAACATCCGCCCCACCCGCGACCGGGCGCGCGTCGTCCTGGTCAAGGGCGCCGACCACGGCGTTTCGAAGGTGCGGTTGCGCAAGATCTGACCGCTACACCAAGGGGTTTCGGGTCTTCAGCGCCGGGAAGTACGAGAAATCGCGATCGGCGGTCCACAACTCCCGCACACCGTGCCCCAGGCAGATGGCGGCGATTCGGGCATCATGCACCTTCGGTCCGGCGACCCCGGAGCGTTCGATCAGCTCGGCGAGCAGGGTGAGATGATCGTCGACCTCCCCCAGGAAGCGCACGCCGTGGAGCTGGGCGAGGTCGTCCAGCGTGCGCAAGGCGTCACCGGGGGACGTCGGCGGGTCGTACACCCGTGGGTGCGTGACGATCGAGTAGAACTCGTGCACGCACGGCCACGGCACGCCCCAGCCACCCCGCGATCCCGCGAGGTCGGCAACGGCAGCGCGAGCCGCGTCGTGGTGCGGACTGTCCTGGCGGTGGGCGTACACCAGGACGTTCGTGTCCACAGCGATCATCGAGGGAGATCACCGTAGGCCAGCGCGGTCAGGTCGCTCGCCTCGACACCGGACCGCAAACCGCTGCCACCCACCGAGTGGAGCCGGAACGGCCGAGCCTGCTGCGGTACCGACCGACGCTCGACCTCCGCCTGCAGCCCGAGCACCACCAACTCACGCAGGGTCGTTCCCTGCTCCTGGGCCAGCTGCCGTGCCCGACGGGCAAGCTCGTCCGGCACATCGATCGTGGTCTTCATACGGCTGACTGTATCAGCGTACCCGTACTCCCGTACTGCTGCAGAACTACAGCGACAACCGCTCCTTGACCACGACGGCCAAATGGTCGGCGATTCGGCGGGCCTGATCGGCGGCGCCGGCCTCGACCATCACCCGGACCAGTGGCTCGGTGCCGGAGGCCCGCAGCAGCACCCGCCCGGTGCCATCCAGCTCGGCCTCGGCCTTGGCAATCGCGGCCGCCAATTCGGCGTCCAGGTTCTCGCCGCCGGCGCGGGACTTGTCGACGCCCGTGACGTTGACCAGCACCTGCGGCAGCCGCTGCATCACCGACGCCAGGTCGGCCAGGCTGCGGCCGGTCTGGGCCACGCGGGCCATCAGGTGCAGCCCGGTCAACGTGCCGTCGCCGGTGGTGGCGTGGTCGAGCATGACCACGTGGCCGGACTGCTCGCCGCCCAGGGAGTAGCCGCCACGACGCATCTCCTCGAGCACGTACCGGTCGCCGACGCCGGTCTGGATGACCTTCACGCCCTCGCGCTGCATGGCGAGCAGCAGGCCGAGGTTGCTCATCACCGTGGCGACCAGGGTGTCCTCGCGCAGCGCCCCGCGATCGCGGAAGGCCAGCGCCAGCACGGCCATGATCTGGTCGCCGTCCACGTCACGGCCCAGGTGGTCGATGGCCAGGCAGCGGTCGGCGTCCCCGTCGTGGGCGATGCCCGCGTCGGCACCGTTGCTCACCACGGCGTCCCGCAGGTGCTCCAGGTGGGTGGACCCGTAGCCGTCGTTGATGTTGCGCCCGTTGGGATCGGCGCCGATCACGATCACCTCGGCACCGGCGGCGCGCAACGCGGCCGGCGAGGCGACGCTGGCGGCGCCGTGCGCGCAGTCGACAACCACCTTCAGCCCGTCGAGGCGGTGCGGCAGGGTGGCCACCAGGCGATCGACGTAGTCGCCGACCGCTCCGGTCATCACGTGCACCCGGCCGACGTCGGCGCCGGTGGGACGCAGCCAGTCCTCACCCATGCGCTGCTCGATCTGGTCCTCGACCTCGTCGGGCAGCTTGTGCCCGCCCTTGGCGAAGAACTTGATCCCGTTGTCGGGCATGGGGTTGTGCGAGGCCGACAGCATGACGCCGAGGTCGGCGCCGGTGTCGGCCACCAGGGCCGCCACGGCCGGGGTGGGGACCACGCCGGCGTCCTGGACGTCGACCCCGGCACTGGCCAGGCCGGCGATCACCGCAGCGGA
The DNA here is from genome assembly GCA_046330955.1 of Kineosporiaceae bacterium. Taxonomy (GTDB): domain Bacteria; phylum Actinomycetota; class Actinomycetes; order Actinomycetales; family Kineosporiaceae; genus JADJPO01. The sequence continues at coordinate 22,267 of JAXLRT010000034.1, read as the reverse complement.
CAGGAACTCACCCGAGGCCCGCGGGTCACGACCCACGACGGCCGTGGGCCGGTGACCGGCGAAGGCCCCGACCTCACCGAGAACGTGCGCCGCGGCAACAGCCAGGTCCAGCGCCAGTTCGGCGGTGAGATCGCGGTTGGCCAGTCCCCGGACACCGTCGGTGCCGAAGAGCCTCCCCACGATGGGTGGCCTCAGCGCTTGCTGTACTGCGGCGCCTTGCGCGCCTTCTTGAGACCGGCCTTCTTGCGCTCCTTCACCCGCGCATCGCGAGAGAGGAAGCCGGCCTTCTTCAGGGTGGGCCGGTTGGCGTCGTGGTCGATCGCGTTCAGCGCCCGGGCCACGCCGAGGCGCAGCGCGCCGGCCTGACCGGACGAGCCACCGCCGTGGATGCGGGCGATGACGTCGAAGCGGCCCTCGAGCTCGGTCACCTTGAACGGGTCGTTGACCAGCTGCTGGTGCACCTTGTTCGGGAAGTAGTCCTCGAGGGTGCGGCCGTTGATCTTCCAGGTGCCGCTGCCGGGGACCAGGCGCACCCGAGCGATGGCCTCCTTGCGGCGGCCGGTGGCGGCGCCGGGGGCCGTGATGCTGGACCCTCCACCACGCAACTGCGGGGTGGAGGTGCTGTAGCTGCTCGGCGCGTTCTCGCCGTCGAGGACGTCGCCTTCTGGCGCGTCGAGCTCGGGGGTGGTCTCGGCCACGATTCTCCTGGTCCTAACTGCTGACAGCGATTACTGGGCGACTTGGGTGATCTGGAACGGCTGCGGCTGCTGCGCCTGGTGCGGGTGCTCCGGACCGGCATAGACCTTCAGCTTGCTGAGCTGGGCGCGGCCCAGGGTGGTCTTCGGCAGCATGCCCCGGACAGCCTTCTCCACGGCCCGCTCGGGCTTGGTGGCCAGCAGGTCGGTGTACCGGGTGGCGGTCAGACCGCCGGGGTACCCCGAGTGCCGGTACGCGTGCTTCTGCTCGCGCTTGTTGCCCGTCAACGCGACCTTGTCGGCGTTGATGATGATCACGAAATCGCCGGTGTCCACGTGAGGGGCGAACGTCGGCTTGTGCTTGCCGCGGAGCAGCGTGGCAGCCTGGACGGCGAGCCGACCGAGGACGACGTCGCTCGCGTCGATGACATGCCAGCGACGTTCGACGTCGCCCGGCTTGGGGGTGTACGTGCGCACGGTCGTACCTTCGTCCTCGTTCGGATGTCTGCGTTCGGTAGCGCCCGAGTGTCGGTTCTCGCAGTGGGGGATAGGTCCCCAGGTCAGTACCGACGGGCGGATACCACAACGACCCGAAAGGTTACCGGCGCGCCGTCGGGGGGTCAAAACGCGTCCCCGTAGCATGCAGGTCATGGCCTCGGACTACGCAGAGCGACGAAGTGACTACGACATCTTGGTGATCGGTTCCGGGCCGGGGGGACAGAAGGCGGCGATCGCCGCGGCCAAGCTCGGACGACGGGTGGCCGTGGTCGAACGCCGCACGATGGTGGGTGGGGTCTGCATCAACACCGGCACCATCCCGTCCAAGACGCTGCGCGAGGCCGTGGTCTACCTGACCGGCATGAACATGCGCGACCTCTACGGCCAGAACTACCGGGTCAAGCAGGACATCACCGTCAGCGACCTGCTCGGCCGCACCCAGCACGTCATCGGCCGGGAGATCGAGGTGATCCGCAGCCAGCTGTCGCGCAACGGTGTGGACCTGCTGCACGGCACGGCCCGCTTCCTGGACGAGCGCACGGTGTTGATCCACGGCGAGGACGAGACCGAACGCCGGGTGATCGCGAACAAGTTCGTCATCGCCACCGGCACGCACCCGGCGCGGCCGGCCTCGGTGGCCTTCGACGACGTCCGGATCCTGGACTCCGACGGCATCCTGCACCTGAAGTCCATCCCCCGCTCGATGGTGGTGGTGGGCGCCGGGGTGATCGGTATCGAGTACGCCTCGATGTTCGCCGCCCTGGGCTCGCGGGTGACCGTGGTCGAGTCCCGTGATCGCATGCTCGACTTCTGCGACGCCGAGGTGGTCGAGGCCCTGAAGTTCCACCTGCGCGACCTGTCGGTGACCTTCCGGTTCGGCGAGACGGTCTCCTCCGTGGAGGCCAACGAGAGCGGCACCGTCACCACGCTGGCCAGCGGCAAGAAGATCCCGGCCGACACCGTCGTCTACTCCGCCGGGCGTCAGGGCGCCACCGACGAGCTGGACCTGGCCAAGGCGGGCCTGACGGCCGACCCGCGGGGCCGGATCAGCGTCGGCCCGAACTACCTCACCGAGGTCGGGCACATCTACGCGGTCGGTGACGTGATCGGCTTCCCGGCGCTGGCGGCGACGTCCATGGAACAGGGCCGGCTGGCGGCTTATCACGCCTGCGACGAGCCGGCGAACTCCCTGGTGTCGTTGCAGCCGATCGGCATCTACACCATTCCCGAGATCAGTTACTGCGGCCAGACCGAGGACGAGCTGACCGAATCCTCGATCCCCTACGAGGTCGGGATCTCGCGCTATCGGGAGCTGGCGCGAGGCCAGATCATCGGCGACTCCTACGGCATGTTGAAGTTGCTGGTCTCCAGCCGCACCCGGCGCCTGCTGGGGGTGCACGTCTTCGGCTCGCAGGCCACCGAGCTGGTGCACCTGGGGCAGGCGATCATGACCTGCGACGGCACCGTCGACAACCTGGTCGACACCGTGTTCAACTACCCGACCCTGTCCGAGGCGTACAAGGTGGCCGCCCTCGACGCGGCGAACAAGATGCGCGCCGTGGAGCGCTTCACCGTCTGACCTGTGTACCGGCACCCTGCCGACGCCTTCCCGGATCCGCTGAGCTAGCCTCACCCGATGCCCACCACCCCGGACGACGCCCGCCGCCACCGCGAGGGGCTGGCCTGGGCTTTCCTCGGGGTGGTGCTGTTCTCGTTCTCGCTGCCGATGACCAAGGTGGCGGTCACCGGGTTCAGTCCCTACCTGACCGCCACCGGACGCGCGGTGATCGCCGGGGTGCTGGCCGTCGTCCTGCTGCAGGTGAAGCGGGTGCCGTTCCCCGACCGCCGGCACCTGCCCGGCCTGCTGATCACCCTGCTCGGGGCGGTGTTCGGCTGGCCGATCCTGCTCGCCCTGGCACTGGAGCGCACCACGTCGGCCCACGCCGCGGTGGTCGCCGCGTTCATGCCGCTGACCACCGCCCTGATCGCCGTGCTGCGCACCCACGAGCGGGTGAACCGGCAGTTCTGGGCCGCCGCGGGGCTCGGGACGGCGGCGCTGGTCGCCTTCGCGCTCTCGCGGGGCGGGGCCGCGGACGGCGACCTGATCGCCGATCTGCTGGTCGCCGGCGCGGTGGTCGCGTCGTCCTGGTGCTATGTCGAGGGGGCCTCGGTGGCCGCGGCGATGCCCGGCTGGCAGGTGATCTCGTGGGTGTGCGTACTCGCCCTGCCGATCACCGTGCCCGCCTCGGCGCTGATCTGGTTGCTCACCCGGGACTCCTACTCCCCCGGGCCGGCGGCGTGGGGCTCGCTGATCGGCATCGGGGTGTCCTCGATGTACCTGGGCTTCTTCGCCTGGTATCGCGGTCTGGCCCTGGCCGGATCGGCTCACGGCGGTCAGGTGCAGCAGCTGCAGGCGCTGCTGACCCTGGGGTGGTCGGCCTGGCTGCTGGACGAGCACGTCACCTGGGCCATGGTGGCCGCTGCGGCGGCGGTGATCGGCGCGGTGGTCTGGGCGCAGCGCTCGCGGACCGCGGGCACGGCTCAGCGCTCGCGCACCACCCGGGCCTCGTCCCAGATCGGTTCGGTCGAGTCGTAGACCTCGCCGTCGGCACCGAAGACCAGGAACCGGTCGAAGCCCCGCGCGAACCACCGGTCGTGGGTGACCGCGATCACCGTGCCCTCGAAGGCCTCCAGCGCCTGTTCCAGGGCCTCGGCCGAGTGCAGGTCCAGGTTGTCCGTCGGCTCGTCCAGTAGCAGCAGCGTGGCGCCTGACAGCTCCAGGAGCAGGATCTGCAGCCGTGCCTGCTGTCCACCGGACAGCGAGTCGAAGGTCTGCTCGCTCGCACGGGCCAGCTCGTAGCGATCCAGCGCCCGGGCCGCCTGTTCCCGCGGCATGCCCGGGCGGTGATCGGTGCCGCGGTGCAGGATCTCGAGCAGGGTGCGGCCGCGCAGCTCGGGGTGGTCGTGGGTCTGGGCGAACCAGCCCGGACGCACCCGGGCGCCCAGCTTGGCCCGGCCGGTGTGGTTCACCGCCGCGATGGGCACCTCGTCGACCGGGCGGTGCTCGACGTCCGGATCGCTGCCGCCCGCGGCCAGCAACCGCAGGAAGTGCGACTTGCCCGACCCGTTCGAGCCCAGGACGGCGAGCCGCTCACCGAACCAGATCTCGACGTCGAACGGCTTCATCAGCCCGGTGAGTTCGAGCCGCTCGCAGACCACGGCGCGCTTACCGGTGCGGCCCCCGCGCAGCCGCATGGTGACCTTCTGCTCCGCCGGAACCTGTTGCGGCGGGCCGGCTTCCTCGAACTTGCGCAGCCGGGTCAGAGCCGCCTGGTAGCGCGAGGACATGCCGTCGTTGTACTCGGCCTTGATCCGCAGGGTGGTGACCAGGGTCTTCAGCTTGAGCAGCTCCTCGTCCCAGCGGCGGCGCAGCTCCTCGAGCCGGGAGTTGCGCTCGGCCCGGGCCGCCGGATACGTGGCGAACGACCCACCGTGCACCCAGGCACTCGCCCCGACCGCCGTCGGCTCCAGCGTGACGATGTGGGTCGCCGCCTGCGAGAGCAGCTCGCGATCGTGCGAGACCAGCAGCACCGTCTTGGACGTCTCGCGCAGTCGCTGCTCGAGCCACCGCTTGGCCGGCACGTCGAGGAAGTTGTCGGGCTCGTCGAGCAGCAGCACCTCGTCCGGCCCCCGCAGCAGCGCCTCCAGCGCCAGCCGCTTCTGCTCCCCACCCGACAGCGTGTCCAGCGAGCGGTACTGGCACCGGGCGAACTCGACCCCCAGCGCGGCCGTGGTGCAGACGTCCCAGAGGGTCTCGGCCTCGTAGCCACCGACGTCGGCCCAATCGGCGAGCGCCTGGGCATACCGCAGCTGGGTGGGCTCGTCGTCCGTGGTCATCATCGCGAGCTCGGAGGCCTCGAGGGACGCCGCGGCGTCCCGGATGCGTTGCGGCGCAAGGGAGGTGAGCAATCCGCGGACGTCGGTGATCACGCCGGACGCCGCGGCGCCCGCTCGCGCAGCCTCGCCGACACGACCCGCCTCGCCCCGCCCGTTCGACTCGCCCCGCCCGCTCGCCTCACCCCGCAGCTGACCGATGAACTGGCGCATCACGCCGAGTCCCCCGCTGCGGGTCACCGCCCCACCGTGGGCGTCGAGATCGCCGGAGATGATCCGCAGCAATGTGGTCTTACCGGTGCCGTTGGGGCCGACCAGGGCCACGGTGGCGCCGTCCCCCACCCGGAAGCTGACCTCGTCGAGCAGCGGCCGGCCGTCCGGCAGCGCGAACGAGACGGCATTGACCTCGACGTGACCCATGTCGCTCAGTCTGCAACCCCGCGCACCGTTCCTACCATCGGATATGGCCGCCTCCGCTTCCGACTCCCCGGCTTCCCGCTCCCCGGCCTCGCGCTCCCTGGCCTCGCGCCTGCCAGGGGTGTCCCCACCAGCCGAGAGCCCAGCAGACACGCCCGGACTCCTCACCCGTGCGGCCACGCCCGACCGCTGGGACAACGTCCAGACCGTGATGACCACGAGCGGCGACTCGGGTGGGTGCTGGTGCCAGTGGTTCCGCTGCAGCACCGCCGACTGGCAGCACCGGGACCGCTCCGCCCACCGCACCGCGTTGCGGGCGCAGCTGGACGAGCAGCCCCCGCCGGGCGTGCTCGCTTACCTGGACGGCGAACCCGCGGGCTGGTGTGCCCTCGCCCCCCGGCCGAGCTACCTGCGGCTGCGTCGCTCGCGCAAGCTCACCCGGGCCGGCGTGGCCGATGACCTGGACGACGCCACGATCTGGTCGGTGACCTGCCTCGTCGTCCGCGCCCCCTTCCGCCGGAAGGGCCTGTCACGGCACCTGGTGGACGCCGCGGTCGACCTCGCCGCCGACCACGGCGCCGGTCTCGTCGAGGGCTACCCCGTCGACCTCACCCAGCGGGACACGATCCGCAGCGCGGAGCTCTTCGTGGGCACCCTGACCACCTTCCTCGCCGCCGGTTTCACCGAGGTGGGAACGCTCGGCACCGGCCCGTCCGGTGGTCCGGCGATCGCTGCCCTGACCGGCGCACCGCGCGGCAGATATCCCACTCCAGACGTCTTCCCCTTGCCGCGGTCATCACAGCCGATGGGTCGCTACACGTCTCGACCATCATCAAAGGGCGATCAACGCGGCTCGACGAGCAGGTTCACCATGTCGATCACGGGCACGTAGCCGATCCGCTGGTAGATCGCGTTGGAGGTCGGATTGGCCTGATCGGTGAACAGGCACACCCGCACCCCGGCCGCGGCCAGCTCGCGCGACAGCGCAGCCACCATGGCCGTGGCATACCCCTGCCCGCGATGCTCGTCCGGGGTGTAGACCGGCCCGATCCGCACCACCCCGAAGCTCGGCGGTGTGGCCTGTGTGAGATGCACCGGAGTGCCGACCGGGTCCTCCCAGAGCCACACCCGGCTCTGCTCGATTCGCCCGAGTACCTGTTCCTCGGTCAGGTCGACATCGTGCGCCATGCCCTCCCCCGGACGCCGCCCGGCCTGCGCGTCGGCAGCCGCGCCGAACGCCGCCAGCCACGCGATGACCAGAGGCACGTCGTCGGCGCCCGCCAACCGCCGGGCCCCAGGAACCATCCATGCCCCATCACCTTCGACGGCCCCCGAGCTGCCACTCGCAGCGCCGCCAAGTTCCCCTCCGACGACTCCACCCCTCCCAGCCTCAGCTCCGACGAGCCCCCCTGTCGCAGGCTTGCCTCCGACCCCGTCACCGCCATCCTCAGCCACCGTGCCCGGCCGATATTCGAACAGCCTGGTGTGCACCTGCTCTCGCACCGTGCCACCGGTGAGCCGCGCGATCTCGTCGGCACACAACCTCACCGCCGGCAGCGCCCCGTTGACGCCCCACACGCCGTCGGCGGTCATCTCACCCCGCTCGACCAACCTGCGCCCCAGCTCAACCGCCGCGTCGTCCGGCATCGGCTGCAGGTACAGCGGGTACGGCACGAACGGCGCTGTCCGCATCCCCACACCCGCGATCCCCGTGCTCGTGAGCGACGAAGCCTCGCCAACCAGCCCACTGCCTTCGCCGATCGGACCGCCTCCCCCCAGCGGGCCGCTGCCCTCACCGGCCACACCATCGGCGTGGGCCACCACCCACCACCGGGTGAACGGCAGGTCGCGCAACACACCCCGGGCCGCCTCGGCGCAGATCGAGGTGGTCACGGAGGCAACCACCGTGCCCAGCAACGGATCAGCCTCCAGGTGGCCCCCGGCCGCAACGAGGAACGCCTCGGGATCGTCGAAGAACTCCAGCGTCGTCACCCGGCGAGCATCTCGAGGAGGACCGCGGCCGTGCCACTGCTTTCATGCTGCCGGCCGATCATCGTCGCGTGGGGCGGCTCCCCGACGGCGCTCGCGTGTCAGGTCGCACAAAGCCCCGACGGCATACCCCAGGTCGAGCGGTTCCCCTCCCCAGTGGCACAGCGGCTCACCGACCACGCTGTTCGCCAACGCCTCGGACAGCGGTGCCGCCGGACGGTGCAGTGTGGGCCGCTCCGTCGCCGACACCTCGGCCAGCCCCGGAACTGCGGGCAGTTCCTCTCCCTGCGGGCTGTGAACCCTGACCCGCCCGTCGACGATCACGATGCGCAGGCCGAGCTCGTGCACCACCCCGTGATGCCACCGGCACAGCAAGACCAGATTGGACAGGTCGGTCCGCCCGCCGTCCGCCCAGTGCACGAGGTGATGAGCGTCGACCCACCGCCGCTCGGTGCACCCTGGGAACACACATCCCCGGTCTCGGGCCTGTAGGGCGCGGCGCTGCCGCCGAGACACCAGGCGACGCGCCCGGCCGACGTCCAGGGGCGAGCCGTCACCTCGGAGCAGCACGGCCTGAAGCGTTGCGTCACAACCGATCCGACGCAGGACGTGACCGGCGAGTCGTTCGCCTTCCGGCAGCAGTTCGCCGATCTCGAACGGTTCGGGATCGCGCCCGGCGGCCAACACCTCGGCGTCCACCTGGACCGTCATCAGGTAGCGATCCGCGCCGGCCCGTGCCCCGTGGCCGTGCGCGAGGAAGGACTCCGCGACGCGGACCAGTCCCTCCCCGAGCCGACCGGGCAGGCACCCCGCGAGGTAGGACCTGCGACGCGACCGCGCCATGGCCGACCACGTGGCGCACCCATCCCGGGCATCCGAGGTGTCCGTCGAAGGTCTCGAACCGCGTGCCGCGCCGCCCGGAGCGCCCTTCGCCGGTGTATCGGAAACCTCCACCTGATCGTCCGCATCGGCGTGACCGTCGCTGTGGTCGTGGTCGGCGTCCCACTCGGTGTTCGGGGCCAACTCGGTGTCCGGGGCCAACTCGGAGTCGGCCGCCGAAGCAGCGTCGAGGGCCTGCACCACCAAGGCGGCATCCTCGGGCGTCAGCACCAGCCGCAATTCCACGCGGCCGTCCGGCAGGTACCGACGATGGACCTCACCGGTCACCGGCGCCGACTCGTCATCCGCGGAGTCCTTGCCCGCGCCATCGTCGTCGTCGTTCGTGGCGCGGCGATAGCCGGTCGTGATCCGTTCGACATGAGTGGCGGTCCCCGACTCGGCCAGGTCGAGCCACATCTGCTCATCCTCGGGCGTGGCCACCCGCGTCACCGCGCGCACCTTGGAGTACGAGACCCGCCCGGCACCGAACGCGCCGGCGATCAACGGCAGCGTCTCCAAGGCCCGCGCCACCCGGACCTTCTCTCGCGCGGCGTGCAACGAGATGCCGCACCGCCACGACAGCCAGTGCGCACAGGAACGCACGCCGGCGCCCGCCCACCCCTCACGGCGATCGAAGGCCCCGAGCAGCCGCAGGAACCACGCCTCGAGGGCGAACAACCGTGAGGCACAGGCCACCAGATCCCGCTCCAAGTCCTCCATCGGCAGCTGATCCAGCTCGGCCTGCTCCGTGGCCTTCGCACCCGCCTCGGCGTCGTACGCGACGTCCGCCATGTCCCCTCCCGAGTTGTTGTCGAACATCAGTTCGATGATGGCACTCGGGTCCGACAAGTAACCGAGAGCGATTCGCCAGACGCTCAGCGCAGCAATCAGGTGGTCGCGCGGTGCCCGGACGTCCCAGCTGGGACGTCCGGCCAGTTGGTTGCCTCGGGCATGCCAGCAATCCGCACCGCGTCCATCGGGCACCACGTCCATCGCGCACGGCGGTCATCGCGCACGGCGTTCATCGGGCACGGCGAAAACCCGGCACGGCGCTCATCGGACACTGCATTCATCGAACCCGAGGTTCATCAGGCAGAGTGAGCGCATGCAGCACGACCCGACCGCCCAGGGCCTGTCCCCCATCCGTGCCACCTACCTGCGTGCGGCCGAGCACGTCGTCCAGGTGATCTCGCAGCCCACGATCGGTGAGCGATGGCATCAGCCCAGCGCCCTGGAGCAGATGAGCATCGGCGACCTCACCGCGCACCTGTGCCGCTCGATCCAGCTGGTCGCAGCCTTCCTGGATGCCGACGAACCGGACGCCGGCGATCCGATCACCCCGCAGGCCTATTTCGGCGACATCGCCGGCCTGGACGACGTCGAGTCGACCGTGAACGCCGGCATCCGCGACCGCGCCCGACAGGACGGCAGCGGCGGTTACACCGCAACCGTGGACGCCGCGCGCCGCACCCTCGACGCGCTCGCCACTCGGCTGTCCCACGAACCGGTGGAGCGCAGGGTCACCGCCTTCGCCGGCCGGCCGATGCTGCTGGACGACTTCCTGCGGACCCGGCTGGTCGAGTTCGCGGTACACCTGGACGATCTCGCCGCCAGCCTGGGGGACGACATCGCCGCCCCACCCGAAGCCCTTGCCGAGACCCTCGTCCTCCTGCTCGGGGTCGCGCAACACCGTCACGGGGACCTCGCCGTCCTGCGGGCGATGACCCGACGCGAACGCGACACCAGGCAGGCCCTACGCGTGTTCTGACGGCCGGTCGATCAGCTCGCTGGCCCAGGCGACCCGTCACGGGCGCGAACGAACCACGACCGTGACCCGAGCCACGAGCCGGGCCGGCTCAGTCCTTGTACTGTCCGATCAACGCCAGGTCGGCCTCGCTCAGCCGCTCGGAGGCCGAGGCCAGCTGGTGCCAGTACGGGTAGGCCAGGTGCGGCCGGCTCACCTGCTCGAGCCGCGCGACCTCGTCGGCCGACAACTGCAACGTGGCCGCGGCCAGGTTGTCGGCCAGCTGCTCCTCGGTGCGCGCCCCGATGATCACCGACGAGATCGCCGGCCGGGTCAGCACCCAGGCCAACGCCACCTGCGCCGCCGAGACCCCGTGCGCCGCACCGATCTCGACCACGGTATCGACGATGTCGTAGAGCTGCTCGGTGTCGGGCACCGGCGGCTCGCTCCACTCGGTCAGGTGCCGTGCGCCCTCGGCCGGTTGGACGCCGCGGCGGTACTTGCCGCTCAACAGGCCACCGGCCAGGGGCGACCACACCAGCACACCGAGCCCCTGGTCGATCGCCAGCGGCAGCAGCTCGCGTTCGACGTCCCGCGTCTGCAGCGAGTAGTGGATCTGCTGGGACACATACGGCGCCAGGTGTTCTCGCGCCGAGACCGCCAGCGACTTCATCACGTGCCAGGCCGAGAAGTTCGAGCACCCGACGTAACGGACCTTGCCCGAACGCACCAGATCGTCCAGGGCCGACAGCGTCTCCTCGACGGGGGTGCGACCGTCCCACTCGTGCACCTGGTAGAGGTCGATGTGATCGACCTTCAGACGGCGCAGGCTCGCCTCACAGGCCCGCACCAGGTGGTGGCGCGACAACCCGGCGTCGTTCGGCCCCGGCCCCATGGTGAACCGCGCCTTGGTCGCCACCAGGACGCCGTCGCGCCGGTCGGCGGACAGCCCGCCCAGCACCTCGCCGACGAGCTGCTCCGAGAGGCCGTCGCTGTAGATGTCGGCGGTGTCGATCAGGTTGACCCCGGCGTCCAGGCTGGCATCGACCATGCGTCGCGCCAGGTCGAGGCCGACCGCGCCGGTCAGGGCGAAGACACCCTTGCCGCCGAAGGTCATGGTGCCGAGGCTGATCGAGGACACCCGCAGGCCGGACCGGCCGAGGTAGCGATACTCCATGGGGCGCAAACTACCGCGCCCAGGGCGGAAGGCGCCCCCGGTCAGGGCTCAGAGCGTCCGGACGGCGCGAGCCTGCAGGGCACGCTCGGCCAGCTGGGCGTCGTCCGGGTAGCCGACCTCCTCGAGCACCAGACCGTGCGGCGGCACCACCGCCACACCACCGTCCCGCACTCGCGCGGCCAGAACCGTTGCCAACCAAGCGGGTTCGCGGCGTCGCTGCCCCACGGCCAAGGCTCCACCGACCAGGGCTCGCACCATCGAGTGGCAGAACGCGTCGGCCACCACGCGGGCCACGATCAACTCGCCGTCGTCGGAGGCTTCCCGCGACCAGGAGTACTCGAGCAGGGTCCGCACCGTGGTGGCGCCCTCACGACGCTTGCAGAAGGCCGCGAAGTCGTTGAGCCCCAACAGGTCTGCGCACGCAGCGTTCATCGCGGCCACGTCCAGCCCACCGGACGGCGCGCGCACCGCGAGGACGTCGTGGCGCCGCAGCGGGGGTGCACCGGCGGCGGCATCGGTCATCCGGTAGGCGTAGCGCCGCCAGATCGCCGAGAACCGGGCATCGAAGCCGGACGGCGCGCGGCTCACGCCGTGGACGCGCAGGTCGGGCGGCAGCACCCCACGCAGGGCGCGCAGCAGGGCGTCCTGCGGGGTCAGCGTGGAGCGGCCCGGCACAGCCGACCAGACGTCGTCCGGCAGGTCGAGATGCGCGACCTGCCCCCGGGCGTGGACGCCGGCGTCGGTGCGTCCGGCGACCACGAGAGCCGGCGGATCGGGCAGCCGCAGCACCTGGGCCAAAGCGAGGCCGAGCACGTCCTGCACCGTGCGGCGCCCGGGTTGGGCGGCCCAGCCGGAGAAGGCGGAGCCGTCGTACCCCAGGTCGAGCCGCAGGCGCAGGATCGTGCTCGGCGGGTGCTCGGGTGGTGCGGTGCTCGTCAGTCGTCCTTGGACTTGCCGGCCTCCACGAAGCCGGCCTCCTCGGCCGCCGACGCGGTGCGGAAGTAGACCTCGGCCACGGTCTTGTCGTACCAGGGTGAGGCCGGGGTGTGGAACTTCATCGAGTCGCGGTTGCCCTTGACCAGGAAGCCCTCCGGCGCCTCGCCACCGTCCAGCGGCAGCCGCGATTCCGGACCGTAGGGGCCGGACTCGACGTCCTCGGAGGCGGTGTCGGAGGCCGGCGGCTCGACGTCGGTGGGGTCGAGCTCGACGTCCTCGGCCGCTGCCTCGGTCGCCTTCTCGGCCTTCGGCTTGTCGGCCTTGGGCGCCTTGGCGGCACGCTTGGTGGCCGCCTCGGCCTCCTTGACCGTGGCCTGCTTGGCGGTCATCGGCTCCAGGACCAGCTCGATGACGGCCATCGGGGCGTTGTCGCCCTTGCGGCTGCCGATCTTGGTGATCCGGGTGTAGCCGCCGGGACGCTCGGCCATCTTCGGGGCGATGTCGGTGAACAGCTCGTGCACCACCGACTTGTCACGCACCACCGTGAGCACCCGCCGGCGCGCGGCGAGGTCGCCGCGCTTGGCGAAGGTGATCAGGCGCTCGGCCAGCGGACGAACCCGCTTCGCCTTGGCCTCGGTGGTGGTGATGGTGCGGTGCTCGAACAGCTGCGTGGCGAGGTTGGCCAGGAGCAGCCGCTCGTGGGCCGGTCCACCACCCAGACGCGGACCCTTGGTGGGCGTGGGCATGTCGGTCGTTCTCCTTGCTCAGGCGATCACTGAGATCAGCGGGTCATGAAGAGCGGGGGCTCAGAGCTGCTCGTCCTCGGCGAAGGACATGTCGTCGTCCGCGCCGAAGCTGTCGACCACCAGCGCCGGGTCGAACCCGGGCGGGGAGTCCTTGAGCGCCAAGCCCATGCCGTGCAGCTTCGCCTTGACCTCGTCGATCGACTTGGCACCGAAGTTGCGGATGTCGAGCAGGTCGGCCTCGCTACGGGCCACGAGCTCACCCACGGTGTGGATGCCCTCGCGCTTGAGGCAGTTGTAGGAGCGGACCGTCAGGTCGAGCTCCTCGATCGGCAGGGCCAGGTCGGCCGCCAGGGCGGCGTCGGACGGCGAGGGGCCCATGTCGATGCCCTCGGCCTCGACGTTGAGCTCACGGGCCAGGCCGAACAGCTCGACCAGGGTCTTGCCGGCCGAGGCCATGGCGTCCCGCGGCTGGGTCGAGGGCTTGGTCTCGACGTCCACGATCAGCCGGTCGAAGTCGGTGCGCTGCTCGACGCGCGTGGCCTCGACCTTGTATGTGACCTTCAGCACCGGCGAGTAGATCGAGTCGACCGGGATCCGGCCGATCTCGGCTTCGCCGGACTTGTTCTGGTTCGCCGAGACGTAGCCGCGGCCACGCTCGACGGTCAGCTCCATCTCGAGCTTGCCCTTGCCGTTCAGGCTGGCGATGTGCAGGTCGGGGTTGTGCACCTCGACCCCGGCCGGGGGCGCGATGTCGGCGGCGGTGACCGTGCCGGGACCCTGCTTGCGCAGGTACATCACGACCGGCTCGTCGTGCTCGCTGGAGACGACGAGCTGCTTGATGTTGAGGATCAGCTCGGTGACGTCCTCCTTCACCCCCGGAACGGTGGTGAACTCGTGCAGGACGCCGTCGATGCGGATCGAGGTGACCGAGGCACCCGGGATGGACGACAACAGCGTGCGGCGCAGGCTGTTGCCGAGGGTGTAACCGAACCCGGGCTCGAGCGGCTCGATGACGAACCGGGACCGGTGGTCACCGACCACTTCTTCGGTGAGGCTGGGCCTCTGGGCAATGAGCATCTCTGGAACTCCTTCTGGCGACCGCTATATGACGCCTGACAGACCAGGGCGAAGCCCTCGTCTGATGCTTTCTGTCTTCTGATCTTGATCTTGTCTGATCTTGATCTTGTCTTTCGGGGGTCCACGGGGGCGGAGCCCCCGTGTGAGTGATTACTTGCTGTAGAGCTCGACGATCAGCTGCTCCTGCACCTGAGTGTCGATCACCTGGCGAGCGGGCAACCCGTGCACCAGGACGCGCATCTTGCTGGGGATGACCTCGAGCCAGGCCGGCACCGTGCGCTCGCCGGTCTCGGCGCGAGCGACCACGAACGGGGTCATCTCGAGCGACTTGGCCCGGATCTCGACGATGTCGTTCTCGCTCACCCGGTAGCTCGGGATGTCGACCTTCACACCGTTGACGGTGAGGTGGCCGTGGCGCACCAGCTGGCGCGCCATGTCGCGGGACTTGGCGAAGCCGGCCCGGTACACGACGTTGTCCAGGCGGGACTCCAGGATGCGCAGCAGGTTCTCGCCGGTCTTGCCCTGCTTGCGGTTGGCCTCTTCGTAGTAGCCACGGAACTGCTTCTCGAGCACGCCGTAGATGCGCGCGGCCTTCTGCTTCTCGCGCATCTGCAGCAGGTACTCGCTCTCCTTGGTGCGCGCGCGACCGTGCTCACCCGGGGGGTAAGGACGGATCTCGATCGGGCACTTCGGGGAGTCGCACTTGGCTCCCTTGAGGAACAGCTTGGTCTTCTCGCGGCGGCAGCGCTTGCAGTCAGCGCCGGTGTAACGCGCCATGTGGTCTCGGTTCTCCTTCGGCTGGTCTGGTGTGGGCGCGTCAGACGCGGCGGCGCTTCGGGGGACGGCACCCGTTGTGCGGGGTGGGCGTCACGTCCTGGATCGAGCCGACCTCGAGGCCGGTCGCCTGCAGGGAGCGGATGGCGGTCTCGCGACCCGAACCCGGACCCTTGACGAAGACGTCGACCTTGCGCATGCCGTGCTCCTGGGCACGACGCGCGGCGGCCTCGGCGGCCATCTGCGCGGCGAACGGCGTCGACTTGCGCGACCCCTTGAACCCGACCTGGCCGGCCGATGCCCACGAGATCACGGCACCGGTCGGGTCGGTGATGGACACGATGGTGTTGTTGAACGTGCTCTTGATGTGGGCGTGCCCGTGGGAGACGTTCTTCTTCTCCTTGCGGCGGGGCTTGCGCGCGCCGCTGGACTGACGAGCCTTGGGGGGCATTACTTCTTCCCTGCCTTCTTCTTGCCGGCGACGGTGCGCTTCGGGCCCTTGCGGGTGCGGGCGTTGGTCTTGGTGCGCTGACCACGCACCGGCAGGCCACGGCGGTGCCGCAGGCCCTCGTAGCAGCCGATCTCCACCTTGCGGCGGATGTCGGCGGCGACCTCACGGCGCAGGTCACCCTCGACCTTGAAGTTCACCTCGATGTAGTCGCGCAGCTTGACCAGGGATTCGTCGTCCAGGTCCTTGACCCGCAGGTCCGGGCTGACGCCGGTGGCCTTCAGGGTCTCGAGCGCACGGGTTCGGCCGATGCCGAAGATGTAGGTGAGCGCCACCTCGAGCCGCTTGTCGCGGGGGAGGTCGACGCCGACGAGACGTGCCATTGTCTGCTTTCTCTTCGCAGAGGTCTGGTGCAACACCGGTCCGCGGGCGCGTGCCCACGGTCCCCGGCCTCTGTTCCGGGGGTGGCGTCCCAGGGCGAACCCCGGGGGTCGGGTGCTGCGTTGAGTGGTGCGAACGGCGAAGGAGTGCTGCTCAGCCCTGGCGCTGCTTGTGGCGCTGGTTGTCGCAGATCACCATGACCCGACCGTGACGGCGGATCACCTTGCACTTGTCGCAGATCTTCTTGACGCTCGGCTTGACCTTCATGGCTCCGATTTTCCGGTTACTTGTAGCGGTAGACGATGCGACCACGGGAGAGGTCGTAGGGGCTGAGCTCCACCACCACCCGGTCCTCCGGAAGGATCCGGATGTAGTGCTGGCGCATCTTGCCGGAGATATGGGCGAGGACCTTGTGTCCGTTGCTCAGCTCCACGCGAAACATCGCGTTCGGCAACGCTTCGACCACGGTGCCCTCGATCTCGATGACCCCGTCCTTCTTTGCCATGTCCTCCGCAATTCTTCGAGCCGTATCTGGCGTGTCTCACGGGTGACGACGCCCTCCGCTCGCCAGACCAGCCGCGGGGCGAGTTCGAGGGCAGAGATGCACGTGAGCCGACAGGTGAGTGTATGCCAGCAGGCGCGCCGAACTGAAATCGATGATCACCCGGCCGAGATCGGTGCCCTAGAGTGAGTATCGGATCACACCTGGTCACCAGGCCGCGGCGAGATGGTCATCCATCCCGTCGGAAGGCCACCGAGGATCGGTGTTGCGCCGCAGCCGACCGGCCCCGCCCGTGTCAGAGTTGATCTCGCCATACAGGAGGGGCGCCTCTGATGAGGTGCGTGTGGGCACGAGGGCATGTGGGGTGCGGTGTGAGTCATGACCCGATGATGGGATTCATCGTGGTGACGCTGGTGGTGATCGGCGCCCTGCTCTGGCAGTCGGGCAGGCCGGACTATCCGATGACGGTCTGTCCCACCTGCGACGGCTCCGGGCGCGAGTACGAGGGTGACTCGAAGCACTTCCGCGTCTGTCTGCAGTGCGGGGGCAACAAGTCCGTTCCCCGATGACACCACGATGCCCGCCGACCGTGGTCACGGTCGACGGGCATCGCGGTCATGTCGGTCGGGACGCGCCCGGTCGGGACGCACTCAGCACGTGCCTCACCAGGTGGCGGAGATGACCACCCTGCGGTTGAGGTGCTGCTTGCGGTCGGAGACCGGGTCCACCCCGCCCTTGGCCACCGTGCTGATCGTGGCGTCGACGCCCATCGACCTCAGGTAGGCCGCCACCGCCTTGGCCCGCTGCCCGGCCAACCGCAGGTTCGCCTTGCGCGCCGCAGCACTCGTCAGGTCGGTCTGGGTGTACCCCGTCAGCACCACCTTCTTCGCCCCGGTCAGCCCCTTCGCGACCCGGCGCAGGCTCGCCTTGTCCGCCGCGTCCAGGTGAGCCGAGAGGTTGTCGAACCACACCGTGCTCAGCGCGTCCGAGACGCGGGGCGCCCTCTTGGTGACCGCCAACACCCGGCAGGAACCACTCATCACGATCCACCGCGTCACCGAGACGGCGTGGCCGTTCGGGGCCACCCCGGTCAACACCAACCGGTGCAACCCCGCCTTCGCGCACGCCTTCGCCGGCAGCTTCACCGACGTCGCGAAGGCCCCGTTCGCGCGGGCGTGACCGGCAGCCAGCCGCACCGGCGAGGAGTGCAGCACCAGGGAGTAGGCCGAGTTCGCCTTCAAACCCGATCCCGACAACCGCGCCGTGGCCCCCTTCACCACGTCGCCGGCACCCACGAACAGGTTCAACCCCAGCACCGGCGAGCCGCCACCACCGCTGCCGGCGGGAGCGGCGTGGAAGGTCAGCACGGCCAGGCCGTGCGCGCCGCTCGCGCCCTGACCGGCTCGGGCGCCCGAGGAGGGGGCATAGGTGACGTTGCTGACCAGTGCGGGGTCGACGTACGACGACCCGGCGCCGCCACCACCACCGGCTCCGGGCCCGCCGGCCTCGACACTCGCGCCGCCACCGCCCCCGGTGTAGCCGCGGCCACCGGACCCGCCGTATCGGCTGTTGTCCTGCAGGGTGCCTGTCGCACCGCCGAGGCCGCCACCGGCCGCGTTGGTGCCATTGCTGCCGGCCGCAGAATCCGTCAGCGCCGGGTTCTGCGGCGTGTTGGGTATCTGGCCACCGAACCCGCCCATGGTGGCGAACCCGCCGGTACCGCCCTGCGCGGAGGCGCCGTTGCTCGACAGACCCGCGTAGCCGTAGCCGCCCGGAGCCGTCCCGCTGAGGGCACCGTCACCGCCCTGGCCCGTCGTGCCACTCACGCCGAAGCCCGCTCCGCCGCCTCCCCCGGCGACCAGGTAGGTGTGGGTCGCGCCGTTGTCGGTGAGGGTGGTGGGCGAGCCACCACCGGCGCTGGAGTAGACACCGCTGCTCACCCCCGCCGCCGCGCCGCCGAGGCCGTTGGTGAGCCGGATCGTGCTCATCCCCGTGACGTCCAACGTCCCGCTGACCACGGCCCCCAGGCCGCCCTCCGACGTGCTACCGGCCGCGCCTCCGCCGCCGCCACCGCCGGTCAACTGGACCGTGACCGAACCCGCCCCGGCCGGCACCGTGAGGAGCACGCCCCCCGTGCCGGTGCAGTTCAGCTGCGACTCGAGTTGCGGGGTCGTGGTGTCGCACACGGTCGCCGGTGCAGCCGCGGCGGACGGCGCGAACACCACCGCACCGAGACCGCCCACGGCCACGGTCAGGGCCAGAGCCGCACTCACCGTGCGCCGACGAGACGAGGCGAATTCGGACGACGGGCCGGTCGTCGTCCCGTGCTCTGCTGCCTGATCCATGACTCTCCTCGTGGAGCGGCGCGAGGACCGCGAGAACGTGTCGAAGCCAGGCGGGGCTGTCGAGGACTCGTCCACCCGCGCTTCGCCGACCGATGTCCGGTCGGGTTCCGCATCGGCAGCCGCGGGGTCCGCCTTGAGCGGTCCTCCGGCCGCAGGAGTGCCGGGGTCAGTCCCCGAGCGGGGCGAATCGGGACGACGCGCCCACAGCGGCCAGGCCGGCCTCGCCGCCGTCGCGGGCCGTGAGCACCCACAGCCCGCCCTCGTACAGGGCGACGCTGTGTTCGGTGTGGGCCGCCCGGCGGCCGTCGACGGTCGCCACCGTCCAGTCGTCGGCCAGCACGCGGGTGGCCGGGTCACCGGCGGTCAGCATCGGTTCGATGGCCAGGCAGATCCCGGGCCGCAACTTCGGGCCGCGGTCACGGGTGCGGTAGTTCAGCACGTGCGGATCCTGGTGCATGGCGGTCCCGATGCCGTGACCGCCGTACTCCTCCACCAGGCCGTAGCGCTCGTCGACGCAGTCCTCCACGGCCGCCCCGATGGCGTTGAGCCGCTCCCCCACCGCGATGGCGGCGATGCCGTGCCACATGGCCTGCTCGGTGGCCGCGATCAGGTCGAGATCGGCCGGATCCGCAGCGGCTTCGCCCCCCACGACCGCGCTGAACGCCGCGTCGCCGTGCCAGCCCGCCACGATCGCGCCACAGTCCACCGAGACCAGGTCACCGTCCTGGAGGACCCGTGAGCCGGGGATGCCGTGCACCACCTCGTCGTTCACCGAGATGCAGGTGCTGGCGGGGTAGGCGGGCCGCCCATACCCCAGGAACGAAGGGGTGCCGCCGCCGGAACGGATCACGTCCTCGGCGACGGCATCGAGCTCCTTCGTGGTGACGCCGGCACGCAGCTCACGCCGGACGGCGTCCAGCGCGTCGGCCACGAGCAGACCCGCGATCCGCATCAACCGCATCTGGTCGAGCGACTTGTACTGGATCCGGTCGCGTCCCAACATCACCGGCGCATCACAGCTGGCGTCAGCGGCCGTCGAGAGCGGCGAACAGCCGGTCGGTGACCTCGGTGATCTCACCCATGCCGTCGACCCGCAGCAGCATGCCGCGGCCGTCGTAGATGTCGATCAGCGGCGCGGTCTCGGCGGCGTAGACCTCCTGGCGGTGCCGGATGACGTCCTCGGTGTCGTCCTCGCGGCCCTCGATCTCGGCCCGCTTGAGCAGCCGCTGCACCAAGGCGTCGGTGTCGGCGGTGATCAGGACGACGGCGTCCAGCGGGGTTCCGGACGCCGCCAGCATGGCGTCCAGGGCCTCCACCTGAGCCGCGTTGCGCGGGTACCCGTCCAGCAGGAAGCCGGGCGCCACGTCATCGTGGGTGAGTCGATCCCGGACCATGTCGTTGGTGACCTCGTCGGGAACCAACCGTCCGGTCGAGGTGTAGCTCTGGGCCAGCTTGCCCAACTCGGTTCCGCCCTTGATGTTGCTGCGGAAGATGTCACCGGTCGAGATGGCCGGGACGCCGAGTCGAGCCGCCAGGCCGACGGCCTGGGTGCCCTTACCGGCGCCGGGGGGACCGAGCAGAACAAGCCTCATCGCAAGAACCCTTCGTAGTGCCGCTGCTGCAGCTGGGACTCGATCTGCTTGACCGTCTCGAGGCCGACACCCACGACGATCAGGATCGACGTGCCACCGAAGGGGAACCGACTGGTGTTGGCATTGATCAGGGCAAGCGCGATCAGGGGGATCAGGGCAATGATGGCCAGATAGAGCGAACCGGGCAAGGTAATCCGGCTGAGGACATACTCGAGGTACTCGGCTGTGGGCCGACCGGCACGAATACCGGGGATGAAGCCGCCGTACTTCTTCATGTTCTCGGCGACCTCGTCGGGGTTGAACGTGATCGAGACGTAGAAGTACGTGAAGAACACGATCAGCAGGAAGTACACGATCATGTAGACCGGCTCGTCGCCCCGCTGGAAGTGACGCCGGATGAAGGTCACCCAGCCCGCGGTGCTGTTGCTCTGGAACCCGGCGATCAGCATCGGCAGGTAGAGCAGCGACGAGGCGAAGATGACCGGGATGACGCCGGCCATGTTGACCTTGATCGGGATGTAGGTGCTGGTGCCGCCGTACATCCGCCGGCCGATCATGCGCTTGGCGTACTGCACCGGGATCCGGCGCTGGGACTGCTCGACGAAGATGACCAGCGCCATCACCACGATGCCGACGGCGATCACCATCGCCAGGGTGTCCCAGCCGTGCCCGGAGGCGTCGTTCTGCTGCTTGATCCCCCACAGGGCGCCGGGGAAGGTGGCCGCGATCGAGGTGAAGATCAGCAGCGACATGCCGTTGCCGACGCCGCGCTCGGTGACGAGCTCACCCAGCCACATGATCAGGCCGGTGCCCGCGGTCAGCGTGATGATCATCAGCAGGACGGTCCAGATGTCGCGCTTCGGCACGATGTCGGCCGTGCAGTTGGGGAAGATGTTGTTGGCGCGGGCCATGGCCACCAGCGTGGTGGACTGCAGGATGGCCAGGCCGATGGTCAGGTACCGGGTGTACTGCGTCAGCTTCGTCGTCCCGGTCTGGCCCTCTTCCTTCAGGGCCTCGAACCTCGGGATCACCACCGTCAGCAGCTGGATGATGATGCTCGCCGTGATGTACGGCATGATCCCCAGCGCGAAGATGCTCAGCTGCAGCAGGGCCCCACCGCTGAACAGGTTGGCCAGCGCGAAGGCCCCGGCGGCGCCGCCGGCGGTGTCCTGCTGGCCGACGCAGGTGCGCACCGCGCCGTAGCTGATGCCCGGCGTCGGGATGAACGACCCGAGCCGGAACACGGCCATGATCGCCATCGTGAAGAACAACTTGCGGCGCAGGTCGGGGGTTCGGAATGCCCGGGCGAACGCGGTGAGCACGGTTCCTCCTGATCCTCAGGGCGGAAATGGGTACGGGCCGGGTCCGGCTGCGGCGCTCGGCCGCGGGCCGGACCTGGCCCGTCATCCTCAGTCGGTCGAAGCGGTCCCGCCCGCAGCAGCGATCTTCTCGCGAGCGCTGGTCGAGAAGGCGTCGACACTCACCTGCAACGCCACACTGACCTCACCGGTGCCCAGAACCTTCACCGGGTGCCCCGGACGCACCGCGCCCTTGGCCACCAGATCGTCCACGGTCACCGTGCCGCCGTCCGGGTAGAGCGAGGACAGCCGGTCCAGGTTGACCACCTGGTAGGTGACGCGGAACGGGTTCTTGAAGCCACGCAGCTTGGGCAGGCGCATGTGCATCGGCATCTGGCCGCCCTCGAAGGCAGCCGACACCTGGTAGCGCGCCTTGGTGCCCTTGGTGCCCCGTCCGGCGGTCTTACCCTTGCTGCCCTCACCGCGACCCAGACGGGTCTTGGGGGTCTTGGACCCCGGAGCCGGCCGCAGGTGGTGAACCCGCAGCGGCTTCTCGCTGTTCTGCGAGCCGGCCATGGTCAGTCAACCTCCTCGACGGTGACCAAGTGGCGCACCGCCTTGACCATCCCGCGGATCTCGGGACGGTCCTCCTTCACCACGACGTGGCCGATCCGCTTCAACCCGAGCGAGCGCAGTGTCTCGCGGTGAGCGGCGATCCCGCCGATCGTGGACTTGACCTGGGTCACCTTGAGCTTGGCCATCATGCACCGGTCCCGGCGCGAGCCCGCAGCAGGGCGGCGGGCGCCACGTCCTCGATGGGCAGGCCACGACGGGCCGCCACCGACTCCGGACGCTCGAGACCCTTCAGGGCCGCC
>JAXLRT010000033.1:0-39823 GCA_046330955.1 Kineosporiaceae bacterium | reverse complement strand
TCGCGGCGGTCATCATGGAGACCATCCCGGCCACCTACGGCTTCCCGCTGCCGGACCCCGGGTACCTGCGTGCCGTCAAGGCGCTGTGCGAGCGCTACGGCGCCCTCTACATCGCCGACGAGGTGCAGACCGGTCTGATGCGGACCGGTGAGTTGTGGGGAATCACCAAGGAGGGCATCACGCCCGACATCATGGTGACCGGCAAGGGCATCTCCGGCGGCCTCTACCCGATCGCCTGCGTGCTGGTGAACGAGCGCAGCGCCGGCTGGCTGACCGAGGACGGCTTCGGTCACATCTCGACCTTCGGCGGCGCCGAGCTCGGCTGTATCGCGGCGCTGAAGGCGCTGGAGGTCACCTCGCGGCCCGAGACCCGTTCCCGGGTGCACTATCTCAGCGAGGTGATCGGCACCGGGCTGCGGCGGATCCAGGACACCTGCCCGGACTGGTTCGTCGGGATCCGGCAGAACGGTGTGATCTTCGGTCTGGAGTTCGCCGACCCCCAGGGCGCCAAGTACGTCATGAAACACCTCTACGAGAACGGGGTGTGGGCGATCTTCTCCACGCTCGACCCGCGGGTGCTGCAGTACAAGCCGGGCATCCTGATGTCGCCCGAGCTGGCCGAGGAACTGCTCGACCGGACCGCGGTCAGCATCGCCCAGGCCGCCCGCGAGGCCGGCCGCGGGTCGAGTCGGACGGGAGGACGGCGATGAGCTCTCTGCGCGGCGATTCGCCGATGCCCGCCATGCCGCTGGCCCCAGGCGGAACCCCACGCGCCCTGGCCATGATCGAGCGCGCCGAATGGGCCTCCCGGGCCTTCGCCCGCTACGACATCACCACGGTGCGCCGGATCGCCCAGGCGGCTGCTCGGGCCGGCGCCGCCGCGGCGCGCGACCTCGCCGAGGCGGCGGTGCGCGAGACCGGGTTCGGCGTCGTCGAACACAAGGTCATCAAGAACGAGTCGTGCTCGCTGGGCCTGTGGCAGGCCTACGGGGACCACGACTACGTCAGCCCGCAGGTCGACGAGCAGGCCAAGATCCTGCGGCTGCCCCGTCCTGCCGGGGTGATCCTGGCGCTCACCCCGTCCACCAATCCGGTGGCGACCACTTTCGCGAAGATCATGTTCGCGCTGTTCACCCGCAACGCCATCGTCATCTCGCCGCACCCGTTCGCCGCCGCGGTGTGCGCCGAGGCGGCGCGCATCATGGGCGAGGCCGCGGTCGCCGCCGGGGCGCCGGACGGCTGCGTCCAGGTGGTCACCGAACCCTCGATCCCGCTGGTGGACGCCCTGATGTCCAGCCCCCGGGTGTCGGTGATCCTGGCCACCGGCGGCACCGCGATGGTGCGGGCGGCCTACTCCAGTTCGAACCCGGCTCTCGGGGTGGGGCCGGGCAACGTGCCGGTGTTGGTCGACGCCACGGCCGACCCTGCCGCCGCTGCGTCGGCGGTCCTGGACAGCAAGGCCTTCGACAACTCCGTGCTGTGCACCAACGAGAGCGTGCTGATCGCCGTCGAGTCGATCGCCGATGCGCTCGAGAAGGCGCTGGTGCGTCAGGGCGGCTACGTCACCTCGCCCGCCGAGACGGACGCCGTCCGGTCGGTGATCTTCGATGGTGACCGGCCGCGTACCGAGTGGATCGGCCGGGAGGCCACGGCGATCGCCGCGGCAGCGGGGATCCGGGTGCCGGCCCGGACCCGGGTGCTGATCACCCCGATCGACCTGGTGGTGCCCGAGGAGCTGCTGGCGCACGAGAAGCTGCTGCCGGTGCTGGCGATGACCCGGGTGCCCACGGCCGAGCGCGGCATCGACGTGGCGCGCGCCGTCCTGCGCATCACCGGGCAGGGCCACAGCGCCGCGATTCACAGTCGCGACGCTGCCACGGTGATGGCCTACGGAGCGGCGCTACCGGTGATGCGGATCAGTGTCAACGTCGGGAACTCCTTGGGCAGCAGCGGTTTCCACACCAACCTCGCGCCCACGATGACCATCGGCACCGGGTTCGTCGGGCGCTCGTCGCTCACCGCCAACCTGGCCCCCGAGCATCTGGTGGCCGACACCCGGCTGGCCTACGCCAGCGACCCGGCCGCGGCCATGCCCAGCTTTGCGGGGATGACCCCGTGGCAGGCGCCGGTGGGTCCGGTGCCGGCGTACCCGGTGGCGTCCAACCTGGACGGCGCCCCGCACGGTGCCGCGAACAGTGCCCCGAACGGTGCCTGGTCCGGCGCGTCGAACGGCAGCTCGAACGGTCCGGCCCACGGGCCGGGCGGCGAGACCGCCACCCCGGCCGGCGACGAGCTGCGCGAACACCTGCGGCGGCTGATCGTCGAGGAACTGCGCGCGATGGTGAAGGGCTGACATGTCCCCTCAGATCAGGTCGTTCATCTTCCTCGACCGGCTGCAGCCGCAGACCATGTGCTACCTCGGCACCTGGATCAAGGGGTCGCTGCCGCGGGCCGGTTACGCCGCCCAGATCATCGAGGTGGCACCGGGTCTGGACATCGAGCCGCTGACCGACGTGGCATTGAA
The DNA here is from genome assembly GCA_046330955.1 of Kineosporiaceae bacterium. GTDB lineage: Bacteria > Actinomycetota > Actinomycetes > Actinomycetales > Kineosporiaceae > JADJPO01. Next base: position 37,299 of record JAXLRT010000033.1, on the reverse strand, counting down.
GAGCGCCGAGGTCGGGGCCGGAATCCTCATCGTGGAACGGCATTTCGGCTATCTCGAACTGCACGGGCCACCCGCCGCGGTGCGCGCCGCGGCCGGCTCGGTACTCGACCACCTCGGCGCCTCGGCCACCGAGGCCATGCGCCCGAAGGTGCTGGCCTCACGGATCGTCTCGCGGATCGACCGGCAGCACGCCTTCCTGGTCAACCGCAACAAGGTCGGCTCGATGGCGCTGGCCGGGCAGTCGATGTTCGTGCTCGAGATGGAGCCGGCCTCGTACGCCATCCTGGCCACCAACGAGGCCGAGAAGGCCGCCCGGATCACGGTGGTCGACTACCGCATGATCGGGGCCACCGGCCGGGTGTACCTGACCGGTGAGGAGTCCGAGGTACGGGCCGCGGCCGAGGCCGCCGAACAGGCCTTGGCACGGGCATGAGCCTCGCCCACTTCGCGGACGCCGGCGGCGAGGGAATGCTGCGCGAGCTGGTGCGAGAGCTGCTGCGCGAGGTGATCCGTGAGGAGCTGGCCGCAGCGCTCGCCGACGTGCGCGGCGGCGAGGCCCATCGGGGTGGCGGCGGGGCGCCGTTCGCCGGACGCGCCACCTCAGCCGGCACCCCAACGAGCGCGCCGGCCGGCGCGCGACCCGGGGTCGCGGCGTCCGCACATCACATCGAACGGGGCGCCGTCACCGAACGGGCCGTGAACGCGGCTGCGGCGGACGGCGCGCGCCTGGTGATCGGGCCGCGCGCGGTGCTCACCCCGTTGGCCAAGGACCGGGCCCGGGTGCTGGGCGTGGTCATCGAACGCAGCTCGGCGTCCGTGCCGTCGACCCAGCAGTCCCCGTCGTCCCCGCACCGTGGGTCGTCGGACAGGTCTTAGGAGAGGTCATGCTCAGAGCCAGGGTGATCGGCAACGTATGGGCCACCAAGCGCCTGCCCGAGGTGCCGAACGGGGCGTTCCTCGAGGTCGAGCTCGAGGGCGGCTCGACCCGGATGATCGCGTTCGACGCGCTGGGTAGCGGCCCGGGGGAGTCGGTGCTCGTCGCCACCGGATCCGTTGCTGCAGCGTGGTTCCCGGGGCCACACCCGCCGATCGACGCGCTGATCATCGGCTCGATCGACGAACCCCCGTCATCGACGTGATTCACGTCATCGACCCCGTCGCGGGCGGCCGCCTGCCGATCGCGAGAACCATCCTCACTCCGCTCAGGTAGTTCTCAGGTAAAGGAGAAGCACCATGGCATCCAACGCCATCGGAATGATCGAGACCAAGGGCTACGTCGCGGCGCTGGCCGCGGCCGACGCCATGGTCAAGGCCGCCAACGTCGTCATCGTCGGCCGCGAACAGGTCGGTGACGGTCTGGTCGCCGTGACCATCGTCGGCGACGTGGGCGCGGTCAAGGCCGCCACCGAGGCCGGCGCCGAGACCGCCGGCCAGGTGGGCGAACTGGTCAGCGTGCACGTCATCCCGCGGCCGCACGCCGAGCTGTCCCGCCACTTCGTGGTCGCCGGCGACTGACGGGCTCGATGATCGTGAGCTCCACCGCCTCCACCCCGGCACCGGCACCGCAGCTGCGGGTCTACCTCGTGCTCGAGGACCTGCAGCCGCAGTTCGCCGCCTACCTGGGCACGCCCACCCGGGCTCGGGGGTACCCGCCGTATGCCGGCCAGCACGCCCTGATCGTCGAGGTGGCACCGGGTCTGGCGATCGAGCGGGTCACCTCGCTGGCGCTGCACGCGATGCCGTCGCTCGAGGTGGGGTTGCTGTTCGTCGAACGGCAGTTCGGCATCCTCGAGGTGCACGCCGACTCCGCGGACGACGTCCGGGCCGCCGGCGAGGCGATCCTGGCGGGGATCGGCGCGTCACCGGCAGACCAGTTGCGCCCGCAGCTGCTCTACCACGACGTGATCGAGGACGTGCAGGACCAGCACGCGGTGATCATCAATCGCACCCGGCAGGCCTCGATGCTGCTGCCCGGGCAGAGCCTGCTGGTGGTGGAGGTGACCCCGGCGCTGTTCGCGGCGATGGCGGTCAACGAGGCCGAGAAGGTGGCCCCGGAGGCCACTCTGGTCGACGTCTCGATGATCGGGGCGGCGGGCCGGGTCTACTTGTCCGGCGAGACGCCCACCGTGCAGCGGGCGCGCGAGGCGATCGTGGCCGCACTCGGTGCGGTGACCGGCCGCGACCACTGAGGCGAGCCGAAGCGACCAGACCTGGAGGAAGCGTGACCGATTCGGCGGAGGACTTCGCGGCGTTCGCCCACGCGGCGCTGCCGGCGTACGGGCTGCACCCGCAGGCCACGCTCAGCCTGCTGAACGTGTCCGAGAACGGCACGTTCGCGATCGACGACCCGGACGCCGGACGCAGCGTGTTGCGGGTTCACCGCAGCGGCTATCACTCGATCGAGGCGATTCGCAGCGAGCTGGCCTGGATCGACGCGCTGCGCGCCGACGAGGTGGTGGCGACCCCGGCCCACCTGCCGGCAGCCGATGGCTCGTCGGTGGTCACCGCGACCCTGCCCGATGGCCGCAGCCGGCAGGTGGTGCGGTTTGCGTGGGTCGACGGCGTCGAACCGGACGCCACCCGGCTGGCGAGTGACTTCGTCCAACTCGGGGCGATCACCGCGCGGCTGCACACCCACGCCCGAACCTGGTCGCGGCCGGCGGGTTTCACCCGGTTCGTCTGGGACTACGACACCTCGATCGGCGATCGGGGCTGGTGGGGTCGCTGGCAGGACGGTCTGGGCATGGGCGCCGAGGAGCTGGCGGTTCTCGGCCGGCTGGACGACGCGCTGCGGCGCCGGCTCGCCGCCTACGGCACCGGCCCGGAACGGTTCGGGTTGGTGCACGCCGACATGCGCCTGGCCAACCTGCTGGTCTCGGGTGAGCAGGTCAACGTCATCGACTTCGACGACTGCGGATTCAGTTGGTACATGTACGATCTCGCCTCCTCGGTGTCGTTCATCGAGCACGAGCCGTACATCCCCGAGTTGATCGACGCCTGGGTGCGCGGGTATCGCACCGTGGCCGAGCTCAGCGCCGCCGACGAGGCCGAGTTGCCCACGTTCGTGATGCTGCGCCGGCTGCTGCTCGTCGCGTGGATCGGATCGCACTCGGCGACCCAGACCGCGCAGGAGATGGGGCCGGAGTACACCACGATGAGCTGTCACCTGGCCGAGCAGTACCTGTCCGAGCACGCCTGATCATCCCGTCGATCACAGCCGAGTAGGAGCGTCATGTTCACCTCTGTCGCAGGACGATCCGTCATCGTCACCGGGGCCACCAAGGGCATCGGCAAGGGCATCGCCTCGGTCTTCGCCCGGGCCGGCGCCAACGTGCTGATCACCGGACGCAACGCCGAGGACGCCGCGCGGGCGGCGTCCGAGCTGGACGGCCTGGGCTCCGGGTCGGTGCGGTCGTACCTGGGCGATGTCTCGTCCAAGGCCTCGTGCGAGTTGATGGCCGCTGCCGCGGTCGAGGCCTTCGGCGGCATCGACGTGTTGTGCGCCAACGCGGGGATCTTCCCCGACAGCAAGCTGGCCGACATGACCGAGGCCGACTTCGACCTGGTGTACGCCACCAACGTCAAGGGCTGCATGCTCAGCGTGCAGGCCTGCCTGCCCGCGCTCACGGCGTCCGGTCACGGCCGGGTGATCCTGACGTCCTCGATCACCGGGCCGGTCACCGGCTACCCCGGGTGGTCGCACTACGGCGCCAGCAAGGCGGCCCAGCTCGGTTTCATGCGCACCGCCGCGATCGAGCTCGCCCCGCGCGGGATCACCGTGAACGCCGTCCTGCCTGGCAACATCGCTACCGAGGGTCTGGCGGATCTCGGCCCGGAGTACCGCCAGGCGATGGAGATGTCCATCCCGCAGCGACGTCTGGGAGAGGTGAGCGACATCGGCAACGCGGCGCTGTTCTTCGCCACCGACGAGGCCGCCTACATCACCGGTCAGGCCCTCGTGGTCGACGGTGGGCAGATCCTGCCCGAGTCGCTGGCCGCCCTGGAGGCGATGTAAGTGACCGGTGGCCCGCCGGGTCCGGTAGCGGCGGTCGGCTCCGTCGGCTCGGGTGACCTGGGGCCGACTGCCCGCGAGGTGCGTCGGCGCATCGCCTGGATGATCCAGCAGGGGGTGCTCGACCCGGGGCAGAAGCTCGAACCCGAGAGGGATCTCGCGGCTCGACTGGGAGTCAGCCGGTCGACGCTGCGCCAGGCGCTGATCTCGCTGGAGTCCTCCGGCGCGCTGCGTCGGGTACCCGGTCGCGGCGGCGGCACCTTCGTCGCCTCGGCCAAGGTCGATCGGGATCTGTCGCGGATCGTCGGCGTCCCGTCCCTCCTGCGCGATCAGGGATACACCGCGGGATCGCGGGTGGTGTCGGTCGCCGTCGCGCTGGCCGAGGCGGACGCCGCCGTGGCCCTCGGCCTGGGACCCGAGGACTTCGTGGTCGACCTGGTGCGCATCCGGCTGGCCGACGGCGCCCCGATCTCGCTGGAACGCGCGGTGATCCCGGCCCATCTGGTGCCCGGGCTGCCCGAGCGCAGCCTGTCGGGCTCGCTGTACGAGCTGCTCGACCGCGAGTTCGGTATCCGGCCCGCCGAGGCGCTGGAGCAGATCGAGGTGATCGCCGCGGGGGAGTCGGAGGCCTCGATCCTCGACATCGAGCCCGGCGCACCGCTGGTGCAGGTGCACCGGACCACCGTGGACGCCGAGGGTAGGGCCTTCGAGTACTCGCGCGATCTGTTCCGGGCCGATCGGATCCGGATCAGTGTGCGCGTGCAGGGCTCGCCGCCCGCCGAGGCAGCCCGGTTGCGCGGCCGCGTGGTCGAGCCGCTGCCGTCGTCCTCGCTGCCCGACGTCGCCGCGGGTGGTGCCTCGATCTGAGCCCGGTGATCACGTTGAAGATCACGTTGAGGGATTCGGGCGACGAGGAAGATCACGTTGAGGGTTTCGTGTGCTCCGAAGTGACGGATTCCTGCAACGTGATCTTCAACGTGACCATGGGCGGGTTGGGGTTATCCACAGGCGGCGGGTGGGCCGTCGACGCGCCCGGCTGGTAGGCGCAACCATCGCGGCGTGGTGCTCTCGCGGGAATTGTCATCGACCGTCGTCGACCTGCTGCGCACTCAGGACGGTCTGGTGACGCGCAGGCAGCTCTACGAAGCCGGGTGGAGCCCGCACGATGTTCGGTGGTGGCTCCGGCGCGAGTGGTCGGTGGTGTTGCCCGGCGTCGTGGCCTCGTTCCGGGGTCGGCTGAGCGCCAGGCAGCAGTTGGTGGCGGCATCGCTGTATGCCGGTGAGGGTGCGGTCATCACCTCGACCACGGCTGCCCGATGGCGCGGCGCGGTCAACGCCCCGGACGACGGTCGCGTGCACCTGTTCATCCCGCTCGCTCGAACGCTCACGCCCAACCCGGCTCTCGTGATCCGACGCAGTCGGCGTCCGGATCCGAAACGGTTGCGTCGAGGCTGCCTGGTCTTCGCCTCCGCCGCGAGGTCGTTCGCGGACGCCGCACGGGATGCGCCCTCGGCGCGCGACGCCCGTGCCGTGGTGATCGAGGCCGTTCAGCGTGAACTGGTCACGCTCGAGGAGCTGCGCGCCGAGTTGGACGACGGCCCGCGTTGTGGCAGCGCCCTGCTGCGTGCGGGAATCGACGCGGCGGCGTCCGGGGCCTGGTCGGTTCCCGAGCACGACCTGCTGCAGGTGCTGCAACGCAGTGGGCGGTTCCCGGTGGTGTGGGCCAACCCGGTTTTGCAGGCCCCCGACGGGACGCGGCTGCCGACTCCCGACTGCTGGCTGGACGACGTCGGGCTGGCGATCCAGGTGCACTCGCGTCGCCACCATTTCGGGGTCAAGGACTGGGAGCACACCCTGCACCAGGACGGCGTCTTCGCCGAGTACGGCGTGCCGGTCATCGCGATCACCCCACATCAACTGCGTGCGAACCCGTCTGACGTGCTCGCACGCGTCGGCAGGGCTCATGCTGCGCGCCGCGGTCTGGCGCGGCCGAACGTCCTTGCGACGCCTAGAGTTTGACGCGGACACCTCCCCGCAGGCGTCGCGCGAGGCTCCACATGATCACGTTGAAGATCACGTTGAGGGATTCGGGCGACGAGGAAGATCACGTTGAGGGATTCGTGTGCACGGAGGTGACGGATTCCTGCAACGTGATCTTCAACGTGATCATGAGGCGTGGGGCGGAACTCGTCAGGCGTCGACCCAGTCGAAGGTGCGGGTGACGGCTTTCTTCCACTGTGCGAACAGGGCCTCCCGGCGGTCGTCGTCCATGGACGGCGTCCAGCGGGCGCCCTCGATCCAGTTGGCGCGCAACGCCTCCAGGCTCGGCCAGTAGCCGACGGCGAGGCCGGCAGCGTAGGCGGCGCCGAGCGCGGTGGTCTCGGTGACCCGGGGCCGCACCACCGGGACGTCGAGGATGTCGGCCTGGAACTGCATCAGCAGGTCGTTGACCACCATGCCGCCGTCGACCTTCAGTTCCGACAACGCCACCCCGGAGTCGGCGACCATCGCCTCGACCACTTCTCGGGTCTGATAGGCGACCGCCTCCAGCGCAGCCCGGGCGAGATGCGCCTTGGTGACGAACCGGGTCAAGCCCACCAGTGCGCCGCGGGCGTCCGAGCGCCAGTAGGGCGCGAACAGGCCCGAGAACGCCGGCACCAGGTAGGCGCCACCGTTGTCGGGCACGGACGCCGCGAGCGCCTCGATCTCGGACGCGGACGAGATCAGCCCGAGGTTGTCGCGCAACCACTGCACCAGCGACCCGGTGACCGCGATCGAGCCCTCCAGGGCGTACACCGGGGCCTCGTCGCCGATGCGGTAGCACACGGTGGTCAGCAACCCGTTGGTGCTGGCCACCTTCGAGGTGCCCGTGTTGAGCAGGAAGAAACACCCGGTGCCGTAGGTGTTCTTGCCGGTTCCGGGGGTGAAGCAGGCCTGCCCGAAGGTGGCGGCCTGCTGATCGCCGAGTACCCCGGTGATCGGCACGCCGTCCAGGACGCCGCCGCGCACCCACCCGAAATCGCCCGAGGAGGAACGGATCTCGGGCAGCATCGAGGCGGGGATGCCCATCTCGGCAGCGATGTCGAGATCCCACGAGACCGTGTCCAGGTCCATCAGCATGGTCCGGCTGGCGTTGGTCACATCGGTCAGGTGGGAGCCGCCACCCCCGCTGCCACCGCCGGTGAGGTTCCACACCACCCAGCTGTCCATGGTGCCGGCGATCAGGTCACCGCGCTCGGCCCGGTCGCGCGCACCGGGCACCTCGTCGAGGATCCAGCGCACCTTCGGACCCGAGAAGTACGTCGCCAGTGGCAGTCCCACGCGATCGCGATACCGTGCGGCGCCGCCGCCGAGCGCCCCGAGTGCCTCGCAGACGGCATCGGTGCGGGTGTCCTGCCAGACGATCGCGTTGCCCACCGGCTCACCGGTGCGCCGGTCCCAGACCAGCGTGGTCTCGCGCTGATTGGTGACCCCCACGGCCGCGATCTGGCGTGCGGTCAGGTCCGCCGACTCCAGTGCCCCCGCGATCACCGACTGGGTGTTCGCCCAGATCTCACCCGGGTCGTGCTCCACCCAGCCCGCCCGTGGCAGCAGCTGCCGGTGCTCCAGCTGGGCCATGGCCACCGTCAGGCCGGACGAGTCGAAGATCATGCATCGGGTGCTGGTGGTGCCCTGGTCGATGGCTGCCACGTACTCGGTCATCGCGCTCTCCCTCGACATCGACCACTCGACCCACCGGACCTGGCGGACCTGCTCGACCTGCCCGACCTGCCCCACCCGGCGGGCCTAGCGGACATGTCTGTGTACGAGCCGTCTTACCGGGCTTCGTCGTAGCGGGCAAGGATCAGCTCGGTGAGCGTCGGATGCGGCGCCAACGTGGCAGCCACCCGGTCGGCTCCCACGTCGCCCAGCCGATCGGCGAACGCACTCGGTGCCAGCAGGTAGGTCGCCACGGCGAGCCCGACGTCTGGACGACGCTCGCGCACCTGAGCCACGACGGCCGCCAGCGACGGCGTCCCTGCCACGTACCCGACCGGCACCGGTGAGCCCCACCGCTGCGTCAGGGCAGCCGCGACCTGCTCGACGTCGGCCCGGGCCCCGGGGCGCCTGGACCCCGCCGCCGCCAGCACCACGGCGTCCGCGGTCGTCGCCCCGCAGGCGCCCAGGTGCGCCACGAGCACGTCGACCAGCACCGGGTCCGGACCGAGCGGGCGTGCCGCCACGGCCCGGCCCTCGGCGGACGGCGCGGCCACGGCCCGGGCGATGTCCTCCTCGACGTGATAGCCGGTCGAGAGCAGCAGGGGGACGACGACGCTCGCCGTGCCCTGCGCGGCCAGCCGTTCGAGCACTCGGGCGACCCCGGGTCGTTGCACCTCGGCGTCCGCGTTGGCTGCCACCACGCGCAGTCCCGGGCGCGCGGCGGCCACGTCGAGCCGCAGCTCGGCCAGCACCCGCCGTCCGGCGGCGCTGCCGGTGCCGTGGGCACACGCGACCAGCACCGGGTCGGTGGCGGAGTCGAGAACGGGCACCCACCCAGTCTCCCGCCCCGGATGGTCCGAGATGACCCGAGCCGGCCGTGATCGAGAGGTGCGCCGTCCGTGTGTGGCACTACTCCACTCGTGCGCCGGGTCGGCCCGGCAGAGTGAATCCGACCTCGCAGGGTGGTGCTCGCCCACGGTGAGTAGTCAATCTGAAGTCGTTCACCACGGCGACACCGCGCCATCGCTCTGAATCGCCCCCTCCGGCCTCGACCCCAAGGAAGCCCGCAGATGAACCTCACTCGATCCCTGACTCGGCTGCGTCGCGCCACGGCTCTGGTCGCCGTATCCCTGAGCACCGTGGGTGCGCTGGGGGCGTCCGTGGTCGCTGCAGCGCCCTCCCAGGCTGCGGCCTACATCAACGACTGCGGTCCGCGGATCACCGCCGCCTCGTTCTCGAAGTTCGGTGACACGAACCAGTACTTCGAGGTGCCCTCGGCGCACATGGAGTTCCTGCAGCTGTCCGGCTGGACGACGTCCGGCGCCAGCCTGGTGGCGGGCAACGAGCCCTGGTACATCGCCAGCAGCCTGGACAGCCAGTCGTTGCGCGTGGCATCGGGCGGGTATGTCCGCACCCCCACGATGTGCGTGGCCGTCGGCGAGGACTCGCTGCGCTTCTTCTACCGCTCGCCCGGGGTGGCCGGCTCCACGCTGAGTGTGCAGATGACCGCCACCAACGGCACCAGCACGGCGTCGACCAGTTACACCCTCGACGGTTCGACCGCCGGCTGGAAGGTCAGCAACCGGCTCGCCCTGCCCAACGTGATGGGCACCACCGGGACGCAGAACCTGACCGTCACGATCCGTCCATCGGGCACGGCGGCGGCCTGGCAGGTCGATGACATCCAGGTCGACCCCTGGCGCACGCTGTGAGCTGAGCTGTAGAGCGGCACCCGCCTGATCATTCGGCGGGTGCCGCTGTCGTTTGCCCTGGGGCTGATCCGGACGGTTGAGCGAGAGCAGCCCCAATCCCCCGTTCGGAGCGGTCCGAGGGATGCGCGGTGCCACCGATCGTGGACGGCGTGCTCCGCCAGGGTGAATCCCCGCCTGGGGCATTCCCAGTGAATAACTCTCTGTATTCAATTGAATGCATCAGGTCATTGTCACTGCAAGGAGTCGACATGTTCCGGTCTTTCACCGACCGCATCCGGATCCGCCGGGGCGTGATGCTGGCCGTCACCGCCGCCGTCGTCACGGGCAGCGTTCTGGCGCCGTCGGGGTCTGCCGAAGCGGCCACCTACAGCACCGTGTGCGGGCAGCGGGCGACGTCGCCGGTGTATGCCGGCTACGGCGACGCCAACCAGTACTTCCTGGCCACTGCCGGGGACTTCGAGACGGCCGCTCCGTCCGGCTGGACGCTGTCCGGTGCCACCACCGTGCCGGGTAACAGTCCCTACCCGGTGAGTGTCGGCTCCACGAACGCGAGCTCGCTGAAGATCGTCTCCGACGGGTGGGCGTCCAGCTCGCCGGTCTGTGTCGTCGCCGGTGAGGATTCGATCCGGTTCGCCTACCGCGCGCCCGGTGTCGCCGGGGCGAGGTTGAAGGTCGAGATCTTCGTGACCAGCACGGCCGGCTCCGCCGTGGCGGTGTACACGCTGATGGACAACGGCGTCGCCGGGTGGAAGCTGTCCGATCGGATGGCGATCCTCAACCGGGTGGACACCACCGGGGCGCAGAGCCTGAGGTTCCGCTTCACCGCCACCGGTGGTGCGTGGCAGGTCGACGACCTCAACATCGACCCCTGGCGCACGCTGTAGGACGCCGTGCCGCCGGTGGCCGAGGCTGTACGCCATGCTGAGGCCATGAGCATTGCGCGGGTGAGGTACATCCCGGCCCTGGCCCAGGTGCCCACACGGGCCACCTATCTCGAGCACCACCGGACGCCCGACCTGTCGGTCGGCACCTACGCCATCCCGGCGAACGGTGAGGACCCGCAGGACCCGCACACCGAGGACGAGGTCTACGTGGTGATCGCCGGACGGGCGACGCTGCACACCGAACAGGGTGACTTCCCGGCAGGGCCGGGGGACATCCTGTTCGTCCCGGCCGGGGTCGCCCATCACTTCGAGGCGGTGGAGCCGGACTTCCGGGTCGTGGTGGTGTTCGGTCCCGCGGAGGGCAGCCGAGCCGGGTGAGCCAGGTGGGCTCGCCCCAACCGGGCGAGTACCTCCAGACCGGCTCGCAACGCCGGGGATTCGGCCATCGTGGCGCGCCAGGCCACGCTGACGGTGCGGGTCGGCACCGGATCGCGGACGGCGACGGCTCGCACCGTGGCCGGCAGTGGCCCGCGTCCCAGCCGCGGCACCAGGGCGGTGGCGACCCCGTGCCCGACCAGTTCGACGTGGCTGGCGAACTCGGCCGACCAGTGGTCGATCCGGGGCTCGGTGCCGACCGATCGCAGCATGGTGGTGAGCCACTGGTGGCAGATCGAGCCCTCCGGCACGCTGACCCACCGCTCCTCGGCCAGCGCGGCGGCGGTGACCCAGCGCCGTCCGGCCAGCGGGTGGTCGTGGCGCACCAGGACGTCGGCGATGTCGGTGCCGAGGGACCGGATGCGCACGTGCGCCGGCACACTGAGCGGGATCGGCTCCCAGTTGTGCACCACGGCCAGGTCGACCTGACCGGCGGCCACGGCGGCCAGGGCGTCCCACGGGTCCCGCTCGACCAGGCTCACCTGCAGGTCGGGTGCCGCGCGGGCCAGCTCGCGCAGCGCCTCGGCCACCAGGCCGCGCACGGCCGTCGAGAACGCCGCCACGCGCAGCTGCCCGGTGGGGCGCCCCTGGCCGGCCTGCACCGAGGCGGTGAGTTCCTCGAGCTGGGCCAGCAGGGCCTCGGCCCGCTGTACCAGCAGCCGCCCGGACTCGGTCGGGACGACGCCCCGCCCCACCCGCTCGAGAAGTTCCACCCCGGCATGGGACTCGAGCTTCTTGATCTGCTGCGAGATGGCCGAGGGTGTGTAGCCGAGCCCGGCGGCGGCCGAGACCACCGATCCCTCACGGGCCACGGCCACCAGTGAGCGCAACGCCACCAGATCCATCATGAAGCAAGGCTACCGGGTGCAGTGCACATCTCTTTGCTGGTGCTTCATGGTCTGTGCCCCGCAGACTGACCGGGTGAGCTCCGCCGCCGCCCCTTCCGCAGCCACCCGGCTGCCGAGCAGCCCAGCACCCGCCACCGGGATGCCGTTGCGCGACAACGCACTCGCCGTCCTGGTCGCCCTGATCTGGGGGGTGAACTTCGTCGTCATCCACGCCGGTCTGCAGGTGGTGCCACCGCTGCTGTTCGTGGCGTTGCGGTTCGTGTTGGTCTGCCTGCCGGCGGTGTTCTTCGTGCCTCCGCCCCGGGCCGGGTGGCGGGTCGTCGTCCTCATCGGGGTGTTCATGAGCCTGGGACAGTTCGCCCTGATGTACGTGGCCATGCACTTGGGTATGCCGACCGGTCTGACCCCACTGGTGATCCAGGTGCAGGTGCTGTTCACCGTGCTGCTGGCGGCCGTCGCCCTGCACGAGCGGCCCCGGGCCGCACAGCTCGTCGGCGTCCTGATCGGTCTGGCCGGGCTGGCAGTGGTGGCCGCCGGCCGGGCGAGCAGCGCGCCGCTGCTGCCGCTGCTGCCGCTGGTGCTGGTGGTGGCCGCCGCCGGCTCGTGGGCGATCGGCAACGTCATCGCGCGCACCGCGCAGGCGTCGTCCGGACTGTCGCTGGTGGTCTGGTCGGGACTGGTGGTGCCGGTACCGATGGCGGCACTGTCGTACCTGATCGAGGGGCCGGCGGCGATCGGCGCGGCGCTCACCCACCTGACGCCGGTCGTCATCGGCTCGGCGCTGTTCACGGCGTGGCTGTCCTCGTTGCTCGGCTACGGCATCTGGAACACCCTGCTGACCCGCCACCCGGCCGGCTCGGTGGTGCCGTTCGCCATGCTGGTGCCGGTGGCCGGGATGGCCTCGGCGTTCGTCGTCCTGGGGGAGCGGTCGCGCCCGCTGGAGATCATCGGAGGCGTGGTGTTGCTGGCCGGGGTCGGGATCAGCCTGCTCCCCGGAAACCGGTCGATTCGGACCTAGACTCGCCCCGTGAGCCAGAACCCCGATCTGAAGCCTCGCAGCCGCGCCGTCACCGACGGGCTGGAGAAGGCGGCCTCCCGCGGGATGCTGCGCGCGGTGGGGATGGGTGACGACGACTTCGCCAAACCCCAGATCGGGGTGGCCAGTTCGTGGAACGAGATCACCCCGTGCAACCTCTCGCTCGACCGGCTGGCCAAGGCGAGCAAGGACGGCGTCCACGCGGCGGGCGGCTACCCGCTCGAGTTCGCCACCATCAGTGTCAGCGACGGCATCTCGATGGGCCACGAGGGCATGCACTTCTCGCTGGTGAGCCGCGAGGTGATCGCCGACAGCGTCGAGACCGTGATGCAGGCCGAGCGCCTCGACGGCAGCGTGCTGCTCGCCGGGTGCGACAAGTCGTTGCCGGGCATGCTGATGGCCGCGGCTCGGCTGGATCTCGCCTCGGTGTTCCTGTACGCCGGATCGATCCTGCCCGGCATCGCCAAGCTGTCCGACGGCAGTGAACGCCAGGTCACGATCATCGATGCCTTCGAGGCCGTCGGCGCCTGCGCCCGCGGATTGATGAGTCGCGCGGATGTCGATGCCATCGAGCGGGCCATCTGCCCGGGCGAGGGTGCCTGCGGCGGGATGTACACGGCCAACACCATGGCCAGCGCCGCCGAGGCCCTGGGCATGTCGTTGCCCGGCAGCGCCGCACCGCCGGCCACCGACCGGCGCCGCGACGGCTTCGCCCGCAAGTCGGGTGAGGCGGTGGTCAACCTGCTGCGCCAGGGCATCACCGCGCGGGACATCTTGACCCGCAACGCCTTCGAGAACGCCATCGCCGTGGTGATGGCCTTCGGTGGCTCCACCAACGCGGTACTGCACCTGCTGGCGATCGCTCACGAGGCCGAGGTCGAGCTGACCCTGGACGACTTCACCCGCATCGGGGCGAAGGTGCCCCACCTGGCCGACGTCAAGCCGTTCGGGGCGCACGTGATGACCGACGTCGACCGGGTCGGCGGCGTCCCGGTGGTGATGCGGGCACTGCTGGACGCCGGCCTGCTGCACGGCGACGCGCTCACCGTCACCGGGGCGACGCTGGCCGAGAACCTCGCCGCCATCGACCCCCCAATGCTCGACGGCACCGTGTTGCGTACCCTCGACCGGCCGATCCATCGCACCGGCGGGATCACCGTGCTGCGAGGCAGTTTGGCCCCCGAGGGCGCCGTGGTGAAGAGCGCGGGGTTCGACTCCGATGTGTTCGAGGGCACGGCGCGGGTGTTCGAGCGCGAGCGGGCGGCGCTGGATGCCCTCGAGGACGGCACCATCCAGGCCGGGGACGTCGTGGTGATCCGCTACGAGGGACCCAAGGGTGGCCCCGGCATGCGCGAGATGCTCGCCATCACCGGGGCGATCAAGGGCGCCGGGCTGGGCAAGGACGTGCTGCTGGTGACCGACGGCCGGTTCTCCGGCGGGACGACCGGCCTGTGCGTCGGGCACATCGCGCCCGAGGCGGTGGACGGCGGGCCGATCGCCCACGTGCGCGATGGCGACCCGATCCGGCTGGACGTCGCGGCCGGCACCCTCGAGCTACTGGTCGAGCCGGACGAGCTCGCCGCTCGCGCGGTCGGCTGGCAGCCGTTGCCGCCGCGCTACACCCGTGGGGTACTCGCCAAGTACGCGCGGCTGGTGGGGTCGGCGTCCACCGGCGCCGTCTGCGACTGAGGACCGGCGGGGATGGGGGCACCGATGAGCCTGGTGCTCGACTGGCTGCTCACGCTGAGCGCCGCGGCGGCCTGCGCGACCTGGCTCGACCGGGGTCTGCGTTCGCCGCGGGCCGCGCGCCCGGCGCGGGCGCTGTCCGGCTGGGCGGCGGTCGCGGGCATCGGGCAGGTGATCGCAGTGGCCCGGCCGGCGCTGGCCGGCTCGCTCGGCTGGCCGTTGTCGGTGGTCGCCGGGGGATTGGCGATGCTGGGGCTGTCCCGCCTGCTGCTGGCTCGCTGGGAGGCGACGGTGTTGGCCACGGCCTGGCTGACGCTCGGCTGGGGGTTGGCCGCGATCGTGGGGTTGCCGGACGACGCCCAGACGATCCGCGTGGTGCGGCCGCTGGTCATGGCCTTGCTCGGCTTGTCGGTGCTCGCGGTCTGGGGGCAGGCGGCCGTGCAGGAGATGTTCGACGGGCCCGGCACCAGCGGGCTGCCCGATCCGCGGGAGCTGCAGCCGGTGGCCGCCGTCCTGGCCGCAGGGGGCTTCACCCTCGCCGGTCTCGCGGGCGTGATCGGGGCGGGCGAGATCGCCACGGTGGCCCGGGCCGGGGGATTCGTGGCCCTGGCGGCGCTGCCCGTGCTGCGCGGTGAACTGCCCGAACGACTCGGGACGGCGCAGCTCACCCCCACCCGCCGGCTCCACCAGGTGGTGGCCCTGGCCGTGACGGCGGCGGCGCTGGCGGTGCAGCTCATGGGCTCGCTGCTCGACGGGCGCCCGCCCGGCCCGGTGGCGTGGTTGGCGGTGGGGCTGCTCGCCGGGCAGATGCTGCTCGCCCGGTGGCGCGAGGCCGGCACCGCCGCGCGGCTGGCCGGTGAACTCGACCGGTCGCAGGCCGTGCTGGCCGCCGTCGTCGAGGACAGTGCCGACGTCGTCCTGGGGGTGGATCGGCGGGGCCTGGTGACCAGTGCCACCGACGGTGACTGCGGACTGCTGCAACGCCCGGCGCAAACCCTGGTGGGCAACGATCTGGCCGAGCTGGTGCCGCTGGACGATCGCGAGGGGCTGCGTGAGGTGGTGCTGGCCATCACCAGTGGCCGGCGTGCCTCGGCTCGGGTGCAGATCTCCCTGGCGCCGCCGGCGTCCGGCACCGCCTCCTTGCGGCTGCGGGCCGTGCCCGACGGGGCGATGGCGACGCTGGGCGATCTGACCGAGGCGGCTCAGCTGCGCCAGCGGATCGTCGAACTGACCCACCACGACCCGGTCACCGGCCTGGCCAACCGTGACCATCTGCTGAGCGGCATCGGGGACTGGCTCGGCGGCGGTCGCTCGGTGTGCCTGCTGCACCTGGACCTGGACGGTTTCAAGGCGGTCAACGACCGGTTCGGCCACGAGGTCGGTGACGGCGTGCTGCGCGAGGTCGCGGTGCGGTTGCAGAACCAGGTCAATGCCGATCCGCGGGTGCGGGGCACCGGGCACCAACCGGCCCCGCTGCTCGCGCGGATCGGCGGTGACGAGTTCGTGATCGCCGTCGCCGGCCTGCCGCTGCTGCGGGCGATGGAGCTGGCCGAGCAGGTGCTCGCCGCGCTCGACTCCCCGTTCCGGATCGGTGAGCGCCCGGTGCGGCTCGGTGCCGGCATCGGGGTGGCTGCCACCCAGGACGACCGCGCCGGCTCCTGGCCGGCGGTGTGGCCCGCGGTGCCCTCGGGGACGACGGGTGCCGCCGACCTGCTGCACCGGGCCGACATCGCCACCGAGGCGGCCAAACGCACCGGCGGTACCCGGGTCGTGGTCTGGGACCAGCCGCTCGAGGAGCGGGCGCGACGCAAGGTCGACATCGCCATCGAGTTGCGCCGGGCACTGGACACCGGCCGGCTCGCCCTGGCTTATCAGCCGATCGTGCGGCTGGCCGACGGGGTGATCGTGGGCGTCGAGGCCCTGGTGCGCGTGCCGGCCGGAGAGGCCGAGGTGGCACTGGCCGAGGTGGTCAGCCCGGCGGAGCTGGTCGAGGTGGCCGAGGGCAGCGGCGAGATCGACGAGCTGGGTCGCTGGGTGCTGGCCGAGGCCACGCACCAGGCCGCGTTGTGGCAGCAGATGGGCAAGGACCTGCGGGTGGGGGTCAACATGTCCGTCCGGCAGCTGTCCGACCCGGCCGTGGTCGACGCCGTCCACAGCGCCCTGGCCGCGGCCCACCTGGCACCCGACCGGCTGCTGATCGAGATCACCGAGGGGCAGCTGCTCGGCGAGGGCGACCGGGCCGATCTGACCATCCGGCGATTGCAGGCCGACGGCGTCTCGCTGGCCATCGACGACTTCGGCTCGGGGTACTCCTCGCTGTCCTACCTGCGGCGGATGCCGGTCAGCACGGTCAAGCTCGACCGCACCCTGCTCGGCGGCGTCGGCAGCGATCCCAAGGCGACGACCGTCGTCCGGGCGGTGATCGGGGTGGCCCGGGGGCTGGGACTGCAGGTGGTCTGTGAGGGACTGGAGGACCTGGCGACCGCCCGGTTGTTGCGCGACCTGGGAGCGTGGGCGGGGCAGGGCTTCGCGCTGCACCGCGCGATGAGCTCGGCCGAGCTGCTGGACATCCTCGACGGCCCACCGGTCGATCTGGCCCGGCGCGTGCCGGCGCGACCGTCCGTCTCGCTCGACTCGCCGGTCGTCTCGCCGGCTGTCTCACATCACGAGACATCATGGTGAGCCGATTGACACGGGCACTGTCGCCGGGGAACCGTGGCACCGTGCTTCCCACCCGCTTTCTCGTACTCGGCCGGCGCGCCGGCTGACGTTTCGTCATCCCTGTACTCAGCCAGCGCGCGACCCCTCGCCCCGATCGGGCAGAGGGGTCTTTTCGTCTCCAGACCGCAGTGCGACCGAAAGTTCCGACCTGAAGGCCCGACCCGAAAGGCACACCCATGACCAGCATGACCGGGGCGCAGAGTCTCGTCCGTTCGCTCGAGGCGCTCGGCGTCGACACGGTCTTCGGCATCCCGGGCGGCGCGATCCTGCCGCTCTACGACCCGCTCATGGACTCCACCTCGGTGCGTCACATCCTGGTGCGCCACGAGCAGGGCGCCGGGCACGCGGCCGAGGGGTACGCCGTGGCGACCGGTCGGGTCGGGGTCTGCATGGCGACGTCCGGGCCGGGGGCGACCAACCTGGTCACCCCGATCGCCGACGCCTACATGGACAGCGTGCCGATGGTGGCCATCACCGGTCAGGTGCCCAGCGCCGCGATCGGCACCGACGCCTTCCAGGAGGCGGACATCTCCGGGATCACCATCCCGATCACGAAGCACAACTACCTGGTCACCGACCCGGCGGACATCCCGCACGTGCTGGCCGAGGCGTTCCACATCGCCGGTACCGGCCGGCCCGGGCCGGTGCTGGTCGACGTCTCCAAGGACGCGCTGCAGGCCCAGACCACGTTCTCCTGGACCGACAAGATCGACCTGCCCGGCTACCGCCCGGTGACCAAGCCGCACGCCAAGCAGGTCCAGCAGGCGGCCAAGTTGCTGGTCGAGTCGCGCCGTCCGGTGCTCTACGTCGGCGGCGGCGTGATCAAGGCGCGTGCCAGCGCCGAGCTGCGCCGGCTGGCCGATCTGACCGGGGCGCCGGTCGTCACCACCCTGATGGCGCGCGGCGCGCTGCCCGACTCGCACCGTCAGCACCTGGGCATGCCGGGCATGCACGGCACGGTGGCCGCGGTGGCCGCGCTGCAGCAGTGCGACCTGCTGTTCAGTCTCGGCGCCCGGTTCGACGACCGGGTGACCGGCAAGTTGTCGACGTTCGCGCCGCAGGCGATCGTGGTGCACGCCGACATCGACCCGGCCGAGATCTCGAAGAACCGCGTGGCCGACGTCCCGATCGTCGGGGACGCCAAGGACGTGCTGACCGAGTTGCTGGTCGCCGTCGAGGCCGAGCTGGCCCAGGGGCGCCAGGCCGATCTGGGTGCCTGGTGGCGTCACCTCGACCGGCTGCGCGAGACCTACCCGCTCGGGCACGCCGCCCCGCCGGCCGGCGAGGTCTCGCCGCAGCACGTGATCTCGCGCATCGGCAAGATCAGCGGCCCGGAGTCGATCTACGTCGCCGGTGTCGGACAGCACCAGATGTGGGCCTCGCAGTTCATCTCCTACGAGAACCCCAACACCTGGATCAACTCCGGTGGCCTGGGCACCATGGGCTTCGCGGTGCCGGCCGCGATGGGTGCCAAGGTCGGTATGCCGGACCGCACGGTCTGGGCCATCGACGGCGACGGCTGCTTCCAGATGACCAATCAGGAGCTGGCCACCTGCGTGATCAACGACATCCCGATCAAGGTCGCCATCATCAACAACTCCAGCCTGGGCATGGTGCGCCAATGGCAGACGCTCTTCTACAACGAGCGGTACTCCAACACCGACCTGCACACCTCGGTCGGTTCGCGCATCCCGGACTTCGTCAAGCTGGCCGAGGCCTACGGCTGCGTCGGGCTGCGCTGCGAGCGTCCCGAGGACGTCGACGCCACGATCGAGAAGGCCATGTCGATCAACGACGTCCCGGTGGTCGTCGACTTCGTGGTCTTCCGCGACTCGATGGTCTGGCCGATGGTGCCGGCCGGCGTGAGCAACGACGAGATCCTCTTCGCCCGCGACCTCACCCCCAGCTGGGACCGCGAGGAGTGAGCACCCGGCCCGAGCGGCCGCGCCCCCATCACGCGAACCTGAACCGAACCTGAACTCAGAGACGAGGCACGAACCACCATGAGCAAGCACACGCTGTCGGTGCTGGTCGAGAACAAGCCCGGCGTGCTGACCCGCGCCGCCGGCCTGTTCGCCCGGCGCGGCTTCAACATCCACTCCCTGGCGGTGGGTCCGACCGAGCACCCCGACGTCTCGCGCATGACGGTCGTGGTGGACGTCGAGGGCCTGCCGCTGGAGCAGGTCACCAAGCAGCTGAACAAGCTGGTGAACGTCATCAAGATCGTCGAGTTGGAGACCACGTCCTCGGTGCAGCGCGAGCTGCTGCTGGTCAAGATCAAGGCCGACATCACCTCGCGCTCCAACGTGCTCGAGACGGTGCGGTTGTTCCGGGCCAAG
This sequence comes from Kineosporiaceae bacterium, assembly GCA_046330955.1. Taxonomy (GTDB): domain Bacteria; phylum Actinomycetota; class Actinomycetes; order Actinomycetales; family Kineosporiaceae; genus JADJPO01. Next base: position 17,927 of record JAXLRT010000033.1, on the reverse strand, counting down.
GTGGTCGACGTCGCCCCCGACGCGGTCACCGTCGAGGTCACCGGCAACCCCGACAAGCTGGAGGCCTTCCTGAAGGTCATCGAGCCGTTCGGCATCCGCGAGCTGGTGCAGTCCGGCCTGGTGGCCATCGGCCGCGGCAGCCGCTCGATCACCGACCGGTCACTGCGCTCGGCCTGAGGCTCACTGCGCTCGGCCCGCGTCGGCGTCCGACCCTCGGGCGGGACGGACGTGTCGTACCGAGCACCTATCGTTTGGTCATACCCATCCACTTGAAGGAGATGCACCCCGTGGCCGAGATGTTCTACGACGCCGACGCCGACCTGTCCGTCATCCAGGGCCGCAACGTCGCGGTCCTCGGCTACGGCAGCCAGGGTCACGCCCACAGCCTGTCCCTGCGCGACTCGGGCGTCGACGTCCGGGTGGGGCTGCCCGAGGGCAGCCGCAGCCGCGAGAAGGCCCAGGCCCAGGGGTTGCGGGTGGTCACCCCCGCCCAGGCCTGTGAAGAGGCCGACGTGGTCATGATCCTGGTGCCCGACCACGTGCAGCGTCACGTCTACGCCGAGGCCGTCGAGCCCAACCTGGTGGACGGCGACGCGCTGTTCTTCGGGCACGGGTTCAACATCCGCTTCGGCTACATCAAGCCCCCGGCCGGTGTGGACGTCGCGATGGTCGCGCCCAAGGGTCCGGGTCACCTGGTGCGCCGGGAGTACGTCGACGGGCGCGGCGTCCCGGTGCTGGTCGCCGTCGAGCAGGACGCCACCGCCAAGGCGTGGCCGCTCGCCCTGTCCTATGCCAAGGCCATCGGCGGTCTGCGGGCCGGCGGAATCAAGACCACCTTCACCGAGGAGTGCGAGACCGACCTGTTCGGTGAGCAGGCCGTGCTCTGTGGCGGTGCCTCGCAGCTGGTGCAGTACGGCTTCGAGACCCTGATCGAGGCCGGGTACCAGCCCGAGGTGGCCTACTTCGAGTGCCTGCACGAGCTGAAGCTGATCGTCGACCTGATGTACGAGGGCGGCATCGCCAAGCAGCGCTGGTCGGTCTCGGACACCGCCGAGTACGGCGACTACGTGTCCGGCCCGCGGGTGATCGACCCGCACGTGAAGGAGAACATGCAGGCCATCCTGGCCGACATCAAGAGCGGGGCCTTCGCAGCGCGCTTCATCGCCGACCAGGACGCCGGGGCGCCGGAGTTCACGGCGTTGCGTGCCAAGGGCGAGCAGCACCCGATCGAGGCCACCGGTCGTGAGCTGCGCAAGCTGATGAGCTGGGTGAAGTCGGGCGACTCCGACTACGTCGAGGGGTCCGCCGCGCGCTGAGGCGGCCGCTCGCGATGGGCCTGTTGCGCTGGTTCCGAGGGGACCGGACCCGTTCGGTGAGCGCCGTCGGGATGGGCATGGAGATGGTGCACGCCCTGTTCAACGGGAACAAGCACGTCCAGGTCGCCGAGCGGGAGCAGGAGAAACGGGTCGGCAAGCCGACCAAGCTCTCGCCCGGCGACCCCGGGGCAGGTCCACTCGACCTGCCCGACGATTGGAAGCGACCACCGGAGCAGTGAATCGATCATGAGCAGTGTCAGCAGCGAGCCGGGCCGTCGCCCCGTCGTCCTGATCGCCGAGGAGCTCTCGCCGGCGACCGTTCAGGCCCTGGGCGACGGGTTCGACGTCCGGTGGTGCGACGGCACCGACCGCTCGGCGCTGCTGGCGGCGCTGGCCGAGGCCGACGCCCTGCTGGTGCGGTCGGCCACCCAGGTGGACGCCGAGGCGCTGGCCGCCGGTCGCGGCCTGCGGGTGGTCGCCCGGGCCGGCGTCGGGCTGGACAACGTCGACGTCCCGGCGGCCACTCAGGCCGGCGTGATGGTGGTGAACGCCCCGACGTCGAACATCGTCTCGGCGGCCGAACTGGCCGTCGCGCTGCTGCTGTCGGTGGCGCGCAACGTGCCGCAGGCCCACGCCTCGCTCACGGGCGGCGCCTGGAAGCGGTCCGCCTACACCGGGGTCGAGCTGCAGGGCAAGACCGTCGGCGTGCTGGGGCTGGGCCGCATCGGAGTGCTGGTCGCGCAACGGCTCTCGGCGTTCGGCATGCGGGTGGTCGCCTACGACCCCTACGTCTCCTCGGCGCGGGCCGGGCAGATGGGGGTGCGCCTGCTGAGCCTGGACGAGTTGCTCGCCGAGGCCGACTTCATCACCGTGCACCTGCCCAAGACCCCCGAGACCGTCGGGCTGATCGGTGAGGAGCAGCTGCGCAAGGTCAAGCCGACGGTGCGCATCATCAACGCCGCCCGGGGTGGGATCGTCGACGAGAAGGCGCTGCTGGTGGCGCTGGAGGAGGGCCGCGTCGCCGGGGCCGGGCTCGACGTGTTCGTCAAGGAGCCGTGCACCGACTCGCCGCTGTTCGGCCTCGACTCGGTGGTGGCCACCCCGCACCTGGGGGCCTCGACCGACGAGGCGCAGGAGAACGCCGGTATCGCGGTGGCGCGCTCGGTGCGGCTGGCCCTGGCCGGTGAGCTGGTGCCCGATGCGGTGAACGTCTCCGGTGGGGTGATCGCTCAGGACGTGCGCCCCGGTATCCCTCTGGTCGAGAAGCTGGGCCGGGTGTTCACCGCCCTGGCCGGCGGGTTGCCGGTGCAGCTGGATATCGAGGTGCACGGCGAGATCGCGTCCCACGACGTCTCGGTGCTCAAGCTGGCCGCGCTCAAGGGGTTGTTCACCGATGTGGTCGAGGACCCGGTGTCCTACGTCAACGCCCCGGTGCTGGCCGCCGACCGGGGGATCGAGGCCCGCCTGATCGCCGACGGCAACAGCCCGGCGTTCCGCAACGTGATCACGTTGCGGGGGTGCATGGCCGACTCCACCCCGTTGGCGGTCTCGGGCACGCTGACCGGCCCGAAGCAGGTCGAGAAGCTGGTCGGGATCGACGACCTGGACTTCGAGCTGCCGCTGGCCGACCACCTGCTCGTGCTGCGCTATCAGGACCGGCCGGGCGTCATCGGGGCGATCGGCGGCCTGCTCGGCGACGCCGCGGTGAACATCGGCTCGATGCAGGTGGCGCGTCCGGATCAGGGCGATCAGGCGCTGAGCGTGCTGACCCTCGATCAGGCCGTCCCGGTGGGGGTGCTGGAGGACATCGTGGCCCGGATCGGGGCGATGTCCGGGCGCCGGGTGGACCTGACGTGAGCGACGGCCCGAGGTGAGGAGCGGGTTCCAGCAGGTGAGCCCGCCGCTGAGAACGGGTTCGGCTCCCCAGATCGCCGTCGCCGCCCCGAACCGCTACGCCGCCGATGCGGCGTCCCGTATGGGGGCCGAGGGCGGCAACGCGGTGGACGCCGCGCTGGCCGGCGCGCTCATGGTCTGCGTGACCGAACCGGGCATCGTCTCGCTGGCCGGGGGAGCGTTCGTGACCGTCGATCCCGGTGACGGGCGTGACCCGGTCACGGTCGACGGGTACGTCGAGATGCCCGGTCGGGGACTGCCGCCCGAGGCGTTCGGCCGGGGGACGCGCGAGCTGTACACCGAGTACGGCGGCGGCACGCACATGACCGTCGGGCACGGATCGGCCGCCACCCCCGGGGTGCTGCCCGCCCTGGAGGAGGCGCACCGTCGGTTCGGGTCACTGCCCTGGTCGGTGGTGGTGCAACCGGCCATCGAGGTGGCCCGCGACGGCTTCGCCCTGGGCACGGCGGCCGACTACTACCTCGGCTACACCCGCGACTCGCTCTTCGGCCACGATGCGGCCACCCGGGCCGCGCTGCACCACCACGACGGCACCCCGGTGCGCCGGGGAGAGCTGCTGCGGATCCCGGATCTGGCCGACTTCCTGACCCGGGTGGCGCGCGAGGGGTCCGCGGCGCTGACCCGCGGCGAGGTGGCGCGTGCTCTGGCCGAGGACATGTCGGCCCACGGTGGGCTGATCACGCCGGCCGACCTGGCCGGCTACGCCCCGGTGGTGCGCCGGGCCACCCAGGTCGAGCTGGCCACCCGGGACGGCGCCCGCTGGCGGATCGCGACCAACCCACCGCCGGCGATCGGCGGCCCGGTGCTGGCCGCGATGCTGCTGTTGCTCGCCGACCCCGAGGCCGACGAGCTCGACAGGGCTGTCGGGGCTGTCGGGGCTGTGAGGGCCGACATCGCGGACCTGGTCCGAGTGTTCCGCGCCGTGCTGGCTCATCGCGCCGTGGAACTCGACGTGGCCGCCGATCGGGCGGCTGCCGGTCAGGCCCTGCTGGACGGCGTGCTGGCCGGTGGTCAGGCGTGGCTCGGTGTGGCGCCGTCCACCGCGCACGTCTCGACCGTGGACACCGCCGGCGCCGCCTGCGCGGTGACCGCCTCGTGCGGCTACGGGTCCGGGATCACCATCCCCGGCACCGGGGTGTGGCTGAACAACTGCCTCGGTGAGCACGAGCTGAACCGCACCGGCCTGCACACGCTGGCGCCCGGCGTCCGGCTGGCCTCGAACATGGCCCCGACGGTCGGCCGGCGCTCGGACGGCACCACGATCGCCGTCGGCAGCCCGGGCGCCGACCGGATCACCACGGCGCTGGCCCAGGTCCTCACGGCGGTCGCCGGCGGCGGCCTGGACTGGCCCGAGGCGATCGCGCGGCCGCGGGTGCACGTCAGCCGCACCGCCGAGGGCGCCGAACGGCTGGAGTACGAGTCCGACCTGGACGCCGACCTGGCCGTGCTCGAGGCCTCGGGTGCCCTGCCCTCGGCGAGCGAGCTGCCCCGCCGGGCTCACCACCCGTCGTCCATGTACTTCGGGGGTGTGTCCGTCGCCGTCCGAGAGCCGGACGGCGCCCTCTCGGCGGCCGCCGACCCCCGCCGCGACGGCGCCACCGCCGTCAGCCCACCCTGAGCCACCTCGGGCGCGCCGTCCGGTCGCGTTCGTGAAGCACCTGCCGAACCCGTCAAGCGCCCGGGCGAATCCCCGGGGCACGAGTAGATTGCGAAACCATGGACACCCTTCGCCTCGCAGTGATCGCCGGTGACGGCATCGGCCCCGAAGTCGTCGCCGAGGGCCTGAAGGCCCTGCGCACCGCGCTGGACGGCGAGGTGAGCATCGAGACCACCGACTACGACCTCGGGGCGCGGCGCTGGCACGCCACGGGCGAGACCCTGCCCGAGGGCGCACTGGCCGAGATCCGGCAGCACGACGCGATCCTGCTGGGCGCCATCGGCGACCCCGGCGTGCCGAGCGGGGTGCTGGAGCGGGGCCTGTTGCTGCGGTTGCGGTTCGAGCTCGACCACTACGTGAACCTGCGTCCGGCCCGGCTCTACCCCGGGGTCGCCTCGCCGCTGGCCACCCCCGGCGACATCGACTTCGTCGTGGTCCGCGAGGGCACCGAGGGTCCCTATACCGGCAACGGCGGCGCGCTGCGGGTCGGGACGCCGCACGAGGTCGCCACCGAGGTCAGCGTCAACACCGCCTTCGGCGCCGAGCGCGTCATCCGGGACGCCTTCGTGCGCGCCGCCAACCGGCCGCGGCGCCACCTCACGCTGGTGCACAAGCACAACGTGCTCAGCTTCGCCGGGCACCTGTGGCGGCGCACCGTCGAGCGGGTCGGGCTGGAGTTCCCCGAGGTCACCACCGCCTACCAGCACGTCGACGCGGCGACCATCTTCATGGTCAACGACCCGACCCGGTTCGACGTCATCGTCACCGACAACCTGTTCGGTGACATCATCACCGACCTGGCCGCGGCGATCACCGGAGGGATCGGGCTGGCAGCATCCGGCAACATCAACCCCGACCGCTCGGTGCCGTCGATGTTCGAGCCGGTGCACGGTTCGGCACCGGACATCGCCGGGCAGGGCAAGGCCGACCCGACCGCCACCGTGATGTCGGTCGCGATGCTGCTCGAGCACCTCGGCCACGACAAGGCCGCCGCGCGGGTGGAGCAGGCGGTAGCCGCCGACCTCGCCGAGCGCGGGTCGGCCGTCCGGTCGACCGCGCAGATCGGCGACGCCATCGCCGCCCGTATCTGAGCCCACCCGAGGAGTCCACGATGCCCGATCCAACCGTCCTGCCGACCTTCGCCGGCCAACCGTTCGGGATCACGCCGAACCAGAACCCGGCGAGCGCCGAGCGCCGCGCCGAGATCCTGGCCGACCCCGGCTTCGGCAAGCACTTCAGCGACCACATGATCCGCTCCACCTGGACGCAGCAGGGCGGTTGGGGGCAGGCCCAGCTGCAGCCGTACGGGCCGTTGACGCTCGACCCCGCGGCCGCCGTCCTGCACTACGCGCAGGAGATCTTCGAGGGGCTCAAGGCGTATCGGCGGGCCGACGGCAGCATCTGGTCGTTCCGGCCGGAGGCCAACGCGGCGCGGATGCAGCGCTCGGCCCGACGGCTCGCGTTGCCCGAGCTGCCCACCGAGGACTTCCTCGCCGCGCTCGACCTGCTGGTGGCCACGGACGCCGACTGGGTGCCCGAGAGCGCGCCGGGCCAGGAGCGCTCGTACTACCTGCGCCCGTTCATGTACGCCTCCGAGCCGTTCCTCGGGGTGCGGCCGGCGGCCACCATCGAGTTCCTGCTGATCGGCTGCCCGGTGGGGTCCTACTTCGCGGGTGGGGTCAAGCCGGTCTCGATCTGGTTGTCGTCGAACTACACCCGGGCGGCCCGCGGCGGCACCGGTGAGGCCAAATGCGGCGGCAACTACGCCTCCTCGCTGGCGCCGATGCTCGAGGCCGGCCGGCACGGCTGCGACCAGGTCTGCTTCCTCGACGCCGCGGAGAACCGTTGGGTCGAGGAACTCGGCGGCATGAACCTGTACTTCGTCACCCGCGACGGCCGGCTGATCACCCCCGAGCTGGGCACGATCCTCGAGGGGGTCACCCGCAGCTCGATCCTGACCCTGGCCAAGGGGCTCGGGCTCGACGTCGAGGAGCGCAAGGTCGACATCGCCGAGTGGCGTGAGGGGGTGGCGAGCGGCGACATCACGGAGGTCTTCGCCTGCGGCACCGCCGCCGTCATCACCCCGGTCGGCAAGCTGGTCTGGGACGGCGGCGAGGTCGCCTCGCCGGACCCCGGTGCCGACGACTCGGTGACGATGCGACTGCGCCGCACCCTGGTCGACATTCAGTACGGGCGCACCGAGGACGCCCACGGCTGGATGCGCCGCCTGGTCTGAGCCACGCTCGCCAAGGTCCGGCTGCGCTGCTCTCGAGTGACGACGTCGGCCTGCCGATGGGTGCAGGAATCGCTGCCGCTCATCACTCAGGAGACCAGCATGACCGCGGCCCCTCGGACCGATGCCGGGCACAGCGTCACCCGGCACGGCCAGGTGATCGAGTTCGGTTCTGGGGCGTGTGGGGGCCGGCCGAGCGGGAGGCGTGGGAGCGCGACCTGACGCGTCATCTCGACCAGGTCTCACCCGGTTTCCAGCTACGTCCCCGACCTGGCCGCCGCTCGCCGTGCGGTCGAGGAGTTCACCCGAGGTACGGCCACGGGTGCGGTGCCCCCCGGCGAGGCGTGGGGTGCGCTGTTGCCCGGACCGGCCTCCGGCGAGACCACCGAGCCGGCCGATCGCCGCGGGTGAACGGACAGTTCGTGGCCGCCGCCTGCGCGACGCTCGCCGCCGCGACCGCGGTGGTCTCGCCCGGCCGAGGTGCGGGCACGAACCGGCCCGAGCGGACGTCGTCCTCGGCGGCGCCGGAGCTGCCCGCCGAGCACCGGACGGCGCTGCGCCAGGCGGCCGAGGCCGTCGCCGAGCAGTCCCGGCGGGTACGTGAGGACGGCGCCACCCAGGCGTTGTCGTCGCAGCAGGCGGTGACGGTGGCGATCGAGCAGGCCGTGGGGGCGACCAGTTCCGGCGCGCAGGCCCTGGTCGAGCAGCTCCGGCGGCTGGTGCTGGCGACCTCGGAGGTCGGTGCCACGGTGCGTGGCGTGGACCAGGCGGCGTCCGATCTGGACGCGGTCGCGGACACCCTGGGCCGGCTCGCCGGCCACTGATCGGCGCGGGCCGCCCCCTGCCGGGCGTCGGTGTGGCAGACTGTGCACACCATGACCGCCAGCCTCGTCATTATCGGCAGGCGCGTCGGCACCGCCTAGAGCAGCACGCAGCCGCTCGGCACCGTCGACGCGCAGACCCTTCGCGATTCGCGAGGGGTCTTTTTCGTGGGTGGAGTCAGGTCGGCACCGGCAGAGAGAGCAGAGATGAGCACGCAGAGCACCGGTCAGGTCAGCACTGGTGAGGTCGCACCCCTGCAGGTCTACGACACGACCCTGCGCGACGGCGCCCAGCAGGAGGGCCTGAGCCTGTCGGTGGCCGACAAGCTCACCATCGCCACCCACCTGGACGAGCTGGGCGTCGGCTTCATCGAGGGCGGCTGGCCGGGCGCGATCCCGAAGGACACCGAGTTCTTCCGCCGCGCGGCGTCTGAATTGCGGCTGAAGAACGCCCAACTGACCGCGTTCGGTGCCACCCGCAAGGCAGGCGTGGCCGCGGCCGACGACCCGCAGGTGCGGGCGCTGCTCGACTCGTTGGCGCCGGTGGTGACGCTGGTGGCCAAGAGCGACATCCGCCACGTCGAACGGGCGTTGCGCACCACGGGGGCCGAGAACCTGGCCATGGTGCGCGAGACCGTCGCCTTCCTGATCGGTGAGGGCCGGCGGGTGTTCCTGGACGCCGAGCATTTCTTCGACGGCTACCGGGCCGATGCCGCCTATGCGGTCGAGGTGCTGCGGACGGCGGTCGAGGCCGGCGCCGAGGTGGTCGCGCTGTGCGACACCAACGGCGGCATGTTGCCGGTGGAGATCGCGGACGTCGTCCATGCCGTCGCCGCCGCCAGCGGTGCGCCGCTGGGCATCCACTGCCACAACGACACCGGCTGCGCCGTGGCGAACTCACTCGCCGCGGTGGACGCGGGCGTCGTCCAGGTTCAGGGCACCCTGAACGGCTACGGCGAGCGGACCGGCAATGCCGACCTGCTCGCGGTGGTCGCCAATCTGGAACTCAAGCTCGGCCGGCAGGTGCTGCCGGCCGGAAAGCTCGCCGAGGCAACGCGCATCGCGCATGCCGTCAGCGAGGTCACGAATGTCCCGCCGTACTCCAGGCAGCCGTATGTCGGTGCGAGCGCCTTTGCCCACAAGGCAGGCCTGCACGCTTCAGCGATCAAGGTTGATCCCGATCTCTATCAGCACGCCGACCCCACGACGGTCGGCAACGACATGCGCATGCTGGTCTCCGACATGGCAGGGCGCGCCTCGATCGAACTCAAGGGGCGCGAGTTGGGGTACGACCTGGCCGGTCAGGGCGACCTGGTCACTCGGATCACCGAGAGGGTCAAGTCCCTGGAGGCGGCGGGCTACACCTTCGAGGCAGCAGATGCCTCGTTCGAGTTGTTGCTGCGCGAAGAGGCGGACGGCGCGCGCCCGGCCTTCTTCGACGTGGAGAGCTGGCGCGTCATCACCGAGTCGCGCCCGAACGTCGACGCTCTGAGCGAGGCCACCGTCAAGCTGCTCGCCGGGGGTGCGCGGCAGGTCGCGGTGGGGGAGGGCAACGGCCCGGTGAATGCCCTCGACCAGGCCTTGCGCGGGGCCTTGCTGCCGGTCTACCCGGAGCTGGCCAAGCTGCAACTGATCGACTTCAAGGTGCGCATTCTCGATGCCTCGTCGGGAACCGACGCGATCACCCGGGTGCTGATCGAGACCGCGGACAGCAAGGGCACCTGGACGACGGTCGGCGTCGGCGCCAACATCGTCGAGGCGTCCTGGCAGGCGCTGGTCGACGGCCTCACCTACGGCCTGCTGCGCGCCGCCGTCACCCCCCGCTGACCCCACCCAACCTGCTCATGCTCCGCAGGTGACCGGCCATGCTCCGCTGCGGACGCCCCCGAGCCGTCACCAGCGGAGCATGGCCGGTCACCCGCGGAGCATGAGCGGGTTTTGGAGGGTGAGGGAGCGCCAATGGTGGGGAATCCCGCCATTGAGGCAACCCTGATCAGGCGGTGACGGTTTCGGCGGTGAGCAGGGCCTCGCAGACCTCGATCAGCTTGGCGCGCAATGGTTCTGCTCGAACGATCAGCTCGCGTTGCCGGGCCAGGTAGGCCGCTTTGCCGTCGGCGGTCTCGATCGGGATCGGTTCGTACCCGAGGGATCTCACGTCGTAGGGCGAGGCCTGCATGTCCAGCGCGCGGGCGTCGCGGGCAAGTTCGAAGCAGTCGGCGATCAGCTCGGACGGCGTTGCCGGGGCGAGCTTGTAGGCCCACTTGTAGAGGTCCATGGTCGCGTGCAGACACCCCGGCTGCTCGAGGTCGACCTGGCTCGCCCGGGTGGGCTGGAGTTCGTTGCGGCCCAACGCCTCCGGGGTGAAGAACCGGAACGCGTCGAAGTGCGAGCAGCGGATGCGGTGGGCTTCGACCACGGCGTCACTGCCCGCCGCACCCAGGCGCAGCGGCGCCGGATGGCGGCGCTCGTCGTCCGCGCCGTGCCGGTAGACCATCGCCCACTCGTGCAGCCCGAAGCACCCCAGGTGCGCCGGACGGGATGCCGTGGCGCGCACCAGGTCTCGTACATGGCGAACCGCATCGCCGCGACGAGCGAGGAACTCGGCCACGTCCAGGTGATCTCGGGTGCCGTTGTCCCGGACGAGGACGACGCCGACCCCGGGGTGCCAGCGACGCAACCGCGCCGGGCGCAACGAGTAGTAGGTGAACAGGAAGTCCTCGACGGCGTGCTTCTCGCCACGGACGCGACGGGCCAGGTGCGCCCCCACCAGCTCGTCCACCCGCCGCTCGTGGGCCGCCCGGCGTGCTCGCCACTGGGCCGGCAGCAACTCCTCCATCAGGTCAGCCTACGCACGACCCGACCGACCCGATCGCCGACGGGGGCCATGCCGCCGGCGATCGGGCCGTCATCGGGTCCGGATCAGCTGACCGTGAAGGCCGGGGAGGTCCCGGTGAACTCGGTCAGTGCACCGAACAGGGACTTCGAGGTGCCGTGGTGCAGCACGCGATAGGTCCCGGGGGCGGCCGTGGCCGGGATGTCCCAGGTGATCGTCACGTAGGAATCCGCGACCGAGCTGCGCGTCCAGGTGAACGCGGTGCTCTGGTCACGGTCCCACGCCACGTCGACCCAGGCCCCGCTCACCTGGCGCTGCACCCGCAGGTACGTGCCGTTGGTCCGCAGGTTGTTGTTCGGGTGAGCACTCCAGAACTGCAGGCTCACCTGCTGACCGCGGGCGTACGCCGTCCGGGGCGCCGTCTTCACACTGCCGAACGAGGCCCCGGGCGGGGTGGTGTCGAACACGATCGGCGGTGTCTTGTCGATGCCGGGCGAGCTGGTCGGCACCGCCGGGGCGGCCGCACCACCCCACGGATCGGACGACGGCGCAGCCAGTTTGCGGGCGAGCCGGCTGAACTCGGTGCGGTAGGCGCCGAGGGTGTCCGGACCCCAGATGGTGCTCGCACCCTCGTACTGCTGGGCCTGGTACTCCTCGTACGTGGTGACGTAGCCGGAGTAGGCGTCGGCGTAGCCCGACATCACGAGCTGGGTGAGCCCGGTACCGGGGACGGCGGCCACGGTGCTGCGCAGGCGCCGTCCTGCGGTGATGGTGAACTCGGCCGGGCCGTTGAGCACGCCGAACTGTCCGATCCGGACGATCGACGTCGGCAGGATGTTCGGCACCCAGGGCGGCGAGGCGTTACCCACCGCGACCAGGATCGGCTTGGGGGACTGGCAGGCCGAGTCCGCGGCCGTGAACGGGATGACGGCCGAGCCGACCAGCGACCAGAAGAGATCGCTGTTGCCACCGCCCTCGGGGAACAGGGCGATCGGTCCGCGCCAGTCCTCGGCGCCGGAGGCGAACGAGGTGCCCAGCGCGCCGCGGCAGGTGGTCTTGGCGCCTCGCCCGTGGGTGAAGGCGGGATCGACCGCGTAGGAGGCGTAATTCGCGTACCGGGCCACGGCGGTGACCGGCCCGGTCAGCTGCACGCTCGCGCTGTCGTAGAGCGCCTTGGCCTTCTGGTACTGCCGGTCGCCGATGATCTGCATGCTCTCGAGCTCGGTGGCACCCGGACCCGTCGCATTCGCGGTGCTGCCCGGTGGCGGCATGTTCAGGTTGGGGGACATGTCACCGGCGTTGGACTGCGGGAAGGCCGCGACGAAGGACTTGGCGCCGTAGTCCGCCCCTCGGGCAGCCTCGAAGGAGGCCGAGGCGTAGCCCTTGTTGTCCCCGCTGAGCAGCAGGTAGTCGTCGCCCAGCGACGTCGCGTGGGTCGGGAACCAGGTGATCGCCCCGATCTCGGTGGCGGTGCCCTGGACGAACTTCAGCACCGTCATCTCGGGGTCGATCGACGGGGACGACGCCGCCTCGGGGTCACGGGCGAAGGCCGTGATCGAACGGTTCACGCTGGCGTTGGTCAGGCTGCCGGTGTTCATCAGGATCCGCCCGGGGGCCAGGTTGGCGTGCGCCCGCTGGATCGAGCCGACGATGCCGTTGACCAGCTTGTCGAACGTGGCCTTGTAGAAGCCACCGGTCGAGATCTTGTAGAGCTGGTAGTGCGAGGCCCCGCCTGCGGCGACGTGGGTGTGGGTGGCGGTGATGACCACGTTGGTGTCGGTGTACGCGCTGCCGTACAGGCTGGACAGCCTGCTGATCACGGCCTGGTTCACCGACTGGAACATGGCGCCGGCGTCGATGGTCACGTAGGCCACGCGCTGGGACGTGGCCGGGTCGGCCACGATGAAGGCGCGCGCGTACTCCCGGTCGTGCAGACCGGTGGACTTGGTGAACGGGTCGCCGAAGCCGAAGCGGGGCGCCTCGGCCACCAGGCCCGTGATGTCGTAGATCCCCGCGCCGACCAGGTAGTTGTTCGTCGCGGCGTGCGCCGGCGCGGCGAGGGCGGGAACCCCCGCGAGGGCCAGGGCGATCGTCGCCACCAGGGCGAGCCAGCTCGCCCTCAGTCGTTGCTTCAGGGGCTCGTAGGTCGTGGTTGACACGTGACCTCCCGCGTGATCGGGGTCCACTGTGACCCGGCTCACGGCACAGAATAGACAAACATGAGTCACGTTCGCATTAGAGATGACCCAATACCCGGGCGAGTTCGCGGGTCGGTCGCGGCCGCCACCGGGGGACGGCGCAGCGGGAGAGCCTCCCGGACGATGCCCCGGACGACGCTGCGGGGCGGCGACCGACTACCCTCACCGCCGTGCGCATCGCGAGATTCACCACCGGAGAAGACCCCCGCTACGGGGTGGTTCAGGCCGCCGACGGCGTCGAGAGCATCGCCGTGATCACCGGAGACCCGCTCTACACCCCCGTCGCCTTCACCGGCGAGGTGGTGCCGCTGGACGACGCCGTGCGGCTGCTGGCGCCGGTGATCCCGCGCAGCAAGGTGATCGGCATCGGCAAGAACTACGTCGACCACGCCGCCGAGATGGGTGGCGAGGTGCCCGAGGAGCCGCTGGCCTTCCTGAAGCCGAACACCTCGGTGATCGGCCCGGGCGACCCGGTGGTGCTGCCCCCGCAGAGCGCCGAGGTGCACTACGAGGGCGAGCTGGCCATCGTGATCGGCCGACTGTGCAAGGACGTGCCGCGCGAGCGCGTGGCCGAGGTGATCCTGGGCTACACCTGCGCCAACGACGTCACGGCGCGCGACCTGCAACGCAAGGACGGTCAGTGGTGGCGGGCCAAGGGGTTCGACACCTTCTGCCCGCTCGGCCCCTACCTGGTGACCGGCCTGGACCTGGCCACGGCGAGTGATCTGTCGCTGACCACCCGGCGCGATGGCGAGGTGGTGCAGCAGGCCCGCACCTCACAGATGGTCTTCGACATCGCCACCCTGGTGGTGCACGTCAGCTCGGTCATGACGCTGCTGCCCGGCGACGTGATCCTGACCGGCACCCCGGCGGGGGTCGGTCCGGTCACGGCCGGGCAGCGGGTCGAGGTCGACATCGAGGGACTGGGCGTGCTGTCGAATCCGATGGTGCGCCGCTGATCCGGTGGTGCGCCGCTGACCCGGTGAGGGCCTCGGCTCACCGCCGGACGGCGGTCACACCGCCGGCGGCTCGTGGGCGGTGTCGGTGGACGAGCTGGGTGAGGTTGCCGGGGTGGACGTCGGACGGGTGGGCGCGGCGTCCGGCGCGTGGCCGTTGGGTGCGTAGGGGTTGGGGACGGCGACCGGGGTGCCCCGGGCCTCCATCTTGGCCGAGACCTTGCCGGCGACCCGGGCGGCGATCATGTCGCCCCGGCCGTCCGGCATGATCAGCCAGGCGGCGAGATAGAGCGGGACGCCCGCGCCACCGAAGAACACCAGGACCGCGGTCACGATGCGGACCAGGGTGACATCGATGCCGAAGTAGTCGGCGAGGCCGGCGCAGACACCGGCCACCACGCGGTTGTCGCTGCGGCTGAGGAGTGCGCTCTGCGGAGTTCGTCATGTGTCCAGACTGCGCCCACTGCGGGCAGATGTCTGTCCGGGACGTCCCTGAGGCACCCCTGAGGCATCCCCGAGAGCGCGTCCGGGCGCTCGGCCGGGTGAGGGCGCGAGGTGGCCGATACCCTGAGGTCACCATGACCGAGAACCCCGCCATCAGCCCCGATGCCGATCCCCGTGGTGCCGCCGCGCCCACTGCGCCCACCGCGGTGCGTGTCCGGTTCTGTCCCTCACCCACCGGACGCCGCACGTCGGCCTGATCCGCACCGCCCTGTTCACTGGGCCTACGCCCGTCACACCGGCGGCACCTTCGTCTTCCGGATCGAGGACACCGACGCCGCTCGGGACAGCAGAGTCCTACGCCCAGCCGCCCTCGACGCGCTGCGATGGCTGGGGCTGGACTGGGACGAGGGCGTCGAGGTCGGTGGCCCCCACGAGCCGTACCGGCAGAGCCGGCGGGGAGATCTACGCGGACGTGCTGGCCCGGCTGGTGTCCGGCGGGCATGTCTACGAGTCGTTCTCGAGGCCCGAGGAGATCGAGGCTCGCCACCGCGCGGCGGGGCGGGACCCGAAGATGGGCTACGACAACCACGATCGCGACCTGACCGACGCCGAGCGCGCCGCGTTCCGGCGCAGGGCCGCGAGCCCGTGCTGCGGTTGCGGATGCCCGCCCACGACATCGCCTTCGACGATCTGGTGCGCGGCCAGGTCACCTTCAAGGCCGGCACGGTGCCCGACTTCGTGGTCGCCCGCGCCGGAGGCCAGCCGCTCTACACCCTGGTCAACCCGGTGGACGACGCCCTGATGGGCATCACCCACGTGCTGCGCGGTGAGGACCTGCTCTCGTCCACCCCCCGCCAGATCGCGCTGTACCAGGCCCTGATCGCCATCGGTGTCACGAGTTTCGTGCCGCGGTTCGCCCACTCCGCCGATGGTGCTGGGGAGGGCACACGCAAGCTGTCCAAGCGTGACCCGCAGTCGAACCTGTTCCATCACCGAGACCGCGGTTTCGTGCCCGAGGGACTGCTGAACTACCTGGCCCTGCTGGGGTGGGCGATCGCCGAGGACCGCGACATCTTCAGCATGGACGAGAGTGGCCAAGGCCTTCGACATCGCCGATGTCAACGGCAACCCGGCGCGGTTCGACCAGACCAAGGCCGACGCGATCAACGCCGAGCACCTGCGCCGGCTCGGCGAGGCCGACTTCGCGGCGCGACTGGTGCCCTACCTGCACACCGCCGCCCTGGTGAGTGCCGCGGACGCGTCGGCGCTCACCGCCCGCGAACGCGAGATCCTCACGGCCGCAGCCCCTCTCATCCAGACCCGGATCCAGGTGCTGAGTGAGGCGGCCGGCATGCTCGGCTTCCTGTTCACCGCCGACGGCGACCTCGAGATCGCCGAGGACGCGCTGGCGCAGGTGACCAAGGACGCCGCCACCTCGGTGGCCGTGCTGGACGCCGCGTCGTCCGCGCTCGGCTCCCTCGCCCCGGCGGACTGGCAGGTCGAGACCATCGAGGCGGCCCTGCGCGCGGCCATCATCGAGGGGCTCGGGTTCAAGCCCAAGGTGGCCTTCACCCCGCTGCGGGTCGCCGTCAGCGGCCGCCGGATCTCGCCACCGCTGTTCGAGTCGATGCAGATCCTGGGCAGCGCCGCGACGCTGACCCGGTTGGCTGCGTTGCGCACCCGGCTGGCCTGAATGAGTCTCGGCGCGCCGGATCCGTCGCTCGGCCCTCCGCCGGCGCCGGCCCTGGTGCACCCCGCGCCGTGGGCGGCGCTGCCCACCGGCCCGCCGCAGGCCTGGGCTCGCCCGGCCCTACTCCCAGTTGCTGCGGGGGCCGAACCACCGCTGGTGGCGGCCGCTGGTGGGTCTGGCGATCGCCGCAGGCGCCACCGTCGCGGTCCTGGTGGTCTCGTGGTGGTGACGGCTGCGCTGCTGATGGGGCAGTCGTCGGGCGGGGCCGGCGCGGTGCCCTCGGACGCCGAGTACGACCGGTGGGCCATCTCACCGACGGCGTCCTGGTGACCAACCTGGTGCTGGCGGCGCTGATCCTGGTGGCCCAGGCAGCGGTGTGGGGCGGGCACGGCTGGCGGCCCCGCTGGCTCGCCTCGATCGGCGGCGGCGTCCGGTGGGCCTGGCTGCTGACCAGCTACCTGGTCTGCCTGCTGGTCATGCTGATCGTCGACGCGGCGCTGCTGGCCTTCGACGGCGGGTTGACCTGGCGGCCGCAGAGCCAGGCAGGCCTCTATGTCGTGATCGTGCTCGCGACCACCCCGTTGCAGGCGGCCGGCGAGGAGTATCTGTTCCGGGGCTGGATGGCTCAGGCCATCGGGGCCTGGATCCCGCGGGCCGGCGTGGGAGCCGGCGTGGCGGCCCTGGTCTCGAGCAGCCTGTTCGCCCTGGCCCACGGCCAGCAGGACCCCTGGCTGTTCGCCGACCGGTTCGTGTTCGGGCTGGCGGCCTCGTGGCTGGTCTGGCGCACCGGCGGTCTGGAGGCCTCGATCGCGATGCACGGGGCCAACAACCTGATCGCGTTCGCGTATTCGGTGGCCAGCGGTCAGCTGGCGGAGATGCTCGACGCCACGTCGTCGTCCCCCGAGTCGTTCCTGGTGGATCTGGTGCTGATCGTGCTGACCGCCGTGCTGCTCGACCGGTTGGCGCGCCGCCGGGCGCTGCCCCGGCTGTTCCACCCGCCGATGCGGGCCTGGTGACCGCTGTCGTGACGCCGAGGACGCCGCCGGGCCGGGCGGGCGTGCTGCTCGACCTGGACGACACCCTGGTCGACACCCGGTATGCCTTCGGGCATGCCATCGGCGCGATCGTGGTCGGGTGGTTGCCGCATCTGGACGCCGCCGGCGAGGCGGCCGCGCTGCAGCACTGGGTGCGGGACGCCGAGGGGCACTTCCGGGCCTACACCCGCGGTGAGCTGAGCTTCGCCGAGCAGCGGCAGCGGCGGGCGGTGGCCCTGCAGGCGGCCTTCGACGGCCCGGCGCTCTCGGCCGACGAGCAGCGCCGGTGGAGCGAGGCCTACGACGCCGCCTTCCGTGAGGCCTGGCGGCTCTTCCCGGATGCCGTGCCGCTGCTGGAGCGCCTCGACGGCCTGGGGCTGCCCTACGGGCTGGTGACCAATGCCGGGGCCGCCTATCAGCGCGACAAGCTGCGACGGGTCGGTCTGGCCGATCGGTTCGAGGTGATGGTCGCCGTGGACGACCTGGGCGTCGGCAAGCCCGATCCCCGGGTGTTCCACCTGGCCTGCGAACGGCTCGGGGTCAGCCCCGGCCGCAGCCTGTACCTGGGGGACGAACCGGACGCCGACGCGCGCGGTGCCCGGGCCGCGGGGCTGACGGGGGTATGGCTCAATCGAGCCGGCCCGGACCACCCCGACAGCGCCGCCGTGGACGACGTGCCGGTGGTCGGTTCGCTGCTCGAGCTCGCCGAGCTGCTGGCCGCCGGCGCGTTCCCCACCGTGGCCGGGATCTGATTTGGGCGAGGGACGACGGGCCGGTACAGTCGTGCGTCGGGTCTCGAGCGGTGCCGTGGTGCCGGACGAGATACCCCCA
>JAXLRT010000032.1:0-50970 GCA_046330955.1 Kineosporiaceae bacterium | reverse complement strand
AGCGGGCGGTCGAGCTGGCCATGGCCGCCGGAGTCGTGGTCGGGTTCGGCACCGATCTGATGGGGGAGCTGGAATCCGAGCAGCTGCGCGGGGTGCAGCTGCAGCACGAGGTGCAGGGCACCCTCGAACTGCTGCGCAGCCTCACCTCGCGCAATGCGGCGATCCTGGGCGTGGACGACGTGGGTTGGATCCGGCCCGGCGCCGCGGGCGACCTGCTGATCCTGGACGGCGATCCGTTCGCGCGGCCCGAGGTGCTGTGGCAGCGGTCAGCCGGAAGGGTCGTCGTCCAGGGCGGGGTGATCGTCGCTGGGTGACGTCACTGCCACACGGCGGTGAGCGGCGTCGCATCGGCGGCTTGACCGATGCCCGGCAGGCCATGGAGCGCGTCGATGGTGCGCAACAGGCTGTAGTGGGTACCCCGCGCGTCATAGCGGCCGGGCCGGACCATCGGCCCGGCGAACAGGGTGGGGATGCGGTTGTCGGCGTTGTCGGACTCGTCCTCGTCGTAGGTGATCACGAGCAGGCTGTCGTGGGACTGCGCCCAGGTGAGGTAACGATCGAGGGTGTCCCGCAGCCAGGCGTCGCCCGTGGCGATCGAACAGTCGTGGGTGTCGTGGCACAGGTCGGGAATGACGAACGCCACCGTCGGCAGCGTGGAGTAGTCGCTCGGGAGCGCGCTGAGCGGCTGGTTCACCGCGGCAGGCAACCCCGGGACGTCGACCCACGGGTTGTGCTTTCGCGCGTAGTTCCCGGTACGGCAGTCCGCCGCTCCGGCGGCCGGTAATCCCTCGGAATAGCCGACGAAGCTCTTCCCGGCGTCCTGCAGCTGGGAGGCGAGGTTCGGTCCGGTGACCGTGACCGGACAGTGGTCGTCTGTGACGCCGTGGGTGGATCCGGTGAACAGGGCGAGGTAGTTCGGCTGGCTCGGGTGGGCCACCGCGTGCCAGTTCGTCATCACGGCCGCGGGGAGCGCGTTGACCCATGGCGCCTGGGGGTTGCCGATGACCGAGTCGTAACCGTGGTTCTCCATCACCACGACCAGGGTGTGCTGCGGTGTGGGCAGCTCCGGCGTCCCCGATGTCGCCGGGGAGGGAGCAGACTGGGACACCGTGCTCGAGGTGGGGGTGTCCGTCGGCGTCGGCGTCGCGGACGGGGCACAGCCCGACACCAGCAGGGTCGCTGCCGCGAGCCAGGCAACTGCCGCCAGGTGTCGCCGACGGTCGTCCCACATGTTCGCCCCGTTACCTTGTTGATCAACCCCGGTGATCCGTCCGCCGCACGGCGGAGCGGTTCCGAACCACTGTGCCGTCGCAGTGCCGATCGTGCTCCTCGCGCATCGGATCCAGCTGTGGCCGGCCTGTGCGTCAGCTGTCGACGTGGTGGGTCGGGCCGCCGCGTCCGTTGGCCCGATCGGTGGAGGCGATCCCCGTCTGCGCGCCGGCCCGGACCGGGGGACGCTGACCGAGCGCGTGGCCCTCGTGGCCGGCTGCCTCGGGCTGGCGGGGTCCGCTGCGGCGGTCTTCGGCCTGATGCGCTGCTGGTGCTCTACCCGCTGGCCTACGTGACGTTGGTCGTGCTGCTGAGGGCCCGCGAGGTGCTGGCCCGGTTGCGGCACCTGGGGGTCCGGATCGCGATCGACGACTACGGCAGTGGCTACTCGTCCCTGGCCTACCTGCGCGAACTGCCGGTGGACGAGCTGAAGCTCGACCGGTCGTTCGTCCACCCGATGGCCGATGACGCGCGGGCGGCGGCGATCGTGCGCTCCACCGTGGAGCTGGCCCCACTCGCTCGGGTTGAGCATCGTGGCCGAGGGGGTCGAACACGCCGCCCTGCCGGCGGGCAGCACATCGCCTCGCCGGCAGGGCATTCCGCGTCCATCCGGGCCGCGGGATCAGGCTGGGTCGAGGACCCCGCTGTCCAGGGGGATGTAGGTCGCGCCACCGGGAAGCTGCCAGCTCATGGCCAGCGACGCTGCACCGGACTTGTCCCAGAACTCGATGGTGATCGGTGTCGGGACACCGGCGGTGAGTTGCACGGTGCCGGTCGGGGTGGTGGCCCCGCTGGTCCAGGCATCGGCCACGGTGGTGCCGTCGACGATGATCCGGGCGCCGTCATCGGTGCGGATCGTGGCGCGCAGGGCGTACGTGCCGGTGGTCGGGGCGGTGATGAACCCGGTGAACCGCACGCTCCAGTTCGAGGTGCCGTACCCGGTGAACGGCCCGGCTCCGCTGCCGACCGAGACGACCGGGGCCTGCACCCGGGTGACGGCCGCCGTCCCGGCCATCGTCTTGTCGTTGGACCAGACCGCGGTCAGTCCGAGCCCGTTGCCGGTGATCGTCGTCGGCAGGGTGACCAGGCGATCGAGCTGGTTGGTCACGGTCCAGGTGAGGGCGATGCTCGTCTTGGTGACGCCGTTGCTCGCCGTGATCGTGGAGGCGAACGTCCCGGCGCGCGTGGGCTTTCCGTAGATCAGCCCGGTGACCGGGTGCAGGTCCAGGCCGTTCGGCAGCGACTTGGCCGACCAGGTCAGGGCGTAGCCGTTCGGATCGCTGCCCGATGCCTGCAGTGACAGGGCCTTTCCGGTCTCCACGGCCTGCGCCGGCAGCGTGGTGACGGCCGGCGCGGGCACGGTGGCCAGCGCGGTGAAGCTCGCGGAGTACGTGACGCCGCTGCCGGGGTCGACGCTGCGGGTCGCCTCGGTCACGCCGTCCGACCACCCGGCAAAGGCGAAGCCGGGCTTGGGTTTCGCGGTGATCGCCACCGGGACGCCCGTCCAGTACCTGCCGGTCCAGGTCGCCCCGACGCCGGTCATCCGGGTCGAGAGGTTGACCGTGCTCACCTGCACGGTGCCGTGAGCGGCGTCGTCCACCCCTACGGTCACCGTCGCGCGAGCGCCGAGCCCGAGGTAGCTCTGGGTGTGCGTCACGTAGTACTGCTCGCGCTCGGCGAGGAAGGTCCGCAACCGGGCCACCTCGGCGGTCCACTTCGCCACCGACGTCGGTTCGCCGTTCCGGGCCACCTGGTTCGGGATGTAGGGCGCCATCTCGGCAGCCATGGCGTCGAGTCGGGCCTGTGACTCCACCGGAGCGAAGACGGTGTTCAGTTGGTCCGCAACGATGTTGGCGTACAGCCGCTTGAACTCGGGGTTGGCGAGCAGCGCCCGGATCATCACCGACGGACGGTACGTCGTGCCGTACTTGTCGTTCATGCTCCGTGACGTCGTGGTGTTCGAGCCCCAGGCGTTCGTGCCGTCCGAGGAGATGTCGAAGTCGTGCGGGCGGAACCGCCACGTCCCGTCGTAGGAGGGCATCCGGAACATGTGCAGGTTCTTCTGCGGCCAGTCCCGGTTGAGCGAGAACATGTGCAGCGCGAAGTCCTGGGCGAAGGACTCCATGTCGAGCAGCGTCTTGGCCTTGGCATAGTTCGCGGGCGTCGCCATCGAGTTGCCGGAGATGTAGGCGTACATCGCGTCGTAGCTGGCGACGGTGCCCTCACCGCCGAGCACCTTGGCGTCGCTGAGGTACTGCACCGTGTCCTTGTCGACCCCGAACGAGGACTCGACGAGGGTCTCGTCCTCCTTCTCGCGCAGGTCGTACATGCCGATGTAGGCGCCGTTGGCGAACACCTGCACCGGTTCGGAGGCGGACGGCGCGAGCTTGGCCTCGATGCCGGTGGCCTGCCAGAACTGGTCGCGCAGGTGGGCTTCCTGGTAGTCGTCACCGGAGTTGCGCAGCCGCAGCTTCTTGTACTTCGTCTGGGTCGGCTTCTCGGAGAAGATCGGGTAGTTGATCTCCTTGGTGCCGGTGGCGTCCTTGAAGGCGATGTCCATCGGGACGGTCTTCTGCCCGTTGAGGCTGCCGCCCGAACCGGCGCGCTCGGTGGCTGCCTCCCCGGCGAACGCGAACGAACCGTCCGGGGCGAGCATCTCGACCCCGGTACGCCAGCCGTAGGAGGGCGCCTGGTTGGTCGACGTCCAGGCCGTCTTGTCGGCGGGGGACATGCTCAGGAACATGATGCGTTGGCCGGCGTACCGACCCGAGGCATCGATGATGTAGGTGGCGCTGGCGGTGTAGCTCGCCTGCACGCCGGTCTTGAACGCGCGCACCCGCAGCGTGCGGGACGACGGCACCGTGAGTGGCCCGGTGACCAGCGTCGAGCTGGCGGACGGGATGCTGCCGTCGCTGGTGAAGCGCAGTTGTGCGCCGGCGTCGATCGGTGCCGCTCCGGGCGTGACGGTCACCGTCTGCGTGCCGGGGTAGACCCCGCTGGCCACCGAGAGGGTCGGGGTGCTGAGCAGCCCCACGGCGGTGGAGCCGCTGTTGGCCGCGCCCGGGGTCGGCGTCAGGCACGTCGTCCAGGTGGCCTTCGGATCGCCGTTCGGCATCCGGCACCACGACACGTCCGGCCGGGTGAACGGCGGCGTGGTGCTGTCGACCAGCTGGCCCAGCACCGTCTGATTCGGCGCGGAGAGCGCGACGGCGTCCGCCCCGTTGTCGATGTTGAAGTTGGCGTGCAGGTTCGTCAGGGACGCCGTCCGGTCGGCCTTGTCGGCCCAGACCCGCAGGTAGCCCTTGGCCGCGATGGAGGCATTCGCGGGGAAGACCCACTTGAAGGGCGACTTCACCGTGTTCGACAGGCCCCAGCCGGACAGGCTGATGGCGGCCGAGGTCGTGTTGTAGAGCTCGACCCAGTCGCCCTGCTTGCCGGCCTCGTCGGCGGCACCCGACAGGTTCGTGGTGCTGACCTCGTTGATGATCACCGTCGGCGCGATCCCGGTGGTGACGGTGGCTGCCGTGGCGGAGGGCACCTGGACGGTGAGCGTCCCCAGGAGCGCGCCGGCAGCGAGGGCGGACGTCGCGGCAATCCGGGAAGCCGGCTGCCGGCGGTGCGAGCGACTGGTCATGGGGAAACGAAACCACTGAGCGTGACCAACGGACGGTATTCCCTGCGTAAAGGCCCAGAGAATACCCACGCGGAGTAACGACGCGGCGGAATCCACCCCGGGCGCCAACCCCGCTGATCAGCGGGCGCCCGAGGCGGCCGTGACGCCTGTTGCCTTCCGGGGGCAGGGCGCACGTGGTGCAGTGGAGGTCGTCACTGCGAAACGGGTTGGTGAGGGTGGACCTGATGCGCGGCTCTCGGCTGGTGGCCCTGACGGTCGCCCTGACCGTGGTCTTCGCCGCCTCGGCGCTGCAGCAGGGCGAGTTGGCGGGTGTATCGGCCTGGGCGCTCGTCCTGCTCAACACCGCGCCCGTGCTGCTCGTGGCTCGCAACCCCGTGGTCGTGGTGTTGGCGTTCTCGGTGACCTACCAGCTCTGGCTCGACCCTCCCGGTGGCGACCTGGTGCGCGAAGGGCATGTCCTGCAATCGATGCCGACGTTGGTGGCGCTCTACGCCGCCGGCGCCTGGAACCGCCCGCTGTGGATTCGGGTGCTGGCTCTGGCCACCCCGGCCTGGATGCTCGCAGCTGCCGTCACCGGGTACTGGCCGACCTCGGTCGACGATCTGATCTATGTCGCGCTGGTGTTCGTCATCGTCTGGTGGCTCGGCGTGGTCGACGCCGGCCGCCGCCGGCATGCCGCGGAGCTCGAGGTGCGCACCCGCGAGCTCGAACAGGCCCGGCACGCGCTGGCCGATCAGGCGGTCGCCCGGGAACGCGCGCGCCTGGCCCGGGAGTTGCACGATGTCGTCGCCCACGCGATGAGCGTCATCACCGTGCAGGCCGGGGTCGGCGGGCACCTGATCGCATCCCGGCCGGAGCGGGCGGCGCAGGCGCTCGGCGTGATCGAGGGCACCGGTCGCGAGGCCCTGGCGGAGCTGCGGCGGATGTTGCTGGTGCTGAGGCCGGATGACCACGCGGCAGCGGCGCCGCCGCAGCCCGGCGTGGCCGACCTGCCGGTGCTGCTCGACAACGCCCGCGCCACGGGGCTGCGGGTGTCGATGCATCGGCAGGGATCTCCCTCGATCCTGTCGCCCGGACTCGATCTCGCCGTGTACCGCGTCGTGCAGGAGTCCCTCACCAACGTCGCCAAACACGCGCCCGGATCGCGGGTCGACGTCCACCTGCGCTGGCTGGCGCACGCCGTGGAGGTCGAGGTCGCCGACCACGGCCCGGGGGCTCCGGACGGCGTCCGACGAGGTCAGGGGCTGAGCGGGATGGCCGAGCGGGTGACGCTCTACGACGGGGTGCTGGAAGCGGGTAACGTCCCCGACGGCAACGGGTTCCGCGTCCGGGCGACGTTTCCGGTCCAACACGATCAGGTGGTCCGATGATCCGGGTTCTGGTGGTCGATGACCAGGCGCTGGTGCGAGCCGGCTTCTGCGCGCTGCTCGAGGCCACCGACGGTGTGGAGGTCGTCGGTGAGGCGGGCGACGGTGAGCAGGCGGTCGAGTTGGCCGAGCAGTTGGCCCCGGACGTGGTGCTGATGGACATCCGCATGCCCCGACTCGACGGCATCTCCGCCACCCGCAGGCTCAGCGAGCGCGCCGAACGCCCGCGGGTGCTGATCCTGACCACGTTCGACACCGACGACAACGTCTTCGATGCGCTGGAGGCGGGCGCCGTGGGCTTCCTGGTCAAGGACACCCCACCCACCCAACTGTTGGACGCCGTCCGCGCCGCGGTGGACGGCGGCGCCGTCATCTCGCCGGTCACCACCCGTCGGTTGGTCGACCGCATCGTTGCCAGTCGAACCCTGCCGCCCGCCCCCGCGCGCAGACCCGCCGCGCCGGCCCTCGAGGTGCTCACCGACCGAGAGCGCGAGGTGCTCGAGCGGCTGGCCCGGGGGCAGTCCAACCGCGAGATCGCCGGCAGCCTGTCCATCTCCGAGCTGACCGCCAAGACCCACGTCTCCCGCGTGCTGGGCAAACTCGGTCTCACGAGCCGGGTTCAGGCGGCCGTGTTCGCGTACGAGACCGGGCTGGTACGCCCCGGCGAGCTACCTCGCGCGGGGTACCCGGACTGACATCCTTCGGCTGACGCGCGCCACCGCCCCAGGGCCTAGCGTCGAGGGATGAGGACGCCGATCGTCACCGTCCGCGGGTTGCGCAAGTCCTACGGGGCCAGTCAGGTGCTGCACGAGGTCTCCTTCGACGTGCTGGGTGGGGAGATCCTCGGCATCGTCGGGCGCAACGGCATGGGCAAGACCAGCATCGTCGAGATCGTCCAGGGCCTGCGCCGTCGCGACGGCGGTGAGGTGGTCGTGGCCGGCGTCGATCCGAACCGCCACCGGCATCGACTGCGCGAGGTGATCGGTTCGCAACTGCAGTCGTGCGCGCTGCCCGACCGGTTGCGGGTCGACGAGGCGCTCAGGCTGTTCGCCCGGCTCGCCGGGGACGTCGTGGACTGGCGCCGGCTCCGGGCCGAGTGGGGGCTCGACGCGCTGGGTGGTGCCGCGTTCGGCGGGCTGTCCGGTGGCGAGCGCCAGCGGTTGTTCATCGCACTGGCACTGGTCAACCGGCCGCGCCTGGTCTTTCTCGACGAACTCACCCAGGGCCTCGACCCGGCCGCTCGGCGCGACACCTGGCGGCTGGTCGAACGGGTGCGTGACCAG
Source organism: Kineosporiaceae bacterium (assembly GCA_046330955.1). GTDB lineage: Bacteria > Actinomycetota > Actinomycetes > Actinomycetales > Kineosporiaceae > JADJPO01. Next base: position 43,417 of record JAXLRT010000032.1, on the reverse strand, counting down.
GGCGCGACCGTCGTCTTGGTCACCCATGACATGGACGAGGCCGAACGACTGTCCGACCGATTGGTGCTGGTTCACCAGGGCCGGGTCGCGGCCTCCGGCACCCCGCAGGAGCTCGTCACGCGACTGGGAGGGCCGGTGTGCCTCGGCTTCACCGTGACCTCCGATGCCCTCACCGGCCTGGAATCCCTTCCCGGCGTGGTGGAGATCTCCCATGACGGCGGCCGTGCCCGGGTGGTGAGCGAGGCAGCCTCGGTGGTGGCGGTGGCCGGCGAGCTGTGGCGCCGGGGTCTGGCGCCCGAGGACTTCACGGTCACCAGACCGAGTCTCGAGGACGTCTTCCTGGCGCTGACCGATGCCCCGGCGGCCGACCTGCAGCGGGTCGCGTCGTGACCGCGGTGAGCCCGGCGGGCGCCGTGCTGACGATCGCCCGGACCGAACTGCGCCTGATGACCCGCGAATGGGCCTCGATGGTCTTCGCGTTCGCCTTCCCGGTTCTGCTGATGCTGATCCTCGGGGGCATCTTCGGCACCGACCCGTCCCCGGATTACGGCGGTGCCTCACCCGACGACTACTTCGTCGCCGATTACGTGATCGTGCCGCTCGGCGCGCTGGCCCTCGTCGGCCTGCCGGTGATGCTCTCGGGGTATCGCGAGCGCGGGGTGTTGCGGCGGTTCGCGAGCGCGGGGATCGGCACGCGCTCCGTGCTCGGCGCCCAGGTCCTGGTGACGGTCGTGCTGGTCCTGCTGGGCGGGGTGGTCGTCCTCGCCGTCGCGGCGCCGGTCTACGGCGTCCCCGCGGTGCACGACCCCGGCCGGGCGTTGGCCGGTCTCGCGCTCGGCGGCGTGGTCATGATCGGCATCGGGGCGGTGCTCGGGTTGCTCGCCCCCACCGCTCGGGCGGCCCAGGCCATGGGCCTGCTGGCCTTCTTCCCGATGTGGTTGCTCGGGGCGGGTGGCCCTCCCCGGGAGGTGATGCCCGAGGCGATGGGGGTGATCGCCGACCTGTTGCCCTTGGGGCGGGTGGCCGCCGCGGTGCGCAAGCCCTGGCTCGGCACCGGCAGCGCCGACGGCGACCTGGTCGCGCTGCTGGTCTGGCTCGTCGTCGTCGCCGCGGCGCTGGCGGTGCTCGGTCGGCGCCGCTGAGGCCGCCTCGGACCGGCCGCCGGCCCGGTGGTCGAGATCCATCCCCTCCGTACACTGTGCCCCGTGACGTCCGGTCGGTCCCGAGAACCCACGCTCTGGGCCTGGAGCGACCTGCATGTCGGCTTTCCCCGGTGCCGTCGTGAGGTCGAGGCGGCGCGCCCGTCGTCCGAGGCGGATTGGCTGATCGTCGCCGGCGACGTGGGCGAGACCGGCGCTCAGCTCGAGTGGGCGTTGAGCACGCTGGCGGCCCGCTACGCCAAGGTGATCTGGGTCCCGGGCAACCACGAACTCTGGACGCACCCGTCCGACCCGGTCCAGCTCCGGGGAGAGGAGCGGTACCGGTACCTGGTCGACCTGGTGCGAGGGCTCGGGGTCGTCACCCCCGAGGACGACTATCCGATCTGGCCGTACGACGGTGAGCCGGTCGTCGTCGTCCCGCTGTTCCTGCTCTACGACTACACGTTCCTGGCCCCCGGGACGTCGTCCCGGGAGCAGAGCCTGGAACTGGCCCACGAGAACGGGATCGTCTGCGTCGACGAGTTCCTGCTCCATCCCGATCCGCATCCCGGGCGCGAGGCGTGGTGTCGGGCCCGGGTGGCGGCCACTCGGCGGCGGCTGGACGCTCTCGACCCGGCGCTGCCGCTGGTTCTGGTCAACCACTTCCCGCTGGTGCGTGAGCCCACGGCCGTCCTGCGGCACCCCGAGTTCGCTCAATGGTGCGGCACCGTGCAGACCGCGGACTGGCACCGCCGGTATCGCTGCCGGGTCGCGGTGTACGGCCACCTGCACATTCCCCGGACGACGACGTACGACGGCGTCCCGTTCGTGGAGGTCTCGTTGGGGTACCCCGCCGAGTGGGCAGCCGTCGGCGGTCCGCTGGGGCCCCGGCAGATCCTGCCGCGTCGGAGCAGCCGGTGATCGAGGCCCTGCTCCCGTCCCCCGTGGCCTCGGCGGACACCGTCGGCGAGCTGGACGAGCCGCTGTTCGCGGTGGAGGAGGCCGCGGTCGCCCGGGTGGCCCCGATCCGGCACCGGGAGTTCCGCTCGGTTCGCGGGTGCGCGCGACTCGCCCTGGCACGGTTGGGGTTTCCCCGGCCACCGATGGTGCCCGGGGAGCGGGGAGCCCCGACCTGGCCGCCGGGCATCGTGGGTTCGATGACGCATTGCCCGGGCTACCGGGCTGCGGCCGTCGCCCGGGACACCGAGCTCGCCGGCCTGGGGATCGATGCGGAGGAGGACGCCCCGCTGCCCGAGGGCGTCCTCGAGCTGGTCACCCTGCCCGGGGAGCGTGAGCGGCTGGCGTCCCTGGCTCGTCATCACCCTGACCTGCCCTGGGGCCGGTTGGTGTTCAGCGCCAAGGAGAGCGTGTACAAGGCGTGGTTTCCCTTGGCGCGGTGCTGGCTCGCCTTCGAGGACGTGGACGTGACGTTCGACGAACGCGGCGCGTTTCGGGCCGACGTGGTGGGGGGCGAGCTGGCGCCCGGGGCTCGACCGTTCGCCTCGGTGCACGGCCGCTGGCTGGTGGCCGGCGGCCTGGTCGTCACGGCGGTGACGGTTCCGATCACCGGATGACGCCGGGGTGACGGGCGTCGCGGCACGGTGGCCTCGGCGTATCCCGTGGCCGCGAACACTGGACGGCGACCGGTTCCATCCAGTAGCACAGAGGTCACGCCGTCACGCGAATTCGCTTGTGGCAGCAGGGAAATGCCGACGTCAGAACGTAGACGTCAGAAAGTGTGTCATAGAAGTGAGACATGGACCGCAGGCCCGGACCCTCCTCCAGGGAGACACATGTCGATCGGAACCGACGATGAGCCGAACACTCTCGCGGCTGCCGTGGCCGACTTCTGCCGCAAGGAGGTCGGCACGGTCGCGGAACGGGACCGGCTGACCGATGGCGGGTTCGAGGTTCACAGCCCGCTGATCGCGCGCAAGATGGCCGACCTGGGGTGGCTGGGCATCGCGATCCCCACCGAGTTCGGGGGATCCGGCGGCGGTCTGGTCGACCTGTGCTCCTTCCTGGACGCCGCCAATCACGGCCTGGCCCCCATCGGCGCCTACCCCACCTCGGCCATCGTGGGGTCGTGGTACCTGCGGTTCGGATCGCCCGAGCAGAAGGCGACCATCCTGGGTGGCATCGCCGCGGGCAGGGTGGAGTCGCTGGCGCTGTCGGAACCGGGCTCTGGCTCGGATGTCGCCGGTGCCCGGTGCCGGGCCGATCGGATCGACGACGGCTTCGTGCTCAACGGCCAGAAGAGCTGGTGTTCCAACGCGCATCTCGCCGACCACCTGCTGGTGCTGGCCCGCACCGACGACACCGGGGACCGGCACGCCGGTCTGACCCTGTTCCAGGTTCCCGCCGACGCCCCCGGGGTCGAGATCCGGCCGATCCGTTCACTGGCCGGTGCGGAGCTCAACGAGGTGTTCCTCACCGACTGCCACGTGCCACGATCGGCAGTGGTCGGGCTGGTCGGTCAGGGCTGGTTGCAGGTCATGTCGGGGTTGACCTTCGAACGGCTGGTGATCTCGGCCGCCATGCTCGGCCTGGCCCGCCGGGCCTTCGACGATGTCCTGCAGTTCGTCAAGGAGCGCGAACAGTTCGGGCAGCCGGTCGGCACCTTCCAGGCCGTGCGTCATCGATGCGCCGATCTCGCGACCGAGCTGGAGTGCTGCCGGCTGCTGGTCTACGACGCGGCCCGCAGCGCGGACCGCGACCGGAGCAAGCTGCCACCGCAACGCGCAGCCATGGTCAAGCTGAAGGTCACCGAGACCGCGCGGCGGACCACGCTCGAGGCGATGCAGTTGATGGGAGCCGCCGGGGTGTCCAGCGAGTACGGCCTGGAGCGAGCGGCCCGGATGGCACTGCTGTCGACCATCTACGGCGGCACCAGCGAGATCCAGCGTGAGTTGATCGGCAAAGGGTTGGGGCTGTGAGCGTCCCGGCCCGGCGACGGCGCGCGCCCGGCGAAATCGGGCCAGACCACTCGCCACCACCCTTGCCGGTTTACTCCTGATACGGGAGCATCTGGGACTGGATGACATGAGTTCGTGTCCGAATCGTTCGGGTGGGCCGCGAGCGTGTGGCGGCTCGGCGACCGGCCGCGATCACCATGGGCGAGCACCGCGAGGACACGTGAGGGGGTTGCCTTCGTGACCATCTCGGTGGCCGTGATCCGTGATGACTCGATCGCCATGGGGGGCGCCATTCAATGCATCGCCCAACACCCCCTGCTCACCTCGGTCGGGGTGTTCGAGAACCTCCAGCAGTGCATCGAGGCGATCGGGACGCGTTCCTGCGTGGTGCTCATCGATCCCTTCGTCGCCGCACACCGCAGGGCCGACATCGCGCGCGCCCCTCGGCGGTGTTCGCTCCTGCTCATCAGCGATTGCACCGACACCGGCCTGGTCCGATCCGCGATCAGTGACGGAGCACGGGGTTTCATCAGCAAGACCACCGACCTCACCACCCTGGTCAACGCGATCAGTGCGGTGGGTCACGGCGGGATCTATCTCGGTCGACCGCTGGACCGGCTGTTCCTGGAGGAGCCCATGGAGCCGGTCGGACCGCCGGCCTCCGTGCAGAACCTCACCGCTCGGGAGCGCGACGTCCTGGTCATGATCGCGCAAGGCATGACCCACAAGCAGATCGGCACCCGGCTCAATCTGACCAAGTCCACCGTGGACACCTACGTCTACCGGTTGCGTCAGAAGCTCGGCGGTGGGAACAAGGCCCAACTGACCAGACTCGCGATCGACCTGCACCTGTTACCCACCGGCTGAGCCGGCCGTGACCTCGCAGGTCGCTCGGGTGGCGCGCCCGGGTCCGCGGGGCGCTCGGCCCCGCTGGATGCGTGATGCCACAAGGGATGACACAGGAATGAGACGTTGTCGGCCCGCGCGCGCGGGGCGGACCATGGCGGGGGCGGTGCGTCCGCCGCTCAGGTGTCGTCGGGAGTGGGGACGATCGATGAACCAGGCGCGGGAGGAACTGCCCAACAGCCCGTCCCAGCGCCACCGACTCGCGGAGATCGCCGAACGCGGACCCACCGGCCGGCTGCAGCACTGCCTGACCGTGGGAGTGGAACTCAGCGGCCCGCTCGACCTCGACGACCTGCGCGGCCGGTTCGCCCGGATGCTCCACCGGCGGCCGGCCCTGCGCGCCGTGTTCGGCACCGACGGGAGTCACGTCCTGGGGGCCGCGGTCCCGGAGGTCCGCGTGGTCGAGGTCGACGGCCCGGACGAGGCCGGCCGATGGCGTGCTGCCGAGGACGTCGCCGCCGTGCAATCGGCCGTCCCGTTCCGGCCCGAGGACCCCATTCGGGCCCGGCTCACCACCGTCACCGCCGGCCCTCGCCGTCACCTGCTGGTCCTGGCCGTCGACCCGCTGGTCTGCGATGCCTGGTCGGTGAGCCACCTGGTCGAGGACCTGCTCGCCCCGGACGGCGTTGCCCCGGACGGCTATTCCCACCTCTGGCGCCGGCGACAGTCCTGGCTGACCGGACCGGAGGGCAGCGCTGCCGTGGAACGCCGTCGCGCCGCCGTCCGCGGGGCCTGGCATCACTGGCCGGGCCTGGAACCGGTCGGCGTCCACGCCTCGCCGGGTGACGCCGAACCCCCTGAGGCAGAACAGTTCCTGGCCGTGGACGACGACCTGGCCCGCGCGCTCCAAGCCGCCATCCGGAGGGGGCGCAGCACCGTGCTCGCCGTCGGGGCGGTGGCACTGGTCGCGGGCTGCGTCGACGCGACCGAACTGCGGCGCCGATCGGATCCGGCGGCCGCGCCCGCCGGGCCGCCGGTTCGTCCCCCGCTCGCCCTGCGGTCCACCTTCGCGGCGCGCGAGGACGCCGACGAGCAGGCCGTCGTCGGCGGCCTGGCGACCGAGGTCGTCCTGTCGCTGCCGACGCGCGAGGGCACGATCGCCGAGTACCTGCGCAGCGTGCGCGCGGAGATCTTCCAGGCGCTGGCCGACCAGCGGGTGCCGTGGGAGTTGGTCCAGGACGTCCTCGCCGATGGCGTCCCCGGCGGCCCGACGTGCGCGATGGTGTACCTGCCCAAGGACCTCAGCGGCGGCCGGCAGTCCGGACGCCGGCTGGGCGAGGCGATCGCGACGCGGACCGCGGTGTCCATCTGCCCCACCGGGGCCGACCTCGATCTGTTCCTCATCGACGGGGCGCCCCCGATGCGCCGGGTTCAGCCGGCGGCGTTGACCCTGGGGGCGAGCAGTTGGTGTGGGCACACCCCGGCCGAGCTGGACGCCGTGTTGCGCCGCTGGGCGGACTCGCTCGACCTGCTGGCGCGAACCGACTGGGGGACCGGGCTCGGTGACCTCGTGCAGGTGTTGTCCGCCCACCGGATCGACTCCGCCGGACGAGGCTGATGGCGGCGCAGGGCGTGGGGACCGACTCCTGCCGGGCTCAGGTGCGAGCAGCCTGGTCCGAGGCGCTGAGCACCGACGACCTGGACGAGGACGACAACTTCTTCGCACTCGGTGGTGACTCGGTCTGCGCCGCTCGCCTCGCCCGGCGGCTGTCCGGCCTGCTCGGCGTGGAGGTCAAGGCCCGGGCCGTCTTCGACCACCCCACGCTCGGTGCCTTCACCGCCCACGTCGGCGGACTCCGGGCACCCGAGCCCGACGTCCCGCCCCGGGCCGATCCGTCGACGCACCCGCTGAGTCCGGGGCAGCTGCGGCTGTGGCTGCTCAACCGGATGCGGCCCGAGAGCTTCTCCTACAACGTTCCGTTGGTCATCCAGCTCGACGGCCCGCTGGATCGAGTGGCGCTCGACGACGCCCTGACCGAACTGGTGCGACGCCACGAGCCCCTGCGCACGGTGTTCCCCGAGCACCCCGACGGCTCGGGTGGCCCGATCGGCCAGGTCCTGCCCGCGGCCCCGGTCGAGGCGCCCACCCTGGAGCCGAGCGACGCCTCGAGCGCCCACTCACGGGCCAACCAGTTCCTGCAGTTGCCGTTCGACCTGCGCCGGCAGGCCCCGGTGCGATGCGCCGTCCTGCCCCTCGGTGGTGAGCGCCACTGGCTGCTCGTCTCGACCCACCACATCGTGACGGACGGGGACTCGCTGCGGCTCCTGCTGGCCGAGTTGGGCTCGCTGTACACGGCCGCAGCCCTCGGGACGCCGTACCCGGGCGACCCGCCGGCGACGTCCTACGGCGACCTCGTCGCCTGGCAGCGGGCCACGAGGACTGCGCCCGATCACGACCGGCTGGAGCGGCGACGGACAGCGCTCGGCGGCCTCGCCGACCACCCGCTGCCCCTGGAGGCGACGCCGGGCCGAGCCGCCGACGGCATCGGGGAGCGCCTCCGGTGCGTGCTGAGCCCGGCGACCACCGAGGCGATCCGGTCGCTGGCCGCGGGACGTCGCACGACGGTGTTCGTCACGCTGCTCGCGATGTGTGGTGAGCTGGTGGCGCGTTGGTCGGGACACGACCAGCACTACCTCGGATTCCCGATCAGCGTGCGCGAGCCGGCCTGCGCGCACGAGCTGCTGGGGTTCTTCCTCGAGACCGGTCTCGTCCGGCTCGAGTCGTCCGGCTCCGGCGACCTGTACTCCCTGCTCGACCAGGCACATCGAGCCGTGCGCGAGGCGACGGTCGACGTGGTGCCGTTCGAGCTGCTCGCCGAGGGGATCGCCGCCCACCGCGGGGACCGGACTCCCCCCTTCCGGGTATGGGTGAACGACCTGGGAGAACCCTTGCGTCCCCCGACGATGCACGGGCTGACCACCGCGCTCGTCGAGGTCACGCAGCCCCCGGCGCTGTTCGATCTGGGGATCTACCTCGTGGAGGACGACGAGCAGATCACCGTCGACCTGATCTACGAACCGACCGTCTGCGCACCGGTTGCGGCAGAGGAGTTCCTGGAACAGTTCCACGGGCTGGTCCGGGCCGCCGTGGCCGCGCCGCAGGGGCCGCTGCGAGGCCATCGCCCGGTGACCTCCCGATCGGCGGAGCTGCCGGACCCGGACGACACCCTGGCCCCGGACGGCGCGAGCGGGGCCGCCGTCCAGCAGGCCGAGACCGCGCCGGGGCCGGGATCGACGGTGCGGCAACGGATCTCGGCCCTCTCCCGAGACCGGCCCGCCGACATCGCGGTCCGGGTCGACGGTCGCGACATCTCGGGAACGGAGCTGGCCGAGGGGGTTCGGCGCCTGGCCACCGCACTCCGGGAGGGGGGGATCGGCGGCGATGACGTCGTCGCCGTGTACGCCGATCGCGGCCTGCCGCTCGTGGTCGCGATGCTCGCCGTGTGGTCGCTGCCGGCCCAGGTGCTGATGCTGGACCCCCGGCATCCGCCGGCCCGGCATCAGGAGATCCTCGCCCGGGCGCGCCCCGCGATGCTGATCCGTGACCGACCCGCCCCCGAGCTCTCGGTGGCGGGGAGCGTCCACCTGGACGCCACCGCGCGGGTCGTCGACGTCGTCCGGGGGACGCCGGCCCCGCGGCCGCCGCAGGCGATCGGCGGGCAGCCCCGTCCCGGATACGTGGCCTTCACCTCGGGAACCACCGGGCGCCCCACCGGCGTGGTCGGCGATCTCGGCCCCGTGGAGCACTTCCTGTCGTGGTACGCCGCGGCCTTCGAGCTGCGTGCCGATGACCGGGTCAGCCTGCTGTCGGGGATCGCGCACGATCCGCTGCTGCGCGACGTGCTGCTGCCGATCTGGGTCGGCGGGACGCTGTGCATCCCCACGCCCGAGACCTACGCCGATCCGGAACGGTTGGCGCAGTGGCTGCGGCGCGAACGGGTGAGCGTGATGCACCTGACACCCCAGCTGGCACGGCTGATCGCGGACCGGGAGGTGACCCTGGAGGACCTGCGTCTGGTCTGTCTCGCCGGGGACACCGTGACCACGGCCGACGTCGATCGCCTGGCCCGCCTCGCGCCGTTCGCCCAGCTGGTCAACGGATACGGCACGACCCAGACACCGCAGCTGGTCTCCGTGCGGCGGCTGGCCCCGGGCAGCACGCCACAGTTGGGCGCGGGCGCACCCGGTAGCCAGGTGCTGGTGGTCGATGCCGACGGCAGCCGCTGCGGCATCGGGCAACCGGGACGGCTCGTGGTCCGCAGCCGTCACCTGGCCGGGCTGCTGCCGGACAGCGATCCCGAGGACCTGGCGGCGCTGACCCCCGACCCCGTGCCCGGCGTGATGCGTTTCGTGACCGGCGATCTGGGGCGGTACCGCACGGACGGCTCGGTGGAACATCTCGGCCGCGACGACGACCTGGTCAAGGTGCGCGGTCACCGGGTGCATCCCCTGGAGACCGACCGTGCGCTCGCCCTCGACGCGCGGGTGAGCAACAGCATCACCGTCGCGCGCGACGGCCCGGACGGCACGGAACTGGTGTCCTTCGTCGTCGGCCGTGACGTCACCGCCCCGCAGCTGCGGGCCCACCTGGCCGCTGTCCTGCCGGCGGCCGGCGTGCCGTCCTCGATCGTGCTGGTCGACCAGCTGCCCCTCGGCCCGACGGGCAAGGTCGATCGACGTGCCCTGCCCGTGGCGGCGGCACGGCCTGCGGTCACTGCCCCGGTGATCGCCGCCGGCGACCCCACGGAGGCCCGGCTGGCCCGGGTGTGGTCCACGGTGCTCGGCGTGGATCGCCTCGAGGTCACGGATTCCTTCTTCGACCTGGGCGGCTCCTCGCTGAGCATGATCCGGCTGCAGGCGGCCGTCCGGCGGGAGTTCGGCACGACGCTTCCCCTCACCACGCTGTACGAGAACCCCACCGTGCGCTCGCTGGCTCGGACGCTGTCGCGCCGTCCGGGGAACGAGCCCTCGCTCCGCTCGCGCCCGGCGTCCTCGACGGCGCAGGACCGACGGGTCGAGTCCGCCCGGCGGTTGGCCGCCCGCCGCTCCCCGGGCCTGCGAGCCGGCGGCGCGACCGATCTCGCCGGGGCATCAGGTCTGGTCGGGGAATCCGGCCCCCGCGGAGCCGGCGATGACCGCATCCCGTTCGGCGACGGCTGGCTGCTGTGGCGTCCCGTCGTCCTGCGCAGCGCGGGGTTTGCCTTCTCGGACCTGCACACCGCGCTCGGTGAGGGCAGCTGGGGCCCGGCCGGGACCGATGCCCCGGACGTCGAGGCAGCGCTGCGCGCCGGGCGTCGGGCCGTGCTCGACCTGGCCCGTCGCGAGGAGCTCCGCACGGCGTTGCAGTGGCAGAACCCTGCCGTCCTGTCCCTGTCGCTCGACTGGCTCCTGACCGAGCCCGAGGGGCCGCGCACCAGCCGGCGGCGAGCCAGTGAGCACACCCTGGTCAAGTACGTCCAGCGCTATCACACCAAGAACGAGTCGGTCGGCTTCTACGGGCCGGTGCTGTGGGTGAGCATCGAGGACGGCGCCCCGGTGTTCGCGGTGCGTCCGGGGACCCGGGTGTCCCACCGGATGAGGGTGTACCTCGAGGACTGGGCGGTCGAGGAGCTCGCCGCCACCCTGTGCGCCGACCCCGCGGTGGCGCGGTTCATCCCGCCGTCCCTCGCCATCGGCGTCACCCGGCTGGGGCGCAAGCTGATCCTGCCGGGGGGCGAGGCCACGATGTTGAGCCCCGTCGAGAACGACGTCGTCCGCCTCGTCGACGGGCGTCGCCTCACGGCCGACCTCGCGGCAGCGCTGGACCGGCCGATCGAGCAGGTCGAGGCCGCGGTGCGCCGGCTCGGCGATCAGGGGTTCGTGGACCGAGTGCTGCACGTCCCGCCCGACCTCGACGCCGAGCTCTGGCTCGGCGAACGGTTGTCGGCGCTGCTGCCGGAACAGCTCGCCGGTGAGCCGTTGCGGCTCCTCGCGGAACTCGAGGCGGCGCGCGGCCGGGTCGAGCGTGCCGCCACCGAGGCGGAGCTGGCGGCGGCGCTGGATGACCTGGGCGAGTGGTTCACCCGCTGCACCGGGGGACGAGCGGTACGCACCCGGGCCGAGTCGCAGGTCGGTCGGCGCATGGCGGTCGGTCAGGCGCAGCGCGACCTCGAGTTGCGGCTGGGGGCGGGTCTCGTCGACGGTCTCGTCGCCCCGTTGAGCCTGGTGCTGCAGAGTGCCCGGTGGCTGGCCCGTTCGGCGGGGGAGCGTTTCAGCGAGCTCGCCGAGCGGGAGTTCGAGGATCTGCGCGTGCTGTTCGGCAGCGAGCGCGTCCAGCTCAACGCCCTCTGCCAGCGGGTGCTGCCCCACGTCGCCACGGGCCAGATCCTCGACGAGGTGATCGAGGAACTCCGTCGCCGGTGGGGCGTCGTCCTCGCAGTCGACCCGACAGCCGGAAGCGTTCGGCGCACGAGTGCGGACCTCGCGGCGGCGGTGCGCGAGCAGTTCGACGGGCCGCCGGCGGACTTCGCCGCCGCGCGCCACCACAGTCCGGACGTCATGATCGCCGCCGCCGGCGCGGACGACATCGTCTCGGGCAGAGCCGAATTCGTCCTCGGCGAGGTGCACACGTGCATGATCACCGTCGACGGGCGGTCGTTCACCGACAGCGAACCGTGGCCGGGCGAGGTGCGTCGCCTCGCCGACCTGGTGCTCGCGGACGGCGAGCCCCGATTCGTCCCGTTGCACGTCCGCGGCGATTCGGCCTCCATCACCGGCTGGGACCACCCGCCGCCCGACGGCCACTCGCCCGCGTTCACCTACCTGTCGTTCGGTGAGGGCATCGGCGAACGCCGGCCACCCGGGCCGGTGATCGCGACCGCCGACATCGTGGTGACCCGGGACGTCGGGGGTCTGGTGGCCACCCTGCCCGACGGGCGCACGTACCCGCTGATCGCCGTCCTGGGAGAGTACGTCGGCTACCTGGCGGCCAATCGCTTCCAGGTCCTGCCCGCGGCACCGCACTCACCCCGGGTGACCGTCGACCGCCTGGTGATCGCGCGGGAGACCTGGCGGATCCCCGCAGCGGAGTTGATGCCGCTGACGGCGGTTCCCGAACCGGAGGCTTACCGGGGGTTGCGCGAGATCGCCGCCGCGCACGGCATCGCCCGGCACACGTTCTGGCGGGCGGCACCGGGCACCAAACCGATCTACCTCGATCTGCACAGCCCGGTGCTGGGTGCCCTGCTGGTGCGCGAGTTGCGGCGGGTGGCCCGGCTCGGGGAGGCCACCGTCACCTTCGTCGAGATGTACCCGGGTCCGGACCAGCTGTGGCTGACCGATGCCGATGGACGGCGCTACACCAGCGAGTTACGGATCACCATCGCGGACGCACTCGGGCGTCGAGGCACCCGCGGATGACGCTCGATCCCGCTGACGACCTCGACGGGCCGAGCGTGTCGCTGGGCGGTGAGTGGTGGATGTGGCGGGGTGTCGCCGTGCGCTCCGCCGGGTTCGCCATCGAGGACCTGCTCCAGCTGGGCTGCCCGGAACTCGCAGCCGAGGTCGACGCAGGTCTCGAGCCGGCCGCACCCGGGCAGTCCCTGCAGGCCCCGCAGGCCCTGCAGGTCCAGGCATGGGCGACAGCCGCCGAGTCCGAGTGCCGGCGCATGGCCCGGATCGTCGATGCCCCGAGATTCCGCGAGGCGATCGCCTGGCAACACTCCCTGCTGGTGAAGACGATGATCGACCCTTTCGTCGCCGAACCCTGGTCGTCTCGACGCAACAACGCACGGCGCACCCGGGAGACGACACTGGCCCGTTACATGCAGCGCTATCACTGCCGAAACGAAACGATCGGCTTCTTCGGTTCGCTGGGCTGGGGTCGCTGGCAACGGCTCGGGGCGGCCGCGGACGACGCGGCCCGGCTCAGCGTCCAGGGGGCAGCGGGCGTGGTCGCCACCCGTCGGATCCGCTGGGAGAGCTGGGCCATCGCCGCCCTGGCCGAGCGGTGGGCCGACGACCCCGCCCTGCGTCGACAGCTGCGGCCCGCCCTGGTCCCCGCGGTGCGCGTCGAGGACGGGGCGGTGTCCAGCGTCCTGCTCGGCCGGTTCCCGCTGTCCGCAGCGCGGTTCGCCGTCCTTCTCGCCTGCGACGGCACGTCGACCCTGGCCGAGATCATCGAGCGGTTGCTGGACGCCGGCACCGCCGGGCTCGGTTCGCCGCGGGAGATCGAGGAACACGTTCTCGCCCTGCGCCGTCGGGGCATCGTCGTCCTCGGCCTGCACGTCCCCCCGGACGACGACCCGCTCGACCCGCTCGAGGCACAGCTCGGCGCCGTGCCCGACCCGGAGATCCGGGACCGCTACCTCCAGCTCGTGGGACGCCTGCGGGGAGCGGTCTCGCAGGTGGACCTGGTGGCGGGCGACGCTCAGCGGTTGGTGGCGCAGTTCGATCGCCTGACCGAGGTGTTCGCCGAGCTCACGACCGGCCCGCAGCGCCGCCGGTACGACGTCGAGGTGCAACGGCGCACGCTGGTGGTTCACGACTGCACCAACACCGTGCAGGTTCAACTGGGCGAGGCGTTGCTGGCCGACCTCGCTCCGGCCCTGCGGGTCGTGTTGGCCTCGGCGCGGTGGCTCGTGGGCGCGGTGGCGCAGGCCCACCTCGAGCTGCTCGACCGGATCCACAGCGGCCTCGGCGGTGGTCGTCAGCCCCTCGATCTGGTGGCGGCGCACTACTGGCCGCGCTGCCTGCCCGGGGCCTTCCGCGCCGACGTCGGGCACCTGGTGGCGGACCTCGGCCGGCGATGGGCCGCGATCATCCCGGTGGCCTCGGGGGTTCGGCGTCATCGCGTGACGGCGGATTCCCTCGAAGCGGTTGTGGCGCAACGATTCCCGGCTCGACCGGTGCCGTGGCTGTCGGGGCACTACCACTCGCCGGACCTGCTGCTCGCCGCGTCCGACGTCCAGGCCGTGGGCCGGGGGGAGTATCAGTGGGTGCTCGGCGAGATGCACTGCGGGGTGAACACCCTGAACCAGGGTCTGTTCGTCCAGTCCGCCCCGCGACCGGATGACCTGCGCCGGGCCATGGAGCAGGACCTGGGCGGCGCGCCGTGGATGGTGCCGATCTTCCCCTCGGGCTGGCCCGGCGTCAGCAGCCGGTCCCAGCCCTCGCCGCACCTGACGAGCGACCGGCTGGCGTACCTTCGGCTGGATGCCGAGCTGCCCCGATCGCCGGTACCCGGACCGGGGGTACCGCTCGCCGCCCTGGTCATGGTGCGCGCCGACGACGGGCTCTGGGTGGAGGCGCCGGACGGACGTCGCTGGCACCCGATGGCGGTGTTCGGCGAGTTCCTCATCGACGTCCTGCCCGACGCCTTCACCCCCTTTCCGACCGTGGATCACCGACCGCGCATCGACATCGACCGGCTGACCGTGGCCCGGGAGCAATGGCGCCTGCCGGCTGCCTCCGTGACCTGGGGCGAGGTCATGAGTGAGGCGGAGCGGTATCGACAGGTACGACGGTGGGCGCGACGGCTGGGCCTACCCCGGTTCGTCTTCGTCCGCCTACCCGACCACCGCAAACCGTTCTACGTCGATCTCACCAGCCCGCTGCTGCTGAACCTGTGCGCGGCTCAATTGCGCCGGAGCCTGCGCAGCGACCCGAACGGCTGGGTCACGGTGACCGAGATGCACCCGAGCCCCGACCGCCTGTGGCTGCGCCACGGCGCCGCGGACCTGCACTGCACCAGCGAGTTCCGGGTCGCCATCATGGATCGATCGGTCACCTCACGGTCGCCCTAGACCGGGTCGGCGGCCATCTCCGCGATCTGGGCCGCCAATCCGCGCACGGTCGGGTAGCCCATGACGGCCGATGTCGGAACCGGGATCTGCAGTTGCTTGCGGATCCGGGCGATCAGGGCGATGGCCAGCACGGAGTTGCCGCCGAGGGCGAAGAAGTCGTCGTCCAGGCCGACCCGTTCCAGCCTGAGCACGGCGGCCAGGATCTCGGCCAGGTCGGACTGCAGGCCGGGTTCCGGTTCGGCGTACGGGGTGGACAGATCGGGACGGGGATCGCGCTCGCCGTCGTCGCCGAGGACGCCGCCCAGCCCGCTCTCGACCACCCACTGCGTGAACCGGGCGTCGAGTGGACCGGTCGAGATGACGAGGTGGTCGACCTGCGCGACGGCCGCCACGATCCGGTCGAAGATCTGCATCGCCTCGTGCTGGGCCATGTCGAACTCCCCGGCGGAGAACGGGTCCCCGCCGTCGATGCCCCAGGTGTCCCAGTGCACGGTGCACCAGCGGTCACGGCCGCGGACCCGTCGCGAGAGCACCTCGACGTCCAGCGCGGCATTGGCCGCTGCGTAGGGACCGAGGGCCAGGCCGCCCAGGGTTGCCGACAGCGATGAGAACGCCACCAGCGCGACATCGCGATCGCCCAGGGCGTCGTCCAGGGCACGCAACCCGGCCACCTTGGCATCGAAGTGCCCGGCGGTACCCGCCTCGCACACCAGGTGTGCGGGGCCGAAGCCGTCGTCGGCCGAACTTCCGGCGGCGTGTACCACCAGGTCCAGGGCACCGAATCGCTGCTGCGCCGTCTCGATGGCCGCGCGCACCTGGTCGACGTCCGCGACGTTGGCGGTCACGACCTCGACCTGGCCGCCGCGCTCCTCGATCGCCAGCAGTGCCCGCAGCCGGGCAGCGGCCGGGGTGGTGCCTGCGGCGAGCTCGCTCCACTG
This sequence comes from Kineosporiaceae bacterium, assembly GCA_046330955.1. Classification (GTDB taxonomy): domain Bacteria; phylum Actinomycetota; class Actinomycetes; order Actinomycetales; family Kineosporiaceae; genus JADJPO01. The sequence continues at coordinate 27,737 of JAXLRT010000032.1, read as the reverse complement.
GGCTCGTGGCGGCATGGGGGTGCGCCCGAGCAACACCACGCGGCAGCCGCGGTCCAGGGCGGCATGACGCGCCAACGCCAGCCCGACCTTCCCGAGGCCGCCGGTCAGCAGGACCACCCCGCCGGGCGGCAGGCTCCAGCTCTGCCCCTGGGCAGCGAGCGGCACATGGTCGAACGCCCGGAGCCATCGGGTCGAGCCCCGCAGTGCCACCGGTCCGGCGTGCTCCTCGAGGGCCTCGGCGACCACGTGGGCGGGTGGCACCGGCAGCCCGGTGCCGATGTCGATGTGACGGCAGACCCAGCCGGGGTTCTCCTGCGCCAGCACCGGGAGCAGCGCGGCCAGCGCCGCCTGGGCCGAGCTGCCCGGCGACACGTCGCCGAACGCGGTGGCGGTATCGGTCAGGGCGAGCAGATCGACGTCGGTGCCGGGCGAGACCGTATTGACGGCGGTGACCAGGGCCAGCGCGATCCGATAGCCCGGCAGCAGCGCGTCGGTCGGGGCGAGGCCGTCGGTGGGATCGCCGAGAGCGCCGGCATGCACCACGACGCGTGGCAGCTGGGGGGCGGCTCGGAGCAACGACTCGAGGTCGGCGGCAGCGGTTGCCGGGTCGACGACCTCACCGACCACCGCGCCGATCGCGTCACCGGGCGGGCTCCCGCCGGCCCGTCCGCGCACCTGGGCCAGGGTCACGTCGGCGCCCAGGCGCCGAAGGTGTTCGGCGACCTGGACTCCCCGGGGCTCGGCGGCCAGGACCAGCCACGGGCCGGCCTCCCGCAGGGCGGCGGCCTCGTCCCGGATGGCCCGGGGGCTGCTGCGCCAGGTGGGCACGTAGGTCCAGCGGTCGAGGTCGTCGACCCGGCCGCCCGGTTCCGGCAGCGGAGCCGTCAGTGAGGGGCGCTCCACCCAGTAGCGGCGGCGCTGGAACGGATAGGTGGGCAACGGCACCCGTCGCGGTCGGCCGGCATAGAGTGCCGCCCAGTCGATCTCGCACCCGGCCTGCCACAACCGAGCCACCGTGTGGGCCATCCAGTGCGCCGGCGGCCGGTCGTCGGGCGCGATGTCGAGCGTCACCTGGCCGTGCCGGCCGGAGGCGAGGCCCAGGGCGTCGCGCACCTCGGCCGCGATCGCCGGGTCCGGGCCGTCGACGGCGTGCACGGAGACGCCCACGGCACGCAGCGCAGCGGCCACGGCGAGCACCGTGTCGACCACCTGGCCCGAGCTCGCGGAACCCGTTGCCGCCGAATCGGTCTCGGCTCCGGTGACGGTCTGGGTGCCGGTCTCACCGAGGTCGCCGGCGAGCCGGTGGGCGGCACTCGAGACCTGTGCGCACCATGCGGGATCGATACTCGCATCCGGCAGCACGAGCTCCACGCGGGGGTTGTGGGCCCGCGCCTCGCCGTCCAGCCATCGCGACGGATCGCCGAGGGCCGCCCGGGCATCGGCCAGGTCGTCGCACACCACCGCCCGGCGCAGGGGGAAGGTGGAGCGTGAGACCTGCTGGGTGAAGGCGACATCGGCGATCGGGTCCTCGTGCCCGTCGAGGTGGGCGGCGAGGTTGGCCGTGGCCTGGTCCACCACGGCGGCGTCGCGCCCCGACAGCGTGATGAGGAACGGGCCGGGCTCCTCCGTGGCCGGTGGCCGGGCCGGGGCCTCCTCCAGGACGACGTGGGCGTTGGAGCCGCCGAGCCCGAACGCGCTCACCCCGGCGCGCCGGGGGTGCGCCCCGGCCGGCCAGGGGCGGGCCTGGGTCAGCACCGTGAACTTCTTGCGGGCGTTGGCCAGTGCGCCGTTGGGGGTCCGGTAGTGGGGGGTCGCGGGCAGGACCTGGTTCTCCAGCGCCAGGGCGGCGCGGATCAGGCTGCTGACGCCCGCCGCCCGGTCGAGGTGTCCGATGTTCGCCTTCAGCGAGGCCAGCACCAGGCGGTCGTCGGCTCGATCCGGGAAGACCTGCGCCATCGCGGCGATCTCGATCGAGTCGCCCAGCACGGTGCCGGTGCCGTGACACTCCACGTAGCCGATGGAGGCCGGGGGGACGCCGGCGAACGCGATCGCGTCGGCGATCACCGCGGCCTGCCCCTCGACCCCGGGAGCGGTGTACCCGGCGCACTGGGAGCCGTCGTTGTTCGTGGCCGATCCCAGGATGATCGCGGTGATGTGGTCGCCGGCATCGAGCGCATCGGGCAGGCGTTTGAGGGCCACGAGGGCCACGCCGCTGCCCATCACGCTCCCGCGCGCGCCGGCGTCGAACGGCAGCACCCGCCCGTCGGGGGAGTAGATGCTCCCCTCCTCGAAGAAGTACCCCGCGCCCTGCGGCAGGGGAAGGAACACCCCGCCGGCCAGGGCGACATCGCACTCGTAGTTGAGCAGTCCCTGCACGCCCAGGTGCACCGCGATCAACGAGGTCGAGCAGAAGGTCTGCACCGTGATGCTCGGCCCCCGCAACCCCAGCTTGTACGAGGCATACGAGCCCAGGGAGTCACGCTCGGTGCCGATCGCCATGAGCAGGGTGCCCCCGGGCCCCGGGGCGGCACCGAAGGCCACGTTCCAGGTGTAGTCCGGGAACCCGCACCCGGCGTACACGCCCACCTTGTCGGTCATGCCCATCGCCGGGTAGCCGGCGTTCTCCAGCACCTCGACACAGGTCTCCAGGAAGAGCCGGTGCTGCGGGTCCATCAACTCGGCCTCGTGCCGGCTCAGCCCGAACAGGGCGGCGTCGAACCGCTCGATGCCCTCGATGGAGCCGGTGACGCGGACGTAGCTGGGGTCGGCGACATGCCCCGGCGGTACCCCGACCGACACCAGTTCGTCCTCGGTGACCTCGCGCAGGCCGAGCCGGCCCGTCGCCGAGTTGGCCCACAGCTGCGAGACGGTGTCGGCGCCCGGGAACCGCCCGGCCATGCCGACGATCGCGACGGCGCTGTCGTAGTCGACCTGGCTCACCGGGCCTCCCCTCGGACACTGGTGCGGCGCTGGGCCAACCGCTTCTGACGCAACTGGGCCCGTTCGTCGTCCGGTTCGCGCACGATCGGCTCCTCGGCCGGCGCCTGTCCGGCCTCGTCCGGGTCGGCGGCCTGGCTGGCCAGCGCAGCGGCCGTGAGCGCCGACACGGTCGGGGCCTGGTAGAGCAGGTGCGCGGGCAGGTGGTCGAGTTCCAGGGCCGCTCGTACCGCGTCGGTGACGCCGACCCCGATGAGCGAGTTGCCGCCGAGATCGAAGAAGTTGTCCTGGACGCCGACCTGGTCGATCCCGAGCCACTCGCCCCAGATCTCGGCGACCGCCTCCTCCTGCGGGGTGGCCGGTGAGATGTACGGCGTCGAGAGCTCCGGCCGCGGATACCGTTGGTCGCCACGGCCTTTGCGGGCACCTGCCTGGATGTCGCGGATGGTGTAGTTGCGGCTGCCGGCGAGCGAGGTGGAGAAGTCCTGGGTGTTGACCACCAGGTGCGGCACGTCGAGCGTGAGGATGCGCTTCAGGCACCGCCACCCGGCGTCGAAGTCGATGCCGAACACCTCGCGGTGGTGGATGTAGAACGCGCGCAGCACCGGCTCGTAACCGGCCAGCCCTTCCTCCCAGCCGTTCCACGTCCACTCGCCCCACCCGATCGAGACCACCTTGGCCTGGGGGAGGGCGCCGCTGCGGGCGAAGGCATCGAGGAAGGCGTTGGCCGCCGAGTAGTCGGCCTGGCCGAGCGCACCGGTCCAGGCGGCGACGGAGGAGAACAGCACCAGGAAGTCGAGGGGGTCGTCCCCGATGGCCTCGGCGATCGCCAGCGTGCCCCAGACCTTCGGCGCCAGAACGCGTTCCACATCGTCGATGGTCTTGAACTGCATCATCCCCATGCCGGGCACCCCGGCCGCGTGGATGATGCCGTGCAGCGCGCCGAAGCGTTCTCGGGCCCGCTGTACCGCCCGGACGACGTCCGCCGGTTCCGCGACGTTGCCGGCCACCACCTCGAACTCACACCCCAGCGAGTCGAGCAGCTGCAGCCCCTCGATCCGCCGGCGCACCTCGGCCCGGGTGGTCGGATCGGCGAGGGTCGCCGCCCACCGTTCGCGTGCCGGCGTGGGCGTGCGGCCCATCAGCACCAACCGGGCGTTGGCGTCGCGGGCCAGTCGCTCGGCGAGCGCCAGCCCGATCCCACCGAGACCGCCCGTGACCAGGTAGACCCCGTTGTCGCGCAACGGAACAGCCTGCGGGTCGGGCTCGTCGGCCAGTTCGAGGATCTCGAAGTCCGGCATCCACCGCCGTCCGCCGCGCAGCGCCAGCACCTGGTTGGCCGGCGCGGTCAGCAGCTCGCGGACGACGTGCTCGACCGGTGCCGGCCGGCCGTGAACCAGGTCCACCAGCCGGATCGAGCCGCCGGGGTCCTCGACGGGCAGGATCGTGCAGGGGCCGTGCACCGTGGCGCGGGCCGGCACGATCGGGTCGTCGTCGCCGACCTGGAGCGTGCCGGCCGTCACGACGTCCAGCGCCCAGGTGCCGAAGCCCACCTCGCGGGCCGCCCGGGCGATCGCGATCAGCGTGTTCAGGCCGAGTTCGACGGTGTCCCGCGCCGACGCCTCGCCGAGGGTCCACAGGTGGACGACGCGATCCGGCGTCCCGCCCTGCTGCTTGAGGCGCACGAACAGCTCGAGGATGTCCTCGATGCTGCCGGGCCGGACCCGGAACCCGTTCTCGTTCCGCGAGAAGTCGTCGCCCGGGCGCACCAGGGTGACGCTGCGTTCGGCCCCGGCCAGCGCTCCCCCCAGGGCCTGCGCGACGGCGTCGGCGTCGCCGACATCGGTGAAGATCACCCAGCGCTCGCCCGGGTCGCTCAGCGCCGGACGCGGTGCCCGCTCCTTCCAGACGCCCAGGTTCAGCCAGCTGCTCTCGGGCAGCAGGGGCAGCGTCTCGTACTCGCTGAGCAGGTCCTCCGGACCCGAGGCCACGCTCGAACCGGAGCCGCCGCCCTCGGACTCGGACGGGGTGAGGAACCAGTACGGCTGGCGCTGGAAGGGGTAGGTGGGCATCGGCACCCGCCCCGGCACGCGGTCGAGGTCGAGCCGGTGGTAGGCGGTCCAGTCCACGTCGACGCCGGCGAGCTGGAGTTCGGCCAGCGCACCGACCAGCGCCCGGTCGCCCGCCATGGTGTCCAGGGCGCCCGGTGCGGTGGACACCACCAGGGGCCAACGGGAACGGTCGCAGTCGGGGTGCGACCTGGCCATCGCCCCCAGCGACTTGCCCGGCCCGATCTCGACCACCAGGTGACTCGACCGGGCGAGCGCGGTCGCCAGCGAGGCGGAGAACTGCACCGGGCGGCACATGTGCTCGGCCCAGTAGGCCGGATCGGTGACCAGCGCGGCGTCCGCCAGGTCGCCCGTCACGTTGGACACCAGCCCCAGGGTGGGCGCCCCGAGGGTGATGTTCGCGGCCACCCACGCGGTCAACTCATCGGCCACCGGCCGCAGCATCCCGGTGTGGAAGGCGTGGCTGGTGTCCAGTTCGCGGCAGACCGCACCCCGGGCGCGCAGCTCGCTCGCCACGTCCGCGATCGCCTCGACGCCACCGCCGATCACGACCTGCCCCGGGACGTCGGCGGACAGCTCGACGCCGCGGTCGGCCAGGTCGGGCACCAGGGCCAGCAGCGCCTCCCAGCTGCGGCCCACGGCCAGCATCGCCCCGGCGGGCAGCTCGGCGATGAGCGCCGCGCGGTGCGCGACCATGCGGACGGCGTCCGGCGCGCTGAGGACGCCGGCCAGGCAGGCCGCCACGTACTCACCGACGCTGAAGCCGAGCACCAGGTCCGGGACGACGCCCCAGTCGATCAGCGTGCGGGCCAGCGCCAGCTCGGCCAGGAACACCGCGGGCTGGGCGATGGCGGTGTGGCTGAGCGGGCCGCGATCGGAGCGCTCCTGGCGCCCCATCAGGACGGCGAGGTCGGGTTGGGCAGCGTTCGGGGAGCGGGTGGTCAGGGGGGTCAGGACGTCGATCGGGGCGAACGTCGACAGCAGGTCCTGGCCCTCCCGCAGGTGCCGGCGGAAGGTGGGCTCGTGGGCATACAGGTCGGACACCATGCCGGCGTAGTGCTCACCGACCCCGGCGAACATGAAGATCGACCGGCGGCCCTTCACCGGGTCGTGCCGGGCCAGGAGCATCGAGTCCTGGCCGGGTCGCCCCGCGAAGGCGGCCGCGGCGGCGCCGGTCGAGTCGGCGATGACGGCCCGCCGATGGGCCATCGGTGCCCGACCGACCTGCAGGGTGAACGAGGCATCGGCCAGGTCGAGGGGCTGCCCGGCAGCGTCGGCCTCGCCGAGGTGGGTCGCCATGCGTGCGCAGTAGTCCTGGGCGGCCTGCTCGGTCCGTCCCGAGACCGGCAGCAGGTGCCAGCGCCGCGGGCTCGGTGGTCGCACCGGCGCGTCCGGCGCCTCCTCCAGCACCACGTGGACATTGGTTCCCCCCATGCCCAGCCCGTTCAGGCCGGCCAGCCGCGGTTGCCCCGACTGCTTCGGCCAGGGCACCGGGTCGGCCGCCACGTAGAACGGGCTGTGCGGGAAGTCGATCTCCGTGTTGGGGGTCTCGAAGTTCAACGACCGCGGGATCAGTTCGTGGCGCAGGGCCTCGACCACCTTGATCATGCCGGTGACCGTGGCGGCGCGGTCGAGGTGGCCGACATTCGTCTTGACCGAGCCGATGGCGCAGTACTGCCGGTCGCGCAGATCGCTGCCGGAGTAGGCCTTCTCCGCGGCCCGGAAGGCGCGGGTCAGCGCCGAGACCTCGATCGGATCGCCGAGCGCGGTCGCCGTGCCGTGCGCCTCGACGTAGGAGATGTCGCGGGGTGAGACGTCGGCGTCCGTCAGGGCGGCCACGATCGCCGTCGACTGGCCCGCGACGCTGGGTGCCGTGTAGCTGAACTTGGCGAAGCCGTCGTTGTTCATCGCCGACCCGCGGATCACCGCCAGCACGGTGTCGCGGTCCTCGAGCGCCCGGCGCAACGGCTTGAGCAGGACCACGGCGGAGCCGTCCCCGAAGACCGAGCCCTGCGCCTTGGCGTCGAAGGTCCGGATCACGCCGTCCGGGGCGAGCATGCCGCCCTGGACGTACACGTACCCCACCCGGTCCGGCACCCGGACGCACACGCCACCGGCCAGGGCCATGTCGCACTCACCGTGCCGCAGGCTCTGGCAGGCGAGGTGGATCGCCACGGCGGAGGTCGAACAGAAGCTCTGCACCGTGACCGCCGGGCCGGTCAGGTCCAGCCGGTAGGCGACCACCGTGGTCAGGGCGTCCTTGTCGTTGCCGATGACCATCTCGTAGGGGTCGATGTGCAGCGCCACGTCGGGGTCACCGAACCGGTCGTACATGTACGAGCTCAGGTTGCTGCCGGCGAACAGGCCCACGCGGTCCCGGGCGCCGGGGATGCCGTACCCGGCCAACTCCAGGGTCTCGTGGCAGCACTCCAGGAAGATGCGCTGCTGCGGGTCGGCGATCGAGGCCTCCCGCGGGCTGTAGCCGAAGAACGTGGCGTCGAAACCCCGGATGTCGTCGAGCACCGGACGCCGCCGCACGTAGTCGGGATGGCTGGCCTGATACGCGTGGTAGCCCGCGGCCGCCAGGTCCTCGTCGGTCACATCGTGGATCGACTCCACGCCGTCCCGCAGGTTCTGCCAGAACTGCGCCACGGACGGCGCCCCCGGGAACCTGCCGGCCATCGCGATGACGGCCACGTCCTGGTCGCGGATCATTCGATCGGGCATCGCGCCACCTCTGCCGGGACACATCGAGTGCCGCTGAGCAGCGGGCGACCCGTGTTGCCCACCATGTGTCCCGACGGACGCGGCACGCCTCGGCTCAGAGTGAACCCCGTTACGGCGGCCCGGGTCCAGGCTCGCTCCTGACAAGAACTGGACGTCCACCTCCTGCCAGCACCAGTGCTTCCGTCGCGGTCCTGGCGTGGCGACCATGAGGCACGGCGTGGTGTGCGCGCGTCCCCGTGAGGCCTGCGCGAGACGTGCGTGCGACCTGCGCGAGACGGGTGTCGGACCTGCACGAGAGCTGCGTCGAGGAGGTGAGGGTGGTGGCGGTCACCGGGGTGGTCGGCGCCGGGGTGATGGGTGTCGGCGTGGCCCAGTCCCTCGCCCAGGCCGGTCACGAGGTCGTCCTGGTCGACGTGAGTCGGGAGGTTCTCGACGACGCCGCCCAACGGCTGCACCGCAACTGCCGGGCCAGCGCGTTCCTGGGCGGCCCGACCGTCGACGTGGCCCGGGTGACGAGCGCGGTCTCGCTCCACGTGGGCGTCGAGGCCCTGGCGGCGGCAGAGCTGGTGGTGGAGAACATCACCGAGGACTGGGTGGCCAAGCGCGAGCTGTACCACCAGCTGGACGACGTCTGCCCGCCGGAGGCGATCTTCATCGCCAACACCTCCGCGATCCCGATCACCCGCATCGCCTCCGCCACCCGCCGTCCGGATCGGGTGGTCGGTGTCCACTTCATGAACCCGGTGCCGCACAAGCGCGTGGTCGAGTTGATCCCCGGCGTGCACACCAGCGAGCAGACCCTGCAACGCACCCGGGATCTGTTGTCGGAGATGGGGAAAGCCGCTGTCGAGGTGCGGGACTCGTGCGGCTTCGTCTCCAACCGGGTCCTCATGCTCACCGTCAACGAGGCGGCATTCCTGGTGCACGAGGGGGTTGCGGACGCCGCGGCGGTGGACGAGGTGTTCCGCGGGTGTTTCGGTCACCCGATGGGGCCGCTGGAGACGGCGGACCTGATCGGGGTCGACACGATCCTGTACAGCCTCGAGGTACTGCAGGAGTACTACGGCGACGACAAGTTCCGGCCCTGCCCGCTGTTGAAACAGCTGACCGATGCCGGGCGACACGGACGCAAGTCCGGCCGCGGCTTCTACGACTACGCACCGAGCGGAGGGTGAGGGCAGCGTGTCCGATGACCAGGTGCTCGACCGGGTGATGGCCTTCATGCAGGGGCGCTTCCCCGGCAAGGACATCGCCCCGGACGACGACATCTTCGCGCTCGGCTTCGTGAACTCGATGTTCGCCATGGAGCTGGTCGTCTTCGTCGAATCGACCTTCGGCTTCGCGGTTCCGGCCGAGGAACTGCGATTGGAGAACTTCCGCAAGGCGTCCTCGGTCACGGCGCTGGTGGTGCGCAACCTCGGGCTCATCGCGCAATGACGCCCGCCGCCGAGGCCCAGGGCCGCATCAAGTGCCTCGTCTGGGATCTCGACCACACGGTGTGGGACGGCATCCTCCTGGAGGGCGACCCGTGCCCGGTCCGCCCGGGGGTGCGCGAGACCCTGGCGGAACTCGACCGGCGCGGGATCCTGCACTCGATCGCCAGTCGCAACGACTCCGAGGCGGCGCTGAACCGGTTGGGCGAGGTCGGGCTGCTGGACTACTTCCTCTTTCCCCAGATCTCCTGGAACGCCAAGTCGGACTCCGTGCGTCGCATCGCCGGGGCGCTCAGCTTCGGGCTGGACGCTCTCGCCTTCGCGGACGATCAGGAGTTCGAGCGGGCCGAGGTGGCCCACGCTCACACCGACGTCCTCTGCCTGGACCCCCTCGACCCGACGCGCTGGCTGGACCTGCCCGAGTTCACGCCGCGCTTCGTCACCGAGGAGTCCCGCCACCGCCGCGAGCTCTACCGCAGCCAGCTGGCGCGCGACGAGAGCGAGCAGCAGTTCGAGGGGACGAACCAGGAGTTCCTGGCCGGCCTGGGCATGGTCTTCAGCATCCGGCGCGCCAGCCGTGCCGACCTGCAGCGGGCGGAGGAGCTGACGGTACGGACCAACCAGCTCAACTCCACCGGGCGCACCTACACCTACGACGAGCTGGACGCCCTGTTGCACGAACCGGATCACCTGCTGCTGGTCGCGGATCTCGAGGATCGGTTCGGCAGCTACGGCACGATCGGGCTGGCCCTGGTCGAGCTGGGCAGCCCGGCGTGGCACCTGCGCCTGTTGCTGATGTCCTGCCGGACCATGTCGCGCGGGGTCGGCACGATCCTGTTGAACCACATCATGAACCGCGCCCTGCAGGCCGGCGTCAGGCTGCGGGCAGACCTGGTCGAGACCGGCCGCAATCGCCTGATGCAGATCACCTACGCCTTCGCGGGTTTCGTCGAGGTGGAGCGCGAGGGCGACCACATCGTGCTGGAATCGGATCTGGCCCTGGTGCAGCAGCCGGCCGACTACGTCGAGGTACGGGTCAGCTGACGGCCGTGTCGGCCATGGCGCCGGTGCGGTCCGTACCGGCGGGAGGGGACTGACGCACCTGCACCAGCCCGGCGGCCAGGGCCAGCGCCCCGGCCTGGAACCGGCTCACGGCCCGCAACTCGGCCAGGATGCTCGCGATGTGACGCCGGCAGGTGCGCACCGAGATGCCCAGCCGGCGAGCGATGACCTCGTCGGTCAGGCCCCGGGCCATCATCTCCAGGATGGCCCGCTGCAGGTCGTCGGCGACCGCCTGGTAGCCCACCCGTCCGGCGCAGTAGGGCTGCGACCCCGACCACATCGACTCGGCCATGCCGTGCATCAACCGCACCGTCGGGTGGTGGCGGATGACGACCCCCGCCGACCCGGCGTCGTCGCCGTCCTCGAGCAGGAACGCCGCCTCGTCGTCGAAGACCAGCAGCCGCTGCGGCAGGCTGCCGACCGTGCCGACCTCGCCGCCGGCGCCCACGATGCCGTTCAGCAGCACCCGGGACTGCAGATCGGCGCGCAGGGCGTGCGGCACCAGGAGGCGGACCCGGACGCCGCGAGCGGCCATGGCCGCGACCCAGGCGAGTTCGTCCGCGCCCTGGTCCAGGCACCCCAGGAACTCCTGCCGGCAGGCCAGGGCGGCGGCCCGCAGGCCGTCGCGGACCTCGGCGCCGGCCGGCATCGCGGCGATGGCTGCCGTCGCGCTGCCGGCGCAGGCCGCGGCGTCGTAGTGGGATCGGAACGGGTCGAGCTGATGCTCGATCAGGCCGATCGCCTGCCGCTGCAGGTGGATCTGCTCGCTGAGGGGGCCGATCAGGCCGGCGGCCGCCACGTCGGGGCAGACCGGACTCAGGACCAGGGGCCTGCGGGAGTCCTCGGCGCGCACCAGGTTCATGCTCAGCAGTCGCTCGACGGCCAGCGACAGTTCGCTCGGTGTCAGGCCCAGCTCGGCGGGTTCGAGGGTGGTCAGGTCCAGCCGGTCGCGCTCCAGCGCCGCCGCGTACACCCGCAGGGCCACGTGATCCTCGCCGGAGTCCGGCGCAGCCGCGACCGACGCACTCTGGTGCACCCTCTGGCCCATCTCAGCCCTCCGCTCGCTGCGCCCGCGAGGAGTCGATGAACTCCGCCAACAACCGGACCGTCGGGTACTCCAGGACGGCGATGCCCGGCACGTTGACCTGGAAGTGGTCTCGAATGCGCACGGCGAGCTGGACGGCGACCAGCGAGTTGCCCCCGAGTTCGAAGAAGTCCTCGTCCAGCCCCAGGTGGTCTGCCGCGAAGGCTTCCTCCCACAGCGGCAACAGTTCCCGCTCGGTGACGGTCGCCGCGGAGGTGTCGGCGCCGGCGGCCGATCGCGCGGGGGACGACGTCCGGCTCGCCGCGCCGACGAACGTGCCCCGCTGCGCCGACGACAGGGCCGCCGCCACACGGGCGGCAATCCCCGCCAACCGCCGGGTCTTGTCCGGGATCGACTCGATGGTCACCACGTACTGCGCCTCGCGGCGGGTGTCGAGCATGCGCCACAGCAACCGGGTGGCCTCGTCGGCGTCGATCAACAGCTCCTCCTGGGCCAGCCCCAGGGTCGGCGCGCTGGGCTTGGCCTCGGCCGGTGCGAGCGCCGCATGGACGCCGGACACGTCGACCGCCCGCACCGAGAAGCCCTCGATCGCCACGACCTCACGCCCGTCCTCGTCCAGCAGGCTGACGTCGTAGGAGCTGATACCGCCCGTGCGACCACGGAAGCGAACGTGGCTCGTGACCCGCGTCGGGAGCTGTTCGCGGACCAGGATCCGGTCGTAGGCGATGGGCAGGAAGCTCTGTCCCTCACCGGCGACCTCGGGCGCGTACATGCTGAGCGCGGTGGCGGCGTCCAGCAGGGACGGATGGACGGCGAAGGCACCGGCGTCCTCATCGGTTCCGGCCGGTAGCGCCAGCCGGGCCACCTGCTCGGCCTCGCCGCGGGTCACCGACTCGATCACCTGCCAGTGAGGCCCGAACACGACGATGTTCTGCGGATCGGTGAGGTCGGGGTTCCAGGACGGCCCCTGGCAGCGGGCCACGATCTCGTCGAGTGCCCGGCGCGGCACGTCGCCGTCCGGGTCGACCATTCCCGCGGACGCGGTGGCATGGCGTTCCCACGGTGCGTCCGGTGTGCTCAGCGATCGGCTGAACACGCTGAACGAGAACCAGTTCGGTTCGTCCCGGGGTTCGCCCAGGACGCGGAGTTCGCGGGGGCTCTCGACGGCCAGTGGCTGGCTGAAGATCAGGTCGCGGACCTCGACGACCTCACCTCCGGTGGCCTCCCGGCACGCCGAGGTGATCATCTCGACGTACGACGTGCCGGGGAAGACCTGCTGCCCGCCCATGCGGTGTTCGGCGAGCACCCAGTGCCAGTCGGGGCCGATGGTGGTGGTGAAGACGATCCGATCCTCGTCCGGCTCGCGCGTCCCGAGCAGCGGCCAGAGCGCTCGCCCCGCCGGCGCGGGCGTCGAGGTCGCCGGTACCGGCGAAGGCGTCGGCGAGGACGCCGGCTGGCGCAGCTCGCCGGCCAGCATGCCGATGCCCTGCCACCCGCACCAGTTCACCGTGAGCACCTGGGCCCGGTCGCCGGTGCGGGACTGGGCGAAGGCGTCGAGGAAGGAGTTGGCGGCGCAGTAGTCGACCTGCCCGTAGCCTCCGGTGACGGCGATGATCGAGGAGAAGAGCACGAAGAGGTCGCACTCCTCGCGCAGCAGGCGGTCCAGTACCAGGGTGCCGTCGACCTTGGGTCGCAACACCGCCTCGGCCTGCTCCCGGCCCTTCATCGCCACCAGGCCGCCGCCCGGCACCCCCGCCGCGTGGAACACGCCGTTGATCGGACCGAACCGTTCGTGGGCCTGCTCGACCACCTGACGCATCGACGCCTCGTCGGCGACGTCGGCAGCGCACGTGATCAGTTCTGCGCCGAGCCGTTCCAGCTCGGTCACCCGCGCGATCACGGTGCTCACCCGGTCGTCGGGACCGTGGTCGGCGAGATGGGCTTCCCACTGGTCGCGATCCGGCAGCGGGGTGCGGCCGACGAGGACCAGGCGCGCTCCGGCGGTTCGGGCCAACTCCTCGGCGATGCGCAACCCGAGATCGCCCAGTCCCCCCGTGACCAGGTACACCCCGCGTCGTCGCAGCCCGTGCGGCAGGGTGACGGCGGCGGGCAGTCCGACGGCCGGCTCGTAGTCGAGCACCCACCGTCGCCCACCGCGGAAGGCGATGGTCCGATCCCGGATCGGGGTCAGGAGTTCCTGCAGCAGCAGGTCCACCGGTTCGTCCGCCGGCAGGTCGACGAGCTGGCAGCTCACCGTCTCCAACTCGATCGGGACCACGCGTCCGGGGCCGTGGAGCAGCGCCCTGGCCGGTTCCACCACATCCGTACCGGTGACGTCGGCGCCGTTGCTCGTGAGCAGCCGCATCGCCACCGACGCGCCCGGCCAGCGGATGGCGATCGCCTGCGACAGGCACAGCGCACTGGTGAACCCGGCGTCGCGCACGGCGTGCACCTGGTCCAGGGCGAGCGGGTCCTCGGCGGGTGGGGTCGCCGTCCAGCCGTGGACCACCGCGGTGGGACGGGCCCCGATGGCGTCGAGCGTCTGAAGCAGTTCCTCGTAGTCGGGTCGGTGCGTCGACGACACCTGGTAGTGCTCGTCACCGAGGTCGGCGAAGGACGGGCCCGGACTGACCCGCACCACCCGGTTACCGCGCCGGAGCAGGGATTGCGCGACCTCCTCGGCGGGACCGTGGCCGGGGGTGAACACCAGCCACGGGCCGGACGCCGCGGCCTCGGCCGGCGGTGGTGCGCAGCGACGCTGCCGCCAGGACGGCAGGAAGGTGATGCGCGACAGTGGGTCGTCACTGGACGGCTCGTCCACCGTCGAGCCGGTGGCCGTCGAGACCGGGTGCTGGCCCGGAGGGTCCGGCTGGACCCAGAAGCGTTCTCGCTCATAGGGATAGCTGGGCAACGGGACGCGGCGGCGTCGGCTGCCGGTGTGCAGCCGGGACCAGTCGACGGCGATCCCGCGGGTCCACAGGTGCCCGACGGCCTCGGCCAGGGCCTGTTCCTGGGACTTCTCCTGGCGCCCGGTTCCGGTCGTGGCGCTGACGGCCGTGATGTCGTCGCCTCGGTCGACGTTGCCGCGCACGAGGGTGGCGAGGCTGTGCCCGGGGCCGACCTCGAGGAACACCGCGGAGCGGGTCGCCACCGTGCGGACCGCATCGGCGAACCGGACGGGCAACCGGGCCTGGCGGGCCCAGTAGTCCGGGCTGCAGGCCTGCTCGTCGGTGATCCAGTCGCCGGTGACGGTCGAGACGAAGCGCCGGGCCGGCGGTTTGGGCTCGGCGCGTTCGGCGGCGGCGCGCAGATCATCGAGCATCGGGTCGAGCATGGCCGAGTGGAAGGCGTGCGAGGTCTGCAGCATCGTCGCGTGCGTCCCGGTGCGGGCGAGCAGCTGGTGCAGGTCCTCGAGCTCGTCGCGCGGGCCGGCCACGACCGTGGCGTGCGGGCCGTTGATCGAGGCGATGCTCAGCGAATCGGGCAGGATCGGCAGGACATCCGCCTCGCTCAGCGGCAGGGCCAGCATCCCCCCGGGTGGCATGGACTGGATCAGCCGCCCGCGCACCGCCACGAACTCCACGGCCGCGGGCAGGGAGAACACCCCGCTCAGGCACGCCGCGACGATCTCTCCCACGCTGTGGCCGACCATGGCGGTCGGCTGCACACCCCAGTCCTCCAGCAGCCGGGCCAGCGCGTACTCCACCGTGAACAGCGCCGGTTGGGTGAACCGCGTCTGGCGCAACTGTTCGCTGAGTTCGTCCACGGACGCGTCGCCCAGCCCGAGCACCAGCTGGGCCAGGTCGCCGTCCAGGTGTGGTGCCGCCAACTGCACGCAGGTGTCGAAGGCCTCGCGGAACACGGGCTCGGTGCGGTACAGGTCGGCCGCCATGCCCACCCGCTGGGCACCCTGCCCGGGGAACAGGAAGACCAGGTCCGGGGTGGTCCGTGGGGGCACGTGATGGCTGGGGGCAGTGCGCAGCGCCGCCGCGGCGTCGGCGCCCTCGCCGCAGATCGCCACCGCGCGGTGTGCCAGCTCGGGTCGACCCAGCTGGAGGGTGAAGGCCGCATCGGCGAGGTCGGGCGCCGTGCCCTGCCCGAGGTGCTCGGCGGTCCGGGATCTCAGGTCCTCCAGCGCGGTGGCCGTCGTCGCCGACAGCGGCAGGAGCTGCCATGCCCGCCCCGGACCGGCCGGTTCGGTCAGGGCGGCCGCCTCGACCGGCGGTGGCTCCTCCAGGATCACGTGGGCATTGGTGCCACCGATGCCGAACGAGCTGACGCCGGCCCGCAGCGGGGCGTCCAGGTGCGGCCAGGGCCGCGAGTGCCGGCAGACGTGGAACGGGGTCTGCGCGAACGGAATCCGGGGATTGGGCTGGGAGTAGTGCAGCGTCGCGGGCAGCCGGCGGTGCTGGATCGCGAGCACCACCTTGATCAGGCTCGGGATGCCGGCGGCAGCTCCCAGATGGCCGATGTTGGTCTTGACGCTGCCGATCGGGATCGCCTGCACCCCACGCGCTCCGGCGTGTCGGTAGGCGGTCGACAGCGCCTCGACCTCGATCGGATCCCCGACGGCGGTGCCGGTTCCGTGTGCCTCGACGTAGCCGATCGTGTCGGGATCGAGGTCACCCGCATCGCGCAGGGCGTCCGAGATGACCACGGTCTGGCCGTCCGGGCTCGGGGCACCGAAGCTGGCGCGGTTGGCGCCGTCGTTGTTCATCGCCGAGCCGATGATCACCGCATGGACGGTGTCGCCGTCCGCGACGGCGTCCTCGTACCGCTTGAGCAGCACCGTCCCGGCGCCGTAGCCGAAGTTCGTCCCGGAGGCCTCGGCGTCGAACGTGCGGATGTGCCCGTCGCGGGAGTAGATGCTGTTCTCGGCCCAGGTGTACCCCTTCTCCTGCGGGGTGCGGATGTTCACCGCCCCCGCGATGGCCATCGAACACTCGCCGGCGGTCAGCGATCGACAGGCCAGGTGGACGGCGACCAGGGCGGTGGAGCAGGCCGTGACGACCGAGACCGCGGGGCCGGTCAGACCCAGGGTGTAGGCGACCCGGGTGGCCAGGTAGTCGGGGGCGTTGTTGATCTCGATGCCGATGTCGCCCACGGCGTCGCGCACGCTCTGGTTCTCGTAGACGAAGTCGTGGCTGTAGGTGTTCGGGGCACCGCCGCCGAACACCCCGATCCGGCCCGGGTAGCGCGACGGGTCGTACCCGGCGTGCTGCAATGCCGTGTTGCAGACCTCGAGGAAGATGCGCTGCTGCGGGTCGGCGACCTGGGCCTCTCGGGCGTGATAGCCGAAGTACTTGGCATCGAACCCCTCGATGTCGTCCAGCAGCGGGACCAGCCGGACGTAGTTGGGGTCGGTGAACCGCTGCTCGGTGACCCCGGCGGCCTGCAGCCGATCGGTGTCGAGTTCGGTGAGCGATTCGACGCCCTCGACGAGGTTCTGCCAGAACTGGTCGAGGTCGACCGCTCCCGGAAAGCGCCCGGCCATGCCGATGATGGCAATCCGGTGACCTGCTGGGGTTCCCCGATCGGCAGCGCCCATGACCCACTCCTTCGGATCGCCGGCGCGTGGCCCGCAGCGCCGGAGGCAACTGGCTGCCCGGGGCCGGGTGCACCGAAGGCCGACTGTAGGAGGGGGTTGCGTGAACCGGCACGTCCGTCTTTGGACCACGGCACGTCCCGGATGTGCGGTACCGAGCGGCGGGACCGCTCCTCTTGTGACGACGTCACTCTCGGGTCGCCTTAATGAGACATTCCGGCGGCTGGCGGGCGCACCTACTGTCCGGAAGGACGTTCTGTCCGTGACCACCCTGCGGGCGGGCGCGACCGACATCGATGGACGTACAGGTGCCCGTGGGCGTCGGTAGGCCTTGGTGAGAGGTGGTTGTGGATGCCCGAACAGCCCGAGGTGGACCTGCTCTCGCCCAACGATCACATCGCCGTCGTCGGGATGGCCTGTCGATTCCCCGGGGCCAACAGTCCGCAGCAGTTCTGGCAGAACCTCGTCGACGGCGTCGAGTCGGTCACCTGGCTGACCGAGGACGATCTGACCGCCAGTGGCGTTCCCGCGCAGGAGTTCCGGCAGCCGCACTACGTCAATGCCGCATTCTGCATGGAGGACATGGAGTACTACGACGCCCGGTTCTTCGGCGACACCCCGCGTGAGGCCCAGACCCGGGACCCGCAGATCCGGTGGTTCCTGGAGACCTGCTACGCCGCCGTCCAGGACAGTGGCTACGACCCGGCCCGCATCGACGGCCTGGTGGGCGTGGTCGGGGGGATGTCGAACAACTTCTACGGCGAGCGGTACGTGCGTCGGAACAAGGCTCTCGGTGATGCCGTCGGGAGCATGGCGATCGGTGTCGGGAGCCACCCGGACTACCTGGCCACCGCGGTGTCCTACCGTCTCGGCTTCCAGGGCCCCAGCCTGACGGTGCAGAGTGCGTGCTCCACGTCGCTGCTGGCGGTGCACACGGCCTCGCAGTTGCTGCGCAGTGGCGAGTGCGACTACGCGCTCGCCGGCGGGGTGGAGATCGAGCTCCCCGACCGCGTGGGCCACCTGTGGGTGGACGGCAGCATCTACACCCGCACCGGTCACATTCGCCCGTTCGACGCGGCGGCCTCCGGCACCATCTTCGGCAGCGGCGTGGGGGTGGTGGCGCTCAAGCGGCTGGGCGACGCCCTGGCCGACGGCGATCACGTCTACGCCGTCCTGCGGGGTTCGGCGGTCAACAACGACGGCGGGAACCGTGCCGGGTTCACCGCTCCCGGGGTGCTCGGGCAAGCCCAGCTGATCGTCGAGGCCCTGGCCACGGCGCAGGTCGGCGCGGACACCATCGGTTTCGTCGAGGCGCACGCCACCGGGACGCTGGTGGGTGACCCGATCGAGGTGGCCGGCCTGACCAAGGCGTTCCGCATCGCCGGGGCGACCGAATCCACCGCCTGCCCGATCGGTTCGGTGAAGGCCAACATCGGGCACCTCGGTCCGGCCTCCGGCATCGCCGGACTGATCAAGGTCTGCCTGGCCCTGGAGAACCAGGCGATCCCGCCGAACATCAACTACGACACACCCAATCCGAATCTCGACCTGGAGTCCAGCCCGTTCCACGTGGTGACTCGGCTCACCCCCTGGCCCGTCGGCGATCGGCCACGGCGCGCCGGCGTCAGCTCCTTCGGCATCGGGGGCACCAACGTCCACGTGGTCGTCGAGGAGGCTCCACCCCGCGCGCCGGCGTCGCCGCCCCCGGTACCGGAGCGCCGCTGGCACGTGATCCCGGTATCCGCTCGCAGCGAGCAGGCGGCTGCCGCGGCCGCCCGCGAGCTCGGCGAAAACCTCGGTAGGAGAACGGAACTCGATCTGCGGGACGTGGCCTTCACCGCCCATGCGGGCCGTGCGGCCTTCGGCTTCCGCCGAGCGGTGGCCGCCGCCGACCTGGCCGACGCGGCCGCGGCGCTGTCCGCGGTGGGATCGCGCCGGCAGCTGGCGGCCAAGGCCGTGGCGGGGCGCCCGATCGCGATGGTCTTCCCCGGGCAGGGGACACAGTTCCCCGGGATGGGGCGCGACCTGTACCGGACCGAGCCGGTCTTCCGGGAGGCCCTCGACGAGTGTGCCGCCCTGCTGCACGGGCGGCTCGACACCGACCTGTCGAGCCTGCTCTTCCCGTCCCCCGAACAGACCGAGGCCGCCGCGGACCGGTTGCGCCAGACGCGGTACTGCCAGCCGGCACTGTTCGCCGTCGAGTACGCCCTGGCCCGGTTGCTGCACGAGGCCGGGGTTCGGCCGACCGTGATGATCGGACACTCGCTGGGGGAGTACGTGGCGGCGTGTCTGGCGGGGGTCCTGGAACTGCGCGATGCGTTGACCGTGGTGGCCGAACGCGGGCGGCTCATGCAGCAGATGGCTCCGGGAGCGATGCTCGCCGTCGACCTGCCCGCCTACCTGCTGGGCTCGACCCTGCCCCCGGACGTCGCGGTGGCGGCGGTGAACAGCCCTCGGGCCAGTGTCGTGTCGGGCACCGTCGAGGCCATCGCGGCGCTGCGGGCGCGACTCGAGACGCAGGGCACGCCGTGCACGGAACTGGCGACGTCCCATGCCTTTCACTCGGCCCTGATGGAGCCGTGCCTGGACGAGTTCGAGGCGGTGGTGCGCGGCGTGCGGTTGAGCCCACCCCGGATCCCGTTCGTGTCGAACGTCACCGGGCGACGGATCACCGACGAAGAGGCCGTCGACCCGCGGTACTGGCGACGCCAGCTGCGCTCGACGGTCCACTTCGCGGACGGCGTCGCCACCCTGGCCGAGGACGACTCCACCCTGTTCGTCGAGGTCGGTCCGGGGGACGCGATGACCCGGCTGGTGCGCCAGTGTCGAGACGGTGCCGGCGTGGCGACCGTGACGACGATGCGGCACCGGCTGCAATCGCGCGGCGACGACGAGGTCTTCGCCGAGGCCCTCGGGGCGCTGTGGTGTCACGGCGTCGAGGTGGACTGGGCGACTCGGACGGGGACCGCCCGGCGGGTGGCCCTGCCCACCTATCCCTTCGAGCGGCAGCGGTACTGGGCCGAGCCGGACCCGGTGACCCGGGTCGACGCGGAGGTGGACGACGAGGTCGGCTGGCCGCTGCCGGCGCATCGGTGCACCTTCGCCCCCTTCTGGCGCGACGAACCACTGACCACGCCGGCCGGCTCGGTCGCCGGCGCGCCGTTCCTGGTCTTCGACAGCGGGCACCCAGTGGTGGCCGCACTGATCCGGGAGTTGCGGTCCGGCGGTGCCGACGTCACCGTCGTGCACGCGGGAAACGCCTTCTCCTGCAATGAGTCCGGCTACACCATGCGTCCGGGCTCGGCCGAGGACCTGGCCGCCGTGATCGACGATCTCCCGGCGCCACCGAGCGACATCGTCCACGCCTGGTGCCTGACCGAGACCGTCGAGGACCCGATCGATGCGGCCGGCCTCGACGAGGGCCTCGCGCGCTCGTTCTACAGCCTGCTGCACCTGGGTCAGCAGCTGTCCCGGCGGCGCAGCGACACCGCAACCCGGTTGCACGTGGTGTCCACCAACCTCCAGGAGATCTCGGGAACCGAGCGCCTCGAGCCGGTCAAGGCCGCGCTGCTCGGGCCGATGATGCTGGCTGCCCGGGAGATCCCGGATGTCACGGCGCGCAGCATCGACCTCGACCTGTCCGGTCGTCCCGCCCCGGAACAGGTGGCCCGGCAACTCCTCGGTGAGCTCACGGCGTCCGACGGGCATGCCCAGGTGGGGTGGCGAGGGCGCAAGCGCTGGCGGCTGGACTATCGGATGGTGCCGCTGGAGGAACCACCGGTGCCGGTGACCCCGCAGGGCACCTACCTGGTGACCGGGGGGCTCGGCGCGATCGGTCTCACGGTGGCCGAGGAGCTGGCGTCCAGCGCACCCAGCACCGTGGTGTTGCTCGGCCGGACGCCGGCCCCGCCTCGCGAGGAGTGGCAGCGCCTGATCGACGACCCCGCAACCGATCCCGGCCGGCGCCGGAGCATCGAGCGGCTGCTGGCGCTCGAGGAGCAGGGGTGCACCGTCGAGGTCTTCGCCTGCGACGTGGCCGACGCGGCCGCCCTGGCCGGCGTGGTCGAGGAGGTGCATCGCCGTCACGGTGCGATCCGCGGGGTGTTCCACTGCGCGGGGGTGGCGGGCGGCGCCATGATGGCCGTCCGCTCCGACGAGGACGCCGCCGGCGTGCTCGCCCCCAAGGTCCACGGGACGATGGCGCTGTACCGGCTGCTCGGCGACGAGGTGGACTTCATCGCGCTGTTCTCCTCGTTGACCGCGGCGACCGGCAGCTTCGGCCAGGTGGACTACTGCGCCGCCAACAACGTGATGGACAGCTTCGCCCGCTGGGCCACGCACCACGGCCGACCGGTGATCTCCATCGGCTGGACCCAGTGGACGGACTCCGGTATGTCGGCCGATCGGGTCGACGCTGCGCCGCAGGCGTTTCGCCGGTTGCAGACCGGCGCCCGCTACGAGGACGTCGATCACCCGCTGCTCGATCGGCGCCTGGTGGCGCCCGGGGACGCGACGGTGTTCCTCACGGTGCTCGAGCCCGGCAGCCACTGGATCGCCTCCGAGCACCGGTTGCAGGGCCGGGACGTCGTGGTCGGCACCGGCCTGCTCGAGATGGTGGACGCCGCCTACCGCGAGGCGGTCGGCGCCGTCCCCGAGATCCGGGACGTGGTGTTCATCGGCCCCATCGGGGTGACGGGGCCGACCGAGATCCAGGTGGCGCTGCGCCCCGACGGAACGGGCCACGAGGTCAGTGTGACCGCCGGCCCGGTCGACGGATCCACGCGCACCGAGCGGCTGCGCTGCCGGGTCGTGGCCGCCGGTGCCGTTCCCGCGCCGGTGCACGATCTCGAGGCGATCAAGGCCCGGTGCACCCTGCTGGCGACGACGGCCGACCAGTTGCGCTCGACCGGCAGCCTGATCGATCACGGTGCGCACTGGACGGGCGCCATCACGGCGACCTACGCCGGTGAACGCGAGGAGCTGTCCCGCATCGAACTCGCCGAGGCGTACTGGCCGGAGTGCGGTCGGTACCGACTGCACCCGGCGTTGCTGGACACCGCGGTCGCCGAGGCGAACTGCGCGCCGGAACGCCGGGAGAGCGGTGACAGCTACCTGCCGTTCAGCTACGGCAGGCTGCGGTCGTACGAGCCGATTCCGGCGCGGTTCTGGGTGCACCTGCGTCACCTGGCCGAGCCGGGGGCGTCGATCGACCGGATGGCGATCCGGCTGATGCACGAGGACGGCCAGGTGATCGTCGACATCGACGAGTACGCCGAGCGGCGGGTGGACCCCACCGCCATCCGGGAGGCGGTCGATACCCGCCCCACGGACCCGGACGACGCGCCGGTGGCGCCGCCGACGACCGGGGACGCGCTGGACGAGGTCAGCGTCACGCCCCAGCTCGGTCGCGACGTCCTGCGCCGGATCCTGCACTGGCGGCCCGCCCCGCACCTGTTGGTCGTACCGGAGGGAATCCACCGGAACCTGCGCCGGACCCAGTCGCTCACCATCGACGTGGTGCAGCGCGAGCTGGACGACCTGCCGCTGACCGGTTCCGCCGAGCGCCTGGTCGACACCGAGTACGTGGCGCCGTCGACCCCGTTGCAGCGCACCATCGCCTCGCTGTGGGGGTCGGCGCTGGGGGTGCCGGAGGTCGGGATCCACGACGTGTTCTTCGAACTCGGGGGCAACTCCCTGGTGGCCGTGCAGCTCGCCTCCCGCATCCGCGAGACGCTGGACGTCGACCTCCCGATCGCCATCCTGTTCGACCACCCCACGGTGCACGAGCTGGCCGAGTTCATCGACGGCAGCGCGAACACCGGCGACACCGTGGCCCCCTGATGGGCGCGGCCGCCGAGACCGCCCCCCTGGAGCCCTGGGTGCAGTACACCCGCCCCGCTCCGGCGGCCGAGACCGTGCTGGTCTGCTTTCCCTACGCCGGCGGGGCCGCATCGGCCTACCGAGAATGGGTTCCGCAGCTCGCGGCGCACGGTGTCGAGGTGTGGCCGGTGCAACTGACCGGGCGTGAGGGCCGGTTCCGGGAGGCACCGACCACCGAGCTGTCCGTGGTCGCCGAGCACATCATCGCCCTGCTCGACCGGCACCTCGACGGGCGCTCGTACGCCGTCTTCGGGCACAGCGCCGGGGCCTACATGGCCTACCTGCTGGCCTCCCTCGGCAGCCGGCGCTCCGGGCGGGTGCCGCTGCACGTGTTCGTCAGCGCCTCGCGCCCTCCCAGCCGCCCCGACCCGGACTTCCCCATCCACCAGCTGCCGCGGGAACCGTTCCTGGCCAAGATGTTCGGCTACGGTCGGATGCCGGTCGAGGTGCTCGACCATCCCGACCTGGCGGAGCTCGTGATCGCGACGGCCCGGGCCGACCTCCAGCTGGTCGAGACCTTCCCGTGGGCCTCCGTACCGGAACTCGACTGCCCGGTCACCGCGCTCGTCGGCAACGCCGATGCCAGCGTTCCCGTGGCGACCCAGGAGGAGTGGCGCCGGATCACGCGCGGCCCGTTCGCCTCGGTCGTGATCCCGGGAGGCCACTTCCCCTCGGCCACGGCCCAGGGGATGATCCTCGAGGTGATCCGCCGTGCTCTCTGCTAGCACCCAGCCGCAGGCCTGGATCGGGGACGCCGACGCGCAGCCGGCCATCGAACTCATCGACGTCACCAAGGTGTACCCCCGCCGCCGGGGGACCCACGGGCCGGTGCTCCCCTCCGTCGACCGCCTGAACCTCACCATCGGTGCGGGCCAGGTCTACGCCCTGCTCGGCCCGAACGGTGCCGGCAAGTCGACCACGGTGCGGATGATCGCCACGCTGCTCGAGCCCACCTCGGGTCAGGTGCGGGTGTGCGGCCTGGACTCCGCAACCCACCGCCGCGAGACCCGGGCACTGCTCGGCGTGGCCCTCGGCGGCGATCGCAGCGTCTACTGGAAACTCACCGCCCGGCAGAACCTCGAGTACTTCGCCGCGCTCCACGGCCAATCCCGTCGTCGCGCCCGCGGCCGGATCGAGCAGGTGCTCGAGCTGCTGGACATCGCGGACCGGGCCGATGAGCACATCGAGACCTGGTCGACGGGATTGCGGCAGCGACTGGTGCTGGCTCGAGCCCTGCTCAACCGGCCGCGGGTGCTGCTGCTCGACGAGCCGTCCAGCGGCCTCGATCCCCGTGCCGCACAGGGCATGCAGGAGCACATCCTGCGATTCCGGGAGGCGGGCCACACCATCCTGCTGACCACGCACGACATGGCCGAGGCCGACATGCTCGCCACCCGGGTCGGCATCATCGACGCCGGCCGGCTGGCCGGCGAGGGCACCCCGGCGGAGCTGAAGCGCGCGGTCGGGGCCAGCCGCGTGGTGCACGCGCACGTGCGGGTGGACTCGCCCGGCCAGTTGGAGCGGGCGTTGCGCGAGCTGGGCGAGGCGGCGAGGACGACGGTGGAGGGCGTGGTCACCGAGGCCGGCGGCACCGTCGTCCTGACGCTGATGGGCTCGGGCGGCGACGAATTGGTGCCGCGACTGATCAGCGTGGCACAGCGGCACCAGGTGGACGTGCTGCGGGTGGAGAACGAATCGGTCAGCCTCAAGGACGTCTTCCTCACCCTCACCGGGAGGAGGCTGAACGCCGATGCCGACACCTCGTGAGGCCGTGGCCCTGATCGCCACGGTGCGCAAGGAGTCCCTGGTGATGCTGCGGTACTGGCCCAACACCGTGATGCTCCTGCTGGAGACGATCCTGATGCCCCTGGCCTATTGGGCGCAGGCCCAGGGTTTCGAGGGCAACGATCCGGCGGCCTCAGCGGCGTTCGCGCAGCGCTCGGGCACCGACAGTCTCGCGGGGTTCATCTACCTCGGCTGGGCGGTCTACATGTGGGTGACCACGATGATCTGGGGGCCGGGAGCGGCCCTGCGCGCCGAGCGGATGCAGGGGTCGCTGGAGAGCCTGTTCCTCACGCCCGTCTCACGTTTCACGTTGCTCTACGGTCCGAGCCTGGCGTATCTGATCCCGACCGCGCTGGAGTTCGCGGCGGTGGGACTGATGCTGCGCCTGGTGTTCGGCGTCCCGCTGGGGGTCTCGGAACTGCTCAGCGGTATCGCCATCATGGTGGCCTCGATGCCGGTCCTGTTCGCCCTGGGCGGGCTGGTGAACGTGCTCGTCATGTGGGTCCGCGACTCCGCCGGGTTCAACGGCGTGCTGCGGGGGTTGATCGGGCTGCTGTGCGGCATCACCTATCCCGTTGCCGTGCTGCCGAGTTGGCTGCACCCGGTGAGTCATGCCCTGCCCGTCACGGTGATCCTGGACACGCTGCGCGGGGCGATGCTCGGCCTGATGGATGCCCGGTCGGTGTGGTCTCGGTCGCTGCTGCTGCTGGGGACCGGACTCGGGTTCGGCCTGCTGGCGCTGGTGATGCTGGACGTCGCACTGCGCGCGGTGCGGCGCAGCGGTCGGCTGGGGCAGTTTTGATCCGGCAGTGGGCCGCCGTCGTCCGTCGGGAATGGCAGGTCCAGCGGCGCTACCCGGTGAGCATGGTGAACACCGTGCTGCTCACCCCGCTCTACCAGCTCGCCCTGCCCACCCTGTTGCTCGGCAGCGCCTTCGTCGTCGGGAACCAGTCGTTCGGCCTGGAGCGCGAGACCGGAACCGGCGATCTCGGCGGCTGGATCGGCACCGGGGTGCTCGCGGCGGCGCTCACGGTGGGAGCGGTGACCAGCGTGTACAACACCCTGGACGCCGACCGGGTCACCGGCGTGATGGAGCACTCCTGGAGCACTCCCGCCCCGCGGCACGTCTACGTGGTCGGCGCCGTGCTGACCGGCACCATGTTCGGTGGTGCGGCGGGAATCGTGCTCATCGCCATCGCGATCGCCGCACTGAACGCCACCTTCGCGCCGCTCGGCGTCCTGCTCTGCCTACCGGCCGCGCTGGCGCTGGTGATCGGCAACTGCGGTTTCGGTTACCTGGTCGCGGCGGCCCTGCTCACCCTGCGGCAGGCCGACATCCTGGTCGAGGTGACCACGATGTTCTTCGTCGTGTTCTCGGGGGTGATGTTCCCGCTCACCCTGTTGCCGGACGCCGCGCGCTGGCCGACCTACCTGGTGCCCGGCACCTGGGCGTTGGACCTGATCCGCCACCTCACGCTCGACGCGCGACCCCTGGCACCGCTGCTGGTCGAGGTGGTGGCCGCGGCGGTCACCTCGACCGCGTGGCTGGCGCTGGGCCTGGTCGCCTTCCGCGCCGCAGAGCGGCATCAGCAGGTCAACGGGACGCTCAGCCAGTTCTGACCACGCCAACCAGCTCTGGCCGGGGAACCGATCCGCGGTCGACGACAACGAGAGGACGAGCCGAGATGAAGCCCGCAGAACGGCCCATCGTCATCTCCCCACGCTTCGGGCTGGTCGAGGAACTGACCGGCCGGGCCGAGATCGCCGAGAGCCTCGGCGTCGACCAGATCTGGCTGGAACAGCAACCGGATCAACGGGATTCCCTCGTGGTGGCCGCGGCCTATCTGACCCACGCGCCGTCCGCCACCGTCGGCACCGCCGTCCTGCCGGTGTACACCCGCCACCCCGCGTCCATGGCCCAGGCCGCGCTGAGCCTGGCGGATCTGTCCGGCGGCCGGTTCATCCTGGGGCTCGGCTACAGCCACCAGTTCATCAACGAGTACGTACTCGGACTGCGCCAGGGCCCGCCCATCGCGGTGATGCGGGAGTACCTGAAGATCGTCACCGGGTTGATCGACACCGGCACCGTGATGAGTGAGGGCCAGTACTTCACGGCGCGGATGCACTACGTCGGGACCCGCACCACCACCCCGCTGGTCCTGGCCGGCCTGCGCCCCCACATGATCCGGTTGGCGGTCGAGTTCTGCGAGGGTCTGGTGCTCTGGTTGTGCACCCCGCGGTACATCGCCGAGCGGGTCACCCCGATCGTGGAGCGGGCCTGCGCCGACTTCGGCAAGGATCCGGCCGACTTCCAGGTGATCAGCCTGCTGCCCACCTACACGGGGGTGAACGCCGGCAAGGCCCTCGAACAGTTCTCCCAGACGGTTCGTGCCTATCGCCTGATCCCGCACTACCGGTACGTGATGGAGGCCTACGGCGAGGTGGACGCCGCCGACCTGTGCATGATCGGTACGGCCGACTACATCCAGGATCGGATGGCGGCGTTCCGTGCGGCCGGGTCGACCCCGATCGTGTCGCCGCTGGGCGACAGCTTCGAGGAGTTCGCCGACGCCATCGTGGCTGCCTACGGCCCGGCGCCGTCCTAGGGGGTCGCCGTGCTGCACACCTGGTTCACCGACGCGGTGGAGCGGTTCCCGGACCGGGTTGCGCTGGTGGTCGAGGACCATCCCTCGACCTACCTGGAACTCGACCGCCTGTCCCGGGCGATCGCGGCGCGCGTCGTCCGGTCCCTGCCCGCGCGTCCGCGCGTCGGACTGCTGGCGGCGCGCAGCCTGACGGCGTACGCCGCCTACCTGGCCATCCTGCGCTGCGGCGGCGTCGTCGTCCCGCTCGATGCCCACTACCCCGAGCAGCGGCTGGCGCTGGTGGCCGAGTTGGCGGGGCTGGACGGCCTGATCGCCGAGCGGGACCAGCCTGTCGGTGCGGCGATCGGGCGCGCGGTGCTGCGGTTCGGTCGAGCGTGGCTCGAGGAGACGCTGCGGTGCGGCGGTCCGGCGATCGATCCGGCCTCCGATCGCGAGCCCGGCCCGGACGACGTGGCCTACATCCTGTTCACCTCGGGATCGACGGGGCTGCCCAAGGGCGTCCCGATTCGGCACCGACACCTGGACGATCTGGTGCGGCACTGCCTGGACCTCTACCGCGTGGATCGTGATGCCCGGCTCAGCCAGACCTTCCGGCTCACCTTCGACCCCTCGGTGCTGGACCTGTTCCTGGCATGGGGAGCCGGGGCC
>JAXLRT010000031.1:0-51121 GCA_046330955.1 Kineosporiaceae bacterium | reverse complement strand
CCCGCAACGTGCAGCAGGTGCAGACCCTGGACGGGCGCCCGGTACCGGGCAGCGCGTTGGGACGCTCGGCCGTGGAACTGTTCGAGCGCTATGCCGCCAAGGGCATGGATCCCTGATCCTCGGCACTCGCGGCAGTGAACGAGTAACGTCCCGACCCCCACTGCTGGGGAATCGGGACGCGAAGCGCGGGCGGAGCTGTCAGGAGAGCAGTCGAGCGAGGGTGGACTCGAGGTCGAGGTGAGCACTCTCCTCGCCGTCCGGCACCACGGCGGCGGTGCGGTCGAGGAAGGCGCGGACGTCGTCCGCCGCGGCCTCGAGCACGGCCTGACCGTCGGGGGAGGTCAGCGAGATCATCAGCAACTCACGCCCGGTACCCCAGGAGGGCCAGACATGGACGTCGCCGTCGCCGACGGGGGAGACGAGTCCGGTGCGCAGCAGGTCGCGGGCGAAGACCCACTCGACCTCCATGCCGTCGCCGGAGAACACCGCGCGAACGGCGTAGGGGTCGGCGGCGCTGTACCGAAGGCTGACGGGCAGCGGCACCGCGTCGGCGTCAGCGACGACCAGGCGTAGATGGACCGACGCCTCGACGTCCACGTGCGGGTGCATGCTGCTCCTCGATCTCGGTTCGGCCCCCAGTCGGCCCGACGCCGGCAGCGTTCCCTTCGCCTCATCCGATGAAACCTGATGCTGCGACTTACAGTGAAAGCGTGCCTGTCGAACCGTCTCGCGATGAACAGCATTCCACTCTTGGTGCCTCCGTGGGTCCTGATACGACGGCGCGTCCCTCCTCTGGCGGGCAAAAACTGTCCAGCGTGTTCCGGCGAGTACGGTATGCCCGAGATCAGGTGAAATCACAGCCAGTCATCGGTCATGCATACAGAGTGACGGTTGGGGTCGTTGGGGCGGCGGTGGTGGTCCTCGGACTACTGATGGTGCCGTTCCCCGGGCCTGGGTGGTTCGTGGTGATCCTCGGGTTGCTGATCTTGGGATCCGAGTTCGCGTGGGCCCGGCGGCTGCTCGACGTCGTCCGGGTTCAGGTCCATGCCTGGACCGCCTGGATGGGGCGTCAGCCCTGGTACGTGCGGTTGGCGGTCGGGCTCGCCACGGCCGCGTTCGTCGGGCTGGTGTTGTACCTGACCGCACGGTTCATCGGGCTGCCGGGCTGGATCCCCGGGAGCATCGTCCCGCCGCTGCCCGGGCTGGAGGAGTACAGCGACTGGGGCTGACTCGCCCGCGGCAGATTGGGGACGGATCTGATTGGTGGCGGACGGCGTCCGTTCGCTACGATCGCGGAGCAGCACCACGGGCGATTAGCTCAGCGGGAGAGCGCCTCGTTCACACCGAGGAGGTCACTGGTTCGATCCCAGTATCGCCCACCACGAATCCGCAGGTCACAGGCCGGTTTCTGAATCATCGGAACCGGCCTTGGCGTTGTCCGACCCAGCGCAGACCCCTGACCGACGTTCGATGGGCGGCAACCTCTCGGGCAAAAGGCACAGCTGGCGCACAGATCATTCTCGGCCGCTGCGCAGTTCCGGCGTGCACGCTCGCCTCGCCGGCGAACGGTCTCCGAGCAAACGGTCTCCTGAGGCACGGCGTCGGAGTTCGTCTCTCAGCCGAAGGCGGTGGCGATGTCGCTCACGGGGTCGGTGTTCGTGTCGCTGGTCGTGACCTCGACCATCGTCGGCTTCGTGGCCGTGATCATCCTCTGGCCGCGGCTGGCCCGCAGTGGCTTCCGGCGCATCCTGGGCCGCAGCGGGTTGCTGCTCGGCGTCAACCTGCTGGTGCTGCTGAGCGCCGCGACCCTGCTGAATGCCCAATTCCTGTTCTTCGCGGACTGGACCGACCTGCGAGGGGCGCTGGGAGGCAAGGCCTCGGTAACCACCCTCAGACGAGGGGAGACGGCCCAGGGCGCAGCACACCGCACGGTTGTCGGGAGGGCAGCGACGGCCGCCTCCGTGCTGCCGCCGCTACCCACGGGCCGGGTGAGCAGCACCGGTGTGATCGATTACACCGTCGTCGGCCGGTTGAGCCGTCTGAAGGGCGAGGTGATGGTGCAGCTGCCCCCTGGCTACCTCCGGTCCGGTGACACGACGCGGTATCCGGTGCTGGAGACGTTCCAGGGGTATCCCAGCTCGCCGGCCCAGTGGATCCGAACGATGAATCTGGGCGGCACCATGACGACGGCCATTGCCGCCCACAAGATCCGGGCCGCCCTGATCGTCTCGCCTCAGGTGGAGTTTCCTGCGGGCGCCGACACCGAATGCGTCAACGGTCCAGCGGGTTCGCCCCAAGTCGAGACCTGGCTCACCGAGGATGTGCCCAACTGGGTGAGTCACACCTTCCGGGTGGCTGTCGACCGTGGTTCCTGGGCCACCATCGGACTGTCCTCCGGCGGCTGGTGTGCGGCGATGTCGGCGATGCTGCACCCTGCCCAGTACTCGGCGGCCATCGTGATGGGCGGGTACTTCCGTCCCGAGTTCGGCTTTGCCTACCGACCGTTCCCGGTCGCCGGCGCACAGGCGGCCCGCTACGACCTGGTCAGCCTGGCCAGGCGGACGCCGCCTCCGGTGGCCCTCTGGCTCGAAACCTCCCACGCCGACCCGGTGTCCTATCAATCCAGCGCCGCATTCCTCCAGGCCACCCGATCACCGTTGGCTGTCGCGGCCACCATCCTGCAGAACGCGGGACATCGCACGGGTGTGTGGCAGGGCCTGCTGCCCGACAGCCTGGCTTGGCTCGGAGCCAATGCGCCCGGGTTCGCCGTGACTACCTGATGGACGGTCACCGATGACACCGATGACACCCATGACACCGAGAGGTTCCGGGGTCCGGGCGGTCACGGCCGAGCCCGATCGCAAGGGCGGGAACGTCGGCCGAGGCGTCCCTCCCGTGGTGCTCGCCCTCGTGGTCCTGATCATCCTGCTGCTCCCGGACACGCGACCCTCGGGCCGGCCCGCTCCGAACGGATCGTCGAGGGCCACGGCTCGCCCGCCGCTCGGCCGTGCCTCGATCGGAGCGGGCACCTCCGGTGCCGGGGCTCTGCCCTCGCCGACGCCGTCGGGTGCAGCGGCCCCGACCACGACGCCGATGGCGGCGTTGCGGGTCGTGGGTCTCGGTGACTCGGTGGCCGCGGGGTCCGGCTGCTCCTGCACCTCGTACGTGACCCTGGTGGGTCGCCGAGCGGGCGCGCACGCGGGCGGCGACGTGGTGTCGAATCTCGCTCGATCCGGGCAGACCAGTGCCGACCTGCTCGAGCAGCTGGAGGACCCGCAGGTCCGTGGCCGGCTCTCGAGGGCGAACCTGGTGATCCTCACCGTCGGGGCCAACGACTTCGACCCGGGGCGACTGCTGGACGACGAGTGCCGTCCCGTGACCTGTCAGAGGGACGAGCTGCTGGCCCTGCACCGGCACCTGACGCGGATCCTGACCCAGCTCGCCGTTCGGGCACCGGACGCCCGAGTCGTCGTGGCGGGCTACTGGAACGTGTTCCTGGACGGCCGGGTCGCTCGGGCCAGGGGAGCCGACTATGTCGCAGCCAGCGACGAACTCACCATCGCGGTCAATTCCGTCATCGCCGACACGGCGGCGCGGAGCTCGGCGACCTATGTCGACCTGCGCCGGGCGTTCAAGGGTGCCGACGGACGGCGTGACTGCACCCGGCTGCTCGCATCGGATGGCGATCACCCGAATGCCGCCGGCCATCAGGTGATCGCCGACGCCATCTGGGCTGCGATGACCTGACCCGGACCCCAGGAAGGACGACCACCATGACCCGGAGCCGCACCGCAGCTCGTCAGCCCCTCGACCGTGTCCGGCGACGCCGGATCCTGCTGTCAGGCGTGGCCGTCCTGGCCATCCTGGGTACCGCGGGCGCCACCCTGACGGCCGTCGCCGCGCATCAGCTGCACGGCAGTATCCGCACCCAGGACATCGGCCCGCTCCTGGGCGCCGACCGCCCCACCGCGGCCGGCCTGGGCGCATCGGGTCGAGCAGGGCCGATCGACGTCCTGGTGTTGGGTTCGGACTCCCGTGCCGGTGCGAACGGCTTCATCGGTGGCGCGAACAACGGCGCCCGGTCGGACACGGCGATCCTGCTCCACCTGTCGGCCGATCGCAGCCGGGCCGTGGCCGTGAGCATCCCACGGGACTCGATGGTGGCCCTCCCGACCTGCACCACGTCGTCCGGGACGACGGTCGCCGGCTCGGTGCGGATGTTCAACGACGCCTACACCACCGGAGGTGCGGCCTGTGCCGTCAAGTCGGTCGAATCCCTGACTCACCTGCGCATCGATCACTACGTGGTGGTCGACTTCGCCGGCTTCAAGGAGGTCGTCGATGCCCTGGGCTCGGTTCCGATCTGCTTGCCCCGTGCGGTGAACGACCTCCGGCACGGGATCCGATTGCCGGCCGGGCGAAGCACCGTCGACGGGACGACGGCTCTGGCCTATGTGCGGGAGCGCTACGTCCTGGGCGATGGCTCGGACCTGGGGCGCATCAGCCGGCAGCAGGCATTCCTGTCCTCGGTGCTGCAGCAGGCGACCAGCGCCGGGGTGCTGACGAACCCGCTGCGCTTGTACCGGGTGCTGAGCGCATCGGCCCGTGCCCTCACCATGGACCCGCAGCTCGCCGACCTGTCCACGCTGACCAGCTTCGCCTCCGACCTCGCCCACATCGGGCTCGCCAGGATCCGTTTCGTCACCGTACCCACGGCGCCCGACCCGGCTGATCACAATCGCCTGATCTGGACGACGTCCGCGGCTCGGCTCTGGACGGCGCTGCGGGACGACGCGCCGATCAAGGTCACGGCCACCGCACGAGCCACCGGATCGTCCGCGACAGCACCACTCATCGGCCGGACCGCGGCCACGAACATCTGCACTGCCTGACGGGCGCCGCAGCGGAGGCGAAGGGATGGACGATGAAGGCGCTGAGGATCGATCGGGCGCGACACCGGCGACTCGGCACGCTGTGGGCGGCGTTCACGGCGACGTCCATGATCGTCGGGGTCCTGGCCTCGGGACTCGGTCTGCCGATCACCGCGGGCGTCGGCGAGGCAGCCACCGTGGGCGTCGACATGCTGTCCGGCACGGCGGTGGCCTCGATCCCACCGACGGTGCCGCGGACATCGGTGATGGTGGCCGCCGACGGCACACCCATCGCCTACTTCTACCGCGAGAACCGCATGCAGGTTCCGCTCTCGCAGATGTCGCACCTGGTGCAGAACGCCATCGTCGCCATCGAGGACAGCCGGTACTTCCGGCACGGCGCCGTGGACCCTCAGGGGCTGCTGCGCGCCGCCGCCCACGACGCCGTCGGAGGCGCCGTCCAGGGTGGCTCGACCATCACCCAGCAGTACGCCAAGAATCTGTTGCTCGAACAAGCGGTCGCTGCCGGCGACGCGGCGGCAATCCGAGCCGCGACCGCCGACACCGCAGCGCGCAAGGTGCGGGAACTACGACTGGCGATCGCTCTGGAGCGGCGCTTCAGCAAGGCGCAGCTGCTCGAGGGATACCTGAACATCGTCTACTTCGATCAGCAGACCTACGGGGTGCAGGCGGCCGCGTTGCGCTACTTCGGTGTGTCCGCCGCGCACCTCGACCTGCCACAGGCTGCCTTGCTGGCCGGGATGGTGCACGAGCCCTCGGCAGATGACCCGGTGCTCCATCCGCTGGCCGCGCGCTCCCGGCGCAACGTCGTGCTCCGGGCGATGCTCGATCAGAAGATGATCACTGCTGCTCAGGAGGCAGCGGCCTTGCGGGCACCGGTCACCGTCACCGGGCGGCCAGTGCCGAACGGATGCGACCCCGCCGGGGCGGACGGCTTCTTCTGTGAGTACGTCGTGCGGTCCATCGCGACCGATCCGGCCTATGCCGCGCTCGGAGCGACCCCCGCCGAGCGCGAGAATGCCCTGCTGACAGGCGGTCTGGTGATTCGGACGACGCTGGACCGGCGTACCCAGGCCAGCGCCGTCCATGCCGTCGCCACTGCCCTGCCCGCCACCGATCCCAGCGGCCTGGCCACGACGGCCGTGACCGTCGAACCCGGCACCGGTGCCGTGCTGTCGATGGCGGAGGACCGCGCCTACTCCACGACGGCAGGGGCGGGTGGCACGACGGTCAACTACGCCACGGACTTCGAGCTGGGGGGCTCCCGAGGATTTCAGACCGGGTCGTCGTTCAAGCCGTTCACCCTGGCCGCGTGGTTGGCCGCCGGACACGGCCTGAACGACAGGGTCGACGCGACCCGCCGGTCGTTCCCATTCTCCCGCTTCACCGCCTGCGGGCAGCCGCTGGTCGGCTCGACGCCCTACACCCCGGGTAACTCCGAGGGACGGGAGACCGGACCGATGTCGGTGAGTGCGGCGACCGCGAAGTCGGTCAATGTCGCCTATGTCGACATGGAGTCCCGGCTCGACCTCTGCTCCGTCGCCGCGACGGCCGAGGCGCTCGGCGTCCATCTGGCTGCACCGGAGAACGTCTGCGACGCGGCGACGCCGAGCGTCGCACTGCCCACCTGCCTACCGTCTCTCACCTTGGGTGTCGAGAACATCGCGCCGCTGACGATGGCGGCCGCCTATGCCGGGTTCGCCGCCCACGGCCGGTACTGCGTGCCGCAGCCGATTCGCTCGGTGGTTCGTGCGGCCACCCTGGACAGTCCGCCCACGACCCTGGTCAGCTCGGCCCCGGCGTGTCGCCAGGTGCTCCCCCCGCCGGTCGTGGCGGGCGTCGACGCCGCGCTGTCCCGCGTGCTGACAACGGGCACGGCCGCGGCGGTGGGGCCGTTGCACCCGTGGCCCTCGGCGGGCAAGACCGGCACCACGGACGGGCCGTACGACACCTGGTTCGTCGGGTACACCGCGCAACGAGCCACCGCGGTGTGGGTGGGTGATCCGGGCCGGGTCGTCCGCGGTTCCGTGGTGCGGCGTCGGCTGACCGACATCACGGTCAACGGTCGCTACTACGCCACCGTCTTCGGGGCGAGCATCGCGGCCCCCATCTGGAAGGCCGTCATGGAGGTT
The DNA here is from genome assembly GCA_046330955.1 of Kineosporiaceae bacterium. GTDB lineage: Bacteria > Actinomycetota > Actinomycetes > Actinomycetales > Kineosporiaceae > JADJPO01. Next base: position 44,097 of record JAXLRT010000031.1, on the reverse strand, counting down.
GCCATGCGCGGCTTGCCGCCCGAGCGGTGGTGAACAGCGTTCAGAACGGGACGCCGCAGCGCAGCACCACGTTGGCGTAGGGGGTCTGCTCACCGGTCCGGATGGCGAACAGGGTGTCGGGCAGGGCGAGTTTGAACTCCTCGTGGGGCACGGCCTTGAGCCGGCCCAGTCGATCGGAGCGCTCCTGCAGCCACTGGGCCACCGGGCCGCCACCGGCCTCGGTGGCCACCAGGTGCGCCTCGACCACGATCTCTTCGAGCAAGGCGTCCAGCACCGTGCGGAAGTCGAGGATGCCGGGCACCAAAGCCAGGTCGACCACCGGCAGCGCGCGCGGCAACGGCAGACCTCGGTCGGCCACCACCACCTTGTCGGTGTGTCCCAACCGAGCGATCAACCCGCTCAGCTCGGCGTGGATGATCCCGTCCTGCTTCATCTCCGCTCCCGTGGTCCCGTGGCCGGCGTGGCCCGCGGCCGGTCTGCCACCCGGTCTGCCCGAGCCCGCGCCACCCTAGCCGAGCACGGCGTCCAGGGGTCGCCTCGGTGGTGATCACCGGGAGTCGAGAGGTTTCGCGTCCCCACCCTGGGGTATCGCCCCTGACCGTTGAGGTTCGAGGGTCAGGCGGGAGGCGTGCCTTGACCCGGTGACCGACACGCGGAGGGCTGCCACGATCAGATGACGCCGGTGGTGTGACGTACCGGAGGTTGTCGGCATCCGGCGCCTGCCGCGGCACTTGGACGCGGGTCGCCCGCCGTGACGCGGATGGTGCGTCGTGGTGGCGCCGCACGTGGCAGGGAGGCGCCGGATGTTCGTCGAGCGTGCGACTGTTGGCCTGGATGTCACTCCCGATCGGTGGTCGCCGAGGCGGTCGACTGTGGGTCGACCGGGCAGGTGTTCAGTGAGCGGCTGGTCCCGGCGAACGAGGTGGTGCTGGACTGGGGTTGCCCGGCTGCCGGGACCGGTCGCGGTCACCTATGAGGGCCGGCCCGACCGGGTTCGGTCTGGCCCGGCGTTCGCCGCGGCCGGGGGTGCGGTGCGAGGTGGTGGCGCCGTCCAGGCTCGGGCACGCCGGGGGATCGGGTCAAGACCGATCGGCGGGACGCCCGCCGGTTGGCGCGGCTTCTGCACATCGGTGAGGTCTGGGGATCAGGGTCCCGACGATCGCCGAGGAAGACGCCCAGGACCTGGTCCGGGCACGGGAGGCCGTCGGGGCGGACCTGATGCGCGCCCAGCACCGCCTGTCGAAACTCCTGCTGCGGCATGGGATCGTCTACTCCGGCGGGAACGCGTGGACTGGCGAGCATGACCGGTGGCTGCGTCGTCAGCAGCTCGACCTGCCCGCCGAGCTCGCCGGGACCAGGACAGCGTTCGTCGAGGCCTACGACGCTGTGCTGACGCTCACCGCGCGCCGTGACCGGCTCGACCGGCAGATCGCCGAAACGGCCGCGTCACCACGATGGCAGCCGATCGTGTCCAGGCTTTCGGCGATCCGTGGGATCGCCGATCCGACCGGCCTCGGGCTCGCTGTGGAGATCGGTGACTGGGAGAGGTTCACCGGCGCCGAGCATCGCGCCTACGGTTGGCCTGGTGCCCCGGTGAATCGTCCTCCGGGACGAGCCGCTCTCGAGGATCGATCCACCAAGACCGGCAACAGCCACGCCCGCCGGTTGCTCGTCGAGGCAGCCTGGCACCACGGCCGGCCGCTGCGTTCCCCGGGCAAGGTTCTGACTGCCCGACGCAACCGCCTGTCGCCCGGCAGTACAGCCCGGGGCGAGGCCGCCGACCGCCGGTTGCGGCACCGCTGGGTCACCATGAGCGCCCGGAACAAGCGGTCGCCGATCATCTGATCGCGGTCGCCCGCGAGCTCTCCGGCTGGTGCTGGAGCCTGGCCACCATGGACAGCTGACAGGCCATCGGCACGGCTCACATCCCGAGAGGCCGACACCGGTGCCACCACGAACAGGGCCGGTGGGGAGAACCCGGCACGGCAGCGCGAGACGATGCACGAGCTCGCTATGGGCAACCCGATCCCGGACCCAACCGGGACCCCCGGGCCACGCCCGATCCTGACACGTGATCCGTTCCCGACGAACACCCGGTCATGCAGGTAACCAACCCGCGCATATCAGCCTCGACCGTGCGTCGGCGACCGACCCTGACCGGAACTCCCACCGGCCCGCTCATCACCCCCAACCCCGTTCACGAACCAACAGGATCCCGACGAGGCAATGCCGCACGCCCCTTGACAGGAGGCCAGTCCATATCAGCCGAGCACGGCGTCCAGGGGTCGCCTCGGTGGTGATCACCGGGAGTCGAGAGGTTTCGCGTCACCACCCCGGGGTATCGCCCTGACCGTTGAGGTTCGAGGGTCAGGAGGATCCGATGAATACCTGGACGTGGATCGCCGTCGTGGCGTTGGTGGTTCTGGTGGCGATGGTGTTGATGCTGCTCGCCCGCCGGCGCAGCGCCGGCCTGCGTGAGCGATTCGGCCCCGAGTACAACCGGGCCGTCGAGGCCTCGGGGATCCGGGGCGGCGAAGCGGAGCTCGTCGGCCGCGCCAAGCGCCATGACGAGTTGCACATCATCTCGTTGTCCGAACCCGAACGGTTGTCGTATGCGCAGCGGTGGCGTTCGACGCAGGAACGGTTCGTCGATCGACCGGCAGAAGCCGTCGACGAGGCCGAGCAGCTCCTCACCGAGGTCATGGAACAGCGCGGGTATCCCGTGACGGACTTCGAGGAGCAGGCGGACCTGGTCTCGGTCGATCATCCGCAGATGGTCGAGGACTACCGCATCGCGCATCGGATCCACGTGCGCAATCTCGACCGGCAGGCGAGCACCGAGGACTTGCGCGAAGCCCTGTTGCGCTACCGCTCGCTGTTCGACGGTCTGCTGCAACCGCAGGTGTCCGGCCACGAGGCCGTGGCCACCGGATCGCGCTATGAGAGCGCGCCAGACAAGGAGGGTCGACGATGACAGACCAGGAAGCGATCGAGCGGGCAGGCACCGAGCGGACACCCGAACCGCTGACCAACGAGCGGATGACCGCCGAACAGGTGGCCAACGAGCGGATGACTGCCGAGGGAGCGCCGCCCGTCCCGCCCACGGCGCCTGCCACTGGTGCTCAGACAGACCCTGCCGTGCACACTGACCCCACCGTGCAGACCGACCCCACCGTGCAGACCGACCCCACCGGGCAGACCGACTTGGCGGCCCAGACCCAGGCCGGCCCGCTGCCGCCGACGACCGATGCGGACGACCTCACCGCTCGCTGGCACGAGATCCAGGCCACCTTCGTCGACGATCCACGGGTCGCTGTCCAGCAGGCGGACGGCCTGGTGTCCGAGGCGGTGGACCGCGCCTGCCGTGCCCTGCTGACTCGTCGAGGCGATCTGGGCGGCACCTGGAGCACCGGGACGCCGTCGACCGAGGACCTGCGCACCACGCTGCAGGGCTACCGCGCACTACTCGATCGAGTGCACTCGATCGGCAACTGATTGCTCACAGGTCTGGTACCTCCGATCACTCTTTGTCATGATGTGCGGTGTCCAGATCGTGGGGGCACAATTCTGGGCTCGTCGTGCTCGTTGCATCGACATCTCATCGGGGGCTGCCAATGACCAACGTGGAGGCAGGCCACGCCCTGTCGATCGACACCAGCCAGGTGAGCGCCGCGCGGCTGTACGACTACCTGCTCGGGGGCAAGGACAACTACGAGATCGATCGGCAGGCCGCCGAACGGCTGCTGGAGGTCGCCCCGTACATGCGTGACCTGGCGCAGGCGAACCGAGGGTTCCTGCGCCGGGCGATCGAGGTGATCGTCGGCGAACGTGGTGTGCGTCAGCTGATCGACATCGGGGCCGGCATCCCGACGTCGCCCAGTGTCCACGAACTCGCCCGAGCGCTGGACGACGGCGTCAGGGTGGCCTACCTCGACAACGACGCGGTGGCCCTGGCGCACAACCGGGCGCTGCTGAGCACCGCCAACGGCACGATGACGTTCGCGCACGACGTCCGCGACCCGGCGGCGATCCTGGCCGATGTCGAGCTGCGTCGTCTGATCGATTTCGACCGGCCGGTGGGGCTGCTCTTCGTGGCCGTGTTGCACTTCGTCGGCATCGATGAGGCGCCCGCCCTGGTCGCCCGCCTGCGGGACGCCGTCCCGGTCGGCAGTTGCCTGGCGATCTCGGCCGTGAGCCTCGACGGCAGCGACCCGCGCACCGTCGCGGTGGCCGAGGCGATGTACGAGAACTCGCCCGCCTCGCTGTTCGTCCGCAGCCGGGCCGAGGTGGCGGCGCTGTTCGCGGGCTTCGAGCTGACCGAGCCCCTCGCGGACATCACCCAGTGGCGCAACCCCTCCGGCGAACCGCTGGCGCTGCGTGCCCTGTGCGGGGTCGGCGTCAAGATCTGACCGGCCCGATCGTCGACGCGAGGCTCATCACCGCAACACGAAGCCCGTCTCGAGGTCGTCGTCCGGATCGAGCACGAAGCTGTGCTCGCCGGTGCGGAACGCCGTCCCGGTGACCTCGGGGACGACGACCTGCCGCGTCCCGTCGTGCCCGCTCGACACCACCCGGCCGATGAACCGCGATCCCACGATCGAGTCGTGGGTCAGCACCCGATCACCGCCCACGCGACCCTCGGCGGCGAGCAGCGCCAGCCGGGCCGAGGTGCCCGACCCGCAGGGTGAGCGGTCCACCTCGCCGTCGGCGAACACCGTCACATTCCGTTGATGGGGGCCGGTTTCCAGCTCGCCGAGGTCGTCGACCAGGATCGTCCCGTAGATGCCCGACAGGCGTGCATCCTCCGGGTGCCGGGCCACCTCGTGCTCGTTCAACGCCCACTTGATCTCACGCCCGATCGCGATCAACTCGCCGTAGTGCTCGGGGGTGACCGCCAGCCCCACCGCAGCCGCGGGCAGCGTGGCGTAGATCGCCCCGCCGTAGGCGACGTCGACCGTGACGTGGCCGCGCGACGTCCGCAGCGGCACCGAGCGGGCGACCACCCAGGACGGCACGTTGCGGAACGTCACCGCACTGACCCGGCCCCCGGTGCACTGCACCCGGGCGACCACCCGCCCCGACGGGACGTCGATGCGCACCTCGGTCTCGCCGTCCGGCTCCGCGGCCACCAGACCCGAGTGCACCGCCCAGGCCCCGAGCGCGATCGTGCCGTGCCCGCACGCCGTGGAGTAGCCGTCCTTGTGCCAGAACAACACCGCCAGGTGTGCCGGCGGCTCGCCGTCCGCCACCGGGTTCGGCGGCACCAGGAAGCAGCCGTACATGTCGGCGTGACCGCGCGGCTCCTGGCAGAGCAACCGCCGGACGACGTCCACCTCGTCGTGGGTCGAGGCATGGGCGCGCCGGTCGAGCACGGTCGTGCCCGGGATCTCCGGGACGCCGTCCAGCACGATCCGGAACGGCTCACCGCCGGTGTGGTAGTCGACGGTGCGCAGCGCAGCCGCGGGTCCGGGCATCGGGGCGGGAGTCGAGGCGGAGGGCGACACGAGGGACATGGCTGGCAGAGTAGGGGCGATGGGATCGCTGCTGGTGGCCGGGACCACCTCGGATGCCGGCAAGAGCGTGCTCGCGGCGGGCATCTGTCGGTGGCTGCACCGACAGGGTGTCTCGGTGGCGCCGTTCAAGGCGCAGAACATGTCCAACAACTCGGTGGTCACCCTCGACGGGGGCGAGATCGGCCGGGCCCAGGGGGTGCAGGCCGCCGCCTGCGGGCTGGAGCCCGAGGTCGCGATGAACCCGATCCTGCTCAAGCCCGGGGGCGAGACGCACAGCCACCTGCTGGTGCGGGGCCGTCCCGACGGCGAGGTCACGGCGATGAGCTACCCGCAGCGGCGGGATCATCTGCGGAGCGTGGTGCTGGCGTCGTTCGACGACCTGACCGCGCGCCACGACGTGGTGATCTGTGAGGGCGCCGGGGGAGCGGCGGAGATCAACCTGCGGCCGTACGACCTGGTGAACCTGGGGCTGGCCCGGGAGCGCGACATCCCCGTGATCGTGGTCGGCGACATCGAACGCGGCGGGGTGTTCGCGGCGTTGTTCGGCACGGTGGCCCTGCTCGAGCCGGCCGATCAGGCCCTGGTCGCGGGCTTCGTCATCAACCGGTTTCGCGGCGACGCGCGGCTGCTCGAGCCCGGCCCGGCGATGCTGGAGCGGCTCACCGGCCGACCGGTGCTCGGCGTGGTGCCCTGGCTGCGCGGCCTGACGCTGGACGTCGAGGACTCGCAATCGCTCGACCTCGCCCCGCCGCTCGCCGGGCCGCCCCACGGCACGGACATCCTGACCGTGGTCGCGATCCAGTTGCCGCGCACCTCCAACTCCACGGACGTCGACGCCCTCGCCGCCGAGCCCGGCGTGCAGGTGCGCTGGACGACGTCCCCCGGCGCCCTGGCCGAGGCCGACCTGGTCGTGCTGCCCGGCAGCCGGGCCACGGTGGCCGATCTGGCGTGGCTGCACGAGCGCGGCCTGGCGGACGCGCTCACAGCGCGCGCGGCGTCCGGCGGGGCGATCCTCGGCATCTGCGGGGGCTACCAGATGCTCGCCCGCAGCATCACCGACCGGGTCGAGTCCGCCACCGGCGAGGCCGCGGGCCTGGGACTGCTGCCCGCCGACGTGGAGTTCTCGGCGGCCAAGACGGTCCGGCGGGTCCGCGGCGAGGCACTCGGCGAGACGGTCGACACCGGGTACGAGATCCACCACGGCCAGGTACGGGTGGACGCCGGCGCGATCGGGTTCCTCGACGGCTGTCGCCGCGGCAGCGTGTGGGGCACCACCTGGCACGCCGCACTGGAGAGCAACGGGTTCCGGCGGGCGTTCCTGCGGCAGGTCGCGGCGACGGCCGGCCGCGACTTCGTGCCGGCCCCGGACACCGATCTGGCGGTGGTGCGCGCGCGACGGCTCGACCGACTGGCCGATCTGGTCGCCGATCATCTCGATGTCGCCCGGTTGCGCCGGCTGATCGAGGACGGCGCGCCGCGAGACCTCCCGGTGGTGCCGCCAGGCGGCCCCTGATCACCGAGGGTGATCCGGGTGATTGTTCCTGACGCGTCATTCAGGATGGGTGACATAGGGTGCAGTCGATCTGTCGCCGCGCATGCTGGGAGACTGCTGTGGCCCCACGATCCGTGAACACCTCGCCATCTCGTCGTGCCGGCTCGCGGCGCGCTGCGGTGCTGGCGGTGTCGGCGGTGATCGGCGTGTCCGGGGTGGTGGGCCTCGGCGCCGCGACACCGGCAGGCGCGCAGACCACGCCGTCGCCGGGCGCGTCGGGCGCGGCTGCGCCGTCCGGAGCGGCTTCGGGGGTGGCCTCGTGGTCGCCGGAGGCGCCTGCCACCCCGGCCACGCTGCTGGCGGCGAAGACGTTCCCGGGGGTGCAACTGATCCAGACCGACTACACCGCCACGGTCTCGGTCGCCGAGCCGCAGCTGAACCAGAAGGCGGTGGACGCCCTCTTCCAGCGCTTGCTGAAGCAGGCCCAGGCGGGCGTGATCGAGGCGAGTCAGGAAGCCGTGATCGAGGCGGTGGTGGCCGACATCGTCCGGACGCCGTTCCGCTACTTCGAGTCGAGCAAGCGGATCTTCACCGATGACGGGGCACTGTCCAGCGTCGGCACCGGGTGGGTGATCACGCCGGACGGCTACATCGTCACCGCGGCGCACGTGGTCGAGGCGGAGAAGTCTGAACTGCAGACCCAGTTCGCCCGGACGACGCTCAGCGGCATGAACGCCCGCTTCATCAAGTCGCTGGCCGACAGCAGCACCCCGTTCACCACCGACCAACTCGACCGGCTCAGCAAGGCGATGACCACCTGGTTGGCCAAGAACGTGGCCGTCAGCGATGTGACGATGAAGGTCAGTGCCCAGGTCGGGGTCGGGGCGGCCAAGACGCCGCAGGAGCACCCTGCGACGGTCGTGGCCGTCGGGGAACCGTTCCCCGGCAAGGACGTCGCCCTGCTCAAGATCGAGGGTCAGACGGCGATGCCCACCCTGGCGTTGGGCAACGACGCCGACGTCACCACCGGCTCGACGCTGTATGTCGTGGGCTACCCGGCGGCGTCGACCTTCTTGGCGGGCATGTCGCTGGACTCCCAGCTGCAGCCGACCGTCACCCAGGGCCCGCTGTCGGCGGTCAAGAGCACCAAGGACGGCATGCCGGTCTTCCAGACCCAGGCCCCGGCGAGCCCGGGCAACTCCGGCGGACCCGTGCTGAGCGAACGCGGCACCGTGGTGGGCGTCCTCGTCGCCGGAGCCGTGGGACCCGACGGTGTGGCCGTCGCGGGTCAGGAGTTCGTGGTGCCGGTCAGCGTGGTACGCGAGCAGCTCGCCACCAAGTCCGTGGCCCCGGCGGCCAGTCAGACCAGCAGCCTGTACGCCCAGGCGGTCGACGCCTATTACCGCCAGGAGTACTCCGGGGCGCTCGCCCAGTTCCGTAGGGTGGTCGAGCTCTACCCGGGCCACCCGTACGCCGCGCAGTTCATCGACAAGAGCCAGGCAGCGATCGCCGCCGGGCAGGACAAGACCCCCGCCGGGTCGGCCGGACGATCGGCGGACCTGCCGAGTTGGCTGCTGCCCGCGGGGGCGGGGGTCGGCGTCCTCGCCCTGGCCTCGGTGGGTGTGGGTGGGGTGATGGCGCGCCGTCGCAACCGTCGTCCATCGGTGATCGCGCTGCCGGATCAGGGGCAGCTGCCCTGGCCGATGCCCTACCCGCCGAACCATCCGCCGCAGCAGTACCCACCGCAGCAGCAGAACTATCCGCCGCCGCAATACCCACAGCAGCCGTACCCGCCGCAGCCACCGGCACAACGGACGCCGCAGCCGCCGCCACCGCCCGGGCAGGGCGGCTGAACGGACACCGGTTCCCGGTGGGCCGATAGTGAGGTGAAGGCTCACCGGCGGCGCCGATACGATCGAGCGCGGGCCCGTCCGAGGCCCGGCCGCTGTTCCGATCTGCGAGAGGTCCGTCGTGTCCGAGGTCTCCATCGTCGTCCGTTCCGCCGAATCCGCAGCTGCCGCTGCGGAGGACAAGCGAACGGTGGCGGCCGGCACCACCTGCGCCGAGCTGTTCGAGGACCGCGCCGTCGTGGTGGCCCGGGTGAACGGAGTGCTGCGCGACCTGGCTCACGAGGTCGCCGAGGGGGACGTCGTCCAGCCGGTGCTGGTCACCGAGGACGAGGGCCTGGCGGTGCTGCGTCATTCCTGCGCCCACGTGCTCGCCCAGGCCGTGCAGCAGGCCGATCCGCAGGCCCGCCTGGGCATCGGCCCGCCGATCCGCGACGGCTTCTACTACGACTTCGACGTCGAGCAGCCCTTCACCCCCGACGACCTGCGGGCGCTGGAGAAGACCATGGCGCGCATCGTCAAGGAGGGTCAGGGCTTCCGCCGGCGGGTGGTCACCGACGAGGAGGCCCGCGCCGAACTCGCCGCCGAGCCGTACAAGCTCGAGCTGATCGGTCTCAAGGGCGCAGCCGGTGCCGGGGACGACGACGGCGCCTCGGTCGAGGTCGGCGCCGGCGAGCTGACCATCTACGACAACCTGCACCGCGACGGCTCCGTGGCCTGGAAGGACCTGTGCCGCGGGCCGCACGTGCCGACCACCCGGCTGCTCGCCAACGGGTGGCAGCTCACCCGCAGCGCCGCCGCGTACTGGCGGGGCAGCGAGAAGAACCCTCAGCTGCAGCGCATCTACGGCACCGCCTGGGCCACCAAGGAGGACCTGAAGGCCCACCTCGACCGGCTCGCCGAGGCCGAGCGCCGCGACCATCGCAAGCTCGGCGTCGAGCTCGACCTGTTCAGCTTCCCCGACGAGATCGGGTCCGGGCTGCCGGTGTTCCACCCCAAGGGTGGCGTGCTGAAGCGCGAGATGGAGGACTACGTCCGGCGGCGGCACATCGAGGAGGGGTTCCTCTACGTCGGCACCCCCCACATCACCAAGGAAGGTCTGTTCGAGACCTCCGGCCACCTGCCGTACTACGCCGACACCATGTTCCCGCCGATCTCCATGGAGGGGGCGGACTACTACCTCAAGGCCATGAACTGCCCGATGCACAACCTCATCTACCGATCCCGGGGCCGGTCCTACCGGGATCTGCCGATGCGGTTGTTCGAGTTCGGACACGTCTACCGGTACGAGAAGTCCGGGGTCATCCACGGGCTCACCCGGGTGCGCGGGTTCGCGCAGGACGACTCCCACTCCTATGTCACCAAGGAACAGGCACCCGACGAGATCAAGCACCTGCTGAACTTCGTGCTCAGCCTGTTGCGTGACTTCGGGCTGAGCGACTTCTACCTCGAGCTGTCCACCCGGGACGAGGAACACAAGGACAAGTTCGTCGGCTCCGAGGAGGACTGGGTGATCGCCACCGCCGTCCTCGAGAAGGCGTGTCAGGAAACGGGTCTCGTGCTCGTCCCGGACCCGGGTGGTGCGGCGTTCTACGGCCCGAAGGTGTCGGTTCAGGCCAAGGACGCCATCGGGCGCACCTGGCAGCTGTCGACCATTCAGTACGACTTCAACCAGCCGGCCGGGTTCGGGCTGGAGTACCAGGCCGCCGACGGCACCCGGCAGCAGCCGGTGATGATCCATTCGGCGAAGTTCGGGTCGATCGAGCGGTTCATCGGGGTACTCACCGAGCACTACGCGGGCGCCTTCCCGCCCTGGCTCGCTCCGGTGCAGGTGGTCGGCATCCCGGTGGCCGCCGACTTCGCGCCCTACCTGCAGGACGTCGCGGCACGCCTTCGCGCCGAAGGGATCCGGGTCGAGGTCGACGAGAGCGACGACCGCTTCCCGAAGAAGATCCGCAACCACACCAAGGCCAAGGTGCCGTTCCAACTGATCGCCGGCGGGGACGACGTCGCGGCCGGTGCGGTCTCGTTCCGGTTCCGCGACGGCCGGCAGGACAACGGCGTCCCGGTCGACGAGGCCATCGCCCGGATCGTCGAGGCGGTGCGTACCCGGGTTCAGGTGTAGCCGGTGAGTCGACCGTGAGTGGTGAACTCGGCGCCGGGTTCGTCGTCCTGGTCTTCCTCGGTGCGGCCGCCGGGCTGGCGCTGGCGTACACGCTGCTCGGCCGGGCGCTGCGCCGGTGGCGTGGCGCCCCGGTCGAGGCGGTGGCCAGCGTGCCGGCGACGGTGACCGAACGCTGGGAGGAGGACCGGCCCGACGGCGTGGTGTACGGCATCAGCGCACGGCTGGACGACGGCAGTACGGTCGAGCTGTACCTGGCCGGCAGTGATCACGCCCGGATCGCGATCGGTGACCGGGGCGTGCTGCGCTACCTCGGTGACCAGTTCCGGGGATTCACGCCGGGGCCGCGGGAGGAGCCGACGACATGACGCTGGACGCATCGACCCCCGGGTCGCAGCCCTGGGAACTCGCCGGGTCGCAAGACGGTTTCGAGCGTCTCTGGACGCCGCACCGCATGGCGTATCTGGGCGGCGAGGACAAGCCCGCCACGTCGGACGCCGGCCCGCAGTGCCCGTTCTGTCGCGCCCCCGGACGCAGCGACGAGGACGGCCTCGTGGTCGCCCGCGGCGAGCTCGCCTACGTCGTGATGAACCTCTACCCGTACAACACCGGGCACGTGATGGTCTGCCCCTACCGCCACGTGTCGATGTACCCCGACCTGACCCCGGCCGAGACGGTCGAGGTCGCCGAGCTGACCCAGACGGCGATGACGGTGCTGAGCGCCGTCTCGGGCTGCCAGGGCTTCAACCTGGGCATGAACCAGGGAGCCGTGGCCGGAGCCGGCATCGCCGCCCACCTGCACCAGCACATCGTGCCCCGCTGGGGCGGCGACGCGAACTTCCTGCCGATCATCGGGCGCACCAAGGCCCTGCCCGAACTGCTCGCCGACACCCGCAAGCGCCTCGCCGAGGCCTGGCCGGGATGACCCCTGAATCGGCGTTCGCCATTCATGCCGACGGCGCTACGTTTCTGGGCATGCGAAGGACGGTGACCCTGGATCCCGACGTCGAGCGGATCGTGCGTGCGCGGATGGCCCAGCGTGGTGTGTCGTTCGAGCAAGCGCTCAACGACGCAATTCGCCAGGGTGCCGTTGATCGATTGCCGGCAGACGGATTCTCGACGAGGGTGCACTCCCTGGGCACTCCCGCCCGCAGCCTCGACGGGGCGCTCTCCCTGGCCGCGGACCTCGAGGATGACGAACTCGAGCGAGTCGCTGACGATCACGCCGTCTAGGCTCGCGTCATGGTCTCGCCCTATCCGATCAGGACGTCCCGGTTGACCGTGCGCATCATGCGCGTGGCGGACGTCGAGGTGTTCTCGGCCTACCGCAACGATCCGGACGTCGCGCGGCACCAGCTGTGGGATCTGCCCTACACGCTCGACCGGGCGCGTGCGGATCTGGCCGAGCAGGACGAGCGGGACGACCTCGCGCCGGGGGAGTGGACCCAGCTCGCCGTCGAGCGGGACGGCGAGGTGATCGGCGATGTCTGCTGTCACCTCGACCCCACCGGATCGGTGGCCGAGATCGGCTTCACCCTCGCTACACCCTTCCAGGGCAACGGGTTTGCGACCGAAGCTGCCCGGGCGTTGGCCGATGACCTGGTCGAGCGGCTGGGCGTCGTCCGGCTGTTCGGCGAGCTCGACCCGGTCAACGTCGCCTCGCAACGGGTGCTCGAGAACCTCGGCCTGACCTTCGAGTCGCACACCCGGCTCTCGTTCCTCTGGCGCGGGGAGTGGACCGACAACATGTCCTACGGCGCGACCGCAGAGCAGTACCGCGACTGGCGCGATCGCCCGCTGAGTCGCCCGGACGACGTCCGGCTGGTGACCCTGACCGCCGAGAATCACCTGCCCTATCGACGGCTCGCGACCCATCACTCGCAACGGCGGTTCGTCGCACCGATGCTCGACTCGTTCACCGACGCGCTGTTCCCCGAACTGCTCGACGGGGCACCGCTGCAACCGGTGATGTGGGGTATCGAGGCCGACGGTGAGGCGGCCGGGTTCATGATGATCGCCGATGTGACGCCGGCGCACCCGCTGCCCTACCTGTGGCGATTGCTGATCGATCGTCGCCACCAGCGCCGGGGTATCGGCCGACGCGCCGTCGACGAGCTGATCGCCCGGATGCGCTCGGCGGGCCACCCGGGGCTGCTGGTGAGCTGGGTCGAGGGCCTGGGCAGCCCGGCGCCGTTCTATCGTCGCCGGGGCTTCGAACCCACCGGCCGGATCGTCGACGGCGAGACCGAGGCGCGCCTGTCCCTGACGCCCTGACCGATCACCCTCGCCCGAGATCACGGCCTTGCAGGCGGATTCCCCCCGGGTGAGGGGGAAAGGCCCTGAAAGGCCGTGATCACCGCGCGTCAGCTGTTGGCGATGACCTTCTCGGCCTGGTGCTGCGGCATCGGCGCGTGGCGCACGTAGGTGCGGGTCATCGTGCCGGTGCCGTGGGCCAGGCTGCGCAGGTCGGTGGCGTAGCGGGTCAGCTCGATCGCCGGCACCTCGGCCGAGACCTGGGTGCGGCCGTGTCCCACCGACGTCGTGCCGGTCACCCGGCCCCGCCGCGAGGACAGGTCACCCATGATCGCGCCGACGTACTCGTCGTCCACCGTGATCTGTACGTCGTCCACCGGCTCGAGCATCGACACCCCGGCGGCTGCCGCGGCCTCCTTCAGGGCGAAGGCTCCGGCCATCTGGAACGCGGCATCGGAGGAGTCGACGCTGTGCGCCTTGCCGCCGATCAGGGTCACGCGCAGGTCGACCATCGGGTACCCGGCAGCGACCCCCTTGTCCATCTGGGCCCGCACGCCCTTCTCGACCGAGGGGATGAACTGGCGTGGCACCGATCCGCCGACCACCTTGTCGACGAACTCGAATCCGGACCCCGCCGGCAGCGGCTCGACCTCGATGTCGCACACCGCGTACTGCCCGTGGCCCCCGGACTGCTTCACATGGCGACCGTGCCCGGCACCCGGCTTGGCCAACGTCTCGCGCAGCGCCACCTTGACCGGCTCGCTGTCCAGCTCGAGGGAATGGCGGGCGCGCAACTTGTCGAGCACCACCTCGAGGTGGGACTCGCCCATGGTCCAGACGACCATCTGGTGGGTGTCGGAGTTGACCTCCACCCGCACCGTCGGGTCCTCGGCGACGATGCGCGCCAAGCCCTGCATCAGCTTGTCGTCCTCGGTGCTCGACTTGGCCACCAGCGCGCTCGGCAGCAGCGGCTCCGGCATCAGCCAGGGCTCCATCAGCGCCGGCGCCCCCGGGTCGGACAGCGTGTCGCCGGTCTCGGCCTTCGACAGGCGGGCGATCGCCAACACGTCACCGGCGACGCCGGCGTCGATCGGGTTGAGCGTGGCCCCGAGCGGCTGGGACAGCGCCCCGATGCGTTCATCGAGATCGTGATCCGGGTGCCCGGCCGCCGCGCGCTCGCTGCTGAACCGGCCGAAGTGGCCCGACACGTGCACCGTGGCCTCGGGCACCAGGGTGCCGGAGAACACTCGCACGATGCTCAACCGGCCGACGTAGGGGTCGGAGGTCGTCTTGACCACCTCGGCGACCAGCGGGCCGGCCGGGTCGCAGGTGATCGGCTCGCGCGGCTCGCCCGACGGCAGCGTCACCAGCGGCAGCGGGTGTTCGAGCGGGGAGGGGAAGCCGCGCACCAGCACCTCGAGCAGTTCGGCGATCCCGATGCCGGACGGCGAGATGACCGGGATCACCGGGTGGAACGAGCCGCGGGCCACGGCCTTCTCGAGGTCGCTGATCAGCGTGTCCAGGCTGACGTCCTCACCGGACAGCCACCGGTCGAGCAGGGTGTCGTCCTCGGATTCCTGGATGATGCCCTCGATCAGGGTCGAGCGGGCGGCCTCGATCGCCGACTTCTGCTCGTCGTCCGCGGGACGCTCGGTGCGGGTGCCGGTGGAGTAGTCGTAGACGACCTGCGAGAGCAGCCCGATCAGCCCGGCCGGGACCTCACGGCCCGGGGCGTCGAGCACCGGCAGGTAGAGCGGTTGGACGCCGTCGCCGAAGGTGCGCTGGCAGATCGCCAGGGCGTCGTCGAAGTCGGCGCGCTGGGCGTCGAGGTGGGACACCACCACGGCCCGCGGCATGCCGACGGCAGCGCACTCCTCCCACAGCATCCGGGTGATGCCGTCCACGCCGTCCACAGCCGAGACCACGAACAACGCGGCGTCCGCGGCCCGCAGGCCGGCGCGCACGTCACCCACGAAGTCGGCGTGCCCGGGGGTGTCGATCAGGTTGATCTTCACGCCTGCGGAGGTCGTCGCGCAGACCGACAGCGAGACCGAGCGCCCCATCCGGTGCTCGATGTCCTCGTGGTCACTGGTCGCGGTGCCATCCTCGATACGCCCGGCCCGGCCGATCGCCCCGGTGCCCAACAAGAGGGCCTCGACCAGGGTGGTCTTCCCCGCGGCGGCGTGGCCCACCAGCACCACGTTGCGGATCCGGTCCGGGCTCACATGGGTGACCTCGGCTCCACGGGCCCTGACATTGCTCGCCATGGGTACGACCTCCTCGTCGTGGGGCTCCCGCGCGGGTGCTCGGCAAACCTCTACCCCCGCGATCCTGCACCCGTGGAGGACGAAGGTCGAGTCCCCGATGGCCACGCTGTGCTGAGAGTCGAGTACGCCTCGCGCGCCGGTACCGATCGAGCGTGGGGATGTCCCGCCGTCGGGAGGCGAGTCTGGATAGAGTGCCGAGGCCATGCTCAACCGCTTCGCCCGCGCCCTGTTCACCCGGCTGCTCACTCCTGTCGCCCGGGCGCTGGTCGCGCTGGGGATCAGCCCGGACGTCGTGACCCTGGTGGGCACCCTCGGCGTCTGTGTCGGGGCACTGGGCTTCTACCCTCGCGGTGAGTTCCTGGTGGGCACGTTGGTGATCACTGCGTTCGTCTTCGCCGACACCGTCGACGGCATCATGGCGCGGATGTCGAACCGCTCCAGCCGCTGGGGCGCCTTCCTCGACTCCACCCTCGACCGGGTCGGGGACGCCGCGGTGTTCGGCGGGCTGGTCCTCTACTACGCCGGTGGCACCACGGGCAGGGACCGGCTCATGACAGCGTTGGCGCTGCTCTGCCTGGTGCTGGGCAGCGTGGTGTCCTACGCGCGGGCGCGCGCCGAAGGGCTCGGCATGACCGCCAGCGTCGGGATCGCCGAACGGGCCGATCGGCTCGTCGCCGTCCTGGTCACCACCGGTTTGGTCGGACTTCGCCGTGACACCGGACTGGGTCTGCCCGAGCCCGTACTGGGCGTCGTCCTGGGTCTGCTGGCCGTGGCGAGCGCGGTCACCGTCGTCCAGCGCATGGTCGTGGTGCGTCGTCAGGCACTGTCGGTCACGACGCCGGCTGGAAACGATTAACCTGAGCCGATGAGCGACCGGATGAACGTCTGGGCGTACACCGCCGGGTGGCGGATCGTCCGGTTGCTGCCCGAACGCGTCGCCTACCTGATCTTCTCGGTGATGGCCCAGTTCCTGTGGCTGCGGCAGGGCCAAGCGGCCCGGCAACTCGAGTTGAACCTCTCGCGGGTGGTTCCGGACCTGTCACCGATGCGACTGAAGGTGCTGGCGCGCAAGGGACTCCACTCCTACCTGCGCTACTACTGCGACACCTTCCGGCTGCCCGACTGGTCGACCGAGCGCATCCTGGCAACCTGCCGGGCGGAGGGCGACGGCCCGGTCCGCGAGGCGCTCGCCGAGGGCCGAGGCGTGGTCATGGCGCTGTCGCACAGCGGCAACTGGGATCACGCCGGCGCCTGGTCGACGCTGGCGCTGGCCCCGGTGACCACGGTGGCCGAGCGGCTGCGTCCCGACGAGGTCTACCAGCGCTTCCTGACCATCCGGCAGCAGCTCGGCATGGAGATCCTGCCGCTGGACGGCGCCGGCGGGGTGGACGTCTTCGGCCTGCTGGTCCGTCGGCTGCGCAAGGGCGGCTTCGTCCCGCTGCTCGCCGACCGCGACCTGACCGCCACCGGGGTGCCGATCACGCTGTTCGGCGAGACTGCGCGGATGGCCGCCGGCCCGGCCTCGCTGGCCCTGGTCACGGGTGCCGCGCTGCACCCGGTCTCGATCCGCTACGAGCGCCTGCCGGCGGGATCGCCCGCCCGGTGGGGAATCGTGGTGCACTTCCACCCCGAGGTGGTGCCCCCGGCCGATGGCGGTCGGGCCGAGCGGGTCGCCTCGATGACCCAGGCCTGTGCCGACGCGCTGGCCGCCGGGATCGCCGCTCACCCCCAGGATTGGCACATGCTGCAGCGGGTGTTCGTCGCCGACCTGGTGCCCCCCGACCCGGCCGCCCCTGCGTGAGGATCGGCCTGGTCTGCCCGTACTCCTTCGATGTGCCCGGCGGAGTGCAGTACCACGTGCGTGACCTGGCTGAGCATCTGATCGAGTCCGGCCACCGCGTGAGCGTGCTGGCGCCGGCGGACGACGACACCCCGGTGCCGGACTACCTCGAGGCGGCCGGACGGGCCGTCCCGGTGAAGTACAACGGGTCGGTCGCCCGGCTCACCTTCGGCCCGGTCAGTGCCGCTCGGGTGCACCGGTGGCTGGCCGAGGGTGACTTCGACGTGGTGCACATCCACGAACCGGTGACCCCCTCGCTCTCGCTGCTGGCGCTGTGGCTGGCCACCGGGCCGATCGTGGCCACGTTCCACACCGCGACGGTGCGATCGCGGGCGATGCAGATGGCCCAGCCGATGTTGCGACCCTCGCTGGAGAAGATCTCGGCCCGGATCGCGGTCTCCGAGGACGCCCGGCGCACCCTGGTCGAGCACCTCGGCGGCGACGCGGTGGTGATCCCGAACGGGGTCGAGGTCGCGGCCTTCGCCCGGGCCGAGCCGTGCGCGCGGTGGCAGGGGTCGCCGTCCGCGCCGACGTTCGCCTTCGTCGGCCGCCTCGATGAGCCACGCAAGGGCCTCGAGGTACTGCTCGGCGCGGTACCCGCTGTGCGGCAACGGCATCCGGCGGCGCGTTTCCTGGTGCTCGGGCGCGGTGAGGCCGAACCGATGCTCGCGACGCTGGGCGAGCACGCCGCCGCGGTCGAACTGCTCGGTGCGCTGGACGACGAGGCCAAGGCGCGGCTGCTGCGGTCGGTCACCGCGTACGTCGCCCCCCACACCGGGGGTGAGAGCTTCGGCATCGTGCTGGTCGAGGCGATGAGTGCCGGCGCCCCCGTGGTGGCCAGTGATCTGGGAGCGTTTCGGCGGGTGCTCGGCGAGGGCCGGTTCGGGGTGCTGGTGCCCCGGGGCGAGCCCGAAGCCCTGGCCGACGCGCTCTGCGACCTCGCGAACGACGAGCCGCGCCGACGCCGGTTGGCCGCCGGTGCACGGGCGGCGGTGAGCCGCTACGACTGGTCGCGGGTGACCGGTGAAGTGCTCGAGGTGTACCAGATGGTGGCCGAGCCCCCGGTGGTGAGCATCAGGTGATCGAGATCTGGTGGGTGCTGCTGGTCGCCGTCCTGCTGGTGCTGGGGTGGTACCTCAGCTACACGGCCAGCCGGCTCGACCGGTTGCACGCCAAGGTGACCGCGGCCCGCACCGCGCTGGACGTGCAGTTGTTGCGGCGGCGCATGGCGTCGATCGAGGCGGCGCGCTATCTCGACCCGGCCAGTGCCCTGCTGGTCACCGACGCCGCTTCGCGGGCGCTGACCGCCGCCGAGCAGGACGAGGAGGGGCGGGCCGGTGAGGTGCGCGACCCGCTCGAGGTCCCCTCGTATCTCGAACCGACCGAGAGCGAGGTCTCGCGCGCCCTGCTGATGGCCTTCCCCGATGGTCTCGACCTTCCGGAAGGTGCCGGTGCGGGGCTGTCCCTGCTGCCGGGTGGCCCGTCCGCGACGCCGTTCGCGGACGACGCGCGCCGCCAACTGGTGCAGGCCTGTACCCGGGTGCAACTCGCCCGGCGACTGCACAACGACGCCGTGGCCCAGGCCCAACGGGTGCGGGACAAGCGGGTGGTGCGCTGGGCGCACCTGGCCGGCCGGGCGCCGGTACCGCAGATGATCGAGTTCGACGATGCCCTGCCGCCGGGGTTGTCAGAGGTCTGACGCATGCTGTGGGTTGCTCTCAGTTCAGCTGGGTGCCCCCTGAAATTCTGGTGGCTCAGCACTAGTCATCGAACAACTGTTCGATTATAGTATGGACATGTCCGTGATGGAGGCCTGCTTCGCCGAGTCGGGTGACCCCGATGAGGTCGCTGCCCTGCGCGCGGAATGCGCCCGGCTACGGGCTCGGGACGGTGAGCTGCGGACGGCGTGTGGTCGCCTGGAGCGACGGGTGAACCGGATCGTCGAGGAACAGGACTGGGCCACCCGTCGGATCGCCCGCCTCACCGACCGGTGCACCCACCTGGCCGGGCTGGTGCCCGTGAGTGACCTGGTCGCTCTGCCCGCTGAGATCACCCTGGACGACGCGTCCCCGGCGGACACTCAGAACGCCGGGGATGGACAGCGCGTGGGGGTGGACGGCCAGGGCATCCCTGACGGCCTGAGCGCAGCAGACCTCGCGAGCACGACGGACCGCGCGAGCACGACGGACGACGCGAACGGGGCGGCCGGCGCGAGCACGGCGAGCGGCAAGAGCACGGCCGGCGGCGGGGCCGCGCGGAGCGGGGCGGCTGCGGGTGGTCTGGTGGCGGCGTTGGCCGGTGAGGGTGGTGCCCGGTTGGCGGCCGCGGTCCAGACCGCGGTCGGTGACCTGGCCGCCCTGTCCGTCCCCGACCCCGACACCGGGGTCGAGTTGGGGTGTCTGGCCGACCTACCCGACCGCACCGTCGCCGACCTGGCCGCCGCCGGGTGCCGGCTGGCGACCTGGGCGAAACTGGCCGCCACCGTCGCGGCCGAGGAGCTGGTCACCCGGTGGGAGAACGGTGCCGCCGACGAGGAAGCCAGTCCCGTGAACGCGCAGCCGGTGTTCCCCGATCACGATCTGGGTTTCCGGGCGGCGATCGCCGAGACCGCCACCACCTGTGTGATCTCCGAGTCCACCCTCACGGCACGGGTGGACACCCTGCGCGAACTCCCCGCGCGCCTGCCGGGGTTGTGGCACCTGCTCGCCACGGGTGCGGTCGACATCGACACCGCCCGGCTGGTCCACTCCAAGACCCGCCACCTGCCCGGGGAGGTCTTGTCCCGTCTGGAGCCGCAGATCCTGGTGAAGGTCACCACGTTGACGTGGGGTCAGCTCGCGGCGTGGCTCGACCGAATCGTGGCCAAGGCGGATCCGCGGGATCTGGCCGAGCAGATCGCCGACAACCTCGAACGCCGCAACGTCTCTTTCCGTACCGCCGGCCCGGGGACGGGTCGGATGACGTTGACGGCGTCGGTGGAGGCGATCGAGGCGATCCGGATGGCCCTGCTCGGCTACGCCTCCGCCGGCGATGACCCCGACCACCACCGCCCCGCGGCCGCGGTCCGGGCCGACATCATCACCGACCTGATCACCCGCCCCGGCATCTGCACCAGAACGGCACCCGCCTCCGCCGCTGGCTCAGGCACAGGCGCTGGTACTGACACCGGCGCCGCCCTGCTTCCGCCGCCGACACCGACACTCGCACTGGCGCTCACACCGGGACTGACGCTGGCACTGGCACCGCCCCTGCTTCTGCCGCAGCCCTAGGCACCGACACTCGGACCGAGGCCGGCACCGGCACCGGCACAGCCCCTGGCACTGGTGCCGGTTCTGGCGGATCGCGGATCGAACCGGACACCCACTCGCGCACCGACGCTCAGCCCGATGCCGATGCCGACGCCGATGCCGGTGCCGATCGCGAGCGCGAGGGCGGCACCGGTCCCGACATCGATCTGCCCGCCGATGCTGACGATGCGGCCGAGCCCTCTAACGGCACCAGAGCCGATCAGGAAACCACGACGGATCGGGACACCGCGGACGAGAACGAACCCGACACCCAGGGCGACGGCGATCCCCGAGTCGTGGCCGAACCCCCGCCAGAGGCTGGCGCCGAAACCTACGAGACCGACACCCCAATGGATAGGCAGGATGCGACCCCCACCAATCGGCCCTGCACGTCCTCGCCGCCGTTGGGGTCCGAGACTTCGCGGCGCTGCCCGGCCCCCGGGTCCATGTCACCGTGCCCCTGTCCGCCGTCCTCGGGGGCGAAGGCATCGGAGAGATCAACGACTACGGACCCCTCACCGCCGAAACCATCCGCGAGCTACTCGCCGGGCTACACCGGATGGGCGCCACCGCGACCTGGCGGTGCCTGATCACCGACGACGACCCCACCTCACCGACCCACGGCACGGTGCTGGGCATCGGCAAGGCACCCCGCGCCCTGGTCCGCACCGCCACCGGACTGCTCCGCGAACTCGTCCAAGCCCGCGAGCAGTGCTGCACATTCCCCGGCTGCCGACGCCGCGCGGTGACCTGCGAGGTCGACCATCGCATCCCCCACGCCGACGGCGGGCCGACCTGCGAGTGCAACCTGCACCCGTTGTGCAAACACCACCACCGGCTGCGTGAACGAGGGTTCACCCCGACCCTGGTCGACCCGGGCACCGGTATGCCGATCACCCAATGGGTCACTCCGACCGGACGAACCATCCGAGCCGAAACCGAACATCCACCGTTCTGAGCCGACCGCGGGCGGCGGGTTCGCGTGTCCGGCCACGGCCCCACCTACCTCTCAGGCGCGGGTGGCGGCGGCAATGATCCGGGCGATCTCGTCGGCACGGTGTTCGGGGACGTTGCCATAGCCGAGCACCAACCCCGGGTGCGCGGAGGCATTCCCGGGGGAGGGGCCGACGCGGCAGGCGGATTCGGCGGCCACCGCAATCCCGGACGCCGCGCAGCGTTCGATGACGGTCGCCTCGTCGCAGCCCGGGGGCAGGTGCCAGAGCACGTGCAGGCCGGCGTCCATGCTCGGTGCCGGGGCTCCGGGCACCTGACGGTGCAGCGCCTCGAGCATGGCGCGGCGGCGAAGCTGATACCGCCGACGCATGCGGCGCAGGTGCCGGTCATAGGCTCCGGAGGTGATGAAGTCGACCAGGGCGAGCTGCTCGATGGTGGGTGTCAAGGCACCCAAACCGGCTCGGGCCGAGGCGATCCGGGCCAAGAGCCGACTCGGCGCGACCATCCAACCCAGGTGCAGTGAGGGCGACAAGGTCTTGCTCACCGAGCCCAGGTAGGCGACGTTGTCGGGCGCCAGGGCAGCGACCGCACCCACCGGGCGACGGTCGTAGCGGAACTCGGCGTCGTAGTCGTCCTCGATGATCCAGCTGTCCTCGGCGGCGGCCCACTGCACCAGGGCCACCCGCCGTGCGGCTGACAGCGGCACCCCGGTGGGGAACTGATGGGTGGGCATGGTGAACACCGCATCGATCCGCTCGATGGCATCAGCCCGCAACAGTGCGTCGACGCGCAGCCCTTCGCGGTCGACCTCGATCGGGACGGCGTCCAACCCGTTGCCGGCGACGATCTGGCGCAGCCGGGGCCAACTGGGGTTCTCGATCGCCACCCGGCGGGCGCCCGCGGTCGCGAGCTGCCGGCAGATCAGATCGATCGCGTTGCCCACGCCCTGCGTGATCAGGACGCCGCTGCCGTCGTCGGCCAGGTCCAGGGCGCGCACCCGCCGCAGGTAGTCGGCCAGGGTGCGGCGCAACTGAGGGGTACCTGCCGGGTCGGGATGGCCGAGCTGGGCGTCACTGACCCGGTCCAGCGCACGAGTGGTCGCGGCCCGCCAGGCGGCCCGGGGAAACGAGGACAGCTCCGGCAGTGCGGGGGACAGGTCCAGGGTGATCTGGGGTTCTGCGGGCGGGACGTCCGACCGGGCCGGCGCCGGACTCGCCGCCGCCTCGCCCGACCTCGCCCGCGATGCCGATGCCGCACCCGTTGATGCCGCAGCCGCCGACGCGGAGGCCGCCGCGGCGTCCGGGCCGGTGGCGCTACCGGCGACTCGGGTACCGGACCCGACCAACCCGGTCAGGTAGCCCTCGGCCTTGAGCTGGTCGTAGGCCTCGGTGACCACCCAGCGCGACAACCCGAGCTGCTCGGCCAGCGCGCGGGAGGGCGGCAGCCGCTCGCCGGGCCGCAGCCGACCGGTGTTGATCTCGCTGCGCAGCAGGGCCGCCAGGCGTTGGTGGGCCGGGCCGGTGTGGTGCACGTCGTCCTGCCAGGGAACGGCCAGGCCGGTGACTCGAAAGGCGGTATTGGCCTGGTCTACGTGCATGCAAGTGGACTGTACTACCAGGCCGATCGCCGCTTACGGTGTCTGCATGACCTCCAGCACCAGTTCCAGCGCGCCCGCTGTCGGCACCGCCCGGGTCAAGCGCGGCATGGCCGAGATGCTCAAGGGCGGTGTGATCATGGATGTGGTCACGCCCGAGCAGGCGAAGATCGCCGAGGACGCCGGCGCCGTGGCCGTCATGGCCCTCGAGCGCGTCCCGGCCGACATCCGCGCCCAGGGCGGCGTCTCGCGCATGAGCGATCCCGACATGATCGACGGCATCATCGCCGCCGTCTCGATCCCGGTGATGGCCAAGGCCCGCATCGGCCACTTCGTCGAGGCCCGGGTGCTGCAGTCGCTCGGGGTGGACTACATCGACGAGTCCGAGGTGCTCACGCCTGCGGACT
Source organism: Kineosporiaceae bacterium (assembly GCA_046330955.1). Classification (GTDB taxonomy): domain Bacteria; phylum Actinomycetota; class Actinomycetes; order Actinomycetales; family Kineosporiaceae; genus JADJPO01. The sequence continues at coordinate 20,521 of JAXLRT010000031.1, read as the reverse complement.
ACGCCCACCACATCGACAAGTGGGCCTTCACGGTGCCCTTCGTGTGTGGCGCGACCAACCTGGGCGAGGCGCTGCGCCGGATCAACGAGGGCGCCGCGATGATCCGCTCCAAGGGCGAGGCCGGCACCGGCGACGTCTCGAACGCCACGACCCACATGCGCTCGATCACCGGCGAGATCCGCCGACTCACCTCGATGAGCAAGGACGAGCTGTACGTCGCCGCCAAGGAGCTGCAGGCGCCCTACGAGCTGGTCGCCGAGGTGGCCGAGCGGGGCAGCCTGCCCGTCGTGCTGTTCACGGCCGGCGGCATCGCCACCCCGGCGGACGCGGCGATGATGATGCAGCTGGGCGCGGACGGCGTATTCGTCGGCTCGGGCATCTTCAAGTCCGGCGACCCGGCGGCCCGTGCGGCGGCCATCGTCAAGGCCACGACCTTTCACGACGACCCCGACGTGATCGCCAAGGTTTCGCGGGGTCTCGGCGAGGCGATGGTCGGCATCAACGTCGACGAGATCCCGGAGCCGCATCGGCTGGCCGAGCGCGGTTGGTGATTCGGCGCGAGTCGTGCTGAGCCGCTGATTCGTACCCGTCGTGCCGCCGAGACAGGAGATTCGGCGGCATGACGGGACTTTCGGCGTTCCGAACGGCATGGCCAAGACGGACATCGGACGCTAGGTTCTCGACTGTCGCCTCTCGGCGGCCGGCGGCTCGGGGCGTCGCGGGCATCGACGAAGGGCTTGCACATGCGCGTACGCCGATCACTGGTCGTGGGGGCGGTCGCGACGACAGTCGCGGCGGCGTTGTCGGCGGGGGTGGCCGGGCCCTCGGCCGCTGCCTCGTCCAAGGGCGCCAAGGTGAACACTCTCGGCGTCAAGGTGGTGCGGTTCGCTCCCGGCACCACGAAGGCACGGATGCTGGCTGCGGTCCAGGCTGCGGGCGGCGAGGTGGTCACGGACCTGTCCAAGCAGAACCGGCTGGCGGTCTACGCGCCGGCTGCAGGCTTCGACGCCGCCGTCCGCAAGGAGGCGGGAGTGGCCGCGGTCTGGGGCGACCGGGTGATCCCGATCGGCTACGCCGATGCCGCCGGAGCGGCCTCCACCGGAGGATCGCCCCAGCTGGGCAGCCCGGGCACCAACGGGATCCCCGACCCGTGGCACGACCTGGACTCCTTCCTCGACCAGAATGCACCCGGCGTCCTGCAGTGGGACGACGACGCCAACGGCGCGCGGGGTGCCTGGCCGACCACCACGGGCGACCGCACGGTGAAGGTGGCGGTGCTCGACACCGGCGTGACCGGTTCGCACAAGGAACTCTCGGCCAACTTCGACCAGCAGAACTCGACCAACACCATTCCGTGCAACCTGCTGACGCGGCAGTTCGGTTCGATGGGTCAGAAGGACTGCAGCAACGTCGACACCGAGGGCCACGGCACCTGGGTGGCCAGCCGGATCGCCGGTGCGGTCAACGGCTTCGCCAGCAACGGCATCGCGCCCGGGGTGTCCGTGATGGGGTACAAGGTGCTGTCGACCACGCTCGGCGGTGGTCTGACCAGCTGGATCCTCGACGGCATGTATCGCGCCTGCGACGCCGATGCCGACCTGATCAACATGTCCCTGGGCGGGTACAACCGCCTCGGCGTGGACGACGAGGACACCCTGATGTGGGCGGACGCCGTCGACTACTGCCGCTCGAAGGGCACCGCGATCATCGCCTCGGCGGGTAACGAGCACGTGCGGATCAACCGCGTGAACCTCACCGTCGGCGGGCGGGCGCTGTCCGGTGTGGGCCAGGTCTCGGCCGGCTTCGACGGCATCCAGTCGATCGTGCCGGGGGACACCCTCGCCAACAACGACCTGCGCAGCCTGATCGAGACGCCGGCCGGCGTCCCGGGTGTGATCATGGTTTCGGCGGCCTCGAACGCCAACGGAACCCCGCAGCCCGGCAGCGTGGACTTCCTGGCCAGCAAGCCCACTCCCGGGGCGAAGGACCAGCTCACGTACTACTCCAACTACGGCAGCCGGATCGACATCTCCGCGCCCGGGGGAGCGCGCAAGCTCGGCCTCCCGCGGTACGACGGTGGCGCCCAGGACGTGCTCTACGGCGGCTGGGGTGAGCTGGGGGCGCTGACGGCCAACGGCGAGATCTGCCAGGATCCCTCGCTCGCCTCGTTCCTGACCTTCTCGTGCTTCAAGGTCACCGGATCGGCGTTCGGTTGGTTGCAGGGCACGTCGATGTCGGCGCCGAACGCCACCGGGGTCGCGGCCCTGGTGCTGTCGGCCAAGCACGGCGTGCAGGAGAACCCGGACGGGCTGTTGAGCGCCCTGCAGTCCACGGCGCGCACCGGCATGGCCAACCAGACCGGCCCGAACAGCTCCGACACCGGGCCGAGCGCGGCGGGTGTGGCCTGTGCCTCGGGGTACTGCCACGTGCAGTTCTTCCCCGGTGGCGGCAACCCGATCACCTTCTCCGACGCCTACGGCGCCGGAATGGTCGACGCGGCGGCTGCGGTCCGGTAAGCACGCGACACCGCACGAATCCGCGGGGGCCGGGCGAGCAGCCCGGCCCCCGCTGTCGTGTTGGACCCGGGCATGACCCGCGCCCTCCGGTTCCGGCCACCCCGCGCCGAGGGTGACGTCGTCACCTCCGCTGGTCGCTCGCCGGTCGAGGCCGCCTAGGCTTGGCTCTCATGTCCACCGACCTCGTCATCGGCGTCCTCGCCGTCCAGGGAGACGTCCGCGAGCACCTGCGCGCCCTCGAGGCCGCAGGCGCCCGGGCCGTGTCAGTGCGCCGTCCGACCGAACTGGCCGGCGTCGACGCCCTGGTCATCCCGGGCGGCGAGTCGACGACGATCGACAAGCTGACCCGCATCTTCGAGTTGCGTGAGCCGATCTTGGACCGGCTGAAGGGCGGAATGCCGGCCTACGGCTCGTGCGCGGGGATGATCCTGCTCGCCGACCGGGTCGAGGACGCGATCGAGGGGCAGCTCAGCTTCGGCGGCATCGACATGACCGTGCGGCGCAATGCCTTCGGTCGCCAGGTCGACAGCTTCGAGCAGGACCTGACCGTCGAGGGCATCGACGGCGACCCGGTGCGAGCGGTGTTCATCCGGGCGCCGTGGGTCGAGCAGGTGGGTGAAGAGGTCCAGGTACTCGCGCGGCACGAGGGTAGGATCGTGGCAGTCCAGCAGGGTGCCCTGCTCGCGACCGCGTTCCACCCGGAGATCACGGGGGACACGCGCGTCCATCGACTCTTCGTCGACCTGGTCGGCAGGCGTTTGCGCACGGAAGGAAACTGAATGTCCGGCCACTCCAAATGGGCCACCACGAAGCACAAGAAGGCCGTCGTCGACGCCAAGCGCTCGAAGATGTTCGCCAAGATGATCAAGAACATCGAGGTGGCGGCGCGCACCGGCGGTGGTGACCCCAACGGCAACCCGACGCTGTGGGATGCCATCTACAAGGCCAAGAAGGCCTCGGTGCCCAACGACAACATCGACCGAGCCGTCAAGCGCGGTTCGGGGGCAGAAGCCGGCGGGGCCGACTATCACACGATCATGTACGAGGGGTACGGCCCCAACGGCGTCGCCGTCCTGATCGAGTGCCTCACCGACAACCGCAACCGCGCCGCGGCCGAGGTGCGCACCGCGCTGACCCGCAACGGCGGCAACCTGGCCGACCCGGGCAGCGTGTCGTACCTGTTCACCCGCAAGGGCATCATCGTGGTGCCGAAGGCCGCGGGGGTCACCGAGGACGCCGTGCTCGATGCGGTGCTCGAGGCCGGCGCCGAGGAGGTCAACGACCTGGGCGAGGCGTTCGAGGTGGTCACCGAGGCGACCGATCTGGTCGCGGTGCGCACGGCGCTGCAGCAGGCCGGGATCGACTTCGACTCCGCCGACGCCGAGTTCGTGCCCAGCATGGAGGTGCCCCTGGACGAGGAGGGCGCCCGCAAGATCTTCCGGCTGATCGATGCCCTCGAGGACAGCGACGACGTGCAGAACGTCTACGCCAACTTCGACGTGTCGGACGAGATCATGGAGTCGGTGGGCTGAGACTCGCAGCATGCGAGTTCTCGGCGTCGACCCCGGCCTGACCCGGTGCGGTCTGGGCGTGGTCGACGGTCGCCCCGGCCGCAAGGTCGAGCTGGTCGCCGTCGATGTGGTGTGCACCCCGGCGGACGCCGACCTGTCGGCCCGGTTGCTGGGCATCAGCGAGGCGATCGAGGGCTGGCTGGATCAGTTGCGCCCCGACGTCCTGGCCGTCGAACGGGTGTTCAGTCAGCACAATGTGCGCACCGCGATGGGCACCGCGCAGGCTGCCGGGGTGGCGATCACCGCGGCGGCCCGGATCGGCGTCCCGGTGGCGCTGCACACCCCGAGCGAGGTCAAGGCGGCCGTGACCGGGTCCGGGCGGGCCGACAAGACTCAGGTGGCGACCATGGTCACCAAGATCCTCGCGCTGCCGCAGCGGCCCGCCCCGGCGGACGCCGCCGACGCCCTGGCGCTGGCCATCTGCCATCTCTGGCGCGACGGCACCACCTCGGCCGGCCGGTTGGCCCCGGCCACGGCCGCCCAGCGGCGTTGGGTCGAGGCGGCACGCGAGGCCGATCGCACCCGTCGCCGCGCCTGACAGCAGGTCGGTGATGGCGCGTCGTCCGGGCGGTTGTCGGTGCGTCGGGCTACGGTGACCTTCGTACACCTGTTCGGCGGTGGGTCGGCGGGTGAGGCGCTGGTGGGGAGGTCGTGGTGATCGCATCGGTGCGAGGTCGGGTGCTCGCCGTCCGGTTGGACGCCGCGGTGGTCGAGGTGGGCGGTGTCGGGCTGCTGGTGCAGGCCACGCCGGCCACTCTGGCGACGCTGCGGGTCGGGGCCGAGGCCGAGCTGGCGACCAGCCTGGTGGTGCGCGAGGACGCCCTGACGCTGTTCGCCTTCATCGATGCCGACGAGCGCGACACCTTCGAGGTGGTGCAGACCGTCTCGGGCATCGGCCCCCGGCTGGCCCTGGCGATGCTCGCGGTGCACACCCCGGACGGGCTGCGGGCCGCCGTCGCGGCGCAGGATCTGACCTCGCTCATGAAGGTGCCGGGCATCGGTCGCAAGGGTGCCCAGCGGATCGTGCTCGAACTGACCGACCGGCTGGGGGCGCCGTCGTCCGGTGCGGCGGTGTCGGTGGTACCGCCGGCCGGGGGCGGTGCCGCGTGGCACGACCAGGTGGTCGAGGCCCTGGTCGGGCTGGGCTGGTCGGCCAAGCAGGCGGCCGATGCCGTCGACGTGGTCGGTGCCGAGGTCGCCGCGAGCGGCGGGTCGTCGAGCGCTGCGCCGGACGTCGCGCGCGTGCTGCGTGCGGCGCTGCGTCACCTCGGGCGGACGGCGTGAGCACGCCCCGCGCGGGGGAGGCGCTGTCGCCGGCGTCGGGGGAGCTGCAGACGCGCGAGCTGGTCGAGGCGGGGGCGGACGCCGACGAGCGGGCCGCCGAGAGTGCCCTGCGTCCCAAGCTGCTCGACGAGTTCGTGGGCCAGCGCGTGGTGCGTGACCAGCTCTCGCTGGTGCTCGAGGCGGCCCGGGGCCGAGGCCACACCCCGGATCACATCCTGCTGTCCGGGCCACCCGGGCTGGGCAAGACCACCTTGGCCATGATCGTCGCGCACGAACTCGGCGCGCCGCTGCGGGTGACCAGTGGCCCCGCGATCCAGCACGCCGGCGACCTGGCGGCGGTGCTGTCCTCCCTGGAGGAGGGCGAGGTGCTGTTCCTGGACGAGATCCACCGCATGGCGCGCCCCGCCGAGGAGATGCTCTACGTCGCGATGGAGGACTTCCGGGTCGACATCGTGGTGGGCAAGGGGCCGGGTGCCACCGCGATACCGCTCGACCTGCCGCCGTTCACGATCGTCGGGGCGACCACGCGGGCGGGCATGCTGCCCGGGCCGTTGCGTGACCGCTTCGGGTTCACCGGCCATCTCGACTTCTACTCACCCGAGGAGCTCGAGCGGGTGCTGACCCGCTCGGCCCGCCTGCTCGGCGTCCGGCTGACCGACGAGGGCGGGCGCGAGATCGCGCGCCGGTCCCGGGGGACGCCGCGCATCGCGAACCGGTTGTTGCGCCGGGTGCGCGACTGGGCCCAGGTGCGCGGCGACGGTGTGCTGGACGAGGCGGCCGCGCGGGCGGCGCTGGCGGTCTATGCGGTCGACGAGCTCGGCCTCGATCGGCTCGACCGTTCGGTGCTGGAGGCGTTGTGTCATCGCTTCGGCGGTGGCCCGGTGGGGCTGTCGACGCTCGCTGTCGCCGTGGGGGAGGAGGCCGAGACCGTCGAGACGGTGGCCGAGCCGTTCCTGGTACGCGAGGGCCTGATCGGCCGGACGCCGCGGGGCCGGGTGGCCACCGCGGCCACCTGGCGGCATCTGGGGCTGCGCCCGCCGCGGCACGCGGCCTCGCCGACGCCCATCGAGCAGCAGGCGCTGTTCGACGAAGCACCCGATCCGGCGGGCTAGACTCGCCGCGTGCCTGCCTTCGACCCCAGTGTGTTCTTTCTCGCAATCGTGCTGGTCATGGCCTTCTTCGTCATACGCCGAGGCAACCGCCAGCGCCGCGAGCTCGCCACGATTCAGGCCGAACTGGGTCCCGGCGCCGAGGTCATGATGGCCTCTGGCCTGTACGCGACCGTGGTCGCGCTGGACGACGAGGTGGTCACCGTCGAGACCGCCCCCGGCCAGACCTCGCGGTGGGACCGGCGTGCCGTGGCCCGGATCGTGACCGCCGCCGCAGCCGGCGACGCGTCGGCGGGGTCCGAATCGGGTGGCGAGGCCGTGCACGACACCGTGGCCGAGCAGGGCACCCAGACCAAGGACGAGTCCGCCTGAGGGCGGATTCGTAACGAGAGAAGAGACGCGTGGCTCGTACGTACTCCCGTCCGGGGCGTTCCCTCGGCGTGCTCCTGGGCATCGTGGCCGTGTTGTACGGCCTCATCGCCGGCGGCGCCCTCTGGAGCAATGGCCAGTGGACGCCGAAGCTGGCGCTCGACCTCGACGGCGGCGTCGAGATGGTGCTCAAGGCGGTGCCCCAGGCCGGCCAGTCGGGCCAGATCACGGCCTCGACCATCGAGGAAGCCGTCAAGATCATTCGCCAGCGGGTCAACGGCTCCGGTGTCACCGAGGCCGAGATCACCACGCAGGGCACCGACAGCATCGTGGTGACCCTGCCGGGCAAGAACATCGACGAGGCGACCCGACAGTCCATCCGGAAGTCGGCCGCGCTCGAGTTCCGCCCGGTGCTGGTTGCCGAGAGCCCGCAGACGGCCACGCCCACCCCGACCGGCACCCCGTCGGGTTCCGCTGGAGCCACCCCGGCGGCGTCCGGCAAGGCCTCCGCCTCAGCCAAGGCCTCGGCGTCCGCCCCCGGGACGTCGTCCGCCAACCCCTCGGTGTCGTCGTCGACCAACGGCGGCGGACTGCTGGCGGCCGGCACCCCGACCCCGACCGGTGCGGCGAGCCCGGCGGCCGGCGCCGCGGCGTCCCCGAAACCCACCCCGACCGACGCCAGTGACCAGGCCTGGCTCACCGACGAGGTGGGCAAGGTGTGGGCGGCCACCGACTGCAGCACCCCGGCCGGACGCCTGAAGTCTCAGAACCAGGTCAACGACCCGGCCAAGCCGTTCGTGGCCTGCGAGGACAACGGCACCAAGTACGCCCTCGGCCCGGTCGAGGTGCGCGGCAAGAACGTCACCGGGGCCACCGCCGGGTTGGAGGTCACCCAGCAGGGCCAGACCACCAACAACTGGGAGGTCAACCTCACCTTCGACAGCACCGGCGCCGATCAGTTCGGCAAGGTCACCACCCGCCTGGTGGCGCTGCAGGAACCCCGCAACCAGTTCGCCATCGTGCTGGACAACGGCGTGATCTCGGCCCCGAGGACGAATTCGGCGATCGTCGACGGTCGCGCGCAGATCACCGGCAACTTCACCCAGGTCACGGCTCAGACCCTGGCCAACCAGCTCAAGTTCGGCGCGCTGCCGATCTCGTTCCAGGTCGCCACCGAGAACCAGATCTCGGCCACCCTGGGCGCCGAACAACTGCGCAACGGCCTGCTGGCCGGCCTGATCGGTCTGGCGCTCGTGGTGGTCTACTCGCTGCTGCAGTACCGCGCCCTGGGCCTGGTCACGGTGTTCAGCCTCGTGGTCGCCGGGGTGATCACCTACGGCATCGTGGTGTTGCTGGGGTGGCGGGCCGGCCTGCGGCTGAGCCTGTCGGGCATCGCGGGTCTGATCGTGGCCATCGGTATCACGGCGGACTCGTTCATCGTGTACTTCGAACGCATTCGGGACGAGGTCCGCGAGGGTCGATCGCTGGCCACCGCGGTCGAACTCGCCTGGCACCGCGCCCGGCGCACCATCCTGATCTCGGACGGCGTGAGCCTGCTGGCCGCGGTGGTGCTGTTCCTGCTGGCGGTGGGCAGTGTGCGGGGCTTCGCCTTCACGCTCGGGTTGACCACGGTGATCGACGTGCTCGTGGTGTTCCTGTTCACCAAGCCCATGGTCACGTACCTGTCGCGCACCCACTTCTTCGGTAGCGGCCACAAGCTGTCCGGCTTCGACGCCGAGCACCTGGGCCGCGCCGTCCAGTACACCGGTCGGGGCACCACTCGGCCGCCGGCGAAGAAGAAGACCGGGGCGGTACCGACCTCCTCCGGCTCGACCATCGCCGAGCGCCGCGCCGCGGCCGAACGGGCTGCCGCCGAGCGGTCGGGGGTCACGACGTCCACCAAGGTTCTGGATGGACCACCCGCCTCGACGCCGGACAGCGACGCCGGGGAAGGGAACGCCTGATGCCGAGTTTCGCCGCCTTCGGCAACGACCTCTACACCGGACGCCGGTCGATCGACTTCGTCGGACGCCGCCGGCTCTGGTACCTGATCGCGGCCGCACTGATGATCATCAGCCTCGGCGCGGTCGGCATCAACAAGCTGAACCCGGGCATCGAGTTCCGGGGCGGCACCGAGTTCCGGATCTCCGGCACCGCCATCACGAGTGACACGGTCGGCGCGGACGCCGTCACCTCGGTGGTCCCGGGCGCCCGGCCGCTGGTGACCAAGGTGGGTTCGGACAGCATCCGGGTGCAGTCCGACAAGATCACCGACGCCCAGCTGACGCCGGTGCAGAACGCCCTGGCCAAGGCCTACCAGGTCAAACCCGAGAACGTCTCGCGCAGCTTCGTCGGCCCGACCTGGGGCTCCGACGTCACCCGCCAGGCGCTGATCGGTCTGTTCGTCTTCCTCGCCCTGGTCGCGCTCGTGATCGCGCTGTACTTCCGCACCTGGACCATGGCGGTCTCGGGTCTGGTGGCGCTGATCCACGACCTGATCCTCACCGTGGGCGTGTACGCCCTGGTGGGCTTCGAGGTCACCCCGGCCTCGGTGATCGGTTTCCTGACCATCCTCGGGTACTCGCTCTACGACACCGTCGTGGTGTTCGACAAGGTGCGCGAGAACACCGAGTTCATCGCGACGTCCACCAAGCGCACTTTCGGCGAGGCGGCCAACCTGGCGGTGAACCAGACCCTGGTGCGATCGATCAACACCTCGGTGGTGGCGCTGCTGCCGGTGGCCTCGATCCTGTTCATCGGTGCCTACCTGCTGGGCGCGGGCACGTTGAAGGACATCGCGCTGTCGCTGTTCGTCGGCATCGCGGCGGGTACCTACTCCTCGATCTTCATCGCCACCCCGTTGCTGGTGCAGCTGCGCGAGCGCGAGCCCGAGCTGAAGGCTCAGGCCGAGCGGGTGCGCCGTCGTCGCGCCGAGCTCGCGCGCGGCGAGGTGGCCGAGCCGGTGGCCGCCGGGGTGGTGGCCGCGGGTGAGCCCGGGAGCAGCGAGTGGTCGGTCGAACGATCGAGTGAGCCGTCGGCCGAGGTCGCCCGGGGTGGTCAGCGACAGCAGCCGCGCCGCAAGGGCCGCTGAGCATGGCGCTCGACCTGCTCTCGCGGATCCGTGAGATCCCCGACCATCCGTCCCCGGGAATCGTGTTCCGCGACATCACGCCGTTGCTCGCCGACGGTCCGGCGTTCGCCCAGGTGGTCGAGGCGTTCGCGGCGCCGCACCGGGACGCCGCGGGCGCGGCCACCGTCGATGTGGTGGTCGGCATCGAGGCTCGCGGCTTCATCCTGGCGGCGCCCGTGGCCCTCGCGTTGGGCGTGGGGTTCGTGCCGGCGCGTAAGCGCGGCAAGCTGCCGCACAGCACGGTGGCCGCGGCCTACGACCTGGAGTACGGCCAGGCCGAGATCGAATTGCACACCGATGCCATCCATTCCGGCCAGCGCGTGCTGGTGCTGGACGACGTGCTGGCCACCGGTGGCACCGCGGCTGCCGCGTGTGACCTGGTGCGACGTCTCGGGGGCGAGGTCGCCGAGGTGGCCGTGCTGATCGAGTTGAACGCCCTCGAGGGACGCCGCCGGCTGCCAGGGTGCGGCGTACGAGCACTCCTCTCACTCTGACCTCGTACACTCGGCAGATGGCCGAGGAGGCAGTGACCGCAGCGGCGACGGATGTCGTCGCCCCGCCGGACGCGCCCGGAGCCGAGCCCGGCGAGACCGGCACCCCTGCGGCGCAGCCCCGGCACCGGCAGATCGCGGGCACCGAGGCGCTGCCCACCACGAGTCGCGTGCTCTCGCGCATCGCCCGATTCGGGTCGGGTCGGGGCTCGAGCACCTCGCCGCTGCTCGACCCGCTGTTGCGCACCGTGCGTGCCACCCATCCCAAGGCCGACCTGAGCATCATCGAACGAGCCTTCGACGTGGCGGCCAAGGCCCACTCCGGGCAGAAGCGCAAGAGTGGTGACCCGTACATCACCCACCCGGTGGCGGTGGCCTCGATCCTGGCCGAGCTGGGCATGACCGCGCCGACCCTGGTGGCCGCGCTGCTGCACGACACGGTCGAGGACACCACGTACACCCTCGATGCGCTCGAGCGGGAGTTCGGCAAAGAGGTCGCGATGCTGGTCGACGGGGTGACCAAGCTCGACAAGGTCACCTATGGCGACGCCGCGCAGGCCGAGACGGTGCGCAAGATGGTCGTGGCGATGTCGCGCGACATCCGGGTGCTGGTGATCAAGCTGGCCGACCGGCTGCACAACGCCCGTACCTGGCGGTACGTGCCGCAGGCCTCGGCCGAGCGCAAATCGCGCGAGACCCTCGAGATCTATGCGCCGCTGGCTCACCGGCTGGGCATGAACACGATCAAGTGGGAGCTCGAGGATCTGTCGTTCGCCACGCTCTACCCCAAGATCTACGACGAGATCGTCCGGCTGGTGGCCGAGCGGGCGCCGGCCCGGAGGACTACCTGGCGCAGGTGCGCGAGCAGGTGAGCGCGGACCTGCGGGCCGCGAAGATCAAGTCGATCGTCACCGGGCGCCCCAAGCACTACTACTCCGTCTACCAGAAGATGATCGTGCGCGGCCGCGACTTCGCCGACATCTACGACCTGGTGGGCGTGCGCGTGTTGGTCGAGTCGGTGCGGGACTGCTACGCGGTGTTGGGTGCGCTGCATGCGCGCTGGAACCCGGTGCCGGGCCGGTTCAAGGACTACATCGCGATGCCCAAGTTCAACATGTACCAGTCACTGCACACCACGGTGATCGGTCCCGAGGGGCGTCAGGTCGAGATCCAGATCCGTACCCACCAGATGCACCGGCGGGCCGAGTACGGCGTCGCGGCGCACTGGAAGTACAAGGACGATCCGAACCGCACCGGGCGGGACGGCGACAGCTCGGCCAACGACATGGTCTGGCTGCGTCAGCTGCTGGAGTGGCAGCGCGAGACCAGCGACCCGGGGGAGTTCCTCGACTCGCTGCGGTTCGAGATCAACGCCCAGGAGGTCTACGTCTTCACGCCCAAGGGCGACGTGGTGGCGCTGCCCTCGGGCTCGACCCCGGTCGACTTCGCCTACGCGGTGCACACCGAGGTCGGTCACCGCTGCATGGGCGCGCGGGTGAACGGCCGGCTGGTGCCGTTGGAGAGCATGCTCGACAACGGCGACATGATCGAGATCTTCACGTCGAAGGCGGACGGCGCGGGCCCGAGCCGCGACTGGCTCACCTTCGTGCGCAGTCCCCGGGCGCGCAACAAGATCCGGCAGTGGTTCTCCAAGGAACGCCGCGAGGAGGCCATCGAGCAGGGTAAGGACGCGATCGCCAAGGCGATGCGCAAGCAGGGCCTGCCGATCCAGCGCCTGCTCTCGCACGAGTCGCTGGTCTCGCTGGCGCAGGAGATGCGCTACCCCGACGTGTCGGCGCTCTATGCCGCCGTCGGCGAGGGGCACGCCGCGGCCGCCAGCGTGGTCACCCGACTGGTGCAGACCCTGGGTGGCGAGGAAGGTGCCGAGGAGGACCTGGCCGAGGCGGCCACGCCGAGCCGGGCCCGTCGGACCAGGCTGGGTGGGCCGGGGGTCATCGTCCGAGGGGTCGAGGACGTCTGGGTCAAGCTCGCCAAGTGCTGCACCCCGGTGCCCGGCGACCCGATCATCGGGTTCGTCACCCGGGGCAGCGGCGTCTCGGTGCACCACGCGGACTGCGGCAACATCACCGGCCTGCGCGCCGAGCCGGAGCGGATCGTCGAGGTCGAGTGGTCGCGCAACACCGGCAGCCTGTTCCTGGTGCAGATCCAGGTCGAGGCCCTGGACCGCAACCGGCTGCTGGCCGACATCACCCGGGTGCTGTCGGACAACCACCTCAACATCCTGGCCGCCAACCTGACCACCGGTGGTGACCGGATGGCGATCTCGAAGTTCACCTTCGAGATGGGTGACCCGACGCACCTCGACCACGTGATGGCGGCCGTCCGCAAGGTCGAGGGTGTGGTCGACGCCTACCGGATCACCGGGGTGTCAGCCAAGCGAGACTGAGGCCAACGAGGTCGCCCAGGCGTGCAGCAGGCGCCGACCACGGGCCACCCCGCGGCACCGGGGCATCCGGTCGAACTGCTCGACCACGTCGATCACCCGCACGCCGCACGTGATCCGCAGCCGATCCAACGCCACCAGCGCCTCCTCGCCCGGCACGGTGCGCACCAGGTCGGCGGCGGTACGGACCGGGGTGGTGAGCCGCACGCCGCACATCGTCTCCACGTCGCGCGGGCCGAGCCGGTGCTCGTGCACCACGGCACCGCGCAGCCGTGGCCGGTGCGGGCCGGGGGCGCTCACCAGGGCGATGCCGGAGTTCTCGGGGCCGCAGTCACCGCCGGCGTGCACCCAGGCCGCGGTCCGGAACCCCACCACGCCGCGGTCGATCACCTCGTCGCTGGAACGTCGCTCGGGCGGGGTCAGGGCCAGCCGGACGGCGCGCGCCCGCAACGCCAGCGTGTCCGGAACGTCCGATCGCACCAGCACGCGTCCGGTCACCCGGCGCAGCAGGCCGTCGCCGATCAACCGGCCCATCTCGGCCCGGTGTCCGGCCTCGGGGATGAACGGTTGGGCCAGGTCGAGGGCATCGGCGGTCATGCCCCGACTGTGCTGCCTGGCCACACCGCCTCGCCACCCGGCCCGGCGCCCCTGTGGACAACTCCGGTGTCGCGGCGCCCTGTGGACGCAATGCCGGGCTCGTCACGAGCCCGACACCTCGCCCACCCCGGCCGGCGGGCCCTCAGCCGCCGAACTCGGCCAGTGCCGCGCGCGCCTGCTCCAACCACTCCTGTCGGGCCGCGATGGATGCCTCGGCCTCGCTGACCGCGCGCTGGTTTCCCGCGGCGGCAGCCTTGTCCCGTTTGGCCTGCAGGGCCGCGATGGTGTGTTCCAGCTGGGCGACGGCGTCCTGCGCCCGGGCGCGGGCCTCGGGGTTGCTCCGGGTCCAGCGCGCCTGCTCGGCGTCCCGGACCGCCTGTTCCACGGCCCGCAACCGGCCCTCGACCCGGCCCATGTCGGCCCGGGGTACCTTGCCGGCGGCGTCCCAACGGTCCTGCAGATCACGCAACGCGGCCCGGGCCGCCGCGACGTCCTGCACGGGCAGCAATGCCTCGGCCTCGACCAGCAGCGCCTCCTTAACCTCCAGGTTGGCCCGGAAGGCCGTGTCTGCCTCCTCGACGGCGGCGTTGCGGGCGGCGAAGAAGGTGTCCTGGGCGGCCCGGAAGCGGCCCCAGAGTTGCTCCTCGTCGCGGCGACCGGCGCGGGGGGCGACCTTCCACTGGTTCATCAGGTCGCGGAATCCCGAGGCACCGGCGTTCCAGTCCGTGGTGGCCGACAGTTCCTCGGCCTGTTGCACGATCTTGTCCTTGACGCTGCGCGCCTGGGTGCGCTGCTCGTCCAGGGCACCGAAGTGCTGCCGACGCTTGCGGTCGAAGGTGGTCCGGGCGTGGCTGAACCGCTTCCACAGCTCGTCCTCGGTGTGCTTGTCGAGGCGATTCTCACGCTGCATCGTGCGCCAGAGGTCGAACAGCTCCCGCAGCCGGTCGCCCGAGGCCTTCCACGGCAACCGCTCGGGCTCGACCGCGACCAGCGCCTCGGCCTCCTCGACCAGTGCGGTGCGCACCGCCAGGGCTTCGGCCTTGGCGGTGGCCCGGGCCTTGTCGGCCTCCTGCTTGCGGGCCTGGGCCAGCGGCTCGAGCGCCGTCAGCCGGGTCAGCAGCGAGGCCAGGTCGCCCACGGCGTTGGCCTCGGTGACGGACGCGACCAGCTTGGCGATCGCGGACGACGCCGCCGATCCCGAGACGTGACCGGCCGCGATCCGCTGCTCCAGCAGCGAGACCTGGGCCGCCAGGTCCTCGTACTTGCGGGCGAAGTAGGCGAGCGCATCGCTCTCGGAGGCACCTGGGTAGGAGCCGACCGCGCGTTCACCGTCGGCCGTGCGCACCCAGACCGTGCCGTCGGGGTCGACCCGGCCCCATTGCTCTGCACTCACCGCTGCCCGTCCTTCGTCAGCTGACCGTCGTCCCGGTGATGGTCACGGCCCGGGCCGGCGCTCCGTCGGTCCCGCCGCCGAGGACGCCACCTGCCGCGACCTTCTCCACCACGTCCATCCCTCCGACGATCTTGCCGATCACCGTGTAGCCACCGGCCTTGTCGCTGGGGATGGTCGAGTCCTTGTACACCAGGAAGAACTGGCTGCCCATGCTGTCGCCCTTGCCGCCCTGGCGTGCCATGGCCACCGTACCGGCGGGATAGACGTTGTTCGCGGGGGCGTTCTCCACCGGGCCGTAGCTGTAGCCCGGACCGCCGCCGCCGGTGCCCTGCGGATCACCGCACTGCAGAACGAAGATTCCGTCGGTGGTGAGCCGGTGGCAGCGGGTGTTGTCGTAGAACCCCTTGCCCGCCAGGAAGATCGTGCTGGCCACCGCCTGCGGCGCCTTGGCGCCGTCCAGCGTGATCGCGATGCCACCGCAGCTGGTCTCGACCGCGAGCTTCCAGCTCTTGCCCTGTGCCGTTGAGGCAGCAGGCGCCTTGGGGAAGGTCATCGCGGCGGGCTGGGTGTCGGCGGGCTTGGCGCACGGGTTGTTCGCGTCGACCGAGGCGGTCGGGGACGCCGAGGCGGTCTGGGTCGAGTCGGGTCGCTTGGCGACGTACGCCACCGCGCCGACCACGCCCAGCACGGCGACTACCGCGACGATGGCGATCGCGGCCCGTCGGCGGGCTGCCGCGAGTTGAGCGGCCTTGGTGTCCTGACGCTGCTGCCACTTCTCGTAGCGGCGCCGGGCATATTCCTTCTCGCGGCTGCTGGGCGACACGCCCACCCTCCCTGCCTGTCGGTGTGCGGGGCAAGTGTAGGCGGCATCGGCCCTGACGTGGATGTTCGGCCGTCCTTCGGCAGGGCGCGGGGCGGATCGGCGGTACTGGGTAGGCTCACAGGGTGCTCGTGGTCGGATTTCCTGCGGCGGCTTTCGCCACCAACTGTTACCTCCTGGCGCCTGCGGCGGGGCAGGAGTGCCTGATCATCGATCCCGGGATCGGCGTGCTCGACACCCTGGCCGAGGTGCTCGCCGAGTACCGGCTGCGTCCGGCCGCGGTGCTGCTGACCCACGGGCATGCCGACCACGTGTACTCGGTGACCCCGGTGTGCGGTGGACACGGGGTGCCCGCGCTGATCCACGGCGACGACCGCTACCGGCTGAAGGACCCGCTGCGCACCCTCGACCCCGAGCTCGTGATGATGCTCGAGCAGCAGTTCGGCGACAAGTCCACCTGGGCCGAGCCGGACGACGTCCGGCTGATGGCCGACGGCGAGCAGCTCGACCTGGCCGGGCTGACCACCACGGTGATCCACGCGCCGGGTCACACCGAGGGCTCGGTGATGTTCTCCCTGGACTCCGTGCCCGAGGGCGTGCCCGCCGACGGTGGCATCACCTCGACCCTGATCAGCGGCGACGTCCTGTTCGCGGGCAGCATCGGGCGCACCGACCTGCCCGGTGGGGACCACGCGGCGATGATGCGCTCGCTGCGCACCAAGGTGCTCTCCCAACCGGACGGCGCGCTGGTGCTTCCCGGGCACGGGCCGGCCACCACCATCGCTCGCGAGCGGGCGAGCAACCCCTACCTGCGTGAAGCGAGAGGCTGACCGATGGCACGACCCGCACCGCTGTCCGGCTTTCCCGAGTGGCTGCCGCCTCAGCGCATGGTCGAGCAGCAGGTCATCGACTCGCTGCGCGGCACCTTCGAGTCCTGGGGGTTCGCCCCGATCGAGACCCGGGCCGCCGAGCCGCTGACCGAGTTGCTGCGCAAGGGCGAGATCGACAAGGAGGTCTACGTCCTGCGCCGGCTGCACGCCGAGGACGCCGGCGCTGCCGAGGGTGACGAAGCCGACGCCGCCAAGCGCCTGGGGCTGCACTTCGACCTGACCGTGCCGTTCGCCCGCTACGTGCTCGAGAACTCCGGCAAGCTGCAGTTCCCGTTCCGGCGCTACCAGATCCAGAAGGTCTGGCGGGGGGAGCGGCCGCAGGAGGGGCGCTACCGCGAGTTCTGCCAGGCCGACATCGACATCGTCGGCGCCGGTGAGCTGCCGTTCCACCACGACGTCGAGATCGCCCAGGTGATGACCGAGGCCCTGGCCGCGCTGCCGGTGCCCCCGCTGACGTTGCAGGTGAACAACCGGCGGCTCATCGAGGGGTTCTACCTGGGTCTGGGTGCCCAGGACGTGCCCGCGGTGATGCGCGCCGTCGACAAGCTCGACAAGATCGGCCCGGACGGCGTGCGCGACCTGCTGCTGACCGGCGGGCTCAGCCCCGCCGAGGCCCAGGCCTGCCTGGACCTGGCCGCGATCTGCACCCCGGACAGCTCCTTCGCCGAGCGCGTCGGCGCGCTGGGCGTGAAGCACGACCTGCTCGACCAGGGCATCGCCGAACTGGTGGCGGTGATCGACGGCGCCGCGGCGCTGGCGGGGGAGCGGGTACGGATCAACGCCGACCTGCGCATCGCCCGCGGCCTCGACTATTACACCGGCACGGTCTACGAGACCCGCATGGCCTCGTTGGAGCACCTGGGTTCGGTCTGCTCGGGGGGGCGCTACGAGTCACTCGCCAGCGACGGCTCGACGACCTACCCCGGGGTGGGCATCTCCTTCGGGCTCACCCGCACCCTGGGGCCGCTGTTCGCCCGGGGGCAGCTCACCGCGAGCCGCAGCGTGCCGACCTGCGTCCTGGTGGCCCTGGCCGACGAGGGTTCGCGGGTGGCCGCCGGCCGGGTGGCCGCCGCGCTGCGCCGTCGCGGGATCGCGGCCGAGGTGGCGCCGTCCGCCGACAAGTTCGGCAAGCAGATCCGGTACGCGGACCGGCGCGGCATCCCGTTCGTGTGGTTCCCGGGTGCCGGCGACGCGCCGTCCGGTCAGGTGTCCTCGGGCAGCGTCAAGGACATCCGCAGCGGTGAGCAGGTGGACGCCGACCCGGCCACCTGGCAGCCCCCGGCCGAGGACCTGACGCCCCGGATCGTCAGCCGGGACCAGCCCGACGTCCGCTAGGCCCGGCGCTGCCGGGGCACGTCGGGTTGGCCCTCGGCGGGGGCACAATCCGGGGTGAAACAGGTGATCTGGGTGCGTAACCGGGTGTCCTCGCGTTGCTGCAGCCACTCCGCCTCGCCGCCGCACGTGGGGCAGGCGGCGGCGAACAGCACGATGTCGAAGGCGAGCGCCGCCCGCATCCGGGCGCGTTCATCCAGGCTCAACACGAATGATCGATCGGCGTCCCACTGCACCGACTTGACCTTGATCGGGCGGGGGTGGGCTTATCGTGACCTGCGTGGAGAACCGCACACTCGGCCGTACCGGCCGCGACATCGGTGTGATCGGCCTCGGCTGCTGGCAGCTGGGCGCCGACTGGGGTCACCTCGACGATCGTGACGCCCTCGCCATCCTGGACGCCGCCGTCAACGCCGGGGGCTCCTTCTTCGACACCGCCGACGTCTACGGCGACGGGCGCAGCGAGCAGCTGATCGCCCGCTTCCGGGCGATCAGCCCCGAGGTGGAGGTGATGGTCGCCACCAAGGCCGGACGCCGCGCCGACCCGCACGTGGCCGAGGCCTTCACCTCGGCGAACCTGCGGGCCTGGATCGACCGCAGCCGTACCAACCTGCGCACCGACACCCTCGACCTGGTACAGCTGCACTGCCCGCCGCCCGAGGTGTACGCCGCCGACGCCGTGTTCGACACCCTCGACGCCCTGGTGGATGAGGGCGCGATCGCCGCCTACGGGGTCTCGGTCGAGACCTGCGAGCAGGCCCTGGCCGCCATCGCCCGGCCGAACGTGGCCACCATCCAGATCATCCTGAACGCGTTCCGGCTCAAGCCGTTGGACGCCGTCCTGCCGGCGGCCCGCGAAGCCGGAGTGGGCATCATCGCCCGGGTGCCGCTGGCCAGCGGTCTGTTGGCGGGGCGGTACGACGAGAACACCGCCTTCGGGCCGGACGACCACCGTACGTTCAACCGCGACGGCCAGGCGTTCGACATCGGCGAGACCTTCTCGGGGGTGCCGTTCGAGGTGGGCGTCAAGGCCGCCCGAGAACTGTCCGCCGTGGTGCCCGAGGGGGTCTCGATGGCGGCGTTCGCGTTGCGCTGGGTGATCGACCAGCCCGGCGTGAGCGTGGTGATCCCCGGTGCCCGCACGGCACGTCAGTCGCGCTTCAACACCGAGGCCGCCGAACTCGACCCGTTGACGCCCGACCAGCTGGCCGCCGTCCGGGATGTCTACGACCGGCACATCCGCGAGCACGTGCACGAGCGCTGGTGAGTCGCTGGTGAGTGTGGTGCGCGGCGCTGCTCGGCGGAAAAGGTGAACGGCGCGTCGCCGCTGCCCGCGTAGGATCGACGGACCCACCGTGAACGAAAGGGATCCGTACCGTGTTGCGCACCCATCAGGCCGGCTCACTGCGAGTCGACCACGTCGGCCAGACCGTCACTCTCGCCGGGTGGGTGGCGAGGCGGCGTGATCACGGCGGCGTGGCCTTCATCGACCTGCGCGACGCCTCGGGCACCGCTCAGGTGGTGGTGCGGGACGAATCGCTGGCCACGCACCTGCGGACCGAGACCTGCCTGCGCGTCACCGGTGAGGTGAGTCGTCGTCCCGAGGGCAACGAGAACGAGGCGCTGGCCACGGGCCGGATCGAGGTCGTCGCCAAGGACGTCGAGGTACTCGGCGAGGCGGCTCCGTTGCCGTTCCAGATCGACGAACACGTCGAGATCGGTGAAGAGGCGCGGTTGCGTCATCGTTACCTCGACCTGCGTCGGCCGAAGCAGGCTGCGGCGATCCGGCTGCGCAGCGAGGTCAGCCGGGTGGCGCGAGAGGTGTTGCACGCCAACGACTTCGTCGAGATCGAGACCCCGACGCTGACCCGCTCGACCCCCGAGGGTGCCCGCGACTTCGTGGTGCCAGCCCGGCTCTCGCCCGGCTCGTGGTACGCCCTGCCGCAGAGCCCGCAGTTGTTCAAGCAGCTGCTCATGGTCGCGGGCATGGAGCGCTACTACCAGATCGCGCGGTGCTACCGCGACGAGGACTTCCGCGCCGACCGGCAGCCGGAGTTCACCCAGCTCGACCTCGAGATGAGCTTCGTCGAGCAGGACGACGTGATCACACTGACCGAGCAACTGCTGGTGGCGATGTGGCGGCTGATCGGGCACGAGATCACGCTGCCGATCGCGCGGATGACCTACGCCGACGCGATGGCCCGCTACGGCAGCGACAAGCCCGACCTGCGGTTCACCCTCGAGCTCGTCGACTGCACCAGCTACTTCGCGAACACCTCGTTCCGGGTGTTCCAGGCCGACTACGTCGGTGCCGTGGTGATGCCCGGGGGGGCCTCGCAGCCCCGCAAGACGCTGGACGCCTGGCAGGACTGGGCCAAGCAGCGCGGCGCGCGCGGACTGGCGTACGTTCTCATCGGTGAGGACGGCACCCTGGGTGGCCCGGTCGCCAAGAACCTCACGGACGCCGAGCGGGCCGGTCTGGCGGCCCAGGTCGGCGCGAAGCCGGGGGACTGCGTGTTCTTTGCCGCCGGGGCGACGGCCGCCTCGCGGGCGCTGCTGGGCGCCGTCCGGCTCGAGGTGGCTCGTCGGGTCGGTCTGATCGACGAGTCCGCCTG
>JAXLRT010000030.1:0-54838 GCA_046330955.1 Kineosporiaceae bacterium | reverse complement strand
CCATGGCCTGAGTGAGTGGGCGGCCACAGTTTCACGTTCTGCCTTGCACTGGGGTCCATCCGCCTCCATTACTTCCCAGCCATCCGCGCCGAGTTCGCCAAGAGACAGCGTGATGCGCAAGAACTTCTTACCTATCGCCCCGAATTCGGGCGGCCACGTGTTCTTCTTGGCAAGCTTGTAGCGAAATCCTCGTGCGCCCCAACCGACCATCTGCGCGAACGGCTCGCCCGGTTGTCCGTATACTCCGTTCAGCTGCGACCGCCGACATTTCTCACCTGAGGTAAGCGTCCGCAACCAGAGCCCATCAGGCATCTCCGAAATCAGGCATTCGAACCACTTTGCCGACAGTCTTTCGACGTGGCCATCTCCGCGATGCCTCACATAGCACAATGTGAACAACAGCTCTCCCTTCAACCTCTACACCGGTTATGCAGTGGTCACTTCGCCGATTCCCGCGAGGAGGACAACCGGGATCGGCTGCGATCCAGGCGCTGCCCCGGAAGAACGGGAACGGGATTCGGAATTCTGATCGAACCACCTCCACCCCTGGGAGCGCGCGCGGATTGCCTGATCGCCGCGGGCGTCAGGCGGTGATCGCGGCGGCGATGAGGGCAGCCAGGCCGTGCTCGTCCAACAGGTCGACCGGGCGGACGGTCTCGCCGGTGGCGGCGTAGAAGAACGCGGCTCCGACGTGCTCCAGGGGAACGTCGGCCAGTGCCGACCAGGCCAGCCGGTAGACCGCGAGCTGGACGGCGCGCGCCCGGGCCTGTTCGGGATCGGCCGGGGGTGCACCGGTCTTCCAGTCCACGACGTCCCAGCGGCCACCACTCGTGCGATCCGTGCCCGCTCGGTCGGTGCCTGCTCGATCGATACCCGCGTGATCGCCCTCGTCGAGCCGGAACACAGCGTCGATCCGGCCCCGGACCATCACTCCGGCGACCGGGGTCTCGACGGCGACCTCCACCGCGGACGGCGTCAGGTCGGCCCACGGCGAGGCCAGGAACGCCCGCTGCAGATCGTCGAGCGCAACCTGATCGGGCGCCGAGCCGATCTCGTCATCGGCCGCGCCGGGCAGCTCGTCGACATCGACCAGGGCCGCGGCGGCGAAGCGCTGCTCCAGCCACGCATGGAACGACGACCCTCGACGGGTGGCCGGGCTCGGCGGTTGCGGCATCGGGCGCCGCAACCGATCGGCCAACCGCTGCGGATCCTCGGCCAGTGCCACCAGCGAGGACGCGCTCAGGTGCCGTGGCAGGGCGACCTCGCGTCGTCCGGAGCGGCCTGCATCCCGTTCGGCGAGAAGCGCTTCCACCTCGTCGGCCCATTCATCGGGCTCGCCGACATCTCCGACATCACCGCCACCCACGAAACCACCGAGCATCGCCTCGCGCACCAGGGCGGCCGCGGCCTCGACGGCTCCCCGCCGCTCGCCGAGCGGGTCCAGCGGCCAGCCGACGGCGCGGGTGAGGTGGTCACGGGGGTTGGTCTCGCCGTCCTCGATCTGCTCGGCCCAGTCGGCCATGGTGACCCCGGCCGCACCGGCCTGCGCCTGCTCGGCGACCTCGACCAGGAACCGGGACGGCGTGCGCGGCCGCGCGCCGTCCCCCCAGACCGCCCCGGTGAGCAGCAGCGCGCGACGGGCCCGGGTCACCGCGACGTAGGCGAGCCGGCGCTCCTCGGCGACCTCGTAGGCGCCGCAGTCGGTGGTGAAGGTGTCGAGTTCGCGGGTCAGCTCCTGCTGGCTGTTCGCCGAGGTGTGGCGCCAGTGCGGCAGCGAGTCGACATCGCCGCGCAACCCGAACGGCAACGCTCCCAACGCCGTCAGCCACCCGGTGCTGCGACCGGGTGAGCGCCCGGCATGTCCACTGGGGAAGGTGCCCTCGACCAGGCCCGGGACGGCGACGGCGTCCCATTCCAGGCCCTTGGCGGCGTGCACGGTCAGCACCTGGATGGCATCGGGGCTGACCTCGCCGAGCGGCGCCTCCAGACCCCGTTCCTCGGTCTCGGCCGCGGCCAGCCAGGCGAGGAAGGCACCCAGACCCGGGCGGTCGCCGGTGCCGGTGTCGGTGAACGCCGCGGCCACCTCGACGAAGGCGTCCAGGTTGGCCCGGGCGGCCGCGGGACGACGTCCGGGATGTGCCGCGACCTCGATGTCGAGCAGCAGCGCGCGTTCGGTTTCGAGCACCAGGTCGGGCAACGGCAGCCCGGTGCGGCCGCGCAGGTGACGCAGGATGCCGGCCAGTCGCGCCAACCGCTCACGACCGGGTGCCGACAGGTGCTCGCCGGCGGGGCCGTGCCACTCCGGCGGGGGCAGGTCGTCCAGCGCGGCGGCGAGCGAGAGTTCCTCGGCGGCCTCGGCCACCACCGGCGCCGGGCCGCTCGCGGGATGCAGCCGGCGGTGCAGCGCCCTGGCCCAGGCGCCGAGGGCATCCAGGTCGGCCGGGCCGAGCCGCCAGGCGACCCCGGTCAGCAACCGCATCAGGGCATCCCCGCGCGAGGCGTCGTGCACCACTTCGAGCGTGGCCCGCAGATCGGCGACCTCGGGCACGTGCAGCAGACCGCCCAGGCCGACCACCTCGACCGGCAACCCCCGCACCCGCAGCGCCGCCTCGACGATCGGGAACTGCGACCGCGCCCGGCACAGCACCGCCGCGGAACGCCCTGCCCGCCAGGCGGTCTCGGCGAACTCGGCGACCGTGGCGGCCTCGTCCTCGAGGGTGGCCACCCAGCGCAGTACCACCTCGCCGGTCTCGGCGCCGTCCCGCGCCCGCAGTGCCGGCACCTCGACGGACGGCGCGTGCGGCGCCCAGGGTGCCCCCTGCCGCAGCGGCGCGGCGAGGTGATTGGCGACGGACAGCACAGCGTGGTCGTTGCGCCAGCTGGTGGCCAGTTGAGCAACCGCCGCCGGACGTCGGACGCCGGCGCCCGGGTCGAGCTCGGGGAAGTCCTGGGGGAAGCGCTGCAGATTTCCGGCCGAGGCCCCGCGCCAGCCGTAGATCGACTGGTGCGGATCGCCGACCGCGGTCACCGGATGGCCACCGCCGAACAACGCGCGCAACAGCGCCAGTTGGGCATGGCTGGTGTCCTGGTACTCGTCCAGCAACACCACGCGGTAGCGGGCGCGTTCGGCGGCCGCCACCTCGGGCACCTCCAGCGCCAACCGGGCGGCCAGGGCTACCTGGTCACCGAAGTCGAGCACCCCGAGCTCGCGTTTGCGGCGCAGGTAGGCGGTGACCAGCGGCAGCACCTGGCGCCGGGCCGTCAACCGCTCCAGCACCTTGCGGACCTCGGCGCCCGGCCGCCCCGGCGCGCGATCACCGAGTTTGGCCGGCAGCTCGACCACGCGCTCGACGATGTCGGCCAGCACCGCGTCGACGGCCTCGACCCCGACCAAATGCTCGGCGCACTCCCCCGCCAGGGCCAGCACCGCGTCGACCACCGTGGCCCGGGCCGAGTCCACCGCCGACATCGGGCCGTCCCACCGCTCGACCAGCTCGTCGACGATCTGCCAGGCCCCGGCCTCACCGACCAGCCGGGTGGTGCCGTCCAGGCCGAGCCGCAGCCCGTGATCGGACAGCAACGCCGCCGCGTAGGCGTGGTAGGTCGAGACCGTCACCGGTTGCGAGCGCGCCTCGTCGGCTGCCCCGATTCCCTTGCGCGCCAGGGCGTTCAGCCGCAACCGGATCCGGTCGGACAGCTCCGCCGCCGCCTTGCGGGTGAACGTCAGGCCGAGGATCTGGTCGGGGGCAGCGTCGCCACCGGCGACCAGGTGCACCACGCGGGCGGCCATGGTCTCGGTCTTGCCCGACCCGGCACCGGCCACCACCAGCAGCGGCGCCACCGGGGCCTCGATCACCGCCACCTGTTCCGGAGTCGGCAGCGGCCGCCCCAGCAGGGTCGCCACCTGGACGGCGCCCAGCCGGCCGGGCTCGGAACGCATCTCGGACTCGGAACGCACCTCGGGCTCGGCCGACAGCGGCTCGGTGGTCGGGTGCTCGACGGTCGCCGGTGCGGCCGCCACCTCGGCAGGCGCGGGCGGCGGGGTGACTCGAGGCGTGCCGACCGCGGGCGTGACGATCTGCGGCAACGTCTCCAGGTCGAAGCTGAGCTGCTCCTCGTCGTCCGGGATGCGCCCGGCGTGCGCGCGCGGGCCGCGGAAGGTCGGTGGCGTCACGGCGTCACCTGCCGGCCCTCGAGCTGCGCCGGGCAGCAACGCCGCAGGTCACAGGTGCGGCAGCGCGGGTTGACGGTGGCGTGGAACTCCCCCGCGGCCATGCCCTCGGCCACCCGCTCGACCAGGGCCGCGGCCCACGTCGGGTCGTCGTCCTCGGCCAGGGGACGCTGCGCCTGCACCCCGACCGCCTTGGTGGTGCCGCCGAGTTGCACCAGCGCCGCGCCGCCACACGACGTGCCGCCGTCCTCGCCGGACGCGTGCTCCACGGCGAGCTGGTACACCCCGAGCTGGGCATGCCGTTCGATCTCCGCCGCCGAGGGCTTGGACCGGCCGGTCTTGAGGTCGATCACCACCGGGCGCCCCTGCTCGTCCCGTTCCAGCCGGTCGATGCTGCCCCGGATGTCGGCGCGCCCCACCTGAACCGAGATCTCCTGCTCGACGGCCACCAGCTCGCGGCCGGCGGCCCGGCTCTGGCGAACGTACTCGGCGAGCTTCTCGAGCATGCGCTCGGCCTTGGCGCGTTCGACATCCCCGACCCAGCCCTCGGGCAGGCCCAGCGCGGCCCACCGCATCGCCAGCAACTCGCGCATCAGCTGCAGGTCGCCGTCCGGGGCCGCCTCGGCGACATCGTGCACCAGGGTGCCGACGCTGACCCCCACCGGCATCGGACGCCGGCCGCCCGCCTGATCGAACAACCACCGCAACGGGCACCGGTCGAACGTCTCGACCTTGGACGGCGACACCCGCACCGCCACCTCACCCGAGCGCAGTGGCGCATCCGTGGACACCTCGGCCAGGCCGTACCAGTCGCGCGGAGCCGCCCCCGGCACGCCCGCGGCGGCCAACCGCGCCAGATGCCGGGCGGCCCGCGCCCGCCGGGTCTGGCTGTCGGCGTCGGCTTCAGTCACCGGCTCGAGCAGGACGGCGCGTAGCTCGGCCACCAGCGCCGACAACGTGGCGGCCCGAGGGACGTCGGTGAGCGGGCGCACCTCGGCGCCGTCGGCGGAATCCCCCTCTCCCCCAGGGGGTTCCACCAAATCGAGGAAAGGTGAGGGCTGCAGGTCCTCGGCCCGCACCGCGGTGACCACCAGCTGTCGACGGGCCCGGGTGCAGGCGACCAGGAACAGCCGCAGTTCGTCGTCCAGGACGGCGCGCCGCTGACCCTCGATCTCGGCCCGGTCGGGCCGGGCGCCCTGGGCGGGCTCGATGCCCCGGTCGAGCAGATCGGCCAGCACCTGCGCGCCGAGCAGCGAGCTGCGCAGCCGCAGATCGGGCCAGCTGCCCTCCTGCACACCGGCGACCACCACGAGATCCCACTGGCGCCCCGCGGCTCCCGTGGCGGTGATGAGCGTGACCGCGTCGTCGGTGGGTGCCCGTTCGGCGAGAGTGTCCGAGGGCAGGTCCTGACCCTCGAGGTGCTCCAGGAACTGCTCGGGACGGGCATGGGGCAGCCGGTCGACGAACGCCGCAGCGGCATCGAACAGGGCGACCACGGCGTCGAGGTCACGATCGGCCCGTGCCCCGGAGGCGCCACCGCCCAGGGCCATCCGCCGCCACATGCCGGCCAGGCCGGTGGTCTGCCAGATGGCCCACAGCACGGTCTCGGCGCTGGCCTCGCGTGCCCGCAACGCCGAACGGCCCGCGGCCAGCACCGTCGCCACCCGCCGGGCGGGGCCGATCACGGTGTGCGGCACCGCGGCGTGCTGTGCGGCCGGATCGTCGCCGCCGCCCTCGTCCTCGACCTGCAGCGCGAGCACGTGGTTCGGGTGCGCGATCAGCTCCACCAGCAGCTCGTCACTGGACCGCACTCCCCCACCGGCCAACTCCCGCGCCCGCAACACCTGCCGTAACCGACGCAGGGTCAGGGCATCGGCGCCCCCGATCAGGCCGGTCAGCAACTCGGTCGCCACCTCGGCGGTCAGCGCCGACTCGTCCAGCACACACCGCAGCGCCAGTCGCAGCGGCACCACGGCCGGTTCGTCGCGTACCGGCAGCTCGGTGCCCGGCACGCTCACCGGCACTCCGGCGGCACCGAGCGCCCGGCGCAGCGTGGTGGTGGCCCCTACGGAGCGCACCACGACCGCCATCGACCCCCAGGGCAGCGGGTCGGCGGGGTCGAGGTGGCGGCGGCGCAGCAGCTGGGCGATGAAGGCGGCCTCCTGAGCCGCTGAAGCCAGCAGGTGGGTCTGCACCGATGCCATGCCCGGGGCCGCGACCGTGATCCCGGTCGTGATCTCGGTCGTGATCTCGGTCGAGGCCTGCGCGGTGCGGTGCGCGATCAGGCCCGAGGTCGAGATCCGTCCGGTGATCCGCTCGGCCACGGCCCGCAGCGGCGGCCCGTGCCGGTGCACCGTGGCGAGCACCACCTGGCGGGCGGGGGCGCCGTCCGGACCGCGCAGCCGCTGCGCCGCCTCGGCCAGCAGCCGGGGCCGCGCCCCGCGGAAGCCCTGGGTCGCGACGTCCGGGTCGCCGGCCAGCACCAGGTCGCGGCCGTCACCGCCGAGCAGCCGGGCCAGCTGCGCCCCGGCGGTGCCCAACTCTTGTGCGTCCTCGACCACGACCAGCCGGCGCAGCTCACGCTCGGCGGACAGCAGCGCGGGGTCGTCGGCAAGCACCCGGGTGGCCGCGGCCACGATGCCCGCCGGGTCGAACGCCCCGGGCGTGGCCAGCGAGGTGACGTCCAGGTACTCGGCGTACACGTCGGACGCCGCCACCCAGTCGGCGCGGCCGTGGCGGTGCCCCAGCCGGGCCAGCTCCCCCGGGGACAGCCCCCGCTCGACAGCCCGCATGATGAGGTCACGCAGCTCGCCGCGGAAGCTGCGCAGGGTTCGGATCTCGTCGGTGATGGCGGCCGGCCAGGTCGGGGCGTACCCGATGCCCTCGGCATGCCCGGCGAGCAGATCGGCCAGGATCCGGTCCTGTTCCGGGCCGGAGATCAGCCGCGGCGGCAGGTCGCCGTCCAGCACCAGCGCCCGCCGCAGCAGGCCGAAGGCGTAGGAGTGCGGGGTACGCGCCAGCGGCTCGCGGACCGTGCGACCCAACCGGGCCGCGACGCGTTCCCGCAGGGCGGACGCCGCGCGCCGGGTGGGCGCGAGCACCAGCACCTCGTCGGGCGGCACGCCGTCGCGATCGATCCGGGCGAGCACGATCTCGATCAGCGTGGTCGTCTTGCCGGTACCGGGCGCGCCCAGCAGGACCAGTGGGCCGCTGCCCTGCCGGACGGCGACCGCCTCGGCCTGCCGCTCGTCCAGCACCGGCGGGGGCGGGACGGACGGCGGCGCCGGCACCAGCCGGACCTGCGCGTCGAGCACCCCTGTCGTCACGGAATCGATCCCACCACAGACCACCGACAACCGGCCGACATCGAGGCTGCCGCCCAGGTCAGACGCGGGTGTCGCGCCGGCGATCATCCGACCCGCCGGACGCCCCGCCGTCCCAACGGGCTCGGCCCAGGTCGACCCGGGTTCCGCTCGGACGCAACGGGGTGTGCTCGGCGCGGTAGTGACGCAGGGCCTCGCGCTCGTGGCCCGGCGGCGGGGAGCCATCGGCCTTGAGCACCCGCCACCAGCAGACGGCGCCGCCCCAGCGGGACATCACGGCGCCGACCTGGCGCGGGCCGCCGGCCCCCAGGTACTCCGCGACGTCCCCGTAGGTCATCACGGCCCCGGGCGGGATCGCCTCGACGACATCGAGTACCGCCGCGGCATAGTCGGGCAGCTCGTCCATCCGATCAGGGTAGGTGCGTACGCTGCGCTCATGAGTGAGCAGACCCCTACCGGCGAGCAGTCCCCCACCGTGATCACCGTCGGCATCGACGGGCCCAACATGCTGGTCGGGCCGGTCGAGATCCGCAACGCCGCCGGAGAGTTGATCAAGACGGCCAAGCGAGTGGCGTTGTGCCGCTGCGGGGCCAGCGAGAACAAGCCGTTCTGCGACGGCTCGCACAAGCGCATCGGTTTCACCGACCCGGGGCCGAGCCTGCCCACCGCGTAACCGCCGGCGCCGTCCTCAGCCTCGCGCCGGCGGCACTGCACCGACCAGGCGTTCGAGGCTGTCGAGGATCAGGTTCAGGCCGAAGTCGAAGTCGTGCGCCGGGTCGTAGCCGTGGCGCAGCACGAGGCCGGTGATCTCGCGAACGTGCGGGTACTCGACCGGAACCGCGGCCAGGAAGGCCTGCGCCGACTCCTCGGTGCCGGCCTCACCGGCCGCCATGCCCTGCTGCTGGCGCAGGAACCCGTAGAGGTAGCTGTCGATCGCGGAGAAGGCGCGCATCGCCAGCTCGATGGTGAACCCGGCGTCCCGCAGCGTGCCGATGACCCACTCGATGTACCGCAGGCGGCCCGGTCCGCTGCTCTGCCGGGTGTCGATCAGCGCGCCGGCCCACGGGTGGCGGCCGAACGCCTCCCGCGCCGAGACCGCTCGCCGGCGCATCGCCTCGCGCCACTCGACCTCGCCGTCCGGCAGCTCGATCTCGGCGACGACCAGGTCGACGATGCCGTCGAGCACGTCGTCCTTGCTGTCGACATGGTTGTACAGCGACATCGCCTCGACGCCGAGCCGCCGGCCCAACTCGCGCATGGTGACGGCGGCGATCCCCTGCTGGTCGGCGAGCTCCAGCGCGGCACGCAGCACGCGGTCCCGGTTCAGGCGTGGCCGGTCCGGCCCGCCGGCGGGTGCCCGTCGCGGCATCACCGTCCTCCTTTCGAGCCATCGTCCCCGGCGGTCTCCGAGGGACCATCGACCCGGGGTTACTTACGACGTAAGTATCATACTTACATCGTAAGTAGAAGCACTTGGGCGACGCGTCGTCCAGCGTTGCCACCTCGAGTGGAGCGAGCCGTGAAGACCTCCGAGACACCAGCCATCACCCTGCAGACCGTGGGCGGCGTGGCCGCCCTGTACCTGGCCACCGCCTACCTGGCGGCGATGCCGTTCTTCCTCCTGTTCATCGGTGATCCGGCCGAGCAGACGCCGACGGAACAGGTCTCGACGTTGGTGGCCCACCACTGGCCACTGCACGTCGCCTACCTGGGCACCTACGTCGTGTTCGGCATCGTGCTCGCCGTCCTGGCCCTCGCCCTGCACGACCGATTGCAGACCGTCGCCCCGGTTCTCGCCCGCGTCGCGGCCGTCGTCGGAGTGCTGTGGGGTGGCGCCCTGCTGGCCAGCGGCCTGATCTACAACACCGGGATGGCCGCGGTCGTCGACGTCCACGCCACCGATCCGGGCCGCGCGGCGTCGCTGTGGCAGGCGATCGAGCCGGTCAGCCAGGGTCTCGGCGGCGCCGACGGCGAACTGCTCGGCGGCCTGTGGGTGCTGCTCGTCAGCCTCGCCGGGTTGCGCGGGCCGCTGCCTCGACGGCTCGGCTGGCTGGGCCTCGTGGTCGGCACCGCCGGTCTGCTGTCGGTGATCCCGCCACTCCAGCCGGCGGCGTACGCCTTCGGTCTGCTGCAACTGGTGTGGTTCGGCTGGCTCGGCGTCGCGCTGCTGCGCAGCAGCAGGCAGGCGGCACCGCGGGCCGTCGAACCGATCGCGGTGTGACCCCCACGGCCCTGGACGACGACCCGCGCGTCGTCGTCCAGGGCCGGTTCTACGTCACGGGAACCGAACCGGGGGCCGTAGCGTCCCAGGGGCGCGGATCACCCCGGCACCGACCGCCGACACCCGGTCCGCGTGGCACTCGGAGGCAGTCAATGGCCGATCACGTCGGACGATCCCCGCGACGCGCACGCTCCACCCGGTTGGTCCTGGTCTCGGGGCTGGCAGGGCTCACCGCCGTCGGTCTCGCGATCGCCATGGGGGCCGGATCGTTCGGGCGCAGCACGAGCCCCTCGTCCGGGGCGAGCCCGGGCTCCTCATCCACGACGCTGACCGATGCGACCTCGGTGGCGCTGAGCACGTTCGACTCGTGCCCGGCACTGCTCGATCGCTACCGCACGACGGCCCTGCCCCTGGTCGGCCCCTGGGGCCTCGGCGGGCAGATGTACCCGCTGGCGATGGAGCGGCGCAGCGCGATCGGTGGAGCGGCGGCGCCGATGGCCTCCGCGGCGGCGGGCTCGGCGGACAGTTCGGCGGCCAGCGGGTCGACGTCCCAATCCGGCACGAACGTGCAGGTCGCCGGGGTGGACGAGGCCGACCTGGTCAAGCGGGCAGGCGATCTGATCCTGACCGTGAGCCAGGACCCCCGGGGCACCAGCCCGGCGCTCGTCGTACTGCGCACCCCGCCGGCGACGGCCAACCACCGCGCCGCCGTCCGCCTCGGCCGGCTGACGCTCGACTGGTGGCCGAACTCGCTGCTCGTCGACGGCCACACCGTGGTGCTGATCGGCAGCGCGCCCCAGGTGATCCCGTCCGACACCACCAAGGGCGGTGCCCCGAGTCGGTTGATGCCCACCCCCGGCATCGAGCGCACCCGGCTGGACCAGATCGACCTGACCGACCCCGCCCGCCCGCGCCGGGTGCGCTCCTTGACCGTCGACGGCTCGGTCGCCGGTGCCCGATCGGTGGACGGCGTGGCGCGCCTGGCCGTCACCAGCTGGCCCCGACTCACGTTCGAGAACCCCTACCCGAACGCCCCGATGCCCGACACGCCCACCAGCAGCTCGCCCCTGCCGCCGGACAGCTCCCCCGGCAGCAAGCTCGCGCCGTCCGGCAGCGCTGCCCCGACCGACCCGCAGGCGATGGAGAAGCAGGCCACCGAACGCAACAAGGCCCGGGTTCGGGCCTCGACCATCGACGACTGGCTGCCGCGGTACGACCTGACCGAGTCCGACGGCACCACGTCGTCCGGCCGGTTGCTGGAGTGCACCGAGGTGGCCGCCCCGCCGGAGCCGTCCGGCGTGCAGACCCTCAGCATGCTCACCCTCGACCTGCGCTCCCACGGCCTGGCCGAGTGGCAGAGCACCGCGGTGATCGCCGGTGGCAGCACGGTCTACGCCACCGCCGACCGCACCTACGTGGCGACCACGTCGATACCGGACGGCCTGATGGGCGGCGTCCCGCGCCGCGGCGGATCGAACCTGACCACCGCCATCCACGTCTTCGACACCTCGGGCCGTGATCGGGGCCGCTACCTGGCCAGCGGCAGCGTCGCCGGAACGCTGCTGAACCAGTTCTCGATGGACGCCTACGACGGTGTGCTGCGGGTCGCCACCACCGATGCCTCCGCCTTCTGGGGCATACCCATGGCGGTCGAGGGCGATGCGGCCGCCGGCTCGGCGGGCGGGACCGACGTCTCAGGCGCCTCGGCCGCGCCGTCCCCCGCGGCCTCCCCCGCCGCGCCGGGCAGCCGGGTGACCACCCTGCGCCAGGACGGCGAGCGCCTGGTGCGCGTGGGTGAGGTCGACGGCCTCGGTCGCGGCGAGCAGATCTATGCCGTCCGCTTCGTCGGGCCGCTCGGTTACGTCGTGACCTTCCGCCAGACGGACCCGCTGTTCGTGGTGAACCTGGCCGACCCGGCGCACCCGAAGCTGACCGGCGAGCTGAAGCTGCCCGGCTTCTCGGCCTACCTTCACCCCGCGGGCGATGGCCTCCTGCTCGGCGTCGGTCAGGACGCCACGGACGAGGGGCGGGTCACCGGGCTGTCGCTGTCGCTGTTCGACGTGCACGACCCGGCCGAACCCCGGCGGATCGCGAAAGTGAAGCTGCCGCAGGCGTTCTCGGACGCCCAGGGCGATCACCACGCCTTCACCCTGGCCGGCGACCTGGTGCTGATCCCGTTCCAGCGCATGACCTCCGAGACGACCCAGGGCAGTTTCGACGCCGGAGTGATGGCGGTACGGCTCACGGGTACCCGGCTGAGTGACCCCACGCTGTTGCGGATGCACGCCAACGGCCCGGTGACCAACGGCAGCAAGGGGTTCGAGACGCTGATGATGATCGACACCCCCCGCCGAACCATGGTCGACGACGGCACCATCTGGTCGATCGGTGCCGGAGCGATCAGCGGTCACGACACGACCACCCTGCAACGAGTGGGCTACACCGCCTTCATCGACTGACACCACTGTCATCGACTGACACCACGCGATGGGCGCCCGGCGCCGGGCGCGAGTTCTCGAGAAGTCGATTCGCGGATCCGCAAAGTTGCGAATCCGCGAATCACGACGGATGTTGTGCCGCGATCCGTCCGGAATCCGAGCTTCGCGACGATCCCGCAGGAGTGCAGCCGAGGGGAGGACTGCCGCCGAGGGCTCAATAGACGGGTTTGTGGGGCTCGATCGCGCGCACCCAGGCCAGCACGCCGCCGTCCAGGTGCAGGGCATCGGTACGACCGGCGGCATGCAGCGCGGCCAGGGCACGACCCGACCGGCCACCGGACTTGCAGTAGAGCACCACCGGACGCCGTGCGCCGACGTCCGGACCATCGCCCGCACCGCCGTTCGAGCCGCCGTTGACCGCGGTCAGCTCGTCCAGCCGCGACAGGCCCTCGGCCCGCGGCGTGCCGTCGCCGTCCACCAACTGCCCCACCGGCACCAACACCGAACCGTCGATACTGACCACCTCGCGCTCGTGGGCCTCGCGGACATCCACGAGCACGAAGTCACGAAGCCCGGCGTCCCGCTCGGCCAGCATCGTCGCGAGCGCCGCCGCATCGATCGTCTCGCCCTGCGGCGCAGCGGGCAGGACGGCGCAGGCGAACGGGTCGTCGACCAGTTCGGTCACGGGGGTGCGCTCGGGGTCGGGCTGCACCCGCAGTGTGCGCCAGGTCATCGCCAGCGCGTCGAAGACCATCAGCCGTCCGACCAGTGGGTCACCGATGCCGCAGATCAGCTTGATCGCCTCGGTGGCCATCACCGATCCGATGGCGCCACACAGCACTCCGAGCACGCCGCCCTCGGCGCACGAGGGCACCGCTCCGGGGGGCGGAGCCTGCGGGAACAGGTCGCGGTAGACCGGGCCGTGCTCGCGCCAGAACACGCTCACCTGGCCGTCGAACCGGAAGATCGACCCCCACACCTCGGGGACGCCGAGCAGCTCGCAGGCATCGGCCACCAGGTAGCGGGTGGCGAAGTTGTCGGTGCCGTCGAGCACCAGGTCGTACCCGGTGAGCACGTCGAGGGCGTTGCTCGCATCCAGGTGGACGGCGTGCCGCACCACCTCGACGTGCGGGTTCACCTCGGCGATCGCCTCGGCTGCGGAGTCGACCTTGAGCCGGCCGAGGTCGGACTGCCCGTGGATCACCTGACGCTGCAGGTTGGACTCGTCGACCGTGTCGGCGTCGATCACGCCCAGGGTGCCCACGCCGGCGGCGGCCAGGTAGAGCAGCGTCGGGCTGCCCAGTCCGCCGGCACCGACCACGGCGACCCGCGCCGCGCGCAACCGGCGCTGCCCGGTCAGGCCCACGTCGGGCAGGATCACGTGCCGCGAGTACCGGGCGATCTCCGCCGGGGTCAGCTCGGGTACGGGTTCGACCAGAGGAGGCAGGCTCACCGGGTCAGTCTGACCGATCGTCCGGGCCTCGCGAACTCAACCGCCAGACCACCCATGATCACCGTCAGATCGCAGTGTGCACCGGCTGAACGGGGGCAAACTGCGATGAGACGGCGATCATGAGCCAGCGAAGGTCAGGGGAAGGGCCAGCTGTTCTTCAGGCAACCGAGCAGGCCCTTGGTCTGCTGCATCATCACCGGCGCCCGCTTGCCCTTGCCCGGGCAGAACTCGTGGTGATGGCCCAGCACGTGGCCGACCTCGTGGTTGACCAGGTAGCGGCGGTACCCGGCGCGGTCGGCGCCGTAGTCGGGGGTGCCGGTCACCCAGCGGAAGTAGGTCAGGATCGCGGCGTTGCCCTCGGCGCAGGACACCTTGCCCAGGGTCACCAGGGGCGCGCACATCTTCGCCGAGGTCTGCGGCGTGGCCAGGACGACGCGGATGTCGGCCTTGCCGGAGGTCCGGGCGAAGGTCATCCGGCCGCTGTGACCCCAGCTGCGGGAGTCGTTCAGGGTGGCCATCACCATCGCCGCGACGGCCTGCCCGTCGACGTCCAGGTTCTTCTCGATCTCGACCCGCACCCGGTAGACCTTGCCCTTGCCGGGCGCGTTGGCGCCCCCGGGCACGACCACCAGGGTGCCGGGGCCGCGCTGCGGGACGGCAGTGCTGCGCAGTCCGGCGGCGCGGTCGTCGACGGTCAGCCCACCCGAGGACACCGCGGACACGGGGGCGTCGGCGGCCTCGGCCTCGCTGACCGAGATGGAGGAGAACTCGCCCTCCGGCCCGCCGTCCATGGTGTCATCCGAGGCGGCGGGGGCGGGTGCCGTCGAGGCCTGCGCCACGGACGCCGACGGGGAGGGGTTCGATGCCGATGTCGAAGGTGCCGACGAGGCGGGCGGCAGGGCGGTCACGGTCTCGGACGACGCACCGTGCGGTCGCACCATGCCCCACACCGCCGCCACGACCAGCAGGGCCAGTGCGGCCCCGAGCGTCCGGACGGCCACGGGTCCCAGGAACACCGGGTTACGACGGCCACGGCGCACCTCGGGATGCGACGACGGAGCAGGCGGGAACTGCGGCACGACCGGATCATCGCACGACGAGCGCACGTCGTCCGGCCACAACGCACGGTTCGCGCAGGCACAGCGACGCCGAGTGCCCCCAGGTACGATGACGACGCCACGACGCCCCCGGAGCTCGGATGGGCAGGAAAGGGACGACGCGTGACGACACAGGACATTCCCGCCAGGGGAACCCGGATGCCGCGAGACGCTCGTCGCACCCAACTCCTGGGAGCCGCGCGCGAGGTGTTCGTCGCCCAGGGTTACCACGCCGCGGCGATGGACGAGATCGCCGAGCGGGCTGGCGTGAGCAAACCTGTTCTGTATCAACACTTCCCGGGTAAGCGCGACCTCTATCTCGCACTGCTCACCGAGCACACCCAGCAATTGGTGGACGCCGTCCGCGACGCCCTGGCCTCCACCACGGACAACAAGAACCGGGTCGCCGCCACCCTCGCCGCCTACCTCTCGTTCATCGCCGACGAGAGCGAGGCGTTCCTGCTGATCTTCGAGAGCGACCTGACCAACGACGCCGAGGTCCGCGAGATCATCGACCGGGTCACCCACGAGTGCAGCAAGCTGTTCGCCGACGTGATCAGCCAGGACACCGGCCTGGCACGCGAGGAGGCCGAGCTGCTCGCCGTGGCGCTGGCCGGCATGGCTCAGGTGTCGGCGCGGTACTGGCTGCAAACCGGACAAGCCGTCCCGCAGGACGCCGCCGGTCGCCTGATCGCCCAACTGTGCTGGCGCGGCATCCGGGGTTTCCCGAAGAACGAAGGCACCCCCGGTCCGTTAGCCTGACGGCAACACAGTCGTCGCGATCAGGAGGTCACCAGCGGTGGAGGTCAAGATCGGTGTTCGGGAAGTCGCCCGCGAAGTGGTTCTCGAGAGCGAGCTGACGCCCGACGCCGTGGCAGAGCTGGTCGCTACGGCGGTGAAGTCCGGCGCCATGCTGAGCCTGACCGACGACAAGGGTCGCCTCGTCCTCGTGCCGGGCGAGCGCATCGGGTACGTCGAGATCGGCGCTGCCGAGACCCGCCGGGTGGGCTTCGGCAGCGTCTGAGCGAACCTCAGGCGGCCAGTCCCAGTCGCGCCATGCGCCGGCTGTGCGCCTCGGTGAGCCGGCCGAACATCTTGACCAGCTCCGCCAGGTCGGCCGATGGCCCGGCGCCCAGCAACAACGAGGTCAGCGCATCGCGGTCGGCGGCCACCCGCTGCGCCTGGCTGAGCGCCTCGCCGACCATGCGCCGTCCGTACAGGGCCAACCGGCCGGAGAGCCGTGGGTCGTCGGCGATCGCGGCGCGCACCTGCGAGACCACGAACTGGGCCTGACCGTCGTCGCTGACCACGTCACTGACCAGGGCGTGCACGTCGGAGCCGAGGAAGGCACTGATCTCACGGTAGAAGTCGGCGGCGATGCCCTCCCCGACGTAGGCCTTGACCAGGCCCTCGAGCCAATCGGCCGGTGCGGTGCGCTCGTGGAAACCGTCGAGGGCGGCCACGAACGGCTGCATGGCGGCCTCGGGCGACACCTCCATCGACGTCAGCCGCTTGACCAGCACCTCGTAGCGGGTGAACTCCTGCACCGCCAGCCGGGCGAGCTCGGTGCGCGCGAGCAGGGTCGGCGCGCGCTCGGCGTCCCGGGTGAGATGGAAGAAGGCCGTCAACTGGCCGTAGGCCAGCGCCCCGATGAGGTCCACCACGGCCTCGGGGTCGATCGATTCGCCCGCATCGCTCATGTGCTGAGCGTATCCAGCCGATACCGCATGCCAGCAGGTAGGATCACCCCGTACACGGATGACCGGTCGGATGACGATCGGCTCCGACCAGCAGCGGATGCAAGGCCCGCCGTCCGAGACGGACGGCGTGCGGCCCCCGCCACGAACAGAAGGTTCATCGCGTGACAACCGAACAAACGTCGAACGAGGCCGAGTTGATCGAGGCCGAGGCGGACACCCCCGCCGAGAACCCGTTCGAACCCCCTCGCTTCACCGACCTGGGCGTGCAACCGGAGATCGCCGAGGCGCTCGAGAAGGTCGGCATCACCCACGCTTTCCCCATCCAGGCCCTCACGTTGCCGGTCGCGCTCGGCGGGCACGACATCATCGGCCAGGCCAAGACCGGCACCGGCAAGACCCTCGGCTTCGGCATCCCGCTGCTGCAGCGCGTGATCGGCCCCGGCGAGGCCGGCTTCGAGGAGCTGCTGGCGCCGAACAAGCCACAGGCGCTGGTCGTCGTCCCCACCCGTGAGCTCGCCGTCCAGGTCGCCAACGACCTCGGCACCGCGGCCACGGGCCGCAGCGCCCGCGTGCTCACCGTCTACGGCGGGCGCGCCTACGAGCCGCAGATCGAGGCCCTGAAGAAGGGCATCGAGATCGTCGTGGGCACCCCTGGGCGGTTGCTCGACCTGGCCCAGCAGAAGCACCTCGACCTCGGCAACGCGCGCATCGTCGTGCTGGACGAGGCCGACGAGATGCTCGACCTGGGCTTCCTGCCGGATGTCGAGCGGATCCTCGCGCACACCCCCGCCGGCCGGCAGACCATGCTGTTCTCGGCCACGATGCCCTCGGCCGTGGTGGCGCTGGCGCGCAGCTACATGACTCAGCCCACTCACATCCAGGCGCACTCCCCCGACGACACCGGCGCCACCGTCAAGGCGGTGACCCAGTTCGCCTACCGCGCGCACGCCCTCGACAAGGTCGAGATGCTGGCGCGCATGCTGCAGGCCCGCGGCCGCGGCCTGACCATGATCTTCGCCCGCACCAAGCGGACCGTCAGCAAGGTCGCCGACGAGCTGACCGAGCGGGGTTTCGCGGTCGGCGCCATTCACGGCGACCTGGGTCAGGGCGCTCGCGAGCAGGCGCTGCGGGCGTTCCGCAACGGCAAGGTCGACGTGCTGGTCGCCACCGATGTCGCCGCCCGCGGCATCGACGTGGACGACGTCACGCACGTGATCAACTACCAGTGCCCCGAGGACGAGAAGACCTACCTGCACCGCATCGGGCGCACCGCGCGGGCGGGCAACACCGGTACCGCGGTGACGTTCGTCGACTGGGACGAGCTGATGCGCTGGTCGCTGATCGACAAGGCGCTCGACCTGGGCCTGCCCGAGCCGCCGGAGACCTACTCCTCCTCGCCGAACCTGTTCAGCGACCTCGACATCCCCGAGGGCACCCGGGGCACGCTGCCCCGCAGCGCCCGCACCCGCGCCGGGCTCGGCGCCGAGGAGGTCGAGGACCTCGGCGAGACCGGAGCACGCGCTCCCCGAAGTGGTGGGCGCGGTGGTCGTGACGGCGGACGCGGTCGCGACGGCGGCCGTGGACGTGACGGTGGTCGCGGTCGTGATGGTGGCCGCGACAGTGGGCGTGGCCCGCGTCGCGACAGCGAGGCCGGCCCGTCCGGCGAGGCGAGCGAGTCCGGCGAGGCTCCACGGCCCCGCCGTCAGCGGGAGCGCCGTCGCACCCGCGGTGGTCAGCCCCTGGACGGCGTCACCGCCGGCAGCGGCGAGGGTGCGCCCGAAAGCGCCGGCGAGAACGGTGTCGCGTCGTCCGAGGGATCGGACGTCGCCAAGCCCCGTCGTCGTCGCCGTCGCCGCAGCGGCGCCAAGTCGCCGGCCACGACCGACTGACGATCGGCTCGAACAACGGTCGTGGTCGCCGTGAGGCGACCACGGCCGAGGTCAGGACCGAGCGGCGGTCAGCTTCAGCTTGATAGTGCCCACCGTGACGTCACGGGGATCGATGACCACGGTGTACTTGCCGGCGGCCAGCGGCTCCGTCCAGAACATCCCCGAACTGGTGCCCGGTGAGGACTCGCCGTAGGAGATCGTCTGACCCGATGCGTCCCGCAGCGTCAGGTTGGACCAGAACCCTGCGGAATCGGCCGTCCAGGACAGGGTGCGGTTGCGCGGCACCTCGACGGTCAGCAGCGCCTGCTGCCCCGGCTTGGTGAACTTCACAGTCGTGGTCTCGCCCAGGCTGACGGACCGACGGATGTCGGTGATCGCAGTAGCGGTCAGCGTCATGCGACCGCTCGCCGCCCCCTGCGGGTCCAAGACGACGGTGTAGGTCCCATCCTCAGGAAGGGTCTCGGCAAAGTCGAAGAAGGCGGACCCGTTCACCGGGGTCAACCCGTAGTCGCCGGTGACGAAGCTCCCGGAGCGGTTACGCAGACGCACCCACACCGACTGATCCTGCGGCGTCCATTGCGCACCCGACAGCTGCAGCGCCACGCGCGTCCCCTTCGTGCCGGAGAAGGTCGCCAGCGGGTTCTGGCCGACCGTCCACACGATGGTGGTGGCACCGCGCAGCGCCACGGTCGGGTCACTGACCTGGTCGATGGTCACGGCGCCAGTGGCGACCACCAGCGGAACCCCCTGCTGGCGGATCTCGAGCACCAGCGGGGCAGAACCCGGCGACGTCAGCTCCAGGTATCCGCTGCCCTCGTCGGCCGCCACGACCGTGCCGTCCGCCGTCCGCAACCGCATCGTCATGAAGGCTGTGGACGTCCGGTGGACGACCAACCGCTGCCCCGCACGGGGGGTGAACGAGAGGTCGGTCGCGTCGCCGGCCGCATCGAAGCGCACCGGGGTGGTGGACCCGATGGCGATGCTCGTGCGGGTAAGCACAGGTTCACGAACGTGCAGCGACAAGGTGCCGCTCAGACCGAATCCCACCCAGGCACGCAACTGCCACGGTTTCGTCGGGTCGAGGTCGGCGGGAGCCGGGAAGGACAACCCCACGCTGTCCGCCGACACCGGGTCGATCGGCACCGACAGCGTGCCTTGCTCGAAGCTCAGCCGGACCGGGACAGGTGTCCCGTCGGCCATGCGCAGATCAACGGAATCGACGATGACGGACGGCGGCGACGTTCCACCTCCTGGGGAGGCGAACACGATCGTGTCGGAGTCCGCACGCATGGTCGCCACCGCGGGCTGCCCGAGGGACAACGGCACCCGGACGTCCTCGATCGGCGTCACGAGGAGGGTGGCCGTCCCCGTCACCGCATCCACCGGGTCGATCTGGAAGGTCCACATCGGATCGGTGGCTGCTGGGTAGTTGCCCGGAACAAACTCATCGGTCCAGCTCGACCCGGTGGGAATCGACAACGCCGTGACCGGCTCACCCCCGTTGCGAACGGTCACGGTCAGCGGGGTGTTGTAGATCTTGCCCTGAGTATCGAGCTGGATGTCGTCGAGTCGAAGGCGGTACCGGGGTGCTCCCGACAGATCCACCGTGTAGCTGCGGGTGTTGTAGGCCACGTCCAAGGGCACGGTGACGGGGGTGCCGACGGTGAGTGACGTCGGCGGGTTGTCGACCTGCGCGCTCACGCGCAGGGTGATCGAACCACTCGAGAACCCATCGGTCTGCAGTCCGATGGTGCGCGTCGCTGCCGTCTGGTCCGGGAGGAAGACCGTGGCCGGATAGGTGGTGCCCGGCGCCAGGTTGAGAATGGCGTTGAGCACCCCGGGGGAGAACGGACTGTCGAGGAGCACCGTCGCCCCACCCGGCGTCCCGTCCTTGCGCTTCAGCGTCGAGGAGAGCACGTCGATCCGCAGTGCTGCCCCGGCCACGGTGGTGAAGGTCCCGGTGTACTGCGTCCACACCGTGCCCAGGGTGATCGTCTGCGGCGCGCCGAGGGTGACCTGGCCGGAGGCGTCCACCAC
This sequence comes from Kineosporiaceae bacterium, assembly GCA_046330955.1. Taxonomy (GTDB): domain Bacteria; phylum Actinomycetota; class Actinomycetes; order Actinomycetales; family Kineosporiaceae; genus JADJPO01. Next base: position 34,509 of record JAXLRT010000030.1, on the reverse strand, counting down.
GTCCTGAACGGTGATGTCCACCGACCCGGTCGCGGAGGACACGCCATCGAGGGTGATCGTGTACGTGCCCGCGGACATCACCGGCCCCGGGGTCAGATCTCCGTCCCTCCCGAGTGACTGCGGGACGATCCCCGGCCCGGCGAGACCCAGCCGGAGCAGACCGTTGGGGAATGTCGAGCCTGCCACCGACAACCCCAACCGGTGCCCCGGAATGCCCGCGATGGTGTATCCGGCCTGCTGCCCGGGCTGGGCGAGGATGGCATGAGTGCTCGACCCCCAGGCCAAAGCCACGGGAGCGGGATCGTCGATCAAAGCCGCCGTGAAGGGCAGGCTGCCTGCCAGGTACACCAGGAAGCTCACGGTGAGGTGACGGTCCACGGCCGCGGGCTGAACGTCCAGGAAGCGGTAGTTGTTCGGGAAGGCGTTGGCGAAGCCGGTCGCTGCGATCAGTGATCCGTTCTGACGCACGACCAGGTTCGTCGACGCGGTGCCCAAGCTCTCGGGCGGCACGCTGAACACCAACCGCTTCGACGCGGGCACATCGACCGTGTAGGTGTAGGTCTCGCCCACGGTCGCGGCGTCCAGTGTGGTGGAGCTGCCCAAGGTCAACACCCCGAGGTCCACCGCAGCCGAGGCCGGCGACGCCACGATCAGCGAGGCCAGCAGCGTCGCCAGGAAGGTCATCACCACGGTTCGCCGGCGACGCGCCACCGCGCCCTTCGAAGCCATCACGTCAGCGTTCGGCATGTCGCGCTCCCTCGATTCACGCCTCCCCGGCCGAACCCCTCGGCGCGACGAAACTCGGCATTCCTACCACGTCGCTCCGACAACCTGTCGGGATTCCGCTGCTCAGGTGACCTCAGTCCTGGTGGTCGGCGCGGGCGATCTCGCTCCAGGCGGCGTCCAGGACGCGGCGCAGGTCTCGGGCGGTGGGCACCAGGTGCGCGAGCAGCACCACGGCTGCTCGGGTGATCTCGGACGGCGCCAGCTGCAGTTCGGGCACCTCGCCCGCCTCGACCACCACCCCGAACGCGCCCGTGAGCACCACGGCGAGCGCGGTCGGGTCGGCGTGGCCCACCTCGCGGAGCAGGATCTCGAGGTCGTCCCCGGTGACGCCGTCCGGGTGGCGCGCCTCGAGAGCCGGGCGCACGGTGGCGGTCAGCAATCGGTGCAGGTGGTGCGGGTCGGCACGGTCGAGCCTGCCCAGCGCGTCAGCCAGGCGCTCATCCGCGGCCTCGTCGTCAGCGTGGACGGCGGTGACTGCCTCGGTGAGCACCCGATCCAGGGCCGCCGGCGGGCCGGACAGCGCGGTCATGTCATCTCCGGGGTATGGGGTCCGCAGCAAGCATGCACCACCGACTGATGGGGACGCCCCGATCCGGCGCCGAGAACCAGCGCCGAGAGCCCGCGGCCAGAGTCCAGGCGGTTGCCCCGTTGACCGAATTGACGGATCCGCAAAGTTGCGAATCCGCGAAGTCACTTCTCGAGGCGACCCGGACGTCCCTCAGGCGGTCTCGCCGCGGATGAAGGCCAGCAGACCGTCCAAGCCCGGGAGCTGGTAGCTCCAGAAGGCCCGCACCAGGTCGCGGAGGTGCTCGGCATCGCGGCCCGACATCAAGATCTGCGCCAGGGCGCGGCGGGTGTTGTCGAAGACCAGGGTGAGGATCTCGCGATGCGCCGGGGCGATCGGGGCGTCGAGCAGCCGCTCGGAATGCTCGACCAGCCGCGCCACGAACGTGGCCGGATAGTCGGCGTACGGCGTCCCCTCGGCGCGGTCGAGCAGCACCACGACGGCCAGGCGATGCTCGAGCCAGAAGTCCAGCAACTCGCCGGCAGCCGACCCGGCAGCGCTGCCGCCGGCTCCCAGCGCCTCGACCCGGGCGTCCAGCAGCTCGTCGTGCCGAAGCGGCAGCTCCTCCGGGACGACGACGGCGAACAGCGCCTCCTTCGAGCTGACGTAGCGGTACATGTTGGCCGGGGCGGTCTCGGCCGCGGCCGCGATCCGGGCCATGGTGGTGCCCTCGTACCCGTACCGGGCGAAGCAGGACAGCGCGGCCGCCTCGATGCGAGCGCGAACCTCGGGTTTGAGAACCTGGGCCATCAGGCGCCTGGACGCCGATCCGCCCACGGCGCAGCCTGTTCCAGCTCGTAGGCCAGCCCCAGCAACCGAGCGTCCTGGCCCGGCGCTGCCGCGAACTGCACCCCGATCGGCAACCCGTCGTCGTCCCAACCGAGCGGCAGGGTCATCGCCGGGCAGCCCGCGGGGTTGTGGATCGGGGTGTAGCCGACCGCCCGCTCGGTGCGCTCGATGAGCACCTCACGCCCAGCGGCCGGGTCGAGGTGGCCGATCGGCCACGAGGCCACCGCGAGCGTCGGGCTGAGCACCACGTCATACCGATCGAACAGCGTCAGGTAGGCCCGGGCCGCAGCGGCCAGCGCCTGCTCGCTGTCGCTCTGGGCTTGCGGCCCAAGGGTTTTCGCCCACTCGATCAGTTCGAGGGTGAACGGTTCGACCTCCCCCTCGACCGGCGGGTGACCCCGCATCGACGTCGTCAGCTGCGCCATCATCGTCATGGTCAGCGCTGCCGCGGTGAAGAAGCCACGGCTCAGCCCGGCCCCGTCGATCGCCGGCGCCGCCGCGAGCCCGACCTCGTGGCCGAGCGAGACACACAGTGCGGCAACGCGATCGAGTTCCCGCCGCACCACGGCGTCCGGCTCGCGTCCGGTCAACGTCGGTACCAGGACGCCGATCCGCCGCCGCGCCGGGTCCGGTCCCTCGACCACTCCGATCGGGGCGTGGACGGCGTCCGGCCCGGTGCGCTCCGTGAGCGCCAGCAAGTGGGCGCTGTCGCGCACCGAACGCGTCATCACGTGTTCGCAGACCAGGGCCTGCAGGCCGGGGGCCTCCGGGCCGGTCGGCACGCACCGGCCGCCCGATGGCTTGAAGCCGACGATGCCGGTCAGCGCCGCGGGCACCCGCAGCGACCCACCGGCATCACTGCCGTGGGCCATCGGCAGCACCCCGGCGGCCACCAGCACCGCCGAACCACCCGATGATCCCCCGGCCGAGAGCCCCGCCCGCCACGGGTTGTGCGTGATCCCGTGCAGTGCCGTCTCGGTGCTACCCAACAACCCGAACTCGGAGCTGGTGGTCGATGCCAGCACGGTCAACCCGGCGTCGCGCAGCCGCGCTGCGTAGGGCGACAGGCCCGGCGCCGGGTTGTGTGCCAGCAGCCGCGAGCCCAGGGTCCACGGCAACCCGGGCCAGGCCAGCAGCTCCTTGACGGCGAACGGCACTCCGGCGAACGCCCCAGATGTCGCGGGCGGCGCCACCGGCTCGGCCCGGTAGGCCACGGCATTCAGATCGGCCCGCGCATCGAGCAATCCCAGCGCGGTCTCGGTCAGGTCGGCCGCGGACACCTCACCCGCGCGCACCAGACGGGCCAGGTCGACGGCATCCCAGGAGCGGTACTCATCCTCGGCGATCAGCATGGATTAATAGTGAACGAATCATTCGCGATTGGCAACACGAGAGCGCACCGGCGGTGACACCACGTGGGTTCAGGAACCGGCGCCCGGCGGATCCGCGGCGCGGCGGCGTCCCCGAGGGGCGCGCCGGGGGCGGGCCCAGGCCGCCGCGAGAGCGACTGCCACCTCGCGATACGCCTGTGCCCCAGTGGATCCCGCGGCGGTGACCAGGATCGAGCGACCAACGGCCGGCGCCTCGGCGAACCGCACCGATCGGGGAATCGGTGGTTCGAGCACCGGCAGGTCGTAGCGCCCGGCGACGTCGGCCAGCACCGCCCGCGCGTGCGTCGTCCGGCCGTCGAACATCGTCGGCAGGATGCCCCGCACCAGCAGCCCGGAGTTCAACAACCGCTTCACATCGCTGATGGTGTCGAGCAACTGCCCCACGCCTCGGTGGCTGAGCATCTCGCACTGCAGCGGGATGATCACCTCCTGGGCGGCGGTCAACGCAGCCAGGGTCAGCACCCCGAGGGACGGCGAGCAGTCGAGCAACACCACCTGGTAGTCGTCGACCACGTCGGCCAGCGCCGTCCGGAGGGCGAACTCACGCCCCGGCCGGCCCAGCAGCGCCGCCTCGGCCCCGGCCAGGTCGATGGTGGAGGGCAACAGGTCCACGCCGTCCGCCACACTCATGATCACGTTGCCAGCAGCAGCCGTCCCGAGCAGCACCTCGTTGACACTCTGCTCCAACTCGTCCGGGTCGACGCCGAGCGAGAAGGTCAGGCAGGCCTGCGCATCCAGGTCGACCAGCAGCACCCGAAGCCCCTGTTCGGCGAACGCCGCGCCGAGGCTGGCGACGGTGGTGGTCTTGGCCACCCCGCCCTTCTGATTGGCGACCGCCACGACCCGACCCATGGCGTTCATTCTGCCCGTCCGGAGCGTCTGCCCAGGTCATCGCCACGTGCTCAGACTCACTTAAGCAGCCGTTGAGGCGAGGTGGAGGTTCGACCACATAGCTTTCGGCGGACAGCAAACCGAGGAGTCGTGCGTGGTGCGTCATTCCACGCGGCCGCGTCGGGGGCCACATCGAGTCGTCGCGGTCGTGGTGACCGTGATGGCAGCCCTCGGCGGGGGCGCCACAGCGCTGTACGTGAAATCCCTCGACTCGACCACACGCAGTACCCAGGTGGTCACGGCGCTGGACCAGGCCACCACCGGGCCGGCCGCATCAGGCCTGCCCTCGGCCGCCACATCGATCGACGGCCGAGCCGCCACCCCGGCCGGTCCCACCGCACCGGCCCGCGTCACCGCGACGGCCTCCGCGCCGTCCCGGGTGGGATCTGCCGACGCGCGGACGGTTCGGCCCAGCCCCACGGGCGCTCGGTCGGGATCGGCGTCGGGCCGCGCGACGGCCTCGCCCACCGGCGGTGTGCAGAACACCGACGGGGCGACGTCCGGCGTCCCCACGGCCAGCCGAACCGCGGCGCCCGCCTCGCCGCCCGCCGCCGACAGCCCGGACGTCAAGTGGCGCCAGGAGTTCGTCGAGGAGCTCAACCTGCGCCGGGTCACCCTGGGCCTCCCGCCGGTGAGTTACAGCACCGCGCTGTCCAACCAGGCAGCCGCGTGTTCGCGCAAGAGCCTGGTCGCCGGCCAGTTGCAGCACTGCGGCCACGAGGTGCTCTGGGGCGGCCCGGCCGGGGGTCACTCCGTGCAGGACATCCTGGATGCCTGGTTCGCCAGCCCGGGCCACCGAACCGCCCTCACCTATCCCACCTCGAAGAACGCCGGCGGTGCGTTCGTCTGGCGCAACGGCCAGGCAGTCGCCGCGATCACCATCGACTACTGATCACCGCGGCGGATCAGTGGTGCGAGCCGACCGCAGGCCAGCCCCCGGCCGCCGCCGGACGCGCCGGCGTCCCGGTGGCCGTGCGAAGTCGGCCGTGACACGTCACCCTTGGTTGTCATGACGCGGACCGGGGGCGCCACGGGGCTGTTCAGCCCCGACAGCGTGACCTGGCGGGTACACGCCGAACCCCTGATGGGCCTGGCGGGCATGCGGGCGTTGTTGCTGCAGGCGCTGCATCCGGCCGCCATGGCCGCCATCGACGAGCACTCCAACTACAGCGAGGACCCGTGGAGCCGGCTGACCCGCACCAGCGAATTCGTCGGGGTGGCCACCTTCGGCACCGCGACGGAGGCGATGTTCGCCGGGTCGCGGGTGCGCGCCGTCCATGCCCGGATCCACGGCACCACCCCGGACGGCGCCCCCTACTCGGCCGATGACCCACAGCTGCTCGCCTGGGTGCACAGCTGCATGGTCGCCTCGTTCCTGGAGGTCACCACCCGGGCCGGACTGCGGCTGTCCGCCGCCGAGCAGGACGCCTACATCGCCGAGCAGGTCACCTCGGCGATGCTGGTCGGACTCGAGCCCGACGAGGTGCCGCACGACCGTGCCGCACTGCTCGACTACTTCGCCGCCGTCCGGCCGGTGCTCGACTGCAGCCCGGCGGCCCGCCGAGCCGCCAAGCAGGTGATCAACCCGGTTCCCCAGCATCTGCTGCCGACCCAGGTCGCCGCCTTCGCCGGGCCGATGGGTCGGGTCCGGCAGCCGCGGCCGGCCTGGGCGGTCGTGGCAGGGCTCGCCTACGCCGCGCTGCCGCCCTGGGCCCGCCGGCTCTACGCCATCGGTGACCTGCCCGGCCCTGCCGGCCTGGCGGACGCCGCGACCACCCTCGGTCTGAGGGCGCTGCGAGCCACCCTGCGCTGAGCCGGTCAGATCACCGTGCGGACGATGCCACCATCCGCCCGGACCGCCGCGCCGTTGATCGCCGCGGCCTGGTCGCTGCACACGAACGCCACCACCGCGGCCACCTCGACCGGGTCGATGAGGCGTCCCAGCAGGGACGTCGGGCGGTTCTCGCGCACGAACCGCTGCTCGGCCTGCTCGTACGGCAGCTCAGGGAACAGATCCTGCACGAACGTTCTCACCCCGTCGGTACGCGTCGACCCCGGCAGGACGCAGTTCACCGTGACCCGGGTGCCCCGGGTCTGCTCGGCCAGGGTGCGCGAGATCGACAGCTGCATCGTCTTGGTGGCGCTGTAGTGCGGCAGCTCGGGGGCGGGAGCCAGCGCCGCCTCACTCGCCACGAACACGATCCGACCGCGGCCGCGGTCACACATGCCGGGCAGGTGGTGCCGGCTCAGCCGCACCCCGGACATCACGTTGATCTCGAACAGCCGGAGCCATTCCTCGTCGGTGGTCCGGTCGAAGGGGATCGCCTGGTAGACACCGAGGTTGTTGACCAGGATGTCCACGGCGGGAACTGCCTCGACGATCGCCCGGCATCCGTCCGAGGTGGCGGCATCGGCCACCATCGGCACCAGCGTGGCACCGGCCACGTCGGCGCGGATTCCCTCCATGGCCCGCTCGACCGAGGTACTCGTCCGGCCGTTCACCACCACGGTGGCGCCCTCCCGGGCCAGGGTGCGGGCGATCTCGAGTCCGATGCCCCCGGTGGCGGCCGTGATCAGCGCCGTGCTGCCGGTCAGTCCGAGATCCACGGCTCATCGCCCCCCGTCGATCGACCGGGCGCGGGCGGCGGTGATCTGGTCGCGCAGGAACGCCAGCCCCGAACGGGCGAGTGCCTCGGGATCGGTCCACTGGTCCCGCCACAGCGCGATGAACCCGGCGAAGACCGGCCCCAGGACCGTGGGCGAGAACGACTCGTAGGTGATCGGGCCGTGGTATCCCACCTCGTCGAGCGCCCCGAAGAACCGCGGCCAGTCGGTGTTGCCCCCGCCCAACCCACCACGATTGCTCTCCGCCACGTGGACGTAGCCCAGAACGTCCCCGACTCGACGGATCGCCTCGTCCAGCGGACCTTCCTCGATCGCCATGTGGAACAGGTCCGCGTGCACGAACAGCGCGGACGAGCCGACGGCGCGCACGATCGCGGCGGCCTGGTCGAGCGTGTTGACGAAGTTGCTCTCGTAGCGGTTCAGCGCCTCGAGCCCGAGGCGCAGCTGCATCTGCTCCGCTGCCGTGGCCAATCGGCCGTAGGCCTCCACGATGCGTTCCCGCGCGAAACCGGACGGCGCGAGCGGGTATCGCTGCACGGCCGAGTACGTGGGACCGCCGAGCAACGGTGACCCCATGTCGCGCGCCATGGCCAACGCGCGCCGCACCAGGGCCTCACCGCGCTGGTAGACGTCTGGATCCGGGTTGGACAGGTCGGCCGTCGGGGCGCCGGTCATGGTGACCATCACGCCCATGTCGTGCTCCTGGGCGAGCCGGGCCGTCATGGCGACGTCCACCGCGTCGAGGTCACCCATCAACACCTCGACGGTGTCGTAGCCGATCTCCCGGGCCTGTTCGAAGACCCGGCGGGCCGCGGTCTCGTTCCACACCGGGGTGAAGACCAGACTGTGAATGCCGAGGGTGTTCATGCGCCGGCCTCCTGAGCCGTCGGGACGGACCGCTCACCCAGACGCAGCGACACCAGGCGCGCGAATCGGTCACGCCAGATGTCGATGCCCACGGCGAGCAGGATGATGAGGCCGATCGCGATGCTCTGCACCGACGTCGCGACGGCATTGAGGTTGAGGCCGTTCTGCACCACCACGATGATCAACACACCCACCAGGGTGTTGATCACGTGTCCCCGCCCCCCGGCCAGACTGGCCCCACCGACCACTGCGGCCGCGATGGCCTGCAGCTCGATCAGTGCCCCGTAGTTCGGCGACCCGGAATTGAGCCGGGCCGCGAGCAGGACGGCGCCGATCCCGGCGCAGGCGCCCGCGATCACGAACGCGATCAGGCGTACCCGGTTGACCTTGATGCCGGACAGCCGCGCGGCCGATTCGTTGCCGCCGAGGGCGTACAGCCGGCGGCCGAAGGTGGTGTGGTTGAGCACCACGGTGCCCACCGCGTACAGCCCCACCACGTAGAAGAAGGGCAGCGGAACGCCCGCCAGTTCGCCGTAGAACACCTGCCCCAGGCTCGGCGACAACGACACGATGGCCGCACCGGGGCCGACCGTCAGGGCCAGGCCCTTGAAGGCGCTCAGGCCGGCCAGGGTCACGATGAACGACGGGATGCGGATGTAGGCGACCAGGAAACCGTTGAGGGCTCCGAGCGCCCCACCCAGCAGCACGGTGAGCACGATTCCCACCCAGAGCGGGCGGCCGTCCAGCTTGATCAGGACGGCCAGCACCATGGTGAGATAGGCGATCATCGATCCCGGACTCAGGTCGATCCCGCCGGTCAGGATCACGACGGTGGACCCGAGCGCCACCACCGACAGCACGGCGACCTGCAGCGCGATGTTGCGGAAGTTGTTGGCCTCCAGGAAGGTCGGAGTGGTCAGCGAGATGACCAGGACGATGACGGCGAGCGCCGCCACGGGGCCGGCGAATTCCATCAGGGAACGTCTCACGTCGGGTTCCTTTCGGTGGGCACTCAGGCCTGTGCAGACGAGCTGGCCAGGTCGGCATGACCGACCTCGGCGGCGGCACGGATGTCGGTCACCCGGCCTTGCTTGACGATCGCGACCCGATCGCACAGCGCGAGCAACTCGCTGTGCGAGGAGCTGATCAGGATGACGCCGACCCCGGACCGGGTGAGGTCGTTGATCAGTTGATAGACGGCGAGTTTGGCCCCGACGTCGATGCCCTGCGTGGGCTCGTCCAGGATCACCACGCGGGCCTGGCCGAAGAGCCACCGGGCGATCAGCACCTTCTGCTGGTTGCCGCCCGAGATCAGGTTGACGAACCGGGTCGCCGCCAGCGGCGTGATCTCCAGGTCGTTCATCAGGCGCGCGGTGCTGGCCCGTTCGCGCCGATGGTCGAACAGCAGTCCCCGCCGCAGGGAGGCCAGGTGGGCCATGGAGATGTTGGGCCCGGCGACGAAGTTGGCGAACAACCCGTCGTACTTGCGGTTCTCGGGCACCAGGGCGATGCCGGCGGCGATGGCATCGGCCGGGCTCCGCAGCCGCAGCGGCACCCCGTCGAGGACGACGCGCCCCGCCGTGAGCCGATCGGCACCGAAGATCGCCCGGGCGATCTCGGTTCGCCCCGACCCGATCAGGCCACCCAACCCGAGCACCTCGCCGCGGCGCAGGTCGAGGCTGACATCGCGCACCCCGTGTCGGGTGCACAGACCCTCGGCGCGCAACACCACGTCCTCGGTCGTGTTGACCTGCTTGGGGTAGTGATCGCGGACCCCGGCACCGATCATGGCCGTGACGATCTCGTCGACGTCCAGCCGGGTCTGGCCCGCCGCGCTCACCACCCGGCCGTCCTTGAGCACCGTCACCGTGTCGACCAGTTCGACGACCTCGTCGAGGCGGTGCGAGATGTACAGGATGGCGATGCCGCGCTCGCGCATCCGGCGCAGCAACTCGTGCAGCCGTACGATCTCCGCCGGACCCAGGGCCGTGGTCGGCTCGTCCAGGATCAGCAGTTCCGCCTGCTGGGACAGGGCTTTCGCGATCTCGACGAGCTGCTGCTCGGCGACCGAGAGATCGCTCACTCGGGCGTCCGGGTCGACGCTGATCTGCAACTGATCGAGGATCCGGGCGGCCCCGCGTCGTACCTCGGGCCAGTCCACCAGGATGCCGCGCCGGCGGGGGTGGCGGCCCAGGGCGATGTTCTCGGCGACGGACAGCTGCGGTACCAGCGAGAACTCCTGGTACACGGTGGCGATGCCCTGCTTGCGCGCCGCCGTGGGGTCGGGCAGCACGATCGGCCGCCCGCGGTGCAGGATGCGCCCCGAGTCCGGGGACTGCACCCCCGAGAGAATCTTGATCAGGGTGGACTTGCCACAGCCGTTCTCACCCAACAGGGCATGGATCTGCCCGGCGTGCAGGGTCAGGTCGATCCCGTCGTTGGCCTGGACACCGGGGAAGGCCTTGCGGATCTCCTGCAACTGCCAGAGGGCCAGGTCGCCGGAGGGTGGAGCAGCGGTGGTGGCTACGGTTTCGGCGGACATGCGTCGCTCCTCGGGGACGGGCCGGCCGCCGGTGGGTGCCGCGGGTAGGCGACACCCACCGGTGGTTCGTGGGCTCGACAGCGCCTGCGACAGGCGTCAGTAGGCCTTCGACGGCTTCGGGAACAGCTCACCGGCGTTCTTCAGCACCGAGACCGCGTTGTCCTTGTGGATGATCTCGGTCGGCGCGTTGACGTATCCCCCGGTGGCCTTCTTGTTCAACAGGTCCACCGCGAACTGGGCCGTCATCCGCCCCATCTGCACCGGGTTGGTGTTCGTGGTGGCCGTGACCCCCTCGCCGTTGGCGATGCTCTCCAGTGCCGCCGTGTCACCGTCGTACCCGAGGATGGTCAGGTCGCTGCGGCCCAGGCTCTTGGCCGCCAGCGCGGCGCCCTCGGCCATGTAGTCGTTGGAGGCGTACAGCACCTGGATGTCCGGGTGGGCCTGCAGCAGGTCCATGGCGGCGGTGTTGCCCTTCTCGACGCTCCAGCCACCGTTGATCCGGGCCACCAGGGACCAGTTGGTTCCCTTGATGCCGTCCTCGAAGCCACCGGCACGTTCGGTCGCCAGGTAACTCGGCTCGCCGTCCAGGATGCCGACCATGCGCGCCTGCCCGCCGGCCTTCTCGCGCGCCCACGCGGCGAGCGCCTTGTTCGCCGAGCGCTGGGTGACGCCCACCACGCCGTGAACCGGTGTCGGGTAGTTGGGGATGTCGGAGTTGACGATGATCACGACCTTGCCGGCGTCGACCGCCTTCTGCACCAGGGGTGCCAGCGAGTGCTCGTCGAAGCTGATCAGCACGATGGCGTCGACGTCCGCCCGCGAGGTCACGTCCTGCAACATGCCGAGCTGGCCGGCCTGGTCACTACCCGAGTAGGGCGAGAGCATGAAGTGCTTGATGCCCGGCACCGTCTTGATGCCCTCGTAGAGCGCCAGGTGGTAGTTGAACTCGGTGCCCATCGGCAGGTAGGCGATCGTCGGCGTCCCGCCCTTGAAGGCGACCTTGTCCAGAGTGGCCTGGCTGCCGGACTTCAACGGCACCGGGGCCGGATAGGTGATCGGGCCGGCCGGCGCCGAGACGGCGGCGGACGAGGACGCCGCGGCGCCCGAGGCGGCCGGCGAGGCGGCCGACGTGCTGGTCGACGTGCCGGACGACGAACCGCAACCGGCGGCGAGCAGGCTCAGCGCGCAGCCCGCACCGAGCACGGCGAGGCGGCGATGCCGCACGGACGGAATGGTTTTGGCCATATCGGGGTGCTCCAGAAGGCTCGGGTCGGGCGGGCCGACGCGTGAGGGGGGACAACCACCACGTGATGTCGACCCGGCACGTGGAGCGCATTCGTGACCTGCCACGACCACTGCCGCGGGTGAGGCCACGAGCGCCGAGCGCCCGTCGTCCGGGTATGGCGGTCAGCCTTCCATGGAAATCTCTTTCATTACAAGAGGCTGAAATCGTTTTTTCTTCGATCGTCACTGAACCGTGACCCGACGCGCCCTGCCGACCTCGGGCCGGCGGCCCGGCTCACCGGCGGGCCGCCACCCCGCCTAGGACCGGGAGTGCTCGATGGCCGCGGTGTAGGTCTCCTCCAGGTGGGCCAGGGTGCGGTCGTAGTGCTGCGCGGCGAAGGCGGCGTACAGCACGTCGATGACCAGCGTCTGGCCCCACTTGGAGGTGACCGACTCGCCGTACAGGGCTCCCCCGGACGGCAGCGTCGAGGTGAACAGGCTGACGTCGGAGTACTCGACGAACGGCGTCCCCTCGGTCGAGGTGATGCCGATGGTGGCGGCGCCGTGCAGCCGAGCCTGGCGCATCGCCTCGTTGATCACGGTGGAGCGTCCGGAATCGCTGATCCCGACCACGACGTCCCCCGAGCCGACGATCGTGGCGAGCATCGCCTGGATGCTCTGGTCGCGGAACAGCAGGCACTTCTTGCCGGCGCGGGTGAACCGCATCACCGCATCCTCGGCGGCGATGCTGGAGGACCCCATGCAACAGAACACCAGCACCGGGGCACGCTCGATCAGCTGTACCGCCGACTCGACAGCCTCGACGTTGAGCCGTAAGGCGCTCTGCCGCAGGGACTGCACGCTGCTGCGCTCGATCTTGCCGATGATGTCCGCGGTGGCGTCGTCTCGCGAGATGCCCTCGTAGACATAGCCCTGCTCGACCGGGTGGGTCTGCGCCCGAGTGCGGAACGTCGCCTCCGCGATGGCCAGGCGCAGTGCCTGGTACCCCTCCAACCCCATCTCGCGGACGAACCGCGACACGGTGGACTCGGCCACGCCCACCTCGTCCGCCAGGGCCGTGATGCTCATCGCCTGGCTGGCCTCGGGCTTGGCCAGGATGTACTCGGCCACCTGGCGCAGCGCCGTGGGCAGGTAGGGCACCTTGCTCGCCATGCGCTGCAGCACCGTGGTGCCGCTCGCCTCACCGGCAGCTGCCGTCACGGCGTGCTCCTCTCGATCGCGGGCCGAGGTCTCAGCGACGCAGGGCTGTCAGCAGATTCTCCACTGCCTGCCGGGTCGCGCGCGTCACGCTCTCGGTCGTGTTCCCTCCGCTGTGCGGTGTGCAGATGACGTCGTCGCGGCGCAGCAGCGAGGTCGGTCGGGGCGGTTCGCTCGGATAGACGTCGGTGGCGAAGCCCCCCAGGACGCCGGCCTCGAGCGCCTGCTCGACGGCATCGTGGTCGACCAGCCCCGCCCGGGCGGTGTTGATCAGGACGGCGCCGCGCCTCGCCTGGGCCAGGAACGCGGCGTCCACCAGCGGCCGAGTGCCCGGCGGGCAGTGCAGCGAGATCACGTCGGCCCGTTCGATCAGCGCCGCCAGGCCGACCGTGGTGATGTCCGCCGCCGGCCGGTAGTCCGGATCCGGCACGGCGTCGTACACCACCACCCGCATGCCGAGGGCGGCCCCCAACCCGGCCACCCGGCGACCGATCGCCCCGCAGCCGATCACCCCCAGGGTCAGTCCGGCCACCTCGCGCCCGGTGCGTCGCTGCCACCGGCCCGCCTTGATCGCGGCGTCCGCCGCGCAAGGTGACGCAGCGCCGCGAACATCAGGGCGATGGCCAGCTCGGCCACGCCCTGCGCGTTGGCACCGGGCGCCACCTCGACGGCCACGCCGGCCGCGCGTGCGGCGTCCAGATCGATCGCCTCGACGCCGACCCCGTTGCGGCTGATCACGCGCAGGCCGGGCGCGGCCCGCAGCAGGTCCGCGCCGATCGGTTCCACCCCGGCCAGGTAGCCCACACACCCGGGCAGGAACGCGAGTTGCTCCGGTGGGGTGGGCAGGCGGCCGGGCGACGGGTAGATCACCTCGTAGCCGGCCCGGGTGAGCGGCTCGAGCTCGGGGTGCCCCTGGGCCGACAACGCCCGGGGGGTGACCGCGATCCGGCCTGCGGCCGGGTGCATCCCGCTCATGGCTCAGGCGCCCGCCCAGGCGGGGTTGTCCACGAACGTGGGTGCGCCGTCCCGCTCGACGCACAGCACCCGGAACCCGCGGGTCTCGATGCTGCCGTAGTCGTGGCCGGCATGCCCGGGGAAGGCGAAGAAGGTGATCAGCGGCTCGCTGGCGTGCACGTTGATGCTGCGGTGGGCATACCGGCGGGGCACGTAGACCGCCACCCCCGGCGTGAGCTCGGCGGCCTGCCAGTCACCCTCGGGGCTCTCCATGAGCATGAACCCGTTGCCGCGCAGGCAGTAATACGCCTCCGCGGTGTCGAGCACGGTGTGGAAGTGGCCCTTGGTCATGAAGTACTCCTGCCCCACCCGGCCCGGGTAGGTGATCGAGGTGCCGTAGGCCACCTCACCGGAGTGCTCGGGCACCCCCATGTCGAAGAACTCGTAGACCAGCGGGTCCGACTCCTGGACGGCGCGGGCCGCGGCCTGCTGGTCGGCGTACATCGCCGCCATCGCAGACAGCCTGCGCTGCAACGGTTGCCGCCGCGTCGACAGGCCGGAGTGCAGGTCGAAATCGGTCACCGTGGCGGGCACGGCGGGGGCGGTGTCGCCGGAGATCACAGCGGTCATGGTTCGGTCCTCCCGGACAGGGGTCTGATCAGATCTGACAGATGCTCGAAACCCGCACCGTGCGTGGGGATGTCGAGGTGGAACACCTCGGCGATGACCCGGGTCCAGCCGTGCACGAAGTACAGCCAGCCGTCCACCGCCTCGACGCCCGCCGCGCGGGCCTGGTGCAGGAAGATCAGGTCGCCGCGGTAGTTGAAGTCCCAGGCGATACCCGCCTCGGGCCAGGCCGCGGCATCGGTCAGCGGTGATCCCGGGCGGTCCTTGCCCAGGCCGGTGGCGTTGGCCACCACCGAGCCGGCGGGCAGGTCGGCCAGGGCGGCATCGTTGCGGTCCGGCGTGGGCGCCACGCGGTAGTCGATCGGCAGCTGCAGCCCGATCCGCTGGTGCACCTCGCGCATCTCCGCCAGCCGGCCCGGACGCCGGTTGGTCACCACCACCCGCTCCGGCACATCCTGCCCCGACTGCTGGCGCCGGTGCAGGTAGAGGGTCAGTGCCAGCGAGGACCCGCCGGCGCCGAGCAGCAGCAGGTGCCCGCCGGTGCGCGCCCAGTAGCCGTCGTCCACGATCGCCTCGAGCGAGAGGCCGCTGGTGATCGGGTCCATGGCGTGACCCCACAACCGGCCGTCGCGCTTGGAGATCGAGCTCACCTCGTCGAGCAGGGCGGTGTCCTCACCCACGCCGTGGAAGCGATCCTTGGCCGCCTTGTAGAGGTTGAGCTTGTGAGTGGTGACCAGGGCGCCCAGGGAGTGTTCGTCCCCGGCGATGAAGTCGACCACGCGGCGGTAGTGCTCCACCGTGTCGTCCAGCGGCAGGTCGATGCCCACGATCCGCGCGTCCAGGCCGAGGGCCTCGGCCCAAACCGGGAACGCCGACATGATCGAGGACTGTCCGGTGGTGACCCCGATGAAGTACATCGTGGGATCGGCCGCCGGCTCGAGGGTGTCGACGGTCAGCACCCGGGGGGTGGTCGTCGGCGTCATCAGTGCTCCTCCCAGTCGCGGGTGCGCTCGACAGCCTTCTGGTAGCCGCGGTAGAGCGCGTCGGCCCGCGCGGGGTCCAGCTGTGGGGTGAACCGGCGCTCCAGCTCGAAGCTGTCGACCAGATCGGCCATGTCGGACCAGAACCCGACCGCGAGCCCGGCAAGGAACGCCGCCCCGCGCGCCGAGGACTCGATCACCCTCGGGCGCACCACGGGGACACCGAGCAGGTCGGCCTGGAACTGCATCAGGAAGGAGTTGCGGGCTGCGCCGCCGTCCACCTTGATCTCGGTGGGGGCGATCCCGGACTCGGCCTGCATCAGGTCGATCACGTCGCGGATCTGGTAGGCGATCGCCTCCAGGGCGGCCCGGATCACGTGATTGCGGTTGGCGCCCCGGGTCAGGCCCATGATCGCGCCACGGGCGTAGGGGTCCCAGTAAGGCGCGGCCAGGCCGACGAAGGCCGGCACGAAGTAGACCCCGTTGGTGTCCGGCACCCGCCGGGCGGCCAGCTCGGTGTCCTCGGCGTCGTAGATGATCCTCAGCTCGTCGCGCAACCACTGGATCGAGGCCGCCGAGACGAAGATCAACCCCTCCAGGGCGTACTGCACCTTCTCGCCCACCCGCCAGGCGACCGTGGTCAGCAGCCCGCTGGTCGAGGGCACCGGCGACAGGCCGGTGTTCATCAGCAGCGAGGCCCCGGTGCCGTAGGTGGACTTCACCATGCCCTGCTCGAAACAGGCCTGGCCGAACAGGGCGCCCTGCTGGTCACCGACCGCGGCGGCCACCGGGATCGGTGCGCCGAACAGGTCGGCCACGGTGTGCCCGTACACCTCGCTGGTGGCCCGCACCTCGGGCAGCATCGCCGCCGGGACCCCCAGCTCGTCGAGCAGACGCTCGTCCCAGCACAGCCGGTGGATGTCGAACAGCAGGGTGCGCGAGGCGTTCGAGACATCGGTGACGTGGACGGCGCCGGCCGCCTCGGTGCCGCCGGTCAGCTTCCACACCAGCCAGGAGTCGACGGTGCCGAACGCCAGTTCCCCGGCCTCGGCGGCCCGGCGCGCCCCCGGGACGTGGTCGAGGATCCAGCGCACCTTGGTGGCGGAGAAGTAGGCGTCGACCACCAGGCCCGTGGTGGTGCGGACGTACTCCTCCAGCCCGCGGGCCTTCAGCTCGTCGCAGAACGCCGCGGTGCGCCGGTCCTGCCAGACGATCGCGTGGTGCACCGGTTCGCCGGTGCGCCGGTTCCAGACCACGGTGGTCTCGCGCTGGTTGGTGATGCCGATGGCGGCGACGTCGCCGGCCTCGGCCCCGGCTGCGGCCAGCACCTGCCGAGCCACGGTGACCTGGGTGTCCCAGATCTCGCGGGCGTCGTGCTCGACCCAGCCCGGCTGGGGGTAGATCTGCCCGAACTCCCGGCTCGCCTCGGCCACGATCGACCCGGAGTGATCGAACAGGATCGCCCGGATGCCGGTGGTGCCGGAGTCGAAGGCCATCACGAAACGGGGCTGCTGGCTCATCAGGATCTCCTCGACGACGTGCTGGTGTCGGTGCTGGTGCTGGTGCTGGTGCTGGTGGTGGTGCCGTGCGGCTCGATGATGGCCTTCATGCCACGCCGATCGCGGGCATGGGCCAGGGCCTCGGTCACCTGGTCCAGACCGAAACCGGCGGTGATCAGCTCGCCGGGACGCACCCGGCCGTCGGCGACCAGGCGCAGGCTGGCCCGGTAGTCGAGGTTGCTGGACCCGGTCGTCCCGGTGACGGTCAGGCCCCGGTAGTGCACCCGGTTGGTGTCGAGCGGGACCGCGTCCCCCCCGACGCTGATGCCCGCGAAGACGTTGAGCCGGCCGTGGGTGGCGAGCAGCGACAACCCCTCGGCCTGGGCCTGGGGGCTCGACGCGGTGACCAGGACGACGTCCGCGCCCCGGCCGTCGGTCTGCTCGGCCACCACCGCGGCCAGGTCGGACACCGAGGTGTCCACGACCTCGTCGGCGCCGGCGGCCCGCGCCGCGTCCAGCCGGCCCGCGCTGCTGTTGGACACGATCACCCGCCGGGCACCGGCCAGCCGAGCCAGCACGGTGTGGTAAATCCCGATCGGGCCGGCACCGATGATCACCACGACATCCTCGAAGCCGACGCCGACCGCGCGCTGCCCGCGGTAACAGCACGAGAAGGGCTCGGTGAGCGCGGCGTCGCGGTAGCTCACCGTGGCGGGCAGCCGGAACACGTTGCCCCGCTGGGCGGCGAAGGCCGGCACCCGCAGGTACTCCTGGAACCCGCCGTCGAGAGTGATCCCGAACGCCTCGTAGTCGGGGCACATGTTGTTCAGCCCGGCCGCGCAGGAATCGCAGCGGCCACAGCCCACGTTGGGGGTCACCGAGACCCGGTCACCCACCGCGAAACCCGCTGTCTCGCCGCGGATCTCGACGACGTCCCCGGCGATCTCGTGGCCCAGCACCCGGGGCGTGCCGACCGGCAGCTTGAAGTGCCCGTGGGCGTGGATGCGCAGGTCGGTGCCGCAGACGGACGCCGCACGGACCCGTACCAGCAGGTCGCCGAGGTCGAGCGCGGGCACCGGGCGCTCCTCCACGCGCAGGTCGCCGGGACCGTGCAGGACGGCGGCCCTCACGATTCGTCCCCCCTCACCGTGGCAGCCTCCTCGGCGACGGTGAAGACCACCTTGTTCGACCATTCGCTGCGCTCGGCCAGGGCGGCGAAGGTCTCGGGTGAGCGGGCCAGCTCCACCCGATGGCTGATCAGCGGATCGACCTGCAGCGAGCCGTCGGCGATCGCGCCGACCACCCGGTGCCACTCGCTGTGCCCGGCCGGGGTGATCCGGGAGTTCCAGGTGCCGCGCACCACGAGCTCGCGGCGGATGAACGAGGAGATCAGCTCGCGTGCGATGGTCACGTCGCCCTTGAGGTCGCCCAGCACGAGCACCTGCCCGCGGGCCGCGGTGACCTCGAGGCACTGGCCGAACGTCAGCGGCAGACCGCTGGCCTCCACCGCGGCGTCCACCCCGCGTCCCCCGGTGAGGTCACGGACCTGCTCGACGGTGCCCCGGGCGGCGTCGATCACCTCGAACCCGAGCCCGGCCATGACGTCGCGCTTGCGGGCATCGACGTCGGCGACCAGCACCCGCGCCCACCCGAGCAGGCGGAGCCATTGCGCCGCAAGGGCTCCGATCGGGCCGGCTCCGATCACCAGCGCCGTCCCGTGCGCCGGCACGGTCAGCTTGCCCACCCCGTGCAGGGCGACCGCCGCCGGCTCCACGACCGCCGCCTGGACCAGCGATACACCGGGCGGCACCGGGATCAGGTTGCGCTCGGGCGCGTAGAGCAACTCGGCCATGCCGCCGTCACGGCGCGAGCCGAAGTAGTCGTAGTCGGCCCCCAGTGCCCACTCCCCCACGCCGGTCAGCGGGTCGTCCGGGCGGGGCAGCAGCGGGAACACCGCCACCTGCTGCCCTCGGGCCAGCACCCCGCCGGGAGCGGGTTCCTCGACGATCGCCGAGAACTCGTGCCCCATCACCAGGGGGTAGTGGTAGGCGGCACCCACCCCGGTGGAGGAGAAGCGCAGCACGTCGGACCCGCAGACGCCCACGGCGCCGATGCGCAGCAGCACCGGCCGCTCGCCGAACGGTTCGGGGTCGGCGACCTCGGTCCAGGCCAGGTCACCGGCCGCGCGCAGGACGGCAGCTCGCACGCCCGATCACACCTCCATTCCGTAGCGGTGCGCCTTGTGGGTCGGGTACAGCGCGATCTGCGGAATGGTGACGTCCGGGGTGCGGGTGGCCACGTAAAGGGTGATCTCGGCGACGTTGCCCACGTCGATGCACGAGGCGTGGATCCCCTCGACCTTCTCCTTCTCATCGAGCCAGCCGTCGAGATAGGCGGGGATGTCCCCGTCGTACAGACCCTGGTCGATGATCTCGGTCATCGGGGTCTTGACGTGCGAGGGGTTGATCACCGTGACGCCGATGTTCTTCTCCCTGCCCTCGAGCAGGATGTTCTTGCTGAAGCCCATCATCCCGTGCTTGGAGGCCCGGTAGGGGCTGTGTCCCGGTCCCGAGGCGAGGCGGGCAGAAGATGACCCCATGTTCATGATCCGGCCCCCGGTCGGCTGGGACTGCATCACGCGGAACGCCTCCCGGCAGCACAGGAACACCGCGGTGAGGTTGGGGCCGATGGTCTTGTTCCACTCCTCCAGCGTCACCTCGGTCACCGGTGGCGACAGTGAGTCGCGCCCGGCGCTGTTGACCAGCAGGTCCACCCGGCCCCAGCGATCCACCGCGGCGTCGAAGAACGCGCGCACCGCAGCCTCGTCGGTGACGTCGGCCACCACCGGAATCGCCTCGCCGCCAGCGAGTTCGGCGATGCCGTCGACCACGTGCTGCAGCCGAGCCGCGTCGATGTCGACGCACATCACATCGGCCCGGTTGGCAGCGAACGTGCGGGCCACCGCCTCACCGATACCTGAGGCTGCCCCGGTGACGATGGCCACCTTGCCCGCCAGGGCGTCGCCGGGGGTCGGGTGGTAGTCCGGGGTGTACTCCGAAGCCGTCGTGGTCATGGGGTTCCTCACTGATCTGGGTCGGTGGACGACGCCCGCGTCACGGCGTCACGGGCACGGTCGGTGATCTCGTCGAAGCGTCTCTGCCGCACGGTGTTCGCGGTCACGATCCAGGTGCCGCCGCAGGCGGCCACGGTGGGCAGGGCCAGGTACTCGGGCAGGTTCTGCGGCGTGATGCCGCCGGTGGGCATGAACCGGGCGGTGGGGAACGGTCCGGCGAGGGCGGCGAGCATGGCCCGGCCCCCGGAGGCCTCCGCCGGGAAGAACTTGACCAGGTTCAGCCCGTGGGCCAGCAGCCGCTGCAGTTCGGTCGGGGTGACCGCCCCGGGCACCACCGGCACACCGGCCCCGCGGCCCACCTCGAGGGTGGGTTCGTCGAACCCCGGTGCCACCAGGAACTGGGCCCCGGCCGCCAGCGCGGTACGGGCGGTGGCGGCGTCCAGCACCGTCCCGGCCCCGACCAGCAGGTCCGGGCACGCGGCACGCAACCGGGCGATGGACGCCGCGGCCGCCGCGGTCCGGAAGGTCACCTCGATCACCGGCAGCCCGCCGTCCGCGAGTGCCTGGCCGATGGGCTCGGCGTCCCGCTCGTCCTCGATGCTCACCACCGGGACGACGCGGTGCGCCACGATCCGCTCGGTGACCTGGTCGCCGTTCGGCTCGGTGACCTGCTCGCTGCTCACGCCGCCACCTCCGTTCGGCTCAGCCGGTACCGCAACCCGAGCTCGGGTAGCAGCCACCGCGGAGCGTGGAGCAGTGCCTCCAGCCGGCGCTGGACCTCCTGCGGGGCAACGGTGTTGAAGTCGAACAACCCGATGTGGTGGCCGATCAGGGTGGGGATGCCCGCCTCCAGGCAGAGCTGTGCGGCCTCCTCGACGTGAAAGTTGCCCGGCACCCCGTTGCCGGCCCGCTCGGCATCCCGGCCGTTGACCGGCAGCAGGGCCACATCGACGGTCCGACCCAGTCGGCCGGCCGCCGCGCGCACCTGATCGGCCTGACCGGGGTAGGGCACGCAGTCACCCGAGTGGTAGACGGTCACCTCACCCAGGCTCACCAGGTACCCGAGGTGGCGATGCCGGCCGTGCTCGTCGAGCACCAACTCCTCGTGGGCGGACGGGATCGCCGCCACCCGCAGGCCGGGCACCGGCTCGGTCACCTCGCCGGCCACCAAGCCGATGAGTCGGTCCGGCGAGGCGCCCCGGGCCAGGGCCAGGTCGGTCTCGGCGGCCGGCACCACCACCGCCGGGCGCCCGGCGCGGTGCAGCGCCGTCAGGGTGACCGGGTCCAGGTGATCGGTGTGGCCATGAGTACAGAGCACGGCCGCACACGCCACCTGCTCGGGGTCCACCGGCGGTGGCACCAGCCGCACGTGGGGGTAGCGCCGGCCGCGGTACTTCTCGGCCAGGCTGTCCGACAGGTACGGATCGATCAGCACCAGGGTGCCGGCGTGCCGCAGGGCGAACCCGGCCTGGCCGAGCCACCAGAGGCCGACCTCACCGGCGCCCCAGTCCGTCCCGACCGGGAACCGCGGGTCCACCGGGGACGTCGCTCCCGCGGCAGCGCCGTCCGGCTCGAGCCGCAGCGGGGTGGCGATCACGGCTGCGCCTCCAGCCCGAGCTCGGCCGGGGTCACCGCGCCCACCATGAGCGCCACGGCGTCCGAGGCCTTGACGGCGGTGGTGTCCAGCAACGCGATCCGGCGGCCGAGACGTTGCACGTGCACCCGGTCGGCGACCTCGAAGACCTGCGGCATGTTGTGGCTGATCAGGATCACCGGGATGCCGCGCCCGCGAACCTCGTTGATCAGGTTCACCACCCGGCCGGATTCCTTGACGCCCAACGCCGCCGTGGGCTCGTCGAGGATCACCACCCGGCTGCCGAATGCCGCGGCACGGGCGACCGCGACGCCCTGCCGCTGACCGCCGGAGAGGGTCTCGACCACCTGATTGATGTTCTGCAGCGTGCTCAGGCCCAGGTCGCTCATGATCCGCAGGGACTCGGCCCGCATCGCCGGCTTGTCCAGCCGGCGCAGCAGCGTGCCGGACAGGCCCCGCCGGCGGACCTCGCGCCCCAGGAAGATGTTGCTGGCGATGGGCAGGGCCGGCGAGACGGCGAGGGTCTGGAACACGGTCTCGATGCCCCGGCGCCGGGCGTCCAGCGGGTCCCGGATCACGACCGGCTCGCCGTCCAGCAGGATCTCGCCCTCGTCCGGCTGGATGGCGCCGGACAGACACTGGATCAGCGTCGACTTGCCGGCGCCGTTGTCGCCGATCACAGCGAGCACCTCACCGCTGCGCAGCTCGAAGTCGGTGTGGTCGAGGGCGACCACGTGCCCGTAGCGCTTGACCAAGCCGCGTGCCTGGACGACGAACCTCGGCCCGCTCATCGCGCGGCCCTGCGCAACCGCTGGTCGAGACCGACGGCCACGACGATCAGCAGTCCGATGGTGAACACCTGCCACAGGACGTCGACCCCGGCCAGAGCCAGGCCGTTACCGAACACGCCGACGATCAGGGCGCCCAGCAGCGTGCCCATGATCCGCCCGCGGCCCCCGAACAGGCTGGTACCGCCGATCACCACCGCGGTGATGCTGTCGAGGTTGAGGTTGGCCGCGGCCAGCGGCGAGACCGACCCGAGCCGACCGATCAGGAACCATCCGGCCAGGCCGCAGATCAGTCCGGCCGCGATGTAGACACTCAGCAGCACCCGGTTCACCCGGACGCCGCTCAGCCGCGCCGCCTCTGCGTTGTCACCGACCGCGTACACCCGTGTGCCCCAGGCGGTCTCGTGCAGCACGTAGGCCGCCGTCAGGAAGCCGGCGACCAGCAGCAGCGACCCGAAGGTGATGTCGACCCCCAGCATCGAGAACGAACTGCCGGGCCATTGCAGCGCTGCCGGGACCTTCGAGAAGGGAATGGTCTGGGACTTGGAGATGTAGAGGTTCAGGGCGTAGAAGATGCTCAACGTCCCGAGGGTGGCGATGAACGGCGGGATGCTGAACCGGGTGACCAGCAGGCCGTTGACCAGGCCACACAGACCGCCCACCGCGATGCCGACCAGGATCGCCAGCGGCACCGGAACGCCGTGTTCGACAGCCAGTTTGCCCATCACCACCTGACTGAGAACCATGATCGCCGCGACCGAGAGGTCGATGCCGGCGGTGAGGATCACCAGCGTCTGGGCGATGCCCAGCAAGCCGACGATCATCACCTGTTGCAGGATCAGGGACAGGTTCACCGGGTCGATGAACCGGGACCCCACCCAGAGTCCGAACACGACGGCGGCGAGCAGCAACACGACCGTCGGGCCGACCAGCGGCTGATGAGACAGCGCCCGCTCCCAGCGCTGCCGGCGGCCGAGCGGCGCGGTCTGGATCTGCACCAGACCCTCCGCGGTCTTCGTCACCATGGCCCCTCCTCCTCTCCGAGATTCCTGCCGGGCATGGACCGGCCCGGGCCGCACCCGGCGCAGGTGCGGCCCCGGCCGGCGTCTTCGGTGGACACCGGGACGATCAGCCCCAGCAGTTCTGCAGACCCCAGGCGCTGTCCTTGGACTCCACGCCCGACGCCGTCTGATCGGTGATCAGGGTGACGCCGGTGTTGGTGAAGTCGAGGCCGTCGCTGTTCTTCGGCTTGGCACCCGAGGCCAGGTAGGCGGCCACGGCGTCCAGCGCCTGCTCGGCCATGCCGAGCGGGAACTGCATCGAGGTCGCGGCGATCACGCCGTTCTTCACGTTCGTGACGCCCGGGCACCCGCCGTCGACCGAGACGATGGTGATCTGCTTGTCCAGCCCGACGGCCTTGATGGCCTGATACGCCCCGGCCGCCGTGGGCTCGTTGATCGTGTAGACCAGGTTGATCGACCGGTCTCGCTGCAGCAGCTTCTCCATCCCCGCCCGGCCACCGGCCTCGTTGGCATCGGTCACCTCGTGCCCCACCAGCCGGGGGTCCTTCTCGTCCCACATCTTCGCGGGGTCACCGAGTTCGACGCCGAAGCCCTTCAGGAAGCCCTGGTTCCGGTCGACGTCCACCTTCACCTGGGCCACCGACAGGTCGAGCGTGGCGATCTTCGCCTGCTTGCCCTGGGCGGCGAACGTGGCCTTGGCCCATTGGCCGACCAATTCGCCGGCCTTGAAGTTGTCGGTGGCGAACGTGCCGTCGACCGCGGAGGTGGGGTTGGTCGGGGAGTCCAGCGCCAGCACCAGGACGCCCTTGGCCTTGGCCTTGTTGATCGCCGGGACGATGTCGTCGGCTGTCGGCGTGACCAGGATGGCCTTCGCGCCCGCCGAGGTGAGGTTCTCGATCGCCGAGACCTGCGCGGCGCTGTCGCTCTGCCCGGTACCGGCGAACGTCTGCAGGTCGTACCCCAGGGTCGCGGCCTTCTTCTTCGCGCCTTCCGTCATCTTGACGTAGAAGGGGTTGTCCTGCGTCTTGGTGATCAACCCCACCAGGACCTTCCCGCCGCCGGCAGCCGAACCCGATCCTGCCGACCCGGACGCCGAGGCGCCCGAGGAGGAACCGTTGCTGCACGCCGCCAGCGTGAGGGCGGAGACGAACACCGTCGCCGCCAGCCGAGCCCCGCCGATTCGGTCCCGAGCCATGCCCGCTCCGTTCATTCGAAGTGACTTCCGATGGCGAGACGATAGTAGAAACTTCTTCGCTCTAACAAGACTTCCCTGGAAGTTCCTGCCATTTCTGGTCGGCCCTGTCGTGATCACGTGATCGGCGCATCCCCCACCGAGGGCCGTGAGCTCCGCACACCGCCGGTGCGCGGACTACCTGATCACGCCCGCACCGCTACCGCGGACGGAGCACCGGCGTGGCGGTGACGGCGGCGTCCAGGGCCTCGAGAACCGTTGGGACGGTGAGGTTCTCACCGATGCGGTTCACCTTGCCGGCGCCGTGGTAGTCGCTGGACCCGGTGACGAACAGCCCCAGATCGGCGGCCAGTGCACGCAAGGCGTCCCGCTCGGCGGGCAGGTGATCGCGGTGATCCACCTCGAGCCCGGCGAGCCCGGCGTCGGCCATCGCGGCGATGACCTCGTCCGGCACCACCCGGCCGCGCCGAGCCGCCCGCGGGTGGGCCATCACCGCCACCCCACCCGCGGCCCGCACCAGCCGCACCGCGGTCAGCACGTCCGGGGCGTAGTGGCGCACGTAGTAGGGCGACCCGGTGCGCAGCACCGCGGCGAACGCCTCGTCGCGCGAGGTCATGTGCCCCCGGGCGATCAGCGCGTCGGCGATGTGCGGGCGACCGACGGTGGCGTCTTCCGGGGTGGCCTCGAGCACGTCGTCCCAGGTCAGCGGGTAGTCGGCAGCGATCAGCTCCACCATGCGCCGGGCCCGCCCGACCCGGTCGCCCCGGGTGCGGGCCAGCTCGGCGGCCAGCGCGCCGTCGTCCGGGTCGTGCAGGTAGCTCAGCAGGTGCACCCCGATGCCCCGCCACTGGCACGACAGCTCCACCCCCCGAACCAGGACGACGCCGTGCGCCTGCGCCGCCGCCTCGGCCTCGGCCCAGCCGGCCACGCTGTCGTGATCGGTCAGGGCGACGGCGTCCAGCCCGGCCGCCGCTGCGGCGGCGATCACCTCGGTGGGCGACTGGGTGCCGTCCGAGGCCGTGGAGTGCAGGTGCAGGTCGATGCGCACCCCGGTCAACCCTGCCCGATCCGACTCAGCCCAGCCGAGGGGTCAGCGCCCCGTACGGCAGGGCGTAGGTGTGGTGCGGGTCGCGCAGGTCGACCAGGGCGAAGTGTTCGAGCAGCACCGCGGTGGCCGGTCGCGGCCACGTGATCACCCACAACCACTCCCCGAGGGCCTCGCCCACGTAGACCACGCCGGCGCGGGTATCACTCGGATCGTCCGGCCCGATGGCGAACGACCACATCGGGGTCTGATGCCCGGCGGCCACCAGGTGGGCATCCGACGGCTTGGCCGCGATCGTCGGCCCCGGGTCGAGCCCGGCCAACCCCGCCAGCCGGGCCGCGAAACCCACGCCCGGCTGTTCGGCCACCACGACCAGGTCGGCGGCCAGGGCGTCGTCCTCGTCGAGCACCAAGGGGTTCGGGCCGGACAGCGCGAGCGCGGTGGCGACCGGGCCGGAGTGCTCGTCACCGGCGTGCTGAACGCCCGAGACCAACCAGCCCCGGGGCAGCGGCCACGGCAGCCACAACGGCACCTGCGACCGGGCGGCCACCTGCGCCAGCGCCGGGTCGGACCCGACGATCGCGGGGTGGACCGGCGCGACCGCCCCGTGATCGGGGCAGGACCAGGCATCCGACCACAGGCCGGGTGCTCGGACGGCATGGCCACAACGGGGGCAGGAGCGCGATGAGCTCACGGTGTGACACTGCTCCGCCGTACCGGCCCGGTCAAGGACCCGACGGACCGTGCCCCGTCGACGGGCGGCCCCGATCGGCGTCCTGCCACACTGCGCACATGACCGGATCGCCCGGATCGACGCCACGCATCCCCTGCGTCGGGGCCTTGGCCTACGACGCGGCCGGCCGGTTGCTGCTCGTGCAACGGGGGCGCGAACCGGCCCGCGGCAGTTGGTCGATACCCGGCGGCAAGGTCGAACCGGGCGAGAGCCCGCACGCCGCCGTGGTCCGTGAGGTGTGGGAGGAGACCGGGCTGGACGTCGAGCCGCTCGCCCTGGTGGGCACGGTCGAGCGGGCGGCACCGGGCGGCGGCATCTACCTGATCGAGGATTTCCGCTGCCGGTTGCTGGGCGGCACGCTGCGCGCCGGCGACGACGCGGACGAGGCCGCCTGGTTCGACGCCGCGGCGCTCGAGGCGGCGCGGCCCCGGCTCACCCCCGGGTTGTTCGAGGCGTTGCGGGACTGGGCCGCGTTGCCATCTGGCGCTGCCCCACCGGACGGTGTGAGGCTGTCCCCCACCACGACCAGGGAGACCGACATGGCGGACGAACCGAGCACGCCGAGCGGATCGCAGGGCTACGACCCGCTGCAGATGTTCATGTCCCAGCTGCGCGGGGTCACCGACCAGCTGGCCGGGCTGGGCAAGATGGCCGACTCGCTACCGATCCCCGCGGCGCTGCGCTCGCTGCCCGGCGTCACCATGCCGCCGATGCCCGGGGCGCTCACCGCCGCCCAGCTCGGCGCCATCTCCACTGCCGTGAGCGCCCAACGCACCAGCGTCCAGGCGATGCGGGGCCAACTCGGCGCCCTGGACGAGCAGCTCGGAGTGCTCGAGAGCATCCTCGAGCCGCTCGTCCAGTGGAGCAGCACCTGGGCCAACGTCGAGAAGAAACTCGTCCCCAAGTCGGGCGGCGCAAGCACCGATCAGGGCGCCTGATCGGCCCGAACGCCTGACCGGCGCCGGCCACCGCCCGACGACGGGTTCAGCTGGAGAAGAACAATCGCGACAGGCCGCCCTTGCGGTAGTGGTGGCCGCCGTGATGCCCCCAGCTGGGGCCGGAGTAGTACCCGGGCGGCGGGGCCTGCTGGTACTGCGGCGCGGGCTGGTGCTGCGGCGGCGCGAACCGGCTCTCCAGCTGCACCAGGCTCTCGAGCTCACCGAAGTCGAGGAAGATGCCGCGGCACCCCTCGCACTGGTCGATGTGCACCCCGTTGCGCTCGTAGGTGCGCATCGTGGACCGGCACTTGGGGCAGACCAGCGCCGATCCCGGCTGCCCCGGAGGCTGACCCGGAGGCGTGCCGTAGGCCGGCGGGGTGCCGTGCGGCGGGGGCGTGCCGTAGTGCGGGGTCTCACTCATCTCGTCTCCTTCGATTCGGAGTTCTCATCCTGGACGACGACGCGCGCGGCGCCCAGAGTTCCCACCACCGGCGTGCCAGTGGTCGGCATGCGGCGACAGGCCTCGACCAGGGCGCGGCCGGTGCCCTCGAGCGGCCCGTCGAGCACCGCGCGGGCGGCCGCCACCACGACCGCGGCGCGAGCGGGCAGTTCCAGTACCGGCCATGGGTCACCGGACGGCGCCAATGCCGGCCCGCCGCCGTCGCGGTAGCCCTCGACGAAGGCCGCCCAGGCGGCATCGGCCAGCAGGCCGCAGGCCCAGAAGCCCGCCGGCCGCGCGAGGTCGTCGGCCGCCGGGCCGAGGCCGAGGTCGTCGAGGTCGATGAGCAGCCACGGGTCGGTGCCGGAGCGGCGTCCGAGCTGACCCAGGTGCCAGTCGCCGTGGGCCAGGCCGCACAGCCCGGTCGCAGCGTCCGCGAGGGCCTCGGCCACCGCTCGGCCGGCGGCGCGGACCACCGCGGCGTCCGGGGCGGGGTGTGCGGCGATCCGAGCCAGTGCCCTCGGCAACCGCTCACCGGCACCGCCCGGCGGTGCGCCGTGCGGGACGCCGGCCAGGTGCAGTCCGGCCAGCAGCCGGCCGGCGGCTCTCCAGGGCAGGTGGACGTCGTCAGCGGCGTCCGGGGCGAGCACCTCGACCCGGGGCCACAGGCTGGCCCAGCGCCATCCCCCGGGCGCCTCCCCGACTGCATCCTGGCCCGCATCCCCGACCGCACCGACCAGCTCTGCTGCCAGTTCTGCAGGCACCGGCAGCGGGTGATCGAGCACCGGCGCGAGCACGATCGCGGCCAGTGCCGGGGAGGCCGCCAGACGCAACCGGGTCGCGAGCAGGTCGTGGTCCGTCCGGGGGTGGTGCAGCTTGATCACCAGGTCGGGCGTCGTGACGATCAGTGCCCCCGAGGTGGTCGCTCGCACGGACCGCGCCCCGGCTCGGGCCGTGACCCCGGTCAGGCTCGCGAGCCAGTCCGCGAACGGTCCGCCCGCCGAGGTGACCACGGTCAGAGTCTGCCGCGGTTCAGGCCTGCTCGCCCGCCAACCGCTCCCACGCCACCTCGGCCTCGTCCGGGCGCCCCTGCTCGTCGAGCCAGCGCGCGACGACGGCAGCACCCGCCTGCTGCAGGCCGTCGTGACCGTGTTCGCGGGCCACCTCGACGGCCGCCTCGACCAGGGCCACACCGGCCTGCTCCCGGCCGCAGTCCAGCAGCAACCTGCCGTGCAGCAGATCGAGTTCGGCGGCACCCAGGTCGACACCCTGCGCCCGCATCGCCGCGCCGAGGCCCCCGGGGAAGGCCTCCAGCATCGCCAGCGCGCGCTCGGCCTGCTCGTCGGCGGCCAGCAACCGGACCCGTAACTCGTGCAGTGCCAACGGTTCCCAGTGGAAGTCCCAGTCGGCCAGGCTGTCGGCAACCGTGGGGTCGACCGGCATCCGTTCGCGCCACCGCTCCCCCGCCGCCTGCGCCTCGTCGACGTCGGCCAGCGCGGCCTCGACCCCGTCGGCCGCCGCGCGAGCCCAGACCCGCTCGCGCCGGATGACCAGGTCGAGGGCGGCGTCCCCGGCCAGCTGTGCCTCGTCGAGCGCGGCGGCGTAGGTGGTCAGCGCCTCCAGCGGGGACTCGTCGGCCAGCAGCCCGGCGAGCTCGTAGAGGGCGTCGGCCAGGCCTGCTCGGTCGGGTAGCTGTCGACGACGGTTCACCACGCGCCGGGCCAGGTCGAGGGCGCGTTCGGACTCGCCGAGCTCGACACAGACTCGTGACCCGATGCGCTGCAGCTGGGCCAGGTGCCAGCTGAAGGCGTTGCGCTGCACGGGTTCCAGCGTGGCGGGCGGCTCGGGTGCGTCGAGCTGTGCCAGGCCGGCCTCGACCACCTCGATCGCCTCGAGCGGCCGCCCCTGGCCGTGCAGCAGTCCCGCCAGCCGGCTGCGCGCCTCGGCCACCCCCACCGGTGAATCGACCCGTTCCAGCCCCGCCACCGCGGCCGTCAACCGCTGCTCGGCGGCCTCGAAATCGCCCTCGGCCAGCGCGATCTGGGCGCGCAGCAGCTGCACCCGAGCCCACCCCTCGCCGGCTCCGGCCAGCACGGTGCGGCGTTCGGCCTCGACCAGCCGGGGCTCGACCTCGGGTGCGTCGAGTGGGTCGGACATCAGCCGCGCGTGCACCTGGTGGATCAGCGCCGACAGGGCCAGGTCGACGTGGTCCTCGGGCACCAGGGCGAGCACCTGGCCCGCCTGCTCGAACGCGTCGGGCGCCGCGAGGTCGTCCAGCTCCGACAGCAGCAGCCGGGCGGCGACGGCGCGCCGTGGCGCCGCGTCGTCCGGCGTGACGGGTCCCAGCAGGTCCAGCCCGGTGGCGGCCAGGTCGTGGGCCGTGACCCCGCCGGGGCCGTCCTCGAGGCCGACCAGCGCCCGGGTTCGGGCGCGCGCCCGCTCCAGCGGATCCCCCACCGCGTCGATGCCGGCGATCAGCGACAGCACCCGGGGGCGGTCGTCGTCCGTGGCCGCCACGAACTGCTCGATGAGCAGGGCCTGCGCCGGTTCGCCGAGCGCGCGGTACAGCCGAACGGCGCGCCGGGCGCCCTCGCGCGCCACGGCGTCCAGCGGGCCGGGCCGGCCACCCCAGACCAGCAGGTACTCCAGCTCGGCCAGGTGCCGGCGATCGGCCTCGGCGGCCTCCGGCCGGTCGAACCGGGCCACCGCGTGCTCGCGGCGGGCCAGGTAGTGCGCCAGCAGCACCTCGGTGGTGCTGCGGTGGGCGAATCGTGCCGAGGCCTCGGCGCGCTCGGCCAGGTCGGCGAGATCGGCCGGGTCGGCGGCGCCGTCCAGCGCGGGCAGGTCGTCCAGCCGCGGCGCCCGCGGATGGGTGGCGCGCAGCGGGACGTCGTCCGCGACCCCGGGCGCCCCGGCGCGCGAGGCCGCGGCGTCCGGCGCACTGGGCCCCAACCGGCGACCGGCCGCGCCCAACGGCAGCCCCGGCAGCGGCTCGGCGGTCAGCCAGGACTCCACCAGCCGTGACACCCGCGGGGTGCCGTTGCGGACGTCGAACCGGGCGGCCAGGTCGGTGGCGTGACGCTCGAGCCGGGCGCGCAGCACCGGCACCGGCTCGGCCTGCGCCGCGCCGCGCGCCCGCACCTCGAGGTCACCGTGCCCGGCATCCATCACCGCCGACAGCAGCCGGGCCCCGACGGCCGCGAGCTGCATCCCGGCCCACGGGGTCGGGGGCGCCGCGACGTCGGCCAGCCGCTCCGAGAGCAGGTCCAGGCCGCGGCCCAGTTCGCCGCTGCGGGCCAGCACGTGGAGGTGCGCGGCGACGTAGTCGGTCTCGTCCGGGTTCGATCGGCTGATCCGGCTGCCCGTCAGGTGAACGGTGGCGGCACGCGCGGTCTGACCGGTCAGCAGCAGCGAGGCCAGCACCGCGGCGATGGCGGCCTGCGGCTGCTCGGCGCACTGGGTGCTCCCCTCCAGCACCGACTCGACGGTCTCGACCGCCCGCACGTGGTCACCGAGCTCGGCGTGGTGATGGGCCATGTCGGTGGGTTCACAGCCCAGGCAGTCCGAGAAGTCGTTGCGCTCGGCCCGGCTCCACTGCGCGAAGGCATCTCGGGCGGCGTCCGCCCCGTGCAGGTGGGCGGTGAGGTGGTACTCGGCGCCGAGCACCGGCTGCAGCCCCACGCCCGCCTCGGCGTAGCGGCGGCGCATCCCGTCCAGGGAGGCGTGCAACTGGGTCAGCGGGACGTCGGGGTGGTCGAGCAGCCCGTGGATCATCCACTTGTAGGTCCACAGCACGATGAAGCGCTCGTAGTCCCCGAACCACGCCGGCTGCTCGTCGTAGCGCTGCAGCAGCCAGCTGAACGGCGCGAACATCCGGGTACGGTCGGCGCTGTAGTTGTAGGCCCGCAGCAGGCTGATCCGGGCCGCGGCGCGCAGTTCGTCGTCCCCCAGTTCGTCGGCCAGTGCCTGGGCCCGTTCGGCGGGGGCGACCTGCTGACCGAACGGCAGGTGGTCGATCTGGCCGAGCAACTCGGCGATCTGCTCACGTCCGGTCGGCATCCTCGCCCTGATTCCCTTCGTCGGCCGGCGCTTCGACACTCTGCTCGACACTCTGCTCGACAGTCTGGTCGACGCTCTGCTCGGCACTCAAGGCATGGTCCAGCAGCCCCAGGAACGAACGGTCCATCGCGGCGGTGTCGACCGGACGCATCGGGTGCTGCCCACTGAGCAACGCCCGGCAGTACAACGACTCCACGGCCAACGCCGCGAGGTCGCCACGCTCGGCGTCGATGGCCAGAACCCTTCGCACCACAGGATTCTCGTCGTTCAGCAGCAGCCGGGGACGGTCGCTGCCGCCGTCGTCCAGCACCGTCAGGATGGCGCTCCAGACATCGTCGGCCTCGGCCGCGGTCTGCCGGCTCGCCCGGCGCCGGCGAGCCTGGGCGTCGTCCAGGTAGAGCGCCGGCAGCGAGGCCGGCGCGAAGCTGCGCAACTCGACGTCCACCTGGAGCCGGTCCAGGACGGCGCGCGCCCGCTCGAGGGCCGACCGGACCTCGAGCAGCCGGGCATCGGGGACGGTGCGGATGTGCGCATCGAGGTCGCCGGCGGCGATCGGCTCCACCCGCAGATCGGGGTAGACCTCCGGGATGCGCCGCAGCAGCTCGTACTCGTAGGCGTACCCGCCGTTGGCGACGATGACGCCCTGCGCGGCGGCCACGACCGCGACCTGGCGGAACTCCTCGACGGTCTCGGTCACCCGGATGACGTCGGTACCGGCGATCAGCTGCGGCACGGTCGAGGTGCCCTGATTGGTCTCGAACGGCAGCAGCGGCAGCACGATCGCCAGCAGCTCGTCGTCCTGCAGCGCCATGGCCTTGACCGCCAGGTGGTGCAGCTGCAGGAACTCGGCCATGCGCCGGGCATCGGTGCGGGCCAGCCGCAGCAACCAGGCGCGGATCTGGTCGCCGAGCGCCGAGCGCACCTCGGCCAGGACGTCGTCCTGGTAGAGGTCCTCGCGGCTGGCGGTGGGGGTGAGCAGGGCGCCGTCCACCGCGGCCCGGGCGAAGAAGGCCCACTCGGGCAGCAGCTCACCGAACCGGTCCGAGACCAGCATGCCCTTGACGTAGACCCGGTGCGCGGTGCGCCGGGTGGTCGACGAGGCGGCGCCCGCGATCACCACCACGCCGTCGAGCTCGGCGCGCGGCACCCGCACGGGGAGCACCTGGAACGGCTCGCCGCCCAGGTGGGTCGCGGCGTAGTCGCGCAGCGCGGCGCGGCGGGTCTCGGGGTCGGTCAACCGCCAGGGCGGCACCGTGGGGGCGATCTCGACCGGCGCCGGGGTGCGCACCACCAGCCGGTGCGGCAGCAGCGCCGCGAAGTGCCGCGCCAGCTCGAGCACCGTGGCCGTGTCGAGCCACTGCTCGGCGCCGCGCCGCGGGCGCAGGCTGACACAGGTGCCGGGGCCGCTGGTGAGCCAGGCCCGCCGTTCATCGGGGCGCTCGTCGGGGGTGTCCAGGTCGGCGAGCCGGACGGCGTCCAGGGTGTAGGAGCCGTCGGCCCGGCCGCGCCAACGCACCACGGTGGCGGCGGGGTCGGGCGCCTGCTGCGAGGGGTCGTGACGGCGGCTGAGCACCTCGATCTCGTCGGTCACCATGAACGCCGACAACAGCCCGATGCCGAACTGTCCCAACAGGTCCGAGCGGGCCAGACCCACCTCGTCGCGCTTGCTGGAACGGCCGATCGTGGCCAGGAACGTACGCACGTCGGCGGCGTCCAGACCGATACCGGAGTCCATCACGTGCAGCCGACCGTCGGCGGCGACGTCGCTCGGCAGGATCAGCACCCCGGGCCGGCCCTCGTAGCTCGAGCCGGCATCGCCGAGGGCGGTCAGCGCATCAACGCCGTTCTG
The DNA here is from genome assembly GCA_046330955.1 of Kineosporiaceae bacterium. GTDB lineage: Bacteria > Actinomycetota > Actinomycetes > Actinomycetales > Kineosporiaceae > JADJPO01. The sequence goes on along the minus strand of JAXLRT010000030.1, from coordinate 819 downwards.
GATCAGCTCACGCAGGTAGACCCGGGGGCTGGAGTAGATGTGGTGACTGAGCAGGTCGACGATGCCACGCAGATCCACCTGAAAGGTGTCGCCGGACATCGTCCCCCTTCGTCGAGCAGCGCGGACCGGTCGGATGGCGCCGAAACTCTACGCGACGGCGGGTATGGCCTGCGCCGCATCACAGCCGCTGGCTTCGGCTCACCCCATCGGGTAGAGCTAGGGGCACGCGCGGCGAGAGGATGCGGATCATGAGCGGCAAGACCTTCGCGGGGAACTACTTCGAGGACTTCCGGATCGGCCAGGTGATCCGTCACGCCACCCCGCGCACGATCACCGAGGGCGACGTGGCGCTGTACACGGCGCTGTACGGGCCGCGGTTCGCGCTCGCCTCCTCCGACGAGTTCGCCCGATCGCTCGGCCTGCCGCGCGCGCCGGTGGACGACGTGCTGGCGTTTCACATCGTGTTCGGCAAGACCGTGCCGGACGTCTCGCTGAACGCCGTCGCCAACCTGGGCTACGCCAACGGCCGGTTCGGGGTGCCGGTCTACCCGGGCGACACCATCACCACCACCTCGACAGTGACCGGGCTGAAGGAGAACTCGAACGGCAAGACCGGGGTGGTGTACGTGAACTCGGTCGGGGTGAACCAGCGCGGAGAGATGGTGCTCGACTACACCCGTTGGGTGATGGTCAACAAGTCGGACGCCGCCGTGCCGGCCCCCGAGGCCGTCGTGCCGTCGTTGCCCGATGCGGTGCCGGTCGAGGCGCTGGCGCTGCCGGAACTGTCGCTCGAGGGCTACGACCGGGTGCTGGCCGGGT
>JAXLRT010000029.1:0-55416 GCA_046330955.1 Kineosporiaceae bacterium | reverse complement strand
CACCCTCTCGTCCCGTTACGCATGTCGAGCGAACCAGGGCGCGAATCAGCTCGCCGCGATCGCACCCGCTGCCACCCTGAACGTGTTCGCCTCCAGCGGTCACCGCAGCCGGGAGCCGGGCACCCAGTGGGTCGTGCACGCGCCGTGCGCACCGGACAGGAGACAGGCCATGGGGTGGGCCATCCCCACACCACACGGATCCAGGTCGGCCCGGGGCGTATTGCCCCGCCTTGTGTGGCTGACGGTGCTCACGGCGTTGTTCTGCGTCGTCGTCGGCGGCCGGGCCGAGGCCACCACGATCGACGGCGGGACGCTGTCCCTGGGCACGCCGACCACCGCCCACTTCGCCGACTACGACGACACCTGGACGGCGACGGTGGCCATCCCGGCCGGTGATCGCCTGACCCTGACGGCGCAGCCGTCCGGCGTGCCCGGTACGGGGGTGTCGGTGCGGGTGAGCGCCATCGCCCCGACGCCGAACGGGTTGCTGCAGAACATCTTCGGCGCTGCCCCGAGCCTCAGCAGCGTTCCGGGATCCCCCAACGTCCTGGCCTCGAACACCTCGGCCGAGCCCCGCAGCGCAACGCTGACCCTCACCGCCAACGACATCGGGGACCTGACCTTCACGGCCACGCTCGTTCCCGGCCCGATCCCGGTGGCGCTCACCTCGGGGACCCCGGTTCCGGTGCAGATCACCACCCCGGGCGAGCACGTGGTGCTGACGATTCCCGTGGCGCGGGGGCACGATCTGGGCATCGAGGTCACCTCACCGTCCTTCAGCGACCCGGGGCAGATCCCGTGGGGTTGGCCGGACGGCTACCAGCTGGCGGTCAGCACCCCTGATTGGCCCTCACCCACGCTGCAGAACCTGGGCGGCGGTCGCTACCGCTTGCAGCACGCCGGCGACCTGGCTGCCGGTGACCCGGTGACCATCGACGTGAGCGGGGTCGGTGTCGCGATCGGTTCGCTCACCCTGACCGCGGTGGACATCGTCGATGTCACCGGCGAGCTCACCCTGAACCAGCCGACCACCGTGACGCTGCCGAACTCGTTCACCCGCGGACAGTTCACCTTCCAGGAGGTGGCCGGCGGCCGGTTGAGCCTGCAGGTGACCGCCTCCAGCCTGGTTCACGCCGATGGCACCCCCGGCCGGGCGACAGCCACCCTCGACACCGGCGCCGGGGTCGACCAACTCGGCACGATCGGGGCCACGGCGGTCACGCTCCACGCCCGCTCGCTGTCCACCCGAGATGCCCAAGGCCGGCTCACGATCACCTCCGACGGCGCCTCGACCGGCTCGATCACCGTCGAGCTGGTCTCCACCCCGGCCCCGATCACGCCGGTGACGATCGGGACGCCGCTCGACCTGACGATCCCCGCCCATTCCGGCGCCCGGCTCACGTTCGCCTACGACCCCGACGAGCGCTACGTGCTCACCGTGGCCAACGCCGCGTTCAGCTCGCCGACCGACCCGTCAGCGGCGATCAACCTGTGGCTCCAGGTGCCGGGCCTGCCGAACTGGATCGGATCGGGCGAGCTTCCGACAGGTGACAGCGCCTCACACACCATCGCGCTCAGCCCCGGTGGCGGCTCCGCCGGGACGGCGACCGTCATCCTCGACCCGCAGGGCGACGTCTCCGGCACGGCCGGCGTGCGCATCACCCGGATCGCCGATGTCGTCGCCACGCTGACGCCGTCGGTGCCTTTCACCGTGCGGACCTCGGCGCCATTGGAGGGCGCCGTGCTGTCGCTGCCCGGTGCCCCGGCCGGCAGCCCGCTGCCGGTGTTCCGGTTCGACGCCATCGCGCTGGCCTCACCCTCCGGCTGGGCGACGGCTGAGGTCTCGCTGCAACAGGGCGCCGCCACCATCCCCGTGGGCTACCTGAACAGCGCCTCCACGACCGCCCTGCTCACCCCCGGACCCGACGACGGGTTCGACCCGAGCCTGCCCTCGGTACTGCGCGTCCGGGGCGGCGCGGACGTCACCATGACCTTCACGGTCACCCTGCTGCAGCCCGAGGTCACCACGATCTCCGTCGGCAACGGCAGCTCGACCCTGGTGCGCTTCACCGGCCCGGGTCAGCAGACCCGGCTCGGTTTCACCCCGCGGGCGGGGCAGCGCGTCGTCGTCCAGCGCTCGAACGACACCGTGGGCTCGACGATCGACCTGATCGACCCGACGGGGGCTCGGATCTTCACCGCCTCGCCGACCGACGTGCCGGGCTACGACGAGTTCACCCCCGCCGCGGCCGGCACTCCGCTGACCCTTGTGGTGCGCGCTCCGTTGGCCGCGACCGGCACCGTCAGGGTGACCGTGAGCTGGATCAGCGACCCACCGCTGACCGGGGCCGGCCCCGTGGTGAGGACGAGTTGGACCACGGGCCAGAACCCGTGGCTGTCGTTCTCCGCCAAGGCCGGTCAACGCCCGGTGGTGCAGTTGTACCCGAGCCCCCGGGGCTCCTGGACGGCGCAGACCCGCATCGTGGACGCCGCGGGCAACCTCGTGGCTCAGGGTCCGGTCATCGACGCGGCGTCCCGGTTCGCCGAGTTCACCACGCCGCTGCCGGCGGCCGGCCGCTACCGGCTGGTCATCGACCCGGACGGCGCGGCCGCGGGCAGCGTGGCGCTGCAGCTGCACCTGGTGACGGACCTTCACCTCACCGCGACCTCGGGCCGGCCGATCACCCTGAACCTGTCGTCGCCGGGCCAGAACGCGGTCATCGCGCTGCACGTGCCCGACACGGCGACCCTGTCGTGGAAGGTCACCGGGTCGACGGTGAGCTCTGCGCAGTTGCGCGTCGAGTCCGCATCGCCCTGGATGGGCACGGTCGGTCAGGCCTCGTTCGGCTGCGGCACCGCGCGCGGGACGTTCCTCCAACCGCTCGGCGCGGACGACTACCTCGTCACCGTCGACCCCGTCGCAGCCAGCACCGGCAAGCTGACCCTGACGCTGACCGTCGCGCCGAGCTCGACTACCGGCTGAGCCGCCCCGTCCACCGGCGGCCGTCCCAGTACCGCTGCGGGGCCTCCTGGTAGGGGTCTGGGTACCACCCGGCGTTCGGTGCGCTCGCGGCGGCGGCCGCACGGGCGGAGGCCGCCCGGCGGCGTGCCCAACCCGTCCCGACCGTCACCAGGCCGATCACCACCGCGAGCGCGGCTCCCGTCGTCGTGCTCATACCGTGCAGGCCGGACAGATCGGGTGTCAGGGACGGCGCGATGACGATCGACAGTGGCGAATCAGTGGCGATTCCCACCTGGTAGGTGCCGGCTGTGGCCACGTGGAAGACCAGCGCCTGCGTGTAGATGTCGCTGCCGCGCGTCAGGTTCTGCACGCCGCCGGAGAACGAATCGGACGTCGGCACCACCCCGCCGTCCGGGCCGGCCAGCCGAACCTGTGCCGGGTGCAGGGTCACGGCGCCGGTGTTGGTCACGGTGATCCCGCCGGCCTGTGCTCTGTGCCCCACTCGTTCGAAGATCACGTAGTCCCCGGGGGCGAACGGCATCGCCCGCTGTAGCGGAGTGGTCAGCACGGGAGCGTTCATGGCCTGGGCCGCGGGCTGTCCGACCCGCGTCATCACCTGCGCGCCGAGCACGAGGAAGGCGCTCAGGCCGACGGCCAGCAGCAGGGCACCGGCGATCAGCAGCATCCGCCCGGGTCGGGCGGTGGTGATCTCACGAGTGCTCACCGACGCATGGACCGCGAAGGGGTCCGGGAGCTGGCTGGGGTCCATCCGGGACGTCCCCTCGTCCTGGGCGCGGTGCAGCGCCAGCTGCTCGCGGCCGTGTGCCAGGAGCCGTCCGCGCACTTTATCGGCACGCAGAGCCGAGTCCCGCCACGGTGGTTACGGTGGGGAGGTGACGTTCCCCCACCCTCCACGGTCCAGCAATCGTCGCGCCGTCGCCATGGTGTCCGCCCTGGTCGTCCTGGCAGCAGGGGTTCTGGTGGCCTACCTGCTGCGCGACCGCGGACGATCGGGGGCGACGTCCACGCCGTCGTCAGGTACCGGCGAGGTGCCCACGGCGCAGACACCCGGGGCCATGGCCAGCTGCGAGCCCGGGCAGAGCGGGCCGCTGCGCCTGGACACCCAGTTCACGGCCACCGACGGATCGGGCCAGGTGGTGCGCTACAGCATCAGCCTGCCGGCGGACTATTTCACCGCCTGCAAGCGCTACCCCGTGCTCTACGCGCTGCACGGCAAGGAGCAGAACAACATCGGCTTCATGGACCAGACCCCGCCGCTGCGCAAGGCCATGGACGCAGGCGTGCTGGATCAGGCGATCATCGTCACCCCGGACAGCTTCTCCACGGGCCGCTGGGAGAACCGCGACACCGGCCCGGCGGAGGACAACCTCATCAAGCGCCTGATCCCCTTCATCGAGCAGAACTACCGGGTCGAGGCCGGTCCGTCGCACCGGCTGCTGGTCGGGTTCTCGATGGGCGGGCACGGGGCGATCCGCTTCGGCCTGAAGTACCCGCAGCTGTTCGCCGCGGTCTGGTCGGTGGACGGCGCGATGTCCGAACCGTCGCTGTACCTTCCGTTCGTCGAGGGCAAGACCAGCGCGGACTTCCACATCATCGCCGTCGGCGGCCAGCTCAACGGCGCCCGGGTGCAGACCCTGATCGATGCCCTGAAAGCCAAGGGCATCGACATCCCCTACGTGTACCAGGATCGCGAACACGAATTCGGTGCCTTCATCGACGAGGACGAGAAGGCCGGTTGGGTGGCCTTGAAGTTCCTGCAGCAGAACCTCGGACGCCCGATGTGAGCCCCGTGCACCATGACCTCGGGCCTCTCCTGGTGGCTGATCGCCGGCACCCTCTAGCCTGAGCGCCATGACTGGTCGCCCACATCTCGAGCAGGCCCTGTTGGGCGACGGATCCGGTGCGGTGCCCGCGGGGCTCGCCGTACCGGGCTATGACCGTTCGGCGGTGACCGCGGGCGTGGCCCACATCGGCGTCGGCAACTTCCATCGGGTTCATCAGGGCGTGTATCTCGACCGGGTGTTGCACCAGGCGAGCCAACAGGACTGGGGCATCCTCGGTGTGGGGGTGGTGGATTCGCCCGCCTCGGCCGCCAAGGCCGCCGCCTTCGCCGCGCAGGACAATCTGCACACCGTCACCGAATTCGCCCCCGATGGCTCGCACGCCAGTCGGGTCATCGGATCGATGGTCGGCTACGAGTCCGTGCCCGCCGACCCGGGTGCGGCGCAGGCCCGTCTGCTCGATCCGGCGATCCGCATCGTCACCATGACCATCGGCGAGAGCAGCTACAACCTCGTCGAGGGCAGCGGGGAGTTCGACCTGTCGACCCCCGCGGTTGCCGACGACCTGCAGCATCCGCAGCGCCCGCCCCGCACGGTGTTCCGGCTGCTCGTCGACGCGCTGGCCGGCCGCCGCCGGGACGGGACGGCGCCGTTCACGGTGATGTCGTGCGACAACCTGCGCGGCAACGGCGACACGATCCGCCGCTCACTGCTCGGGTACGCCGCTGCGGTGGATCCGGAGTTGGCCCAGTGGATCGAGGGCGAGGTGCACTTCCCGAACTGCATGGTCGACCGGATCGCCCCCCTGGTGGACGACGCGCGGCGCGCCGAACTCAACGCCCTGGCCGGCGTGGACGACGCGGCCGCCACCATCGGCGAGGACCATCTGCAGTGGGTGATCGAGGACGACTTCCCCAGCGGCCGGCCGCGCTGGGAGGAGGTCGGGGTCACCATGAGCGACCAGGTCGCCCAGTACGAGGCGGTCAAGGGCCGCATGCTGAATGCCTGCCACGTCCTGATGTCCTACCCGGCAGTGCTGCTCGGCCACCGGTTCGTGCACGAGGCGATGGCCGATCCGTTGGTCTACCGCATGCTGCGCACCTTCGTCGACCAGGACGTCATCCCGCTCATCACTCCCCCGACCGGCGTCCGCTTGCCGGACTACCGCGACCAGATCCTGTCCCGATTCGCCAACCCCGCGGTGCGCGACCAACTGCTCCGGATCGCGATGGACGGCGCCGCGAAGATCCCGGTCTTCCACACCGTGACGCTGCGCACCCAGGTCGAGCAAGGCCTCGATCCGTCACGAGAAGCCTTGCTGCTGTTGTGTTTCCGCCGCTATCTGTCCGGCGTCGACGACCGTGGCGCGGCGTTCGACGTCCACGAGCCACTGCTGTCACCACAGGATCGCGCCGCCTGCGCGGGTGACGATCCCCGGGCGGCGTTGCGGTTGGCCTCGTTCAGTCCGCTCGGGCTCGAGGACCACCCCGGTTTCGTGTCGCGCTTCGACGAACTCGCCGCCGTGATGACCCAACGCGGCGTCGCGACGGCCATCGAGGCGGCGATCGAGCCTCGCGGTTGAGGCGTCGGCCGACAGGGGGATGCCGGCACACCCGAGGCCCCCGAGAGCGAACTCTGCCGCTCTCGAAGGGCCTCCGGCAGGTGGCTACTCGTCAGCTCGGCTGCGCGAGTCGACCGGTCACGAGGCGGGGATGGGCGCCACCTCACGGACGCTGAACCACTTGTCGTACTGCGGGATCGAGGTGCTCAGCCCATCGGTTCGCAGGTACACCGAGTAGTTGGGCCAGGTGAAGGCCTTGCTCGCCGCGCCGTAGGGGTCGTCATCCGGCGAGGACTGGTGCGTGCACGGCGTCCCCGAGCTGAGGTTGCCGGTGTCGGTGTACTGCGTCACCAGCCGGACGCGCCCTGTCCGAGGACGGGCCGGTGGAACCGCGAACCACGCTCGACACCTCGACGCCGAGTGTGTCGACCCACCACCACGGTCGCCTGCCTGGCGCCCTTGGTGGCGCTCAGCGCGACGGTCATCGACTCGCGCTAGTGCGATGTCCTTCAGGTTGACCACCATCGGCGTCCGGGCCGTCGGTTCTGGCCGCCGCCCCTCATTCGAAACCCTGCCGCCATGGGCGACCTGGCGGGATTCCAACCGCCGGAACCCATTCGCCCCCGAGCCGACTCAGCGGCGGACCCGGTACCTGAGGTGCAGCACCCGATCACCCGCGATCACCACGTGGGGATCCTCCAGCAGCAGCTGACCCTCGAGGGGGCCGAAGTAGCGCCGGCCGGAGCCGAAGACGACCGGCACGACGTCCATCGCCACCTCGTCCACCAGGCCGAGCGCCAGCGCCTGCCCGCCCACCTCACCCGCCGCCACCGCCACGGTGCGATCGCCGGCCAGCTCCCGGGCGGTGGCGATCGCCTCGGCAACGCCATCGTGAAAGGTGTACGACGCCTCCGGGTGCCACCCCTCGGGCGGGGGGCGGTGCGAGACCACTGCCACGTGCTCGCCGGCCGGCGGCTGTCCCTCCCAGCCGTTCGTCAGGTCGAACAGGCGCCGGCCGATGACCATCGCCCCGATGCCCTGCCACATCGGCCTGACGTAGGACGCCGAAGCGGGCGTGACCCGAAACGGGCCGTGCTCGACGATCTCGGTGTCGCCGTTGAAGTACCACTCGAACAACGGCCCCACGTCGTCCCGCGGGTCGGCAATGTACCCGTCGACCGACACCACCGCGTGCATGACCACCGCGCCCGGCTCACCTGTCGTGCCCATCCGTGTTCCTCCAGCTCGATCCGACCAGGTGGCCGATGTTCCCCTTGTCGCAGACCGGAAACGTCGTCGGTGTTCCACCCGGACGAACGTCTCCGAGAAAGGGCACATCATGGACGCCGCACAGCACATTGTCGATCTCTGCCACCGGTGGCGGGCCGCCGAGCTCCATGGCGATCCGTCCCAGCTGGCTCCGCTGGCCACCGACGACTTCACGCTCGTCGGCCCGGCCGGATTCGTCCTGGATCGCGCACAGTGGCTGGCCAGGTTCGGACCGCACGGACTTCACCTCGACAGCCTCGACTGGACGGTCGAGTCGGTACGCACCCATCGCGACGCGGCCATCGTCATCGGCGTGCAGGATCAACGCGCCAGCTTCGCGGGGCAGCGCGCCGACGGGCGATTCCGGATCACCCACATCGCGGTCCGTGACACCGAGTGGCGTCTCGCGATGATCCAGTACAGCCCCTTGGGTGGGCCGGCTCCGTTCGCCGATGCCCGTGGAGAGCAGGCGGGCACCCGATGAGTGAGTGATGGCGCCGCGAGCCGGGTCAGGTCGCCTCGGGCAGCTCTCGTGCGGCCACCGTGGCCAGCTCGGTGCGGTTGGTGGCCCCGACCTTGGTGAAGATGTGCGCCAGGTGCGCCTTGACCGTGCTCCGGCTGATGTCGAGCCGCCCGGCGATGTCCGGGTTCGACAGTCCCTGGCGAATCAGGCGGACGACGTCGAGCTCGGTGGGCGTCAGGCTCCCCCAGCCGCTGCCGGCCCGCGCGCCAGGCCGCCGCGAAGGCCGCGGCGCCCATCGCCTCGCGTAAGGCTGCCAGTCGTTCCTCGTGCGCCGACAGGTCGACGGGAGGGCGGGGACAGCCCATCTGGCTGCGCCCGGCCTCACTGGCGGCCAGGTATCGCACCGCCTCGTCGTGCTGCCTCCCAAGGGCTCTCGTGGTCACACACCGCACCCCAACCGTCGATTCTCAGCGGGCCGCCCACGGCGAACCTCGGCCAACCGGCCACGGTGAGGTCACCCGGCGGGTGAATAGTTTGCCCTTGCGCTAAGTGTTCTCGTCGGCCATGCTCGTGGCCATGACACCGTCTTCGGCGCAGTTGGACGGCGTGTTCGTCGCCCTCGCCGATCCCACTCGGCGCACGGTCATCCAGCGCCTCGGCCACGGCCCGTTGAGCGTCGGCGAACTGGCCCGCGAGTTCCCCATGACCCTCCCCTCGTTCATGAAGCACGTTCGGGTACTGGAATCTCACGGTCTGATTCGCACGGCCAAGTCGGGGCGGGTGCGCACCTGCGTGCTCGACCGTGAGCGGCTCGGCCTCATCGACGGCTGGCTGGCCGAGCAACGCCGGATCTGGGAAGGACGCACCGACCGGCTCGAGCATCTCGTCACCGACCCCGAGGAGTATCAGCAGTGAACCCCGACCTCGACCTGACCCTGCAGCGGCTCATCCGGGCACCTCGAGCGGCCATCTGGAGCGCCTGGACCGATCCCGATCGTTTCGCTCGGTGGTGGATCCCCGCGCCCTTCCTCTGCCGCGTCGTCCGTCTCGAACCACGGCCCGGTGGCGCCTTGGTGACTCAGCTGAGCGAGGACGGGGAGGAGTTCTCGGCCCATGTGAACGCCGCGTTCATCGTGGTCGACGAACTCGAACGCATCGTGTTCACCAACGCGATCGACGACGCCCTGCGACCCGCTGCGCCGGCCCCGGTGGCCATGACCGCCGAGATCACCCTGACCGATCACCCGGACGGCACCGACTATCGGGTCGTCGTCCGCCATGGCGACGCCGCCGCCCGGGCCCACCACCAGGCACTCGGCTTCGCGGACGGCTGGGGCGCGGCCACCGGACAACTCGCCGCGATCGCCGAGGGCAGGGAGGGCCGGTGATGCCGACGTTGATCGAGGCCATCACGCTCGACGGCCCGGATCACCCGCCCACGTAGGCCGCGAGGTGCTCCCCCGTGAGCGTCGAGCGCTGAGCCACCAGGTCGGCCGGCGTTCCCTCGAACACCACCCGGCCACCGTCGTGCCCCGCGCCCGGCCCGAGGTCGATGATCCAGTCGGCGTGCGCCATCACGGCCTGGTGGTGCTCGATGACGATCACCGATTTCCCCGAGTCGACCAGCCGGTCGAGCAGGGCGAGCAGGTTCTCGACATCGGCCAGGTGCAGGCCGGTGGTGGGCTCGTCGAGGACGTAGATGCTCCCCTTGTCCGCCATCTGCGTGGCCAGCTTGAGCCGCTGCCGTTCCCCGCCCGACAGCGTCGTGAGCGGCTGCCCGAGGCTGACATAGCCGAGCCCGACATCGGCGAGCCGGCCGAGGATGAGGTGCGCGGCCGGCGTCCGGGCCTCACCAGCGCCGAAGAACTCCGCCGCCTCGGTCACCGGCATCGCCAGCACCTCGCTGATGTCACGGCCCCCGAAGCGGTACTCCAGCACCGCCGCGTCGAAGCGCTTGCCCTCGCAGTCCTCGCAGGTGGTGGCCACCCCGGCCATCATCGCCAGGTCGGTGTAGATCACGCCGGCACCGTTGCAGGTGGGGCAGGCACCCTCGGAGTTGGCACTGAACAGCGCCGGCTTCACGCCGTTGGCCTTGGCGAACGCTTTGCGGATCGGTTCGAGCAGACCGGTGTACGTGGCCGGGTTGCTGCGCCGGGAACCGCGGATCGGCGCCTGATCGACCGAGACCACGCCGTCCCGATCCGAGACCGATCCACGGATCAGCGAACTCTTGCCCGACCCGGCCACCCCGGTGATCACCACCAGCACGCCCAGTGGGATGTCGACGTCCACGTTCTGCAGGTTGTGCTCGCTCGCGCCACGCACCTCGAACACCCCGGACGACGCGCGCACCGACGGCTTCAGCCTCGCGCGGTCGTCCAGGTGCCGGCCGGTCAGGGTGCCACTCGCGCGCAGCCCCTCGACGCTGCCCTCGAACACCACTCGGCCACCGGCGGTGCCGGCCCCGGGTCCGAGGTCGACGACGTGATCGGCGATCGCGATCACCTCGGGCTTGTGCTCGACCACGAGCACGGTGTTGCCCTTGTCGCACAGCCGCAGCAGCAGGTCGTTCATGCGCTGGATGTCGTGTGGGTGCAGCCCCACCGTCGGCTCGTCGAAGACGTAGGTGACGTCGGTGAGCGAGGACCCGAGCTGGCGGATCATCTTGGTGCGCTGCGCCTCACCACCCGACAACGTGCCCGAGGGCCGCTCCAGCGAGAGGTAGCCCAGCCCGATCTCGACGAAGGAATCCAGGGTCTCGCGCAACGAGGCCACCAGCGGCGCCACCGAGGCGTCGTCCAGGTCGCGCACCCACGCCGCGAGGTCGCTGATCTGCATCGCGCAGGCCTCGGCGATGTTGATGCCCTTGATCTTCGACGAGCGCGCCAGCTCACTCAGCCGGGTGCCGCCACAGTCAGGGCAGGTGGTGAAGGTGATGGCCCGCTCGACGAAGGCGCGGATGTGCGGCTGCAGCGCGTCGACGTCCTTGGACAGCATGGACTTCTGGATCTTCGGGATCAGCCCTTCGTAGGTCAGGTTGATGCCCTCGACCTTGATCCTGGTCGGCTCCTTGTAGAGCAGGTCCCGCAGTTCCCGCTGGGTGAACTTCGCGATGGGTTTGTCCGGGTCGAAGTAGCCGCAGCCGCGGTAGATCCGGCCGTACCACCCATCCATGGTGTACCCGGGAATGGTGAGCGCACCCTCGTTGAGCGACTTGGTGTCGTCGTAGAGCGCCGACAGATCGAAGTCGGTGACCGAGCCGCGACCCTCGCACCGCGGGCACATGCCGCCGACGATGCTGAAGCTGCGCCGCTCCTTGACCTTCTGCCCGCCGCGTTCGAGGGTGACCGCCCCGGCGCCGCTGATCGAGGCGATGTTGAACGAGAACGCCTTGGGTGAGCCGATGTGCGGGGTGCCGAGTCGGCTGAACAGGATGCGCAGCATGGCGTTGGCGTCGGTGGCCGTGCCGACGGTCGAGCGCGGATCGGTACCCATCCGCTGCTGGTCGACGATGATCGCCGTCGTCAACCCGTCGAGGACGTCGACATCAGGACGCGCCAAGGTCGGCATGAATCCCTGGACGAAGGCACTGTAGGTCTCGTTGATCAACCGCTGGGACTCGGCGGCGATGGTGTCGAACACCAGCGAGCTCTTGCCCGACCCGGACACCCCGGTGAACACCGTCAGCCGACGTTTGGGGATCTCGACGTCGACGTTCTGGAGGTTGTTCTCGCGTGCGCCGTGCACGCGGATGCGGTCGTGGCTGTCGGCAGCGTGCTGCGCGCGCGGTGCGTCCGTCCTCGTGGCCATGCTCGTGCTGTTCCCATCTGTTGCCGGGGCCGCCTGTCACGGTCGGTCTCGCCGTAGGTTAGGCGCAACTCGGCGGTGACGCCTGTACGGGTCAAGCCGTGGCCCCGAACGGTCGACACCCGGCACGTGAGGCTCCCCACCACGCGCCGCTCAGGGGTGCTGCTCGCCGTCCTGGTCCTCTCCGCGCTGACCGGGGTGGGCGCCTACGCCCTGACGCGACCACCGGCGCAGGTGACGATCGGAGCCGCCGGGGACATCGCCTGTGGCCCGGACAAGCCGGAGTTCGCCTCCGGCTCACCCCGGGTGTGCCAGCAGCAGGCGACCTCGGACCTGTTGGTCACCCGCCACCTCGATGCCGTGCTGCCGTTGGGCGACAACCAGTACGACGGCGGGCTCGACGCCTACCGCCGCTCGTACGGCCCCAGCTGGGGTCGACTGAACGCGCTGGTTCACCCGGTGCCCGGTAATCACGAGTACCTCTACGACCAGGCCCGCGGCTACTGGGAGTACTTCGGCTCGGCCGCCGGGGAGCCCGGAAAGGGTTGGTACAGCTTCGATCTGGGGCGCTGGCATCTGATCGCCCTCAACGGCACCTGCGACCGGATCGACTGCGGGCCACACAGCGAGGAGGTCACCTGGCTGCGGCGCGACCTCGCCAGGAATCACCGCACCTGCGTCCTCGCCTACTGGCACTACCCCTTGTTCAGCGGCGGCGAGGGAGCCAACGAGGTCAGCGAGGACGGCGCCCGGGGAACCCCCGGACAGGCGAACCTCGGTGACACGAGAGTTCGCCCCCTGGTTCGAGCGCTCTATGACGCCGGCGCCGACGTGATCCTCAACGGGCACAGCCACACCTATGAACGGTTCGCCCCCATGCGCCCGGACGGGACCGTAGATCCGGAGCGCGGAGTGCGCCAGTTCGTCGTCGGCACCGGAGGGCGCAGTCACTACGTCAACCACGCCGTCCCAGGGCAGGAAGTCGGTGACGACACCCGGTTCGGAGTGCTGATCATGACCTTGCGCCCCGACGGGTACGACTGGAACTTCGTCCCCACCACGCCCGGCGGCTTCACCGATCAGGGGTCCGGCAGCTGCCATTGACGAGGTCCCACGGGTGGCCCTGGGCTCACAGAGAACGCCGCACGGTCGGGGGTCACGGTGATCTAAGCCTCGATCCGTGGATCGACCTCGGGGTTGATCATGAGCCGTGACTGTGATCTTGGGGTTGGTTGAGGGCGTGTGGTTGCTGCCGGGCGCTGCGGCCTTTCCGGGTGGTCTGGTCGGGGTCGTGTGGGTGGGGTCCCGGTGTGCGGGGTTCGAGGGTGCGCGCAGTGCCCGGCGGGGGTGTCAGGTGTGGAACACGCTGCGCCACAGCGTGTTCCAGGCTGTGGCGTGGGGCCAGTGGGCGGGTAGGTGCAGTCGGGGCCGGCGCTGGGGCCTGGCCAGGCGGGCGGGCACGTTGACGAGCTTGCGGCGGATGGTGGCCCCGCGCGCGACGCGCAGGCTGCCGGTCAGACTCGCCGCGGCGCGCAGCAGGTTGTGGGTGATCGCGGCCAGGATCACCCAGGCGGTGTTCGCGGCGAACACGCCCGAGGGCAGGTGCGCCAACGGCCCGTCGATCAGGTCGGAGTGCACGGTCTCGATGATCGCGTGCCCGCGGTGGGTGATGTCGGCCTGGGCGGTGTCGGCCTCCTCGACCTCGGTGTCGGTCAGGAACGGGTGGTAGCGCCAGGCCGGGAACAGTTCGGGCTGGTTCGGGTCGTGGTTGGCCTCGCGGACCCGGCGCACGACCAGCCTCGCAGTGACCTCGTGGTCGGTGCCGGCGTAGGCGGTGTAGGACGTCTCGGCGACCTCGGCGTCGGAGATCCAGGCCCCGGTGTCGGGATCGGTGACCGCACCCGGGTACTCCACACCGACCCAGGCGTCCGCAGCGATGGCCTCGATCGCGGCGGCCACCTTGGGGTTCTTGACCACCGTCAAGGAGAACCGGGCCCCCGCAGCGCGGGCCGCACGGATCACGTACTGGTTGCCGTAGGCACTGTCGCCGCGGACCAGGACCCGCCCCGCACCGGCGGCCTTCGCGGTGGCGACTGCCTCACGGACCATCGAGGCCGCGCCCCGGCCCGAGCCGGCCTTGCCGGCCCGCAACCGGATCCCGGCGACCACCGGCGCCGCCGACGGTGTGCTGATCGTGGCCACCAACGGCGACAGGCCCCGCCGCAACACGCTCCGCCCCGAGATCTTGGTGTGGCCGAACGAGGCACCCTGCTTGGCGTGCCCGTAGACCGGACGCAGCAACGAGTCGATGTCCACCCACGCCGTCTGCTCGATCCCCTCCAGCACCGGCGTCACCCGCGCCAATGCGAGCAGGTGCCGACGACCCACCGCCGCGAGCTGCGCGGTGTGCCCGAACGTGAACTCCCGCAACATGATCCCCAACGTGGCGGCCGCGTAGACACCCCCGAACACCCGGCGCATCCCACCAGAGCGCACCACGTCCAGGTCATCGATGCTGTCCGCGCCGGCGGCCATCCCCGCCACCACCGCGGTCAGCTTGCCCGTGGCGTTCGCCGCCCCGGAACGGACCCGCTCACAGCCGAACCGGACAAGCTCATCGAGCAGATCACTCAACCCGGCCCGCTCGGCCAACCCCATCACCGGGACCAACCCCGCCGAAGTGATCAGGTTGGCGTCGTCGAATACCGCCGCCCCAGCGTCCCACCGGTATGCTCCACGCACTGAGAGTGCCTCCAGATCTGCACCGATCACGTCCTAGACAAACGCGATCATCGCAGGCCCAGAGGCACTCTCACCTCATCCCGACGATCAACACCCCAGCCCATCCACGGATCGAGGCTAAGGTGCGCCGGAGACCTGCTCGAGGGGGGACGATGGAGCCGAGTACACCGCGTGCAATGGCTGCAACGCCCCGCTCCGCGGACCCGGTGGAGCGCACCTGCCCCGACTGCGGGCACCGCGTCACCACTGACCCACGATTCAGCGCCTGGTGTGAGGCCTGCGACTGGAACGTCGATCCGCGACCTGCCTCACCACCCAGCACCCGGATCGGGCGCTGGATGCAGGCCCGCAGTGACCGGGCTGCTCGGGCGACACACGAGCAGGTCATGGCCCATGGCCCCACGGCCAGGCCGTTGCACTGGTGGCTCGCGACGCTGTCGGCCGTTCCGGTGCACGCCGTGACGCTGATCGCCTTGATCGCGGGCCTTCGCCTGGCCGTGAGCCACCAGCCGTTGGTCTTCCGGATCATCGGAGCGCCCCTGCTGTTCGGCATCGTCTGGGAGGTGTTCCCTCGGCTGGGCCGGATGCACCAGGGACCCGGCCTCCTGACCGAGGCGGACGCCCCCGCAACGTATGCCGTGTTGCGTCGGGTCGCTGCCGAGGTCGGGGCGAGATGCCCGGACGTCGTCGCCGTGGAGGCGCTGGACAACGCCTCCCAGGCCCGGATCGGCTGGCGTCGCCGATCTCTGCTCGTCATCGGCCTGCCGCTGTGGAACACCCTCGACGCACCTCAGAAGCTCGCCTTGCTGGGCCACGAACTCGGCCACGAGGTCAACCACGACTCGCGGCGGAACCTGCTGGTCGACACGGCCCTGCGGTCGCTGCGACGCTGGGCGTTGCTCCTCCTGCCCGGGCCTGGGCGCAGCATCGCCTGGGGCAACTCACTGCTGATGATCGCCGAATGGGTGACCAGGCCGATCCAATACCTGGTCTTCTGGATCGTCTGGGCTGCCGGGTCGGCCGTGGAGTCACTCGCGGACCGCGGCGGCCAGCGAGCCGAGTACCGTGCCGACCTGATCGCCGTCCGGCTGGCGGGCCGGGAGGCGACGGCGTCGATGCTGGAGCAGCTCGACCTCAGCGAGCACCGCATGCGAAGCCTCACCGCGGCGGTCAATCGGCAGGACCGGGACATCTGGGCCACCCAGCGAACCGAACTCGCCACGCTGCCCCGTGCCGAGGTCATCCGAGCATCCCGGGCCGCAGAGCTCCGGCTGCAGCGGGTCGACCAGACGCATCCGCCCACGCACTGGCGCATCGATCTCGTCCGGGCTCAGCCGTCGACCCGGCCCGCTGTCAGCCTCGAACCGGACCTTCTCGCCCGGATGGACGCCGAACTGCTCCGGTGGATGCGCGCCGACCGGATCGAGGTCGGTGTTCGCCCCCGGCCGCTCGATGGACCGGTCGACATCGTCGAACGGCTTCCCGCGACCGATGCGTCGGATGCCGCCGAACGCGTAGGGTGATCCGATTCCCATGGAGCGCAACAACCCTGGTCGAACGATGGCAGCGTATGGACGACTCCGACAGCGACGTGGCGGCCGGGCGATCACCGGCGGCTGAACCGGCCCAGAGCAGCTTCTTCCTCTCGTACGCGCGCGAGGACCTCGCGTTCCGCCGTCGATTGCAGGCGACCATGACCGCGGCCGGACGGCGCGCGTGGGCCGATTCCGACATCCCGCCCCTGGCCCGATGGCGCGACGATGTGTTGAACGCGATCATCGGCGCCGATGTCTTCGTGTTCGTGATCAGCCCCGACTCGTTGCGGTCCGACGCCTGCCTGGAAGAGCTGGACGTCGCCGTCGCGGCCGCGAAGCGCATCGCCCCCATCGTGTGTCGCGAGGTCGACGATCTGCCCGTTCCCCCCGGGCTGGCCGAACCGAACTGGATCTTCTTCCGAGACGAGGAGTCCTTCGATCGACGGGTGGCCGACCTGCTGGAAGCTGCCGATGCCGACGTCGACTGGCTGCACACCCACACCCGCCTCGCCGTCAGAGCCAAGGATTGGGTGGACGGCGACCGCGACGAGAGTCTGCTGCTGCGCGGACGTGACCTGCAGACGGCACTCACCTGGCTCGCCCGGGCCGCGACCCACGGGCGGGCCGAGGCCAGCGCCGTCCAGGTGCAGTACCTGGAGGCCAGTCGCACCCGGCAGGCCGAGGAGGACGCCCGGGTCCGGGAGCAGTACGTCCGAGCCGTCGCCCGGCAACTGGCGTTCCAGGCCGAGCTCGAGCGCGGTGCGACGCCGCGCTCGGTCGAGGTCAGCGCCCTGCTGGCGGCGGAGTCGATCAGCCGCCACCGCACCAGCGAGGGTGATCACGCCCTGCGGCGAGCGCTGGCGCAGCTGCCCGTGGGGCCCCGCCGGACCCTCACGCACCCGGGTGGCCGGGTCGTCGCGCTCGACCGCCACGGCGCCGTCCTGGCACTCGCCCACGGCCGTTCCGTGGAGCTGTGGGATCTGACGACGGGGGTGAGAACCCATCGCCTCTCCTCGCCGCGATCGATCGCATCCCTGACCCTGGACGACGACGGAACCCGCCTGGTCGGCGTCGACACCGGCCACCGAGCCCACCTGTGGCGAGTCGACAACGGTCGGCTGATGCACCGATTCCAGCTGCCCGCGGCGCCGGACCACCTCGCGATCCAGCCGGGCGGCACCGTCGTGGCCGCGGCGGTGCCGGGACACGGCGTCACCGCCTTCGACAAGCGTCGAAGCCTCGCGACACTGTCCGTCGCCGGCGAGGTTCGGGCACTCGCCCTGACCCACGACGCCGGGCTGCTCGTGGTCGTGTGCGCCGAGGGCCGGTCGGGCCAGTTGCGTCTGGTCGATCTGGCTTCGGGTGATCAGCTCGAGCCGATCCCGATCGACGGCGTGGTGCGTGGGGCCGCCCTCGCCCGAGGCGCCGCGTATCTGGCCGTGATGGCGGTGTCGGTGGGTCCGTGGATGGGACCCGATCGCGACATCCACGAGATCAGCGTGTGGTCGCTCACCGAGAACGGCCTGCCCCACGTGGAGTTACGTCATCAGGACCCCATTCGTTCGTTCGGCTTCCTGGCGGACGGCGAGACGGTCTACACCGTCACCGACCGGGTCGTCGGCCTCTGGCGAGCGGCCACCGGGCAGCCCGTGGGCACCGTGGCCTGCCCCGAGGCACCGACTCAGCTCGCGCTCGACGAGACGGCCCTGCGCCTCGCCGTGGCCACGTCGGATGCGGTGCGCATCCTCGACGTGGTCTCGGGGGCTCCCGTGATGGCCCTGAACCGGCAGGCTCGTGCCCTGGCCTTCGACGCAGCCGGCGCCCTCGTGGTCTGCGACACCGATCGCAGCGAGGTCTGGGGTGACGACGTGGGGTTCGAGCTCATGCGGCTCCGGCCGGGGTTCGACCGCGGCGGCGGTCCACGGACGCCGTCCGATACCGAGCGTCAGGTCTCGCCGGCCCGATTCAGCCTCCGCGGATTCAACGCCGCGGTTCACGGCTTCAGCCCCGATGGCCGCAGACTGCTCGTGGACGGTCCGGACGACCTGCTGACGGTGGTGGACGTCGATCGGCGTCTCACGACGATCCTCGACCTCGGGCGGAACCCGGGACGATCGGCGTTCACCGCGGACGGCCGCCACGTCGTCACGGTCTCGCTTCGAGCCATCGTCAGCTCGTCGGGTGATCTCGGCGATTCCCGCGTCCGGGTACGCGATGTCGACACCGCAGAGCTGGTCCACGAGTACGACCGCCCCGATTCGGTGCAGTTCGCCCTGAACGAACGTCGCGGCCTGCTCGTCCACGCCGCCACCAGTGGCGAGGAACTCTGGGTCCGTGACGCCGCCACCGGCGATCAACGCCACCGGTTGCGGCTGGACGAGCCGGTCTGCGGGCTGCGGTTCAACGACTCGGGGACGCGACTCGCGATCCTCACCGAGGACCACGCGCTGCAGGTCCTCGACCTGGACACCGGGCGGGTGCGCGCAGCCGGTTCGATCCCCGCGAGTTACGTCGAGATGCTGGACGATCACGGCCGGTGGGCGCTGCTCCCGCTCCCCGACGGCACCGGGGTGTACGACCTCGACCGCGCCCGGCAGGTGAGGCTCCCTCGGGATGCGGCGGCAGGGCGCGACATCGTGCTGTCCCCCCACGGCGACCTGATCGCCGTGCTGCCCGAGGCCGGCGGAGCCCAGATCCTCGAGCTCCCCACGCTGCGCACCCTGTGCACCCTCGGCCGAGAACCGGTGATCGGGTTCGCCTTCCTCGCCGACGGACACGCGACCACGGTCCAGAGCGACGACACCGTGCGCGTCTGGCGGCTCGAGGACGGGGTGGAGGTGATGCCGCCGCTGGCGCACCCCGACGAGATCCGGGTGCCCTGCGTCGACCCGACCGGCCGGCTGATCGCGACGGGGTGCAACGACGGCTGGGTCAGAGTGTGGTGCTGGCAGACGACCGACCTCGTCACCGAGACCCACCGTCGCGTCGATCAGGGCCTCAGTGAGCAGGAGCTGATGCGTTTCCTGCCGGATGAACATCCCGGGTGAGCAGGGCCTCGAGGGTGGCTGCCGCGCGTTCGCCCGAGTCGATGTCCACCACGTAGACCAGGCCGGACGCCGCGAGGGTCACCGCCCGCTCGTCGGAGCTCGTGCCCCGGGTCGCGGCGACGATCTCGTCGGCGGCCCGGCCGGTACCCGCCACCACCATGACCGGTCGGCCCACCGTGACGCTGTGATGGGCATCCTGGAACGTGATGGTGCCTCCGTTGACCAGGAGTGTCGCGCTCGGTGCCGACCCGGCCGCCGCGTCGGACACCGCCGCGATCCATGGCGACTCATCGCCCCAGCGCGTGCCGGGCACCAGCAGCACTGCCCGGTGATGGGGGTCGAGCGGGGCGGCGTCCGCGGTCTGCGGCTCACGCCCGGGCACGACGACGGTCCCGGTGGCGGCGACCCCGAGCAGGACGACGTCCGTCCCGTCGACCGCCTCGCCCATCACCTTCATCACCCCGGAGCGGGTGCCGCCGTCGACCACGAGGACGCCGTGCCGCGACAGCACGGGCACGAGGTGATCACGCAGGAGGTCGCCCAACGCCCGCAGATGGTGCTCGTCCATGCCCGCGGCTCCCCCGACGCTGACCAGCACCGGCCGATCGCCGTCGAGCCCCAGGCTCGCCAGGGCGGCCGGCGCTGCCGCTCGGTCGGCGAGGTCGAGCACCTCGGGGTGGGTGTGCCCGCTCATGTCGTCGACTCTAGGACGTGTCGGCGTCTCAGACGTGACGAGGTGCCCGAGAACGGTCAAGATGAGCCTCATCGATGGGACGCAGAGTGAGGAGCAGCTCGTGAGACCCGCACTCCTGCGTCGCGTCCCGTCGTTACGGGCAGCAGCGCAATCCGTGCCCGTCCTGCCTCCGGACGCCGCCGAACGGCATCCTGCGCTCGCCGAGGACATCGCCGTGGTGCAGGAGCACCTGGCCCCGGCGTTCGCCGAACTCGACCGAACGGCGCTGCAGTACCAGTTCCGGTACCGCCGGCAGCGTCTGCTGGTGGCCGTCGGGGCGGCCCTGGTCACCGGTCTGGGCGGGCTCGAGGCGGCGTTTGCGGATCAGTGGTGGCCGGGCGTCGTCCTGGGTGTGCTCGGGGCCACGGTGGTGACCGCCAGCCGGATCGACAACGAGCGGACCGTGCAGGAGGACTACCTCACCGCCCGAGTGCGCGCCGAACGCCTGCGCGCCCTGCATTTCCAGTACCTGTCCGGCCACGCGCCGTTCGAGGGCACCGACGCCGAACGGCGGCTGGCGCTGCGGCGGGCGATCAGCGCCGTCCGCCACGGGCGGGAGCCGTCGCCGTGAGCACCCGGGACGAGGACTTCCGTCGGCTCTACCGCACCGAGCGGATCGGGCATCAGCTGTCCTGGTACCGCGCCCGCAGCAGCGAGTACCGGGCCGCGCACAACCAGGCGATCCTGCTGCGCAACGGGCTGTTGTGGGTGGCGGCGTTGTGCGGCGTGGCGGGGGCCGCGCCCGTCGGGGCCACGGCCCGCACCGCACTCGGTCTGTCGGCGGCACTGATGGCGGCCCTGGCCACGGTGGTCACCGGGTACGACACGCTGATCGACTTCGACGCCGTCCGCAAGTTGTACGACGACGCCGCAGCCAACCTCGATCAGGCCGACATCGACTGGGACGCCGCCGGCGCCGCCGACCTGCCCGAGCTCGTGGAGCGGGTCGAGGACGTGCTCGAGACAGAGAACGGGCGGTGGGGTCAGTTGTTGCGCGCCTCGGCCGAGGCCTCGGCGATCGCGGCAGCCGACATCGCCGTCGACCGACCGGGAGCAGACTCGTCCGGGTCGTGACATTCGGCCCATCAGCCCGAGGGGGAACCACATGGGGTATCTGGAACGCGTCGAGTCACCCGGACCCAAGAAGCTGCTCGCCCTGGACGGCGGCGGCCTGCGGGGCACCCTCACGGTCGAGATCCTCGCCGGCCTCGAACGGCTGCTGCGGCGGCGCACCGGCGCGGGGCCCGATTTCGTCCTGGCCGACTACTTCGACTATGTGGCGGGAACCAGCACCGGCGCGATCATCGCGGCCTGTATCGCCCGGGGCATGTCGATGCAGGAGGTCGGACTGCTCTACACCGAACACGGCCGGGAGATGTTCGACCGATCCTTCCTGCTGAAGCGGTTCGCCCACCGCTACGACTCCGGCCGGTTGCGCGAGATGTTGCAGGAGAAACTGGGCCTGGACACCACGCTGGGCGAACCCGCGCTGCGCACCCTGCTCATGATGGTGCTGCGCAATGCCACCACCGACTCGCCCTGGCCGCTCAGCAACACCCCGGGGGCGCGGTACAACCAGCCCGACCACCCCGACTGCAACCTGCGCATCCCGTTGTGGCAGTTGGTCCTGGCCAGTACGGCAGCGCCGACCTACTTCCAGCCGGAGGCCATCGACATCGGCACGCAGCGGTACGTCTATGTCGATGGTGGGGTGACGATGTACAACAACCCCGCGTTACAGCTGTTCCTGATGGCGACGTTGCCCGAGTACGGGCTCGGCTGGGCCACCGGTGAGGACCAGGTGCTCTTGGTCTCGGTGGGCACGGGCACCGCCGCCAAGGCCGACGACCGCTTGCAGCCGAGCCAGATGAACCTGCTGTACAACGCCGGCTCGGTGCCGGCAGCCCTGATGGCAGCGGCTCTGCACCAGCAGGACACCCTGTGCCGAGTGCTCGGCCGGTGTCGATTCGGGCCGGTGCTCGACCGCGAGGTCGGTGACCTCGTCGCCACGCCCGGAATCCTCGATGCGCGGCTCATGACCTATGTGCGCTACTGCCCGGATCTGTCGGCCCGAGGGCTGGCTGCACTCGGACTGTCCGGCATCCGTCCCGAGGATGTACAGCGCCTCGACAGCGTCGACCACGTCGACGACCTCCGACGCATCGGCAGCGCCGCCGCCGCGGCGTACCTGAAGGACGAGCACTTCGAGGGGTTCTGATGACCGATGAGCCCGGCCCGCTGCGACCGATCTGTTTCGTGCTGATGCCCTTCGGCACCAAGGACGACGAGCACCGCCGAAAGATCAACTTCGACTCCGTGTTCGAGCAGATCATCGAACCTGCCGTCACGGCGGCCGGCATGGACTGCATTCGCGCCGACGCCGAGACGGTCGGCGGCATCGTGCACAAGCCGATGTTCGAGCGTTTGTGGTTCTGCGAGTTCGCCGTCGCCGATCTGACCACCGCGAACGCCAATGTGTTCTACGAACTCGGGGTCCGCCATGCGCTGCGGCCCTTCACCACGGTGCTCATCTCGGCTCAGGGCTCGCCACTGCCCTTCGACCTCGGACCCGTTCGCCGGCACACCTACCACCTGGACGACGCCGGGTCGCCCACGACCACGGAAGCCGACGCGCAAGCCCTCACGGCGCAACTGCGCGCGGTCTCCTCCGCCAAGAAGCAGCCGGTCGACAGCCCCGTCTACCAACTGCTGCGCAACCTCGACGATTGGCGCGTCCCCGACCCTGACGAGGTCGATGCCTTTCACGATCGGATGGCGCAGGTCGAGGAGTTGCGCCAGCAGTTGCACACGGCCGCGGACACGGCCGAGTACGCGGGCAGCGAGGCCGCCAAGGCAGAACTGCTCGATTTCGAGAGCAGGCTCGGTCACTTCGAGGCCACGACCCTCGGGGTGGCCGTCGAACTCCTCCTGGCCTACCGCGGGGTGCAGGCCTACGAGGAGATGGTCGCTCTCTGCGAGCGGCTGCCGGAACAGCTGTCACGACTGCCCAGGGTTCGCGAGCAATACGCCCTGGCGCTCAACCGGTCCGGCGATCCGGGCAGAGCCATTCGGGTGCTCGAGGAACTCATCCGCGAGCGCGGCCCGAGCAGCGAGACCTGCGGCATCCTCGGCCGGGTGCACAAGGACCGATGGGAGGCTGCCCTGAGGGCGGGGCGAACGGCTACTGCCGCAGGGCATCTCGAGAGCGCCATCGCGACCTACCTCCAAGGCTTCGAGGTCGACTGGCGCGACCACTACCCCGGCATCAACACCCTCGAACTGATGACGCTACGCGACCCCGACGATCCACGGATCGCCGCGCTGCTGCCCGTCGTCCGCTACAGCGCCGAACGCGCCGTGGCCGCATCCCCCGACTACTGGGGCCACGCGACCATGCTCGAACTGGCCGTCCTCGCCCACGATGCGGACGACGCGCGCCTCCGGCTCGGCAGGGCTCTGGCGGCCCGCCACGACCCGATGATGATCGCCTCGACCACCGCCAGTCTGCGGCGCGTGCTCGCCGCGCAACGGCCGGCGGGCCAGGACATGTCATGGCTCGAGGCGATCATCGACGAGCTGTCGTCATCGCCCATGGGATCGCCCCCGGGGTGAGTGCCTGGCACATCCAGGCATCGCCCGGGCCTGGTCGAGCGCAAGGGACCCCACGCGGATCGGGTCGGAGCCGGCGGGATGTCCGACCGAGCGTGGCCGGTGTGCGCCGGGCTCAGTTCGGGTGCCCCAGGGCCACGCGGTCTCGTCCGGCGGACTTGGCGGCGTACAGCGCCTTGTCCGCCGCCTGGAGCAGCGCTGCTGCATCGACGGAGGGATTCCAGACCGCGCCGTGTGTGGTGTCCCGGTGGGCGATGCCGACGCTCAGGGTCCGCGAGACCGTGCCGTGCGCACCGGGTACCCAGGTGGCGGCGCACGCCGTCCGGTAGCTCTCGGCCCGATCGAGGACCTGCGGCAGGCTCAGGCCCGCCAGCACCACGACGAACTCCTCACCGCCATAGCGTGCGAGCAGGTGGTCGTCGGACGCGACCGCCACCTTCAAGGCGGCTCCGATCGCGGTCAGCAGGCGGTCACCGACGGCGTGCCCGTTCTGATCGTTGACGGACTTGAAGCGATCGACGTCCAGCAGCAGGACCGCGATGGACGCCCCGCAGGCCGTGGCCTTCGCGATGGCCAGCTCGAGCTGAGGCATGAGGAAGTGTCGGTTGTGCAATCCGGTCAGCTGGTCGCGCAGCGCCTTCTCGGCCAGCTCTGCGCGCAGTTCCTCGACGATGCGAAGTTGTTCCTGGAGCTCTCCGTTGACCGTACTGAGGGCCTCACGCTCACCGACCAACTCGGTGACGTCCCGCATCACGAAAGCCCGTGCCAGCAAGGCTCCTCGCGCGTCGCGCAGGTCGTTCACCCCGAGGTCGAGCACCAGGCCCTCACCGTTGCGGGTGAGCGTGCAGTGTCCACCGGAACTCAGGCTGGGCAGCGCCTCGAGCCGGGGACCGAGCAGGACCCCGGTCAGCCGTTCCGGCAGATGCGGCAACAGCGATCGGACCATCTCGTGGCCGGCGTGGTTGCCGTCGATCAGATGGCCCCGAGAGTCCACGACCACGATGGCGTCGTTCAGCCGGTCCAGGACGAAACCGCGGGCGATCGGGGTCAGCCCGAACACTCCCGCCTGCACGGCACGGGACACGGAGAACCCCGCGATGACGGCCAGGATCAGCGGTGAGA
The DNA here is from genome assembly GCA_046330955.1 of Kineosporiaceae bacterium. Lineage (GTDB taxonomy): Bacteria > Actinomycetota > Actinomycetes > Actinomycetales > Kineosporiaceae > JADJPO01. The sequence continues at coordinate 30,764 of JAXLRT010000029.1, read as the reverse complement.
CGTCGGGGATGACGCCTCGGGTCACCCACACGTAGCCGACCGCCGGCAACGCCACGGCCGAGCCGCCGATCCACCATCCCGCGGCCCGGTGACGCGCGAGACCGCCGCCGGCGTCGCGGACGTGCCTGCCCAACTGCACGACCGACCAACCGTTCACGACCAGGACTGCGACGAGGAAGACCCAGAAGGCGGGGCCGGCCTTCCACCGGACCCACCACCGGCCGATGTCGAGCGTGGTCAGCTCCGCGAAGACGGCGTGAGTCCACGGCGAACTCGCCGAGACGAGCAACCCGGTCGTCGTCAGGCCGAGAACTGCCCAGCGCACGCCGCGCCCCGGCCGCCAGTCGGGGCGCAGCATGCTTCGAGTCGAGATCCACAGACCGATGGTGCACAGGGTGACCGCGGCGATGGACACCGACTTGGCGACGGGGAACAGGTCGAGCTCTGCACGGCCGGTCACCATCATCGCGGTCCAGGTGTCGGCCAAAGCCCACCAATGGCCCCCCAGGAGCGAGATCACGGCCCCGGCGGAGGCGACGGTCCCCCGGTGCTGCCAAGCGATCACCGCGAGCACGAGCAGGGCCGCCGCTGCCAGGGCATAGGGAATGGGCAACCACGCTGGTGCTCCGTGCCCCGACAACGTGACCACCTGCCCGCGTCGCCTCCCCTCGATCACCCACGCGGCGAGCGCGTTCCGTAGGTTACCGGCCGGGCAAGGCGTTGGGATGTCCCGAGGGCAGATGAGATTGCCGCAGGGCCTACCGGGTCAGGCGTGGGCGTCCCCGGCGGCTGCTCGCTCCGGCTGGCCGTCGATCGGGGCGTTCGGATCGGGCAACGGCGGGATGTCCGGCCCCGGCGGGGGCGGCAGCGTGGGGTCGGGCCCCGGAGGACCGGGCCGTTCGGGCTCGGGTGGGTCCAGCGGCGGCGTGGGCGGAGTCGGCGGCGTGGGGGGGCGGCGCGGGTGGTGTGGGGGGCGTCGGCACGGTCACGACTGGTCACCTCTCACTCGTCAGAGGTCGGGCCACCACCATGGGACCGGACTCGCCGGCGCGCGAATCGAGTGTGCGTCGGGCTCGGTCGACCGATTCCTTGCCGCGTCAGGTGTCGGTCGAACACCCCCGGGTAGACGTGCGCCGTGCTGCGCGAGCGCATGGCCCGGATCAGGCGTCGGTCCGTTCGGTACCGGGTGGGCCGGTGAGGATGGTGGGCCGGTACTCGAGCAACTGCAGCCGGCCGTCGAACGTGCGACTGGCGACCATGTCCAGGGCGACGTCCGGGTAGCCGTCGTAGATCCGTTCCCTCCCCGTCTCGCCGGTGATCACTGGGAACACGACGAGCCGGAAGCGATCCACCAGACCGGCGGTGAGCAGCGACCGGCACAGCGACACGCTGCCGAGAGTGCGCAACGGGCTGGTTCCGGTCTCTTTCAGGTCACGCACGACGTCGAGGGTCTCGTCACTCACCAGTTCGGAGTTGGCCCAGGTCAGGGGTGGCTCGAGGGAGCGGGAGAACACCACCTTGGGGGTATCGGCCATCCGCTGGAACGACGGGTCGTCCGCGTACTCGGACGCCATCTCGGACATCAGCCGATAGGTGGTGGCTCCCATGAGGACGGTGCGATCCGGCTGCTGATCCAACCACGCCAGATACTCCGGCCCTTCGAGGCCCCAATAGCCCGGCCAACCCTCGGCGGAGGCATATCCGTCGAGCGACACGATGAAGTCGATCATCAATTCCTGCATGTCGCGTCCTCTCGTGATGGCAGGCGTCATACCCGCCATCGACCTCGGGTACTCCTGACCCGGAGGAGGGTCGGAACCTCCTTCGGCTCTGACTCGCCTCCATGGTCCGAGCGACGTCCGGGGAGAACATCGGCCACCTGGCCGACGCTCCGACATCTGGCGCGGGGCCTCGTCGTCACGTCGAATCGCGCGCGGCGAGGACCGGCGGAACGGTCGAACGGGCCGATGCCAGCACGATCCGGGGATCGGCGCCGAGATCATGGGGGCCGCAAGTTCGGCCCTCCGGGATGGCCCGAAGACCCGCAATGGCAGGGAGCTTGCCGACGGTCGGGACGTCCGCCTGGGTGGGGGCGCCACCATGATCCGAGAGTTCCTGGCGGCAGGCCTGATCGACCACCTGCACGTGGTGATGGTCCCGCTCCTGCTGGGTCGCGGCGTCCGCCTCTGGGACGGACTCGAGGGCATCGAGCAGGACTACCGGGTCGAGGCGGCGTCCTCACCCAGTGGCGTCACCCACGTGACGTTCACCCGTGAGAGCCGGCCCGGCGCGTAGCCGGCGACGGAGCCGACGCTCGGTACGACTCCGATACCCGCAGGCCCGATCTCGGGAACCCGAGTGGCGGCAGGCCCTCGCACCGGGACGGCCGAGCGGCACCCACCGGTCTCGACAAGCCACCGGTGGGTGCCGAGCTCAGCCGGCCGTCGGGGTCAGAGGGTGCGCCAGGGGTCGACGAAGACGTCGTCGACCTGCCACGCGGCCGACGTCCCGGTCGCAGTGAACTTGATCTTCAGGCTCTGCCCGCCGGTGTAGTCCACCTTGTTGGGGATCGCCATCCGGGGCGAGATCTTCCAGCCGGCTCCGGCGTCCGTCAGGGTGTACCCCGAGTAGGCGGTGCCGAGAGCGCTCAGCACGGAGATGTCGACCCGCAGCGTGGCGCCGGAGACACCCGGGCTGCGGTAGGCGAACCGGATGGAGTCCTCACCCTGGATGACGCAGATCACCTGGCTGATCACCGAGCCCCCGGCGTTGAGCTTGAGGGAGCGGGAGTCGGAGCGGTTGCCGGTGAGGTAGTAGGGGCTGTTGCCCGTGACGATCGTGGCATTCGAGGCGACCCATCCGTTGAGCCAGCTGGCCTCGAACCCACCCTCCTGGGGCAGGAAGTACTCGTTGGTGTCGGAATAGGCCTTGAACGCCTGGCTGGTCACCCGCTGGCCGCAGACGTTGTAGTAGGTGGCCGCCTGCGCCGGCACCGAGCTGGCGACGACACCGGCCGAGGCCAACAGCGCGGTGACGGCCGACAGGACGAGGCCCTTGGCGCGTCGTCCGAACCGACGGGACTGGGACATGGAGACCTCCGGGCGAGAGCAGAACTGATCGGGGTTGCCGGCCCGAGGATTGGCGTCCTCGATGACCGGCTGTATCTAGAGTGAATGCTCAGCGTCACCATCCGATATCTCTGGGGGTGCACTTCACTCGCCCAGAAGCGGCACACACCCATCCGTGGTCACCTGCGCTCGAGCACGACGGCCACGCCCCTGAGTGGACCAGCCGCCTCACCCGTCCGGCCGGTGGCCTCCCCCATTCGTGTTCCGGGCAGACGAGCTCGGCACCTCGTCTCCGGTCGACGGACCGGGCAGCGCCGCCCCGCCGGTGGTCGTGCAATTCAAGAAATGCCGCCTTCCGGACGATGATCTCTGAGTGGGACGGCGCCCCGGATCGGCAGCCGCCGCGGTGCCCGACGAGGCCGTGGCCACTGCCCTCGAGCAGTGGCGTGACCATGCGAGCGTGAAGGAGAGCCTCAGCCGCCCGGGGCTGCGGGCCGTGGTGACCGCCCACCTGCTCGCGGGCGTGTTCCTCGGTGCCGCCGTCGCCGTGGCCGTGACCGGCCTGCCCGTGCGGCAGAGCCAGCTGTGGCTGCTGGTCGCGCTGATCAGCGTCTATGCGGTGGCGTACCGGATCGAGTTCCAGGCAGCGGCGGGCAGCATGGTGCCGACCCAGCCCGTCCTGATGGTGATGCTGGTGAGCGGTCCTCTCGAACTGGTGCCGTTGGCGGTCACCGTGGGCGTTCTGCTCGGGGGGCTCGGGGGTGGCGGTCCGTCCGAGGGGTGGTACGGCCGATCGGTTCGCGTCCTCCCGGCGTGGCACAGCCTCGGGCCGACCGCCGTCCTGCTCGTCGCCGGCGTCCGGCAACCGGACTGGAGCGACTGGCAGGTTTTGATCATCGCGTTGGGTGCGCAGTTCACCCTGGACGCGGCCACCGCCTGGATCCGCATGGCGAGCATCGGCGTGGCGGCGCGCACGCTCGCGCACCCGATGGGCTGGACCTTCCGCGTCGACACCCTCATGGCCGTGATCGGGCTCGGCCTCATCGCCGGGACGCCGCCCGGCTGGGCACGCCTGGCCGTCGCGACCGTCCCCGTGCTGCTGGTCCGCATGCTGGGGCGGGACCGCAATGAGCAGGTGCAGACGGCACGCTCGCTGGGCGAGGCGTTCGAGTCCGCGAGCGCCGAGGCCACCCACGACCCGATGACGACCCTGGCCAACCGGCGGGGGTGGGACATGGCGCTCGCCCAGGTCTCGGAGCGGCAGGCGCATGAACCCGAGACCCACGTGTGCGTCGTCGCCGCCGACCTGGACGGTCTGAAGTACACCAACGACACCTTCGGCCATGCGGTCGGCGACGAGCTCATCACCCGGTTCGCCCACGTACTGGTCGAGTTTGCCCCGCCGGGCGCGGTGGCAGCCCGCCTCGGGGGTGACGAATTCGCGCTGCTGATCACCTCGGATACTCCGGTGGACGGCGACCAGGTGCTCGAGGGGATCCGCGAGCGGGTGCGGGCCGAGGAACCGATCGGTGAGGTCCGCCTGGCGGCCTCGCTCGGGTGGGCCGCCGTCCCGCCGTGCACCACCGTCGAGGAGGCGGTCCGCGCCGCCGACGAGGCCGCGGGCGAGGACAAACGGCGACGACGGGCGGGACGACGCGACACCGACCCGGCGCGCGTGCCGGATCCCACGGTGCCCGCCCCTCGCCGCGCCGACGTGCCGCGTCAGCCGTAGGGCACCCGCGGGCAGGGGGCACCTCGGCCCTACCTCACCCGTTCGATGGGCATGATGGCCGCCGCGCCCGCCAGGGCGCAGCCTCCCGCGACCAGATACAGGACGGCGTAGCTGCCGTGGCCGGCTGCCAGGATCGCCGGTGCCACGGCGGGCGCGAGCGCGAACGGCAAGGCGCCGGCGATGTTCAGGACTCCCAGGTCCTTGGCCGCCGATCCGGCGTCGGGCAACACGTCGACCACGAGGGCGAGGTCGACCGCCGTGTACATCCCGAAACCCAACCCGCCGACGGCCATACCGGCCAGGTACCCACCGACGCCGGTGGCGGTGGCGAGCACGATGAGGGCGCCCGCGTAGATCACGGCAGCGCTCGCGACGAAGATCTTCCGCCGTCCGACATGGTCCGACAGCGTGCCGGACAGCGGCGCCGTGACGACCAGGGCGACCGACTGGGCGAGGGTGCCGAGGTAGACCTGATGAGGGACGTCCCCCTGCCGGCTGCCGATCTGATCGAGCAGGTAGTAGGCCTGATAGGTGACCAGGAACGCGTAGGCCGTGACCAGCAGGAACCGGCTGGCAAACGCCCAGGCGAAATCCCGGTGGGTCCGCGGGTCGACGTAGAACGAACCGACGAACTCGCGCAGCGACCAGGGCGGCCGATCGGCGGCGTCGAGACGACGGTCGCCCAGCCGGGCGGCGAAGATCAGGACGAGCGCGCTTCCCACGACGCAGGGCGCCAGGAACATGGCCAGCGCGCTGCCGTCGAACGCCTGCACGAGGTAGGTGCCGGCCACGGAGGCGGCCGGCACGCAGACCCCGAGCAGTCCCGAGACGACGCCACGTTGGACGGCGGGTACCTGGTCGGGCAGCACGGAGGCCTGCGCGGCGAGCAGGGCATTGAGGAACACCTGAGCGACGCACCAGCCGATGAGCACCACCGTGATGCTCCGGGCGACGGCGACGATCAGGACGCCGAAGGCGCCGCCGGCCAGGCCTGTGAGCATCCAGGGCCGTCGCATGCCCAGCGCTGAGGTGGTGCGGTCGCTCAGCCGCCCGAAGAACGGGTTGCTGACCAGGGCGAGCAGCGACCCCACCCCGGTCACGAGGGCCAGGTTCGCGGGTGCGGCGTCGATTCCGACGAGATCGTCGACCTTCAGCGCCAGCGAGATCAACAAGGGTGCCAGGAACAGCAACGAGCCGCCGGTGTACGACAGCGTGTAGAGCGTGACGAACGTCCGGCTCACGAGCGCCGGTGCGAGCGGGGTCGGCGACGTGGTCATGGCCCGGCGCGATTCCGGCACTATCCGAGGACGGTCGCGGCGAGTGCCGTGGAGATGTCGTCCTCGACGAGGTCGTTGTTGATGTCGATGGCGGCCGCCGACCCCTCGCCTGCGGCGGTGATCACCTGGGCACGAGGGTTCACCACGTTCCCGGCGGTACTGGTCCGGCCGGTGGGGTCGACGACCACCCACCCGCCGGCCGCGGTGGCACACCCGAGGCCGGTCAGCAGGCTGTCATGGGGCACGAACCGAGGCCGGACGAAGACTGCCGATCTCGTGACCGTCTCCCCCGATGCCAACTGGACGCCCGTCAGCCGATCATGCTCGACGACCAGGCGCTCCACCCGGCCGTCGCGCACACCGATGCCCCGCGTCGCCAGCCGCCGATGCTGGTCGTCGTCGTCCAGGGTGCCGTCGGTGAAGAGCACCACGTCCTGGGACCACTGGCGCACCAGGTGGGCGTGGGCGACGGCCTCGGGAGTGCCACCGAGCACGCCGAGGGGTTGGTCGCGAACCTCGTATCCGTGGCAGTACGGGCAGTGCAGCAGGTCGCGGCCCCACCGCTCGCGCACTCCGGGGAGCTGCGGGATTTCATCGCGCAGGCCGGTGGCCACCAGGATGCGGCGAGCGCGCAGGGTCGAGCCGTCGTCCAGGGCGATGTCGAAGATCCGGCGATCCGCCGCCCCGGAGGCGTCGCCGGGAGCGATGCCGCGGGCGGTGGCAGCGACGAACCGCCCGCCGTAGCCGGCGACCTCCGCTCGGGCTGCGGCCACCAGCTCCGAGGGTGGCATGCCGTCGGAACCCAGGAATCCCTGCATGTGGGCGGCCGGGGCGTTGCGTGGCCGGCCGGCGTCCACGACAGTCACCCGACGGCGAGCTCGGGTGAGGACCAGGGCCGCCGAGAGACCGGCGGCACCCCCGCCGATGACCACGACGTCGCACTCGTTCATGGCGAGAGAGTCGCAACGGTCCGGCAGTCGGGCACCTCGAGTTGCGGGCCCCCGGTCGTGCAACAGCGTCTTCGATGAACAGCTGAGAGGCTGCCGGAAGAGATCTGCCGAACCCCGGAGGAATGCGATGACGCGGTACCTGATCTCGTTCGACGACGGCGCGATGACCTTTCCCGAGGAGGATTTGCCCGAGGTGGCTGAGGCCGCCCACGAGGTGGTCCGGGCCGCCCAGGAGGCCGGCGTATGGGTGTTCGGCGGTGGGCTGCAGAGCCAGCGCGCGAGCATCGTGGCCACCGACGGGACGGTCAGCGACGGCCCCTCCCCGGAGACCAAGGCGGTGATCGGCGGGTTCTCGATCCTCGACGTGCCCACGCGCGAGGAGGCGTTGGCGTGGGCCGCCAGGATCGCTGCCGCGTGCCGCTGTGCCCAGGAGGTGCGGGAGATCATGGCCGACCCGGACGTGTGATCGATCGAGCTCTCATCGGCAGGTCTCTGACCGGCCCGCCGGCGTGGCCGTCACGGTGCAGCGGACGACGCCCACTGGTCTGCCGGTCACCTTCAGGCCGTCAGTCGGGCCATGTCCCGGTGCGGGGTGAGTCGAGCGCCACCTGCATCGACCGGAGTTGGTCCACCACGAGGTCCACCAGCAGGCCCGGATCGGGCACCAGCCCGGCGTCGGTACCGAATCCGACGGTGACCGCGCCGTTGTAGCTGAAGATGGTCGCGGTCATGGGGTTGTCCCCCGAACACGGGGCGAACCCCACGGCCTGGACGACGGGCGCTCCCGCGAAGGTCATCGGTAGCCGAGGTCCGGGCACGTTGGTGAGGACGCCGACCGCCTTGTTGGCGAAGAAGTTGGTGACGAGGAAGGCGAGGTGTCCAGGCGTCCGGGAGACCAGGCGCTGCAGCCCGAACGTCAGCACCGTCTCGTCGGAGTGCTTGATGCGATCCATCTCGTGGCGCACCCGTTGCAGTGTGGTCACCGGGTCGTCGCTGCCGAGCGGCATCGGCAGGAAGGCCAGGGCGAAGTAGTTGCCCAACTCGGCGGGAAGGTTGTCGGCGAACGGCTTCAGGTTGACCGGAACCATCCACAGCACCTGGTCGGCCTCGCCACCGTGCACCAGCAGGTAGCGACGCAGGCCACCGGCCACCGCGGCCAGCATGACATCGTTCACCGTGGCGCCGGCCGCCCGACCGATCGCCTTGATGTCCTGCAGCGGTAGGGGACGCGACCATGCTATGGCCTTGGCCGTCCCGGGACTGCCGGTCCAGACAGTGCGTGGACTACCGCCGAACGCCAGCTTCGCCACCGACGAGAAATCGTTGACGGCCCGATGGCCGCTGCCGAACACGTCGAGTGCGTCCAGCAACCGGGTCGGATGCCGGAGCAACCCGATGCCCTCGGCGAGGCCGTGCGTCCCCCACCGGACCAGATCCAGGCCAGCGCGGACCATCGTGCCTGCTGCGCCGGTCTTGTCGGTCGACGTCGCCGCGCCGCTGGCAACCACCACGGACGGAGCCGGCGCCTCGCCCATCAAGCTGATCATGACCTGGGTGAGCCGGATGCCATCGGCGATGGCGTGGTGGAAGCGGGCCACGACGGCTGCGCCGTCGGTACCGTCGTCCAGCCGGAGCGGATGGACCAGGAACGTCTGCCACAACGGCCGGTCCTTGTCCAACGGCAGGGCTCGGTGTTCTGCGACGAACCGCTGTAGGGCGGCCATGTCCCGCTCGCCGGTCAGCGACACGCTGCTGACATGCCGGCAGATGTCGAACCCGAGGTCGTCCTGCCACGCCCAGCCGATGCCGTCTCGCAGGGCACGCCGGCGGAAGACCGGGAACCGGTCCACGGCCTGTTGCATGACACCACGGACGGCGTCCAGCTCCGGCGCGCGGGACAGCACCAGAACGGTGTCCACCACCATCAGGTTGTTCGGCCGGTCCATGGTGAGCCAGAGAGCGTCCTGCGAACTCATCGGCGTCGGTTTGGTCATCGATGCCCTCCCCGGTAACGCTGCCGTGCCGGGCTCGACCCGAACAGCCAGGCCCCACCCAGGATCATGCAGCACGGGTACCCCGGCGACGAGCTGGAGCCGGCCCTCTCGGCCCGGGGCCTGGCGCCCGGGACGCACGATCAGCGTGAGGGTCGTGGTTGCGGCAGGTGGTCGGCGACGCTTAGCAGTGCTTTGACGCCAGCGCGATCTCCGGCTGCCTAGCGTCGGCGCCCATGAACCGGTGGCGATTCCCGAGTCGTGTTCTGGCGCTGGGCGCGTTGATCGTCGGCGGCCTCGCGCTGGTGCTCTCGATCGCCGTCCCGGGCTTGTTCAGGCAGTCGCCGACGACGGCGACCAGGGCCGCCTCTGTCTCGACGCGGGAGGTGCCCCCGGACGGCGCGGCATCGGCATCCGCACTCGACGAACTGTCATCGAGCCGCGGCGCCACAGCGCCATCGAGCGCTGCAGCGACCCCTCGAGTGGCCAGATCCTCGACCTCGATGGCCAGGCAGATGGGCTCACCGGCGACGACGGCCACCCACGCGGCGCCGTCCAGGGCAGCCACGACCCGCCACCCGAAACCCCAGGCCACAACGTCCACCGCCAGCACGTCGATCACCCGTGGATCAGCGACCTACTACGCTCCCGCCGCGCCGGGGGGCGCCTGCATGACGCTGTCCATCCCGTCCTCGCGGTACACGGCCGCGGTCGGCCCCGCCGAGTTCGCCGGCTCGAAGGCCTGCGGCAGCTACCTGTCCGTCGCCGGAGCCCGCGGCACGATCCTGGTCAAGGTCGACAACCTCTGCCCCGAGTGCGCCACGGGGCACATCGATCTGAGCACCGAGGCCTTCGCCGCGCTCGACGACCCCGTCAAGGGCGTCGTCCCGATCAGCTATCGCACCGTGCGGAACCCCGCGGTGTCCGGGAACATCGTCGTGCAGGTCAAGGACGGTTCGAACCCGTACTGGCTGGCGCTGCAGCTCGACAACATCGGCAACGCCCTGCAGTCGGTGGCCGTGGCCGGCCCCAGCGGTGCGTTCCGGTCGATGACCCGCAGCCAGAACGCGTTCTGGGTACTGGACGACAACCCCGGCTCGGGGCCGTTCCGGGTCCGCCTCACCGACGTCGCCGGGCACGTCGTCACGCTGACGTCGATCGACCTGAAGCCCGGGGTGAAGCAGACGACGTCGGCCAAGCTCTACTGACGGGCATGCCCCGCCTGACCATCGACCGGGTCAGCTCCGGCAGCCATCCGGTCCGCTGGACCAAACCCGCCACCAGAGTCCTGCCGAGCTCACACCGACGAAACGAGGGACACCGCTACGCCTGCCGCCAGGCATCGGTCGCCGTGTGATCATCAGTCGATTCCTGTGCCCAGCGAGGCCCGGGCTCGAAATCCGGATCGGCATCCTCCGCGAGCCGAGCGATCGTATCGAAGGCCACTCTGAGCCGATCCGCATGCCATAGTCGGCGTTCCGGAGTCCAGTGCGCCGCGTCGGGACCGGCGGCTTCCTGAAGGATGAGATCGATTTCACGCACGATGAAGCGCGTCGCGTTGAGGCGCCGCGCGTGATGGCGAAGCTGCCGAAGCCCACGGGAAATGTCGGCGAGGGAAACCGTGGGGTCTGTCAGCTGCAGTCGAAGCTTCCGTCCCTCGCTGGCGAACCAGAACACGGAACCCATTCGGTCCCAACGGATTCCCTCTCGCCCGAGCGAGGCAGACGCTCTGCGAACATTCACGACCCTCGGATCGTCGTCGATGGCTTGAAGGAGGTGGGCCAGGCCCGATTCGAACTGCTGACTCGCATCACTGAACTGAAGGTGATTGATCTGTCGCGGAATGGACTGGATCGAGTCGCCCCGTGCCAGGACCGAGAAGATGGGAAGGTTGAGTTCGAGCGCTCGATCCAGCTCACGCCCCACCCACGGAGACTTCGCCGCCGCGGGCGTGCAGAGTGCAAGCAGGCATGACGACTCATCCATCGCGCGCCAGAGGGTCTGACGCCAGTCCGTCGTTCCCGGACGGAGGCCCGTCTCGTCTGCCCAGGTCCGTAGCCCCTGCGAGGTGAGGAAGTAGCGAACCGCCCGCATCACCCACAGATCCGCTCTGGCATAGCTGATGAATACGTGTGGCATGTCCCTTCCCCGCCTCCCCCCGGGCTTGTCATGACCGCACCGCGACCGGCACCCCCGGACATCGTCCCAGAACACGAAGGCGCACCGCTCAGGGTGCCGGGTCGGTTAGTGCCGTTCCTCACGGGGGACAGACACCTCACCGGAGCGTCGCCAGCGCGCCGCTGGCTTGATCAGGGCGGTCTCGCACAGGGCGTTCGGTCGTCTCGACGAGAGCGCCGACGCGACGTCTTGACGGCCTAGTCGTTTGGAGGTTATAACCTTCATACCAATTACTGGGATGGAACCGGAGAGCCCGATGAAGCGAACGATGACCCTCCCCATGACGGTCCTGTGCAGCGCCCTGGCGATCACAGCCTGCGGGGGTGGTGGTGGAAGCGAGAGCGCCTCGAAGAGCCTGGTCGTGTTCGGTCCCAGTTCGTGGGACACCTTCGCGCCGGGAGCCTCCGAGGACGTCGTCAACTCGGTGACCAAGCAGATCGACGATGCGTTCAAGGCTGCCAATCCGGGTGTCACGCAGATCAAGCACGACGCGCGGGGCACGGTGACGGACGGGCTGTCCCGGCTCACCAACGCCGTCCTGGCCGGCGACCAGGTCGATGTGGTGATGTGTGCCGGGAACCCGGTCAACACCTCCTACCAACCCAAGGGCTTGATCCAGCCTGTCGATGACGTGGTCACGAAGGTCGGGCCGGCCCTGAACGAGGGCGCCACCGCCCCCTTCACCGTCGAGGGCAAGGTCTGGGGGGTACCACTCTCCGGTGTCTCCACCACTCTGTTCATCTACAACAAGAGTGCCTTCGCCAAGGCTGGCGTCTCGGCGCCAAAGACGTTCTCGCAGTTCGCCGCAGCCGCGCCGAAGCTGAAGGCGGCCGGCTTCACGCCCGTCGTGCACCAGGGCAAGAACGCCTGGATGTGGCCGATGTGGTGGATGTCCGCGCTGGCGCAGACGACCGGCGGTGAGCAGCTCGAGAAGACCAAGTCGAATCTGCGCGGTGAGACCAAGTTCACCGACGCCGCCGACGTCGAGGCCATGAAGCTCGCCCGGTCCTACATGGATGCAAACCTGCTCGACTCCTCGTCGATGGCCCTGGACGAGGAGGGCATGCGGGCGAAGTTCGTCAGCGGCCAGGCCGCCTCGTATTTCACCGGCACCTGGGAACTGCCGATCCTGAAGTCCAGCGTCAAGAACTTCGAGTACGGGGTCTTCCAGTTCCCCAAGTTCGACGGTCAGCCCGGCCCGCAAGTCGGCTTCGGTGGTGTGGAGGTCGGCCTGTGCCTGGCCAAGGGCGCCAAGGACCCGGAGCTCGCCAAGAAGTACATCGAGTTCGCCGCTTCCCCTGCGATGGCCAAGCTCTCCCTCGAGCCGACCAATCCGGTCGCCACGTCACACAAGGCGGTCGTCGGCGCCACCGATCCGCTGGCCACGCAGATCCGTGAGAACTTCCTGCCGAGCCAGCAGTGGCTGGACTGGCTGTGGCCGCGGGAACTGGGCGAGGTCGTGCAGGTACAGACCCAGAAGGTCATGGCCGGCAGCGCGACACCGGAGCAGGCCTGCGCAGCCATCCAGGCCAAGTTCGATCAACTGGCTGCAAGTGGCTACACCTACAAGGGATGACGCGATGAGCGCCGACGTCGTCCGCCCCGCGGGCACCGAGGAGTCCGGACTGGCCGCCGTGGCCCGGAGCGACCGGCCCCGGGCCACGCGCAGCGGCCGATCCGCGGGGTGGAGCCGATCCACTGCCGCCTACGCGTTGCTGGCGCCGGGGTTGTCGCTCTTGGCCGTCTTCACCCTCGCGCCGATCGGGTTCGGCCTCTGGCTCAGCTTCACCGACTGGGACGGCGTCGGCACGGCGCAGTGGGTGGGCCTGCACAACTACGCAGCCATTGCCCACGACCCCGAATTCCGGACGGCGATGCTCAACACGATCGTCTTCGCGATCGGCGCGATCGTCGGTAAGAACGTCGTCGGCCTGGCCCTGGCCCTGCTGGTCAACCAGAAGGTCCGTGGTCAGCGACTGTTCCGGACCGTCCTGTTCTTCCCGGTCACCATGTCGGTCATCGTGATCGGCGCCTTCTGGTCCTTCTTCCTCAATGGTCAGGATGGTCTGCTGAACCGCGCACTGCGCGGCATCGGTGCCGACTGGCTGGCACGCGACTGGCTCACCGACCCTTCGGTCGCGCTGTACGCCGTCATCGCCGTCGAGATCTGGCGCTACGCGGGCCTGCACATGCTGATCCTGCACGCAGGTCTCCAAGAGGTGCCCGAAGAGCTCCACGAGGCGGCCAAGATCGATGGCGCCGGAGCCTGGCGTCGGTTCCTCGTGGTGACGCTCCCGGCCATCCGCCCCGTGCTGTTCGTCTCGGTTCTGCTCTCCCTGATGGGTGCTTTCGTCCGCAGCTTCGATCTCATCTGGGTGTTGACCCGCGGATCGGCCGACACCCAGGTCGCCGTCACCGAGATCTACAACGAGGCTTTCCAGTTCCAGAAGTTCGGCAGCTCTGCGGCCATGGGGTACGTGCTGTTCGTGGTCGTCGCCGTGATCGCGACGATCTACATCCGACAGGCCAGAGGAGGCCGGGAATGACGCCCTTCGCCCGTACCGGCGCCCACTCGGGCCGCGGATCCCGCGGGGGTCTGAACCGTGGGCTCACGTACCTCGCGCTCGTCCTGCTCTGCCTCCAGGCGTTCGGGCCGCTGGTCTGGATGGCCCTCGGTTCGCTCAAGAGCGACACCGAGTTCTACACGAACATCTGGGGCCTGCCGACATCCCTGACGCTGCGCAACTACCCCGACGCCTGGGAGGAAGGCAACGCCGGGACGTATCTGACCAACTCGCTCATGGTCGTGGCCCTCGGCCTGGCCATTCTGCTGGTCGTCTGCATCCTCGCGGGATATGCCTTGGCACGGTTGGACTTTCCCGGCCGCAGCGTGATCTTCGGCATGGTGCTCGCCACCATGATGATCCCGCCCGACATCCTGACCACGCCGCTGTTCGTCGTCACCCGCAACCTGGGCATCCTCGGCAACCAGTGGACGCTGAGCCTCATCTACGCGTCGGCCGGGTTCGGCCTGTCGACCTTTCTCATGCGGGGCTATTTCATGAGCATCCCGCGGGAGTTGGAGGAATCCGCACTCATCGACGGCGCCGGAACCCTCCGCACCCTGTGGTCGGTGATCATGCCGCTTGCTCGGCCGGGAATCCTCACCGTCGCGATCTTGCAGGGCATGGCGATGTGGAACGACCTCTACCTGGCGTTCGTCTTCCTACGGCGCCCCGAGCAGGCCACGATCCCCATCGGAATGCTCGGGTTCTTCCAGAAGTACTCCGTCCAGTGGCCCCTGCTGTGCGCCGCATTGCTGCTCACGTCGATTCCGGTGATCCTCCTGTACTTCCTGGCCCAGAAGTGGTTTGTCCGGGGCATGACGGCGGGTGCGGTGAAGGGATGAACCAGCACTCTCACGATCACCACATCGCCGCGGTCGATCACGTCGTCATCTCCCACGTCGCCATCGACGAGATCACGCTCGCCACCGGCGAACGTCTTCACGATCAGTTGGGTGGTGCTGGTTCCCACGCCGCCGCGGGCATGGCGCTGGTCGCCGGTCCGGGTCGAGTGGGCATCTTGTCCGGAGTGGGCGCCGACCTGCCCGACTCGGCGAAGGACTGGTTCGCTACAGCCGGCGTCGACACCGCCGGGCTGTACATCACCGATCCCCACACGCCACGGACGGTGGTGGTGTACGCGGCCGACGGCGAGCGGGTCGAGACTCCGCTCTACGGGCCGGAGCACTTCGCCGCCGCGAGCCCGAGCCAGGTACCGGTGCCGGCGTCATATGTCCGGCCGGCTGCGATCTACCTGTTCGCCGGCCTCGAGGACGACCTGTGGCAGCGAGCAGTGGACCTGGCCGACCCATCCGGGCGGCGTCCGGCGAGTCTGCTCTGGGAACTGGACGCCGCAGTGTGCCGGCGGGAGCGTCTCGACGGCCTTGCCGCGCAAGCAGCTCAGGTCGACGTCCTGTCACTGAACAGAGCCGAGGCCCGTTCGCTGTGCGATGACCGACATCTCGGACGATGCCTGGACACCTTGCACGACAAGGGGTTCGAGGTGGTGGCGCTGCGCCTGGGGGCCGGGGGCGCGATCGTCTCCACACCCGAGGGAGTCTGGGGGGCACTGCCCGAGACCGGTGCCGTCGTCGACCCGACCGGTGCGGGCAATGCCTTCGGCGGTGCCTTGGCGGCGTCCTGGGCGCAGCAGCGCGATCCTGGCCAGGCGCTGCGTGCCGCCATGGCGGCCGCCGCGCTCAGCATCGGGCAGCACGGTCCGATACCTGTTGACCCGTTGTCCCACAGAGCGTTCGACCGCCTCGTGCACCGCCAGGTGGTCACGCCGGTGATCGGGCGGCATCGCGAGGTCGACGCCGAGGGCCGGCTCCACGAGTTCGGCGATCGGGTACCGCCGGTCAACGCCGAGATCCTGCGCCGCTACCCACACCGCGAGCACATCCCGCTGCGCGGCTTCCTCGTCGACGGCCGGCCCGCCTTGACCAGGATCGACCCGCAGCTCATCGGTGAGTACGTGCTCCTCACCGTGCGGGACCCGTTGTGCGACTACGACGAGGATCCTGCCGAACAGATCGGGTCCCTGCTGGACGACGTGCGCGTCGCCGGCCGTTCGGGAATGTTCACCACCTGCTCGGGCACCTATCGCGGGGCGCGGATCTCCGTCGTCTCGGGTGGTTCCGGCGGCCCGGAGGCCGAGCTGGCGCTCCAGGAACTGTTGGAGTACACCGACGCCACCACCTTCCTGCGCGTCGGCGGCTCTGGTGGCATGCACGAGTCGGTCCGTCCCGGCGACGTGGTCATCGCGAGCGGGGTGGTCCGCGACGAGGGCCTGACCACGAGCTACATTCCGGCGGGCTACCCGGCTGCTTGCGCGCCCGAGGTCGTGCTGGCGCTGGCCACCGCTGCCTCCCGGCTCGGCGTGCGACACCACATCGGTACCACCCGCTCGGCCGACTCCGACTATGTCGGCGGTGGCCGCCCCTCCGTCGGCGGGTATCTCCAGCCATGGCACCTCGATCTCGCCGACACCTGGCGACGCGCAGGGGTTCTCAACGGGGATCGAGAGTCCGCCGCGGTGGTGACCCTGGCTCGGCTGTTCGGCCGTCGTGGGGGGGGCCGTGTGTTCGGTGGCGGACAACCTGGTCACCGGCGAGCCGTTCCTCAGCGGCGCAGGTCACGACTCGGCCATCCGGGTGGCACTCGACGGCATGGCGGTGCTGCACCGAATGGACCGGGCTCGCGAGCGGGCGGGGGTGCCGATCTGGCTGCCCGAGCTCGGCCTGGCCGAGGTCGGCGAATGATTCTCGTCGTCGGCGCAGCAGCCACATCGGACCTCGTCGTCCGAGTCGATGCGCTCCCGGCACCGCACGCCGTCGGCCGCATCGGGTCCATGCCCCCTGCCTCCAACGGATGGCTCCCCGGCGGCTCGGCCGCAGCCGTTGCCCTGGCCGTGGCGCAGCACGCGCCGGTACGGCTGTGGGCACCGCTACCCCACCCGGACGTTCGGGCCGACGCCGAGCGGCGGTTGCTCCGATTGCTGGACGCCGCCGGGATCGACACGACCTGGTGCCCATCGTTGCCCACCCCCGTGCGCTGCCTGATCGTGGTGGACGACACCGGGCGTCGACTGTGCTGGAGCGAGGAACCGCGTGTCGCGGCACCGGATCCCGCGGTGTTGGACGGTGTTCGGCACGTCGTATTCACACCCCGGTGGGGAGCATGGTCGGATCGGGTGCTCGGCATCGCCGTCGACAGCGGCGTGCCGGTCTCGTTCATCGGTGAGATCCCGCCGCGGCCCGACGTGCCCTGGTCCATCGCCGTCGCCGACCGGCAGCAGTTTGCCGAGACACCTCGCCTGCGTGCCGAGCTGCGCGTGGAGACCGACGGCACCCGTGGCGCGACCGTCCACCGAGCTCGACGACACGACCGCGTTCCGGCCGTCCCGACCACGGTGGTGGACACCACCGGCGCGGGCGACGTCTTCGGCGGCACCCTGGTCGGTGCCGTGCACGCCGGTATGACGGCACTGTCGGCCGCCCGACTGGCCAGCGTTCGCGCCGCGGCCCACTGCGGCGTCTGGGGCGCGCTGCCGGACGTCGCATCCGCCACGGGTGAAGCGTCGATCACCGACCCGCACGACGTGCACACCAACGCTCTCACTCACCGCGAACCACACCCGGGAGGATCCGCATGACCTCGACCACCACACCATCCGCCACCTTGACGATGCTCGATCGCGCCGAGGGCGCCCTGTGGGGCCAGGCCTGCGGGGACGCGTTCGGCATGCCGAACTCGTTCCTGCGCCTGCCGACCTGGCGGTTGACCATGCAGCCCGGCCCCCCGGACAGCCCGTACCACGCCGGCTATCCGGCCGGTCGGATCACGGACGACACCGAACAGGCGCAGTCGCTCACCGGGGCGTTGTTGGCCGGCGAGGGCACTCTCGATGCCACTCTCGTGGCCGATGAGCTGCGGGCGTGGCTCCATCGGGTGGGTGGCCCGGACTGCCTGGCCGTCGGCCCCAGCACGAAGATCGCCATCGCCAACTTGGAACGAGGCGTTCCGGTCGAGGAGGCCGGGGTGCGCGGAGTGACCAATGGTGCGCCGATGCGCGTCAGCGTGGTCGGCGTGTGGGCGGCGCTGCGTCAGTTCACCTTCCAACAGCTCTTGGACGACGTCCGGACCGCATGCGTACCGACGCACAACACCTCCGTGGCCATCTCCGGGGCGGCGGCTGTGGCTGCGGCGGTTTGGGCCGGGATGCAGGGCATGGGCTGGCCCGAGACCTTGTCGACCGCATGCACGGCGGCGCGTGAGGGTGAGCGAATGGGCCGATGGGTGTACGCCCCGTCGGTGGCAGCCCGGATCGAGCAGGCGTGTGCGGTGGCTTCCTCACGACTCGACGAGCCGCAGGCGGCCCGAGTGATCAGCGAGCTGGTCGGCATGGGTGAGGCGACGGCGGAATCGGTCCCTGCGGCCTTCGCCTGTGCCCACTACGCAGGCGGCAATCCCGAGATCGCGATCCGGTTGGCGGCCAACGCTGTCGGCGACACCGACACCGTGGCTGCGATGGCCGGTGCGATCTGTGGAGCACGTACCGGACCCGACGGCCTCCCGGCGGCGTGGCGTGATCTGGTCGCCGAGGTCAACCGGCTCGACGTATCCGGTTGGGCGGCCTCTCTGGTCACCCCCGGCACCCCGACAGCCATCTCCGGCACATGAGGCGACCGACCCTCATCGACTGCGATCCGGGGATCGACGACGCCATCGCCCTGCTGCTCGCAGTGCGTTCTCCCGAGCTCGATGTCGTGGGAGTCACCGCAGTGTCGGGCAATCTGCTCGCCCGTGCCACCGCGGACAATGCGCGCCGCGTGGTGGCGTTCGCCGACCGGGACGACGTGCCGGTCGGACGAGGACCGGATGCTGCGCTGGTCCGCCCGCTCGCCCCAGACCCGTTCTCTCACGGACCGGGAGGGCTCGGCGGTGTCGAACTGCCCTTACCCGACGTGAGAACGCGGTACGCCTACGCACCGGACATGATCTGTGCCGCAGCCGACCACCATGCAGGCGAACTGACCGTGGTGACGCTCGGCCCGCTCACCAACCTCGCGCTGGCACTCCTGCGGGATCCGGACCTGCCGGCCAAGGTTGCCCGCGTCGTGATGCTCGGCGGCTCGTATGGGCTCGGCCCGCACGCCTGGCGCAATGGCACCGGCGGCAATCCGGTCAGCGAGTGGAACGTCTACGTCGACCCGGAAGCGGCGAGGGCCGTCCTTCACGCCGGGTTCGATCTGACCGCCGTGGGCCTGGATGCCGCCACCCACCCGGAGATCGACCTCACCGCGGACCAACTCGGGCAGCTACGGGCCGGTGGCCGACTCGGACAATTCGCAGCCCAGATGGTGGATTTCGTCCTCGGGCGGGGCTTTCGTAGCTACTGCGCGCTCATCGATGCACTCGCGGTCGCGGCGGCGATCGAACCGGACCTCGTCGAAACCGAGCGCGTCCGATGCACCGTCGAGACCGTCGCGAACACCACCCGGGGAATGACCGTGGTCGACAGCCGACACCATTTCGCCTGGGACGCCGAGCTGTCGACCATCCTCGTGGCCCGACGAGCCGACTACCTCCGCTTCCACGATCTCCTGCTCAGCCGCTTGCAGGACTGACCGAGGACGGATGGGCCTCGGACGAGTGATCCCGCTCCTCTCGTACGGAGCGGAAACGGACCCGGGAGCCCAGCCACGCCGTCCGGGAAACCTCCATGACCCGCCCATTCGCGAGGTAGTTCACGGCGGTGACCACGAAGAGCGGGACGTCGACATAGGTCTCCAGGAGGTCCGCCTCGACCGACGTCGCCAGTCCGGCCTCGATCAGGTTCTCCGTTCGAGCGGAATCGATTCCGTAGCGCACGGAGAATGTGCGCGACAGGGACCCGTCGTCCAACGGCGCGGACTCGAGTCCGGGCGCAAGGTCGACCGGGACCCAGGATTCGGAGAGCCCGATGGGGTGGCCGTCCACGCTCTGGACCCGCTGCAGGTGTGCCAGGGGGCGGCCGGCGATGTCGACGATCACGGGCTCGGGCAGCACCGAGGCCACGCGGCCGGCCACAGCGTCGGCGAGGCCGCTCGCCAGCAGTCGCGAGCCGGTGGTGTGACCAGCCGCCTCCAACCGCACCCGCCACGAGGTCGTCAGGGACAGATCGTGTTGCACCGGGGCGACCCGATCGCTGACGAATGTGCCCGTGCCCTGACGTCGATCCACGTAGCCGTCGGCCGCGAGCCGCGCCAACGCCTGACGCACGGTGATCCGACTGACTCCGTATCGCTCTGCCAGTTCGTTCTCGGTCGGCAGCCGCGCCCCGGTGCTCAGATCGCCCTGGTCGATGAGGTGCCGCAGGTCGCGCATCACCTGAGCCCATGCGGGCATGGGTGAACTCCGCTCGATCGGACGCGCGGCGGGGTTCGCTCGCGCCGTCCGCTGCCTACCTCGGGACACCCGACCACCTTAACCGTTGACGCCATGTCATCGAGATGTTATAACCTTAGTACCTTAATTCGTTCTGCTCGAAGGAGCCATGTGAACTCCAATCCGTTAC
The DNA here is from genome assembly GCA_046330955.1 of Kineosporiaceae bacterium. Lineage (GTDB taxonomy): Bacteria > Actinomycetota > Actinomycetes > Actinomycetales > Kineosporiaceae > JADJPO01. The sequence goes on along the minus strand of JAXLRT010000029.1, from coordinate 10,445 downwards.
GTGAGCAGGTCTTCAGCCTCGAGCAACTGGTCCCCGAGCAGGTCTGGCGACTCGAGGACGAACTGCGCAAGATCGTGCCGACCCGGGTCCAGCACGCTGCCCGGCATGTGGTGCTCACCGGGTGCGGTGACTCGGCGATCGCCGGCCGCGCGGCCGAGTCGGCCTTCCGTGAACTCGCCGGGTTGCCCACTGTGGCCACCGACGCCATGACGGCATCGCGCTATCTGCTGCCGACCTACGCCGGTCAGTACCCGCACACCCCGCTGCTGTTCGCCCTGTCGAACTCCGGACGGGTCGCCCGGGTGGTCGAGGCGGCGCAGCGAGCACACGAGGTCGGCGGGTTCGTCGTGGCCCTCACCGCCTCGCCGGACAGTCCGCTGGCGCTGGCCAGTGACGCCCGGGTCAGCACCCGGATCCCCGAGATCGCACCCGGGCCGGGCGTGCGCAGTTACGTCGAGGGCCTGCTCGGACTCACCCTGTTCGCCATCCGATTCGGTGAGGTCCGCGGCCGCATCACCATGGACCAGGCCCTCGTCCTGCGCCAGGAGTTGGCCGGCCTGGGCGACGCGCTGGCAGAACTGGCCGCGACCGCCGATCAGCCGATGCGCCGGCTCGCCGAGGAATGGGCTGAGCACGGCGGCGTCGAACTCCTCGGCGCCGGACCGGCTCGGGCGTCCGCGGCCTACGGCGCCGCCAAGATCCTGGAGGCTGCAGGACGGCGGGCAGTCGACATCGACCTCGAGGAGTTCGTCCACCTGAACTACTTCGTGCGCGATGCCGAGCACACCGGAACGCTGGTGCTGTCGGACCACGGGTACGCCTCGGCCTCCCGCGCCGCCGAGGTCAGCCGATACCTCACCACACTCAGGCGCCCCTGGGCGGCCATCGGAGCCGTGCCGAACGCGCCGACCACGGTCGCACTCCCGCCGGTGCGCGAACTCTTCGCGCCGATTCTGCACGTGGCGCCGCTGGCATTGTTCGCCGGTCATCTCATGGAGGTCACCGGCGAATCCCCTGGTCGCGACGGCGTCGGGCAGTGGAGTGACTGCGCCGATGGCGGGACCACGACGACGAGCCTCATCGAGGGAATGGAGTGATCGTGCCCACCCGATTCTCCTTGCACACCAAGGGCAACCTGGCCTACCCGATCCAAGACGAGATCAACGAGGCGGTCGCTGCCTCCGGGGTCGCAGAAGGCATCGCCGTGGTTGCGGCGCCGCACACCACCGCAGGTCTCGGCATCATCTCATACCACGACCCGCTGGGGCTCGAGGACTTCATGGACGAGATGGACCGGCTCGTTCCGTCACGGATCAACTTCAAGCACGAACACGACACTCCGCAGGATGCGGCCGGCCACGTCAAGTCGACGATCATCGGCCCGACCATCTCGCTCATCGTCAGCGAGGGCGCGGTGTTGCTCGGGCATTCGCAGAAGGTCTTCTTCTTCGAGTTCGACGGTCCACGTCGGCGAACATTCACGGTGCAGGTCCTCGGATCGCCGGCCGCGCACGCTGGTGCCTGAGATGGTCGTCCTGGGCATCGAGGCCGGGCTGAGCCGAGACCACGTGGTACGCGCCGGGCGCGGTTGTCGGTTCGATCTGCCCGGCGGTCCCGGCCTCTACGCGAGCCTCGGCGCCGCGCTGGCCCGCCGCATCACCTCGAGTCCCACCGAGCCCAGCCTTCGGCTGCTCGCCGGGCTCCCCGCGACCGATACCGATGTCCGCGACCTGCTGAACCTCGCCGACGTCGACCTCACTCATTGCCCCGGAGTACCTGAGCTGCCGCGACTTTGGATCTTGGAGTCGGCCCAGGGCCGGCGTGTCCTGAGCACCACCGCACCAGACGGCCGGCATGAACTCGCCGAAGGCGACGCCGGGCAGGTGGGCGTGTCCATCACGCCGCCGCAGTCCTGCACCGACCTCGACCTCCTGTTGCGTGGGGCACCGGGGACGCCCACGCCGCCAGTTCCTCCCGGGTGCCTGGTCGCTGTCGATCCCGACCAGCGCATGCTCGCGGCCCATGGCTGGGCGCATCTCGAGGACCTGGCCCCGACGACGCACCTGCTCTGCCCGAGCCGGGTTCAGCTCGCCCAGCTCGGGGTTGATCCCGTCGCACAGGCCCGCGCCATCCGCGAGCGCGTCGGCATGGCGGTGGTGGCGAGACTGGACGTCGAGGGGTGCCTGGTCGTGCCGTCGTCCGGAGGCGCCTGGAGGGTGTGGGCAGAACCCGTCGACGTCATCGACACCACGGGGGCTGGCGACGCCCACGCGGGGGCGCTGCTCGCGGCGCTCGCTCCTCGCGAACCAGGTGCCCGCCCCATAGCCCAGCTCACCGCCGAACGACTCCTGCGCGCCGCCGCGGTCGCCACGGTCGCCGCCGCGAGAGCGCTGAGTGACTGGGGTCCAGAAGGTCTGCTCCCCTCATCGGAGGCCGACGCCCTGGCCGCTGAACAGGTGGGCGCCGTACGTGTGAAGGAGCTGTCATGAGCCGATCACAGTCGAGCCGCCTCCCCCATGGCGTGATAGCCACGACCGATGCCGCGCTGGACGCGCTGAGTCGCCTCACCTTGCCCGATCCACCGTCGATCGCCGGACGCCGGTACGCGTTCCTCGGTTGCGGTGACTCACTCGCGGCAGCCCGACCGGCAGAGCTCCGCGGTCACCGGGTCATCTCCGCGGGCGATATCGCCTGGGGCGGAATGGCTCCCGCAGGCGTGGACGGCGTGGTGGCGCTCTCCTGGTCCGGCCGCACCGGCGCAACGTTGCGCGCCGTCCAGATCTCGCTCGAGGCCGGCCTTCCGGTGATCTCCCTGACGTCGGACGGCGGCTCCCCCATCGCTCAGGCGTCAGACCACCATGTCGAATTGCCGAAGCACAATGTTCGAGAGGCGATCCCCGCCATCGGCTACGCCCTGCACGCCGGCCTCGTGCACCGTCTCTGCGATGACGAGGCCGCCACACCGGCGAATCTTGCCGCGCTGTGGCGGCAGGCGGCGCCGGCTGTCGAGCAGATCGCCGCCGAGTGTCCACACCGCCCTGACGCCATCACCGTGGCCAGCATGCCCGACGCCCGGGGGGCCGCCGAGTTCTGGTCGCTCAAGCTCATCGAGGCGACAGGCCTGAGCGTTCGCATCCCGGCGATCGAGGAGACCGGTCATGTCGACTACTTCATCGGGCCGCAGGACCACCTCACCGTCGCTCTCTCCGTCGCCCCTGCTGACCGTGCCGTGACCCTCACGGATGCCCTACGAACCAACGGCCACCAGGCCACCGTCGTCACGCTCGACCGACTCGTGGGTGCGCAGGCACCCCGATCCGTCCGGGAACTCGTCGGTGGCCTCCTCGGCGCCGATCTCGCTCGCACCTGGGCCATCGCCTGGCACAGGCCACCATTCCGCGGCGGTGCCGTGGACATGAGTGGTAGCCACATCCACACCTCTGGAGAGACTCGATGAACACTGAGACCACACGCCGCAACTTCCTCGCACTGTCCGGCTTGCTGGCGGGTGCAGGGCTGGGCCGTGGCGTAGGAGTCCCCTGGAGTGGTGGGGTTTGGGGTGATGGACGGCGTGGCCTGCTGAGGCTGTGGCCATCGGCGGGATCTTCGGTGTGAACGACCAAGCACACACTGAAGAGGAGCCCACCGATGGCCTTGTCCCAGTCTGCCGTGTCCGAGCTGCTAGAGGCGTTCCGCGCCGCGATGGCGTGGATCTGATCCGTGAGTCGGTCCGGATGGTGTTGCAGGAGTTGATCGAGACCGAGGCGGCGGGTGATCGGCGCCGGCCGCTATCAGCGGACTGGCACGCGGACGACGGAGCGCAACGGCACCGGACCGCACGTTGTCGACCAGGCCGGCGACATCGGGTTGCGGATCCCGAAGCGCCAGGGCTCGTTCTTCCCGGTGATCCTGGAGCCGCGCGGCGGATCGATCGGCGCTGCATGCGGTGGTGATGGAGGCCTACGTGCACGGGATCTCCACCGCAGCGTCGATGACCTGGTCCAGCCTGGGCATCGATGCGGGATCTCCAAGTCCGAGGTGTCGCGGATCGCGCCCAGCTGGACGAGGCGGTCGGGGCGTTCCGCGCCCGGACGCTGGGGCACACCGAGTTCCGATGTCTACCTGGACGCACCTACCTGCACGTGCGCGAGAGTGCCCGCCCCGGCTGTCCAGACCTGCCCGGGCAGGGTCCAAGGCGGTCGTGGTGGCCACGGGGATCACCGCCACCGGCGGCCGGGAGGTGCTCGGCTTGGCGGTCGGGGACAGCGAGGAGGGACGTTCTGGCGGGCGTTCCGACGATCTGAAGGCTCGGGCCTGTCCGGGGTCCGCCTGGATCTCCGATCAGCATGCCGGCCGTCGCCGCCCTCCGGCGGTGCTTCCAGGGGCGGCGCATCAACGCGCCGGGTGCACTTCGCCGGAACCTGCTCGCCTTGATCCCGAAGTCGCACAAGGACATGGTCGCGGCGCTGTTCCGCACGATCTTCGCCACCCGACCCGCAAGCGGCTCGCGGCGTGGGAGGAAGTCCGCGATCAGCTCACCCGGTCATTCCCGAAGGTCGGTCCGTGATGGACTCCGCCAAGGCAGAAGTGTTGGCGTTCACCGCTTTTCCCCGATCCCACTGGGTGAAGATCTGGTCAACAATCCTCTGGAACGGATCAACAAGGAAATCAAACGCCGCTCCCGCGTGGTCGGGATCTTCCCGAACGAGGCCGCCGTCATCCGCCTGGTCGGCTCGGTCCTGGCCGACACCCACGACGAATGGCAGGTCCACGACCGCCGCTTCTCCGAGGCATCCATGGCCTGCTGGCAGCCAAGCCCCTGACCGGGATACTGAACCCGCCGCCATCACCAGCGGCACGTGAGCACCGAGGACCCTGTCCTCAAAGCCCACCACCCAGCGGGGCTCAATCGGGCGTGGCCGGCTGCGGCCGGTCCAGCAGTGCACCCGGAACTGCCTCGGCCAGCGGAGGTTCCGCGGCTCACCTCCTCGCCCTCTGGGTCGCCTTCGACCCGTTGGTGAAGGCATGCAACGCTCGCACCGACGCCTGGCAACAGAGCACCGGGGGCGTCGCCGAACGACGGACGGTTCCTTCTCTGATTGGGACCGCACGATCAGGGCACTGCCTCAGCAGCCCAACGGACCCGATCTGCTGCACGTCGACGGTCCCAACCTGCAGGGCTATTCGACAGCGACACTTGGGATGATCATGGTTCTGGCTCCGGGAGGATCATGGGTGTTGGGTCGCGACTGTTCGTCGTTGATGGCAGGCCTGGGCAGTGGCTTGGTGGTTTCGCCGCCAGATGGACCAAGCGATCAGGTGTAGGGTGGGTGCAGGGTCCTGGTGAGCTCGACCAGCAGGCGGCGGATCTCGTGGCGGGTCAGCCTGGCCAGGCCGGGCGCCGGTGGGTCTTGGCGGGTGGTCAGGACGGCGAGGATGGCGTGGGCGATCATGGCGAGCAGGACCAGCGGTGCCAGGCGGTCCAGGCGCGACCTGGTGCTGGTCCAGGGCGGCGAGTTCCTGGCCGGCGAAGGAATCCCGATCCGCCAACGGGTTCCGCCACGGCGACCAGGGTCTTCAACGCCACGGGACCGGGGCGGGCACGGTAGAACGCCAGGTCTCCGCTGGTGGGGTGACGGGGATGAGCAACCAGTTGTGCCCCGTGATGCTCTCGTCGGTGTCGGTGTCGGTGTCGGTGTCGGTGTCGGTGTTGGTGAGGGCGGGGTCGGTGGTCTCGATCCAGGCCCACGGTAGGTACGGGGTCCGCGGACGCCGCCCGGCGCGTAGGTGTGCCAGCGCAGGTCCGGCCGCGGCGTAGTCGACGGCAGCCGGGTGCCGATGCCGGTGGTGATCGGGGTCTTGGCGATCGCCAGGACGTGCCGAGGTGCTGCTCGGCCAGGTGGCGGCGCAGGGTGGCGGGGCCGTAGACCCGTCAGCGGCCACCCAGCCGGCCGAACGCCCGCGGCGATGGCCCGGGTGAGCATCTGGGCGGCGGCGGTCGGTCGCGAACTCGGTGCCGGCGGGTACGCCGGCCTCGGCCATCCGGTCGGCGTCGCCGGTCCAGACCTTGGGCAGGTACAGGGCGTGGTCGATCAGCGTGTAGCCGGTCGCGGTGGCGTGCGAGGTAGACCGCGACCTGGCAGTTCTCCACCCGTCCCGCGGTCCGGAGTACTGCCGTTGCACGCCAACGGTTTTCGGCCCTTCTTCGATCACCGGTCTCATCGATGACCAGCACCGGTCCCAGCCCATCGAGGCTTACAGGTTCTCGACCACATAGTCCCGCAAGCTCCGGCGCCGTCGGGTTCCACACCGCGTTCGCCACAGGCGCTGCATCCCGGGTGGTCCTCCCCGGCGTGTTCGGCGATCGACCACCCGTTCGCCGTGGCAGCCCCGCGAGGATCCCCCGCACGAAGACCCGGCGCGCGCCGGGCTCCGGGCGAACCGTGGCCTGATCCGGGCCATGAACGCGTCCAGTTCAGCCTGCCAGCCGTTCAGGTCTACGCTGGTGGCCGCAGCCATCGCCAGCCGATCTCGAGTCTTCACAAACCTTGATCATTTGGTGGTGGCTGCACCCTTGTCACGCATCGACACGACCGTGTTCCACCTGGTCAAAGCTTGATCAACAACCAAGTGTCGCTGTCGTACTATGCCGCCAATGGCCTGGTCCACCCGCTCGACGAGGTCTATCAGAAGTCCGACCTCGAAGATTTCCTACCGGGCACGACGCCTGGTGCCATGTTCAAGGGCAAGTTCTACGGCCCCGCCACCAACGAGAGCTCGCAGGCAGTCTTCTACAACAAGAAGATCCTCGACGCCCACGGAATCACCCCACCCACGGCCCTGGACGGAGCGTGGACGTGGCCGCAGTTCCGGGAGATCTGCGTCAAGCTCCAGGCCGAGGAGCGCAAGCGCCGGGGTAACGACCAGTTCTGGAGCCTGTTCCTCGGCCAGGGCGGGATCATCGGCGGGGGGCTGTACTCGGCGGGGAATCTGATCCGCTCCAACCTGGAGTATTCACGGCGGTCGGGTTTGATCATGTATGGGGTGCGCGCCTGGACGTAGGAAGGTGTTCCTGACCTGGAACGATACGAGTTGTTGAGGCTGGTATCGGGTCCGTGGAGAGGAACACCTTCGTGGTGCAGCGTACTGGGCAGGGGCCGTCGGTGCTGGCAGGGGTGGGGTGGTCGGACCGGCTGCGGGTCGAGGTCGGCGGACCGGGCACGGTCGCCCATGCGGGGGTGGTGCTGCCGCGGCTGCTGGCCGATCGGCTCGGTCTGAGCACTGATCTCGCGCAGGTGGTGGCCCGGTCCGGGTTCATCCCGGTGCGCCACCGTGGGCGGCTGCTGGTCGATGCCGCGTGCGCGTTGGCCGCCGGTGCGTCCGGGCTGACCGATGTGGAGGCGTTGACCCGCCAGGTCGAGCTGTTCGGACCCGGGGGTGGCGCGTCGGACTCGACGGTGCTGCGCGGGCTGGACGAGCTCGCAGACCGTCTGGGCAGCAACGGGTTACCGTCGCGTCGTCTGGCGCGGGCGTTCGCGCAGGCCCGGGTTCGGGCGTGGAACGCCATTGTGGACCGGCATGGCGGGCTGCCCGCGGTCGCCGCCGCTGGGACCGAGCTCCGTCATCCGGCGTCCGGCACCGGCCGGGGCGATGTCGACCAGAGCAGCGGGCCGGGTCGGGCGGTGACGGTCGTGCGCTTGGATGCCACGGTGATCCCGGCGGCCTCGGCTAAGGACGGCGCCGAACCGAACTACAAGGGATTCGGGTTCCACCCGTTGACTGCGTGGTGTTCCAACGTGGGGGACAACCTGGCGGTGATGCTGCGGCCCGGGTCGGCCGGGTCGTTCACCGCCGTCGACCACATCGCGGTGCTGGACGCGGCGCTCATCCAGGTCCCACCTGAGTGGCGGACCGATCTGCTGGTCACAGTGGACGGGGCCGGCGCCTCCCACGCCCTGGTGAACCACCTGACGGCGTTGAACACCGCCCGCCGCCGTGACGGCAGCTACGGGGCACGGGGCCGGCGGGTGGAGTACTCGGTCGGGTGGCCGGTGGACGCCCGCACCATGACCGCCATCGACCAACTGCGCGAGGCCGATTGGACGACCGCGCTGCGCGCAGACGGCAAACCCGACATCGACCTGGCCGGCAGCCCGAACGCTCAGGTCGCGGACCTGACCGGTCTGTTGCGGCACGCCATCGTCGACGGGAAACCTGACGTGGACCTGCTGGAGGGCTGGCCGACGGACATGCGCGTCGTCGCCCGACGCACTCCCCGCGCCAGTGGTGAGCAGGGCGAACTCGGTCAGGACGCGGCCTGGCGGCACGGCGCGTTCGCGACGAACACGGTTACCGGCCAGGTCCAATGGCTCGATGCCCGGCATCGCACCCAGGCCCACGTCGAGGACGACATCAAGGACGCGAAAGCGTGTGGCGCCCAGCGCCTGCCCTCGAAGGACTACGACCGCAACGCGGCCTGGCTCCAGATCGTCGCCCTGGCCGTCAACCTGCTGGCCTGGCTCAAACTCATCGCTCTGGACGACGGCCTCGCCGCAGCTGAACCCAAGACCCTGCGGTTCCGTCTGCTCTCGGCCCCAGCACGCCTCGTCACCCACGCCCGCCACCGGGTCCTGAAGATCCCACCCGGCTGGGCCTGGGCCCACGACCTCGCCACCGCCTGGGACCGGATCCACGCCCTGCACCCCGCCTGACCACGCCCCCGACCGTCCCGGCAACCCGAGGAACCCCGACCGGCCCGTGGACCCGGAGCCCCGCCGAGCGGCATCGGCCACCCCGCCGCGACAGGAACCCGCCAACCAAGATCATCAGACCCAGCCACGGCCGATCATGAACCAATCAACCGCCGTGAAGGATCGAGGCCAACGGCACCAAGGGCTCCCCCTGCTACGCCATGCTGGGCGACAACGGACTCGTCGCATCGGGATTCGTCGACGATCCGAAGGCCATGGAAGCACTCGCGTTCACGCGAAAGCTGTTCGTCGAGGACAAGATCGTGCCGCAGTCGGAGGCGCCGGACTTCTTCTACAACGAGCAGGTCGCATTCTGGCAGTCGACGCCGGTATACGCCGATGTCATCAAGGAGAAGAGCGCCGGACTCGAATGGGGCGTGATGCCACATCCGTACTTCGTGACCCCCGTCGTGCAGACGGATTCGTTCCACCTCGGGGTCAACGCCACCTCCAAGAACGCACAGGCCGCCGCGCAGCTCGTCGCCTATCTGTCGTCGACCGAATCATCGCTCGCCATGGCGCAGGACATGGGCGTCCTCGCGTCCCGAAAGTCGGCACTCGACAAGCAGTCTCAGTTCGCATCCGGCCCGTTGGCAGTGTTCCGTGAGACGATTCTCAACTGGGCCGTGCCTCGACCGGTAACGGCGGGCTTCTCCGAGTTCGACGCGCTCTACTCCAAGATGATTACCGACATCTGCACCGGCGCGCCGCTCGAGACAACGGTTTCCAAGGCAGTGGCCGACATGGACCGCCAGTTGGCCCGGTACGCCTCGATCGTGAAGTAGCCATGGCGACCACCGGCACCAGGCGTCGGTCCGGGCGGCGACTCCCGTTGTTCGATGCCCGGATCGGCTGGGCCTTCATGGCACCCACGGTGGCCCTGATCCTCGTCTACAAGTACTGGCCGATCGTGCAGGCAGCGAGGACCGCCCAACACGACTACTCGGTGGCGGGCATCGACCTCGGCTCTGTGGGCATGGGCAACTTCGCGGAGGTGCTCGATGACCCCACGTTCCTGCGATCACTGGCATTGACCGGCCTGTTCGTGCTGGTCAAGGTGCCACTGACGCTGGTCGTGGGGCTGGCGCTCGCCCTGTTGCTCCTGCGTAGTGACCGAGTCAACGCTCTTGTACGCACCGGCGTCCTGATTCCAGCCATCACACCGATCGTCGTCGTCGGGCTGATCTTCTTGTTCGTCTTCGACCGAGAGATCGGTGTGGCCAACGCGATCGGCGCGGCTGTCGGTGTGGATCGCATCGGGTGGCTCACGCAGGACCAGCCCGCACGTGCCGTCATCGTGCTGGTCTCCCTCTGGCGGGATGCCGGATTCGTGATGCTGGTCTACCTCGGCGGGCTCGGCGGGATACCCGAGAACATCCTCGAGGCCGCCAGGGTCGACGGGTGCCACGGGTGGCAGCTGTTGCGGCGCATCGTCGTCCCCTTGTTGCAGCGTTCCACGCAGTTCGCCACGACGTTCGCCACCATTTCAGCCTTCCAGTTCTTCGCGCCGATCTTCGTGATGACCAAGGGAGGGCCGCAGGGAGCGACTGATGTCGCGTCCTTCCACGTCTACGAGACCGCCTTCACCTTCTTCGACTGGGGCAATGCGAATGCGATGTCGCTGGTGTTGGTGGCCTTCATCGTCATGGTCACCGGCCTGGAACTGTGGCTGCTTCGAACCCAGGGCGGCGTCAT
>JAXLRT010000028.1:0-58245 GCA_046330955.1 Kineosporiaceae bacterium | reverse complement strand
GGTGCTGCACGATGCCGAGGGGCTCACCGTTCCCGAGGTCGCTCAGATCCAGGGGGTCAGCCTGGCCGCCGCCAAACAACGCGTCCGTCGTGGCCGGATGATGCTGCTGGACGAGTTGGCACGGGGCCACGAACGGCGACACGCGCTGCGTGGCGTCCCGCTGCGTTGCTGGGATGCGCGCAGCCAGGTGAGCGACTTCCTGGACGGCGAGCTCGATCAGACCTCGGTGGCGTTCCTGCAACGCCACATCGAGAGCTGCCCGACGTGTCCACCCCTGGTCACCGCACTGGTCGGCACCCGGCAGGCGTTGGCGCGCACCGCCTCCGGCCGCGACCCCGACTCGGTCATCCCACCGGCGATCGCCGCACGGCTGGCTGCCCTGCACCTCGACTGACCTGTTCGGATCGACCGCCCGTCGTCCAGTTCCTGCCGCGGTTGCGAAACGTGATGCAGTCCTCGTTCGGGGCCGTGCGGGCACACGCTACGGTGACGTCGTGGCAACCCAGACGGTGAATCTCGCGAACGCGAAGGCGCGGCGGACCACGGTCGCCATGAAGCTGCTCATGGCGGTCACGGGCGCGTTGTTCGTCTTCTACGTCCTCATGCACATGTACGGCAACCTCAAGGTCTTCGCCGGTCAAGAGGCCTTCGACGGGTACGCACATCACCTGCGCACCATCGGTGAGCCGATCCTGCCGTACTCCGGTTTCCTGTGGCTCTTCCGGCTGCTGCTCATCGCCAGCCTGATCGGGCACGCCTACTCCGCCTTCTATCTGTGGAGCCGCGCCAACGGCGCCCGCAGCCGGCGCTACGCCGTCAAGCAGGCGGGCTCGGCGGCGTTCCGTTCCAAGGCGATGCGGTGGGGAGGTGTCGCCCTGCTGGCCTTCCTGATCTTCCACCTGGTGCAGTTCACCATCTCGAAGCTCAACTTCAACCCGGACGTCGCGGCCTCCGAGATCGGCGACAGCCCCTACAAGCTGGTGGTGGCCAGCTTCAACCTGTGGTGGGTGGTGCTGATCTACCTGGTGGCCCTGCTCGCCCTGGGGTTGCACCTGCACCACGGGGTGTGGAGCGCCTCCCAGACGCTGGGCCTGACCACCACGCCGTCGGCGCGAGCCAAGGCCAAGACCGCCGCCGTGTTCATCTCGGCGCTGGTCACCGTCGGCTTCGCCCTGCCGCCGCTTGCCATCCTGTTCGGTCTCGTCGAGTAAGGGTTGCGATCACAGATGTCTGACCTCATCGCCGGGCTCTACCGCGAGGGCGAGCCGATCCGCGACACCAAGGCTCCCGCGGGGCCGATCGAGCAGCGCTGGTCCAAGCGGCGCTTCGATGCCCACCTGGTGAACCCGGCCAACCGCCGCAAGCTGTCGGTCATCATCGTCGGCACCGGCCTGGCCGGCGCCTCTGCCGGGGCGACCCTCGGCGAGGCCGGCTACCAGGTGAAGTCCTTCTGCTACCAGGACTCTCCACGTCGAGCCCACTCCATCGCCGCCCAGGGCGGGATCAACGCCGCCAAGAACTACAAGGAGGACGGCGACTCCACGTTCCGGTTGTTCTACGACACGGTCAAGGGCGGCGACTACCGCTCCCGCGAGTCGAACGTCTACCGGCTCGCCGAGGTCAGCGCACGGATCATCGACCAGTGTGTGGCCCAGGGGGTGCCGTTCGCCCGTGAGTACGGCGGCCTGCTCGACAACCGCTCGTTCGGCGGCGTCCAGGTCTCGCGCACCTTCTACGCCCGCGGCCAGACCGGTCAGCAGCTGCTGATCGGTGCCTACCAGGCCCTCGAGCGCCAGATCGCCGCCGGCACCGTCGAGATGTTCACCCGCCACGAGATGCTGGAGCTCATCGTCGTCGACGGCCGGGCCCGGGGCATCGTCGTCCGCGACATGGTCAGCGGCGAGATCGAGACCCACCTCGCCGACGCCGTCGTGCTCGCCTCCGGCGGGTACGGCAACGTCTTCTACCTGTCCACGAACGCGATGGGCTGCAACGTGACCGCCACCTGGCGGGCTCACCGCAAGGGCGCCTACTTCGGCAACCCCTGCTACACGCAGATCCACCCGACCTGCATCCCGGTCTCGGGTGACCACCAGAGCAAGCTCACCCTGATGAGTGAGTCGTTGCGCAACGACGGTCGCATCTGGGTGCCGAAGGACGCCGCCGACAAGGACAAGGACCCGCGGCTGATCCCCGAGGCCGACCGCGACTACTACCTGGAGCGGATCTACCCCTCGTTCGGCAACCTGGTGCCCCGTGACATCGCCTCGCGGGCCGCCAAGTATCAGTGCGACGCCGGCAAGGGAGTCGGCCCCGGTGGGCTCGGCGTCTACCTCGACTTCGCCGACGCCATCAAGCGTTTGGGCCGGGCAGCGGTCGAGGCCAAGTACGGCAACCTCTTCGACATGTACGCCCAGATCACCGGCGAGGACCCGTACGAGACCCCGATGCGGATCTACCCGGCCGTGCACTATGTGATGGGCGGGCTGTGGGTCGACTACGACCTCGAATCCTCCATCCCCGGGCTGTTCGTGGCGGGCGAGGCCAACTTCTCCGACCACGGCGCCAACCGGCTCGGGGCCTCGGCCCTGATGCAGGGCCTGGCCGACGGCTACTTCGTGCTGCCGAACACCATTCGCGACTACCTCTCGCACGGGCCGTTCCCGACGGTGCCCGAGACCGCCCCCGAGGTGGTCGAGGCGCAGCAGAACGTGCAGCAGCGCGTGCAGCACTTCCTGTCCTGCAACGGAACCCGCACCGTCGACTCCTTCCACAAGGAACTCGGCAAGATCATGTGGGACAAGTGCGGCATGGAGCGCACCGAGGCCGGGCTCACCGAGGCCATCGAGCGGATCCGGGCTCTGAAGAAGGAGTTCTGGACCAACCTCAAGGTCCTCGGCACCGGCGACGGCATCAACCAGTCGCTGGAGAAGGCCGGCCGCGTCGCCGACCTGATCGAGCTGGGCGAGCTGATGTGCATCGACGCCCTGCACCGGCGCGAGTCCTGCGGCGGCCACTTCCGGGCCGAGTCGCAGACCGAGGACGGCGAGGCACTGCGCCACGACGACGAGTTCGCCTACGTGGCGGCCTGGGAGTGGGGCGGTGAGGACGCTGCGCCGATCCTGCACAAGGAAGACCTGGTGTACGAGTTCGTCGAGATGAAGCAGCGGAGCTACAAGTGAAGATCACTCTCGAGATCTGGCGCCAGGCCGGCCCGGGCGCCGCCGGCACGATGAAGAGCTACACCCAGGACGACGTGTCCCCGGACATGTCGTTCCTGGAGATGCTCGACGTGCTCAACGAGCAACTCCAGGAGCGCGGCGAGGAGCCGGTGGCCTTCGACAGCGACTGTCGGGAGGGCATCTGCGGCATGTGCGGGCTGGTCATCAACGGGCAGCCCCACGGACCCCAGGTGACCACCACCTGCCAGCTGCACATGCGCTCGTTCAAGGACGGCGACCGGATCACCATCGAGCCCTGGCGGGCCGACGCGTTCCCGGTGCTCAAGGACCTGGTGGTCGACCGCAGCGCGTTCGACCGCATCATCCAGGCCGGCGGGTTCATCTCCGTGAACACCGGTGCCGCCCCCGAGGCGCACGCCGCCCCGGTACAGAAGAAGAAGGCCGACCGCGCCTTCGACGCCGCCACCTGCATCGGCTGCGGCGCCTGCGTGGCCGCCTGCCCGAACGCGGCGGCCATGCTGTTCCTGGGCGCCAAGGTCACTCACCTCGGCGAACTTCCCCAGGGTCAGCCCGAGCGCGACGCCCGCGTGGTGAACATGCTCACCCAGCACGACAACGAGGGTTTCGGCGGCTGCACCAACGTCGGCGCGTGCGCCGATGCCTGCCCGAAGGAGATCCCGCTCGACGTGATCTCGCAGTTGAACTCGGACCTGCGGCGGTCCATGGTTCGGGGCAACTGACCTGACCTCACCTGCGGGGCTCCATCGTGTCGGCGGTGGAGCCCCCGCAGGCGTGTTCCGATGATGGGGCCGGGCGGGCGGGCGCGGCGAGGTGCTCGAGCGCGGCGATCCATCCGCGCTCGCAGGCTCGCGCTCCCGCCAGACCCAGCCAGCCGCGCTCGAGCACCTCCCGCGCCCGCCCTCGGTTCTCGTGCCACGTTCGGCTCCGGTTCGCGTGAGATGCTGCGGCGATGGCGGACAGGTTGCTGGTCATCGGGGGTGATGCGGCGGGGATGTCGGGGGCGCATCAGGCGGTGCGGACGGCTCGGGCGCGGGGGGTCGCGCTCGAGGTGGTGGCGCTCGAGATGTCGGGGCACACCTCGTACAGCGCGTGCGGGATTCCGTACTGGATGGCCGGGGATGTCGCGGACGGCGATCGGTTGGTGGCGCGGACCGCGGCGGAGCATCGGGCCGCCGGGATCGATCTGCGGATGCAGCACGAGGCGATGGCACTGGATCTGGACGCGCGCCGGTGCGAGGTGCGCGATCACGCGACGGGGGTGACGTCGTCCATCGGGTTCGACCAGGTGCTGATCGCCACCGGGGCGGCGCCGGTGGTGCCGGAGTGGGCGGCGGGGCTCGACCGGGTGCACCCGGTGAAGACGTTGGACGACGGCGCGAGCTGGGCGCGGTTGCTGGCCGATCGACCCCGCACGGCGCTGGTCGTCGGCGGGGGATACATCGGGGTGGAGGCCGCTGAGGCGTTCGCGCGGCGGGGCATCACGACCACGCTGGTCACCCGCGGCGAGGATCTGATGGCGGCCACCCTCGAGCCGGGCACGGCCGCGGCCGCGCGCGCAGGGTTGGAGGCGATCGGCGTCCGGGTGGTGTGTGGCACCGAGATCGAGGGGGCGTTGAGCGATCCGGGCGGTGGCGTGCGGGCGGTCTGCGTCGGCGGGGACGAGTATCCAGCCGAGGTGGTGGCGCTCGGGCTGGGCGTCACGCCGCGGGTCGAACTTGCCGCCGCGGCCGGGCTGCCGCTCGGCGGGCCCGTCCTGAAGGGGGCGCTGGTGCCCGATGACCGCCAGCAGGTCGGGGACGGCGTGTGGGCGGCGGGCGACTGCACCGCGGTGCGGGATCGGCTGCTGGAGGAGGCCTGGTACGTGCCGCTGGGCACCCATGCCAACAAGTGCGGCCGGGTGGCCGGCACCAACATCGGGGGCGGTCACGCCCGGTTCCCCGGGTCGGTGGGCACGGCGATCACTCGAGCGGGCGAGGTCGAGATCGCGCGCACCGGCCTGATGCCCCGCTGGGCCGAGGAGCGGCTGGGCCTGACCACGATCACCCGTCGGCTGGATTCCACCACCACGTCGGGCTACATGCCGCAGGCCTCACCGATGACCGTCTGGGTGATGGCGGACGCGACCAGTGGGCGCCTGCTCGGGGCGCAGATCAGCGGGGGCACCGGCGCCGGCAAGCGGATCGACATCGCCGCCACCGCGCTGACGGCGGGCCTGACCGCCGCCGAGGTCGCCTACCTCGACCTGGCCTACGCACCGCCGTTCTCACCCACCTGGGATCCGGTACAGATCGCCTGCCGGTCCCTGGCCGAACGCATCGGTCGCTGAGGCCTCAGCCGATCAGCTCGGCCACGCTCACCCGGAAGTGGAAGGTCCGGGTCGCCCCCTCGACCAGCACCAGGAAGCTGCCCTCACCGAGTTTGAAGACGGTGCGTTCGCCCTTGTTCCACGGGTGATGCGGCTGGAACCGCTGCGCCAGGTCCAACGCGGCGCGGTCGGCCTCGGCTCGGCCGGTACCGGGAGCGAGCAGCGTCGGCAACGGGTCCACGCGCCACACCATCGACTCGCCGGTGCCGGTCTGCTGTTCCACCAGGAGGGCGTAGGTGACACCGGACGCCCGATGTGGGGTGGGAGCATCGGGCGGTGTGAAGTGGGCGTCCGGCGGGGTTCCCCACGGGGGCAGCGAGCTCATGACCACGAGTCTGCCGGGCCCGTCGAGCGCGGTGCGGTGCAACCGGTCGAGGTTCTCGAGCGTCCCGCGATCGTGGACACCTCGGGACAATCGTCGTCGTTGCGCGGGTCGGAGCGCCTCCGGCGGCGCCTGGCCGGTCCGGCGGTGCGCCGTGCCCGCCGGGAAGGGCAATGTCACGGCTGCCGTCGGCAACTCGACCTGACCGTGCTGGACGACCCCGCCGCCCACCGGGCCGGCCTGGACCACACCGTGATCACCCACGACGTCTTCCCGGACGTCGGCCGGACGCAGCCGTTCGGCACCGGAGCGACCTGTGCCCATCCCGCCCTCGACCTGCAGCTCGAGAACCGGACGCCGCACCGGTTCCGGTTGGCGGTCGGGTTGCTGGGCAGCGGTGGCGAGCCGGTGGCCGAGAATCACGCCCTGCTCAGGTATCAGCCGTTCCTGCCGGCAGCCGCACCACCGCCCGAAGCCCCGGATGAGCGTCCTCGAGGGTGAGCTCACCCTCGCCGCGGCGCACCAGCGCCCGGGCGATCGAGAGCCCCAGGCCGGTGCCGCCGCTGTCGCGGGCCCGGGCGTCGTCCAGCCGCGCGAACCGGTCGAAGACCCGCTCCCGCTGATCGGCGGGGATCCCGGAGCCGTCGTCGGTGACGGTGAGCACGACGGCCGCACCGCCGGTCGTCGGGTTCTCGCGTTCGGCCGCCAGCACCACCTCGGACGTCGCGTGTCGCACTGCGTTGTCGATCAGATTGGTCAGTACTCGCAGCAGATCCTCCGGCGAGGCCAGGGCCGTCAGGTCGCCTGCCGACGTGCCGGTGCCGGTCGGGGTCACCCGCACCGGCACCCGGGCGGTGGCGTAGCGGGCCGCGCAGTCCGCCAGCAGGTCCGCCACGGCCACCGGCCGGGTGCGAGCAGGGGCACCGTCGCCGGCTCGGGCGAGGATGAGCAGGTCCTCGACCAGCCGCGACAACCGGTCCACCTCGGGCAGCAGCTCCTGGGCCAGGCCGCCGTCCTCGCCGAGCCGGTCGGCCACCTCCAGCTGGGTGCGCAGGTTGGCCAGCGGGCTGCGCAACTCGTGCGCGGCGTCCGCCACGAAGGCCCGCTGCCGCGCCCGCGCCGCGGCCAGCCGGTCGAGCATGCCGTTCAGCGTGGTCGCCAGCGCGGCGATCTCGTCGCGGGTCGCCGGTACCACCAACCGGGCGCTGCCGTCGCCCTCGGCCGCGCCGATGCGTTCGGCACCGGCGCGCAGGTCCTCCACCGGGCGCAGCACCGCACCGATGATGCGCCAGGCGATCACCGCCATCACCACCAGGGCCGCGGGCAGCAACACCCCCAGCAGCGACCGGACGACGGAACGGCTCAGATCGATGTCACCGGTGGGGCGGGCCGCCACCACCAGCACCGGGTCGGCAGCACCCGGGACCCGCGTCGTGACCGCCACCACGCGCAGCGACCCGGTCAGCGCGGCGCGGGTCGCCGGCACCGTGATCACCTCGCCGGCCCGCAGCCGCGACCGTTCCGGCTCGGTGACCAGTGCGGTCAACCGGTCACCGGTCGCCGAGGCGGCGAGCACCCGGCCGGAGGAGTCGAGAACCTGGACGACCTGGGCCCCGGTGGCGGGCACCGGATCGGGTAACCGGCCCTCGGCCACCATGGTGGCGACCTGTTGCGCCGCAGCCCGGGCGGCGCCGTCCACCGAGCGGTCCAGTGCCCGGGTCATGACCAGGTACAGCGTCAGGCCGCCGGCGAGCAGGGCGCCCGCCACGCCGACCAGGCCCACCGTCATCAACCGCGACCGCAGGCTCACGAGGCCACCCGATACCCCGCGCCCCGCACGGTCTCGATCCGCTCCCGACCCAGCTTGCGTCGCAGGTGACCGACATAGACCTCGACGATGTTGGGCTCGGTGGCGCCGGCCCCACCCCACACCGCGTCGACCAGGTCCTCCTTGGAGACCACGGCGGGGTGAGCCCGCAACAGTTCCTGCAACAGTGCGAACTCCCTGGGGGCCAGGGCAATCGGCTCCCCGCGCAACCGGACCTGGCGAGCGGACGGATCGAGCTCCAGCTCACCGGCTCGCAACGTGGCCGGCCGGGGGAGCGGGTCGCGGCGCAGCAGGGCACGCAACCGGGCGAGCAGCACGACGAACGAGAACGGCTTGGTCAGGTAGTCGTCGGCGCCGTAATCCAGGCCGTCGGCCTGGTCGTACTCGCCGTCCTTGGCCGACAGCATCAGCACGGGCACCCAGTTGCCCTCCTCGCGCAGCGTCCGCACCACGGTGTAGCCGGACATGCCCGGCAACATCACGTCCAGCAGGACGGCGTCGAACCCGCCGAACCGGGCGGCGTCCAACCCGGCCGGGCCGTCGGTGGCCACCTCGACCACGAAGCCCTCCGCCGACAACCCGCGCCGCAAGGCCTCGGCCATGGCTCGCTCGTCCTCGACGATCAGCAACCGCACCACACCACTCTGGCACCCCGGGCCGGTCGGGCCGAGACCCCCGGCCGGGGTCACGTTCAGCAACCCTTCAGGTGGGCCGGGGCAGGATGGGTGTCATGAGTCAGCTCGCCGTGTTCCGCACCCACCCCCGACTGCGGTGGGCCGTCCCCGCGTTCGCCCTCGGCGCCGTGGTCGCCACCTCGGTGGCGGTCGGTGCCGGTGTGGCCGGTGCCGAGGACAGCCTCGGCCCCCGCACCCCCGCCCAGCTACTGGTCGACGTGCAGCAGGCTCGGCTGGCCGGTCTGTCCGGCACCGTGGTGCAGACCTCGAACCTGGGCCTGCCCGACCTGCCCGGCATGGGGCGCCAGTCCTCCGACCTGCTGACGACCCTGACGGGGTCGCACACCTGGCGGGTCTGGTACGCCGGTCCCGACCGGGCGCGGTTGGCGTTGGTGGGCAGTCAGGGCGAGTCGGACGTCGTCCGCAACGGCAAGGATGTGTGGCTCTGGTCGAGCAGCTCCAAGTCGGCGACCCACTACACCCTGCGCACCGAGGACGCGGCCCGCGCCGGGATGCCCACCCCCACACTGCCGTCGACGAGGCCGTCGAACCTCCCGTCGACCATGCCGTCGACCATGCCGACGACTCCGCAGCAGGCGGCGGACGCCGCGCTGGCGGCGCTCGACCCCAGCACCGAGGTCACCTCTGCGGGGACGATCACCGTGGCGGGTCGTCCGGCGTACGAGCTGGTGCTGAAGCCCCGCCAGAGCGGATCGCTGGTCGCGCAGGTGCGCATCGCGGTCGACGGCTCGCAGCACATCCCGCTGCGGGTACAGGTGTTCTCGACCCGCACCAGCGATCCCGCGGTCGAGATCGGTTTCACCAGCGTCGATTTCGCGGTGCCGGATGCTCATCAGTTCAGCTTCACCCCGCCCCCCGGAACCAAGATCACCGAGCAGGGCTCGCCCTCGATGCCCGGTGAGGCTCCGAGGGAGACGCCGTCGCCTGCGCCGTCCGGCACGAAGCCGGGCGCCGCGCCGACGGCCGATCGGCCCCGCGTCGTGGGCACCGGATGGGCCACGGTCGTCGTCGCCCGTACCGGCACCCTGGACGGCGCCACGTCACCGAGCGGGCAGGCCTCCGGTGACCCCCAGGCGGGCATGTCCGACCAGCTGGCCCAGCTGAACGGAATCCTGACCACGCTGCCGAAGGTCTCGGGGAGTTGGGGTTCGGGTCGCCTGTTCGCCGGCACCCTGTTCTCGGCGGTGCTGACCGATGACGGCCGGCTGGCGGTGGGCGCCGTCCAACCGCAGCGGTTGTACGACGCCCTCGCGACCCGGTGAGCGGCCAGATCGGGGCGGTCGCGACGGCCGAACCTGCCTGGGCGGTCGAGACCCGTTCGCTGACCAAGCGGTTCGGCCACCAGGTGGTCGTGGACTCCCTCGACCTGCAGGTGCCGTTCGGGGCGGTGTACGGCTTCCTCGGGCCGAACGGGTCGGGCAAGACCACGACGATCCGCATGCTGCTGGGACTGGTCGAGCCCAACGCCGGCCAACGCCGCCTGCTCGGGTTGGACATCCCGGCGCAGGCGTCCGCCGCATTGCCGCGGGTCGGCGCGCTGGTCGAGGGGCCGGCCTTCCACCCCTACCTGTCCGGCCGGGCCAACCTGGCCCGGTTGGACGCCGCGGACCGCGCCGCCGATCCCCGCACCGCCGCGCACCGGGTGGACGCCGCGCTCGACCGCGTCGGGCTGTTGTCGGCGGCCGGCAAGCGGTACCGCGCCTACTCGCTGGGCATGCGGCAGCGGCTCGCCATCGCCGCGGCGCTGCTCACCCCGCGCGACCTGTTGGTGCTGGACGAACCCACCAACGGCCTCGACCCCCAGGGCACCCGCGAGGTCCGCACCCTGATCGGCTCGGTGGCCGCCGAGGGCACCACGGTGCTGGTCTCGAGCCATCTGCTCTCCGAGGTGGAGCAGGTCTGTACCCATCTCGGCATCATGCGCACCGGCCGGTTGGTCGCCCAGGGCACCATCGCCGACATTCGCGGCGAGCAGGCGGCCACCTGCCGGGTCCAGACGACCGAACCCGAGGCCGCCTCCCGGGTGTTGACCGAGCTGGGGGCCACCGACATCCGGGAGCTGCCGTACGAGGGTGCGGCCGTCGTCCACGCGGCGACCGGCCACCTGGCCGCCGACAAGATCGTGGCTGCGCTGGTGCACGGCGGCGTCCCGGTGAGTGGGTTCAGCCTCGGCACGCCCAGCCTGGAGGACACGTTCGTCGCCCTGACCGGAGAGGGATTCGATGTCAGCGGTTGAGCTCGCCCCCACCCGAGGCCGGGCGCTGCCCGGGCGGTTGCTCCGCTCCGAACTGCGCCTGATCGGCGGCCGCCGACGCAACCAGGCCGGGCTGGTCGTGCTGGCGTTGGTGCCGATCATCATGGCCATCTCGATCAAGCTGTCCAGTTCCGACGAGTCCGGTGGCGGCGACCTGTTCTCGTCGATCACCTCCAACGGCCTGTTCGTGCCGCTGGCCGCGCTGCAGGTCGAGATCGTGATGTTCCTGCCGCTGGCGATGGCCATGCTCGCGGGCGACTCGATCGCCGGCGAGGCCAACATCGGCACCCTGCGTTACCTGCTCACCGTGCCGGTGGGCCGCACCCGGCTGCTCGCGGTGAAGTACCTGTCGCTGTGCATCGGTGCGATCTGGGGCGTTCTCACCGTCGCGGTGCCCGGTGCCCTGATCGGGATCGCCCTGTTCGGTACCGGCCCGATGATCACGCTCTCCGGAACCCGGATGGACACCGCCACGGCGGTGTGGCGCCTGATCCTGGCGGGTGGCTACCTGGCCGCCGGCCTGGCGGCGCTCGCGGCCTTCGGGTTGTTCGTCTCCACCCTGACCGAGCAACCGATCGCGGCGGCGATCACCGTGATGATCTTCACCATCCTGTCCTGGATCCTCGACCAGGTGCCGCAGCTCGACTGGCTGCACCCCTGGTTGCTGGTCCACGCCTGGCCCTCGTTCGCCGACCTGCTGCGCGAGCCGATCTTCTGGGACAACCTGGTACGCGGTCTCGAGGTCGACGCGCTGTATGCCGGGGTGTTCTGGCTCGCGGCGTGGGCCCGGTTCTCGGGCAAGGACATCACCAGCTGACGTCCCGCCCGGAGGTCCCTCACCAGGTGACCAGCGGCACCACGATCGACATCTTGGGCTGGGCATCGGCGGCGATCGTGCCGTCTCCGCTGACCAGGTGCACCTGGATCAGCAGCCGGTCGGGCTCGGTGCGCAGCAGCAGGAAGTTCTTCCAGAACGGCGGCGAGTCGGAGTCGAAGATCTCGGCGACGTACCGCTGGATCGGCCCCTGCGGCTTGTCCGTCGAGGGGAAGACGATCTTGGCTCGTCGCTGCTGCACCGGCGGCAGCTGCGGGCGACGGCGGGGGTCGACCCGCCAGTCCAGGAAGGTACGGGCCTGCTCGGGGGTGAGCAATTCCCGACCATCGTGATGCGCGGTCTGGTCCGTGATCAGTGAGTAGGCGCCCAGATAGGTCAGATGCACCAGCACCAGCAGCGAGAGCACCAGGATGATCACCGCGGCCGAGGCCACGGCGCTGCGCACCACCCAGCCGAGCCACCGGTCGATGCCCCACACCGCCAGCAGCACCCCGAGGACGACGACCAGCGCCCACGGCTTGTAGCCGGCCGCGCCACGCTGTCCGCGGCGCAGGGCATCGATCACCAGGGCCACCAGCAGCAGGGTGGCGAGGGTGAGTTGGGTGCCCAGCTCGGCCCGGAAGGTGCTCAGCAGCAGCGGCGGATCGAGCCGGGCGGCGAACAGGACCTGCGACAGCCCCACCACGACCGACAGCAGCCCGGCGACGATCACGGGCGGGCTCGTGCCGGCCCTCGCCGTCGCCCGTCGCGCGCGCAGCCAGACCACCAGGACGAGCACGGCGACGGCGAGCGCGATCACCCCGGGCAGGGCCATCACACCGCGGATCAGAGCGCTCGCCGTCCCCTCCCGGCTGACCGGCAACTGCAGTCCCAGCACCACCACCACGGCGGCGCCGGCGCCTCGTTGACCCCAGTGACCGAGTTCACCCCAGCGCCGGGCCCAGTTCGCTCCGGCCGGCAGGCAGGCCAGGCGCAGCCCGAGGACGGCGATGCCGAGACCGACACCGACGGTCAACGGCACCAGCAGCACGCCGCAGACCACGGCCCAGGGCAGGCTCGGCCGCTGCGGGAAGACCACATACGTGAGGATCAGCAGCGCTCCTGTGGCCTGCACGAGATAGCTCGCCGTCGGCGCCCAGGTGCCCCAGAGGCGGCCACCCGGTCGCGAGGGGCGGATCCAGACGAACGAGGCCACCCCGGCGAGCATCACGATTCCGACCACCACGCCGGGCACGGCCCACAGCGCCGAGGCCGGCAAGCCGGCCACCATCGGCGGCAGCCGAACGCCCTCGACCGCCCGTCGGCCGAGCCAGCCGGCGACCACCACGCCGGCGGTGCCGACGCCCAGCACGAGGCCGCGGGTCAGCGCCGACACCTGCTCGTGCGGCCAACTCGGGTCGCGCCACCACCCGCTGCGACGGGTCAGCCAGGCGAGCAGGCAGCCGCCGACGGTGAGGGCGGCCCACGCCGCGAGCGTACGCAGGCCCGACTCGCCTGCCGACTCCTCGCCGGGGCCGCTCGCCGGGGTCAACCAGGCCACGGCCAGTGCCACCTCGGCCCCCGCGAGTCCCGTCGTGGCCACGAGCGCCGCTCGATAGGCGGCCAGGGGAAAGTCGTCGTGACGCAGCCATTGACTGGGCAACGCGATACGGAGCAGGGCGAGTGCGGTGAGCGCGAGGGCGAGCCATCCGAGCATCGGGCCCACGCTGGACGGCGCAGCGGCCACGACACCCGAGCCCACCAGCAGCCCGATCAGTCCGGCCAGCATGGCGCGCTCCAGCCGCCACAGGCGGGGGAGCAGCAGCCGGGTGAAGTGTCGCAGCGAGGCCACCGCGGTCGGCGACATGCTGTCCGGCAGGTCCGCCGGGTCGGGCCCGGGAGTTCGGCGGCGAATCTGCTGGACGACGCGCACCGGGTGCGTGGCACTCATGTAGGCGCCGGCCCCGCCGCTGACCACGTGATGGATCGCCCGGCTGCCCTGGTGGGGTGCCGGCTGCGGCCGCTGCACCACGTAGTGCTGGAAGTTGTGGATGTCGCCGCCGATCACGGCCACGTACCCGTTGGCGGGGTCGTCGACGATCTCGTTCACGGTCGCGTACCGCGCCACCTCGCCCGAGGCGCCCGGCAGCGGGGCCTCGATGACGCATCGGTGCCATTCGGCGTTGACCAGCAACGGATTCCCGGTGAGCAACACCTTGGGGCCGGGCATTGCCGAGACCTGTTGCAGCCAGCGTCCCTGGTGGTTGTCGATGGCCGAGTCGCCACCGCCGGTCCCGATCCCGGTGTCGATCGCGACAACCAGCAGATCACGCATCCGGACGGCGAAGTACGAGCCCGGTTGGGCCGGTCGCGGCCCCCGCAGCGCCCGGAACTCGGTCAACGTGAGGTCACGAGTCAACCCGTGCGTCAGCGGCTCGTCGGGGCGCCCCCGCCACAGCGGCTGCGGGATGAACGAGTCCGGGCGGCGCACCAGCATCCGGCGGATGCCCTCCAGCCACTGGGCGCTGCCGGCCGCAACCTCCTGTGGCCAGCCGAACTGATCGCGTTCGAGCGGGCCGGTGCCACAGAAGTGCTGCATGAATCCGCTCAGCCCGTCGTGCCAGTCGTGGTTGCCGGGGATCGCGAACAGCGGGAGTCGATCGAGGCTGATCGGGCCGGCCTCGCCGGTGCCCGGGGCGCCGGTGGCCTCGGATCCGGTGGTCTCTGGGCCGGTGGTTCCTGAGGAGCCGGTGACCGCCTCGGCTCCGGTGGGTCGGGTGGCGTCACCAGGTGGCGTGGGGCCGTACGGCAGGTAGAACCCGTGCACGTAGTCGTTGACGTCGCCGGAGGGGTAGATGACATCGCTGCAGATCACCCCGAAGGCCGGCTGCTCGCGACGTACCACCTCGCGCACCGCGGGCACGACGATGTACTGCGAGCGGTCCTGTTCCCCGGGATCTCCGAGCAGCAGGAACGACGTCGCCGTCGACTGGTCGACGACGCGCTCATCGGTGGGACCGCCGAGCCGTTCGGCCCAGTAGTCGCGCAGCCGGGGCACCAAGGTGGGAGAGGCCCCGATCAGCAGCTGGTTGACCGAGGAGATCAGTGGTCTCGAGGTCAGCCACGACAGGCTCACCCACTTCGGGTTGCGGCGTCGTTCCAACAGCGCATCGGCGGCCCGGAGCGCCTCCGGCGGCTCGGGATTCCCCATTCGCGATGTCTAGCACAACTGCCCACAGAAGCCTCGGACACGCCGTTCACGAGATCGCGGCAGGATTTTGTGGCTGTGATGCTTGTCACAACTGGAAGCGTTCTCATGCTCCCCGAGGGATCGCTGCTGACCTGGGACGTTGCCCTGCCGGCGACCCGGGGGACGTGGGCCAGGTCACCGCGCCGGGCGGGAATGTAGGGGGTGGAGCGCAGTCGGGTGAGGGACTTTCGTCTCGCTACCGAGGCGGACATGAGTATTCTGGTTCGTGTTCACCCGGCGTTCATCTGATGGGCGCCAGTCGTTAGATGTCCACCAGGCCCGGGAGGTTCCAGTGCCCGAGATTTCGGAGCGCCGCATGTTCGTGCGGACCGCTATTCACCGTGCAACCGTCGCTGTCATGTGCGGTTCCCTCGAAGGCGAGCAGCGTCGTTCGGCCTGGATCGCCGAGCAGGCGCGACTGCTCGGCTCGGAGCAGCCGCGATATGCCCTTCAGTCGATGACCGGCTTCCTGCCCCGTCCGCGTCGCACCGCCTGACCACCCCGACAGCTCTCCCAGGGCTTCCGACAGCCCAGTCTGTCACCGAACGGCCGGTGGAGTCCCAGGACTCCACCGGCCGTTCGTCGTGTGGCCTCGGCAGCCGGCGATCAGCCTCGCACCTGACTGGCCTGCGCTCGGTGATGGCGGATCACCTCGGCGACCACGAAGTTCAGGAACCGTTCGGCGAAGATCGGATCGAGGTCGGCATCGCGCGCCAGGCGGTGCAGTCGTTCGATCTGCTGGGCCTCCCGGTCCGGGTCCGAGGGGGGCATCCCCTCGCGAGCCTTGAGCTCACCGACCTTCTGGGTGCACTTGAAGCGCTCTGCCAGCAGGTGGACGATCGCGGCGTCCAGGTTGTCGATGCTGGCGCGGAGGGCGGACAGCAGCGCGGAGGCCTCCGGCGTGGGCATCAGGTCATCGGCAGGCGACGAGGTCATGACCGGAGAATAAAGCGCGCACCCGGCATGCTTCAGCGTCCACCGGGCATAGGAACCCTGATCGCTTCGTTGAGGACGATGAGGGAGTGCGATGCCACGCGAACTGTCACATGAACGGATCCAAGGCCCGGTTCGACACCGGGTCGTCGTCATCGGTTCGGGGTTCGGCGGCCTCTTCGCCGCCAAGGCCCTGGCCAAGGCACCCGTCGAGGTCGTCCTGATCGCCCGGACGACGCACCACCTGTTCCAGCCGCTGCTCTACCAGGTGGCCACCGGCATCCTGTCCGAGGGCGAGGTGGCGCCGTCCACCCGGGAGGTGCTCTCGCGGCAGGCGAACGCCACCGTGCTGCTCGGCGAGGTGCACGCCATCGACCTGACCAGACGCACCGTGACCTCGCAGCTGCAGGGTCGCGACACCGTGACGGCCTACGACTCGCTCATCGTGGCGGCCGGCTCGGGTCAGTCCTACTTCGGCAACGACAGGTTCGCCGAGTTCGCGCCGGGCATGAAGTCGATCGACGACGCGCTCGAGCTGCGGGGCCGGATCTTCGGTGCGTTCGAACGCGCCGAACTGGCCACCGACCCGGACGAGGCCCGTCGACTGCTCACCTTCGTCGTCGTCGGCGCCGGCCCCACCGGGGTCGAGATGGCCGGCCAGATCGCCGAGCTGTCCCGTCGTACGCTGCGGCGCGACTTCCGGCGGATCGATCCCACCTCCGCCCGGATCGTGGTGCTCGATGCGGTCGACACCGTGCTGCCGACGTTCGGGGATCACCTCGGTCAGAAGGCCAGACGGCGGCTGGAGTCGCTCGGGGTGGAGTTCCAGCTCGGCTCGAAGGTCATCGACCTGGACGCCGAGGGCGTCACCATCGAGGACGCCGACGGCACCCGGCGGCGACTCGAGACCGCCTGCCCGATCTGGGCCGCCGGGGTCTCCGCCTCACCCCTGGGCCGGATGGTGGCCGAGCAGTCGGGCGCCGCTCTCGACCGCGTCGGACGGGTCGCCGTCCAGGACGATCTGAGCCTGCCCGGGCACCCGGAGGTGTTCGTGGTCGGCGACCTGATCGGTGGTGCCGGCTTGCCCGGCGTGGCCCAGGTCGCGATCCAGGGCGGCCGATACGCGGCCGACGTCATTCATCGCCGACTCGACGGCCGTCCCGCGCCGGCGCCGTTCCACTACCGCGACAAGGGCAGCATGGCCACCATCTCGCGGTTCAGCGCCGTGGTCAGCATCGGCCGGTTGCGGCTGAGCGGCCTGGTGGGCTGGCTGCTGTGGCTCGGCGTCCACCTGGTCTACCTGATCGGGTTCAAGAACCGGGTCACCACGCTGCTGCACTGGGCCGTCAGCTTCATCGGGCGTGGCCGGGCAGAGCGCACCGTCACCGAACAGCAGGTGGTGGCACGGAACGTGTTGCGCCATCACGCGCTCGAGCATCCGCAGGGCGACGATCTCGGGCATCCACACGGTCACGAGCTCGAGCCTCCGAAGGCCGAGACCGGAACCGGCCCGCGCCACTAGGGTGCGGCCATGCGCCGAGTGGTCGTGTCGTCCGAGCAGATCGAGGTCGTCGACGCCGAGGCGCCGACTCCCGGGCCGGGGGAGGTGCTGGTGCGCTCGGTGGTCGCCGGCGTCTGTGGCTCCGACACCCACGCGGCGCACGGCCGCCACCCCTTCATCGCGCTGCCCTACCACCCCGGGCACGAGGTGGTCGGCGTGGTCGAGCAGGTCGGCGAGGGCGTGGACGCCGTCCGGCCGGGCCAGCGGGTGACGGTCGAACCCGACCTGCCCTGCTGGACGTGCAAGCAGTGCACCACCGGGCGCCAGAACCTCTGCGAGAACCTGCAGTTCTTCGGCTGCGGCCACGCCCAGGGCGGCATGGCCGACTACTTCACGATCGACGTCCGGCGATTGCACGTGGTGCCCGAGGGGATGGACTTCCGGACCGCGGCCCTGATCGAGCCGCTGTCGACCCCGGTGCACGCCGTCCGGCTGGCCGGCACCGTTGCCGGTGGCGCGGTGGTGATCCTCGGGGCGGGCACGATCGGGCTACTGGTGCTGTGTGCCGCCCGCGCCCGGGGTGCCCGCCGGATCGTGGTGACCGATGTGCTGCCCGCCAAGCGCGAGCGGGCCCTGGCCCTGGGCGCGGATGTCGCGGTCGACGCCGCGGCGCCGGACGCCGTCCAGCAGGTACGGGACGCCCTCGGCGAGAGCGCCGATGTGGTGTTCGACTGCGTCGCGATCCAGCCGACGGTCGATCAAGCGGTCGCGATGGCCGACAAGGGTGGCACCGTGGTCATCGTCGGCGTGCCGACCGGTGCCGTCACGGTGCCGTTGCCGATCATCCAGGACCACCAGATCCGGATTCAGGGCAGCGCCACCTACCTGCCCGAGGACTACGCAGACGCGATCCGATTGCTGGCCTCGGGCGCGATCCCGGTGGAGGCGATCGTCACCGCCGTGCACCCGATGGCCGCGGTCGCCGAGGCGTTCGATGCCTCGTTGAGCGGCGCGAACATCAAGGTGCTGGTGGCCATCGACGAGGACCTCGCCCGCACCTGAGCCGCCGCCGTCTGCACTCACAGCGGGCTGAGGCCCATGGAGGGCGTCGCGAGCAGCAGCAGCGTTCCGGTCATCATCGATGGTCGTCGCTCAGGGGCCTGCTCAGCCGCCCCGGACGACGTCCGCCAGATGGGCCACCGGCCACCGCCGGTCGAACAGGGTGGGGTCGCCGTCGTCCTCTCGGCGCAGCTGTTCGATCAGGCGCACGTAGCCGGCGAGATCGAGCGTGCGCAGTAGGTCGAGCAGCGCGGCGGCCTCGCCCACGGCGGGTGCGGTCGGGGCGACCAGCCGGTCGTAGATGTCCACCACCTGGTGGACCATGGCGAGGTGGGACGGCCCGGGGTCGACCGAGGGAAAGTTGGTCGCGGCGAAGTCCTCGGTGAACACGATCGGCTCGACGGCCAGTGCCTGTGACCCGTGCACCGACGCCAGGCGGATCAGCAACTCGACGTCGAACGTCTCGTGGAACGAGGCCAGCTGGGGCAGCACCGGCGTCAGCGCGGTGGCATCGTAGGCCTTGAAACCGGCCTGCGTGTCCAGCACGTGCGCCAGTGCCGGGATCAGCATCGCCCGCACCGCATGCCGGAACAGGATGATGAGCTTGTCGGGCTTGCCGCCGGTGCTGCGCGGCTCGGTGTGCGGGCCGTCGGGTTTCACCAGGACGGCGTCCGGCATGCCGTAGCGCTGGCCGAGGGCGGCGACCACGCCGTCCCCGGTCGCGATCGCCGCGGCGAGTGATCCGAGTTGCGCCAGATTGGCGGACAGGTCGGCATCGGTCGAGCAGATGAGGTGTCGCACCGTGCCGGACGCCGAGGGCGTGCCCGCCTGCACCGCGGCGACCAGCCCGGCCAGGATCGAACCGCCCTTGCGGGACTGGTCGGTCGAGGCCAGGGCCGCCAACGCCGACCCGAGCGGGCCGAGATCGGTGCGGCGGGCGATGACGTCGGCCAGCCGCACCACGGTCACGCTGCGATGCCCGGCGGTCGGGTAGCCCTCGGTCGCCACGATCTTCGCCATCGCCTCCGCGCTCGACGGCCGATCCGGGCAGCCGTCGTCCACCGCGACGATGTTCCAGGTGACCGGTAGCTCTGTTGTCAGCCAGTCGAGTTGACGGACCTTCTCGCGGACGAAGTCCTCCCCGTGCGGGTGCTCGGTGCGCGGCAGGATGCGTCCGGTCTCGCCGTACATGGCCCAGACCACGCTGAGATGAACCGGTGCGGTGAGCGCAGCCAACCGGCGACGCGCCCGAGCCACCGCCGACGCCTCCGCCGTCACCGCGATCCGGCCACCCTCGAGCTCCCCGGCCTGCACGGTGCCGTCGAGCAGGGCCGAGGCCAGGTCGAGCACCGACTGGTTCTGCGCCGCGTCCGTCAGATCCCGAGCCAGCGGTGGGTGATCCATGTCGGCAATCTAGGCGATCGGCTGGTTTCCGCGTTCCGGTGGTCACATCCGTGGGCTGAACTGGTCGTCCGAGGCCGTACCTTCCCCTACGGTGGACATCAGCCCACCTGTCGCCGACTCGGGGCGCTCGTGGGGTGCCTGCTGGGCCACGCATTCCTTCAGGGGGATCCGCAGGTCGTTCGGTGTCCGAGCGCAGCCCCGTCCGAGGGGCGGGTTCGCCGTCCCCGTTCGCGGGGCGGTTCGTCGTCCCGTTCGCGGGGCGATCCGGCATGCTGCCGCGGCCATCGTGCCCGGCATGTCAGAGGAGGACTGTGTGGCTCGAGCAGGCCAGCGCCCGGCGGGCGCTCGTCGGGGTGCCCCGCGGACGCCTCGACCCGATCGCGCTCGCGGCGACCTGACCGCGGTCCTCGCCCGAGCGGTGCGTGAGGTCGAGACGGCGATCCGTGGTGGCCGGGTCACACCCACCGTGCGGGCGACCTTCCAGGCCGTCACCTTGTTGTTGCGCGAGGAGCGCGCCCGCATCCGCGAGGACGTGACCGGCAACGACAAGCGCCGCGCCGAACAGCTCAAGCGACTGGACGGCATCGCGGCGATCCTCGGCCGGATCGCCGTTCGGGACGCCGGGTTGCTCGCGCTGCTCGCCGAGGACGCCGTCATCTCGGACGGCGCCCGCTCGCGCAAGCAGGACCTCCTACGCGCAGCCGGGATCGAACGGGAACCCGAGAAGGAGGCGCCAGTCGAACGCCCGACCACGGCCACCACCGAGCGCCAGGTGGTCCCGCAGTCGGTGACCTCCCGGCAGCTGGCCAATCCCTTCCTCGCGCCGGACATGTCCACGCCGCGGCCGGTCAAGGCCCGACCGCGCCGCCTCGCCGGCTGGGAGCTGCTCGGTCCCTTGCTCGACTCGTTCGAGCGGGCGGGCGCGACCGCACCGGCGTGCATGATCTTGCCGGCGCCAACGGCCTATTACACGCCTCTGGGTGAGGAGCTGATGCCGCACCAGGGCCGGCTCATCGCCGCGGCCGCTGCCGGTCACCGCACGTTCCTGCTCGCCGATGAGCCCGGCCTGGGCAAGACCGCCCAGTCGTTGCTCGCGGCCGAGGCCGCCGACGCCTACCCGTTGCTGGTGGTGGTGCCCAACGTCGTCAAGACCAACTGGGCCCGTGAGGCCGCCCGGTGGCTGCCGAACCGTCGCGCGACGGTGGTGCAGGGCGACGGGGACACGGTCGACGGCTTCGCGGACATCGTGATCGTGAATTACGACGTGCTCGACCGGCATCTCGGCTGGTTGGGGAACCTGGGTTTTCGCGGCATGGTCGTCGACGAGGCGCACTTCATCAAGAACAAGACCTCGCAACGTTCGAGGAACGTCCTGACCCTCGCCGAGCGGGTCAGGTTCCGCACGGCGCGGCCGTTGCTCATGGCGCTCACCGGTACCCCGCTGATCAACGACATCGAGGACTTCCGGGCGATCTGGCAGTTCCTGGGGTGGATCGACGACAGCCATCCGGTGGGGGAGCTGATGCATGCCCTCGAGGAGGCAGGGCTGACCCCTGCCGATCCGGGGTTCCACGCCTCAGCACGCCAGTGCGTCATCGACCGGGGCATCGTGCGGCGTCGCAAGGTCGATGTCGCCGCCGACATCCCCGCGCGGCGCATCGCCGACCTGCACGTGGAGTTGGACGGCGCAGCCGGCCGGTCGATCCGGGCCGCGGAACGCGACCTCGCGCGGCGCATGGTGACGCAGTACCACAACGCGCTGGCGGCGCGGTCGGTCGTCGTCCAGGGTCTCGATCTCGAGCTGGTGCGGCGGGTGGCCCGGTCCGAGTTGAAGCAGGCCAAGGCGGCCAAGACGGGCGACAACGTGTTCACCATGATGCGCCGCATCGGGCGGGCCAAGGCGGAGCTGGCGGCGGACTACGCGGCCCAGCTGGCCCGCAGCGCCGGCAAGGTCGTCTTCTTCGCCAAGCACATCGACGTGATGGACGCCGCCGAGGCGACCTTCGCCCAGCAGGGGGTGCGCTTCGCCTCGATCCGTGGCGACCAGACGCCCACGGTGCGGCAGCGGAACATCGACAGCTTCGTCAAGGACGCCGACGTCGCCGTCGCGGTGTGTTCGCTGACCGCGGCCGGCGTGGGGCTGAACCTGCAGATCGCCTCGAACGTCGTGCTGGCCGAACTGTCCTGGACCGACGCCGAGCAGACCCAGGCCATCGACCGCAGCCACCGGATCGGTCAGACCGAGCCGGTCACAGCCTGGCGCATCATCGCGGCCCAGACTCTGGACGCGCGCATCTCCGAGCTGATCGACAGCAAGGCGGGCCTCGCAGCCCGGGCGCTGGACGGTTCGGACGAGGAAGCCTCCTCGACCACCGACGTGCAGTTGGAGGCGCTGGTCGCATTGCTCACCGACGCTCTGCGGGCTGATTCGCCGGCCTGAGGGGGCAGACCGAGGCACCCCCACCCGAGAGTTCTCAGCGGCTGGCGCGACCGATCCGCAGACCGAGGTCGTCCAGCTCGTCGAGGATTGCGCCGGCCCCCCAGACCTGATCGCGTTTCCGGTCCGTCAGAGGGCGCAGCACGCCGCTGTCGTGCAGTCGACCGATCGCTGCGAACACGCTGCTGCGAGGCGCATCCACGAGGGAGCACGCCTCCTCGGAGGACAGAATCGGCTGGGTGGGCAGCAGCGCGAGGAGCTTGGCGGCGGCACTGCCCGACCGGAATGGCCCGGCCACCGACTGCCACTCCGCGGGAATGGCCTCGAGCCGGGTCGCGGTCGTGGTGGCTTCGGTGGCGGCGGTCCGGCAGGCCTGGGCGAAGGTCGCGAGCAGGGGGCGGATCTGTCCGTCTCGGTAAGCCCCCAACAGGTCGAAGTAGCGCTCGCGATGGGCGACCAGCGCCGAGGCGAGCGGGACGACGATGTGCGTGGTGGCCCGCCGTCGGCGCAGGATCGTGTTGATCAGTGCGCGGCCGATGCGCCCGTTGCCGTCGGTGAAGGGATGGATGGACTCGAACTGGGCGTGGGCGATCGCCGCCTGCGCCAGGGCGGGTAGGTCGTCGCGGTTGGCAAAGGCCAGGAGATCGGACATGTAGGCGGGCACGGTGTCGGGCGGTGGCGGAATGTACAGCGCGGCACGGGGGGAGTGGTCACTGCCGCCGATCCAGTTCTGCAGGTCGCGGAGCCGTCCGGCCTGGTCGGCCTCGGACGGGTCGTCGGCCATCAGGAGACCGTGGGCGGCCAGGATGTCGTCGAGGGCGAGCGGGCGGTCTGGGTAGACGGTGCCGATCATGGAGTCCAACGCGGCCGTGGCCGCCGCCATCGATCTGGCGGAGGCGTTCGCGCGGCTGCCGTGCAGGGCACGGGCATAGTCATCGAGATCGGCCGCCACCGACTCGATCTTCGACGAGGCGACGGACTCCGTCCGCAGCAGCAGCAATCCGAGGGCCTGCAACGTGCTGTCGTGGGTGGCGTCCAGGGCAGTGATCTGGCGCATGGCCGCCTCGAGATCGGCGGCCAGGGTGCCGTCGAGCACGAGTGAGCGATCCGCGATCAGAGGTGGCAGCGATACCGTGATCGTGCTGAGCATCCGATCGTCCCGGGTCCCCGCCCGGAACCGTTGACGCCACGGCCGGACCTCGTGACGGTGCGCCGGCCACTCGACAGCCGAGGTCTCGTCGATCATGGATCGGAGCACCTCTCATCTCGGATCACTACAGCATAGTCCGATTTGGCAATCATAAGTCGGACTAGCGATCCAGTTGATCCGAGTTGTGCTGGCGCCTGATGCAAGTAGACCCACATCGTCCGGGTTCAACTCACAAGCCTGGTCGACATGGGTTCGTCGTGTCCGAGGGGGGACTTGAACCCCCATGCCCCTGAGGGCACTAGCACCTCAAGCTAGCGCGTCTGCCAATTCCGCCACCCGGACGAGGTGTGGTGCGAGCGCCGTGAAACCACCTTCGTGGCCCGCGGCGCAGATGAGATTAGCACGCGCGGAGCACCCGTCCCGACGGGGTTTCGCCAGCTAGCTTTGCCCCCATGACCCCCACTGCGCCGGCGGTGCGCGCCGAGGACGAGGTCGTCGAGTTGTGCCGCGACCTGATCCGGATCGACTCCTCCAACTACGGCGATCACTCCGGCCCGGGGGAGCGCCGGGCGGCCGAGTACGTGGCCGCGAGCCTGGCCGAGGTCGGACTCGACCCGGTCATCCTGGAGTCCCACCCGGGCCGGGCAAGCGTGGTGGCGCGGCTGGCGGGTGCCGACCCGAGCCGGCCGGCGCTGTTGCTGCACGGCCACTTGGACGTCGTCCCGGCGCAGGCCGCCGACTGGCAGGTCGATCCGTTCTCGGCCGAGGTGCGCGACGGCTGCATCTGGGGCCGCGGCGCGGTGGACATGAAGGACATGGACGCGATGATCCTGTCGCTGGTCCGCGAGTTCGCCCGCTCCGGCACCCGCCCGCCGCGCGACCTGGTGCTGGCCTTCCCGGCCGACGAGGAGGCGGGCGGCCAGTGGGGCGCCGGCTTCCTGGAACGCCAACATCCGCACCTGTTCGAGGGCGTCACCGAGGCGATCAGCGAGGTGGGTGGGTTCTCGGTCGAACTGGCCGGACGACGCGCCTACCTGTTGCAGACCGCCGAGAAGGGCATCGCCTGGCTGCGCCTGGTGGCCCACGGCCGGGCCGGGCACGGCTCGCAGATCAACACCGACAATGCGGTGACCCGGCTCGCCGCCGCGGTCACCCGGATCGGCGCCCATCCGTGGCCGATCGAGGTCACCCCGACGGTTCGCGCGTTCCTGAAGGGCGTCGAGGAGCTGACCGGTGTCCACCTGCCGGTCGACGACCCGGACGCCCTGGTCGCCACGCTCGGCACCACGGCCCGTTGGGTCGGCGCCACGCTGCAGACCACCGCGAACCCCACCGTGCTGCAGGCCGGCTACAAGCACAACGTCATCCCGGGGGAGGCCAGCGCCCTGATCGACTGCCGCTACCTGCCCGGTCACAGCGCGGACGAGGTGCGCGCCACGATCCGTGAACTCGCCGGCGACGGCATCGACATCGAGACGATCACCGAGTCGATCTCGCTCGAGGTGCCGTTCAACGGCTCGCTGGTCGACGCCATGATCGCGGCGCTGCAGGCCGAGGACCCGGGCTGCGCCGTCCTGCCGTACTGCCTGTCCGGCGGCACCGACAACAAGAGTTTCGCCGAGCTGGGCATCACCGGGTACGGCTTCGCGCCGTTGCGGCTGCCCGCCGACCTGGACTTCTCGGGCATGTTCCACGGAGTCGACGAACGGGTGCCGATCGAGTCGCTGTTGTTCGGCACGCGGGTGCTGCGCCGGTTGGTAGCCACCAGCTGATCGGCGACCCCTACGCCCTCGCGCTGGCCTCGGCCGCCGTCCACGCGGCCTGGAACCTGCTGCTGGCCCGGGCCAGCGTCCGGGGCGACCGCGCGGCGGTGAGCGCCCCGGTGGTGTGCAGCGTGCTGGTGCTGGTGCCGTTCGCAGCAGTGACCTGGCAGGCGAGCCGAGCCGCGATCCCCTGGGCGATCGGGTCGGCCGCTGCCGAGTTGATCTATTTCCGTGCCCTGGCCCGGCAGTACCGCGCGCTGCCCGTCGAGCGCAGCTATCCGGTCGCCCGCGGGACGGCGCCGCTGCTGGTGCTCGGCGTCGGCCTGGTTGTGGGGCGCGCCCCCGGGGGCCTGGCCGCCCTGGG
Source organism: Kineosporiaceae bacterium (assembly GCA_046330955.1). Classification (GTDB taxonomy): domain Bacteria; phylum Actinomycetota; class Actinomycetes; order Actinomycetales; family Kineosporiaceae; genus JADJPO01. Next base: position 32,903 of record JAXLRT010000028.1, on the reverse strand, counting down.
CGTGGCCGTCCTGGGCGCGGGCGTGGCGCTGACCGCGGGAACCCGCGCGGACGTCGACCGCACGTGGTCGTTCACCCTGCCGGTCTCGGCCGCCATCGCCACGTACACCCTGCTCGACTCGTTCGGCATCCGGCATGCCGGACCCACCGCCTACCTGCTGCTCACCATGGCGCCGGTGGCCGCCGTGCTGCTGGCCGGTGACCTGCGGACGCAGGGCGTCAGTGCCACGCTCGGGTCCTACCGCTCCGGATCGGTGTGGCTGGCCGGTTCGGGCATCACCGGTGCCTACCTGCTGGTGCTGCTGGCCCTGTCGCGCGCGGCGCCGGACCAGGCGGCGGTGATCTCGGGACTGCGCGAGACCAGCGTGGTGATGGTGCCGCTGCTGGCCTGGCTGGTGCTGCGTCGCCGGCCGTCGGGCGCCGTCCTGGCCGGCAGCGCGCTCGTGCTCGCCGGCCTGGTGCTGGTGCGCATCGCCGGCTGAGCCGCAGCGTTCAGTTGTGCAGCGCAGGTGCCACATCGGTGTGGGTGAAGTCGTCTCCGGTGAACAACAGCGGTTCACCGGTGGTGACGGACAGCGCGTAGGCGAAGCAGTCACCGAAGTTCAACCTGGCCTTCGAATCCGATCCCCGCCCATAGCGACGGTAGGCCACCCGTGCCACCTCGCCCTGGCGGACCGAGACCGGCACCAGCTCGACCTCGAGTGCGGCGAGGATCTCGTCCAACCGCACGCCATGCGCGGTGGACCGCGCGTCGGCGACGATCGAGACCTCCAGCCAGGTGGCCACCGACATCTGACAGCCCGACGACGCCGCGTGACGCAGCAACCGGTCGGACCCGGGTTCGGCATTGACGATGGCCATCAGGGCGGAGGAGTCGAGGATCATCGAGGCATTCCGGTGGCGTCCTCGAAGAGATCCTCGATCGCCCGGACCGGTCGATCGGGTCGGCCGGGATCGTCGTTGTACGCCGCCACGAGCGACTGCACCAGGTCGACCCGGCGAGCCGCCCGTGCGGCGTCAGGATCGACCCCGTACGCCTCGAGCAGGCGTTCCAGAGCCTCCTCGATCGCCGACGTCTGGGACTTGCCGGTGACCAGGGCGGCTTGCCTGGCCAGGGCATGCACCCGTTCATTCTTGATGTTCAAACCCATGGTAGAAGGCTACCTGCGGAGATTTCTACCGTCTACCGTACGGGCGTGGCACTGTCTCGGGCTGTGCCTCGCCACCTCTGGCACAGCGGGTCAGCGCAGGTCACGCAGGTAGTGGGCGGGATCGTCCAGGAACCGGCGGTGGTGATCGACGAGGGTGAGCTCGTGCCAGGCCCGCTCGTGCCAGCCCTCGTCGTCCAGCTCGAGGCACCGAGCGCCCGGCAACGCCGCCAACACGGGGGAGTGGGTGGCGAGCAGCACCTGCGAGCTGCCGGTCGACACCAGTTCGTGCAGCAGCGCGAGCAGGACCAGGCAGTTCGTGAACGACAGCGCCGACTCCGGCTCGTCCAGGACGTAGAAGCCGGGGGTGCGGAACCGGTCGCTGATCAGCGCGAGGAACGACTCGCCGTGGCTGAACTCGTGGAACGCCGGCTCGGGCCCGGTGCCCGGGTTGTCCTCGAGGTAGGTGTAGAAGCCGTGCATGGTCTCGGCCCGCAGGAAGAAGCCCCAGCGACTGGCGCCGATACCCCGCTCGACACGCAGGCTGCGGTGCAGCGGCGACTCGGACGTCCGGCTGATGTTGCGGGCCAGGGTCGAGCCGCCCTCGGGGTTCATGCCGAACGCCATCGCTAGCGCCTCGACCACCGTCGACTTGCCGCTGCCGTTCTCGCCGACCAGCACCGTCGCCGGGCCCAGGTCCAGCTCGCCGGCGGCCAGCAACCGGCGCACGGCGGGAACCGTCGCGGGCCACGCGGCGGCGTCCAGGGCCTCGTCCGGCTCGATCACCACCCGGCGCACCGGTAGCCGGAAACTCTTGTCCACCAGCAGGTCCGGCCTCAGGCGGTGCGCACGACGCGGATGATCCGACGCCGGATCCAGGCCCGCCGCACCCCACCCAGGTACAGCCGTACCCGGGCCACCTCCCAGTGGCCGTGTTCGGCCAGATCGGCCAGCACCGACTGCGCCTCCTGCCGGCTGACCCGGGGGCGGAAGGCGACCACGCGGTATTCGTACTCAGCCCGAGAGTCCGGCAGATCCTCGGGCAGGGGATCCACCGGATGCAGGGCGAAGAGAGTCGAGAGCTCGGTCATCACGCCAATGTCACCACGAACCGCTACGGTCATGCCATGACGACGGATCCGCGGGCTGCACTCGATCGTCTGATGGCAGCCCTGGAGGCTCACCTGCAGGCGGCCGGACGACGCCAGGGCGAGGCCGACCCCGCGGTGGTCGCGGCCTACCAGACCTTGGCCGACGCGTTCGAGACCTACGACGAGGCGCTCTACACCGCCTACGACGAGGTCACCCCGTTCGTCCTCTACGACGACACCGAGGACGCCGACGACCTGGACGACGACGACCTCGACGACGACGAGTTGGACGACGACGACCTGGACGAGGACGTCGTCGACGAGCTCGACGAGGTCAGCGACGATCTCGAGGACGCCGAAGCGCGCTGAGCACCCGCGCTGGCTCCGTCGAACCACGCCGTCGAGTTCCTGGCGCTCAGGCCAGCGACACCTCGTCCAGCGCCGTCCGGATCTCGGCCGGTAGCTCGAGTTCCTCACTGGCCAGCGCCGCACGCAGCTGAGCTGCCGTGCGCGCCCCGAGCAGCAGCGAGGCGATCCCTGCCCGGTCGCGGGCCCAGGCCAGCGCGACCTCGAGCGGTGCGGCCCCCAGCCCGTCCGCCGCGATCACGACGGCGTCCACGATCCGCCGCGACCGCGCGTCCAGATACGGCTCGACGAACCCCGACAGGTGCGGTGAGGCCCCGCGGGAGTCGGCCGGCGTCCCGCCCCGGTACTTGCCGGTGAGCACGCCCCGGCCCAGCGGCGACCAGGCCAGCACCCCGATGCCCAGCGCCCGCGCCGCCGGCAACAGCTCGCGCTCGGCCTCACGCTGAACCAGCGAGTACTCGACTTCTGCGCCCACCAGCTCGACAGGGGCGCCGAGCGCGTGCCGAGCCAAGGTGTGGGCGTGGGCGGTCTGCCACCCCGAGTAGTTCGAGACGCCGACGTATCGCGCCCGGCCCGTCGCCACCGCCGAGCCCAGCGCAGCGAGCGTCTCCTCCAGCGGCACGCCGTCACTCCAGCCGCGCACCAGCCACAGGTCGACGTGATCGGTGCCGAGCCGGCGCAGCGAGGAATCCAGATCGGCCAGCAGCGCCCGGCGGGAGGGGTCGGTCCGCAACCGGCCGTCCCGGCGCGAGGCCCCGGCCTTGGTGCAGATGGCGACCTCCTCGCGCGAGATCACCGACGACAGCAGCTTGCCGATCAGGGCCTCCGCCGCGCCGTCCCCGTAGGACGCCGCGGTGTCCAGCAGGGTGCCCCCGGACTCCACGAACGCCACGACCTGTTCGGCCGCCTCGTGCTCGTCGGTGTCGCGACCCCAGGTCAGCGACCCCAGACCCAAGCGCGACACCCGTAGACCGCTGTGACCGACCGTGCGCTCCTCCACGATTCGCAACCTACCGCCATCGGCGTCTCACAGTGGGGACACAGGTTGCCCCGCTAGGGTCGAGGACGTGCAGCTCGGACTGAATCTCGGCTACTGGGGAGCCGGAAACGACAAGGACAACTTGGTCCTCGCCCAGGAAGCCGACCGTCTCGGCTACGCCGTCTGTTGGGCCGCCGAGGCCTACGGGTCCGACGTCCCCACGATCCTCAGCTGGGTGGCGGCCCAGACCCAGCGGATCGATGTCGGCGCCGCCGTGATGCAGATCCCGGCACGGACCCCGGCGATGACGGCCATGACGGCCGCCACCCTGGACTCGCTGTCCGGTGGCCGGTTCCGCCTCGGCCTGGGGGTCAGCGGTCCGCAGGTCTCCGAGGGCTGGCACGGCGTCCGGTTCGACGACCCATTGGGCCGTACCCGCGAGTACGTCGAGATCGTCCGGACGGCGTTGCGCCGCGAGAAGCTGACGCACGCCGGACGCCACTACACCCTGCCGTTGCCCGACGGACCGGGCAAGGCACTGCAACTCACCGTGCACCCGGCGCGCGAGACGATCCCGGTCTACCTGGCCGCCGTGGGTCCCAAGAACCTGGCGCTGACCGGCGAGATCGCCGACGGCTGGCTCGGCGTCTTCTTCTCGCCCGAACACGCCGCGCTGTCGATCGACCCGATCCGCACCGCCCGGGTGGCCGCCGGCCGGGCGGCCGCCGAGGCACCCCTGGCCGGGTTCGACGTCGTCCCCACCGTGCCGGTGGTCCTGGGCGACGACGTGGCCGAGGCCGCGAACGCCGTCCGGCTCTACACGGCGCTCTACGTCGGCGGCATGGGCAGCCGCAAGCAGAACTTCTACAACGCGCTGGTGCGCCGCATGGGATACGAGGAGGTCGCCGAGACCGTGCAGGAGCTGTACCTGGATCGTCGGCCCTTCGAGGCTGCCGAGGCACTGCCGGTCGAGCTGCTGGACTCCACCGCCCTGCTGGGCACCGGCGATCGCATCGCCGACCGGCTGCACGCGTACGCCGAGGCCGGGGTCACCACGCTCAGCGTGGTGCCGATGGCCGGTTCGCTGCCGGATCGGCTGCAGACGCTGCGCACCATGGTCGAAGCCGTCGAGCGGGCGGGGCTGTCCTCGTGAGCGATCCGCTCGGCTACCTGGACGCCGTGATCCTCGGCGTCGTCGAGGGACTCACCGAGTTCCTGCCCGTCTCGAGCACCGGTCACCTGACCATCGCCGAGAAGCTGCTCGGGCAACCCGTGGACGACCCGGCGGTCACCGCGTTCACCGCGATCATCCAGTTCGGCGCCATCGTGGCGACCTTCCTGTACTTCCGGGCCGACTTCGCCCGGCTGCTCGGCGCCTGGGTGCGTGGGTTGCGCTCGCCGGAACACCGCTCCGACCACGACTACCGGTTCGCCTGGTACGTCATCGCCGGGTCGACCCCCATCGTGGTCGCCGCGCTGGCTCTCAAGGACCTCATCGAAGGGCCGCTGCGCAGCCTGTGGGTGGTGGCCGGCGCCCTGATCGCCTGGAGCGGGGTGATGTACCTCGCCGAGAAGCGTGGCCGACAGAAGTACGGCGAGGCCGATCTCACGCTGCGCCAGGTCGTGATCATCGGGCTGGCCCAGTGCATCGCCCTGGTGCCGGGGGTGTCCCGGTCGGGCGCCACCATCAGCGCGGGCCTGCTGCAGGACGTCGATCGGGTCACGGCGACGCGGTTGTCGTTCTTCCTGGCCATCCCCGCCCTGACCGGCGCCGGGCTGTACACCCTCAAGGACATCGACACCTCGGTCGTCGGGTGGGGGCCGCTCGCCGTGGGCACCGTGGTGAGTTTCGTGGTGGCCTACGCCTCGATCGCCTGGCTGCTGCAGTTCGTGGCCAAACACCCGATCACCGTGTTCGTCGGCTACCGGATCGCGGTCGGCCTGATCGTCATCGGGGCGCTGGGCGCCGGTTGGCTCAGCGCGACCTGACCTCGGCGCCACCGAGTTCACCACCAGCTGAGATCACCAGCGGCTCGGCCGGGTTAGGCTCCTGCACGTGCCCACCGTCCTGCTCGTGCGTCACGGCCGGACGACGGCCAACGCCTCCGGTGTCCTGGCCGGTTGGACTCCCGGGGTGGGGTTGGACGAGGTCGGACAGGCCCAGGTCAGCGCGCTCGGCGTCCGGCTCGCCGCCCTCCCGCTGGCCGCCGTCGTGACCAGCCCGTTGCAGCGGTGTCTCGAGACCGCCCAGGGGCTGCTCGACGCCCGCGAGCCGGTGCGCCGTCCCGAGCTGCACCCCGACGAGGCCCTGGGGGAGTGCCGCTACGGGGACTGGACCGGACGGCCGTTGAAGGAGCTGGCCAAGGACCCGCTCTGGCGGGTGGTGCAGGCCCACCCCTCGGCCGCGACCTTTCCCGGGGCCGAGGGTGAGTCGATGCTCACCATGCAGCACCGTGCCGTGACGGCGATCCGCGGACACGACGCGGCCGTGGCCGGCGAGCACGGTGAGAACGCGCTGTGGGTCGCGGTCTCGCACGGTGACGTGATCAAGGCAGTCCTGGCCGATGCCCTCGGCATGCACCTGGATGCCTTCCAGCGGATCTCGGTCGACCCGGCCTCGGTCTCGGTGATCCGGTACACCCCGCTGCGCCCGTTCGTGCTGCGCATGAACGACAGCGGCGGCGACCTGGCCGCCCTGGTGCCGCGCCCGACCCGGCGGCGGCGCGGCGCCGGTGGCTCGCGCTCGACGCGCGCGACGTCCTCGGACGCCACCGTCGGCGGCGAGACGGGAACCGCCACCACCTAATAGGGTCGAGGAATGCCGCAGCTGTTCGACTACGACCCCCCCGAGCGGTTCGTCGCCGGGACCGTGGGGCAGCCCGGCTCGCGCACGTTCTTCCTGCAGGCCCGCTCGGGCACCCGGATCACCAGCGTCGCTCTCGAGAAGGCGCAGGTCTCGATCCTGGCCGAGCGGGTGGACGAGCTGCTCGACGAGGTGCTGCGCCGCAGCGGGGGAAATGCCCCGGTGCCGGCGATGGCGCCCGCCGACGCCGAGGACAACGCCCCGTTGGAGGCTCCCATCGAGGAGGAGTTCCGGGTGGGCGCCATGAGCCTGGCCTGGGCGGTCGATGCCCAGCGCGTGGTGATCGAGTGCTACTCGGAGGGGCTGACCCCGGAGGTCGAGGAGGACGACGACACCGAGGGCACCCCGCCGGCACCGGCCGCCGAGGACGACGCCGAGGGCGCGATCCTGCGGGTGAGCCTCACCGGCGGCCTCGCTCGGGCCTTCGCCAAGCGTGCCCTGGCCGTGGTGGCGGCCGGGCGCCCACCGTGCCCGTTCTGTTCCGGGCCGTTGGACGCCGAGGGACACATCTGCCCCCGCGCCAACGGCTATCGCCGCTGATCCCGGTCACGCCCGATGCTCCCCGTGACCGGCGACGAGCAGCTGCTCGACGTCCTCGCGCGCGGCGACCTGGACGTCGTGGGCCGGCTGGTCGATGCCAGCAACGCAACCCTGCTGGCGATGTGCACCACGGACGGCGTGAGCCGGCGGTGCGTGTACAAGCCGGTGCGGGGCGAGCGGCCGCTGTGGGACTTTCCGGCGCAGACCCTGGCCCGCCGTGAGGTGGCCGCCTACCGGCTGAGTGCCGCGGCGGGCTGGCACGTCGTCCCCCCGACGGTGTTGCGTGACGGGCCGCACGGCCCGGGCAGCGTGCAGGCCTGGATCGAGGGCGCCGCTCCGGACGAGATGGCCGAACCGGGTGGTGGGGTGATCGACGTGGTGGCCGCCGACGCCGTGCCGTCCGGCTGGCTGCGGGTGATCGAGGCCGAGGGCTACGACGGGTCGGCGGTGGTGCTGGCTCACGCCGACGACGCACAGCTGCGGGCGATGGCTGTCTTCGACATCGTGGTCGACAACGCCGACCGCAAGGGCGGGCATGTGATGCGCGAGCGCGACGGCCGGCTACGAGGCGTCGACCACGGGCTCACGTTCAACGTCGACACCAAGCTGCGCACCGTGCTGTGGGGGTGGGCAGGCCGCCGGCTCGACCAGGACGCGCTGGAGCCGATCGCCCGGCTCGAAGCGGCCCTGGACGGCGAGCTGGGGCAGGACCTGGCCGACCTGCTCTCGGTCGAGGAGGTGCGGCGCACCGTCGAGCGGATCGAGCAGCTGCGCGAGGCCGGACGGTTCCCGCGGCCCGGGGCGCGGCGTCCGGCGATTCCCTGGCCGGCGTTCTGAGCTGCGCCCGGCGGTGCCGTGACCGCCAGGTACGCTCGCCCTCGTGACCCGCTGGCCCGCCCCCACCCTCGCCGATCTGCCCGGACAGGGCTCGGCCGTCCGGCTGCACGACACCGCCACCGGCCAGCTGCGCCTCGCCGCCGCCGGACCCACTGCCCGGATGTACGTCTGCGGGATCACCCCCTACGACGCCACGCATCTGGGGCACGCCGCGACCTACGTGGGCTTCGACCTGCTCAACCGGGCCTGGCGGGACGCCGGGCTCGCGGTGCGGTACGTACAGAACGTCACCGACGTCGACGACCCGCTGCTCGAGCGGGCGAGCGCCACCGGGGTCGACTGGCACGACCTGGCGGTGCAGCAGACCCAGCTGTTCGCCGATGACATGGCCGCGCTGTCGGTGATCCCGCCCGAGAGGTACCTCGGGGTGATCGACACTCTGCCCCTGGTGGTGGACGCGGTGCAGCGACTGATCGCCTCGGGGCACGCCTACGCCGTGCCGGGCCACGGCGGCGAGCCGGACGGCGACGTCTACTTCGCGATCCACGCCGACCCACGCTTCGGTGAGGTGTCCCACCTGGACGACGCCGCCATGATGGCCATCTTCGCCGAGCGGGGTGGCGATCCGGCACGGCCGGGCAAGAAGCACCCGCTCGACCCGTTGTTGTGGCGGGTGGCCCGCCCCGACGAGCCGGAATGGGACGGCGAGACCCTGGGCCGCGGGCGCCCGGGCTGGCACATCGAGTGCACCACCATCGCGCTGGAACACCTGGGGATGTCCTTCGATGTGCAGGGCGGCGGCTCGGACCTGGCGTTCCCGCACCACGAGATGGGCGCGTCCCACGCCCACGCCCTGACCGGGCAGTACCCGTTCGCGCAGGTGTACGCGCACGCCGGAATGGTGGGCTACGACGGCCACAAGATGAGCAAGTCGCGCGGCAACCTGGTGCTGGTCTCCCGGTTGCGTGCCGCCGGGGAGGAACCGGCGGCGATCCGGTTGGCTCTGTTGAACCATCACTACCGCAGCGACTGGGAGTGGACCGCCGCCGACCTGGACGCCGCGCGGACCCGGCTGGGCCGCTGGCGCGAGGCCGTGGCCCGGGTGGTCGGGGCCGACGCGGCGCCCGTGCTGGCCGGCGTCCGTGCCCGGCTGGCCACCGACCTCGATGCACCCGGCGCGTTGGCCCTGGTCGACGGGTGGGCCGATGCCACCCTCGCGGCGGCGTCGTCCTCGCCGGACGCCGGCGACCTGGTGAGCCGCACCGTCGACGCCCTGCTCGGCGTCCGACTCACACCATGATCATCGTCTGAGCGCAGTTCGCTCCGGCCAACCCGGAGCAGACCGCGATCAGATGGCGATCATGAACTCGGGTGGGCGACGGGCTCAGCCCCGGTTGGGTTCGTCCCCCCGGCGGCGCAGGTAGCGCTCGAACTCGCGGGCGATCGCCTCGCCACTGGCCTCGGGCAGGTCGGCGGTGTCCTTGGCGTCCTCGAGCTGACGCACGTAGGCGCCGATCTCGCCGTCCTCCTCGGCCAGCTCGTCGACACCGTGCTCCCAAGCGCGAGCGTCCTCGGGCAGGTCGCCCAGCGGCACCGTCAGGTCGAGTGATTCCTCGACCCGGCGCAGCAGGGCCAGCGTGGCCTTGGGCGAGGGCGGCTGGCCCACGTAGTGTGGCACCGCCGCCCACAGCGACAGCCCGGGCAGGCCCACCGCGGTGGCACTGTCCTGCAGCACCCCGACGATTCCGGTCGACCCCTCGTAGGTCGAGGCCTCGACCCCCAACTTCTGCTGGACGGCGGCGTGCTCGCTCGTGCCGGTGACCGGGATCGGCCGGGTGTGCGGCACATCGGCCAGCAGGGCGGCCAGCGTGACCAGGGTGGTGACCCCCAGCTCGTCCGCCAGGCCGAGGAGTTCGCTGACGTAGGCACGCCACCGCATCGACGGCTCGACACCGCGCACCAGCACCAGGTCACGGTCGGCTCCGGGCGGGCTGGCCACGTAGATGCGGGTGGTCGGCCAGGTGAGTTTGCGGCGTCCGCCCTCGATGCTGACCACCGGCCGGTTGACCTGGAAGTCGTGGTAGTGCTCCGGGTCGAACTCGGTCAGCGGGGTGGCCTGCCAGACGTTCTGCATGTGGGCCACCGCGCCGCTGGCCGCCTCGCCGGCGTCGTTCCAGCCCTCGAAGGCCGCCAGCATCACGGGGTCGCGCAGCGTGGGCAGCGCGCCGTCACCCTGCGCTCGCTCGCTCACGCCGTCTCCCTCCGCAGCGGCCGGTCACGTACCGGCCCAGCCTACGGTCACCCTAGGCCCCGTGGTCCAGCAGGTCGTGCAGGCCCATGGGTTCATCTCGGAAGATGCGCTCGTCCATCTGGCGCAGGTCGCGGGACACGCGGGGAGCGAAGTCCATCATGTCGAGCACGTCACGCTGCAGGTTCACCCCCGGGGCGATCTCGGTGAGCTCGAGCCCGGCGGATGTGGCGCGGAACACCGCACGTTCGGTGACATAGAGCACCCGCTGCCCCGTGGCCGCGTGCCGGCCGTTGAAGGTGATCTGGTCCACCCGGGGCAGCAGTTTGTGATGGCGCCCCTCACGCTCGACGGTCAGCCGCCCGTCACCGACACTCACCTGCAGGCCGCCGGCGGTGAAGGTGCCGGTGAAGACCACCGTGCGCGCACTCTGACTGATGTTGATGAAGCCTCCGGCGCCGGTGAGCCGGTTGCCGAAGCGCGAGACGTTCACATTCCCGTCGGAGTCCAGTTGCGCCATGCCCAGTACCGCGAGGTCGAGCCCGCCACCGTCGTAGAAGTCGAACTGCTGGTTCTGATCGATCAGCGCCTCCGGGTTGACCGCGGCCCCGAAATTGAGCCCGGACGCCGGCACGCCACCGATCACCCCCGGCTCGGCGGTGAGCGTGACCAGGTCGAGCACCGCCTCCTCGGCGGCCACGGCGGCCACTCCCTCCGGCATCCCGATGCCCAGGTTGACCACCCCGCCCAGCGGCAGTTCCTGCGCCGCCCGCCGGGCGACCACCTTGCGCGCATCCAGCGGCATCGGCTCCAGTGTGCTCAACGGAACCCGCAACCGGTGCGCGTAGGCGGCGGAATACGGCGTGGAGTAGGTCTGTGGATGCAGCTCACGGTCGGCGATCACCACGGCGTCCACCAGGACGTGCGGGATCTTGACCAGTCGCGGATTGAGGGTGCCCGCCTCGGCGAGCCGCTCGACCTGCACGATCACCGTGCCGCCGCTGTTGTGTGCCGCCATCGCCATGGCCAGGGCATCGAGGGTGAGGGCCTCGCGCTCCATGGTGATGTTGCCGTTCTCGTCGGCCGTGGTGCCCCGCAACAGGGCGACATCGATCGGGAACGTCTTGTAGTACAACAACTCCTCGCCGCCCAGTGTCACCAGCTCGACGACGTCCTCGGTCGAGATGTCGTTGATCCGTCCGCCGTCGTGGCGCGGGTCGACGAAGGTGTGCAGCCCGATCCTGCTCAGGGTGCCGGGCTTGCCCGCGGCGATGTCGCGGTACATGTGGCTGATCACACCCTGCGGCAGGTTCCAGCCTTGGATCTTGCCCTGGACGGCGAGCTGCGCCACCTTGGGGATCAGGCCCCAGTGGCCTCCGATCACCCGGCCCAACAGCCCGGGGGCGGCGAGTCGATTGAGCCCGCGGACGTTGCCGTCGCCCTGACCCGCGGCGAACAGCAGGGTGAGGTCACCCGGCTCACCGGTGTCGGCGAAGCGCTCGGCGAGTGCGGCCAGCAGGTGGTCGGGGGTGCCGATACCGACAAATCCGGATGTCGCGATGGTGGCGCCGGGGCGTATCAACCGCACGGCATGCGCGGGCGAGGGCAGCAGGGGACGATGCACAGTTGACATTCTGGCGGGTGGATCGGGCTGCCGGCCGGGACTGCCGGGATGAGATTGCCAACGTTGTCCGCGGCCAACGGCGAGCGAGGTGGTGCGCGGTCCCTCGTCCGGTGGCCGCCCCTCGTAGACTGGCGCCGATGAGCGAGCGCTCCGCACCAGACCCGTCCCTGTCCGCATCCCTGCCCCAGACCTCGGGGCCCCCGACCGCGAGCCGGCCCGGCTTCCGCCAGGCCTTCGGCGACCGGGTCCTGATCGCCGACGGCGCGATGGGCACCATGCTGCAGGCAGCCAACCCTTCGCTGGAGGACTTCCAGGGGCTCGAGGGGTGCAACGAGATCCTCAACGTGACCCGCCCGGACATCGTCAGTTCGGTCCACGAGGCCTACCTCGAGGTCGGCGTGGACTGCGTCGAGACCAACACCTTCGGCACCAACCTGCCCAACCTCGCCGAGTACGAGATCGCCGACCGGATCACCGAGTTGTCAGCGGCCGGCGCGCGCCTGGCGCGGGCGGCGGCCGATGCCTACTCGACCCCCGAACACCGCCGCTGGGTCCTCGGGTCGATCGGCCCGGGCACCAAGTTGCCCTCCCTGGGGCACGCCCCGTTCGCCGACCTGCGCGACGCCTATCAGGCCTCGTGTCTCGGCCTGATCGACGGCGGCGCCGACGCGCTGCTGGTCGAGACCAGCCAGGACCTGTTGCAGGCCAAGGCCGCGGTCATCGGGGCACAGCGGCCCTGACGGCGACCGGAGCCGACCTGCCGATCCTGGTTCAGGTGACCGTCGAGACCACCGGAACCATGCTGGTCGGCAGCGAGATCGGCGCGGCGTTGACGGCCCTGGACGCGCTCGGGATCGACGCCATCGGCCTGAACTGCGCCACCGGTCCGACCGAGATGAGCGAGCACCTGCGTCACCTGGCGCGGCACTCGCGCATCCCGGTGACCTGTATGCCGAATGCGGGCCTGCCCGAACTGACCCGGGACGGCGCGCACTACCCGCTCACGCCGGTGCAACTCGCCGACGCCCACGACGTGTTCACCCGTGACTTCGGCCTGGCCCTGGTGGGCGGGTGCTGCGGCACCACCCCCGAGCATCTGCGCCACGTCGTCGAACGGGTCGGCGGGCGGCCGGTGGCGGCTCGGCGACCGCACCCCGAGCCGGGGGTGGCGAGCATCTACCAGCACGTGCCGTTCCGCCAGGACACCGCGTATCTGTCGATCGGTGAGCGCACGAACGCCAATGGTTCCAAGGCATTTCGCGAGGCCATGCTGGCCGAGCGCTGGGACGAGTGCGTCGACATCGCCCGCTCACAGACGCGCGACGGCGCCCACCTGCTCGACGTCTGCGTCGACTACGTCGGGCGCGACGGGGTGGCCGACGCCAAGGCCGTGGTGAGCCGGCTGGCGACCGCCTCGACCCTGCCACTGGTGCTCGACTCGACCGAACCCGCTGTGCTGCAAGCAGGTCTGGAGCTGGTCGGCGGGCGTGCCGTGGTGAACTCGGTCAACTTCGAGGACGGCGACGGGCCGGCCAGCCGGTTCGGCCGCATCATGCCGCTGGTGCGTGAACACGGCGCCGCGGTGGTCGCCCTGACCATCGACGAGACCGGCCAGGCTCGCACCGTCGAGCACAAGGTGGCGGTCGCCGTCCGGCTGGTCGAAACCCTCACCGGGGCAACGGATTCCGGCGGATGGGGGATGCGCACCAGCGACATCCTGCTGGACTGCCTCACGTTTCCGATCGCGACCGGTCAGGAGGAGACGCGCGGCGACGGCGTCGCCACCATCGAGGCGATCCGCCAGGTCAAGGCGCGCTACCCCGAGGTGCAGACCACCCTCGGGGTCTCGAACATCTCGTTCGGGCTGAACCCCGCCGCGCGGGTGGTGCTGAACTCGGTGTTCCTGCACGAGGCGATCGAGGCCGGGCTCGACTCGGCGATCGTGCACACCGCACGGATCCTGCCGATGTCGCGCATTCCCGACGAGCAGCTGACCGTTGCCCGCGAGCTGGTCTACGACCAGCGGCGGTACGACGCGTCCGGGGCGCTGGTGTACGACCCGCTGGCCCGGTTCCTGGAGCTGTTCGAGGGGGTGGACGCCGCCTCGATGCGGGCCGATCGAGCCGCCGAGCTGATGTCACTGCCGCTGGGGGAGCGGCTGGCCCGTCGGATCATCGACGGTGAGTCCAAGGGGTTGACCGACGACCTGGACGCCGCGCTGGCCCAGGGGTGGGCGGCGCTGGACATCATCAACGATCACCTGCTGGACGGCATGCGCACGGTCGGCGACCTGTTCGGGCGCGGCGAGATGCAGCTGCCGTTCGTGCTCACCTCGGCCGAGGTGATGAAGGCCGCGGTGGCCCACCTCGAGCCGCACATCCCGAGTGAGGACTCGGCCGGCCCCGGGGGCAAGGGCACCATCGTGCTGGCCACGGTCAAGGGCGATGTGCACGACATCGGCAAGAACCTGGTCGACATCATCCTGTCCAACAACGGATATCGGGTCGTGAACATCGGCATCAAGCAGCCGATCTCCGAGATCCTGCGGGCCGCCGAGGAGTCCGATGCCGACGTGATCGGCATGTCCGGGCTGCTGGTCAAGTCGACCGTGGTGATGAAGGAGAACCTCGAGGAGATCAACTCCCGGGGGACGGCGACGCGGTGGCCGGTCCTGCTCGGCGGGGCCGCGTTGACCCGGGCGTACGTCGAGAACGACCTGGCCGAGGTCTACGCGGGCGAGGTGCGTTACGCGCGGGACGCTTTCGAGGGACTGCGGTTGATGGACGCGCTGGTCGCGGTGCGCCGCGGCGTCCCCGGGGCCGAACTGCCGGCGTTGCGGCCCCGGCGGGTGCGCGCGTCGTCCCGGTCGGCGCCGGACACGCCCGCGCTCGACGACACCACCCCCTCGGACGTCGCGCGCGGCCTCGAGGTGCCGACGCCACCGTTCTGGGGCGAGCGGATCGTCAAGGGCATCGCACTGGCGGAGTACGCGGCCTATCTCGACGAGCGCGCCACCTTCGTGGGGCAGTGGGGGCTGAAGGCCTCGCGCGGCGGGTCCGGGCCGAGCTACGAAGAACTGGTCGAGACCGAGGGCCGGCCCCGGTTGCGGATGTGGCTGGAGCGGGTGGCCACCGACGGGCTGCTCGAGGCGGCCGTGGTCTACGGCTACTACCCGTGCCTGTCCGAGGGCAACGACCTGATCGTGCTGCACCATGCCGGGGGCGACGGCATCGAGGCGAGCGGGGGAGAGCCCGGCACCGAGCGGGCGCGGTTCACCTTCCCGCGGCAGCGCCGCGACCGGCGGCTGTGCCTGGCCGACTTCTTCCGCTCGCGCGAGGAGGCCGAGCGGCTGGGCGGTCCGGACGTGATCGCCTTCCAGCTGGTGACCATGGGCTCGCGGGTGGCCGAGGCGACGGCAGACCTGTTCGCGGCCAACGCGTATCGCGACTACCTCGAGTTGCACGGGTTGTCGGTGCAGCTGACCGAGGCACTCGCCGAGTACTGGCACGCACGGGTCCGCGGCGAGCTGGGGCTGGGCGAGCAGGACGACGCCGACCTGGCGGGCATCCTGCGGCAGGGCTATCGCGGGTCGCGGTACTCCTTCGGTTACCCGGCCTGCCCCGAGTTGGAGGACCGGACGACGATGGTCGCGTTGCTGCGACCGGAGCGGATCGGGGTCAAGCTCTCGGAGGAGCTGCAGCTGCATCCGGAGCAGTCGACCGATGCGCTCGTGGTGCACCACCCGGAGGCGAAGTACTTCAATGCCACCTGAGTGCCGGCGGCCGTTACCGGCGGCAGGCCGGGCGGGCTGCCCCGCCGAGCATGCGACCCGTTGTCGTGAGTGACGCCCTACCGGCCGGCGTGTTGTGGGACATGGACGGCACCCTGGTCGACACCGAGCCGTACTGGATGGCCTGCGAGTACGCGCTGGTGGCCGCGCACGGTGGCGTCTGGTCCGACGAGCACGCTCACGCCCTCGTCGGCAACGACCTGCTGGTCTCGGCACGCTACATCGCGCTGCACGGGCCGGTGCCGCTGCCGCCGGAGCAGATCGTCGACATCCTGCTGGACGGCGTCGTCGAGCGGGTGCTCGATCACGTGCCATGGCGGCCGGGGGCACGGGAGTTGTTGGCGGCGCTGACCGTCGAGGGGGTGCCGAACGCGTTGGTCACCATGTCCTGGACCCGCCTCGCCGAGGCCGTGCTCGCCGATCTGCCGCCGAATGCCTTCGCGGCCGTGGTCACGGGTGACCAGGTGCGGCACGGCAAGCCGCACCCCGAGCCGTACCTGCTCGCCGCCCGCCGCCTGGGGCTGGCGCCGGCCGACTGCGTGGCGATCGAGGACAGCCCCACCGGGATCGCCTCCGCGGCGGCGGCCGGCGTCCCCGTGATCGGCGTCCAGCACCTGGTGACTTTGACCGGTCACACCACCGGTCCGGTGCTCACGACGCTCGAGGGCGTCCACCCCCTCGACCTGTTGCCCCTGGTCGCCGCCACACGGCCCTGACCTCTCGACGACCCGATGATCACCTTCATCGGGCGATCTCGGCCCACCACCTGGGTCGAACCCGCCCCTTGACCCCGATCCCCACCCCGCGATCACTCCCACCGGGCCACCTCGACCCCCTCCTGGGTTAAACCCGCCCCCTGACCCCGATCAGCCACCCCCGCGATCACTCCCACCGGGCCAACTCGACCCCCTCCTGGGTCGGACCCGCCCCCGGACCCCGATCACCCACGTGCGATCACCCTCACCGGGCCACCTCGACCCATCTCCTGGGCTAAACCCGCCCCCTGACCGCGATCACCCACCCTGCGATCACTCCCACCGGGTCACCTCGACCCACCTCCTGGGTCGAACCCGCCCCTTGACCCCGATCCCCACCCCGCGATCACTCCCACCCGGCCAACTCGACCCCGTCCTGGGCTAAACCCGCCCCCTGACCGCGATCACCCACCCCGCGATCACTCTCACCGGGCGATCTCGACCCACCTCCTGGGTCGAACCCGCCCCCTTGACCCCGATCCCCACCCCGCGATCACTCCCACCGGGCCAACTCGACCCCCCTCCTGGGTTAACCCGCCCCCTGAACGCGACCAGAGAGGGCGGGGTCGGCGTGTCAGGCGGAGAGGCGGGCGGCTTCGAGGGCGGTGAGGACCTCCCGGAGGACGGCGGCCGGCCGTTCGACGAGGTCCCACCACGTGAACCGGAGGACGCGATATCCGGCGTTCACCAGTCGGTTCTGCTTGCGACGGTCGCGACGGAACGACTCCGCGTCCGTATGCGCGCGGCGTCCATCGATCTCGATGGCGACGCGTTCGCCGCGGAACAGCACATCCACCACACCGATGATGCCGTCGCCGTCCGAGATCGCGGCGGCGCAACCCAGCCCGTCAGACCGGCGGATCTCAGCATGCCGTGGAATCGGTCCTCGGCCTGGCTCACGGCGCCGTCCCGGGTGAAGGTCAACAGCCTGCTCAGCTGCGCCGATCCGTGACACCCGATGCGGTGGTGCGCCAGGCTCAGCAAACGGTCGTGCGTGATCAGCTCGCGACTGCTGAGCCAGGCGTACAGGTCGAGCGCCTCACCC
Source organism: Kineosporiaceae bacterium (assembly GCA_046330955.1). Lineage (GTDB taxonomy): Bacteria > Actinomycetota > Actinomycetes > Actinomycetales > Kineosporiaceae > JADJPO01. Next base: position 15,618 of record JAXLRT010000028.1, on the reverse strand, counting down.
CAGCCGAACAACCCGAGACAATCGACGATCGTGCGATCGACCGACGTGACCGGGACCCCCGCCACGAGCTCGACCTCGTCCATGCCGGTGATGCGGCGGTGCGGCGTCAGCCCCGCGATGGGTCGGCGGCGGATCGTGGTGTGTACCTCGACCGGGATCGTCGCCTCGACCGGGAAGCCGTGTAGCGCCGCAGCCGTCGAGCCGGCCACGATCGCCTCGGGCCAGGTCAGCGTTGCCGCCCAGGCCAATTGCCCGGCCCCGACCAGGGCCGGATGCACCACGAGCCCTCGCCCGAGCACCCTGCGCCACCGCCCAGCGGCCAGGCGCCGGGTGACCTGGCGTTTCGACCAGCCCGACGCCACGGCGTCCTCGGCGGTGAACACCCCGCACTGCTCGTCGGCACACCCGGGTGCGCGCTCTCGTGGATCCATGACCCCACCCTGCCGTCGTGACGGCCCCGGGCAGGGCGCCGACCACCGCACCTGTGGATGATGAGGTGTCATCGCCTCGCTGTGGACGCAACGACGCCGACATTCCGAGCCGATGCCCTTGATTGATCACGACGAGAGGGTGGTCTCGACCCGCTACCTGGGTCGAAACCACCCTCTCGTTGTGATCACGGATTCGGGTCAGTCGGGCGTTGCGATCGAATCCAGCACGTTGAGCCGCACCGCCCGGATGGTCGGCAGCACCGCCGCCAGGACGCCCACCACGGACGCCGCCAGCAGCATGCCCACGATGCCCAGCCACGGCACCGACAGGATCTCGAGTCCCTGTGACGTCAGGCCGCGTTGCAGCGCGATTCCCAGGGCCAGGCCGAGACCGGCCCCGAGCACGGCACCGAACACCGCCGTCGCCACCGACTCGATCGTGATCATGCCGGCGAGTTGCCGCCGTCCCAGGCCGACGGCTCGCAGCAACCCGATCTCACGGGTGCGTTCGATGATCGACAGTGCCAGGGTGTTCACGATGCCCAGGACGGCCACGACCACGCTGAAGAGCAACATCACGTAGAGCAGGTTCAGCAGGGTGTCGACCTGGGACGCCGAGGAGTCGACGTACTCGGCGCCATCCTGCACCGAGACCACCAGGTAGGGCTGTACCAGGGCGGTCAGCTCCGACCGCAGCGCCGCGACGTCGGCACCCGGCTTCGCTGCGAGGTACAAGGCGAAGTCACCGCGCGCACTGACTGGCACCGCCTCGTCGTACAGCGACCGATCGATCACCAGCTCACCCAGCAACTGGCTGTCGGCATAGATGCCGCCGATGGTGACCGCCCGTTCCGGCAACGTCGCCACTCGCGCCGTCACCTGCTGCCCGACCGTCCAGCCGTGCTTGGTGGCACTGGTCTGGTTGACCAGGATGTGGGTGCGATCCAGCGACCGTAGGTCACCTGCCTTCGCGGTCAGGTCGAAGTTGTCCAACAGGGGACCGGGTTCGGTCGCCATGGCGAACGAGTCCGACCCGGCCAGTTGCACCCCGACCCCGGTCAGCGCCGCGACGGAGGCGACCTGAGGAAGCTTCGCCGCCGCGGGCGCCACCGAGGCCGGCACCATGGACTGCCCGCCGGCGGAGAGCACGAAGGTGGACTTCAGCTCGGACTTCACGATGTCGGACACGCTCGCCTTGACGCTCTGGGCGATCACCGACAGCCCGGTGATCAGGGCCAGCCCGATCATCAGGGCGCTGGCGGTGAGCGCGGTGCGCCGGGGCAGGCGCAGCGAGTTCTCCCGCGCCAAGCGGCCCACCACGCCTCCGAAGGTCGCGAACGGCCAGGCGATCAGCCGGACGACGGGTCGCGTGGTCAACGGGGCGGCGATCAGCGCACCCAGGACGGCGAGTGCCGCACCGAGCCCGGCCAGCGGCCAGTTCGGGTCCTCCCGCGTGACGCTGAACGCGAGTCCGGCGACCCCGACCACCAGCAGAGCACCCCCCAGGGAGCCGCGCAGGCGCAGGCCCTTCGGTGCGATCACCAGGTCGTCGCGCATCGCCGCGACGGGCGCGATGCGCGAGGCCCGCCGACCGGGGATCACCGCTGCTGCGAGGGTGACGAGCACCCCGACCAGAACGCTCCAGCCGACGGTGCCGGCGCCGATGGGTAGGTCGTCACCGATCGAGGCCCCCAGGGCGAACCGAATGCCGGCCTTGGCCGCCATCGCGATCAGGATGCCGAGCCCGATCCCGAGGGCCGAGCCCAGCAGGCCGATCACCGCCGCCTCACCCAGCACCATGCGCAGGATCTGCCCGCGGGAGGCACCCACGGCGCGCAGCAGGGCGAGCTCTCGGGTGCGCTGCCCCAGCAGCATCGAGAAGGTGTTGAAGATGATGAAGGCGCCCACGAACAGGGCGACCCCGGCGAACACCAGCAAGAACGTGGTGAAGAAGCCCAGGCCGGTCTTCAGGCTCTTCTGTGTCTCGGCGTCGATGGTCGCGCCCGTGACGGCCTCGGCGTTGGCCGGAATCACCGTGCTCAGTTGAGCACGCAGCTGCTCTTGGCTGACCCCGTCGGCCGTGACCGCGAACCCGCTGACGGTGCCGTCGGCGGCGAAGGCCGAGCGTGCCGAGGCCTCGTCAACGAGCACGGCAGTGGCACCGAACAGCGATCCGAAGACCACCTCACCGGTGATCGTGACCGAGCGCACCTGGTCGCCCACCACGGCCCGGGTGCGATCGCCCAGGTGCAGCCCCGACTTCTCGAGCGTCGCCTGTTCGACCGCCACCTCGCCGGGGCCGGTCGGGCCACGCCCGGCCGACAGCCGGAACGACGGGTCGTCGGCTCGGAAGGCGAATCCGAGCGAGGGAGCGCCCCCGTTGCGCACCGCCGTCCCGTCCTTACCGGCGATCAACACGCTGCCCTGCAGATCGGGTGCCACGCGTTTCACGCCCGGTACCGCGGCCAGCTTCTTCTCCAGGGTCAGCGGCAGCGGCGCCCGGGTGGCGCCGCCGCCCTGTTGCCCCTTCGCCTCGACTCCCCGGACCTCGACGTCGACGCCCTTGAGGCCCTGGGCGAAGAGGTTCTTCAGGGTGCTGTCGATGCTGTCACGCAGCACGAAGGTGCCGGTGACGAACGAGACGCCCAGCATCACCGCACAGGCGGTGAGCAGGAAGCGCACGATGTGGCCGCGCACTCCGGCCAAGGTCAACTTGGTCATGATCGTCCCCGTCAGCTGCGGCGCGTGGCCATGTCGAAGCCGCGCATGCGCTCGAGCACGCTGTCGGCCGTCGGGGCGAGCAACTCGTCGACGATGCGGCCGTCGTCCAGGAAGAGCACCCGGTCTGCATAGGCCGCTGCCGAGGGCTCATGGGTCACCATCACCACCGACTGGCCGAACTCGTCCACCGAACGCCGCAGGAAGCCGAGGATCTCGGCACTGGCGCGCGAGTCGAGGTTGCCGGTCGGCTCGTCGGCGAACACGATGGCGGGCCGGCTCACCAACGCTCGGGCACAGGCCACACGTTGCTGCTGCCCGCCGGACAGCTGATTCGGCCGGTGGCTCAACCGGTCCCGCAGCCCGATGGTGTCGATCACGATGTCGAACCAGGCCGGGTCGACCGGCCGCCCGGCGATGTCCAGCGGCAGGGTGATGTTCTCCCGAGCCGACAGGGTCGGCACCAGGTTGAACGACTGGAACACGAATCCCAACCGATCCCGGCGCAGCCGGGTGAGCTCGGCGTCCTTCAGCCCGGCGAGCTCGAGTCCGTCGATGACGATCCGACCCGAGGTGGGGCTGTCCAGGGCCGCCATGCAGTGCATCAGGGTCGACTTGCCCGACCCGGACGGCCCCATGATCGCGGTGAGACGGCCCCGGTCGAAGCTCACGTCCACGCCGTCGAGGGCGTTCACCTGAGCCTCACCGGACCCGTAGACCTTGGTCAGCCCCTCCGCGTACGCGATGACCTGCGAGCTCTGCTCGACCCCCGTCACCGGCTCGATCTCCGACCTGTGTGTCGCCACGGGTAGTGCCTCTCTGTGATGCCCCCGGGCACGTCCGGGGGCGTTGCTGGGTGACGGCGCCAGCCTGGCAGCGCGCCTGCGGTTGAACATCCGGGGTGACCCCTGAACCCCGGCTCAGGGTTCCCTGGTCACTCCTCCTCGAGGCCAGGGGTTCGCAGCGCGGAGGATTGCGGGTCGGCCACCAGCTCGGCCGCGCGCCCGGGAATCGGCGGCGGAGTGCCCCCGAAGGCGGGACAGAGCTGTTGATGCGCACACCAAGAACACATCCGCCCGGGGGAGGCGCGCCAGTCACCGGTGTGGACGGCGAGTTCGATGGCCGCCCAGAGCGCGCGCAACTTGCGCTCGGTGGCGAGCAGTTCGTCCTCATCGGGCGCGTAGCGCAGGATCTCGCCGCTGCCCAGGTAGACCAGTTGCAGCACGGCCGGCACCACCCCGTGCAGCCGCCACAGCACCAGCGCATAGAACTTCATCTGGAACAAGGCTTTCGCCTCGTAGGCCTCCCGCGGTGCCCGGCCCGTCTTGTAGTCCACCACCCGCACCCGGCCGTCCGGTGCGACGTCCAGCCGGTCGACGTAGCCGTGCAGCATCAGGCCTGCGCCGGGATCACCGGGAGGTCCGTCGTCCAACCGGGTCTGGACGTACAGCTCCCGCTCGGCGGGCTCGAGCCGGGTCGGATCCTCCAGCTCGAACCAGCGCGCGAGCAACGCCGGAACCCCGGTCAACCACTGCGAAACGCCGTCGGGATCGGACTGGTACACCTCGGCGAGCTCGGGCGAGGCCTCGCGGACCCGTTGCCACTGGCTCTCGACCATGCTCTCGGCCGCGGCCAGGTCACGCTCGGCGGCGGGCAGGTCGAACAGCCGCTCCAGGACGGCGTGCACCACGGTGCCGCGGACCGCCGCCGGCGTCGGCCGGTCGGGCAGCCGGTCGATCACCCGGAACCGGTACATCAACGGGCACTGCATGAAGTCCGCGGCCCGTGAGGGCGACAGACGGGGCATCGGGTCACCGTGCGCCGGTGGCGTGGCGATGAGCTCAGCCGTCGTCATGTCCCGCACTCTAGGTGCGACCACCGACAGCATCGCCTCTGAGCGACGGCGTCGCCGGGTTGCGCTGTGCTCGGGGAGGAACCGTGCCGGGCGACCCGCCGATGGTGCGCACTGATCCTCGGTGCCGGGCACCGAGCCACCGGCGGTCACGCCGCACAGGCCACGCCCAGGCCATTGTCAGGGGTGGGACGTAGAGTCGAGCACGTGGCGAGACCGATCATCGACGACACCGCTCCGGGCGCCCGGGGCGGCATCCGGCTGGGCACCGTGCTGGGGGCGCCGGTCCTGTTGATGCCGTCCTGGTTCGTGATCGCGGCTCTCATCACGGTCACGTACACGCCGGCGGTCCGCGGCCGGTTACCCGACGCCGGGCCGGTGGCGATTCTCGTCGCCCTCGGCGCCGCCTGCCTCTTGCTGGCCTCGGTCTTCCTGCACGAACTCGCCCACGCGGTCGCAGCGCGCGCCGTGGGCACGCCACCGTCGCACATCGTGCTGGACCTGTGGGGCGGTCACACCGCCTTCGACGCCGACCTGACCACGCCCGGCCGCAGCGCGTTGGTGAGTGTGGTCGGCCCCGGCATGAACGCCCTGCTGGCTGTCGTCGGCCTGCTGCTGCAACCCCTGGTGGCGGACGGCGGCGTGGCCGAGCTGCTGCTCATCGGGCTGATCTACTCCAATGCCGTGGTGGCGATCTTCAATGCCCTCCCGGGCCTACCGCTGGACGGTGGCCGGGTTCTCGAGGCCCTGGTCTGGAAGGTGAGCGGCAACCGAGGGCTCGGCACGGTCTCCGCCGGCTGGACCGGTCGACTGGTGGCCGCGGGTTTGGCCTTCTGGGCGGTGGGGCGCCCGCTGCTCGCGGGTCGCATCCCCTCGTTGACCTCGGCGATCTGGATGCTCCTGATCGCCTGGATGCTCTGGCAGGGGGCCACGAGCGCCCTCACCATCGGGCGGTGGCGCCAACGGACGCCGACCCTCAGCGTGCGTGAGCTGGTCCGGCCGGCGGTGGCGGTCGCCGCAGCGAGCCCGCTGTCCGAGGTGCTGCACCTGGCCCAGACGACCGGCGCCGAGCAGATCGTGCTGCTCGGGCCCGACGCCCGACCCGTGGCCGTGGTCGACGGCCGTGCCCTGGCCTCGGTGCCCCCCGAGCGGCTGGCGGTGACCCCGGCGCAGGCCGTCGGCCGATCCCTGCCCCCACACGCCACCGTGCCGATCACCCTGGACGGCGAGGCGTTGCTCGAGCACCTGCGCGCCACCGCACACCACGAGTACGCGGTGCTCGACCCGGCGGGGCGCGTCGTCGGTGTGCTGTACGGAACGGACATCCAGGCCCGTCTCGACGGCCGAGAGGGCGGGCAGGCATGACGAGCCGTCTAGACTCCCCGGCCATGACCGCCACGGAGCCGACCGGCGCTGCAGGTCGTCGGGGGCCGCTGCGTGCCGGCGAGCGGGTCCAGCTGACCGATCCCAAGGGACGGCTGCACACCATCACCCTCACCCCCGGCAGCCAGTTCCACACCCACCGTGGCCTGTTCCGCCACGACGAGCTGATCGGTCGCCCCGAGGGCTGGGTGGTCCGCAACACCGCGGGCGTCGACTACCTCGCGCTGCGCCCCCTGCTGGCCGACTACGTCCTGTCGATGCCGCGCGGGGCCGCGGTGGTCTACCCCAAGGACGCCGGCCAGATCGTGGCCATGGGCGACATCTTCCCGGGCGCGCGGGTGGTCGAGGCGGGGGTGGGCTCCGGGGCGCTGACCATGTCGCTGCTGCGGGCCGTGGGCGATGGCGGCCGGGTGTACTCCTTCGAGCGCCGCGCCGACTTCGCCACCATCGCCCGGGCCAACGTCGAGGCGTTCTTCGGCGCCGAGCATCCGGCCTGGCGGCTCACCGTCGCAGACCTGGTCGAGGGCTTGACCGCATGGCAGGGCGAGGAATCCTTCGAACCGGTCGACCGCGTCGTCCTCGACATGCTCGCCCCCTGGGAGTGCCTCGAGGCCGTGGGCCGGGTGCTGGCACCCGGGGGCGTGCTGGTGTGTTACGTAGCCACGGCGACCCAGTTGTCCCGGTTGGCCGAGGCGCTGCGCGGTCACGGCGGCTATACCGAGCCTGCCGCCTGGGAGTCGATGGTGCGTGGCTGGCACCTCGAGGGGCTCGCCGTCCGGCCGCAACACCGCATGGTGGGTCACACCGGCTTCCTGCTGACCAGCCGGCGGATGGCCGATGGGGTCACCGCCCCGCCGCGGCGGCGGCGTCCGGCCGGGACCGACGCGGGAGGCGACCGCCGAGACCGAGGCCGCCTGGGACGAGTGGTCCTCGGACGGCGAGTGGTCGCCGGCCGATGTCGGCGAACGCCCGGTGTCGATCAAGAAGGTACGACGCACGGTGCGGGCGGTGCAGCCGGTGGACGAGACGGAGCAGGGCTGACCACGCGGCGCGCGGCGAGTCCGACCTGCCCACGCAACGCCCGTGGGCTACGACACAGCGTGCTTTGGTACCCGGCCCCTGGAGGTGCCGAGGGCCGTGCGGTTATGGTCGTTTCTCGGCAATGGCGACGACGAACGAGACGATCAGGCACGTCTCGCGGGATCCCCGCGTTGTCGTGAGGCGGCCTGTCGGACATCGGGGTTAGGGTCGAAATCGACTCCACGAGCAACGACGGGAGGTGCCCGCGATGAGCAGGAACGACGAGTCGTCTGGATCGGATCCGTCGAGTGGTGCAGCCGAGGTGACCCGGCTCCAGGCGCAGGTGGCGCAGCTGGCATCTCAGAACGACCGGTTGGCCTCCACCTTACGCGATGCCCGCGATCAGATCGTGGCGCTCAAGGCCGAGGTCGACCGGCTGGCCCAGCCGCCGAACACCTTCGGGGTGATCGTCGCCGTGAGCGAGGCGGACGACGAGGGGGAGGCCGGCACGGTCGAGATCTTCACCTCGGGGCGCAAGATGCGCGTCGGGCTGAGTCCCTCGATCGACCTGGACACGCTGCGCCCGGGCCAGGAGGTCATGCTCAACGAGGCGTTCAACGTGGTGGCGGCGCGCGAGTTCGACCGCACCGGCGAGATCGTGATCCTCAAGGAACTGCTCGACGAGGACCGTGCCCTGGTCGTGGCCCACGCCGACGAGGAGCGCGTGGTGCACCTGGCCGGTCCGTTGATCGGCCAGCGGCTGCGCGTCGGTGACGCCTTCACGATGGACCCGCGGTCGAGCTTCATCTTCGAGAAGGTGCCGCGCGCCGAGGTCGAGGAGCTCGTCCTCGAAGAGGTGCCGGACATCGAGTACGAGGACATCGGTGGCCTGTCGTCGCAGATCGAGCAGATCCGGGACGCCGTCGAGCTGCCCTTCCTGCACCCCGACCTGTTCCGCGAGCACGGGCTGAAGCCGCCGAAGGGCATCCTGCTCTACGGCCCGCCCGGCTGTGGCAAGACCCTGATCGCCAAGGCGGTGGCCAACTCGCTGGCCAAGAAGGCCGCCGAGGCCCGCGGGCTGAAGGAGGCCAAGAGCTACTTCCTCAACGTCAAGGGCCCCGAGCTGCTCAACAAGTACGTCGGTGAGACCGAGCGGCACATCCGGCTGATCTTCGCCCGCGCCCGCGAGAAGGCCTCCGAGGGCACGCCCGTCGTGGTGTTCTTCGACGAGATGGACTCGCTGTTCCGCACCCGGGGGTCCGGGGTGTCCAGCGATGTCGAGACCACGATCGTGCCGCAGCTGCTCAGCGAGATCGACGGTGTCGAGCGGCTGGAGAACGTGATCGTGATCGGTGCCTCCAACCGCGAGGACATGATCGACCCGGCCATCCTGCGTCCCGGCCGGCTGGACGTGAAGATCAAGATCCAGCGTCCGGACGCCGAGGCGGCCAAGGACATCTTCTCCAAGTACCTGACCGCCGACCTGCCGTTGCACCCGGTCGACCTGGCCGCCAACGACGGCGCGGCCGCTGCGACGGTCGAGGCCATGATCATGCGCACCGTGGAGCGGATGTACACCGAGACCGAGGAGAACCAGTTCCTCGAGGTCACCTACGCCAACGGCGACAAGGAGATCCTCTACTTCAAGGACTTCAACTCCGGCGCGATGATCCAGAACATCGTCGACCGGGCCAAGAAGACCGCGATCAAGGATCTGTTGGAGACCGGCCAGCGCGGCATCCGCCTCGACCACCTGTTGATCGCCTGCGTGGACGAGTTCAAGGAGAACGAGGACCTGCCCAACACCACCAACCCCGACGACTGGGCGCGGATCTCGGGCAAGAAGGGTGAGCGGATCGTCTACATCCGCACCATCATCCAGGGCAAGCAGGGCACCGAGCCCGGCCGCACCATCGACACCGTGGCGAACACCGGCCAGTACCTCTGACCCACCCCTGACCCACCACCTCTGACCCACCACCCCTGACCCACCCGACAAAACCCGCTCATGCTCCGCTGGTGACTCGCGATGCTCCGCTGCGGTGGCCCACATCGGTCCGCTGCGGAGCATGGGCCGGCGCCCGCGGAGCATGAGCAGGTTCTTGTCGGGGGTGGGGATGCTTGACTGCGTCGGGGGGCTATTCGGTGCGCAGGGCCTCGACGGGTTCGAGGGCGCCGGCGCGGCGGGCGGGGAAGACGCCGAAGAAGACGCCGACCGCCACCGAGACGCCGAACGCCAGGGCCAGCGACCACCAGGCGATCTCGGCCGGCAACTCGGTGAACCGGTCGGCGATCAGGGCGGCGCCGACCCCGACGCTCATCCCGATCACGCCGCCGATGGTGGTCAGCACCACCGCCTCGACCAGGAACTGGGCCAGGATGTCGCGCTGCCGGGCTCCCAGCGCCTTGCGCAGGCCGATCTCGCGGGTTCGCTCGCGCACCGAGACCAGCATGATGTTCGACACGCCCACCCCGCCGACCACCAGCGAGATGCCGGCGATGGCCGCCAGGACGACGGTGAGCAGGCTGAGGATGCTGCCGACGGTGCCCAGGATCTGGGTCTGGGTCACCGCCGAGAAGGTCTCGCCCTCGTACTTGTCGCCCAGCGCGGCGATGATCCGCGACTGCAGCGCATCGATGGTGTCGAGATTGGGGGCCTTGACCGCCAGGGCGTCGATCCGGTCCACCCCGAACAGCCGCTGGGCCGCCGTGACCGGCACGTGCACCTCGAGGTCTCGGCTCACCCCGAAGGTCGAGCCGATCTCGGTGAACACCCCGATCACCCGGAACCGCACCCCGGCGACCGTGACCTGACGTCCCACCGGGTCGACGTCGCCGAACAGGGTGCGCGCGGTCTGCGAACCCAGGACGGCGACCCGCCGCCGGGTCTCGACGTCCCCGGCGGACAGGTACCGGCCGCGGGCCAGCGGCCGGTCGAACACCAGGGGCACCGTCTCCGTGGTGCCGTTCACCGTGGCGAACACCGACCGGCCGCCCACCCGCACCTGCTCACCTGACGACACGGTGGCGGCCACGGCGTCCCGATTGCCGACCACCCGGCCCAGGAACGCGACGTCCTCGAGCTGAAGCCGGCTCAGCGCCGGGGCCGACCCGAACTGCACCTGCCCCGGAACCACCAGGATCAGGTTCGACCCCAGCCCCTCGACCTGACGCTCCACCTCGCGTTTGGCGCCGCTGCCGATCGCCACCAGGATCACCACCGCGCCGACGCCGATGATCACGCCGAGCATGGTGAGCGCGCTGCGCAACCGGTTGGCGCGCAGGGCGGTCAGTGCCGAGGCGAAGGCCTCACCCAGCTTCACGGGGCCGACTCCCCGGTGACGTCGGGCGCGATGACGTCGCGGGTGGTGATGTCGACCACCGCGTCGTTCGACACCGAGTCGAGCACCGCGTCGTCCAACACCAAGCCGTCGCGCATCCGCACCTGGCGCCGGGCACGGGCGGCGACCTCGCGGTCGTGGGTCACCAGCATCACGGCGACACCCCGCTCGTGGTTGAGCTGCTCCAGGATCGCCATGACCTCGGTTCCGGTGGCGGTGTCGAGGTTGCCGGTCGGCTCGTCGGCGAGCAGCAGCGCCGGGTCGCCGACCAGGGCTCGCGCGATCGCCACCCGCTGCTGTTCACCCCCGGACAGCTGCGCTGGACGGTGATCGAGGCGGTGCCCCAGCCCGACCGCCTCCAGCGCGGCCACGGCTCGATCGCGACGCTCGCGCCGCCCCACTCCGCGATAGATCAACGGCAGCGCCACGTTGTCGACCGCCGTGGTGCGGGCCAGCAGCTGAAACGCCTGGAACACGAAGCCGATGGTGCGATTGCGTTGGGCCGCCAGCCCGTCGTCGTCCAGGGTGCGCACGTCTCGACCGTTGACCAACAGCTGCCCGGACGTCGGCCGATCGAGCAGCCCCAGCAGGTGCATCAGGGTCGACTTGCCCGACCCGGACGGCCCGATCAGCGCCACGTAGTCGCCCGCCGCGACCCGCAACGAGACCCCCCGCAGCGCCTGCACCTCCACCGCACCGACCTGATAGGTGCGCCGGACGTCGATCGCCTCCACCGCGGCCACCGCAGCCAGCTCCGGTGGGGCCGGTGGGTTCACGGGGTGACCCGCTGGCCGGCGCCGACCTTGTCCGCGCCCCGGATGACGACCCGGTCGCCGACGGCGAGCCCCTTGGTGATCTCGATCCGCTCGGCCCCCTGTGCCCCCAGCGTGACGGGACGACGCTGCGCCACGCCGTCGCCGACCAGCCACACGGCGTCCCCGCTCTCGTCGCGGAACACCGCCGCCGCGGGCACCGAGACGGCGTCCTCGGCAGTGCGGACGTTCAGCCGCGCCACCGCCGACATGCCCGGGCGCAGGCCGGTGCGCGACGGGCCCTTCGGGTCGAGGCGCAGCCGCACCTGGTAGGTCACCCCGCCCCGGGCGGACGTGGTCGGCTGCAGGTCGACCGAACGCACCACGGCGGGGTAGCGCATACCCGGCAGGGCATCGAGCTCGATCTCGGCGGTGACGCCGACCCGCACCATGACGACATCGGTCTCGTCGACCGAGGCGGCCAGGCCGAGCTCGGAGACGTCGGTGATGGTCAACAGCGCCGACCCGGCCGATACCGGGGTGCCGACGGCCAGGTCGGTGACGATCGAGGCGGTCGACCCCGACCCGCCCACCAACGACTGGGCCTGCGCCCGCAGGCTGGAGGGCACCTGGTCGAGCGCCGCCGAGAGGTCGGCGCCCGTCGCGCCGGACGAGCCGGACGGCGCGGCCCCGCCGAAGGTGACCGTGCCGGCGATCGGCGCCCGCACGGTGAGCGCGTCGACAGCAGCCTGTGCGCCGATCACCGCAGCCCGGGTCTGAGCCCGCTGCGCCTCGGCGAGCGAGGCAGCGAGGCGTCCGAGACGGCCCAGCCCGGCGTTGAGCTGCCCGACGGTCTGCCGGGCGGCGCGCTGGGCCGCCGCGTGGTCGGCCTGGGCCACCGCCAGCTGGGCCAGCGCGGCACTGCGTCCGGCTCCGGCGGGCAAGGCTTCGGCGGCCGCGCGGGCCTGGGCGAACGCGGTGTCCGCCGTCCGCTCGGCCCGGTCGACCAGCGACAGGTCGGCCCGCGGCAGGCTCACTCGCCCGGCCCCGGACGCCGCGGCGTCCGCCTGCTCGGCCTGGTGCAGCGCGCTGCGAGCCGAGGGGCTGTCGAGCCGCAACAGCTCCTGCCCGGCGCTGACCCGCTGACCATCGTGGACGGCGAGGCTCACCACCGTCGCCGCGGCCGGGGCGGTGACCGCGGCGCTGGCCCGGGCCGTGACGGTGGCTGGGGCCTCGACCACCTCGGTCACGGTGGCGCGCTCGACCGCACCGACCTCGATCCCCGTGGGCTGATCCTCGGTGCACCCGGCGAGCCCGCCGGCGGCGAGCACGAACAGCGTGATCAGCGTGAGCAGCCGCGAGGGCGAACGGGTCGACACGCCCTCATCGTAGGTTTCGCCGACAACCCAACCCGGATCACCCCAGAGGTTTCACTCTCCGGCGATATGGGGCAGGTCCCAGTCCGGGGGCAGGACCGCCTGGGGGATCGTCTCGGCCGGGGGCGTCGTCCAGCAGCCGTCGAACGGCGAGGCACCGGCTCGGGCCAGGGCCATGAAGTGCTCGCCGGCGGCTCGGATCACCGGGGCCTGCTCGGCGGGCCAGCGGTGCGGCAGGCCGGTGAACGCCGCGAACTCGTCCTCGTCCTTCCACTCGGGCTGCAGCGGTGATCCGGGGGAGTGCGGGCGGGGCACCCACACGTCCAGGGCGTGATCGGCGGTGTCGACCAGGTAGGAACCCCGCGCGGTCCGGCGGCGGAGCTGCGGCGCCTCGAGGTTGCCGTACCAGCCGCTGAAGTGGCCGTGGGCATCGAAGAAGTGCCACACCGCCCAGCCGGTGGGCTCGCTCGGGATCCGCACGTAGATGCCGTGATTGCGCCACCGCCCGCTGGCCCGGCGCCGCGGCCCCGTGGCCCGCTCGGTCAACGGCGCGTCGCGCAGGTCGCGGCCGTCCTGGTGGATCTCGCGCACCGTGAGGGTGCCCTCGGCGATCCAGAGCACCAACTCGTCCGGGCCGTCGGCGATCACCGTCGCCGGCCGCACGAAGGAGGCCCGCCCTTGACGTCCGAATCGGTAGAGCACCGTGGCGCCGACCGGCCAGGGGCCGTCGTCCAGCACCGGCTCGCCGAGCATCGGGTAGAGCATGCTCGAGTCCGGCACGAAGACCCGGCTCTCGTCGGCCAGCCAGGCGTCCAGCTCGGCCGGGTCGAGCCACCAGGCCTCGGCGACCTCACCGTCGGCGAAGTGCACGTCACCGTCCCAGGTCGTCTCGTAGAGGAAGACCAGGCCGTGGGTGCGTTCGTCTCGGTACCAGGTGGTCAGCAGCGGCCGCAGCGCAACTCCCTCGATGCCGACCTCCTCGGCCAGCTCGCGACGCGCACAGTCCAGCGGACTCTCGCCGGCGGCGACGACCCCGCCGCACGCCAGGTCGAACCGGCTGGGCCACAGATCCTTGGACGCCGCGCGCTGGTGCACCAGGATCCGCCCGTCGGGGCGCCGCACCACGATGCTGGACGCCGCGTGCGGCAGGTTCTCGGCCCGCATCCGCGAGCGCGGGGCCGCCCCGACGACGCGCCCGACCGGATCGTCCGGGTCGTAGAGCGCGACCAGCTCCTCACTCACCGCCGGGACTCACCGCCGAGCGTCGTCGACGAGGCTCGCTGCCGGGCGACGCCGGGCGGCCAGCGCCCGCCAGCCGAGCAGGAACAGGGCCAGGAAGGTGGTGGCCACCGCGATGAACGAGGCCTGGACGCCGCCGCCGGTGAGGTGCCGCAGGGTCATGCCGACGGCGACCGTGGCCACCACGATCGCCAGGCCGGCGCGCAGCGACGCCGGGTGCCCGCGACGCGCCAGGACGCCGGCCCAGCCCAGCGCCGTCCCGGTCAGGAACGGCCAGGCGACCGACAGCGTGCCGGTCAGGACGGTCCCCTCGTCGTGCGCCCGTCGACCGAGCAGCACAAAGATCACGACGCTGATCAGATCGGCAGCCGCCGCGACCGGCACCCTGGTCGAGGGTGACGAGGCACTCGAGGGGGAGGGCGGGGCCACGACGGGGGACGAATCGCTCACCGCCCCAGTCTGTCAGCCCCGTGCGGGCCCCCGTTGTCGGCAGGGCCACTCGCTCGTCCCGGGCAGTTGTCACACCCGCCTCGTAGGGTGGGGTCATGAGCGTGCGGCGGGTCATGGGGATCGAGACCGAGTACGGCGTCTCGGCTCCGGGCGACCCCGCGGCCAACGCCATGCTGCTGTCGAGCCAGGTGGTCAACGCCTACGCGGCCCCGCTGGGCAGCCGGGCCGGACGTGCCCGGTGGGACTACGAGGACGAGGCCCCGCTGCGCGATGCCCGCGGCTGGGAGTTCCCGCGGGACGCCGCCGACCCCAGCCAGCTGACCGATGCCCCCGACGATCCGGGCCTGGCCAACATCATCCTGACCAACGGCGCCCGGCTCTACGTCGACCACGCTCACCCCGAGTTCTCGACCCCCGAGGTCACCAACCCCCGCGATGCCCTGCTGTGGGACAAGGCGGGCGAGCGGGTGATGCTCGAGGCGGTGCGCCGGATCGCGGCCAACCCGGGCCTGGGCACGGTGAACCTCTACAAGAACAACACCGACAACAAGGGCGCCTCGTACGGCACTCACGAGAACTACCTGATGCGCCGCGACACCCCGTTCGCCGACATCGTGCGGTACCTGACGCCGTTCTTCGTCTCCCGCCAGGTCTTCGCCGGCGCCGGGCGAGTCGGCCGGGGCCAGGAGGGCACCGGCAGCGGGTTCCAGCTCAGCCAGCGGGCGGACTTCTTCGAGGTCGAGGTCGGCCTCGAGACCACGCTCAAGCGGCCGATCATCAACACGCGGGACGAGCCCCACGCGAGCGCGGACCGGTTCCGGCGGCTGCACGTGATCATCGGGGACGCCAACCTCTGCGAGGTGGCCTCCTATCTCAAGATGGGCACCACCGCACTGGTACTCGAGCTGATCGAGCAGAAGGGGTTCACCCGCGACTTGAGCGTCGATCGGCCGGTCACCAGCCTGCACACCGTCTCGCACGACCCGACGCTGAAGACCGTGCTGCGGCTGCGTGACGGGACGACGGCGACCGCCGTCCAGTTGCAGTGGATGTACC
>JAXLRT010000027.1:0-61438 GCA_046330955.1 Kineosporiaceae bacterium | reverse complement strand
CCTGCACCTCGTGCTGCAGCTGCACCCCGCGCAGCTGCTCGGATTCCGGCTCCCCCATCAGATCGGTGCCGAACCCGACCACGACTCCGGCGGCCATGGCCAGCTCGACCGCCCGCTGGCCGGCCTCCAGCACCTCGTCGTTCTTGCGCCGCGCCACCTCGGCCATGCCCAGCTCGGCGCCCCGCTCGGACATCACGCGGTAGGTCACCAGCGTCGGCACCAGCACGCTGCCGTGCTCGGCCATCAGCGCGGCGGTCGCGGCGTCCAGCAGGTTGCCGTGCTCGATGCTGCGCACGCCGTTGGTCACCGCGTGCACGATCGACTCGGGAGAGTAGGCGTGCGCCGCGACGTAGAGCCCCCGCCGGCCCGCCTCCTCGGTCACGACGCGGATCTCCTCCGCGCTGTACTGCGGCACCCGGATCGGGTCGGACAGTGACACCACCCCGCCCGAGGCCATGATCTTGATGGCATGCGCCCCGGTCCGGATGCGTTCGCGCACAGCGACTCTCAGGGCATCGACGCCGTCGACCACCTCGGTGTCGTGCTGGTTGCCGCAACAGAGGTCCAGCCGGGCATCACGCGGATCGCCGTGGCCACCGGTCTGGCTCAATGCCGCGCCCGTGTAGTAGTACCGCGGCGAGGTGATCACGCCCTCGGCGATCGCCTGCGCCAGCCCGATGTCGCCGCCCGCCACGTCGCGCACGGTGGTGAACCCGCGGTGCAGCGCCCGGCTCAGCCGCTGCGCCCCGAGCAGGGCGACGTAGCTGAGCCTGCTGCCGGCCAGCTCGAGCATGTCCAGACTGGTTCCGTAGGCGTGGAAGTGACAGTCGATCAACCCCGGGACGACGACCCGCCCGCGCGCATCCAGCACTCGCCCGCTCGCGCCGAGGCCCGGGCCGAGCTCGGCGATCCGGCCGCCCTCGATGCGCACGTCCGCCTCGACCAGGTCTGGGCCGTGCCCGTCGAAGATCAGCCCGTTCACGACGGTCAGGGAGCCGGTCATGGCCTCGACGTCCTCTCGTTGCCCGGGGACGGTTCGGTCACCGACCCTCGCTCACGGTACGGGCGAATGTCTGCGAGACCACGGGGGACGGCCTCCGCGTCACCGCGACGAGGTTACGTGACCAGGGAGTCGGCGCGTCCCCCGCGCTGTGACGACCGCGACGTCCACCTCGAATCGCCGTGGGACGATCACGCGCCTAGGCTCGAATCCGGATCGACCGGTGCATACCTCGCAGGTCCACCTGCGCCGGTCGGAGGGGGCAGCCCCTGACCCGCCGCCGAGCGCGACGACAGGTCAGAGACCCGCGAGGTGGGGCGAGAACCGTTCGATGAACTGCGGGTGCGCGCAGCGCACGACAGGCCACCGATCGGGTGACCGGCGCCGCTGCGGGGCCTCGCGGCGAGGTGAGACATGACCACGGAAGCTGCAGCGCCGATACCCGAGACCCCCCGTCCCCCAACGCATCCCCCGTACCCGCTTCGCCTCGACGCCGTCCTGGACGAACCCCTGTCGAGATGGCTGTGGCTGGTGAAGTGGCTGCTCCTCGTCCCGCACTACATCTGCCTTGTGTTCCTGTGGCTGGCCTACGTGGTGCTGAGCGTGGTCACCTTCTTCGCCATCCTGTTCACCGGCCGCTACCCCCGGGCGATCTTCGACTTCAACGTCGGGGTGCTGCGGTGGTCGTGGCGGGTTTCCTACTACGGCAACAACGGTTTCGGCACCGACCGCTACCCGCCGTTCAGCCTGCGCGAGGTGCCGGACTATCCCGCGCACCTCGAGGTCGTCTACCCCGACCATCTCTCCCGCGGGCTCGTGCTGGTGAAGTGGTGGCTGCTGGCCATTCCGCACTACATCATCGTCGGCCTGCTCGTCGGCGGTGGCGCCTGGGCGGCCGGCGCGAGTGAGGAGGACCGCTGGCGTGGTTCCTGGGGCGGCGGTGGCCTCGTCGGCATCCTCGTCCTGGTCGCGGCCGTCGTCCTGCTCGTCACCGGCCGCTACCCCCGTGGCCTGTACGACATCGTCCTCGGCTTCGATCGCTGGGTCTTCCGGGTGGCCGCCTACTCCGGTCTGATGACCGACGAGTACCCGCCCTTCCGGCTCGACATGGGCGGGCGCGACCCCGGGACGGCGGCGCTCGCCGCCACCGAACCCCCCTCGCCCGACCCCGTGATCGGTGCGACGAGCGCGCCGGCCGCCGTCCACCACCGCTGGACGGCGCCGCGCGTCGTCGCCGTGGTCATCGGCAGCCTGCTGGTGCTGGCGGCCACCGGTCCGGGCATCGCCGGGCTGGCGCTCGCCGGCGCGGACCGGTTCGGTCGGACCGACGGCTACGTCACCTCCCCGACCCAGACCTTCACCGTCGCCGCGCCGGCCCTGACGGCCGAGGGCATCGTGCTGGATGCCGACGGCCCGGACTGGGCGCTGCCGGCGCAGACCCTCGGCACCACGCGGATCCGCGTCACACCCCTGGACGCCGCCCGGACGGTGTTCGTCGGCATCGCACCCAGCGGTGACGTCGCGCGGTACCTGTCCGGCAGCCGCTACGCCACCGTGCGGTCGCTGTCCCACGGCACGGTCAGCTACGTCGAGCACAGCGGTGTCGCCACACTCCCCGATCCGGCGACCCAACCGTTCTGGGTGGCGCGCGCAACCGGCACCGGGCAGCAGACGCTCACCTGGCCGGTGCGCAACGGTGACTGGACGATCGTCATGCTCAACGCCGACGGCTCCTCCGGCCTCGACGTGCGCGCCGACATCGCCGCCACGGCACCCGCCCTGGGCTGGCTGGCCGCCGGCTTGCTGATCCTGGCCGGGTTGCTGCTGCTGATCGGGATCGGCCTGATCATCGCCGGCGTACGCGCCGCGGCGCACGACCCCGGGCCGACCGCGATCGGTGCGCCCCTGCCACCCGGAGCCCCGATGCCGCCTGCCTGATCGACGGCCCGCGGCCGGGTCGGGCTCATTCGACCGCCCGCGGCTGCCGACATCTGAGGTGTGCGCACCAGGATGATGCTCGCGCCGGCGATCGCGGTCCTCGCGGGCGCCCTCGGCGTGCTGGTCGCCCTGGCCCTGCCCCGCCTGCTCCAGCTGGGCCAGGGCCAGGCCGCGGCTCCCGGCGCTGCGGTGCCCGGCGCCGTGTCGGTGCTGTCGTCGTCCTCGATCGCCTCGAGCGCACCGGCCGTCGCTGCTCCGTCCGTGCCCGCCCTGGACGCCGCGGCCCGCCGCGCCCTCTGGCCGCTCCCGGCCGCCTGCCACGCGGCAGGCGCCACCTGGGCACCATCGGGCGCTCCGCGGGTGCGCTCGGGGATGTCGGCCTACGAGATGCCCGGCGCCGATCTGGTGGTCGACTACCTCGTCGGCCCCGACGGCCTGACCCCCACCGCCACCGGCGGCAAGCACCGCGCCAAGGTCACCGACTGCGCTCGACGGCTGTGGCGCGTGATCACCACCGTCTACCCGGACGACGCCCGCGCCCTGATCTCGCACCTGGTGATCTACGACGGGACCACCGCCCGCGATCCCGACGACCGGGACGTCTCGGCCTTCGTCCGGCCGGTCGACGAGGGACTGACCAGCTGGGTGCTGGCGGTCGATCCCGGCTTCGACGACTCCGCGGAGCTCGCCGACACCCTGGTGCACGAGCTCGGGCACCTGCTCACCCTGAACGCCCGACAGGTCGACATCACCCACCAGGACAGTCCGACGTGCACCACCGAGCCCACCTCGCACGGCTGCTCCGTACCGGGATCGATCTACGACGAGTACGTCCATCAGGCCTGGGACCCCGCCGTCCTCGACGAGTGGTGGCAGCTCTACGACCGGTCGAACGGCGAGTTGAGCGCGGCCGAGCTGACGCGATTCCACCAGCGCCACGCCGATCACTTCGTCGAGGAGTACGCGGCGTCCGACCCCGAGGAGGATTTCGCCGCCACCTTCGCGGCCTGGTGCCTCGGGCGGCCGGCTGAGACCCCGCCCGTGCAGCGCAAACTGGCCTTCCTCGACGCCCGGCCCGAATTGGCCGGAATGACCCAACGGTGCCGAGTGATCGCCTGACCTCGGCATTCGCCTCCGAAGGGGGACCCGACCGGCCGTCGACTGCACAGCCGCCGATCGACCGGCGTAGGGTGTCCGCCACATGACGGATCAGGGTCATCCGTTCGGTGGCCCCGGGATGCTCACGGAAGGACCGAACACCGTGTTCCCCACCGACGATGTGGGCGCGCCACCGCCGCGCCGGTCGCGTGCGGGGTTCCCCGATGCCCCTCCCCCCGCGCATGATCCGTTCGCCCCCGCCGGCACGAACGGCTACCGGCGCGGCGACCCACCCGAGATCCTGCTCCGCGCCCCGAGCGAGCCGCCGCCCTCACGTCGCCGGACGGGCCCGACGCGGCGCAGCCCGGCGCTGGGTGAACCCTTGCAGATCACCGTCGATGCGATCCGCGTCCGGCGGGTGCTCTGGACCGTCATCGCCGCCGTGGTTGTCTTGAACGTGATCGCCAGCGTGGGCGCCGGATTGCGCTTCCTGCCGTACACCCTCACCCGGTTCTTCGACGGCGACAACAAGGTCAATTTCCCCACCACCGGCAAGACCCTCCTGCTGCTGACCAGCACCGTCCTGCTGCTGGTCTGCTGGGCGGCCGCACGCCGCCGCCGCGATCCCTCCGCCGGCGGCTGGTTGCTGCTGGGCCTGTGCACCGCCTTCGCCTTCGGCGACGAGAGCACCTACCTGCACCAGAGCCTGGCCGAGGTACTGAACAAGAAGTTCCACTTCACCGGGCCGCTGACGTTCGCCTGGACCATCGTCTACTGGCCGATGGCGGCCATGGCCTCCGTCGTCCTGCTGCGTTACCTGCGCACCATGCACGCTCGGGTGCGACGCATCCTGCTGCCCGGCGGCGTCCTGTACGTCACGGGGGCGATCCTGCTCGAGCCCGTCAAGTCCGAACTCGCCGACCGCTTCGGGCAGGGGTCCCTTCAGATGGCGCTGGCCGCCGCCATCTCCGACAGCCTGCAGCTGATCGGCCTGGCCCTGCTGGTGAGTGCACTGTTGACCGCCGTCGGGCTGCTCACGCCCGAGGTTCGGTTCTCGCTGGGTACTCGGCGGGGTTGAGTCGCTCGAACCTGTAGGACCTGGGTCCCGCTCTCTCCCAACGATTTCGCGCCTCCACTGAGGCGGCGTCGAGACTCCTGAGACCTACGTCCCAGTCGAGTGGCCACTCGACGGCTCGATGGGTCCCGCCGTCGGTTTGTTCACGCCGAACATGTCGACATGCCTCTTTTGTCACGGTAGGCATGACAGTCCAGCCCAGTGGCCACCCACGGCCGGCGAAGAGGGGACCCTGATGGACGCTGCACCCAACCGACCGCGATTGCGAGCACCGGGAACCACCATCGAGGATCTCGAGCAGGATCTGCTCAACAACCTCTACTACCGGCGGGGAACCACCATCGAGTCGGCCAGCCTGCACGATGCCTATCACACCCTCGCCCTGACCATTCGCGACCGGCTGGTCGACCGGCAGGCCCGGACCGCCGCCGCGCACTACCAAGCCAATCCCCGGTTCGTGTACTACCTCTCCGCCGAATACATGCTGGGCCGCCAGCTCGGGCAGAACCTGCTCTACACCGGCACCGAGGAGATGGCCCGATCGGTGCTCACCTCCCTGGGCCTGTCGCTCGAGACCCTCGAGGCCCTGGACGTCGAACCCGGGCTGGGCAACGGCGGCCTGGGCCGGCTGGCCGCCTGCCTGCTCGATTCCCTGGCCACCCTCGACATCCCGGCGGTCGGCTACGGCATCCGGTACGAGTTCGGCATCTTCAAGCAGGAGTTCGTCGACGGCGAGCAGGTCGAGGCCAGCGACGACTGGACGTTCTACGGCAACCCGTGGGAGTTCCCGGCCCCCGACGACCGCCAGGTGGTCGGCTTCTACGGCCACACCGAGGACGCCGGCGACCCCACCGGGCTGCGACGTCGCTGGGTGCCGGGCGAGACGGTGCGGGGCGAACCGAGTCACATGCTGGTGCCCGGGTACGGCACCGAGACCGTCAACATCATCCGGTTGTGGCAGGCCCGAGCCAGCCGGCAGTCGTTCGACCTGCGCCGGTTCTCGGCGGGCCAGTACGCCGAGGCGGTGCAGGACGTCGTCCGGTCGGAGAACATCAGCAAGGTGCTCTACCCGGACGACAGCACCGAGCTGGGTCGTGAACTGCGCCTGAAGCAGCAGTACTTCCTGGTGAGCTGCTCGCTGCGCGACATCATCCGCCGGTTCAAGTTCCGCAACAGCGCGTGGGAGGACTTCCCGAGCAAGGTCGTCGTCCAGCTCAACGACACCCACCCGGTGCTGGCCATCGTCGAGCTGATGCGACTGCTGGTCGACGAGCACCAGCTGCCGTGGGACCAGGCCTGGTCGATCACCCGGAAGACGTTCAACTACACCTGTCACACGCTGTTGCCCGAGGCGCTCGAGACCTGGCCGGTCTGGCTGCTGCACCGGTTGCTGCCACGCCACCTCGAGATCATCTACTCGATCAACTACTTCTTCCTGCAGGGGGTGGCGTTGCGCTTCCCCGGGGACATGACCATGCTCAGCCGGCTGTCGCTGGTGCAAGAGGGTCCCGAGCCGCGGATCCGGATGGCGAACCTCGCGGTGATGGGTAGTTCGGCCACCAACGGCGTGGCCGAGTTGCACTCGCAGCTGCTGGCGGACACCACGCTGCGCGACTTCGCCCAGATGTGGCCGGCACGGTTCCACAACGTGACCAACGGGGTGACCCCACGCCGATTCGTCCGGCTGGCCAACCCGAGGCTGTCCTCGCTGATCAGCTCCCGCCTCGACGGCGACGGCTGGTTGCGCGATCTCGATCGGCTGCGTGAGCTCGAGCAGTTCGCCGACGATTCGACGATGCACGAGCACTGGCGCGAGGTGAAACACGCCAACAAGACCGACCTGGCCGACTACACCGCCCGCAGCATCGGCGTGGTGATCGACCCCGCGGCACTGTGCGACGTCATGATCAAGCGATTCCACGAGTACAAGCGCCAGCTGCTCAAGCTGTTGCACGTGGTCACGCTGTACCAGCGGATCATGGACGACCCGCAGGCCGACATCGTGCCGCGCACCATCCTGTTCGGTGGCAAGGCCGCGCCCGCCTACCACGCCGCCAAGCGGATCATGAAGCTGATCAACTCGGTGGCGGGCGTGGTCAACACCGATCCGGTGGTCGCCGACCGGCTCAAGGTGATCTTCCTGCCGGACTACAACGTCACCCGGGCCGAGCTGATCGTGCCCGCGGCGGACCTGTCGGAACAGATCTCGATGGCGGGCAAGGAGGCCTCGGGTACCGGCAACATGAAGCTCGCCCTCAACGGCGCCCTGACCATCGGCACCCTGGACGGGGCGAACATCGAGATCCGCGATCAGGTCGGCGGCGACAACTTCTTCCTGTTCGGCCTGGACGCTGCACAGGCGGCCGCCTTGCGCGCCGGCGACTACCAGCCGCGCGCGTACTACGAGTCGGACGACGAGCTGCGCGCCGCGATCGACGCCATCGCCGGTGGCGCCTTCTCCGGCGGGGACGGCTCGGTGTTCTCCTCGGTGGTCGAGAGCGTGCTCGGGTGGGACGAGTACCTGGTGCTCGCCGACTACCGCAGCTACATCGATGCCCAGGACGGCGTGGCAGCCGCCTGGCTCGACCAGGACGCGTGGACCCGGGCCTCGATCCTGAACACCGCCCGCTGCGGCTTCTTCTCCTCCGACCGCACCATCCGCGACTACTGCGCCGAGATCTGGAAGGTCGACCCCGTCACCGTCCCCAAGGAGTAACCCACCCACCCAACCCGCTCATGCTCCGCAGGGAGCCGCTCATGCTCCGCAGCTGACGCCCAAATACGGACAAATTCCCGGGGTCGGGCGTCACCTGCGGAGCATGAGCGGGTTGGGTGGGGTGGCTGAGGGATCAGGCCAGGAGGGCACCGAGGGCCTGCAGCGCGGCGGGGCGGACGCGGTAGTAGACCCAGGTTCCGCGCCGTTCGCCGTCGATCAGACCAGCCTCGCGCAACACCTTGAGGTGATGGCTGATCGTGGGGGCGGACACCTCGAAGGCACCCGTGAGGTCACAGACACAGGCCTCGTCCACCGAGGCGATCATGGACATCAGGCGCAGCCGCACCGGGTCGCCCAGGGCCTTGAACATCGGCGCGATGCTCGCGGCGTCCGCCACGCCGAGCGCCCGCACAGCCAGCGGGGGGCAGCAGGGCAGCTCGGCGGCAACCTCCGGGGCACTGGACACATCCGCTAGATTGACATTCATCGAATCAGAGTTCAAGCTGAGTGCTGATTCGACATTCGTCTAATCAATCAACTCAGCCCCGGGAGTTCGCCATGAGCATCGACGACATCCGCACCGCCGTCCGCGACCGCTACGCCCAGGCCGCTCTCGCTGTCACCATCGCCGATGGGCCGGACGGCGCAAGCTGTTGCGGTCCGACCTGTTGCGGCGGCGAGGCAGCGTCCGAGACCGGCGCCGTCGCCGCCGATCCCCGCGATCCGATCACCCGCGACATCTATCAAGGCGACTTCGCGGACGACGCCGCGCAGACCTCCGCCACCGCCCTCGCCGCCTCGCTCGGGTGCGGAAACCCGTTGGCCCTGGCCGAGTTGTCCCCGGGCGAGACGGTGCTCGACCTGGGCTCGGGAGGTGGACTCGACGTCCTGCTGTCGGCCCGCCGGGTCGCCCCGACCGGTCACGCCTACGGCCTGGACATGACCCCCGAGATGCTCGCCCTGGCGCGGCGCAACCAGGCCGAGGCCGGGGTGACCAACGCCGAGTTCCTGCAGGGCACCATCGAGGACATCCCGCTGCGCGACAACCTGGTCGACGTGGTGATCTCGAACTGCGTGATCAACCTGTCGGGCGACAAGGACGCCGTGCTACGCGAGGCGTACCGGGTCATCAAGCCCGGCGGCCGGTTCGCCGTGGCCGACATCGTGCTGCTGCGCGACCTGCCCGAGGCGGCGTCCTCGATCATGGCGCTGTGGACCGGATGCGTCTCGGGAGCCCTGCGCGACACCGACTACGTCGCCCGCCTCGAGGCCGCGGGCTTCACCGAGGCCGCCGTTCAGGTCACCCGCAGCTACGGCCGGGAGGACCTGCTCGAGCTCGCGGAATCCCTTCCTGCGCAGGCCATTCCCGACGGTATCGACGTGGACGGCTTGATCGAGGCCATGGACGGCGCCGTGGCCAGTGCCTTCATCCGCGCCCGCAAGCCCGCCTGACCACCCGCACCACCAACCGAAGCACGTTCGCCCGTCGATGCCCGCAGAGGACCCACCGTGCCCGACCCCCGCACCCCCTCACCCGACGGCAGCAGCCTGTCGCTGTCGAATCCCCTTGGTGTGCAGCGACTCTCACGACTCGACCGGTTGCTGCCGGTCTGGATCGGAGCGGCGATGGTGGCCGGGCTGGTGCTCGGCCGGTGGGTCCCCGGGCTCGACGAGGCGCTGAACGCCGTCCAGATCGGTGGCATCTCGCTGCCGATCGCCCTCGGACTACTGGTGATGATGTACCCGGTGCTGGCCAAGGTGCGCTACGACAAGCTCGGCGACGTCACCGCCGACCGGCGCCTGATGGTGCCGTCGTTGGTGCTCAACTGGATCGTCGGCCCGGCCCTGATGTTCGCCCTGGCCTGGCTGTTCCTGGCCGACTCGCCGCAGTACCGCACCGGGTTGATCATCGTCGGGCTGGCGCGGTGCATCGCCATGGTGATCATCTGGAACGACCTGGCGTGTGGCGATCGCGAGGCCGCCGCCGTTCTGGTGGCCCTCAACTCGGTGTTCCAGGTGCTGGCCTTCGGGCTGCTGGGTTGGTTCTACCTGACCCTGCTGCCCCGCTGGCTCGATCTGCCCGGCGCCGCACTCGACATCTCGGCCTGGGACATCGCCCGAAACGTCCTGGTGTTCCTGGGGATCCCGCTGGCGGCCGGCTACTTGACCCGCCGGCTCGGCGAGCGCGCCCGGGGACGGCAGTGGTACGAGCACTCGTTCCTGCCGCGGATCTCGCCGGTGGCGCTCTACGGCCTGCTGTTCACCGTGGTGATCCTGTTCGCCCTGCAGGGCGACCAGATCACTCACCGCCCCTGGGACGTCGCGCGGATCGCGCTGCCGTTGCTGGCCTACTTCGCGATCATGTGGGCCGGCTCGTACCTGCTCGGCCGGGCGCTCGGCCTGACCTACGAACGGACGACTACCCTGGCCTTCACCGCCGCCGGCAACAACTTCGAACTCGCCATCGCAGTGGCCATCGGCACCTTCGGCGTCACGTCGGGCCAGGCCCTGGCCGGCGTCGTCGGTCCACTCATCGAGGTTCCGGTGCTGGTGGCCCTGGTCTACGTCAGCCTGGCCCTGCGACGGCGCCTGTTCGTCAGCGGGTCGTGAACTCCTCGGCCACCAGCTCGGCGATCTGCGCGGTGTTCAGCGCGGCCCCCTTGCGCAGGTTGTCGCCGCACACGAACAGGTCCAGTGCGTTCGGGAAGTCCAGTGCCTGGCGGATCCGGCCGACGAACGTCGGGTCGGAACCCACCACGTCGGACGGCGTCGGGAACTCGCCCGCCTCGAGGTCGTCGAGCACCACCACGCTGGGCGCGTCGTGCAACGCCTTCAGCGCCTCGGACACGCTCACCGGGTTCTGGAACACGGCGTGCACCGCCAGCGAGTGGGTGGTGACCACCGGCACCCGTACGCAGGTGGCCGACACCTTCAGGTTCGGGATACCCAGGATCTTGCGGGACTCGTTGCGGACCTTGAGTTCCTCGCTGGTCCACCCGTCGTCCTTGGCCGAGCCGGCCCACGGGATCACGTTCAGCGCCAGCGGGGCCGGGAACGGCGAGGTCTCGCTGCCCAGCTTGCCCTCGATGGCGCGCCGGACGTCGCCGGTGCTCTGGCCGAGCGACCGGTCACCGGCGATGACCTCGAGCTCGTCGTAGAGCCGGTCGACGCCGGGCTGTCCGGCGCCGGACGCCGCCTGATAGGAGGCCACCACCAGCTCGGTCAGACCCCACTGTCGGTGCAGGGCGCCCATGGCGTCCATCATCGTCAGGGTGGTGCAGTTGGGGTTGGCGATGATGCCCTTCGGCCGGTTGCGCACCTGGGCCGGGTTCACCTCGGGGACGACCAACGGCACCTCGGGGTCCATCCGGAAGGCACCGGAGTTGTCCACCACGACGGCCCCGCGCGAGACCGCGATCGGTGCCCACTCGGCGGAGATCTCGTCCGGCACGTCGAACATCGCGACGTCCACGCCGTCGAACACCTCGGGCGCCAACGCCCGGACCTCGATCTCGCGACCGCGGCAGACGAGCCTCTTGCCCGCCGAGCGCGCCGAGGCGACCAGGCGGATCTCGCCCCAGACGTCCTCGCGGGTCGACAGGATGCGCAACATCACCGAACCGACGGCGCCGGTGGCGCCGACAACGGCCAGAGTGGGCTTGCTCATCGTCCAGTCCCTCCGTAGACCACGGCCTCGACCTGCTCGGCGTCCAGCCCGAAGGCGGTGTGCACCGCGCGCACGGCCGTGTCGACGTCCTCGGCGCGGGTGACGACCGAGATCCGGATCTCGGACGTGCTGATCATCTCGATGTTGACGCCGGTCTCGGCGAGGGCGGCGAAGAACTTGGCGGACACGCCCGGGTGGCTGCGCATGCCGGCCCCGATCAGCGACACCTTGCCGATCTGATCGTCGTACTGCAGTGAGGCGTACCCGATCTCGCCCTGGTGGCTGTTCAGGGCGGTCAGCGCCTTCTGGCCGTCCGCCTTGGGCAGGGTGAACGAGACGTCGGTCAGGCCGGTCGCCGCCGCCGAGACGTTCTGCACGATCATGTCGAGGTTCACGTCGGACGCCGCCACCGCCTCGAAGATCGCGGCGGCCTTGCCGGGCTTGTCCGGCACCCCCACGACCGTGATCTTGGCCTCGCTGCGGTCGTGCGCGACACCCGAGATGATCGCGTCTTCCATGGCATCTCCTTCGCCCTGGGCGGGTTCTTCGGTGACCCAGGTGCCTTGACGGTGGCTGAACGAGGACCGGACATGGACCTTCACCCCGAACCGGCGGGCGTACTCCACACACCGCAGGTGCAGCACCTTGGCGCCGGAGGCGGCCATCTCGAGCATCTCCTCGTACGAGATGGTCGAGATCCGGCGCGCCGTGGGCACGATGCGGGGGTCGGCCGTGAACACGCCGTCCACGTCGGTGTAGATCTCGCAGGCGTCGGCCCCGAGGGCCGCAGCCAGAGCCACCGCCGTGGTGTCCGAGGCGCCGCGCCCCAGGGTGGTGACGTCCTTGGTGGTCTGGCTGACGCCCTGGAAGCCGGCGATGATCGCCACGTCCCCCTGGGCGAGGGCCGAGGAGATCCGGCTGGGCGTGATGTCGATGATGCGGGCGTCGCCGTGCTGAGCCGTGGTGATCACGCCGGCCTGACTGCCGGTGAACGACAGGGCCTGGACGCCGCGGTCCATGATCGCCATGGCGAGCAGCGCGGCCGACATCCGCTCGCCCGCGGTGAGCAGCATGTCCAGCTCACGCGGCGGCGGCGCAGGGGTGACCCCACGGGCCAGGTCGAGCAGGTCGTCGGTGGTGTCGCCCATCGCCGAGACGATCACGACGACGTCGTGGCCGGCCTTCTTGGTCTCGACCACGCGTTGCGCAACCCGCTTGATGCCTTCGGCGTCCGCGACGGAGGATCCCCCGTACTTCTGCACGATCAGGCTCACCGATGACTCCAGGAAGGCTCGACGCTCACCACGGCGGGGCAACCCTGCCACGCCCGATTCGATTCGCGCACGCCGATTGACTTCCGCACACCCCGGCGGCCCCGGGGGAAGGTGATTCGAGAGCGCACGCCGAGAGCTCAGCTTACCCGGGCCTCGAGCGTGCCCCGCACGTCGAGCCGCACCGGACGAGCCTGGAGGGACAGGGACGGGCACGGGACGTGCGCCCGGACGGGCCCCGACCGGCACCGCCACCGTCACCGCGGTGCGGGCCGAATTCTGAAGATCTCCTGGACACCCGCTGAGCAGGCAACCAAAAGGATCTGGCGGACGTCACTATGACCAGAACGTTCGTTCACGGCGATCGCCCGGTGCGCGTCGCTGACTCGGGAGGGTGGATGACCACCGCCACAACCGCATCACCGCAGGACGCCGCAACCGCGGGTGGCATCATCGCCCGCGGCGTCCGCCGCACGTTCGGGGACGTCGTCGCCGTCGACTCGATGGATCTCGAGGTTCCACTCGGGCAGGTCACGGCCCTGGTGGGCCCCAACGGCTCCGGCAAGACGACCCTGCTGCTGGTGCTGGCCTCGCTGCTGGTGCCCGACGCCGGCGAGGTGCGGGTCGCGGGCTTCGACCCGGTGGGCACCCCTCGCGAGGTACGCCGGCGGATCGGGTGGATGCCGGACGTGTTCGGCACCTGGGAGACCCTCACCTGCCGCGAGGTGCTGCAGACCGTCGCCGACGCCTACTACGTGCCCCGGGCGATCTCGGCGACCCGCATCCCCGAGCTGCTGGCCATGGTGCACCTGGACGACCTGGCGGACCGGCCCACTCAGGTGCTCTCGCGCGGGCAGAAGCAGCGGCTCGGGCTGGCCCGTGCCCTGGTGCACGACCCCGATGTCCTGCTGCTGGACGAACCTGCCTCCGGGCTGGACCCGCGCTCGCGGGTCGAGCTGCGTACCGTCGTCCGGCGGTTGGCCGCGAGCGGCAAGGCGGTGCTGATCTCGAGCCACGTGCTGGCCGAGCTCGACGAGATGGCCGACCGCGCGGTGATCGTCGCCGGCGGACGCACCGTGGCCACCGAACAACTCGCTCAGCAGGTGACCCAGAGCCGCCCGTGGCGGGTGCGAGCGCTCGATGCGGCCGCCCTGCTGCAGGCGCTGGACGCCCGCTCGTTGAGCTACACGCTGCCGGAGGCCTCCGCCGAACGGGACGGCGTCGAACTCGCGATCGCCTCGGACGCCGAGGCCGCCGCGCTGCTCGCCGAGCTGGTGCGGGACGGCGTCCCGGTGCTGTCCTTCCAGCCCGCGGCCGGCGTGCTCGAGCAGGCCTACCTGACCCTGACCGCGGACGGAGAACGCCGATGACCACGCAACTGCTGGATGGTTCCGCGCCCGGCACCGCGACCGGCGATCGGCGCGAGAGCTTCGTGGCCGGCGTGCTCACCGTGGCGCGCCTCGAGCTGCGTCAACGGGTGCGCTCGACCCGGTGGATCGTCGTCCTGGCGGTCTGGACGGTGTTGTTGCTGCTGCTCACCGCACTGATCCGATGGTCGGTGTCGGCGAGCTACGACCTGAGCCCGGCAAACGAGGCCGCGCAGGCCGCCCGGATCGAGGCCGGCCGCACCGTGTTCGGCATCGTGGTGTTCCTGGTGCTCTCGCTGGGGGCCCTGGTGACACCGGCGCTCTCGTCGACCAGCATCAACGGCGACCGCTCGGCCGGGGTCCTGGCGATGATGCAGACCACGCTGCTCACCCCCACCCAGATCGTGGTCGGCAAGCTCGCCGCCGCCTGGTCGGTCGCCCTGGCCCTGCTCGTCTGCGCCCTACCGGACATCCTCTGGGCCTACCTGCAGGGCGGGACGCCGCTGGGCCGGCTGTTGGTCATCGTGGCCCTGCTGGCCGTCGTGCTGCTGGTGATCTGCGCGATCGGGTTGGGCTGGTCGGCGATCGCCGCGCGGACGTCGTCCTCGGCCCTGTTGACCTACCTGAGCGTGGCGCTGCTCGGCCTCGGGTTGCCCCTGTTGTTCGCGTTGTCGGTGCCGCTGGTCTCGACCACCGAGAAGGTGACCGTGCGGCAGTTGAACTACGACGAGAACGGCGGCAGCACGGCCACCTGTGTCACCACCACCGAGACCCAGTCGGTGTTCCACAGTGAGCGGTCCTGGTGGCTGCTGGCGCCGTCCCCGTACGTGATCCTCGCGGACGCTGCGCCCCGGCCCAAGGACCCGAACACCTCGTCGGACCCGCTGAGCACGATCCGCACCGGGGTGCGAGAGGCGCGCCTCGGGCCGGAGGATGTCCTCGACTGGTGCGGCCCCGGCGCCCCCGGAGTCGATGCCCTGCCGTCCTTCGAGGCTCGCCAGGCACAGCGCGACAAGGACCGTGAACGCCTCGGCGTGACCTGGCCCTACGGCCTGGCCGTCAACCTGCTGCTGGGTGGCGGCTTCACCGCCCTGGCGATCCGCCGCCTGCGCACCCCCGCCCGAACCCTGCCCCGGGGCACGCGCGTCGCCTGACCCCCCTGGGCGCAATGTCACGTCACGCTCGTCCCACCTGGGCGCAATGTCACGTTGCACTCATCTAGACCGTATGGAGGGTCGGTCGTTGGGTTGCGTTTCGTCGGTGTCATCCGAGGCGTGACATTGCGCTCAGGGGGTGGTGGGCGGCGCTCGGCGGGGATGAGCGCTCAGCCGCGGGGGGCGCCGTCCTCTTCGTGCAGGGCCTCGAACTCGGCTTCGCCGGCGGTGTCGGCGTCCACGTCCAGGCGCAGGTGGCCGATCATGGACTGCAGCACGCGCAGCGCACTCGTGGCCCGATGACCCCAGGTGGACAGGTAGGAGTACTGCCACCACCACAGGGCCTCGTCGACCCGGCCGGCCTGGTAGTGGCGCAGGCCGTGAGCCAACTCGGCGGCGATGTCGGCGAGATCGTCGGACAGCGACCCGCGCACCAGCTCGACGCTGGTCAACGGATCGACCACGTCGGCGTAGTCGTCGACCCCTTCGAACAGGTTGGCCAGGCCCACCCGCACCGGGTCGATGTCGGCGTCCGGCCCGGGATCGGGCTCGAACCGCTCACTGGGCACCACGTCGGTGATCGCCCCCAGCCGCGCGCCCGACAACAGCACCTGCGAGACCGCGAGCATCAACACCGGGATGGCGCTGTCGGGATGGTTGCCGGCAGCGACCTCGGTCACCGCGTCGAGATACGTCTGCGCGTCGGTGGCTGTCTCGACCCCCAACCGCCGCAGTTCGAGAATCTCCGCCTCCTGACGGATCCCATCGGTGGTCTTGGTCATGATGCGCACCTCTTGCCTTGCTGGTTGAACGAGCCGTCAGGGCTCGCCGAGTCAGACCTCGAGTCAGACATCGAGCAGTCGCCGCCCCTCGAAGGCACGACCCAGGGTGAGTTCGTCGGCGTACTCCAGGTCGCCACCCACTGGCAGCCCACTGGCCAACCGGGTCACCCGCAACCCCATGGGCTTGAGCAACCGCGCCAGATAGGTGGCTGTCGCCTCGCCCTCGAGGTTGGGATCGGTGGCCAGGATGATCTCGGTGATCGCGCCGTCGGACAGCCGGGTCAGCAACTCCCGGATGCGCAGATCGTCCGGACCGACCCCCTCGATCGGGCTGATCGCGCCACCCAGCACGTGATAGCGGCCGCGGAACTCGCGAGTCTTCTCGATCGCGACGACGTCCTTCGGCTCCTCGACCACGCACAACAGCGCCGGGTCGCGCCGCTCGTCACGGCAGATCCGGCAGCGGTCGTCGGCCGAGACGTTGCCGCACTGGGAGCAGAACCGCACCTTCTCGGTGACCTCGGTCAGTGCCGTAACCAACCGTCGGACGTCGACCGGATCGGACTGCAGCAGATGGAAGGCGATCCGTTGGGCACTCTTCGGCCCGACCCCGGGCAACCGCCCGAGTTCGTCGATGAGGTCCTGCACCACGCCTTCGTACACAGACGTGAGCCTACGTGGTGCCACCGACAACCGACGAGGGCCGACCGAACGTCTCGATCACCACATCGCTGAACGGCGGCCACACCTCGAGCGCCCAGGCGTCGAACGGCCGGTCCGTCAGGCAGATGCACGCGATCCCGGCCACCGGGTCGAGCCAGAAGAAGGTGCCCGCACCCCCGAAGTGGCCGAAGGTGCGCGGCGACACCCGGGCCCCCGCCCAGTGCGGCCCCCCGGAGGCCGTCCGACGGGCGAAGTTGCGCTCGAAGCCGTACCCCCAGTCACAGGGGTCGAACCGGCCCACGCCGGGCACCACGCCGTTCACGCCGGGGAACTGCACCGTGATCGCCTCGGCCAGCGTCTGCGGCGCGAGCAGCTGCGGCGCGAACAGTTCGGCGGCGAAACGCACCAGATCGTCCACCCCGGCATGGACGGCGTGCGCCGGCGAACCGAGCAGCTTCGCCCCGTGCATGCCGAGCGGGGCGAACACCGCTTCGGTCAGATACGTCTCGAACGGGATGCCGGTCTGCGCCGCCAGGTGTTCGGTGGCCGCCTCGATGCCGGCGTTGGAGTAGATCCGCCGCTCCCCCGGGCGGGACAGGATCGGGTCGCCGGCGTCGAACCCCAGGCCGGAGGTGTGCGCCAGCAGGTGCCGGATCGTCGCCCCCCGATCCCGGACGGCGGGTGGCCCGGCCGGGTCGTCCAGCCCGATGGCCTCCTCCTCCACGGCGATCAGCAGGGCGTAGGCGGCCAGCAGCTTGGAGATCGAGGCCAGCCGGAACACCGCCGCCGTGTCGCCGTGACGGTCCAGCACCCGGCCATCGGCGGCCACCACCGCCACCGCCGCCGTCGGGACCGGCCAGTCGTCGACCTGCGCCAGCACGCTCACTCGTCACTCTCGCTGTTCACTCGTCGCGCTCCTCGATGACGCGGCCACCGAGCAACTGCTCGACCACCGGACGGCCCACCATGCCCGACCCCTCGATCTCCGGATCGTCCAGGCTGATGTCCTGGTCCACCGAGGCCGAGACCGTGGGCCGGGGCCGGGCACCGGAACCGGGCACGGACGGTGCCGACGACCGCGCGGACGCCGCCCGTGGGGTATCCGGGGCCGGGCGACCCGCCGGCGGCGAACCGGGCCGAGTGCGCACCGGCTCGTCCTCCGGCGGCGGCGGGGCGTCGTCCGGTGGGGGTTCGTCCATCGGCGGCGGAATGTCGTCCTCCGGCGGCGCCGGGATCGGCCGCTCGGCCTCGCGGTACCCCGCCCGCGGTGCCCCGCGGTGCTCCGACGGCACGCGGGCAGGCGGTGCCGCACCGGCCCCCACCGACCCAACCGACCCGGACGGCGCGCTGGCCGGGGTGTCCCAGCCACCGCCGGCCGGTGCCGGCCCGGAG
This sequence comes from Kineosporiaceae bacterium, assembly GCA_046330955.1. GTDB lineage: Bacteria > Actinomycetota > Actinomycetes > Actinomycetales > Kineosporiaceae > JADJPO01. The sequence goes on along the minus strand of JAXLRT010000027.1, from coordinate 43,315 downwards.
CCGGCGGCGCGACCGGAGGTCGATCCCGCACCGCCTCCCTGCCCGGCACCGCCGGACGGGCCGGATGCGCCGGACGACTGCGGCGAGAGGCGTTCCCCGACATGGGGTTCCACCCGACAGTCCAGGCCGACCACGTCGATCAGGGCCTGCCGCAGGAACTCCGCGTGAGCCCCACGACCGAACGCCGTGGCGAGCCCGGCGGTGGGGAATCCGATCAGCAGCCGCGACCCGTCGTAGTCGATCACCTGGGCGTTCTGCGAGATCAACGACCAGGTGGCCCGCTTCAGATGGGACAGCGTGTTGAGCACATCGGGCCACATCCGCCGGATCTGCTCGGTGGTCATCGCCCCGGCCGAGGGTGCCTGGGCACCCCCAGATGTCATCCGTTCGGTCGCCACGGGTGGCGTCTCCCGAGCGGAATCGGCCGGTCCGCGCGGTGGCGCGGCTCGCCCGGACTCGGGCCGCGGCGGTGGCCGGTGGGCGGCCTCGGGTCGGACCGCGGCCCGGGTCGTGGTCCGGCCATCATCCGACGGGACGTCCCAGCCGGCAGCTACCTGCGCAGCGCGAGCCGCGGTGGCGTCGTCGTCCGGCCGTGCCCGATCCGCAGCCGACATGTGAGCGGCCTGGGGTGGGGCCGACCGAGGGTCGCTCGCCGACTCCATCGTCGGCGGCTGGACCGGACGGGGATCGACCGGGGGACGGTCGACAGGTCGATGTCCGATCGCGGGCGGCTCTGGCGGCCGGTACTCCACCGGACGCGCCTCGCCCGGGGCGGCCACGCCGAGCCGCTTCTCGACCCGGTCGAGCCGCGCCCGCAGACCGCGTTCGGTGTCCTCGGCGCCGGGCAGCAGCAACCGGGCGCACAGCAGTTCCAGTTGCAGCCGTGGCGAGGTCGCCCCGGTCATCTCGGTCAACGCCGTGTTCACCACATCGGCCGCGCGCGACAGCTCCGAGCGGCCATACCGTCCGGCCTGACCCCGCATCCGCTCCAGCTGATCGGCCGGCAGGTTGCGCAACACCGCATGGCCGCCGTCCGGCACCGCGGCCACCACCAGCAGGTCACGCAGCCGCTCGAGCAGGTCCTCGACGAACCGTCGCGGGTCGTGACCGGACTGGATCACCCGGTCGACGACCCCGAACACCGCGGCACCGTCGCCGGCCGACAGCCCGTCGATCACGTCGTCCAGCAGCGTGGCGTCGGTGTAACCGAGCAGCGAGACCGCCAGGGCGTAGTCCAACCCCTCCTCGCCCGCACCGGCCATCAGCTGGTCGAGCACCGACAGCGAGTCGCGCACCGATCCGCCGCCCGCACGCACCACCAACGGCAGGACGCCGTGCCCCACCGCGACGCCCTCGGCCTGGCACAGCTCGGCCAGATAGGCCTGCAACCGCTCGGGCGGCACCAACCGGAACGGGTAGTGGTGGGTGCGGGAGCGGATGGTGCCGATGACCTTCTCGGGTTCGGTGGTGGCGAACACGAACCGCACGTGGGCCGGCGGTTCCTCCACGATCTTCAGCAGGGCGTTGAAGCCCTGCGTCGAGACCATGTGCGCCTCGTCGATGATGTAGATCTTGTAGCGGTCGCGCGCAGGGGCGTAGGCGGCCCGCTCACGCAGGTTGCGGGCGTCGTCCACCCCGCCGTGACTGGCGGCGTCGATCTCGACCACGTCCAGGCTGCCCGGGCCACCGCGAGCCAGATCGGTGCACGACTCGCACGTCCCGCACGGCGTCGCGGTCGGACCCGCGGCACAGTTCAGGCATCGGGCGAGGATGCGTGCCGAGGTGGTCTTGCCGCAGCCGCGCGGCCCGGAGAACAGGTACGCGTGGTTGATCCGATCCTTGGTCAGGGCGGCGACCAGCGGGGCCGTCACGTGATCCTGACCGATCACTTCCGCGAAGGTCTCCGGCCGGTACCTGCGGTACAGCGCTGTCGACACGCCTGAACCCTAACCTCGCCCACCGACGACCGGCAGCCGGACGCCGTGCCTGTGGACGCCGCGACCCGACTCCGGGATCGGCTGGAGCTCGGCTGCAGGGTCGACCGGATGCTCGGCTAGAGTGGTCGCAGACCCCTCGCGTGGCGTCACCCCGCTGAACTCCCCCAGGGCCGGAAGGCAGCAAGGGTAGGCAGGCTCTGGCGGGTGCGCGGGGGGTCCTCGCACGTTCTGGGGCCGGATGGGGATCGCGGATCGGGCCGGATCGCGCCAGGTCAGTCCTGCCGCGCGGCGTCGTCCGACGTGGCCCGACGCGGAGCAGGCACCAGGCCCGCCGTCCCGGACCGGCGCCTCGAGCTGACCCAGCTGGCCAGATCGCCGAGGTCGGCCAAACCGGCGGCGGGCTCGGGTCGCGCGTAGTGGTACCCCTGGCCCAGATGAACGCCGAGCCGGCAGACCCACTCGTGCTGCTGGGCATCCTCGATGCCCTCGGCCACCACGCGCAGGCCCAGCCGGCCGGCGATCCCCACCAGGCCGCCCACGATCGAGCGGGCCGCCTCACTGTGCGGCAGTACCCGGGTGAACCGCTGGTCGATCTTGAGGCCGTCGATCGGCAGGTCGATCAGGTACCCGAGCGAGGAGAACCCGGTGCCGAAGTCGTCGATGATCACCGGCATGCCCATCGCGCGCAGTTCCCGCAGCGCCGAGTCGGACGAGGCCGCCTGCTCGAGCAGCTGGTCCTCGGTGACCTCCAGCTCCATCCGGGACGGCGCCACGCCCCGCCGGGCCAGCAACTCGCCGAGCTGGGCGGGTAGTCCCGGTGAGACCAGCACCTCGGGCGGGATGTTCACCGCGATCGCCACGTGCGCCGGCGAGGTCGCCAACACCTCGACCGCCCGCTCCAGCACCCAGGTGGTGATCTCACTCATCCGCCCGGTCCGCCGGGCGAAGTCCAGGATCTGGGACGGCGGGCAGACCGCCCCGGTGTCGTCCACCCAGCGCAGCAGCGCCTCGGCCGTCTCGACCCGCTCGCCGGGCAGTGCCACCAGCGGCTGCAGGTAGAGCTCGAGCGAGCGGTCACGCAAGGCCTTCGAGACCGCGACATCGGTCGTGGCCCGGGTGAGCGCCGCCCGCGCCAGATGCGGCTCGTAGCGCACCCACGGCCGGCGACGGTGCTTGGCCTCGTACATCGCCAGGTCCGCCTGGCGCACCAGCTCATCGGGCAGCAGGCCGGGAGCGGCCAGCGCGATGCCGATGCTCGCCCCGAGCTGATAGATCCGGCCCTCGATGTCGAACGGCTCGGTCAACGACCGGGCGAACGCCTCGGCCACGTGCTCGGCGACCTCCCGACCGCCGGCCAGCACGGCGATGAACTCGTCGCCGCCGAGACGACCGATCAGATCGCTGTCACACACCTGACGCCGCAGTCGCTCGGCGACCTGCTTGAGCACCTGGTCACCGATGGTGTGCCCGCTGGTGTCGTTGACCTGTTTGAACCGATCGAGATCGACGAACAGGACGGCGCACGGCTCGTCCGCGCCGATCATGGCCGCGATCCGGGAGAGCACCCGACTCCGGTTCACCAGACCGGTCAGCGGGTCGTGATAGGCCAGGAAGTGCAGCCGCTGACGCAGCCGATCGCGCTCGGTGACGTCACGGACCGAGGCGAGCACCTCGTCCTCGCGCAGCGAGAGCGCGGCCTCCAGCGTCAGGTGGCCCCGTCGTCCCTCGATCAGCACCGAGCCACCGTCGGCCTGCAGCCGGACGACGGCCGCACGGAAGGCGCCCTCGGTGACGGCCATCGCGATCCAGACCGGGTCGCCCTCGGCCGCCGTGCCGGGTCCGAGCACATGGTCGGCTGCCGGACTGACGTAGTTCAGCCGGCCGTCCAATGAACTGATCATGACGACGTCGGTGGAATCGGCCAGCAGGCTGCGGTAGTAGCGCTCCCGTACTCGCAGGTGCGCGGTGATCTGCTTCAGGCCCCGCAGGGTCAGCACCTGCCGGGTGATCAACGCGGCCAGGCACAGGCACCCGACGATGAACACCAGCGGACGGTTGAAGCGGGGTTCCACGACCAGCCCCGGCACGATCGCAACCAGCGTCGCCCCGCTCAGGACATACGGCAGGAAGGTCGAGCGCGGTCGCGGCGTCCCGATCGAGACCGGCTGCGCGCCGCGGGCCAGCAGCACGGTGAACAGGCCACCGATGATGTAGGAGGCCGCGAACGCCAGCGCCGGCAGCCAGGGGGCCAGTCGCAGTGGCGTGCAACTGTCGAGCGCGACCAGCACCCAGCCGAGCCAGTGCAGGACGGCGCAGCACATGAAGGCCAGCAGCCGCGGCAGGGACTGTAGCTCGGGCAGGGTGTCGCAGATCGCCCAGATGACGTAGATCGCCCAGCCGGTGATCAGCACGGCGAGCAGGTCGGTGACCACCGGGTGCGCCATCGCCGCCGGCTCGATGAGTACCAGGACGCCGAACGTGATCAGCAGGATGCAACCGGCGATCATGGTCGCGTCGAGCACCACCTCGAGCCAGTTGGTCAACACGGTGTGGCTCAGCGCCAGCATGGCGACGATGAGACCCGCGCCGGCAACCAACGTGGTGAGCCCCACCGGGGTCGCGACCAGCAGTCGGAGCGCGTCACCCAGCATGATGCTGGCCAGCAGCAGCGGGACGACGAGCAGCAGCCGTCGATTCCGGGTGTCCGGGGTCCGCAGGCCGATCAGGCGCAGATACGCCAGCGCGCCGGCACCGAAGACCAGGCCCCCGCCGAGCAGCAGCAGGGAGGTCACCACGGCACCGCCGTCCTGTCGTTCCTGGCCCACTGGCGGTTCACATTGGGGGGATCGGCAGGGTGGCCCACCGCCTTCAGCACAACGCGTTCACGGGGTGCGGTGGCGCGACTGTAGACTCCCCGGCGGAGGATTCGCCTAGTGGCCTAGGGCGCACGCTTGGAAAGCGTGTTGGGTTAACACCCTCAGGGGTTCAAATCCCCTATCCTCCGCCGATGCGGCGCCCCGACCAATGGTCGGGGCGCCGGACGTTTGTCCCCTGAAACTGGTCAACTACCACCCTGGTCGGGCCGACAGGCTCTTCAGGGCCGGGGAACCGCCCTGCCGTCGTAGGGCCAGCGCAGGGGCTGCTCGACGCGGCCGACCCGGGTGAGCGGATGACAACCAACGCACCGCCGTCGGTGGGCCCGACGGTGCCGGGCGACGTGGGTACGACCGGATCGGTCCCCACTGCCCGGACACCTCGGACGGCGCTCACCGACCCACGGACCCTGCTGGACGGCACGGCGATCACTCGCTGCCGCCTCGGCGACGCACTGCAGGCACTCGACCTGGCGACCTTCGGCGACCGCACCGGCCTGGCCGAGCTCACCGGGCGGGCCGAGTCGGTGGCGACCGCCGAGGGCTGGATCGACCTGATCTGGTACTGCCAGCTCATCAGGGCAGAACTCAGCAGGCGTCAGGGTGACCTCACCGCTGCGGCGTCCCTGGCGAGGCCGGTCAACACCTGGGCTGTCCAGGCCGGCCAGCCCCTGGTCCGAGCCCGCAGCCACCAGGTGCTCTCGGTGATCCATCGCGTGATCGGCGACGAGGGCGGCTGCCTCACCCAGGCGATCCTGGCGCTGCAGCACCTGCCGCCCGATGCACCGGACTGGATGCGGGCGACCCACCTCATGACCCTCGGCACCGCGCTGTTGATCACCCGGTCGGTTCCCGAGGGACAGTCCTACATGCGCCAGGCGCTCGATCTGGCGGAGGCCACGGGGCGGACCGATCTGCACCTGATGGTGCTCAACAACCTCGCCTACGGTCTGTACCTGGCCGGCGAGCAGGCCGAGGCGGTGACCACCACCGAGCACATGCTCGCCCTGCACCGGCGCTGCGGCGGCACCCTGTTCGCGCAATATCGCGACACCCTGGCGCGCGTGCGGATGCTGTCGGGCGACCTCGTCGGTGCCGAACAGGCCTTGGTCGACGTCATCGCCGATCCCTATGGCATCGAGGTCAACGAGGCCGACGGTCTGGCGTCCTGCCTGGTCACCCTGGCCGAGATCCAACGGCTCACCGATCGGATCGAGCAGGCTCAGGCCACCCTGGACTGGTGTCGAGCGCTGGCCGATGCCCGGGGGCTCGAGAACTGTGCGACGGCGGTCACCCGCGAGCAGGCACGGCTGTTCGCCACCCAGGGCGAGCATCGCCGCGCCTACCAGGAGCTCTCACGCTACCTGGCAGCCTTCGAGCGACTGATCAGCTCCCAACGGACCGTGCGGGCGCAGGTTGTCCACGCGCTCTACCAGGTCGAGCAGACCGAGCAGGAGCTGGACCAGTTCCGCGAGCTGGCCTGGCGAGACCCCTTGACCGGGCTGCACAACCGTCGGCGGGTCGACGAGGAGATGCCGGTGCTCGTGGCCCGCGCCGCGCAGCAGGGACGGCCGTTCTCGGTGGCCCTGGTCGACCTCGATCACTTCAAGCAGGTCAACGACGAGTGGTCACACCAGGTGGGCGACGCCGTGCTGCAACGCGTCGCCGCCCTGGCCACGGCGAGCGTGCCGGAGGGGGCCACGGTGGCCCGCATCGGCGGCGAGGAGTTCCTGATCCTGCTGCCCGACACCGACCTCGACGCGGCCCGCGAGGTCGCCCAACGGCTTCATGCCCGGGTGCGCGACCACGGGTGGCACGATCTGGTCGGCTCGACTCCGGTCACGATCAGTGTCGGTCTGGCCAGCTGCAACGGCACCAGCCGACCGGCGGCCGTGATGGCCCGGGCCGACGAGAACCTCTACGCCGCCAAGCGATCCGGACGGGATCGCGTCATCGGCTGAGACACCATGACCCCGACGGGACCCCGACGGTTCGGCAGCCCAGGTCAGCGCCCCGGTCAGCGGCGCCGGCGGTGGACGCTGACCGCGTAGCCCCCACCGGCCACGAACGGATCGCCGTCCCACGTCGCCGTGCGCTCGGCCAATTCCAAACCCGCTGCCGCACACCAGGCGTCGTATTCCGCGAGCCCGAACGGTGCATGATCCAACGGCAGGTGGGCGGGGGTGAGTCCGAACCCGGCCACCACCAACCCCATCGGCCGGACGGCGCGCGCCAGGTTCGCCACGACGTCGGCTTCGCTGCCGGCGGCCACCAGCGGGAGGACGTTGCCTGCGGCGACCACCAGGTCGAAGCCCGCGGCCACACCGTGCGCGCTCGGGTCGAATCCCGCGAGGTCGTCCTGGATCCAGGTCAGCTCGGGCGCCTGCGCTCGCGCCTGGGCGAGCATCCCGGCGTCCAGGTCGATACCGACCACCTCGTACCCCCGCCGGGTGAGTTCGATCGCCACCCGTCCGGTGCCGCACCCGGCGTCCAGCACCCGCGCGGGCGGGGCCACCAACGCGGCGCACCGTGTCGCCTCGCCGTGCACGTCGACCCCGCGACGGGCCAGGGCCTCGAACCGCGCCCGGTACGCGGCACCGGCCTCGTCGGAGGCCCCACGATCCAGCTCCTGCCAGCGGCTCATCCGGGCAGCCTAGAGGCATTCGTGGTGTTCCCGCCCGAGGCCGACCCGGCCGGCGCGAGGGCTCAACTCACCACGTCGACCTGGTGCACCAGCCCCGCAGACCCGTTCTCGGCCAACCACACCCCGGTGCTGCGCAGCTCGCCCAGCGTCTGACCGTTGGTGATCAGACGGAACGGGCTGGCGACGGCCTGCACCGAGATGGCCCCGACGCCCTGCTCGGCCAGGGACTGCAGCCCACCGTCCGGACTGCTCCACAACCGCAGCTGCCCGAACACCGGGTCGGCCTCGTCGATCCAGCCATTGCCGTCGCTGTCGTGGGCGGCCAGTTCGGCGAACCCGTCGTCGGTCTGCGGGCCGAACAACTCGGTGCCGTCGTCCACCGCACCGTTGCCGTTGCGGTCCAGGGCCAGGTAGGCCAGGCCATCGCCGACGAACGGCACGGCCTCGGTCGCGCCGTCGCCGTCCAGGTCCAACTCGACCGTGGTATCGCTCAGGGAGGGGGTCACCCCGAGGTTCAACGCCAGCGGATCCTTCGGCGCCCGCTCGGAATCGCCTGCTGCATACCGGACCTGGGTGGTTCGAGCCGACTCACGATAGAGCTCCAGCTCCGCCTCGAACGAGATCTGCCGCCCGTCGGCGGTGGTCACCGACCCGGCGATCTCGACCCGGGTCGACTCCGACTCCATCACGGTCTGGCTCGCCTCGGCCCGGACTCCCCAACCGGCCAGGGTTCGACGCAGGTGAGCCGGGCCGCGTCGATTCACCCGAACGGCCCGGCCGTGCGCGACGCTCGATCATCGGGGTGTCTCAGCGTGTCTCAGCAGGTACCGGATTCCGCGGCCCCCGACACCTGGACCGGCAGGGAACCGTTCGGGTGCAGCCGCCCCGTGAGCACCTGCGCGAGCGCGGCGAGGGCGCCCTCGGTGTGCCCGTAGATCGCGAACGCGGCGATCGTGGCCCGTGAGGACGCCAGCACCGTGGGCCGGTCGAGGGCCACCACGATGTCGGCGCGGGCTGGGGTCGACCCCACCAGCGACACCGTCGGTCCCGAGCCCAGCCGCAGTCCCGCCGACCTGGCCGCGGCGGTGAAGCGCCGCCGATCCGGGGCACTGCCACCGATGACCTGGACGGCGTTCATCGGAGCCATCGGGCAGCGACCCGTCACCTGGGTCACCGCGGCCGCGGACAGCGCCGCCGAGGCGGCCTCGGCGCGTCGGCGCGCGTCGTCCGGCACCGCCACCCGGGCGGCGATGCGCGCCTGCCAGCGTTGCAGCGCAACGACTCTCGCTGCTGCCTCGACGACTCTCGGCCGCGGCAACGTGCCGGTGGCCAGGGCCGCAGTCACCGCGGCGTGCGTGGCGGCGGTGTCGGCCGGCATGAGCAGCAGGTCGGCCCCGGCGGCGAGCGCCCGGACCCCCGGGTCACCACCGGACCGGACCGCGCCCATGCCCAGCGAGTCGGTGATCGCCACGCCCTCGAAACCCAGCTGGTCACGCAACAGGCCGTACACGCTGGGCGAGAGACTGGCCGGGCGCACCACCGCGTCGGGCTCGGCTGCGGGAACCGCGACGTGAGCCACCATCACGGCCGGCGCGCCCGCTCGCACCGCCGCGGTGAACGGCACCAGGTCGCGTTCGGCCAGGTCCGCCAGGCTCGCGCGCTGTACCGGCAGCGCGCGATGGCTGTCGGTGGTGACCGAGCCGTGCCCCGGGAAGTGCTTGACGGTCGAGACCAGGCCCGCCGCGGTGAACCCGCGCATCGCGGCCACGGTGGCGACGGCAGCCACGTCCGGATCGCCGCTCGGCGATCGGGTGCCGATCGTCGGGTCGGCCCTGCCCATGGTCACGTCGGCCACCGGCGCGAAGTCCCAGGTGAACCCCGCGGCGCGCAGCTCGAGCGCGAGGGCCCGGGTCGCCGCCGTCACCGTGGCCTCGCCCGCCGCCGCCTCCCCGCGCCGGCGCGCGCCGGCGACCACGGCACCGGCCGTCATGAACGCCGGGTGAGCAGCAACGAGGGCACCGAGATGGGCGACCGTACCGCCCTCCTGATCGACCCCGATGACCGCAGGGAACGCACGCCGGTCGTCGCGCACCGCCGCGTGCACCGCCGTCGTCACCGCCCGAACCTGTCGGGCATCGACGATGTTCGCCCCGGTCAGGCTGAGCCCGGCCAGGTGCAGCCGTCGAACCTGGGCTGCCGCAGCGGCCGGGTCGCTGCCGTGGAACCGGCCGACGATCACCTGCCCGGCCAGGCGGGCGTCGTCCCAGGCCGCCACCTCGGCCCGGGCTGCGGCCAGTTCGGCGGCTGTCGGACCCCAGGGCAGCGCCACGGCACTCGGCCCGTCCTGCGCCGCACGGCCGGCCGTCGACCGCGCGCCCGATCCGCCGCCGGAGCCGGTGCCGGCCCCGGCGCCCTCCACGGCGCCACCTCCGCCCGCGGTGCACCCCGCGAGCAGTGCCGCCGCCAGCGCCAGGCTCACCCCCGGCCGAGACCTCCCCATGCCTGTGCACTGCGCCAGATGTGGAGCAGTGCACAGCCGCCAGGAGGTGGCCGTCGCCGATCGGGCCGCCCGGACGCCGCCGAGGTCACCGGCGGCGCGCAGTCCCGAAGATGCTGCGGGTGATCTCGCGCCCGAGCACGGTGCCCGCCGAACGCAGGAAGCTCTTGAACGCCGACGACTTGACCACCTCGGTCACGATGCCCGGCCCCTGCTGGGCGCGCTCCCGGGACGGCGCGCGCTCCGGCTCGCGCTCGGCTCGCCGTTCGGGTTCGGCCGCCCGGGGCGCCGGTTCCTCGCGCACCGTGTTCTCGATGGACGGCGACGGTGCGAGTTTGGCGGCCAGCCGCTCGTACGCCGACTCGCGGTCGATCGCCTGGGCGTACTCGGCATTCAGCGGCGAGGCGGCCACCGCGGCGGCGAGCGCCTCGGCCGGCGCCGGAGCCATCAGCGACTGCGGCGCGCGCAACCGGGTCCAGGCCACCGGGGTCGGGGCCCCCCGCTCGGACAGCACGGTGATCACCGCCTCGCCGATGCCCAACTGGGTCAGCAGCTCCTGCAGGTCGTAGCCCGAGTTCGGGAACGTCGACGCGGTCGCCTTCAGCGCCTTCGCGTCGTCCGGGGTGTAGGCGCGCAGCGCGTGCTGCACCCGGTTACCCAGCTGCGCCAACACCTCGGCGTCGACGTCCTTGGGGGTCTGGGTGACGAAGAAGACCCCGACGCCCTTGGAACGGATCAGGCGCACGGTCTGGGTGATCTGGTCGGTGAACGCCTTGCTGGCGTCCTTGAACAGCAGATGAGCCTCGTCGAAGAAGAACACCAGTTTGGGCTTGTCGAGGTCACCGGCCTCGGGCAGGTCGTGGAACAGGTCGGCCAGCAGCCACAACAGGAACGTCGAGAACAACGCCGGTTTGTCCTGCACCGCAGGCAGTTCCAGGCAGCTGATGACGCCGCGGCCGTCCGGCGCCGTCCGCAGCAGTTCGCTGGTGTTGAACTCGGGTTCGCCGAAGAACACCTCGGCACCGGCGTCCGAGAAGGCGATGAGCTCGCGCAGGATCACCCCGGCGGTGGCCTTGCTCAGACCACCGAGACCCTCGAGATCGGCCTGGCCCTCGTCCGAGATCAGGTACTGGATGACGGCCCGCAGGTCCTTCAGGTCCAGCAGCGCCAGACCCGCCTTGTCGGCGAAGTGGAACACCAGGGCCAGCGAGGAGGACTGGGTCTCGTTGAGGTCGAGCACCTTGGCCAGCAGGGTGGGGCCGAACGAGGTGATGCTGGCGCGCACCGGGGCACCCACTCCCTGACCGCCCAGCGCGAGGAACTCCACGGGGAACCCGGTGGCCTGCCAGGTCTGCCCGATGCTCGCCGTCCGGGCGGTCAGCTTGTCGCTGGCCTGGCCGGGCTGGCTGATGCCGGACAGGTCACCCTTGATGTCGGCCATGAACACCGGCACGCCCTGCGCCGACAACTGCTCGGCCATCACCTGCAGCGTCTTGGTCTTGCCGGTACCGGTGGCGCCGGCGACCAGGCCGTGGCGGTTCAACATGCCCAGCGGCACGCGGATCTGCGCGTCGACCACGGGCTCGCCGTCCACCAGCAACGCACCCAGCTCGAGTGCCGGGCCGGTGAAGGCATACCCCTGCGTGATCTTCTGGACGACGTCGTCCTGGCCGGCTCCGGCTGCGGTCATGATGGGATCCCCTTCGGTGTGCTGCGCCCCGAGGCTTCTGCTCGCGCAGCGTATCCGTTGATCCTCTCTACTGACCCGCTCGACCGCCGTCCGTAGACTGCCTCGGGTGATATTCAAAGCCGTCGGCGATCACCGGCCCTATCCGGAGCACGGGTACACGACCGCGCGGCAATGGGCCGGGGTGCCTCCCACCCAGGTTCGCCTCGAAGACCTGGTCACCACCCGCACCACGCTGGACCTGACCCAACTGCTCAGCGAGGACTCCACCTTCTACGGCGACCTGTTCGCCCACGTGGTGTCCTGGCGCGGCACCCTCTACCTCGAGGACGGCCTGCACCGCGCCGTCCGGGCAGCGCTCGGGCAACGACCCCTGCTGCACGCCCGGGTGCTCGAACTCGACGACTGACGAGCCTGCCGACCGGCCGGACCAGCTGAATCCGCCACCGCGCGTCGGCTGGACGCCACGGCATCCCTGACCTGATCCTGAGCAGGATGGCTGGTCGCGAGGACGATTCCTGGCACACCGAGGAGATCCGGTTGCCCGGCACCGAGGATGACGGTCCCGGCGCGGTGTTCCCCGGGAGCACCGCCGTGCGCACCGATCGGCCGGCCACCACCGAGCGTCGGGGGATCACCCGGCGCGAGCGACGCCAGACCATCACCTTCCTGGTGTTCTTCTCGATCATCGTCGTGCTCGGGCTGCTGGCGCTGGCCGCCTACTTCGGCAAGCTGGACTTCGGTGTGGGCAGTGGCAAACCGGCCCCCCTGCCCACCTGCCCCTCGACGGCGCCGTCGTTGGCGCCAGGCGCGGTGAGCGTGAACGTCTACAACGCCTCGAGTCGTAACGGACTGGCGATGGTCACCATGCGCGACCTGCAGAAACGCGGTTTCAAGGTGCCTGCCGCCCCAGCGAACGACCCGATGAAGACCAAGGTCACCACGATGGCCGTGGTGCGCCACGGCCCCACCGGCGACGTGGCCGCCAGGGTGGTCGCCGGTGCCGTGGCCGGTGAGGTCACCTTCGTGCAGGACGACCGCACCACCAGCGATGTCGACCTGGTCCTCGGCCAGACCTTCAAGCTGAAGCCGGTCGCCGGCGCGGCGTCGGCAGCGCCCTCCTCGCCTGCGGCCAAGCCCACCTGCGTGCCTGCGAGCGGCTGAGCACGCATGACTCGGGTGGTGGGCCGGTGGACGACGCTGCTGCCGCCGCTCGCGCTGGTCGTCCTGGCTGCGACCTGGGGGCGAAGCATCCCGGCCGTGGTGGCGGCGGCGGTGGCCGTCGTCCTGGCGGGCGCGGTGTTGGCCGCCGTCCACCACGCCGAGGTCGTCGCCCACCGGGTGGGCGAGCCGTTCGGCTCGTTGGTGCTGGCCGTCGCAGTCACCGTGATCGAGGTCGGTCTCATCCTCACCCTCACCGCGGGCGGCGGGCCGGGCGCCGAGACCCTCGGCCGCGACACGGTCTTCGCCGCCGTCATGATCACCTGCAACGGCATCGTCGGGGCGGCGATCGTGGCCGGCGTACGGCGTCACGACCTGGTGAACTTCAACGCCGAGGGAGCCGGTGGGGCGCTCGCCACCGTGATCACGCTGGCGGGGCTGTGCTTCGTGCTGCCCAACGTCACCTCCGCCACGCCGGGGCCGGAGTTCTCCCCCGGCCAGCTGGCCTTCGCCGCTGTCGCCTCGACCGCGCTCTACGTGCTCTTCGTGGTCACCCAGACGGTCCGCCATCGGGACTTCTTCCTGCCCGTGGACGACGCGGGCCAGGCCATCGAGGACGTGCACGCCGACCCGCCCTCACCGCGCACGGCCTGGACCAGCGTCGGGCTGCTGTTCACCTGCCTGGTGGCGGTGGTCGGCCTGGCCAAGGTGGAGTCGAAGACCATCGAGTCGCTGGTCGCGGCCGCCGGGCTGCCCCAGGCCGTCGTCGGGGTGGTCATCGCGCTGCTCGTCCTGGCCCCGGAGTCCCTGGCCGCCGTGCGCGCCGCCCGACGCAATCGGATGCAGACCTCGTTCAACCTGGCCTACGGCTCGGCGATCGCCAGCATCGGGCTGACCGTCCCGGCGCTGGCCCTGGCCACGGCGTGGGTCGACACGCCGCTGTTGCTGGGCCTGACCCAGGTGCAGCTGGTGCTGTTCGCGCTGACCGTCGTGGTGAACATCCTCACCGTGGTGCCGGGGCGGGCGAGCCGGCTGCAGGGCGGGGTGCACCTGACCCTGCTCGCCGCGTACCTGTTCCTGTCCATGAACCCCTGACCTGCGGTCGATGACTCGGGGCCCATCACGAAGGGTGAGATTTCAATTACCTTCAGGTATCCCTCGACTTGTGCTCCACGGCCCCGGCAGTCACGCTGGATCGGTGAGCACGCCCCCGCGCACCGGCCCCACGGCGGCGGAACCCTCGGACGACGGCCGACCGGTGTCGGTCTACCTGCTGGACGACCACGAGTTGCTCCGCCGGGGTCTGGTGGCCTTCCTGCGCAACATGGGGGGCTTCGACGTCGTCGGCGAGTCGGGGTCGGCGGCCGAGGCGGGGCGACGGATCCCGGCCCTGCGACCGGATGTGGCCCTGCTCGACGTCAAGCTGCCCGACGGCTCGGGGGTGGAGGTCTGTCGGCAGATCCGCAGCCGCGATCCCCGAATCCAGGTCCTCATGATCACCTCCTTCGACGACGAGGAGGCCCGCCTGGCCTCGACCCTCGCCGGTGCCGCCGGGTTCGTGCTCAAGGACATCGACAGCGAGGGGCTGTGCCGCGCCGTCCGCCGGGTCGCGGCGGGCGAGAACCTGATGAGCACGGATCAGCGCCACCAGGCGATCGAGGCAGCCGCCCCGCGATCGGGTGACCCTCGGTGGAACTCCCTGACCGCGCAGGAGCAACGCATCGTGCGGCTGCTCGCCGAGGGCCTGTCCAACCGGCAGATCGCCGAACGGCTCGGTCTGGGTGAGAAGACGGTGAAGAACTACGTCTCCTCGATCCTGCACAAGTTGGGTTTCGCACGGCGCACTCAAGCCGCGGTCTACGCCCTCACCACCGACTGACCGGGTCCGTCGTCGGGACGAGTCCGATCGGGCTGTTCGGGTCGATGGGTACGGTCCAGACCACCCGAGTGCCGGACGGCGCGCGCGGGCCGACGTGCACCGTGCCCCCCGCGCTCCGGGCGCGAAATGCGATGTTGGACAACCCGAATCCCGGCCCGGGTCGATCCATCCCGCAGCCGTCGTCCTCGACCACCACGCTCAACCAGGCGCCGTCCAGGGTGACCTGAACCTCGGCCAGGGTGGCACCCGCGTGCCGGACGACATTGGCGAGGGCCTCGCGCACCACCGCCACGGCATGCCCCGCGAGCCGGTCCGGCAGCGCGTCCAGGGGTCCGGTCAGGGTCAATGCCGGCCGGAAGCCGAGTGCCCGACCGGCATCGGCCACGATCGTCGCCAGCAAGGTACTCACCGTCTGACCGGCATCCAGCGGGCGCAGGTCGAACACGGTGCCGCGCAGCTGACGGACGGTGCGGTTGAGCTGTTCGATCACGCCGTCCCGCGCGGATCGCCGGACGGCGTCCAGCTCGCCGTCCAGTCCCGAGACCAGCTGCAGCCCCACACTGATCACATCCTGGATCACGCTGTCGTGCAGGTCTCGGGCGATGCGCTGGCGTTCCTCGAGCAGGGCCACTCGGGCCTCCACCGCCCGCGCCCGCCCCAGCTCGACCGCGAGGCCCAGATGACTCGCGAACTCCTCCAGCAGATCGAGGTCGGCCTCGTCGAACGGCGCCGCGCCCCGCGCCCGCGTCAGCGCGACGAAACCGATCTCGTCGTCAGTGGCGCCGGTGGCGAAGCGGGCCGCGGCGAACGGACCGATGCGGTCGACGATCTCGGGTGGCATGGTCGCCGGGGGCACGGCGAAGGCCACCCGCTGATGATGCCGAAGCGTCTCGAGGAACATCGGCGCCCGCGGCAGTGCGCCGTCCATGATCGCCGAGGTCGCCGGCCCGTGCCAGGCCACCTGCTCGATGCCGCCGGCCCCCTCGGGAAAGCCGAGGCTGACGTTCTCGGCCTCGAACACCTCCGCCGCGCCGTCCACCACGAGGCGGTAGATCTCCTGCTCGGAGCGCCCGGCCAGCACCTCCGTGCTGATGTGTGCCAGCGCCGAGGTCATGGCAGCGCGGCGACGCCGACGTTCCTCGGCCAGACGCTGCACGGTGATGTCGACGACGTCGACCAGGACGGTGCGGACTCCCGCCTCGGGCAGGTCCACCAGACTCGCCCGGAAGTCCACCCAGACCGTCGTGCCGTCCAGCCGCCGATAGCGCTTGGGTCGGGGCGGCGCCGCGATGCCCGCAGGCAGGCCGAGCACCGTGCGGGGGTCGAACGGCTCGTCGGGCAGGGTGAACTCGCCGAAGTCACGGCCGATCAGGTCGGCGGCGTCCGCCCCCAGGATCTCGCCCAGCGCCCGGTTGGCCCGCACGATGCGGCGTGCGCCGTCAGGATCGACCTCGACCACCGCCTTGCCGATCGCGGCCTCGTCGAAGGCGATGCGGAACGACTCCTCGCTGCGCCGCAGTCGTTGCTGGGCATCGTGGCGCTCGGACACCTCCCGCCCGATCAGGATGGCGTAGCCGTGGCCCGGTTCGCCCGAGCCGTCGGGCCGGAAATCGATCCGCACCTCGACGGGCAGCCGGCGGCCGTCACGGTGCAGCACCTCGCTCTGCAGTACCTCGGGCGGCCCGCCTGCCGCCACGCGCCGGACCGAGGCTCGGAAGCGCTCCCGCTCACCCGGCGGGAGGGCCAGCCCCACGGGCGAGGCCTCGAACTCCTCGCGGGTGACCCCGGCATAGGCGACGACGGCGTCGTTGGCATACACCCGACGCCGCGAGGGCAACTCGATCACCAGCACCGCGTCCGGGATGGACTTCAACGCAAAGCGCACCGCGGCGTCACGACCACGCCGATCGGCGTCGCTGTCGGGTGGCTCGCCGCCGGTCGCCATCCACTCGCCCCCCTCCCCGTCGAACGGCCGAGGTGGATCGGCAGCTGTGATCTGTTGATGATCTGCCCCGAGCCCTTACATGGGCAGATGAAAAGTCTACGACACCGGCCGTGTGCGCCGACGGCGGCACGATCACCGGGTCAGCACCCAGGCCATCACGTGGGCCATCACGCGGGGCGGGTGGAGCAGGCGGACCGGAATCCGTCGTCCGGTGGCGTCAGGTCAGCCGAACCAGCACCGGGCCGCCCTCGGGATGGACGTCGCGCAGCAGGGCGGCAGGCACTCGGAAGGCACGCCCTGGCGCCGCGGGCCACGGCAAGCGGCGGGCGGCCAGCCGCCGTCCGTCCTGCAGCACCTCGACGCGCGGCGTCCGAACGAACCGATCGGTCCACAGCAGGTAGTGGCCGCGGGCAGGGGGCGGGTCGGTGGCCCGCAGGAGCTGCGGGGTGATCCAGCGCAACGGTTCCTCCACCGTGATCCGGGTCCCGACGGCCCGCTCGGTGGGCCCGGCCAGCCAGCCCCGGACCTGTTCGGCCACCTGCCGTCCGTCCAGGGCGGCCACGTCGGCGGTGTCGACCGGGTGCACCACGTTGCCCGCCGCGAACACGCCGTCCGCGCTGCTGCGCAACGCGGCGTCCACGATCGGGCCACGGGTGGCGGGGTCGAGGTCGAGCGCTGCGGCGCGGGCCAGTTCGCTGTCCGGGATCCAGTCACCGGTGACGATCACCGTGTCGCACTCGACCAGGCGTCGGGCGCCGGTGTCGAGCTGCTCGATCTCGACGGACCGGACCCGGCCGGTGCCGTTGATCCGCACGATGCGGGTGCGCGTGGCCACCGGGATCCGGCCGCCGAGGCGCCCGATCAGGGTGACGATGCCGGGAGCCTCCGCCCGCGGGAAGGTGGTCGTCATCAGCACGGTGGCGCACCCGGATTCGCGCAGGGTCAGGGCGGCCGACCAGCTGACGAGCTCGGCGCCGACGATCACCGCGCGACGGCCCACTGCGGCGTGCTGCACATGCACGAGCTGCTGCAGCCGGCCCGTGGTGTGGACGCCGGCCACGCGGTCGCCGGGGATGAGCCGCGCCATGCGCGAACGCTCCCGGGCTCCGGTCGCCAGGATCACGGCGTCCGCCTCGAGTACGTGGCGTCCGGACGGCGCGGTCACCTCGAGCCGGCGCTCGCCGTCCCACCCGGTGACCATGGTGCGGGTGGCGACGACGGCACCGGCATGGCGCGCGGCCTCGGCCAGCCGGCGGGCGTAGGCCGGCCCGGTCAGCACCCGGCGCAGGTCGCGCAGGCCATAGCCGGTGTGGTCGCTGTGGCGCGGGATACCGCCGGGTTCGGTCTCGCGCTCGAGCACCCGGACCTCGCCGTCGATCGTGCCGGCGAGGGCCGCGGCGGCGGTGAGGCCGGCGGGGCCGGCACCGATCACCGCCACGCGCACCCGCTCGACGGCGGTCATCGACGAGCCTCCTGCGCTCCGGCATCCCGGATTCCCTCGGCGAGAAGGCGTTCCACCTCGGCGCCGCAGAAGAACCCCTGGCAACGGCCGTTCAGTGCCCGGGTGCGACGCCGCAGGCCACCGATCGTGACCGGTGGGATGGTGGCCGCGAGGGCATCACGGATCTCGCCGGCGGTGACCCGCTCGCAGAAGCAGACGATGTGCCCGTACGCAGGGTCCCGGGCAATCAGTTCGGCGTCCTGATAGGGCCGCCAGAAGGCCTCCCCGAGCATGGGCATCCGCGGCGGCGGTGGCAGCTGCGGGCGCGGGGTGAGGTCGAGCCCGGCGGCGATCAGCAGGTCTCGGACGTGCTCCGCGATGGCCATGCCGGCGGTCAGCCCGGTGGAGCGGATCCCGCCGACCAGCAGGTACCGCTGGTGCGGGTCGGCCTCGACCAGGTAGTCCGGGCGATCGATCGCTGCCCGCAACCCGGCATAGGTGGCGGTCACCTCCTCGCGCATCAGGGCGGGCATGAGTGCCTGGCCCTTGGTGCGCAGGACGGCGATCCCCGCCTCGGAGGTGCCGGTGGCGGTGCGGTCGTCGAGGTCCTCGGCGGTCGGCCCGAGCATCACGTTGCCGTAGATCGTCGGGCTGATCAGCACGCCCTTACCGGCGGACGAGGGCACCGGCAGCACGATCCTCGGCGCCAGCGATCGGGCCTGTTTGTCGAAGACCACCAGTTCGCCGCGGCGCGGGGTGACGGTGAAGCGCTCGTGGCCGAAGAGCCGGTCGAGGTGGTCGGCGCCCAGCCCGGCAGCGTTGACGACCCACCGTGCCCGGACGACATCGCCCGCGGCGGTGTGCAGTTCGGTGTGGTCCGCATGCACCGTCACTGCGCGAACAGCGTTCTCGCACAACAGGTTCGCCCCTCGGTGCACCGCCTCGGTCGCCAGGGCGAGGTTCGTCGTCCAGGTGCAGGTGATCGACTCCCCCGGCACCGCGAGCCCACCGAGCACGCCGGGGCCGAGTTCGGGGAGTTGGGCGTAGACCTGCGCGGCGGTCAGCGGCGCGCAGTCGTGGTAGCCGTTGCGCTCGGCCTTGGCCTGCAGGGTGGGCAGGACGGCGAGTTCCTCCTCGGACCAGGCGACCAGGATCGCGCCGGTGCGCTCGACGGGGATGCCGGTGGCCTCGGCGTACTCGGACAGCAGCCGGTAGCCCCGGGCGACCAGCCGGGCCTCGAGCGTGCCGGGGGTGGCGTCGAAACCCGTGTGCAGGATGGCCGTGTTCGCCTTGCTGGTGCCGTCGCCGACGTCGGCGCGGGCCTCGACCAGGACGACGGCCAGTGGCGCGCCGTCCAGCTGGCTGCCGGCGAGCTCGCGGGCGATGGCGGAACCGACGATCCCGGCACCGATGACGGCGACGTCGACGATGGCGGCGGCGTCCCGGATGACGTTGGCAGGCAAGGGATCAGAGCTCTCTCACGACTCGTGGCCGGCGCCCAGCGTGGCCCGGGCGGCCCGCTGCCAGCGATCGAGATGGTCGGCCGCCCGGTCGGGTGACCAGAGCGGTTCGTAGCTGTGCGAGGGCGTCCACCCCCCGACGAGGTCGGCGAGGTCGGCGGCCGGGTCGAGGGCGAGGCGAGCGCATGCCGCCGCACCGTAGGCCGTGGCGTGCGGGTGGGGGTAGACCTCGACCGGCAGCTGCGCCAGGTCGGCCTGGGCCTGCATCAGCACGGCGGATCGGGTCAGGCCGCCGTCGACCCGCAGCCGGGTGAGCGGCGTCCCGAGATCATCGCCCACGAGCTGGACCAGTCCGGCGACCTGGGCGGCGATGCCCTCGAGGACGGCGCGCACCAGCTGGCCCGGGCCGGAGCTGAGCGTCATACCCGAGAGCGAGGCGGTGGCCGTGGCGTCCCACCAGGGGGCGGCGAGGCCGGCCAGAGCCGGGACGCAGAGCACGCCGTCGTTGGCGGGGGCGGCGGTGGCGTCGAGTTGGTCGGCGCCGGTGATCAGCCCGAGGTCGGTGAGCCAGCGCACCGCCGAGGCCGCGGTGTAGACCTGCCCGTCGATGCAGTACGGGGTCCGGCCCCGCAGCCGCCAGGCCACCGACGTGGTCAACCCGGCGGTGGAGCGCACCGGGCGGGATCCGATGTGGGCCAGCAGGAATGCACCGGTGCCGAAGGTGCACTTGGCGGTGCCGGGCTCGATGCAGGCCTCACCGAGCAGCGCCGCCTGCTGGTCGACGATCAGGCCGGTGACAGCCAGGTCGGGGCCGAAGGCCGTGGTGGTGCCGACGACGGTGTCACTGGCGACGATCTCGGGCAGCGCCTCGCCGTTCAGGCTGAACAGGTCGAGCAGCTCACCGTTCCAGGCGACGTCGTCCAGGCCGAGTACCAGCGAGCGGCTGGCGGTGGCGGCGTCGGTCACGAAGGCGCCGCACAGCTGGTGGACCAGCCAGGTGTCGGTGGTGGTGACGACGCCCTCGGTGGTGACCTGCTCGCGCAGCCAGCGCATCTTGGGCGCGGAGAAGTAAGGGTCGAGCACCAGTCCCGTCAGCGCCGCGATGCGATCGGCCGCCTCGCGGCGGGCGTGGCAGATGCCCTCGGCGCGGCGGTCCTGCCAGACGATCGCGGGGGAGAGCGGGCGGCCGGTGGCTCGGTCCCAGGCCAGCACGGTCTCGCCCTGGTTGGCCAGCGCGACGGCGTCCAGGGGTACTGCCGCCAGCTCGGCGGCGCGGCGTCCGGCGAGGAGCACCGAGTCGAGCAGCGCCTGCGGGTCCTGCTCGACCCCGCCGCCGTCGAGGTAGACGGGGTGCAACGGCTGCTCAGCGACCGACAGCACCACGCCGTCGCTCGACACGACGATGGCTTTGGTGCCCGAGGTGCCCTGGTCGATCGCGAGGACGTTCGCCATCGAGGATCCTCCCGGATGGTCTGCTCAGCGGCCCTGGTTGCGAGGATGGTTCCTGGCCGTGCGTTCGCTGCCCCGGCGGTAGTTCCCGGTCCAGCGGGCCATGATCAGTTGGTCGTCGCCGGACGCCACCTCGGCCAGGAACTCCTCGGCGCGGGCACCGCGGAGCGTGGCAGCTGGTCGGCCACGGTGTCGAATGGTCACCGAGCCATCTGCGTTCCTCCGGTAGGTGAAGCCCTCCGGCGCCGGCATGGATCCCTCCGGTCGGTGCTCGCGATCGTGCGTCCTCGGCCGGCGTCACCGCCGACGGGCACACCCTAGGACGCCGCGGGCGCAGTCGTGGGGACGTCGATCAGGTGCGGACGGCGATGCCTGGGAATCGCATCGGTGATGCCGGTCCTCCCCTAGGGTTATTGCCGCATGCCACCACCTGATTACACGGGGTGAAGTCTGTCCGGCCTGACCATCAATCCCACGCCCTTGGTTCTCGGAACGCTGGGCTTGGTCCTTTTTCTGGTTCTCTTTCCCCCGACGTGGCGGCCGCTGAGAACGTACATCGCCAAAGTTCGGTCGATTCAGGAACGAGACCTCGAGAAGGTCAGCTCGCTGATCGGACGGTGGCCGGTCTTTCTCATCGTGCTGACCGCGCCCGCATGGGTGGCCCTCCTGATGATCTGGCACCTGATCAGGGGTGGTGATCCCGTGGAGACGCTCTTGGGCGCGGTGGTCACGGCGGCCGTGGGGGCGGGCGCTTGGCGCAACGCGAAGGCCTATGCGATCGGATCGATTCCCGCGGCGATCATGTACCACGTCATCCTCTACGCGCGGCCTCTCGCCCAGGCCGGGGTCGTCGTCCTCGCCTCGTGGTTCCTGCTGATCGGGGGGCTTCGGCTCAACGGCGAACTGGTGCAGGTCATCTGGCGAATCGTCGCCACGCGTAAGGACATCACCATCATGGTCAGATATCGAATCCTGGCCGTGATCGCGCTGGCCTTCTCGGTGGTGGCGTTGATCATCGGAGCACGGTGGCTTCTGCCATGGGATTACGCCCCGGATTACGACGCGAGATTCCACGAGCGGCCGCTCCCCTGGCCCCACCTGGGTCCAGGGTGAACGACAAGGTTCCCCGGCTCGGGGTAGCGGCAGCGCCGAGGGCGTTCCCGAGCGTCATCGCGCAGGAAGCCGAGTGCGCGGCGGTGCCGCCTCACCCGTTCGCCCACTGCCGCCGCCGTTGCAGCGAGGACGGCGCGGTGTCATTCTTTCTCCATGATCCCTACCCCTGGGAGCCGTGGCGCGTAGACGCCCGAGCGCGGTGCGCGCCGGCTTGCGCACGCATCCGCAACGCCTGCTCGACGAGCGGCCGATCATCGACGGTCTGTCGCGGTCTACGTTGCGACCGATCGCAGGTTGGGAGTTGGCGCATGACCTGTGGCCGGGGTGGGTCGCCGAGAGCCTGACCGCGTGGCGACGCATGGCGGCGCTGCCACAACGCCGCCTTTCGAGTTGATCGGCTGGGTCGAGTGCTGTGGCGAGTCGGGGCCGTAGCTCGGCGGTGGGTCGAGCAGGGAGCGGCGCAGGTCCGGAGAAGTCGCCCGACCGGGGTCATGGTCAGACCGCGCCAGCCGGCGGAGGCGCGGTCCAGGACGGCCCAGACCAGGCTGATGCAGGAGGTCTCGCCGGGGAAGCGGCCGATGATCTTGGCTCGGCGGCGGGTCTCCCGAAGGTGCGTTCGATGAAGCTGGAGGCCGGATCCATGGTGCTCGGCCGGGAAGCGCAGGTAGGTGGTCAACCCGGCAGCGTCGGTGCGCAGGATCTTCATCGCGGCCGGGTAGGTGGGGCGTACTTGTCGGCGAACGCGGTGATCCGGGCGTCGATGAGCTCGACCAGCCGCGTCCCGGGTTCGGTGGTGAGGTCCTTGGTGTCGAACAGGCGCCTGAGCCGCGTCGCGGATCTCGGCCTGCGTCCCGGTCGGGATCTTCGCCAGGACGTTCCTGGCTCGGTGGACGAGCACCGCCGCAGCGCTTTCGGGAAGGTCTGCTCGATCGCGGCGATCAGCCCGGCGGCGCCGTCGGAGATGACCAGCAGGGGCTGGGCAGGCCCGCCCCGCAGGTCGGTCAGAAGTCGGCCCGCGCGCCGGTGGACTCACCCGGATCCGGGTGCCAGACCGACGAAGACCGGCTTGCCGTCGGTGGTGATCCCCCACGCGGCCAGGGCCGTTCGGCCGGGGAGCCGGGGTGCATCCGGAAGAACGAGGCGTCCAGGAACAGGTAGTCCAGCACCACCCCGTCCAGGCGACGGTGCGTCCAGCACTCGTACTCCGCCTTGATCGCTCAAGATACTGGAGACGGTGGACTTGCGATCGCCGCCGTGTCCCGAGTGCCCGGCCAGCGTGGCCTCGACGTCCCGGACGGACAGGCCACGCACGAACGAGGCGATCACCAGCGACCCAGCGCGTTGGTCTTGGTGACGTGCTTGCCGAACAGGCGCGACGCGAACGCCGTGGTCGTACCGCGCAGCTTCGGCCGCTCCAGTTCCACCGGGCCGGCGGTGGTCTTGACCGTCACCGGCCGGTACCCGTTCCTGGACCGAGCCGGGCGTCCGGGGCGGTCGCCGCACGCTGGTACGGTCGCGGCCCAGGAACTCGGTCACCTCCGCCCAAGGCGCTCGCATCAGCAGCTGCGCCCCGAGCCGGGCCACCTCCTCCATCAGCGGGCGGTCCTGCGCGAACAGGGCATCGATCCTGGCGTGGATCCGATCCGTCGGTGATACTCGTGCAGACGGGCGAGGTCTCGACGACTTCGAGCGGTCTCGAAGCAGAACCTACGCCCGTCTCATTTACACCGGCCGCCGGACGCGACCGATCGCACGTTGGGAGTTGGCGCATGACCTGTGGCCGGGGTGGATCGCCGAGAGCCTGACCGCGTGGCGACGCATGGCGGCGTTGCCGCAACGCCGCCTCGACCGGCTGAACGAGGATGGTCACGGCTGCGGAGATCCCCACTGTTGTCCCGATCCGTATGACGTCCGATCTCGACTGGAACACGTGCTGCAATCCCTGCCTCGGAACGCCCGGCGCGAGCTGGCAACGCTGATCGCTCCCCTCGACGCGCAGCTCCGGCGCCGGATCGTCCCCGACCCGACTGACCCCTGATCGCAGCCGCGGCCTAGCATCGGGTCGTGGACGTCCTGGCAGCCGATCTGCAGTTCTATCTCCAGCAGTCGCGCGACGGTCTGCTGCGCACGCTCGACGGGCTGAGCGAGTACGACGTCCGGCGGCCGGTCGTGCCCAGCGGCACCAACCTGCTCGGGCTGGTCAAGCACCTGGCCGGTATAGAGGCGGCCTACCTGGGCGACTGCCTGGGCCGCCCGGCTCCGTTCCGGCTGCCCTGGGTGGAGGACGGATCCATCTGGGATTCCGCCGACATGTGGGCCACGGCCGATCAATCCCGGGACGACATCGTGGGCCTCTACCGCGCAGCCTGGGCACACAGCGACGCCGCGATCGCCGAGGTGCCGCTGCCGTCGCCGGCAACGGTGTCCTGGTGGCCCGAGGAGCGCCGGACGACGACCTTCGGACACCTGCTCACCCGGGTCGTCGCCGAAACCGCCCAGCACGCAGGCCATGCCGAGATCCTGCGCGAGAGCATCGACGGCCGCGGTGGCCGCGACCGGGACGACATCGGCACCGCCCAGTGGTGGCAGGACTACGTCGCCCGCATCCAGGCGGCGGCGGACACCTTCAGGGCTTGACCTTGACCCAGCGTCAACGTTGCACGCTGTCGTCATGAGCACACCGACTCAGCACATCCGACCTCAGAACACCGGGCAGGCTCCCGCGATCCGGGTGCGTGACCTGGAACGGTCCTTCGGGGACCTGCACGTGCTGCGCGGGGTGGACTTCGACGTGGCCCAGGGCAGCATCTTCGCCCTGCTCGGCTCCAACGGGGCAGGCAAGACCACCCTCGTGCGCATCCTGACCACGCTGGCCCGAGCCGATGCCGGGACGGCGACCGTCGCCGGCTTCGACGTCGCCACCCACGCGGCCGACGTCCGCGCCTCGATCAGCCTCACGGGACAGTTCGCGGCCGTGGACGACGTCCTGACCGGCGCCGAGAACCTGCGCTTGATCGCCCGGTTGCGGCGGGTACCGGACGCCGATCGCGTCGCTGGCGACCTGTTGGCGCGTTTCCAACTCACCGAGGCCGCCGGACGGCGGGTCGCCACGTATTCCGGCGGGATGCGGCGCCGGTTGGACATCGCGATGAGCTTGATCGGCAATCCACCGGTGATCTTCCTGGACGAACCGACCACCGGGCTCGACCCCCAGGGCCGACTCGAGGTGTGGGCCTGCATTCGGGAGCTCGCCGGGCAGGGCACGACGGTGCTGCTCACCACGCAGTACCTGGACGAGGCCGAGCAGCTCGCCGATCGGATCGCGATCCTGCACGAGGGACGGATCATCGCCAACGGCACTCTCGCCGAACTGAAACAACTGCTGCCGCCGGCGAAGGTCGAGTACGTCGAGAAGCAGCCGACGCTGGAGGAGATCTTCCTCGCGGTCGTCGGTTCGCCCCACCCGAGCGCCACCGCCCCTGCCGACAGCACGGCTCGGCCGTCGGCACCGATCCCTGGGAACCTGTGATGACCACCCGTTTCGTCGGCGATACCGCCCTGTTGACCGGTCGGTCCCTGCGGCACATCGCGCGCAGTCCCGACACCATCATCACCACCGCGGTCATGCCGATCGCCTTCATGCTGTTGTTCGTGTACGTCTTCGGCGGCGCGATCGACAGTGGGCCGGGCGCGTACGTGAACTACCTGCTGCCCGGCATCCTGGTGATCACCATCGCCTCGGGCATCGCGTACACCTCTTACCGGTTGTTCCTGGACCTGCAGAGCGGCATCTTCGAGCGATTCCAGTCGATGCCGATCACCCGATCGGCCGCGTTGTGGGCGCACGTGCTGACCTCGCTGGTGGCCAACCTGATCTCGGTCGTGGTGGTGGTGCTGGTCGCCGTCCTCATGGGTTTTCGTTCCGGCGCAGGGCCTTTGGCCTGGCTGTCGGTGATCGGGATCCTGGTGCTGTTCACGCTCGCCCTGACCTGGCTCGCGGTGATCCCGGGGCTGACCGCGAAATCCGTGGACGGCGCCAGCGCCTTCTCGTACCCGCTCATCTTCCTGCCGTTCGTCAGCTCGGCGTTCGTGCCGACGGCCAGCATGCCCGGTCCGGTGCGGGCGTTCGCCGAGCACCAGCCGGTCACCTCGATCGTGAACGCGATCCGTGATCTGTATGCGCAACAACCCGTCAGCAGTGATCTCTGGATCGCTTTGGCCTGGTGTCTCGCCCTGCTCGGCCTCGCCTATGCCGGGGCGGTCCGGATCCACCATCGCAAGACCAGATGACATCGGTTCGAGATGGGGCAGATTGAGGCCATGCTGACCATCGGACAGTTGGCGTCCTACGCCGGCGTGACGATCCGCGCGGTGAGGCACTACCACCACGTCGGGCTGCTTCCCGAGCCCGAGCGCGACGCCTCCGGCTACCGCACCTACGACGCGGCCGCCGTGATCCGCCTGATCCGGATCCGCACCCTGGCCGAGGCCGGCGTCCCGCTGGCCCGGGTGCGCGAACTGCTGGACGCCGACCCGCAGACCTTCGCCGAGGCCACCGCGCAGATCGACCGGCAGCTGCGGGCACAGATCCGCGAGCTGCAGCAGCACCGTCGGCGGATCGCCCAGCTGGGCACCGGCGATGCGTTGGCGCTGCCGAAGGAAGTGGTCGACTACCTGGATCGGTTGCGCGCGGCCGGCGCCCCCGAGGCGATCGTCGAGCCCGAACGGGATGCCTGGATCCTGATGGCGGCGCGCTATCCCGAGGTGATCCCGGCGATGATGGTCGAGAAGGTGGCCCAGTTGGCCGATCCGAACGTCGTCCGGCTCTACCAGCTCATCGGCCGCATCGCCACGAACTGGGACGACGAGGAGCTGCTGCGCGAGACCGCGGACCTGATGATCGAGCTGCTGGAAGAGGCCGCCGCCAAGGGCGCCCTGGGCCAACAGGACGAGCAGTTGTCGGACGACGGGTTCATCCGGCTGATGGACTCTTACGCCGAGGCGACCCACCCGGTGGTCGCCCGACTGCGGGACCTGATCGCCGAACGCGGCTGGACCGGATGGACCCGCCTCGAGAAGCGGCCCGTGGCTCGGTAGCTGCGATGATCGCGGGCATGACGGCCGACAGCTCGAGCGACCTCGATCGCCTGCTGGACGAACAGATCACCTACTACCGCGCCATCGCCGGCGAATACGAGGACCACAGCATTCCCTTTCCCGGTGCGACGGAGATCTTCACCGCGCTGGAAGGATTCCGCCCGACCGGCACCGTGCTCGAACTGGCCTGCGGGCAAGGGATGTGGACCACGCACCTGCTTCGCCACTGCGACACGGTCACCGCCGTGGACGCCTCCCCGGAGATGATCGCGATCGCCTCGAGCAGGGTCGACCGTGACCGGGTGCGTTTCGTGAATGCCGATCTCTTCGACTGGGCACCTCGTGGTGGGTGCGTCGTCCACGACCATTCGCCGCCGGCTGAACAACGGAGCCGGCCACCGCATCGTGAAGGTCGCGCACCGACCTGCCGACCTCGAACAGCAACTCGCCGAACTCGGTTGGGCCGTGACGGTCACCGCAACCTCGGAGTCGCTCTACTGGGGCGCGGGTGGACGGGCCTGAGCCGTGGTCCGTGAGGTCGATCGAGGCGTCCCGTTCCATCACGCCTGCCTGCCCACGCCGGCCACCGCCTCGGGTGAGGCCCCGTCGTCCAGCAGCGGGACCGATGCAGGTGTTCTGGAATCCCTCGAGCAGGTGCTCCACGACTACTGGATGATCGCCTTTCCTGACGAGATCGCCCCGGCTGGTTCACCTGATCGCCCTGCGGAGACTCGAGTCCTCACTGCCCGAAGGTGTACCGCAGGTTCGCATTGATCAGTTGATTCATTCGCTTGCAGAGATGCCTGACCATCGGCGGCTCTGGTGCGGGAGGCTCGACGAGCAACGTCCACCGCAAGCTCGTCCCACCGGCGCCCGTTGATTCGATGTCGAAGCGCACCTGCGCATCCGGCCGCTCCGGCCACAGCGAGGACCAGACCACCGCATGAGACGCCTCGGAGCTGAGGACCTGCGGGAGGTGTTCATCGTCGAGGAGCCCCACCGACAACCAGGGACGAGCCGGATCTCGGTCCGGCTGCATCAGTGCTTCGAACACGACGTGAGGCGGTGGTGGCTGTGACCTCTCCCGGCTGCCGATCGCGATCACGGCAGCATCGTAGGCAGGCCATGCAATGAGTTCCACGAGATCGTCATCAAGGCGCGACGTCGACACGTCCGGACGATGACTCGCTCAGTCCGACAGTTCGCCGCGCGCGAGCCGCGACAGCGTGGTCCACCCGATGGCGTGCACCAGCGCGTCCGCATGCCGATGCACCAGACGCCATCGTCCGCCGTCCCGCCGGAACACCAGCGTGACCCGCAGCGACCAGTCCTGCTCCGGGAGATCTCCCACCAAGCCGTGCTGTCGCTCGACGACGACGAGCACGGCCAGGGCATCGGACACGTAGGACGCGTCGAGGTCGACCTGGACCCGGCCACCCCGGAACGTGCGGCGAGTCGCCTCGCGCGTCTCGTCGTCCAGGACGAAGCCCCGGCGGGTCGGTCCACCGAACGGCGGCAGCAACGTGAAGTCGTCCGCGTGCGAGAGCACCTGCTCGTAGGTGTCCAGATCGCCCGCGAGGTAGGCCTCCGCCGACTCCTGGGCCATGCGGACGAGCTCGGCCAATGCGGGATGGTCTTCCGTCATCGACAAAGGGTAGGTGAGCGATCCGTCAGGGGAAGCTCATTAGTGCTCCGGCCGATGCCACGTTCCGGACCACCGACTCGAGTGACCTGGCCGGGCATTGGTCGATCGGAGGGGCTGGTGGCCAGCTTCTTGCGCTGGAGCCCAGCGTCGACGTCAGTGCGTTCGAGCTCGAGGTCCGAGATCGTGCATCTGTGCCACTCTTGATCGAGTCGTTCCCGGAGGGGAACACCTACGGCACGGGGACGTGATGCCGACCACTACGACATCTTCGCGGGTGGCCGACCTCAGCCAGCCACTCCCCTACCCCGACGCCGACTACTTCTCCCTCACGCCGTACACGGACGAGTACACCTTCGGCGGCCAACGTGCCGAGCTGACCTACTGGCACCGGCCGTTGTAGGCCATGACCGACGCGTTCACCGCAGCCGGCTTCCGCATCTCGGTCATCAGCGAGCCCCCTCCCTGACGGACCTCAACGACCGATCGGAGGGTGAACCCAGGTGACCGACGCGACGCTGCGATCGGCCGCGCCCCAGCTCCGTCGTCGTTCGCCGATCGGTGCCCTGGTCGAGACACTGCTGCACTCTCCTCCTGTGGGTGACGATGGCCGACGGCGGCTGAGCGAGATGCTCGGGGCGTTGGACTACGAATCCGCTTGGCACCCAACGGAAGCCATCTCGGCCGCTCAGAGCGCCGAGGCGGTGGCCTGGGCGCAGGGGTGGTTCGATCTGGTGACCCAGGCACAGGCGATCCGCGTCGGTGCTCAGCTGCGCCGGGGAGAGCTGTTCCCCGCCGCCGAACTCGCTCGGAGAGTCCTTGCACGCGTTCAGGAGCAAGGCCAGATCCTCTGGCGCGCAAGGCTTCACTCCATCTTGTCCCAGATCTTCCGGAGTATCGGTGACACCGCGGACTGCCTGAACCACGCCGTCCTGTGCATGTCCCACACCCCGGACGACGCACCACGCTGGGTCCGAGTCACCCACCTGCTCTGCCTGGGCACGGCGCTGCATGTCTCCGGGTCGTACGACGACGCCTTCGCCCGGTACGAGGAGGCGCTCGAACTGGCAGACAGCCTGGAGGATCGGCAACTGTCGACCCTCGTTCTCAACAACATGACCTATGGCTCGTACGAGCGTGACGATGCCGAAGCCGCCAGACGGTATGCAACCCGGTTGACCAGTCTGGCTGCCGAGCACCGGCTCCCGCTGTACGCGGAGGTCCTGGACACCCTGGCGCGGGTGGAGATGATGCACTGCCGCCTGGCGGAAGCGGAGGCGCTCCTGCTGCCGGCGGTCGCCGACCCCTATGGCCAACTGTTCATCGAACCGGACGCCCTCCCCTGCCTGCTCCTGACCCTCGCCGAGATCCGCCGGGAGCGAGGCGATCTGGAGGCCGTCGCGGCTACCCTGGACCTTTGCGAGAGGGTCGCCCTGGAGCGAGGCGTGTTCCAGTGGCACGCTCGGCTCCGTCGCGAGCGCGCCCTCCTGCACGCCGCGCAGGGACACTTCCAGGCAGCCTTCGAAGAGTCGATGGCCTTCCACGACGCCTGGGTCCAGCTCCACAACACCGAGAGCGAGACCCGAGCGCGCGTCGTCCACGCCTTGTACGAGCTGAACGAGTCCCAGCGGGCGCGCGACCAGTTTCACGATCTCGCCACCCGCGATCCCCTCACCGGCCTGCACAACCGGCGTCACAGCGACGCCCTGCTTCCCACACTGGTCGCCGGTGTCGACGCAGACCACCCCTTGTCGATCGCGATTCTGGACATCGACCACTTCAAGCGGATCAACGACACCTACTCGCACGAGATCGGCGACCGTACCCTGCAGCGGACAGCGGACCTGCTCGCCGACTTCACCCCGGCGGGCGGCGCCTCGGTCCGACTGGGCGGGGAGGAGTTCCTGCTCCTCATGCCCGACACGCCCGCCGTCGCAGCGCAGGAGCACTGCGAACGTCTCCGCGAGGCCTTCACGCACAACGACTGGACCCCGGTCCTGGACGGGGTAACGGTCAGCATCGGGCTGACCACGGTCACCGACGACGATGCGAGCCCGTCAGCGTTGCTGTCGCGAGCGGACCGTCACCTCTACGTCGCCAAACGCGGTGGACGCAACCGGGTCGTCACCGACCCGACGAGCTGACGCGACCCTGGACGGCGCCGTGCTCATCGATCATCGCGAGGCCTCGATGGGGCGCTCTGGGCCGAGAACACCCTGCCGATCACCTCGATGCCCGGTTCGGACTCGAGGATTCACTATCGATTTGAGCCCACGGTGGGCTCGCGCCCACAACGCTCTCGAGAACTGCCCCTCCACGTCCAGGCGCGTCCGCCGAGCACGATCCTGCAGGTCACGAGGTCCACGCGGACACCGGCGTCCGCCGGCAAACGAGACCAGAACTGAGACCACTCGCTCGTCGGTCGATGACCTCGTCGACAGAGACCCTTGGCTGAGTGCGCCAGCCAAGGTTGTGATCGAGAGGCAGCGGATCAGCGGCCGCCACCACATCATTGCGACCAGTGCTCTGGCTTGGTAAAGCGCCTCGTCCGCCACGTGGACGCGGCAGAACAGCGATCCGGCAGGGGTGTCCGGGCTCGAGCGGACGCCTGGGTGCGGGCTACACGTTTCGACGCTGAACTCCGTGGAAGTGGCTGCCTCCGTCGGGGTTTACTCCCCAGGACCAGATGACCTCGGGGGTGATCCGGATCTGTAGGCGGCCGTCGTGTTCCTCGAGTGTGACGCTTCCCCGGATCTTGACCCCGCGGGGCGCCCAGGGGTCGGTCGTGGCGAGATCGTCGATGACGATGACGGCTCGAGGGTTGGCCGTGAGGTGGTGATAGCGGACGGTCTTGGTGATGTCGTAGCCCCCGCTGACGATGGTGTCGGCTTCGACGCCGAACGTGACGGCGGCAACGTCCGGCGCCCCGGTGGGTGAGGCTGTGGCGAGCCGGGCCATCCGCTGCGATCGCAGGTAGGCGCTCTCGTGCTCGGTGAAGACGCTCACTGTGAGCCTGCGCTGACCTGGGAGGTCCCGGCGATGGGGGCGTGGTCGTGATGGGCCTGAGCGCGGGCACGACGCAGTGGCGGCATCCCGAACGGGGTGATGGCCAAGGCGAGGAACCAGATGATCGGCCCTGCGACAGTGGGGATGTTGGCCACGATGATCCCGGGGGCGACCAGCGCGAACAGGAAGCTCAGGTCGGCGATGCCGATCGCGACGACACCGATGAGGTAGCCGGTCCACGACGCCCGGGCCCAGATCATCCACGCGACGATCACGCCGAGAACCCCGTAGCCGCCGACGTCGAGGCAGAAGTTCAGGATCAGGTGCGACTGTGCGTTCGCGGTGAGGGGATCGGCGGGGAACTGGAAGCCGCTCACCGGTGCGTTGGCGCCGCCGATGAGCATGGTCCACTGGCTGGTGACGTCACCGGTGACGTACTCCAGCGCTCCTGCGACGGCGACGTAGATGTGCAGGACGCTCCAGAGCAGGAAGAACCCGGCACCGATGATGGCAGGTGCGCGGACGTGCGAGCTGGCAGTCGGTCTCACTGCGTCTCCTAGGGACGGATCGGTTACTTCTTGTGCCTGACCCCACTATCAGTAACAATAAATCGAAACGCAAGAAGGCACTTTCCCCAGCGCAAGGCACACGGAGGTAACCCATGCCACCTCGCGCCAGTGACGACGCGGGCGCGGACTGCGGAGTGACGTCGACGCCGTACGGGTTCATCGCGCAGTACGCCGACTCCGAGCACTGCCGTGTCGTGCGCGAGACCTTCGACCGGGTCGGTGACAAGTGGAGCCTGCTCGTGATCGTCATCCTTGCCCACGGACCACAGAGGTTCACCTCGTTGAAGTACGGGGTGGTTGGGATCTCCCAACGCATGCTCACACTCACGCTGCGCAAGCTCGAACGCGACGGCGTGGTCCAACGCACCGTCTTCCCACAGATCCCACCCCGCGTCGAGTACCAGCTCACCGCACTGGGCCAGACCCTGATCGGCCCCGTAACGGCCCTGGCCGATTGGGCCGTCACTCACCACGACGCCATCACCACCAACCAGCACCACTACGACGAGACGCACGGGGACACCGGCCAGACCACCCAACCGCCCAACCGCATCGCCCACAGGTAGCACCGCGGCGCAAGGCTCGCTCGTCCGACTCTGCCGCGGGCAGGCGGTGCTGCGTCGTGCTCGACCGGTACGAGTACCCGGGTCGCGCGGCACGGCATGTGATGGCGTCCTGGCCGGCAGGCGTACTCCTCGGCAGCAGCAGCCGCACGAGACCGGCCTCGTCCAGATAGCCCGCACGGGCCGCTAGCCGAGCACGGCGGGGACCGTTCAGAACGAACGGTCCGGTGGTGGGATGGGGACGGGGACCATCCCGGGCACCCAGCCATCGGACGCCTCGTCTGCACCACACCCCAGCAGGTGCATGACCGAGATCAACCGGGACCAGTCGCCGACCTCCGCGTCGAGCCGAGACGCAGCATCTCCCGGCTCGACACCGATCATCGCGGCCCGAGGGTCCGACGACGGCAGCCGCCAGAGCGGCGTCCCGGAGCAACGAGGTGAAGGCGTCCGCATCGTTCCCGGCGTCCGGACCGAGTGCGGCGATGGTGGTCTCGAGCTGCCCGGCAAGCAGAGCCGGCAAGCCGCGCAGCTGTCGGGCGTCAGGCTCGTCGGGAAGCCAGGCCAGGACGGCGTCCAGAGGCCCCGGCGTCTGCCAATCGAAGCGCCCAGTCGCGGCAGGTCCGAGCCGGGACCAAGGGTTGGATCATGCTCGTTCGTCGGAGGCACAGCAGGTGTCGGTTGAACGCCTTTCCCACACAGTCGGGCCGGGTCGGCGTCATGCTTGATCGCGTCCACGCCCACGAACCGCGTCAGGGGGCCAGCGATGACCGGCAAGGCGTTCTGGGTCGCTGTCGACAGCCTCGGGGGCGTGGCCAGGCGACGCTCGGTCCGGGTCTTGATCGAGGACTTGGCCGGGCTCCCGGCAGCCGACATCGTCGGTTTCGCGGACGGCCTGGCGTGGGCGGTGCACGCGTTGGACACTCGCCGTCACGCCGAGCACGCGGCGGCTACTGCGTCGCCTGGTGGGGCGTCGTCCACGGGGATGCCGTCGGTGGATGAGTTCCTGCTCGTCCGGTTGGCGGTGGTGGCGGCCGGTGAACAGGTGTGGCGCGCGGTCGCTGCGGATCCGGCGCGGATGTCCGGGATCTGGGCCACCCACGAGGCGGCGGCGCTGTTGTCGGCTGCGGCCGAGGCGTATGAACGGTCCACGGGGGCACGCTGGGATCACCAGGATCCGGTCGGTGTGGCGACCGGCAGCAATCGTCCCGCCTGGGACGACGCTCCGGCACCGGTCCGGGACGCATGGTGGAACTGGTTGATGGTCGGCGGTGGTTGGGACATCGGCGTCAAGGACCGGCCAGCCTTCAGCCTGGTGCGCTACGAACTCAGGCGCGGGTTGGACCAGGACCCGGCGTGGCGTGCCTGGTGGGGTTATGCGCCGGCTCCCGACCTCGAGCTCTTCCCGTTCTACTCGCTGAAGGACCCCGAGCCGTCGAAGGTCCGCCGTGGACGCAAGGCCGTCTCGGTTCAGGCGGACTTCGATGGTGAGGTCGTGACCCGGACGCCGGACGCGGAGTTGCCCGAACTGGTTCTGCAGCACCTGACCGTGATGCTGGACTTGGTCCGGGAGAAGCTGAAACTGCCTGCCTTCCCGCCGTTCCCGGAACCCTTGCCGGACCCGATGACTCCCGACGAATGGCGCCGGCAACGACGCGAACAGGCCATGGCGGAGCGGGCAGCCGCCCGGGAACAGCACGACGCGCCGGACCCGGCTGCGAGCGACCCGGCCCCGCTCTCGGACGCCGACGTACCGTCCGATGACCGCGACGGGCACACCCGCTACGTCGCGCACTTCGCTCACGCGATCTACTGGGACGACGCCGATGACGCGGCCCCGTTCGGCAGCGACGAAGGCGCCGACCTGTGGGCGGCGTGGCAGGACCGCGCCGAGGACCTGATCCCCGACGGAACCGTGAGAACGGTTCTGGCCGAGGGCGGCGACGTCGAGGACCTCGTGCGCCAGGCCGAGTCCGCGCCAGCACCTGACCTCGACGGGTTCATCATCGGCGCCGCGTTCACCTTGATGCGGCTGACCGGAACCCTCGACCCCGAAGGCCACCGCTGGGTCCTCGAGGCACTCGACCGCCGAGGCCACCACCCTGCAACTGCCCCCGAGATCACCGAGCTGATGCGACGGGACAATCTGGGATTGACCCGCTGTGGCGGACAGGGTTGGTGTGGTGGTCAGGCTATGTGGGCGGGTGCCCGGGTGGCGGTGGCTTCGTAGGCGGCGGGGCTGATGTTGCCCAGGGTGGAGTGGCGTCGGCGGGTGTTGTACCAGCCCTCGATGTAGTCGAAGATCGCCGCGTGGACGGTGGTGTGGGTGGGCCAGGTCCTGTCCTCGAGGAGCTCGTTCTTGATGGTGGCGAAGAACGATTCCCCGACGGCGTTGTCCCAGCACTGGCCCCGACGTCCGTGGGAGAGCCGGACACCGAGTTCGGTTGCGGTAGCGGCGAACTGGGCTGACGTGTACTGACATCCGCGGTCGCTGTGGAAGATCACCCCGGCGGGTGGGCGGCGCCGGGTGACGGCCTGACGTAGCGCGGTCTCGACCAGGTCGGTCCGCAGGTGGTCGGCGGTGGTCCAGCCGACCACCCGGCGGGAGTCGATGTCGATCACGGTGGCCAGGTACAGCCAGCCCTGCCAGGTCCGGATGTAGGTGATGTCCCCGCACCAGCGGGTGTTCACCCTCGCGGCATCGACGCTGAAGTCGCGCCCGATCAGGTCCTCGCGTGCCGTGGCGGCCGGGTCGGGGATCGTGGTCCGCCGCGACCGGCGTCGGTGCTTGCCGATGATGGCGTGTTCGCGCATCAACCGGGCGACCCGCTTGCGGCCGTGCCGGCGACCTTCCTCGGCCAGGTCACCGTGGATCCTGGGCGCCCCGTTACGG
Source organism: Kineosporiaceae bacterium (assembly GCA_046330955.1). GTDB lineage: Bacteria > Actinomycetota > Actinomycetes > Actinomycetales > Kineosporiaceae > JADJPO01. The sequence goes on along the minus strand of JAXLRT010000027.1, from coordinate 7,459 downwards.
CCCCGGGAGGCCAGGTGATGGTGACGGATCCGTTCGAGCAGTTCAGCGTCCTCACGCTCACGGCGGCAACCTCCGGCGGCCCGGGTGGCGGCAGCGGCGTAGTAGGCGGACCTGGAGACCTTCAACAGCACACACGCCCGGGCCACGTTCCCGGCCGGCAGCCTCACGGTGCCCGACCTGGTGCTCAGCTCGATGGTGGCGTGGCTGTTCTGCTTCTCCGCCTCGATGAAGGGGTAGATCTTCACCGGGTCTCCTTCGCGAAGAAAGCCGTAGCCCGCTTGAGTATCTCCACATCCTCACGAGCACGACGTCGGTGCCGCTGTCCAGGTGCACGGTGACCTGCTGGCTTCCTCGATCGACGGCGCGCAGCAAGGTCGGGCTGCCGACGCTCAGGTGCAGCCGATGGCCGTACCAGAGCCCCCACGGGGGCGGCGAGGGTGAGGATGGCCCGGGGCCGAGGCCACCAGCCAATAGGTGGTTCTGCCGTCTTCGAAGCTGTCTCTCCACCCACGACCACGCCAACGGGACCTGGCCGCTGGGGGCGCCATACAGGCGTAGCCCTCTCTCCCGCGGGTGCCATGACCACCAGCGTAGTTCGGCCTGACCACGACGTCGGCAAACGCGCGCTCACGCGCGCTGATGCCAAGGGGATGGTGCCTGCGCCGTTGCCGGGGTTCAGTGTCCATGGGGTGCTGTGCGGCGAGGACAATCGCGGCACTGTTGCTGGTGGATCGATCGAGAGCCTGGGCGTGACCTTTGGATTGGCGCGGTGGACGAGTGGTCGCTTGACACCTTCGACCGAGAATCAAGGCGTCTGCGCCTGGGTGGTCCCTCTGGATGTCGCGCCGGAGATAGGCCACCGGTGATCGTGGCCGGGGACCTGGCAGCCGAGAACGGTCCGCCCCAGGTCTACGCCAAGACCCTGGACGACTTCGCCGCCGCCTGGGCCTGGCCTGCCCGGGCCTGCGCCCGTCCGTCCAGGCACAGGCCATCGAACTGGACCCTGACAGCGAGGCCCACCTCGAGCGCCGACTCCGGCCGGTGACGCCCACTGTGGCTGGCCGACCCGCAGGGCACTGCGCTGGGAGAGCGCCGACGGTCTCACGATCCTGCTCTGAGACCAGCCAGGCCACTGCGACTGGTTCATCTCCGCTGCCCGCCCCGAGGTCCTGCATGCCTGGCTCGAGCGACTGCTCCCGCTCTCCGATCTCACCAATCCCTGCACGTCAACGACGCCAAAGCCGAGGCACTCCGCAACGACCTGAGATCCCACCCCTGACCGCGCGCTACCGCCGGCAAGTGCAGCGCCCCTGCTGCACGGGACGGCCCTGGACCCGTAAAGGCCAGGATGTCGTCGGTGTCGCCGCTGTCGACCTTCCGGTCCACGCACGATGAGTGCCCCACCCTGAACGCTTCCGATCGGGCGAGGGTCTGCGTAGCGTGGCTGACATGACCGGGCGCGCCGAACCTGACGCAGGTACCTGGCAGCGGTGGCTCAGCAACGACCACCCGGACCTGGCTGCTCTACCCCGTGAACTGGATGCGGGCCACCGCCCGGTGGCGGTTCACGTTGGACCTGCGGGGGTCGTTGCGGCACAGACACGTCTTCGACTGAGCGATGAGTCGGTCAGGCACCTGCCCGGGCAGGGGCCGGACCATCTCGATGCCTGGGCGGCCAACCACCCGCAGGCGCGGCTCACCACGTACTGGATCAACGGGTCCCTCATCGATGGCTACCTCGTCGCCCACGCTGCCGAGGTCTCGTGATCGCCGTCCTCGACAAGAACCGCCCGGTGGTGGCTGTCGATCAGTGGCATCGGCCGAACGGTGGCGGCAGGTCCGATCCTCCGATCCGCCCCAGGGGAGGCGAGCTATCGTCGAGCGAAAGCGGCCTTGCCGCACATTGCTCGTTTCGGCCCCTGGGAATTGAGGGGAACTGCAGTCGCTGCGGTGGCCATGAAGCGCGGTGACGGCGCCGCTGGTCTGCGATCCTGGCTGGGTGAGCACGAGTGCGGCCCAGTCGGCGGCGTTCTTCCGCGATGACGGCGGGTACCCGGCGCCGCTAACGAGTAGTGGGAACCGGGGCGCAGCCGCTCTGGCTTCGCACTAGACATGCTGACTGATCAGACGTCGTATTCCAAAATCTTGGACCATCGAGAACAACGGCAAGGTTCCGTCGCGATTGACTGACTCGGTAAGTCGCGGGTTTGAGGTCCACCGAAGGGTCGTTCGATATCGCAGCAAGGTGAACGACCGCTTCCGATCTTCCGGGCGTGAGCCGATCATCCCGCGCACCGACTGGGACCACTGGAAGCGCCTACAAGACCCGCCTGCACGACGCTCGGCACACCGCCGCCACCGTGCTGCTCCTGCTCGGCGTGCCCGAGCGGGTCGCCATGAGTTCGATGGGCTGGTCCAGCACCAGCATGGCCAGCCGCTACCAGCACATCACCGAAGGCTTGCGCCGCGACGTCGCTGACGACCTGGGCGCCTCCTCTGGGGCCGCGAACGGCCGCCGGAGACCAATTGAGACGAAACTGAGACGAACGGACAACGCCCGGCTCTGCCAAGATCGGCAGGCCGGGCGTTTTCGCAGGTCAGACGCGGTGGCGGTGGGACCTTGCAGAGCGCGCCGTCCCGCGTGACCGGCGACCCGCTCCTCCCGGTCCACCCGCCACCGCCAACGAAAACCCCGGGCAAGCTGGGGTCTCGTTGGCGTGGTGCGGTGGGATTTGAACCCACGGTGGAGTTGCCCCCACACACGCTTTCGAGGCGCCCTTTGGCCGCTCGGACACGCCACCGTCCGCGAGGATACCTGGTCCAGGCCCGTGCACCCCAATCGGTATCCCCGGGGCGATCCGCCCACCCTTGCCCGCGGGGCGCACCAGGGCGCCGTCGGCGAGTGGGGACGAACGCACCGTTCGCCCCCACTCGTCGCCGCGGACACCGTCAGGGGCGCCGTCCGTCGAAGAACTCACGTAGCACCCGGGAGCACTCGGCCTCGCGGACGCCGCCGATCACCTCGATGCGGTGGTTCAGGCGCACATCGCGCAACACGTCGCGCAGCGAGCCGGCCGCACCGGCCTTGGGGTCCCACGCCCCGAACACCACCCGGTCGACCCGCGCCAGCACCGCCGCACCGGCGCACATGGTGCACGGCTCCAGCGTCACCACCAGGGTGCAGCCGGCCAGCCGCCACGCCCCGATCGTCGCTCCGGCCGCCCGCAGCGCCAGCACCTCGGCGTGCGCCGTCGGATCGCGATCCGCCTCCCGCGCGTTGCGCGCCCGAGCCAGCACCGCGCCGTCCGGCCCGAGCACCACGGCCCCCACCGGCACGTCGCCGCCACCACCCACAGCACCCACGCCGCCCACGCCGACGAGGGCACCCTCACCAGCCCCACCGCCGACGGCAGCTCGCGCTTCCTCCAGCGCGAGCACCATCGCGGCGTCGTCCGCGGCACCGACCGGCACGTCACGCACCGCGCTCACGCCCGACCCGACCCCAGCGGGGGACGATCAGCGCAGCGCCTCGAGCAGATCCGCGAAACCCACGGCCTCGCCGATCTCGCCGAGCACGAACCCCGGGTCATCGGCGTGCTCCTCGACCAGCTTGCGCAGCGCACGCCCGCCCACGCCCAGGTCGTCGAGCAGGTCGGTCTCGCCCGCCCAGGCATCGACGGTGATCTCCTCGGGCTCGGCCTCACCGTCCTCGTCGTCCTCATCCTCGTCGGCGCCCGCGTCGGCCTCGTCCGAGTCGTCGTCGTCATCGTCGACATCGGCGGCCGGCGCGAGCAACTCCCCGTACGACGAGCGTGAGGCCGCGTACAGGTCGGAGACGAACAGTCGCGGCTCGTCCTCCCCGTCGACGCGGATGATCGCGAACCACTCGTCCTCGTGCTCGACCACGGCGAGCACCGGTTCGTCGCCGAACGCGACACCTCGAAGCGCGTCGGCGAGGTCGTCGAGTGAGGAGGTCTCGTCGACCTCCACGTCCCGGGCCTTCCATGCCGCTGCGGACCTGGCCATGACTGCGGTGAAGTACGCCACCCGCACATCGTGGCATCGACCATGGCCATGCGCGAAGAGGTGCGGGTAGGTTCCGCATCATGCATTTGCAGGTGGTTGACCATCCCCTGGTCGCGCACAAGTTGACCCTGCTCCGTCAGGACACCACGGACTCCCCGACGTTCCGCCGTCTGGCCGACGAACTGGTGACCCTGCTGGCCTACGAGGCGACGCGCGACGTCCGGGTCGAGCCGCACCCGATCCGCACCCCGGTGGCCGAGACGACCGGCGTCCACCTGAGTCACCCGCGCCCGCTGGTGGTGCCGATCCTGCGCGCCGGCCTGGGCATGCTGGACGGCATGACCCGGCTGCTGCCGACCGCCGAGGTCGGCTTCCTGGGCATGGTGCGCGACGAGGCCACATTGCAGGCCACCACCTATGCCAACCGCCTGCCGGAGGACCTCTCGGGGCGGCAGGTCTTCATGCTCGACCCGATGCTGGCCACGGGTGGCACTCTGGCCGCCGCGATCCAGTTCGCCTTCGATCGAGGCGCGGACGACGTCACCGCCATCTGCCTGCTGGCCGCCCCCGAGGGCCTCGCCGCGGTGGAACAGGCCTTCGGCGCCGACGCCCCGGTGACCATCGTCGTGGCCGGGGTCGACGAGCGGCTCAACGAGCGCGGCTACATCGTGCCGGGTCTCGGGGACGCCGGCGACCGGCTCTACGGCGTGGTCTGACCCCGCCTGCCCCTCGGCACCGACCCTGGCCGAACCGCCCTCCGCCCTGTCGCACTCGCCGCCCGAGTCGTACTGTGAGTGACAAGACGTGACACGGCCCGAAGCGTCCGATCCATCACAACTCGACCAACCGTGGTACAGATGTGACTGGTGTTGCGTGTGAGAAGTTCGTCGGCGCGCCTCCGTTGCGTCGTCCGCACGGGCGGCCATGCTGAGCCGTTGGACGACGCGAGCAAGCGGAGCCGGTGAGGGAGGTGCAATGAAGGTCAAACCCAAGAGCATCATCATCGGCGTGCTCGTCGTGTTCCTCATCTACGCCGTGATCGTGGACCCGACGACCGCGGCGGACTATGTGCGTGCACTCTTCTTCTTCATCGCCGACGCGGTGAACTCGGTGTTCACGTTCTTCGATGCCCTGTTGAACCGGTAGTTGCCATGTTCCCCCTGCCGCAGCCGTGGCCGTGGACCGTCCGCAAGGGGCGTGAGCTGCCGAGCGAGTTCCAGCGATACCTGTCCGACCCGGAACTCAACGGGGACGCCCTCGGCGGGCAGATCCACTGGTCGATCATGATCGAGCCGGTGCTGACCACCGCCGGCGGGCTGTTCCTGTGCTTCCTCATGCTCACCCAGTTGTCCGGCAACCTGGCCGGGCTGGGCCTGCTGGTGACCGGGGTGGTGGTGTTCCTGGTCGGCCGGCTCGGCTTCTACTACTGGGAGTGGACCCGAAACCTGATCTTCATCACCGGTAAGCGCGTCATCACCGTCACCGGCATCTTCACCCGCAACGTCGCCATGTTGCCGCTCGGCAAGCTCACCGACATGAACTACATCCGCGGCCCGCTCGGCTACCTGCTCGGCTACGGCCAGTTCCGCATGGAGACCGCCGGCCAGAACCAGGCCGTCGAGATGCTGCGGTCCATCCCCAACCCGGATGCCTCATACCGCCACGTGCAGAACCTGCTGTTCGGCCGCGGCACCACCGACGTCATCCTGCTCGACGTGAAGACCGACAAGCCGGTCACCGTCCGGCAGGCCGAGCCGTTCAAGGTCCGGTTCAAGGGCCGCTTCCGCAAGGACCCGCTCGGCCCCGGTGGCGACTTCGGCACCCGCGAGGACGACGACCGCGGCTGGTACGACGACTGAGTTCAGACCCCACCGCGCTTGGCACGGTCCTCGGCGTCCAGCTGGGCCGCCTCCTCGGGCGTGGGCGCGGACCCGCCCAGGGCCGCCGGCAGCCACCAGGTGTCCTCGGGGCCGGAGGGGTGCTGCGGGTAGCCGTGCTGCACCCGGTCGAGCATGGCCGCCATGGTCGAGATCAACGTCTCGGACGACGCCGCCGCCGCGGCTCCCCTGCCCACCGTGATCGGCTCGCCGAAGGCCACCGTGATCGCCTTGCCCCGGTGGCGGAAGTCCTTGGGCCGAGCCTTGGTGAAGATCCGTTGCCCGCCCCAGACCACCGCCGGGATCAGCGGGACGCCGGCCGCCGCGGCCATCCGGACCGCACCGGGCTTGAAGTCCTTGAGCATGAACGAGCGGCTGATCGTGGCCTCGGGGAACACCCCCACCAGCTCACCGTTCCTGAGCGCGGTCAACGCCTCCTTGAACGCCGCCGAGCCCGCGGTGCGATCGACCGGGATGTGGTGCATGCCGCGCATCAACGGACCAGAGATCGGGTGCCGGAACACCGCATCCTTGGCCATGAACCGGATGTACCGGTGCTGGCGCAGCGCCCCGAAGCCGAGGAACGTGAAGTCCAGGTAACTCACGTGGTTGCTGGCGATCACGGCCCCACCGGTGCGGGGGATGTGCTCGATGCCCTCGAAGGTGAACTTCAGGCCCAGAGCCGCGAACAGACCGCGGGCCACCCCGATGACGGGGGGATAGACAAGGTCGCGCACGCTGCGAAGCGTAGAACGCCCCCGCCTAGAGTGTCGCCATGACGTCCGGTTCGAGCGGCCTCGGGGCCGACAATCCGTTCCGCGCATCGAGCGACCTGCCGTTCGGGCTGCCGCCGTTCGGCCTCATCCGGCCGGAGCACTACCGGCCCGCCTTCGAGGCCGGCATGGCCGAGCAGCGCGCCGAGGTCGAGGCCATCGCCACGGCCGACGAGCCGGCGACCTTCGCCGACACGGTCGAGGCGCTGGAACGATCCGGCGCCCTGCTCACCCGGGTCAGCCAGGTGTTCTTCAACCTCACCAGCTCGATGCTGACCGATGACCTCGCGACGATCGAGGCCGAGGTCACCCCGCTGCTGGCCGCCCACGCCGATGCGATCCACCTCGATCGCCGGCTGTTCGCCCGCCTCGACGCGTTGCACGCCGCCGAGCACGACCCGACCACCGACTCGGGCCTGGACGCCGAGCAGCGACGCCTGCTCGACCGCTACCACACCGACTCCGTCCGCGCCGGGGCCGCGCTAGACCCCACCCAGCAGGCTCGGCTACGCGAGATCAACGCCGAGCTCGCCACGCTGGGCACGGCGTTCAAGAACGACCTGCTCGCCGACACCGTCGACCTGGCGGTGCACGTCACCGATCGGGCCGAGCTCGACGGTTTGCCGGACGGCGCCATCTCGGCCGCCGAGCAGGCGGCCGCGGCCCGCGGGCTCGACGGGTACCTGCTCACCCTCGGCCTGCCCAGCAGCCAACCGGAGCTCGAACTGCTCACCGACCGAGGCGTACGCGAGCGGCTGCACCGCGCCTCGATCGCCCGCGGCA
>JAXLRT010000026.1:0-68793 GCA_046330955.1 Kineosporiaceae bacterium | reverse complement strand
ACGGGCCCGGATCTGGCCGCAGCTGGCGGCCGCCACCACCGACCTGGCCGAGCTGCTCGGTACCTCGCCGTGGTGGGACGAGAACGGCACCACCCGGCTCGGCGCGGCTCAGGTCGTGCTCACGGGCGGCACCGGGGGCGCCGGCGTCCTCAGCGGGACGACGGGAGCGGCCCGATGACCCCGCTGGCGGCGCTGGCCGTGGTGATCACGGGAGTGGCCCTGGCCGGCGTGCTGTCGGCCCGGTTCGGCATCGCCGCGGCGCTGGTCGAACTGATCATGGGGGTCACCCTCGGCGCCGTGACCTCGGCCGACCCCAAGACCCCCTGGCTGGTGCTCATCGCCTCGCTCGGCGGGGTCGCGGTGACGTTCCTCGCCGGCACCCAGATCGACGCCCGGGCACTCGCCCGCGCCCCCCGACCGGCCCTGCTGCTGGGCGGGGTGGCCTTCACGGTCTCCTTCGCCGCCGCGTTCGCGGTGGCCCGGTTCGCCCTCGACTGGTCGCTCACTGCGGCCCTGGTGAGCGCGATGGTGCTGGCGGAGACCAGCCTGGCGGTGACCTACGCCGTCCTGTTCGACCTCGGACTGCTGGACAGCGACCTCGGCCGGCTGGTCACCGCGGCCGTCTTCCTCACCGACGTCGCCGCAGCCCTGGCGCTGTCGGCCGTGATCTCGCGACCGTCCTGGGCGATCCTCGGCTTCATCGCCGGCTCGGTCGCGGTGTGCCTGCTGCTGCCCCGCCTGCTGCGCCGGCTGGAACAGCGCCACGCCCGCGCGGCGTCCGCGCCCGGCCTGCGGGTCGTCGTCCTCGCGCTGGTCTCGCTCATGCTGTTGGCGCAGGTCACGGGCGGGGTGGCGGTGCTGCCGGCCTTCGTCCTCGGGGTCTGCTGCGCCCGGCACTACCGCGACCACCCCGCTGCCGCCGACCGGCTGCGCACCGTGGTGATGACCTTCGTGGCCCCCTTCTTCTTCGTGCGCGCCGGGCTGAGCGTCTCGGTGCCGGCGGTCGTGGCCGGTGCCACGGCGGTGCTGGCGTTGAGCGCCGCCAAGATCCTGCCGCGATGGGGCGCGGGCTACCTGGTCGCCCGCCGGGTGATGCCGTCGGCGCCCTCGGCGGTGGCCTGCCTGATGAGCACCGGCCTCACCTTCGGCATGGTGATCGCGCTCGCCGGGCACGAGGCGGGCATGATCGACCGAGCCCAGTTCTCGCTGCTGGCGGCCGTGGTCGTGATCTCGGCCGTGGTGCCCGCCTGGACCGGCCAGCGCCTGCTGCGCCGGGCGATGGCCCCCTCCGCGCTGGACCAGACGGGAGCGATTCCGCAGGGAGCGATCCAGTCGGTGGCCATCCCGGCCCCGCGCGACTACTCCTTGCCGTCGGGCAGCACCAGGTTGAGCACCATGCTGACGAACGTCACCACGACGGCGGCGCCGATGGTGGACCAGAAGAACGGTCCGGAGCTGAACGAGATGCCGAGCGAGTCCGACAACCAGTCGGTCAGTTCGAGCATCAAGGCGTTCACCACGAACGCGAACAACCCGAGGCTGAGCACGTAGAACGGGAACGCCAGCACCTTCACGATCGGCTTGACGAGCGCGTTCACCACGCCGAACACGGCACCCAGGACCAGCAGGGTCACCACCCGCCCGGTGGTGTCCGCGGCGGTGACATCGACCTGAGGGACGACGAGCGTGGCGACCCAGATCGCCAGCGCGTTGACCACGACCTTGATCGCGATGGACTTCACGGTTCGCATTCTCGCAAGGTCGACGCCGGTCGGCCACCGCTGATCAGGCGGCTGATCACGAAGATCGGCCGGATCGGTTGTATCGGGCCGAATCCGCCGGGTCTGGTGCCGCTGGGCCGCCGTCGCGTGGTACGAACGCCCCATGAGCTCGCCCGACGTGGTGGTGATCGGCGCCGGCATCGTCGGAGCGGCGTGTGCGCTGGCCGCTGCCCGAGCCGGGTTGGCGGTGACCGTCCTCGACCGCGGCACGATCTTCGGCGGCGCGAGCAGTGGCGGCGAGGGCAACCTGCTGGTCTCGGACAAGCCGGCCGGACCCGAGCTGGCCCTGGCGCAGCACTCCCTGGCGCACTGGGACGAGGTGAGCGAGCATCTCGCCGAGGTGACCGGCCTGCCCGGCGGCGGGATCGAGCTCGAGCGCAAGGGCGGCCTGATGGTCGCCGCCACCGCCGCCACCCTGACCCGGCTCGAACAGATCGCCGCCGGGCAACGGGCGATGGGCATCGAGGCCACGGCAGTGGGTCCGGCGGGGTTGCGCGAGCTCGAACCCCAGCTGGCACCGGGCCTGGCGGGCGGCATGCTCTACCCCCAGGACGGCCAGCTGCAGCCGATGCTCGCCACGGCCACGCTGCTGGCCGCCGCCCGCCGGCTGGGTGCGGTGGTGCGCACCCACATCGAGGTGACCGGGTTCCTGCGCCGGGGCAGCCGGGTGACCGGGGTCGAGCTGTCGGGTGGCGCCCGCATCGAGTGCGCGCACGTGGTCAACGCCGCCGGGGCCTGGGCGCAACCGCTGGCCGCCCTCGCCGGGGTGCGGGTACCGGTGCTGCCGCGGCGCGGCGTCGTCCTGGTCACCCAGCCGTTGCCACCGCTGATCCGGCGCAAGGTGTACGCCGCCGAGTACGTGTCCAACGTGGCCAGTGACGCCGCCGGCCTGGAGTCGAGCGCCGTGGTCGAGGGGACGCCGTCCGGCACCGTGCTGATCGGCGCCAGTCGCGAGCGGGTGGGGTTCGATCCGGCGATGCCGGTGCCGGTCGTCCGGCGGTTGGCCACCCAGGCCGTCGCGCTGTTCCCGGTGCTCGCCGGGGCACGGCTGCTGCGGACCTATCGCGGATACCGCCCCTACTCACCCGACCACCTGCCGGTGATCGGTGAGGACCCGCGGGCTCCGGGGTTGGTTCACGCCTGCGGCCACGAGGGTGCCGGGGTGGTGCTGGCCGCCGGGACCGGCCAGCTGGTGGCCGAGATCCTGACCGGCGCACCGCCGAGCGCCGACCTGACGGCGGTGCGTCCGGAACGCTTCGAGGGGGCGGCGTGAGCACGGGGTGGTTCGACTTCGACGGCCGGCGGATTCCGTTCGAGCCGGGGCAGAGCGTCGGCGCGGCGCTGTGGGCGGCGGGGGAACACGTGCTGCGCACCACCCGGGTGACCGGCACGCCCCGAGGCGTGTTCTGCGGCATCGGGATCTGCCACGACTGCCTGGTGGTGATCGACGGGGTCGGTGACCAGCGGGCCTGCCTCACGCCGGCGGCGTCCGGCATGTCGGTGGCGCCGCAGGCCGGCGTGGTTCCGCCGCCGCTCGAGTCTCACGCTGCATCGGAATCGGTTGTGGCCGAAGAGGTCTCGACCGATGTCGTGGTCATCGGTGGCGGTCCGGCGGGCCTGGCGGCAGCGGCCGCCGCCACCGCGGACGGCGCCAAGGTGGTGTTGCTGGACGCCGAGGCGCGGCTCGGGGGTCAGTACTGGCGGCACGGCCCGGGCGGGCTCGGCCCCCACCATCACGGCGTGGAGGCCTGGCAGGGCCTCGAGGCCGCGGTCGGGGGCGCGGCGGCCATCGGCCTGCTGCACCACCGTCCCCGGCACCGGGTCTGGCGGCTCGACGTGGCCGCGGTGCCCGGCAAGGTGGTGGTCCACGCGCTCGACGGCGGCACCGAGCGGCCCGACGGCCCCGGCGAGCGCGCGGTCACGCTGATCGCCTCCGCCGTGGTCGTGGCGACCGGGGCGCACGACCGGGTGTTGCCGTTCCCCGGGTGGGACCTGCCCGGGGTGCTCAGCGCGGGCGGCGCCCAGGCGCTGCTCAAGGAACACCAGGTGCTGCCCGGACGGCGGGTCGTGGTGGCGGGCACCGGGCCGTTCCTGCTGTCGCTGGCCGCGAGTCTGGTGCAGGCCGGGGCCGAGGTCGCGGCGGTCTTCGAGGCCGGTGACGGCCGTGCCTGGGCTCGTCGCTGGCGCACCGCCACCGCCGTTCCGCAGGTGCTGGTCGAGGCCGCCCAGTACGCCACCACCCTTGCGCGGCAACGGGTTCCGATCCGCCCTCGGCATGCCGTGGTGTCGGCGCGGGGACGTGACCGGCTGGAGGCCGTCGAGGTGATGCGGCTGACGGCCGATGGTCACCTGGTGCCCGGGTCGGCCCGCTGGGTACGGGCCGATGCGCTCGCCGTCGGCTGGGGCTTCACCCCTCGGCTCGAGCTGGCCCAGCAGGCCGGCTGCACCGTGGGGGCCTCGCACCTGATCGCCCACGCCGAGACGCCTGCCGTGGTGGCCGACGCCGAGGGGCGCACCGGGGTGGCGGGAGTGTTCGTGGCCGGCGAGGTCGTCGGGGTCGGCGGCGCCGCCCTGGCCCAGGTCACCGGGCGCCTGGCCGGTGCCGCGGCAGCCGCCCGGGCCCGCGGGGTGCCCAGTGCCCCGGACGGCGCGGACCTGGCTCGCCGGCGCAAGCTCGCCGCCTTCGCGGCCACGATGCACCTGGCACACCCGGTGCGGCCCGCCTGGCTCGAGGCGGTCACGCCCCAGACGGTGATGTGCCGGTGCGAAGAGGTGGACGCCGAGCGGTTGCGTGGCGTCGTCCGGGACCTGGGGGCCACGGATGCCCGCTCCGCCAAGCTGTTGAGTCGGTGCGGCATGGGCTGGTGTCAGGGCCGGATCTGCGGCGAGGGGATCGACCGCCTGGTCGCCGATGCCACCGGACGCCGTCCCGGGCAGTTCGTCGACTCGCGCCCTGTCGCGGCGCCGCCCCGCCTGGCATCATTGGTCGAATCATCCGACGAATTGGACCGAATTGAGGGCTGACGTGACCGAATCTCCCTGGCGTGGGGTACTCGTGGCCACCGCGTTACCGCTGCGTCCGGCCGGTGGCGATGCGCTGGCGGTCGATCTCGACGGCTACGCCGACCATCTGCGCTGGCTCGCCGCGAACGGCTGCGACGGCGTGGTGCCCAACGGGTCGCTGGGTGAGTATCAGACCCTGACGGACGACGAGCGCGCCGCCGTGGCCCGTACCGCCGGCGAGGTAGCTGCCGAGCTCACCGCTGCGGGCACCCCGTTCGTCGTCATGCCTGGCGTGGCCGCCTATGGTGCGCGCGAATCCGCCCGTTGGGTCGAGCAGGCCGCGGCGGCCGGTGCCCAGTGCGCAATGTTGTTGCCGCCCAACGCGTATCGCGCCGACGAGCGCGCCGTGGTGGAGCACTACCGCGAGGTCGCCCGGGTGGGGCTGCCCATCGTGGCCTACAACAACCCGTACGACACCAAGGTCGACCTGACCCCGGCGTTGCTCGCCCGGTTGCACGGCGAGGGCCTGATCGTCGCCGTCAAGGAATTCAGTGGCGACGTCCGACGGGCCTACGAGCTGGCCGAATCGGCGCCGGGTCTGGACCTGCTGGTCGGCTCGGACGACGTCACGCTCGAACTGGCCCTGGCCGGTGCGGTCGGCTGGGTGGCCGGCTACCCGAACGCGTTGCCCCGGGCGAGCATGGACCTGTGGCGCGCGAGCCTGGCCGCGGCGTCCGATGGATCGCGGCTGAGCGAGGCGATGCCGCTCTACCGCGCGCTGCACCCGTTGCTCCGCTGGGACTCGAAGACCGAGTTCGTGCAGGCGATCAAACTGTCGATGGACCTGGCGGGACGCTACGGCGGACCGTGCCGCCCGCCGCGCCAACCGTTGCTGCCCGAGCAGGAGGCCGCGGTGCGCGAGGCCACCCAGGCCGCCCTGGACGCCGGGCTGCGCTGAGGTTCTCTCGAGGATTCCTTGACCCTCCCGCCATCGTCGTCGGCAGGCCGAGCGGGCATAATCGACATCGACCGTGGCAATCGGTGTGTCGATGACGGCAGGCAGGGTTACCTCATGTCAGCAGGCCAGCAGGGCGGATCGTCCGGCATGGGTGGTTACCGCAGCGCGGTGCAGATCGACACCTCGGTTGCCCACCCGGCTCGGGTGTACGACTACTGGCTGGGCGGTAAGGACAACTACCCGGCCGACCGGGAGGCCGCCGAGGCGGTCATCCGGGCCAACCCCGGCATCGTGCCCGGGGTCCGCGCCAACCGCGCCTTCCTGGTGCGGGCCGTCGAGTACCTGGTCCGCGAGGCCGGGATCTCCCAGATCCTCGACCTGGGAACGGGTTTGCCTGCGGCCAACAACGTGCACGAGGTGGCCCAGTCGATCGCGCCCGACACCCGCGTGGTCTACGTCGACAACGACCCGATCGTCCTGGTGCACGCCCATGCCCTGCTGGTCGGCAGCCCGGGCACCATCAGCTACCTCGATGCCGACCTGCGTGACCCGGACGCCGTGTTGCAGCGGGCGGCGAAGACCCTCGACCTCGATCGCCCGGTCGGCCTGCTGTTGCTCATGACGCTGCAGTTCCTGGTGGACGACGCCCACGACCTGGTCCGCGAGCTGGTCGCGGCGCTCGCCCCCGGCAGCTATCTCGTGGTCTCACACCCGCTGCGGGACGACGAGGTCGGCATCGCCAACGCCGCCACCTCGAAGTACAACGAGAAGGTCGGCACCCAGATGCGGCGCCGCACCCGGGAGGAGATCACCGCCTTCTTCGAGGGCCTCGACCTGGTCGAGCCCGGCGTGGTCTCGTTGAGCGAGTGGCGCCCGGCCGCGGGCACCACCGCCTCGGTGGACTATTCGCCGGCCCTGTGTGGTGTGGCCCGCAAGCCCTGACGGCGCCGCGGCGGCCGTAGAGTGCGGCCCATGAGGTCGCGCCGGGTCATCCACACCGTCGAATCCCACACCGAGGGCATGCCGACCCGGGTGGTCACCGGGGGCGTCGGGGTGATCCCCGGCGAGACGATGTTCGATCGCCGCCGGCACTTCATGGCCCACCTGGACGGTCTGCGCACCTTCCTGATGACCGAGCCGCGCGGCCACTCCGCCATGAGCGGGGCGATCCTGCAGCCGCCCACGCGCCCGGATGCCGACTTCGGGGTGCTCTACATCGAGGTCTCCGGCTGCCTGCCGATGTGCGGCCACGGCACCATGGGGGTCGCCACGGTGCTGGTCGAGACCGGCATGGTCGAGGTGGTCGAGCCGGTGACCACGATCCGGCTGGACACCCCGGCCGGGCTGGTGATCGCCGACGTCCGGGTCGAGGACGGCGCCGCGCGCGCGGTGACGATCCGCAACGTGCCGAGCTTCCTGCTCGAGCGCGAGGCCACGGTCGAGGTGAAGGGCTTCGGTGAGGTCGGCTACGACATGGCCTTCGGCGGCAACTTCTACGCCATCCTGCCGCTGGCCCAGCTGGGCATCGAGTTCGATCGGGCGAACAAGCAGCAGATCCTGGACGCCGGCCTGGCCCTGATGGCCGCGATCAACGAGCAGCGTCGTCCGGTGCACCCCGACAATCCCGAGATCGCGGTCTGTCACCACGTGCAGTTCCTGGCCCCCGGCTCGACCGCACAGCGCTCGCGGCACGCGATGGCGATTCACCCCGGCTGGTTCGACCGCAGCCCGTGCGGCACCGGCACCAGCGCCCGGGTGGCGCAACTGGTGGCTCGCGGCGAGCTCGAGCTGAACACCGACTTCGTCAACGAGTCGTTCATCGGCACCCACTTCGTCGGCCGGGCGGTCGAGCGCACCGCGGTCGGGGGGCCCGGCGGCACCGAGCTGGCGGCGATCATCCCGACCATCACCGGACGGGCCTGGGTGACCGGAACGGCCCAATGGCACCTGGACCCGGCCGACCCTTTCCCGGAAGGCTTCGAGCTGTAGTTCCGAGCCGAACCACCCGTCCCGCCACGCCTGCGAAGGAGCCTGTGATGAGCCTGGACCGACCCGTTGCCCCGAACCCCTACGAGCTGCTGCCCGCCGTCGCGTCGTTCACCGTGACCAGCGCCGACCTGTCGGACGGCGCCGGCATGGACCTGCGGTTCGTGCACGATTCGACCGCTGGCGCCAACGTCTCACCGCAGCTGAGCTGGTCCGGTGCGCCCGAGGGCACCCGCTCGTACTGCGTCACCTGCTTCGACCCCGACGCGCCGACACCGTCCGGCTTCTGGCACTGGCTCGCGGTCAACATCCCGGCCGAGGTGACCTCGTTGGACGCCGGTGCCGGCGCGGACGACGACCAGTTGCCGGACGGCGCGTTCCACGTGCGCAACGACTTCGGCAACCAGCGCTACGACGGCTGCGCCCCGCCGCCCGGCGACCAGGTGCACCGCTACTTCTTCGTGGTGCATGCCGTGGACGTCGACGCGCTGCCGGTCGACGGCTCGGCCAGCCCCGCGGTGGTGTCGTTCAACCTGGCCTTCCACACCCTGGCGCGAGCCATCGTGGTCGGCACCTTCGCGCACTAGATCGCCTGCGCGCCAGCCCCTTCCACCTGATCACCCTCGAGAGGACCTCCAACCGTGACCGCCATCGACGACGGCCCGATCCGCTCGCTCTCACCCCAGCAGCCGTCGACCGTGGTGGCCCAGTCGCTGTCGGCCGGCCCGGTCGAGGTCGCCGCAGCGGCCGATCGGGCCCGGACGGCGCAGCGCGAGTGGTGGGGACAGCTCGCCCCGACCCGGGCAGCAGCCTTGACGGCGGCTGCGAATGCCTTGCGCGCCAAGGCATCCGAGGCGGCGGCACTGATCGTGGCCGAGGTGGGCAAGCCGGCGGGGGAGGCCGCCGGCGAGGTGGGGCGCGCGGTCGCCATCCTGGAGTACTACGCCCAGGCGTGCTACGCCCCACTGGGTAGCGTGCTGCCGCCGAGCCTGCCCGGCATGCTGCTCACCGAGCGCCGTCCGCACGGGGTGGCGGGTCTGATCACGCCGTGGAACTTCCCGCTGGCGATCCCGCTGTGGAAGGCCGCGCCGGCACTGGCGGCGGGTAACGCCGTCCTGCTCAAGCCGTCCCCGGACTCCCTGGGCGGGGCCCAATGGCTGGCGCAATTGCTCGCGGACTGCTTGCCGGCCAACCTGTTCCAGGTGGTGCCTGGCGGCCCGGTGACCGGTGCCGCACTGGTCGAGAACTCCGATGTGGTCAGCTTCACCGGTTCGGCCGCGGTCGGGCGGCGCGTGGCGATGGCGGCCGTCGAGCGCGGCGTCCCGGTGCAGGCGGAGATGGGCGGCCAGAACGCGGCCATCGTGCTGCCGGACGCCGACCCGGCCGCCGCGGCGGCGATGATCGCGGGCGCGGCGATGGGCTTCGCCGGTCAGAAGTGCACCGCCACCCGCCGGGTGATCGCGATCGGGGACGCCGCCCGCGTCGCCGAGGTCACCGAGGCACTGGTGGCTGCGGTGCGGGCGATGGAGCCGGGTGACCCGGCGGCGTCCGGGGTGGCGGTCGGCCCGGTGATCACGCCGGCGGCGCGCGAGAAGGTGCTGGCGGCCACCCAGGCGGCGACGGCCGGCGGGGGGCGCGTGCTCGCCGGCGGTGTGGGCGTCTCCGCCGGTGCGGACGGCGACGGCTGGTTCGTCGCGCCGACGGTGATCGACGGCCTGGCCGCTGACCACCCGGTGGCGCAGGAGGAGACGTTCGGCCCGCTCAGCGTGGTGCTGCCGGCCCCGGACGTCGCCACGGCGGTCCGGTTGGCCGAGGACGTGCGCTACGGGCTGGTCACCAGCGTCCACGGGCGTGACCTGGGGGCGCTGTTGACGGTG
Organism: Kineosporiaceae bacterium; assembly: GCA_046330955.1. Lineage (GTDB taxonomy): Bacteria > Actinomycetota > Actinomycetes > Actinomycetales > Kineosporiaceae > JADJPO01. The sequence continues at coordinate 59,188 of JAXLRT010000026.1, read as the reverse complement.
GCGCGTCAGGTGCAGACCGGGCTGGTGAAGGTGAACGCGCCGACCACCGGGGTGGACTTCTGGGCGCCGTTCGGGGGTGAGCGGGAGTCGAGCTACGGGCAGCGCGAGCAGGGGCTGGCGGCGCTGGACTTCTACGCCTCGACGCGAACCATCACGCTGTCGCCGCATCCCTGAGCTTGCCGGGGGTGGTACGCGCTCGGCGCTCCGCTCCCCTGCGTGGGCGCTCCGCTCCCCTGGGAGGCGTGGCGTCTCGAGGCAGGCGTGGCGGCTCATGGGTAGGCGTGGCGGCTCATGGTTGGCGTGGCGTCGGGTTCGCAACCTCAGGGTGATCGGACCCGGCGCTCTCGCTTCCATGATCACGGTCGCGGGGCTGTTCGCCCCCGGTGAGTGAGTGCGAATCACCCTCTGATGGTGATCAGAGGGTGAAGCGGCGGTGATCTGTGGCCATCCCGCGTCCATGATCACGTTGAGCGGGTGCTTTGCTCCCACTGGGTGGGCTGATACCGCCCCCTGAGGGTGATCTGCGGGCTCCTCCACGCGCACCGCACGGTCACGACGCCGATTCCGGGGCGCACGACCCCACCGAGAGCGAACACTCACCTTCTGACAGTGGAACGGCTTGGTGTGGTGAGGGAACGGCTTGGTGTGGTGAGCCGGCTCGGCCGTGGTGTCGCCCGGCCCCGATCGCTCGAGCCCGCTTCATCTGATCACGGCCAGGAGCAGATCCGCCGGCACCAGGCACGAGTTGCCCTCGGTCCTGCTTCATCTGATCAGGGGATGGGTGTCGGCGGCGCGCAGTAGGGTCGCCTCTCCGATGGTCAGCCGACTCGAGGGAATGTGATCAGCCATGGATGTGATCGACCGATGAGTGAGCCCAACCCGTACGGCACGCCTCCGGGCTACTCCCCGCCGCAGGGCGGGTACACCGCTCCGCAGGGCGGATACACCGCACCGCAAGGCGGATACACCGCACCGGAGAGCGGGTACGCCGCACCGCAGGCCGGGTATCCCGCGCCTGGTTACGGGGCACCGGCTGCCCCTGCGGCCTACGCCGCGCCGTCCGCCTATGCCAGCTGGGGCCAGCGGGTGGGCGCCTATCTGCTCGATCAGATCTTCATGCTGCCCTTCACGATCGTGTACGTCATCGGACTGGTCATGGTGGTGTCACAGATCCAGCCGGACGGCACCCTGAACGGCGGTGGCTCCGTGGCCGCCGGAGCGGTGCTCGCCGTGGTCGGCCTGGTGGCGATGCTCGGCGCCGCGATCTGGAACCGCTACATCAAGGGCGGGCGGGGCCAGTCCTGGGGCAAGCAGAAGCTGGGGATCTGGCTGGTCAGCTCCACGACCGGGCGCCCGATCGGTGGCGGCATGGCGTTCATCCGCGATCTGGCCCACGTGCTCGACGGATTCTTCTTCATCGGCTACCTGTGGCCGCTGTGGGACGAGCGCCGGCAGACGTTCTCCGACAAGGTCTGCGGCACCGTGGTGATCACCGCGCCTCGCGGCTGATCGGACCACCGATCCCCGGGCAGGCGAAAAACATCATCCCCGGATTCCTTCAGGGTCCGCTGGCCTGACGTCGATGACCTATCGACGTCAGGCCACCGGAATGATGGAGGAGTCTCGTGACCGACAGCCCCTACCCGCCGTCCGAGCCGCCCCGGTACGAGCCGCCGGCTCAGCCGCCCTCGCCGCAGTTCGGAGGCGCGCCGCAGTTCGGCGGTGCCCCGCAGTACGGCGCACCGCAGCAGTTCGGTGGCCCCCAGCAGTTCGGCGCACCCCAGCCCGGGTACCCGGCGCGGCCCGCGGGGCCGCGGCCGAACAACAACCTGGTGATCGCGATCCTGTCGACGGTGCTCTGCTGCCTGCCGGCCGGCATCGTGGCCATCGTCAAGGCGGGCAAGGTCAACGGGCTGTACGACTCCGGCCGCTACGCCGAGGCGCAGGCCGCGGCGGACGAGGCGAAGAAGTGGTCGATCATCTCGGCGGTGGCCGCGGTGGTGGCGACCGTCCTCTACGTGATCTTCATCGTCGCGCTGGGCTCGAGTAACAGCTTCGCTCCCTGAGCCGGTGTCCGAGGTGCTCGATCGGCAGCTGCCCAGGTGGGCAGCGCCGGTCGCCACCGGGTGCCTGGCCGTGCTGGCAGGCGCCGCGCTGAGCGTGCACGATCCACGGGTGCCGGGTTCCTACGGCATCTGCCCGTGGTTCGCCGTGACCGGCACCTACTGCCCGGGCTGCGGGTCGTTGCGCGCGCTCAACCGCCTGATCGCCGGTGACCTGGCCGGAGCAGTGGGCTACAACGTGCTCGCCGTCCTGGTGGCGCCGCTGCTCGGGTACGCCTGGCTGGCCTGGACGCTCTCGCCGCGGTGGACCGCCCGATGGCCCCGCGTCGGCCACGCGCCGTCCCGGGTCATCTATGCCGGGGCGGCACTGATCAGCCTGTACTGGGTGGCGCGCAACCTGCCCTGGCCGCCGTTCACCGCGCTCGCGCCCGGCTGATCGCCCGCCGATCCCCGGCTGATCAACCCCGCCGATCACAACGTGTCGCGGAACACCTCGATGTCGGCGCCCAGGGCGTTCAGGCGCTCGGCCAGGTCCTCGTAGCCCCGGTTGATGACGTAGACCGACCGCAGCACCGAGGTGCCCTTGGCGGCCAGCATGGCCAGCAGGATCACCACCGCCGGACGCAGCGCCGGCGGGCAGACCACCTCGGTGCCCGACCAGCGGGTCGGCCCCTTGACCATGACCCGGTGCGGGTCCATCAGGGTGACCGAGGCCCCGAGCCGGTTCAGCTCGGTCAGGTAGACCGCCCGGTTCTCGTAGACCCAGTCGTGGATCAGGCTCTGCCCGGTCGCGGTCGCCGCGATCACCGCGAAGAACGGCAGGTTGTCGATGTTCAGGCCGGGGAAGGGCATCGGGTGGATCTTGTCGATCGGCGCGTGCAGCACCGACTTGCGCGTGGTCAGGTCGACCAGCCGGGTGCGGCCGTTGGCGGCCAGGTACTCCTCGCTGCGCTCGTAGTCCAGGCCCATGCCCTCGAGCACCGCGAGTTCGATCTCCATGAACTCGATCGGCACCCGGCGAATCGTGATCTCCGAGTCGGTCACGATGGCGGCCGCCAGCAGCGACATCGCCTCGATCGGGTCCTCGGACGGCGCGTAGTCGACGTCCACGTCGATCTCCCGGACGCCGCGCACCCGCAGCGTCGTCGTGCCGATGCCGTCGATCGTGACGCCCAGCTCCTGCAGGAAGAAGCACAGGTCCTGAACCATGTAGTTGGACGAGGCGTTGCGGATCACCGTCTCGCCCTCGTGCAACGCGGCGGCCATCAGCGCGTTCTCGGTCACGGTGTCGCCGCGCTCGGTCAGCACGATGGGCCGGTGCGGGGCGACCTCACGGTTCACCTGGCACAGGTACTCGCCCTCGGTGGCCGCGACCTTCAGCCCGAAGGGCCGCAGCGCCGTCAGGTGTGGCTCGACCGTGCGCAGCCCGAGCTGACAACCGCCCGCGTACGGCAGCTGGAACGTCTCGAGCTGGTGCAACAGCGGCCCCAACAACATGATCACCGAGCGAGTGCGGCGCGCGGCGTCGGCATTGATGGCCGACAGGTCGATCGCGCCGCTGGGTGTCAGCTCCAGATCGCCGTCACCGTTGAGCCACCGGCTGCGCACCCCGATGCTGTCGAGCACCTCGAGCAGCCGGTTGACCTCCTCGATCCGCGCGACCCGGCGCAGCGTCGTCCGGCCGCGGTTCAGCAGTGCCGCACAGAGCAGCACCACGCCGGCGTTCTTCGACGACTTCACGTCGATCGCCCCGGCCAGCTTGGTCGGGCCGTGCACCCGCAGGTGCACCGGGCCGGAGCCCAGGTGGAACAACTCCGAGTCCAGCGCCTCACCGATCCGGGCGATCATCTCGACCGTCAGGTTCTGCTGACCCCGCTCGATGCGGTGCACAGCGCTCTGGCTGGTGCCGAGCGCCTCGGCGAGTTGGGTCTGGGTGAGCCCGCGATGGGTGCGGGCGCCGCGGATCAGCGTGCCGATCTGGGCGAGGTGGGCCTCGGACATGGCGCACACCGTATCTCGTATGTGAGATGTCGCTGACCGCATGAGGCGGCGACGCGCCCACCGAGAGTCAAGGGTCACAATGCTCGGGGTGGCAGCTCGACCAGGCTGCCCGAGCCTCTGATCCGCTCCACCCCTAAGGTGATCCGATGGTCTCCCTGCGCCGTGACGAGGCGGTTTGCCGAGCCGCGATGATCACAGTCCGCAACTACGCGGTCGAGCTGGATCTCACCGACGACACCACCAGATTCATCTCGAGATGCCGCATCGGCCTCACCGTGCATCGAGCCGGCGAGACCTTCGTGGACGTCGCCCCGGTGCGGCTGCGCGGCGTCCGGCTCGATGGCGCGGCGCTGGCTGTCGAGCAGTTGGACGGCGCGCGCTTCCCGCTGCGCCTCGGGGCGGGCGAGGCCGAACTCGAGGTCGAGGCGGAGATGGCCTACCGGACCGACGGCGAGGGCCTGCACCGCGCGGTCGATCCTGCCGACGGTCGCAGCTACACCTACGCGATGAGCTTCCTGGACGCCGCACCGCGCGTCATGGCCTGCTTCGACCAGCCCGATCTCAAGGCCCCGCTGCAGCTGACCGTGACCTGTCATCCGGACTGGCTGGTGTTCGCGAACGCCCCCGGCGAGCAGGTCGAGCCCGGTCGCTGGAGCTTCGAGGCCACCCCGCCGCTGGCCACCTACCAGTTCACCGTGGTGGCCGGGCCGTATCACGTGGTGCGGGGCACGGCCGAGGTCGACGGGGTGTCGATCCCGTTGAGCCTGTCGGCCCGGCGCTCGCTGGCGGCCGAACTCGACCGGCAGGCCGAGGACATCCTGACCGTGACGCGCCAGAGCTTCGTCGAACTGCACCGGCTGTTCGGCGTCCGCTACCCCTACGGCGACTATCACCAGGCCTTCGTGCCCGAGTTCAACGCCGGCGCCATGGAGAACCCGGGGTGCGTGACCCTGCGCGACAGCATGATCTTCGACTCCGGCATCACCCGCGGCGAGCTGGTGAACCGCGCGACGACGGTGGCCCACGAGCTGGCCCACATGTGGTTCGGCAATCTGGTCACGCCTCGCTGGTGGGACGACCTGTGGCTCAACGAGTCCTTCGCCGAGTACCTGGGTCATCGGGTCGCGGCGCAGGCCACCGCGTACACCGACGCTCGGATCCACGAAGCGTTCCACCGTCGCAACTGGGGCCTGGCCGCGGACAGCCGGCCGACCACCCATCCGGTCGCCGGCGGGTCGGCCCCGGACGCCGCCACGGCGCTGGCGGACTTCGACGGCATCTCCTACGCGAAGGGAGCCGCCCTGGTCGCCCAGCTGGCGATCACCCTCGGCGATGAGGCCTTCCTGGCCGGTCTGCGCCGGCACATCGCGACCCATCGATTCGGCAACGCCGCCATGGCCGATCTGGTCGCGGCCTGGGAATCGGCCGCGGGGACGGACCTGTCCGGCTGGGTGAGCGACTGGCTGGCGGCGGCGGGGGCCGACCGGGTGCGGCTCGATCGGGCGGCGGCCTCGGTCGTCGTCCGGCCGGCGAGCGCCCGGCGGCACCCGGTGACCGTGGCGGTGCACGACGAGGCCGGGTGGTCGCGATACCCGGTGCGGGCCAACGGGTCTCGAACGCCCCTGCCCGAGCCTGCCGCAGCGGCGGTCAGGGCCGGGGCGGCCGTCGTCCTGGACTCGGAGGTCACCTCGTGGGCGGTGAGCGGCCTCGACCCGCAGACCCTCGCGGCGCTGGTCGAGATCCTGCCCGGCACCGGCGATCCGATGCTGCGGGCCGCGATCTGGACGGCGCTGCGCAGCAGCCTGCACGAGGCCGAGCTCGACCCGGCGGTGGCGCTCGACCTCGTCCTGGCGGCACTGCCGGCGGAGCAGGGCAGCATCGCGATGGAGACGATCGGGAAGTGGGCGTGCACCCGGTTGGTGCCGGTGTGCGAGGACCCGCCGCAGGCCCTCGCCCGGCTGCACGAGGTGGTGCGGGCAGTGATGGCCACGACAACGGGGGAGTTGCGCCTGGCGGCGACCCGCGTCGGCGTCGAGTCCGCGACGGCGCCCCATCGGTTGCGCGGCTGGCTGGAGGCGTCCGTCATCGGTGACGTGGCGGTCGATCTCGACCTGCGCTGGCGCATCCTGCACCGGCTGGCGGCGCTCGGCGAGGTCGACCGGGACGAACTCGACCGCCGCTACCGCGACGAGCCGAGCGCCCGAGCCGAGATCGCCCTGGCCGGGTGCCTGGCGGCCCTGCCCGAGGACGCCGCCAAGGCCTGGGCCTGGCGCCGTTTCACCGGTGAGGTCGCGGCGTCCAACTACGTCGTCACGGCCGCCGGGGCGGGCATGCACCAGTGGGGCCAGCAGGAGTTCACCGACCCCTACCTGCGGCCGTACTTCGAGGTCGTCGCCTCGACGGCGGAGTGTCGGTCGGGTTGGGCGCTGGCCGAGGCCGCCGGCAGCTTCTTTCCCCGGACGACGTCGAACCGCACCGCGCTGCAGCTCGCCGATGAGCTGGCGGCCCGACCGGAGGTCGACCGGGCCGTGGCCCGCGTGGTGCTCGATCAGGCGGATGACCTGCGTCGCCGCCTCGCCGTGGCTGATCCGTCACTGTTGGTGACGAATGACCGACGTGAGCCGCTTTCGCCTGACCAGGGGTGACCAACTCTGCAGGTTTCTTTGCCGGATCGGTGGCGGTGCGATGCCGATGGCGCGACGCTTCGTGGTGATGACGAACCTCGCCGCCGGTGTGGCCGGCCTCCCCGTCCTGGGCGAGACGCAGCTTCGCGGTCTCGTGCCGATGACCGCTGCCATCGTCGCGCTGGAGGCGGCGCTGTACGACGGGACGGCCCCCGGGGCCACCCCGGCCCGCACCTCGGTGCTGACCCAGGCCGGGCAGATGCTGTTGATGCCGGCCGCCACCTCGCGGTTCGTGGGCATCAAGCTCGTCACCATCGCGCCGGACAACCCGGCCATCGGCCGCCCCCGGATCCAGGGCGTGTACGTGCTGCTGGACGCCGTCGGGCTGAGCCCGGTGGCGATCGTGGACGGCGTGGCACTCACCTCGTTGCGCACTCCGGCCACCTCGGCGGTGGCGATCCGCCGGCTGGCCGTCAAGGGCGCCGTCCGGCTCGTGGTCATCGGCACCGGGCCTCAGGGGTACGGGCACATCGAGGCCGTGCAGGCGGTGCGGCCGGTGTCGCACCTGACCGTGGTCGGCCGGGATCGGTCGCGGGCCGAGGCCATGGCGGTCTGGGCCGCCCGGCAAGGGCTGACGGTCGAGGTGGTGGCCGGGGCGGATCTGGCCGATGGGCTGGAGGAACCCGTGCGGGCCGCGGACGTCGTGGTGTGTGCCACCACGGCCCACGACCCGGTGATCCGTGGCGAGTGGCTGAAGAACGAGGCCGTGGTGGTGGCCATCGGCAGCCACGAGCCCGATGCGCGTGAGGTCGATTCCGCCACCGTGCTGCGCTCGCTGGTGGTGGTCGAGACCCGCGAGACCGCGCTGCGCGAGGGCGGTGACCTGCTGATCCCGATCCGGGACGGCGAGTGCGGTCCCGAGGTGATCACGGGTGACCTGGCCCAGCTGGTCAAGGGGCACCTGAAGCTGGACGATCCCCGGCCGCGACTGTTCAAGGGCTGCGGCGAGGCCTGGCAGGACCTGGTCGTCGCCTCGGCTGCCTTCGACCGGATGGAGTCGGCGCACACCCCGCCCTTCGGCACTCGCACCGGCTGGTAGCCGTATCCTGCCGGTGACCTGCTGGGGCAGGTGGCCGCGCCGGGAGCAGAGACCGATCAGGGGGTCGAGCCATGACGACCACAGACGTGTCCCCGCGTCTGTGCCTGTCGTGCCGCGCCGAGTTGGGCGCGAAGGCCCTGTTCTGCACCACCTGTGGCACGGCCGTCCCGCGGGAGCAGCGGGAGAAGGTCCAGGCATCGCGCCAGGTCGGCTGGTGGGCGACGCCCGCCGCGCCCACGACTCCCGCCGCCCCTGCCCCTGCCCCTGCTCCCGAGCCGGTGAAGCGCGAGGAGCCGAAGGCTGCGCCGGAGCCCGAGGTCGACCCGGCGCCCGAGGGCGAGCCGGCGCCCGAGCCAGTCGCGGTGGTGAAGCCGGTAGAGGTCGAGAAGCCGGTCGCGAAACCGGTCGAGGCCGAGAAGCCGGTCGAGAAGCCGGCCCCGGTCCTGAGACAGGCACCGGAGCTGACGACTCTGCCGGAGGTGAAACCGGCGCCGGACGCCGCCCCGGCCGCCGTCCCGGCACCCGCACCCGCGTCGTCCTCGCCGCCGCGCTCACGCCGTCGTCCGGTCGTGATCGCCGCCCTGGCGGTGGGAGTGCTGGCGGGGCTCGCCCTGGTCTTCTGGCCGGGGGCCGGGCGGTTGCGCGAGGCGGCCACGCAGACCGACGTGCGCCAGGCGGCGGTCACGGCGTGGCGCGACGGCAATGCCGCCTGGGCTCGGGGCGACATCGCGGCAGTGTGTGACCGGTACGACGGCATCGGGCGCGAGGGCATGTGGGCGACGCGGGCGATCTGTGTGGAATCCGAGCAGCAGGGCTACGACAGCGCGACCGCGCAGCGCAAGCAGGTGTTGCGCGACATGTCGGTCGATGCCGGCCGAGTCGAGTCGATCGACGCGGACACGGTGGTCATCTGGTTCCGCGATGTGACCGCGGCTGGCGTCCGGCCGGAGTACTTCACGATCGACGATCTCGCGGTGATGCATCGCACCGACAGCGGCTGGCGGCTGATCGGCGCCAGGTACCGAGGCGTGGTGGTCGGTCACGTGCCGCCGTCCGTCAGCAGCCGGGCGATCTCGTCCACCTCCAGCTCATGGTCCACCCCGTCGTCCAGCTCGTCGTCCACCCCGTCGTCCAGCTCGTCCGCGGGCGTCTCGCGTCCCACGCCCACCCCGACGGCCTCCTGAGCCGCGCCACGCGCGATAGTTACGATCTGCAGCGTTTCGAGCGCATAGAGTGACCGTATGTCTGTGGAACGTTCGACCGGAGTCGTGCTGCCCGCGGTGGCTGCCTCGCTCATGGGTGCGGGGTCGGTACTGGCGTTCGGTCTGATCGCCAGTCCGGGCAGCGCGGAGGTGCGCGCGGCCGAGCCGGCAGCGTCCGTGCTCGAGGCGTCCACTGCTCCGGCGCCGATCACCATCACCCGACCGGCCGAGACCGGGCGTGCGGTCCTGGCGGCGGATCCGGTCCGCCATCCCCGCGCGCACCAGGCCGTGCCGCGTACCGTGCGCACCGACTCCGCGCGGTCGTGGCGCGCCGCACGCACCGTGCCCGCGCCGAGCGCGACGCCGTTCATCCCGGCCGACATCCCGGGCGACGAGGTACCGCCGGCACGGGTCGCGCCGCCACCGGTCACCCTCGTGCGCGAGGTGAGCCGCCAGGGGCGGCTGGTCACCGTGCGCATCATCGATCCGGCGCTCGCCACCCCGCGGACGACCCGGCCGGTGGGCACGCGCCGTCCGGCTTCGACTACGGCCTCGACTCCGGCATCGACTCCGGCCTCGAGCGCCTGGCGGCGCGGTGCCGTGGGGGGCTGAGTCAGAGCCGCCACCTTCGGCTTCTTCTGCGCTATCGCTGTCGATCTGTATCGTGGCCAGCACGCTGCGACCAAGCGTGCAGCGTGCGGTGTTCGGCCTCCACACCCGGCAGGCAGGCGCCGGCCCGGCCGAGCCGACAGCGGTGATCCCGACTGTGGCCCGACGAAGGAGCGCACGATGAGTGATGCTGCGTCCCCGCGGAGCGACGCCTCGCCGCGAGCCACGGCCTCCGGCGGTGAGGCGATCGATTTCGTCCAGTTGTTGACCCCGGAGGGCGCGCGCAAGCGGCCGGCCGAGTACCCCCTCGATGTGGACGCCGACACGTTGCGCGGCTTCTATCGCGACCTGGTGCTGCTGCGCCGGTTCGACACCGAGGCCACCGCGCTGCAGCGCCACGGTGAGCTCGGCCTGTGGGCGCCGCTGCTCGGCCAGGAGGCGGCGCAGATCGGTGCCGGCCGCGCCATGGCGCCCCAGGACTTCGCCTTTCCCACCTTCCGTGAGCACGGCCTGGCGTGGTGTCGGGGCATCGAACCGGCGCAGATCCTCGAGTTGTTCCGGGGGGTGAGTCTGGGCGGGTGGAACCCGGCCGAGCACAACCTGCACCTGTACTCCATCGTCATCGGCACCCAGGTGCTGCACGCGGCGGGCTACGCCATGGGCATCCAGCGGGACGGCAACGTGGGTACCGGTGATCCCGAGCGGGACACCGCGGTGCTGGCGTGTTTCGGGGACGGCGCGACCTCGCAGGGTGACGTGAACGAGGCGTTCGTGTTCGCCAGTGTGTTCAACCTGCCGGTGGTGTTCTTCTGCCAGAACAACCAGTTCGCCATCTCCGAGCCGAATCAACGCCAGACGCGGATTCCGTTGTACCGCAGGGCATCCGGTTTCGGATTCCCCGGGATCAGAGTGGACGGTAACGACGTGCTGGCGGTCTACGCCGTCACCCGCGCGGCGCTGGATCGGGCACGTCGGGGCGAGGGACCGACGTTCATCGAGGCCTACACCTACCGGATGGGTGCGCACACGACGTCCGATGACCCGAGCCGGTACCGGCCCACGGGTGAACTCGAGCACTGGCAGCAACTCGACCCGATCGATCGGCTGGTCGAGTACCTGTTGCTCACCGGAACCGGTGACGAACGCTGGTTCGCCGAGGTGGCGGCCGAGGCGGACGCGCTCGGCGTCCGGGTGCGCGAGGCCTGCCGTACCATCCCTGATCCGTTGCCGCAGACCATGTTCGATCACGTTTATGCCGAGCCGCACGCCCAGGTCGAGACCGAGCGGGCCTGGTTCGGGCAGTACCACCGCTCGTTCGAGGGGGGTGTGTCGGCATGACCGCCGACAACGGCCTCGAGAACGGTCTCGAGAACAGCCCTCAGGTGACGCTCACCATGGCGCGAGCCATCAACGCCGGCCTGCGTCGGGCGATGGAACACGATCCGAAGGTGCTCGTCATGGGCGAGGACGTCGGCGCCCTCGGTGGCGTCTTCCGGGTCACCGACGAGTTGGCCAAGGACTTCGGTGACGATCGGGTGATCGACACCCCGCTGGCCGAGTCGGGGATCGTCGGCACCGCCATCGGGCTGGCCATGCGCGGCTATCGCCCGGTGTGCGAGATCCAGTTCGACGGGTTCATCTACCCGGCGTTCGATCAGCTGGTCTCGCAACTGGCCAAGATGCACTACCGCACCGGCGGCACGGTGCGGATGCCGGTCGTCGTCCGGGTGCCGTACGGCGGCGGCATCGGCGCGGTGGAACACCACAGCGAGAGCCCGGAGGCGTACTTCGCGCACACCGCCGGACTGCGGGTGGTCACCTGCGCGACACCGCAGGATGCCTACTGGATGATCCAGCAGGCGATCGGCAGCGATGACCCGGTGGTGTTCTTCGAACCCAAACGCCGCTACTGGGAGAAGGGATCCGTCGATCTCGCGGCTCCTTCAGCCGGCCTGCACCAGGCCCGGGTGGTCCGGCCGGGGAACCACCTGACCCTTGCTGCGTACGGCCCGATGGTGCGCACCGCCCTGGACGCCGCCGGCGTGGCCGAGCAGGAGGGCATCTCGATCGAGGTGGTCGATCTGCGCAGCCTGTCGCCGCTCGACCTGCCCACGCTGGTCGCCTCGGTGGAACGCACTCGACGGTTGGTCGTGGTGCACGAGGCCTCGACCTTCCTGGGGATGAGTGCCGAGATCGCCGCACGGATCTCGGAGAGCTGCTTCTACCACCTCGAGGCGCCCGTGCTGCGGGTCGGCGGGTTCCACACCCCGTACCCCGCCTCACGGGTCGAGGAGGACTACCTGCCGGACGTCGACCGCGTGCTGGACGCCGTCGATCGCGCCCTGGCCCACTGATCCACGCTTCGTGTCCGGAGAGGATGCATTGATGATGAAGGAGTTCCGACTCCCCGATGCCGGTGAGGGGCTGACCGAGGCCGACATCGTGACCTGGCGAGTGCGTCCCGGCGACACCGTGGCGGTCAACGACATCATCGTGGACATCGAGACGGCCAAGTCGGTCGTCGAGTTGCCCTGCCCGTACGCGGGGGTCGTCGCGGAGTTGCTGGTGGCCGAGGGTGACACCGTTCCCGTGGGGATGCCGATCATCCGGCTCGACACCGGTGAAACCGGTTCCGGGGCAACGGACGGCGACTCCGACGCCGAGCCGCAGCGCACCCCGATGCTGGTCGGGTACGGCCCGCGCGAGGGGGCGGTCGTGCGGCGCCGGCGCCTTGCCGTGGCGGTCGAGGAGCAGCCGCCCGCCGACGTGCCGACGGTCGCGGAGGTGGCACCCGCCGCCGAGATCTCGCCGCAGGAGGTGGTGGCCGGGCTGTTCCGTCCGCTGGCCAAGCCACCGGTGCGCAAGCTCGCCCGTGATCTCGGGGTCGATCTGAACACGGTGCCGCCCACCGGCAAGGGTGGGGTGGTGACCCGCCAGGACGTCGAGGCGGCCGCCGATCGGGCTGCCGCGCCCACCTTGGCCGCTGCCGAACGCGTTGCGGTGCACCGCGAGACGCGGGTGCCGATCCGGGGGGTGCGCAAGCTGACGGCTCAGGCCATGGTGACGAGCGCATTCACCGCGCCGCACGTCACCGAGTGGGTGCAGGTCGACATGACCCGGACCGTGAAGCTGCTCGGCCGGTTGCGGCGCAGCTCGGAGTTCGCCGGGGTGCGGCTGACGCCGTTGGTGATGGTGGCGCGGGCGCTGCTGGTCGCCGTCCGGCGCAACCCGGGGATCAACGCGACCTGGGACGCCGAGACCGACGAGATCGTGACGAAGCACTACGTGAACCTGGGGATCGCGGCGGCCACGCCGCGGGGACTGCTGGTGCCGGTGATCCCGGACGCCGACTCACTCGGGCTTCGCGAACTGGCGCAGGCGATCTCGGTGCTGGCCAAGACCGCCCGCGATGGCCGGACCCAGCCCGCAGAGATGGCCGGCGGCACCGTCACGATCACCAATGTCGGGGTGTTCGGTGTGGACGGCGGCACCCCGATCCTGCCGCCGGGCCAGTCGGCGATCCTCGCGGTGGGACAGGTGGCGGACCGTCCCTGGGTGCACAAGGGCAAGGTCCAGGCCCGGAAGGTGACCACGCTGTCCCTGAGTTTCGATCACCGCATCGTGGACGGCGAGCTCGGCAGTCGAGTGCTCGCCGACACCGCCGCGATCCTCAACGACCCTGGGACCGCTCTGGTCTGACCCTCGGTGATCATGTTGGGCATGTTGCCGAGGGAAACCGATCCCGTGTGAGGTGTAGACGCTGGGTGCGTGCGGGCAGCGATTCTCGGTCAGCTTCGGAGGATTCTTCGTAGAGGGCCACGGCGTCCGTGTCATGACGTCCTCAGCTGAGTGCGCAACTCCAGGCCGAGCACGTCGAGGACGGCCATCACTTTGTCGAGCCTGACGGTGGCTTTGCCGTGTTCGAGGGCGCGGATGAAGCGAACGGACACTCCGGCCAGGTCGGCCAGGTCGGCCTGGGTGAGCGCGAGGTTCTGGCGACGAACCCGAAGGTCCGAGCCGAGGTCGGACGCAGACATCCCTGCACTTTCTCGGAGCGGCACGATCGTGCCGGTTATCGTCAATGTAGGCCGCTGGCGCCGTCCGCTCCAGCGATATCGGCACGATCGTGCCGCTCCACGCTCACCTCGTGAAGACCTGCACGTCGAGGTCGCGGGTCACGATGCCGAAGCGGCTGCCGTCCCGTGACCACGCGATCTGGTGGTAGCGATCGTTCAGGGTCAGCGTGCGTTCCAGCCTGGCGGTCCGGACGTTCCAGATGCCGATGACGCTCAGCGTCCGGAACGGGGCGGGGGTGATCCGCCGTGTTCCCCGGTTCGCGCTGTAGGCGGCGTGCGCATCGAACAGGTACCGGCCGTCGGGTGAGAAGCCGTAGTTGCTGATCCCCTCGTCGGCGATCGTCACCCGCGGCGTGAGCGGGGTGCGGGCGCCGCCGTCCGGGCGTTCCAGTGCACCGCCCTCGACGAGCGTCCCGTCGGCCGCGATCGCCAGGTACCCGCCCGAGAAGCCCGCATACCGCGGGGTCAGCCGACGGCTGCCGTCCCAGAGGGAGCGTGTGGTGCCGGAGGCCAGGTCGGTCACGGTGTCGGCGCACTGCACCTGGGTGTTGTCGGGCGACAGCCCGACCGTGGCCGCGCACGGCCGAACCCCGAGGGGGCTGCCCTGGTGCAACGTCGTCACGACGTCGGCGTTCGCGGTGTCCTGGATGCGAAGGTCGTTCTCGATGGCTCCGCCCGTGCCGGTACCCCAGGCCCAACTGACCACGCGGGTGCCATCGGGTGAGAACGCGGCGCCGTCCACGGCCGACGACGAGCCGTTGCCCTCGCTGACCGGGCCGCCAGCCAGGTCGCGCAGGACCCGGATCGGGGCACCGGTCCGGGCGTCGAACAGCGCCAGCACGGTGCGGTACCGCTCACCCGATCGCCCGGTGACGCCGACCAGCGCGGTACGGGCGCCGGGGCCGAGGTCGAAGGACCGGAAGTCGACCCGGGTGGTGCCCGGATCGAGGCCGAGCGCCGCGACGTCCAGCCGGGTGGAGCTCACGCACGTGCCGCCGCGGTCGAGACGCCCGCACGGCCACGACTCGGCGCGGCCGAACCAGGTCGCCGTAGCCACCAGCCCGAGGGCCGCGACGATCACCACGACAATGCGGCTCTTCGACAACCGACGTCTCACAATGCCTCCCCGACACAGGCTCGAGCGAGGCTGGTCACCCTAGAGCCAAACGCGAGCTGATATGTCAGCTGGGCGGTGTGACCACGACCGACAACGGTGCTCAGGAGCAAGCCGCTCGGGGTTGTTCAGCGCACGCCCCGGGTGTCGAGTGGGGACGAACGCACCTTTGTCCATCGCGAAACGGTGCGTTCGTCCCCTCTCGACGCGAGGTGTCGCGCGATGGTGCCGGCCAGCCAGCCGGCGAAGGGGGCCAGCGCGATGAGCACCGCGTAGTGGCCGGTGCCCAGCCAGGGGGTGTCGGTGGTCAACTCCCAGCCGAAGCCGCTCCATCCGCCGCCGCTCTGGCCCAGGCTCGCCAGCGGGATCGCCCCGAGACCTCCGGCGACCACCAGCCCGAGCGCCCAGCCGACTCCCGCGCGACCGGGCCTGTCGGCGCCGGTCAGTGCCGCGCAACCGGCCAGCACCAGCAGAACCAGGGCCGTGGTTGCGGCAGAACCCGAGTCGAAGGCGTCGTTGTCGGCGATCAGGGCTTCCGGGGATCCGACGGCGAGAGCCACAGCGCAGATCCCGGCCCCCAGGATCGCCCAGATCAGGCCACCGGACCGGTCCGCCGCCGCGGTCGGGGCCTCACGCCGAGCCAGGCGCCGAGCCAGCCAGGCCAGAGGTCCGCCGAGCAGGACGACGACCGCCATCGCCACCGCCGCCCGCCACCCCAGCGGCTGCGTCACGTGGGGCCACAACTCACCCCAGGATTGCTCGCGTCGGGTACCGATGATCAACGGGGCCGCCAGGAACCCGAGTGGGCCGCACCCGGTCAGCACACTCGCCCCGAGGGCGCCGACCACGAGGGCGGCCACGCTCCGCCGTCCACGGTGTAGCAGCGCCACCGCCACGGTCAGGGCGAGCGCGATCACGGCCGTGGCCGCGGCGACGACGCCGGCGATCGCGGGCAGGGACGCCGCGGGGCTGGGCACGAGGTCGGCCCACGGCGTCGCGTCCCCCACGATCAGATAGGGGTTGAGTCGCCGTGCGGCGTCCACCACCTCCTGCTCGCTCGCGGTCAGCAGGGGCGCCAATCGGTGCAGTTCCTGCTGCCGCTGCATCGCCGCGAACCAGGTGATCGCGAGGCACAGCCCGGCACCGGCCGCCGTGGTCGCTGCCACCGTGAGGCCCGCAGTCGTGGGAACGGCTGGACGGCGCATGCGGCACTCCCCGATCGTTGCCGAACCCCGACGCAGGGGGATCTCCTCGACAGATCGGCCCACCCCACGGGGCGGCGCACCGCCGTCCAGGTGATCATTGCTCGAGGATCACCCGCTCAGCGCATGCTGATGCACGGACCTACGAGACGCGAGGTCTTCAGGACGGCGTGCTCCCGGGAAGGCCGACGATGAGTGATCTGTCGCCAGCAACTGGTCCTCGATCGATCCCCCCTCGGTTGACGCTGGACGATCCACGAGCACTTCGCGCGCTGGCACATCCGGCCCGCTTGATCGCCATCGACGAGCTCTATGCCAAGGGCCGCGTGCAGACCGCCACCGCGCTTGCTCGAAAGGCCGGCGTATCGGCGAGTGCCATGAGCTACCACCTGCGCGTCCTGGAGCGGCACGGCGTGGTGGTCCGGACGACGGGCGGGCACGATGGGCGTGAACGGCACTGGCGAGCGGCGGCCCTGCGTCTGAGCATTGCCGGCGGCGGCGACACCGGCCGCCACGACGGCAGATTCGGGCTGGTCGAGCTCTATCTCGACCGGCTCGATGCTGGTTGGTCGTCGTGGGCCTCGCGTCGCCATGACCCCGTGCTGGAGGCCCTGGCCGCGATCTCGTCCACCCGCTTCCGGTTGTCCGAGGCCCGAGCAGCTGAACTCGTGAGGGAGCTGAACGCCGTCCTGGCCGACTTCGCCGAGTACGCACACACCACGGGATCGCCGCGCGGCGGCGTCGAGCTCGAGGCCCTGATCTCTGTTCTCCCTGTGGACGATCAGCGCTCCTCCTGAGACCCCGGAGAACCCTCCGCTCGCGCGTGCAGGGAACGGCCGACAGCCACGGCGACGGCCAGGGCGCCCAGGCCGGCCGCGACGAAGGTCGCCCGAGGTCCGAGCACGGAGCCCGCAGCGCCGCCCACCAGCAGAGCGAGCAGGGACGCTGCCCGGCTCGCTCCCTGCACGGCGGCCAAGGCACGACCTCGACTGCTCTGCGGGACGCGCGTCAGCACCAGAGTGGACGCACTGGCGTTGAGCAGACCGAGGCTGATTCCCGCGATCGCCCAGACGATTCCGAACACCACGAGGCTCGGGGCCATGCCTGCGACCGTCGTTGCCGAGCCCAGGACCACGGCAGCCGTGACGGCGAGCCGAGCCTGTTCGGCGTCGGTCCGGGGCCGCCGACCGGAGACCAGACTCCCCACGACAACAGCCAGTCCGAACAGCGCGGACAGGGCGCCGAAAGCGAAGGCACTCCCGTGCAGCGGGCCGATGACCAGGCCGACCTCGACGACCGTGGTGACCTCGCCGACGACGATGAAGGCCAGCAACCCGATCGTCAGCGGCCCGAGAATCGGGTCGCGTCGAAGAACGGTCCAGCCGCCGGTCGTTCCGTGGTCGCCGCTCCCCGGTGCGGTACCCGACCCGGGAGGCTGTCGGCCCATCGCCAGAGCGCCCAGAGCGAGCACGGCAAACGATGCGGCGTCCACGAGGAAGACGGCTCGGACGGACCCGCTCCTCTCGATCAACAGCCCACCGACGAGGCTCCCCACCATTCCTCCGAGCGTGGTGCTCGAGTGCAGCCAGGACACCGCTCGGCCGATTCGGTCAGCTGCCGCCAGGCGGGGAACGAGGGCTTGCCAGCCGACATTCGTGACCATCTGGGTGGCACCCAGCAGGCCGGCGAGGATGAGGACGGGGACGAATCCCCGGGCGGTGGACAGCGCGAGGCACAGCAGAATCTGGCCCATGCTGGTCCACGCCAGAAGGCCGCGGCCGAGAACCCGATCCACCAACGGTCCGGTGACCTGTGACACCGCGACCGCCGGAAGCGTCCAGGCGATCAAGATGGCCGCCCCCCCGGACGCCCCGGTTCGCTGCCCGATGAGCAGGAGGGCCACCATGGCCGCGTCGTCCCCGGCGGCAGAGACGGCGCGGGCGCCGATGAGGATCCACAATCCTCGGGTGCGATCGCCCGCGCCGGCGGAGTCGGTCACAAGCCCTCCTCGAGGGAATTCCTGAGGTCGACAGGCGAGATTCACCGAATGGCGTCCCGCGATGCTGCGCTATCGAGATTCCGGAACTCGAGGTGGGGCAACTCTCGGTTGGCGGTCAGGGCCTGTCAATCGAGCGAGAAGCAGTGTGAAGGATTCCGTTGTCTGCGCGCCGGATCTGTCGGAGTCCGAGGCAGGTGATCGAGTGGGGACGAACGCACCGTTGTGGAGCGTGAAACGGTGCGTTCGTCCCCACTCGATGCGGATCGCTTGTCGTGCTGGGTCAGCGGACGCCTCGGGTGCGGAATTGCACGCTGATCCGTGGTCCCACGGGACGCGAGGTCTTCGGGACGGCGTGCTCCCAGGTGCGTTGGCACGAACCGCCCATGGCGACCAGGTCGCCGTGGCCCAGCGCGAACCGGTGTACCACCTTGCCGCCGCGCGGGCGCAGGGCCAACTCGCGGGGAGTCCCGAGGGACAGGATCGCGATCACGGTGTCCTCGGTGCTGCTGCGCCCGGTGTCGTCGCCGTGCCAGGCCACGCTGTCGCGGCCGTCGCGATAGAGGCAGAAGCCGGCGGTCGCCAACGGCTCACCCAGTTGCGGGCGGTAGTGGTCGTTGATGCGGTCGAACGCCTCGGTCAGAAGCGGGTCGGGCAACGGCTCACCGATGTCGTAGAAGGCCAGCAACCGGGGGACGTCGACCACCCGGTCGTACATCCGGCGGCGCTCGGCGACCCAGGGGACGACGTCCAGCAGGCGCTCGAACAGGCCGTCGGCGCCGGGCAGCCAGTGGGGCTGCACATCGACCCACGCGCCATGGGTCAACTCCACCCGCCGGGGGCGAGGAACGCTGGGCGCGCCCGAGCCGTTGGGTGGCTCGTCGAACAGGCTGCCCTGAACGGCAACGGTCATGCCTCGAGTGTGCCATGACTCGAACAGGTGTGCGAAGAGTGATGTGAAGGTTGAGTCGATCGGGTCGGACCGTCCACCCGGCTGCGACCCGGCTCCTAGAGTGGGCGCCGGCGAAGGGAGTCGAGGTGCGCAGCACGAGGCGATGGAGCGCCGTGGCGGCGGGGCTGGTGTTCGCGGGCCTGACCGGTGCCTGTGGGGGCAGCGCTCCGGCGGCTCCGGTGGCCCCGTCGGCAGGTCTGTTCCCGGCCACCCCCGTCCAGTCCGGCCCGCCCGCCCAGCCGACCCCGGCCGCCACGCCCTCCGATCGGCCGGTGCGGGTCGTGGTCGCCGCCGATCTCGCCTGCTCCACCCCCGAGCCCACACCCGAGGACTGCCAGCAACTGGCCACGGCCGAGGTCGCCGAGAGCCTGCACCCGGACGCCGTGCTGCTGGCCGGCGACCTGCAGTACGACCACGCCGGGGCCGACGAGTTCGCCCGGTCGTACGACCCGAGCTGGGGCCGGTTCAAGGCGATCACCCACCCCGCCCCGGGCAACCACGAGTACGACACCGAGGGCGCCGCACCGTACTTCGACTACTTCGGGGACGCCGCGGGCCCGCGCGACAAGGGTTGGTACAGCTTCGATCTGGGCGCCTGGCACGTGATCGCGCTGAACAGCAACTGCCGCGAGATCGGCGGCTGCGGTGAGGACTCGGCGCAGCTGGCCTGGCTGCGGGAGGACCTCGCCCGGCACCCCGCGCGCTGCGTGCTGGCCTACTGGCACCACCCGAGGTGGAGCCACAGCAAGCACGGGGACAACGACGAGGTCGCGTCCTTCGTCCAAACCCTGTACGACGCCGGCGCCGAGGTGGTGTTCAACGGGCACGACCACAACTACCAGCGGTTCCAGCCCCGCACCCCGGACGGCGAGCCGGACGAGGCCCGCGGGTTGCGCGAGTTCGTGGTGGGGATGGGCGGCCGGGACCGGTACCGGATCGACTCCGAGGACGGCGAGGACGCCGCCACGGACCCGTCGTTCGGCGTCCTCGAGGTGACGCTGCGCTCGGACCGCTACGACTGGCGGTACGTGCCCGCGGCCGGGGGAACCGATGCCGACCAGGGTTCGGCCGCCTGTCACTGAGGACGTCGTCCGGCAACTGTCGGGGAGCGCTCTCGGGTGAGAAGGTACGTGGTCGTGACCACCACCGCTGGCCCGGCCTCGAACGCCGCTGTCTGGAACGACCCCGAGCTGACCGGGCGCCACCGCCTGCCGATGCACACGCTGCGCCACGAGCCGCACGAGGTGGGCGTCGAGCGCCTCGACCTGGACGGTGTCTGGGCCTTCGAGCTGTTCGGGACGCCCGAGGCCGCGCTCGCGCCGGGGGTGGCCGCACCGCCCCGCACCACCGCATCGGTGCCCGGCGCCTGGACCCTGCAGGAGTTCGACGACCTGCACGGCGTGGGCGACCTGCCGCACTACACGAACGTCCAGATGCCCTGGCCCGACCTGCCGCCGCACCCACCCGTGGCCAACCCGACCGGCGTCTACGAACGCACCGTCGACCTGCCGGCGGACTGGACCGAGAGGTCGCCCGCGACCGGACGCCGTGTGGTGCTGCACGTGGGGGCGGCCGAGAGCGTGCTGCTGGCCTGGGTCAACGGGGTCGAGATCGGCGTCGGCAAGGACTCGCACCTGGCGAGCGAGTTCGACGTCACCGCCGCGATCCGCCCGGGGGCCAACACGTTTCGCCTCGCGGTGGTCAAGTGGTCGGACGCCACGTTCATCGAGGATCAGGATCAGTGGTGGCACGGCGGCATCACCCGCTCGGTGTTCCTCTACGCCACCGCCCCGGTGCACCTGGCCGATGTGCGGGTGCACGCCGATCTGGCCGAGCTGCCGGTCGAGCCGGACGGCCTCACCGGCGGCGACCTGTCGGTCGTCGTCGAGGTCGGCGCGCTCGGCGGCCGGGTGCCGCCCGGCTGGTCGGTGTCGGTGGCGCTCGACCTGCCCGACGGCACCACCCTGGACGACGCCACGCACCTCGCGGCGTGGGTGCCCGGTTCCGGGCCGGTCGACTCGGGACCGATCGAGGACGGTCAGGCCACCCAGCCGCTGCCGATCGAGCCGTCGGTGGCGATGCGGTCGGTCTACCTGAACGCCGCCGGCGGCCTGCCCGCCACGGACGAGGGGGCGATGCACCGGGTGGTGGCCGAGGCGGTGCAGGCCTACCGGCGTCCACTCGGCATGGGCCGGGTGGCGGTGTCGGCGCGGCTGGGCGGCGTCCGGCCGTGGACCCCGCACACCCCGCAGCTGTACCCGCTGGTGGTGCGACTGCACGACCCGGCCGGGGGGATCGTCGAAACCGCTTCGTACCGCATCGGTTTCCGCCGGGTGGAGGTCGTCGGCCGGGACCTGCTGGTCAACGGCGTCCGGCCCTACCTGCGGGGCATGAACCGCCACGACAGCGACCCGTTCACCGGCCGCACGCTGACGCCCGCGCAGCTGCGTGAGGACCTGCTCACCCTGAAACGGTTCGGGTTCAACGCCGTTCGCACCTCGCACTACCCCAACGACCCGGCCCTGCTGGACGCCGCGGACGAGCTCGGCCTGATGGTGATCGACGAGGCCGACATCGAGTGTCATGCCTACGCCCACCACCTGGCCGCCGACCCGCGCTACCTGTCGGCCTTCGTCGACCGGGTCTCGCGCATGGTGCGCCGCGACCACAACCACCCCAGCGTCATCGTCTGGTCGTTGGGCAACGAGAGCGGCTACGGCGCCAACCACGATGCCGCCGCCGGGTGGGTGCGATCGTTCGACCCGAGCCGCCCGCTGCACTACGAGGGCGCCATCATGTTCGACTGGTGTGGACCGCAGACCGCCAGCGATCTGGCCTGCCCGATGTACCCACCGATCGAGGCGATCGTGGCCCACGCGACCTCCGGTGAGCAGCGACTGCCGCTGATCATGTGCGAGTTCTCCCACGCCATGGGCAACAGCAACGGCACCCTGGCCGACTACTGGGCGGCCATCGAGACCCACCCCGGGCTGCAGGGCGGATTCATCTGGGAGCTGTGGGATCACGGCCTGGCGCAACGTCCCGACGGCCGCCCGGTGGGGCTGGCCGGATCGTCGACCGACCGGCTCGCGGCACCCGGCGACGGCCGGGCGCCGACCGGCCTGCGCTGGGCTTACGGCGGGGACTTCGGCGACACCCCCCACGACGGCAACTTCGTCGCCGACGGTATGGTGTTCCCCGACCGCACCCCCAAACCGGCGATGTACGAACACCTTCAACTCGCCGCGCCGGTGCGGCTGCGCCTGCTCGCACACGATCTCGCCACCGGCTCGGCCGAGGTCGAGCTGGTCAGCACCCGGCACTGGGGCGACCTGTCCGACCTGCAGGCCACCTGGCAGATCATCAGTGAGGCCGGCCGGGAGTACTCGCGCGAGCTGCCGGCCGTGCTGCCGACGCTGGGCCCGGGTCAGGCGGTGAGGGACGACGTCCCCGGCGAGTTGTTGCAGAGCCTCGACGAGCTGGCGGCGCGCGGCGAGGTGCTGCTGTCGCTCAACGTGGTCACGGCAGACGATAGCGCCTGGTCACCGGCAGGGACCCCGGTGTGCTTCGCCCAGGTGCGGCTCGGTGAGGAGCTGTCACCCGATGCCGGAGCCGACCCGTTGCTCGCCGAACCTGTTGCGCAGCCACCCGCGATCGACGCCGACGGGCTGCTGGTACACCCGATGCTGGTGCACGGCCCGGTGCTCTCGCTGTGGCGGGCGCCCACCGACAACGACCGCATCGGCGGCATGGCCGCGCGCTGGCAGGCGGCGGGATTGCCCGACCTGACCCGGCAGGTGCAACAGGTGGTGTCCGAGGGGTCGACGGTGATCGTGCGCAGCGTCCATACCGGCGCCCCCGGCGTGGTGATCACCCAGGAGCAACGGCTGACCTCGGTGCACCTGGACGGCGTCCCGGCCGTGCTCGTCGAGGAGGACGTCACCATCCCGGACCTGCCCGAGCTCGCCGATCTGCCCCGCATCGGGGCGATGTTCGAGACGGTGAATGCAGCAGAGACGGTGCGCTGGTTCGGGTCCGGCCCGCACGAGTCCTACCCCGACCGCACCGCCGCGGCACAGATCGGCTGGTATGCGGCCCCCGCCGACTCCTGGTTCACCCCCTACCTGCGCCCGCAGGAGAGCGGCGGGCGGCACGCCGTCCGGCGGTTGAGCCTGGACGGCGCGGGCTTCGGCAGCCTGGCGCTGCGGCTCGATCGGCCGCGTCAGGTCAGCGTGACCCGGTACCGGGCAACCGATCTCGCCGCCGCCACGCACGACGCCGAGCTGGTCGCCCGGCCCGGGCACGTCGTCCACCTGGACGCCGCCCACCGCGGTCTGGGGGCGGCGTCCTGCGGCCCGGACACCCTGGATCGGTACCTGGTGCGCCCGGGCCGCTACCGCTGGAGTTACCTGCTCGGCTGAGTCGGCGTGGAGATGCCGGCCTCGCGCTCGTCCTCGAACGCCTCGCCCGCGGCGCCCTCGCCGAGGGCAGCTGCGGCGGCGGTCTCCTGCTGGTGGCGGGCGGCGATCCCCGACTGCGTCCGCAGCTTCTCCTCCGGCAGGAACCACACGATCACGAAGGCCAGGGCCAGCACGATCGCCCCGAGCACGAACACGCTGGTGATCGCGTCCGAGAAGCCCACCAGGAACGGCCGGGCCAGGCGCGGGTCGAGCGAGGAGATGAACGAGGAGTCGTTCAGCGAGCCGCCGCTGGTGGCGCCGGGGCTCGACAACGCCTGCAGCACAGCCTTGTTCGCCGGGTTGGCGAGCACGGCGGGGTCCTTCAACGCGGCCTGGAAGTCCGCGGTCGGCGCGATGGCCTTGAAGGCCGAGGCGATGGTGTCGGGCAGCCGGTTGAACAGCACGGACAGGAACACCGCGGTACCCAGGGTGCCGCCCATCTGGCGGAAGAAGGTGGCCGACGAGGTGGCCACGCCCATGTCCTGCGGCGGCACCGCGTTCTGGATCGCCAGCACCAGGGTCTGCATGTTGAGGCCCAACCCCAGACCGAAGATGAACGCGAACGCGTCGACGGTCACCATCGAGCTGTCGGCAGTGATCCGCGAGAGCAGCACCATGCCGACCACCAGCAGGAACAGGCCCGCGATCGGGAACACCCGGTAGCGCCCGGTGCGCGCGATGGCCTGACCCGAGCCGATCGAGCCGCTCATGATGCCGATCACCATCGGCAGCAACAGCAGCCCGGCCTCGGTGGGGGAGTAGCCCTGGACGATCTGCACGTAGAGCGGCAGGGCCGCCAGGCCACCGAACATGCCCATGCCGACGACGAAGTTCAGCACCGAGCCGACCCCGAACGTCCGGCCGCTGAACAGCCGCAGCGGCAACAGGGCGTCGTCCCCGATGCGCCGTTCGGCCCACAGGAAGCCGGCGATGCCCAGCACCCCGACGATGTAGGACGACAGCGACCGCGCACTGGTCCAGCCCCACTCGCGGCCCTGCTCGGCCACGATCAGCAGCGGGATCAACGCGATGCACAGCATGACGGCGCCCAGGTGGTCGATCCGGTGCTCGCGGCGGGTGTGCGGCAGGTGCAGCGTCCGGAACACCAGGGCCAGCGAGATGATGCCGACCGGCACGTTGACCAGGAACACCCAGCGCCACCCGGTGATGCCGAAGATGGTGTCCTGCCCCGCCAGGAAGCCACCGACGACCGGGCCGAGCACGCTCGAGGTGCCGAAGACGGCGAGGAACATGCCCTGGTAGCGCGCCCGTTCGCGCGGCGGCACCAGGTCGCCGATGATCGTCAGCGCCAGCGAGAACAGCCCCCCGGCGCCGATGCCCTGCAGCGCCCGGAAGGCGGCCAGCTGGTACATCGACTGGGCGAAGCCGCACAGGGTCGATCCGAGCACGAACACCGAGATCGCCAGCAGGAAGAACCGCCGGCGGCCGTAGAGGTCGCTCATCTTGCCGTAGAGCGGCGTCGAGATGGTCGAGGTGATCAGGTAGGCGGTGGTCGCCCAGGCCTGGATGCTCAACCCCTGCAGATCGTCGGCGATGGTGCGGATCGAGGTGGCCACGATGGTCTGGTCGAGGGCGGCCAGGAACATCCCGGACATGAGTCCGGTCAGGATCACCAGGATCTGGCGGTGGGTGAAGGCCGGTGGCGTCGCGTCGCCGGCCGAGGGTGGTGTTGCGGTGGACATCAACTCTCCTGCGGGGTGGATGACTTCGGGGTCGTCGGGGAGTCGGGGTCTCGCCCGACGCTGGGCCGGTGTTGTTCCAGGGCGTCGTTGAGCCGTCGCACCAGACTCAGCAGTACCTCCAGATCGTTCACGCTCCAGCCGTCGAGCATCTCCCGGACCATGGCCTGGCGGTGCGCCATCAGGTCTGCGCCGAGGCGTTCCCCGGCCGTCGTGGCGACCAGGTGCACGGCGCGGCCGTCGTCCGGGTCGGCTCGGCGCTCGACCAACCCGGCCCGGGCCAGGGCGGCGACGTACCGGCTGGTCGTCGAGGGGTCGAGCATGGCCGCCTCGGCCAGCTCGCCCTGTCGCCGGGAACCACAGCGGATGAGCATCATCAGCAGCCCCACGGCGGCGACGTCCACCCCCGCGGGGACCTCGAGCGCCATCCGGGCCTTGACGACGTGCAGCAGCCGGGCATGCCGGGTGAGCTCGAAGCCGAGCTCGTCCTGCAGGTCACCGGTGGGGAACACTGGTTAGTTGTAACACACAACTATCGTGACTCCCAGCCGATCGTGCCCGCCGGGCCCGCCGTCGATCACGGTCGCAGCTCGGCGGCTGCCGGGTCCGTCCGGTTCCGTCCCGCCTCGTCCGGGCGGCGTTGGGCGGGGATCATCGAGGTGTCGAACGACCCCGCCGTCAGCACCGAGCGGGTGATGTCGACCGTGGTGAGCACCAGGTAGTGGCCGAAGGCCAGCACGCCGAGCAACCGGGTGCCGTCCTCGAGCATCAGCCCCCACGACCCCTCGGGTTCGAAGACCATGTCGACGAACCCCGAGGTGCCCAGGGCGGCGAAGGCGGCCAGGACGACGAGCCAGCGGGTGCGGGCGATCTCACGCCAGCAGCCGATCAGCCAGGCCCCACCGAGCAGGGCCTGCGCCGCCTGGGCCAGATTGCTGGGCACCCCGAGTTTGGGTGCCACGGCGGAGTGGAACTGGATCCAGACGTCGAGCAGCAACATGACCGCGACCAGGCCGCCTCCGGCCAGGAACCCGGCCGCGGCGCGCCGTCCGGTGCGCCAGGCGACCCAGCCGCCGAAGGCCGCCGCCGTCGCCGCCGTCGACCAGGCCACGATGGACGCCTCGTTGAGGATGCCCGAGTACCAGGGCTGGCCACCCAGGTAGGCGGCATCCAGGAACAGCTCCTTCAGCGGGGCCTGCCGCTGGGTGCCGGCCACGGCGAGCACCAGCACGCCGGCGATCCAGGTGCCGACCAGGGGCAGCACCAGGCGCAGCTGGCGCCGGAGGCCGAACGGGGAACGCATCGAGAGCAGGCTCACCCCATACCTCTCGGCAGATTAGGGTCGGGACGTGCGTGTTCATGTCATCCAGGTCGCCTACGGCGACGACGAACCGATGGCCGAGCGGGTGTCCCGGGTCGCCGACCTGGTGCGGGCTCAGCGTGGCGCCGAGCTGGTGGTGTTGCCCGAGCTGTGGGCTGCCGGCGGATTCGCCTACCGCACCTGGGCCGAGCGGGCCGAGCTGCTCGACGGGCCGACGGTCGGGGCGCTGGCCGATGCCGCGCGCGAGATCGGTGCCGTGGTGCACGCCGGGTCGATCGTCGAGAAGGTGCCGGACGACGCCCCGGCCGCCGCGCGCGGTGAGACCGGTCGCGGGCTGTGGAACACCTCGGTGTTGCTCGGCCCGGACGGCGCGCTGCTGGCCTCGTACCGCAAGATCCACCGGTTCGGGTTCGGCCAGGGCGAACCGGCGCTGATGGAGGCCGGAACCCAGATCATCACCCTCGACCTGCCGCTGGGTGAGCCGGTGGACCACCCCGTGGGCGACACCCTGGGCGACACCGTGGGCGACAACACCGGGCGGCGCGCCCCGGTCACCGTGGGCCTGGCCACCTGCTATGACCTGCGCTTCCCCGAGATGTTCCGGTTGCTGCTGGACGCCGGGGCGCGCGTCGTCCTGGTGCCCGCGGCCTGGCCTGCGCCCCGGGTCGAGGCGTGGCGGCTGCTCGGCCGGGCGCGGGCGATCGAGAACCAGCTGGCGCTGGTGCAGTGCAACACCGGCGGGAGCCATGGCGGGCTGGCCATGGGTGGGCACAGTCAGGTGGTCGATGCCACCGGCCGGGTGCTCGCCGAGGCCGGCACCGGTGAGGAGGTGATCGTGGCCGAGATCGACGTGCCCGCGATCGATGCCTGGCGAGCCGACTTCCCGGTGCTGGCCGATCGCCGGCTCTGAGGACGGTCGCCATGCGCCTGCCTGCCCCCGCGGGGGTGGTGATCGCCGGCCTGCTGGCCATCGGCGCCCTCGCGGTGCTGCTCACCGCCGCCGATGTCGGCACCACGGCCCCACCGCTGCTGGCCGACCCGGGCGCCCTGGTGCGCTGGGCGATCCCGGTGCTGCGCCTCATCGTCGACCTGGCCATGTCGGCCGCCCTCGGCGCCCTCGCGCTGGCGGTGCTGCTGGATGCCGGCCGGCCGTACCGGCCCGCGCTGCTGCTGGCCGCCCGGGCCGGCGCGCTCTGGTCGCTGAGCCAGGCCATCCTGCTGATCATGATGGTCTCGCGGGCCGCCGGGGTCGGGCTGACCGACGCCTCGCTGTGGCCGGTGGCGCGTTCGCTGGTGGTCGACACCTCGGGTGGTCTGGGTGCGGCCATCGCCGTGGTGGCCTCCGGAGCCGCAGCGGTGGCCCTGGCCATGGTGAGCTGGGGCGGGCGGGGGTGGTCGCCCTATCTCGCCGGCGTCCTGGTGGTGGTGGGCGCGCTGGGCTGGGCGCCGTCCGGGCACGCGACCTCGTCCGCGGCGGGCGCCTCGGCGCTGATCGGCCGGGCGATGCACCTGCTCGGCGTCGGGGCGTGGGTCGGCGGCCTGCTCGCCCTGGTGCTGCTGTGGCCGCAGTTGTGGCGTGATCGGCTGGCGGCCAACGCCGCGCACGGGTTCTCGCTACTGGCCGGCGGGGCCTTCCTGCTGGTCGCCGGCTCCGGGCTGGCCACCGGCCTGGCCGTGGTCGGCCGGGTCGACCCGTTCGCCTCGCCCTACACCCGGCTGATGGTGGCCAAGACCCTGCTGTTGCTGGTGCTCGGCGGCCTGGGGGCCTGGCACCGGCTGCGGCACCTGCCCCGCCTCGATCGCTCCGGTGCGCGGGGGTTGCTCAACCTCGCGGTGGCCGAGCTGGCGATGATGGCCGTGGTGATCGCCTTCGCCGCCGTGCTGGCCGACACGCCACCGCCGGGATCGGCGCACTGACCTGCCCTGATCAGCATCCGAGTCGGTCAGGCGGGGGCCGGCCCGGTCGAGGAGCGCGGCATGAACTCGGGCCGGAACTCCACCCGGACGCCGAGCCGGGCGTCGTCCGAGGCCGGGGGTGCCTGCCGCAGCGCCTCGGGGTCGCCGTCCTCGCTCAGCTGGGCGACCAGCAGGTCGATGGCCGCCTGGGCGATGGCGTCCTCGTCCCAGCCGAAACTGCTCAGCGCCGGCACCACCAGATCGGCCAGATCGTGATCGTCATAGCCCAGGATCGACAGGTCGCGAGGGATCTGCAGGCCCAACTCGGCCGCCGCGCGATAGGCCCCGAAGGCGATCGAGTCGCTCAGGCAGAACAGCGCCGTCGGACGCCGCGGCGCCGCCAGCAGTGCCCGCACCGCGCGAGTGGCGTCCCGGGTGGCGGGCGGTACCGACACCACGCTGAGGTCCACGCCCCGTTCGCGGGCGACCTGCCCGGCCAGCTGCTCCGCGGGCCGGCCCGGGCTGGACGGCAAGGTCGTGGTCACCAGCCCGATGCGCCGGTGGCCCCGGGCGGCGAGGTGTTCCATGGCCGTCCGGACGCCGTGCACGTTGTCGAACACCACGCTCGACGCCCGGGGGCGAGCGGTGAGGACGTCGCCCACGCTCACCACGGTGAACGAGCCCGGTAGGTCGCCCCACCAGGCGGCGGCAGGGTCGGTGACCAGGGTGACCACGCCGTCTGCGTGCGCCCGCACCATGCCCTCGACCAGCTCGCGCTCGCGGTCGGGGTCGGCGTCGGTGTCGGCGATGGCCGACCCGAGACCGGCTGCCCGCAGTCGGCCCGCCAGGGCCACGGCCAGCCCCTGGTGCCACAGGTCGTGCAGTGCGCCGCACACCCCGACGGTGCCGCTGCGTCCGCCCGCCAGCGCCTGGGCGGCCGGGTTGGCGGTGTAGCCGAGGCGGTCGGCGATGTCGCGGACCAGCTCCTGGGTCTGGGTCGAGCCCTTGAGACCGCGCAGGGCGTAGGACGTGGCCGCCTTGGACAGGCCGGCCTCGTCGGCGACGTCCTGCAGGGTCACCCGACCGTCCGCCATTCGATCAGCATACGAACCCGCTCCCCCGCGCTCCACGGAGCCCTCGGCCCGGCCGGTCCCCGAGCTGCCCCTGGCGCAAAGTGAACCGGTTCACTACTCTCGGGAGCGAAGAGTGAACCGGTTCACCTGATAGGAGGTGGTGACGTGCGAATCGACCTTCACCAACACCTCCTGCCCAAGGCCCTGCTCGATGCGCTGCGCTCGCGCGACCGGGCGCCCTGGGTGTCGACCGGCGCCCACCCCACGTTGCACCTGAGTGGTGAACCGACCTGCGCGATCGACCTCGCCGAGCACGACCCCCACGAGCGGGCACGTCGCGCGCCGGCCGACCTGATCGGGCTGAGCCTGTCGTGTGCGCTGGGCATCGACCTGCTCGACCCGGCCGAGGCTCAGCCGTTGCTCGATCTGTGGCACGACGGCGTCCAGGAGTTCGGGACGCCGTTCGGCAGCTGGGTCTCGATCGCGCTCACCGAACCCGACCTCGAGATCGTCCGGCGTGACCTGTCGCGGCCCAACACGCTCGGGTTGCAGCTGCCTGCCCCGGCACTGGCCACCCCGGACGACGTGGGCCGCCTGGGCGACGTCCTGGCGCTGTGTGTCGAACTGGATCGTCCGGTGCTGGTGCACCCGGGGCCGGCGACGATCCCGGACGGCGCGCGGCCGCCGTCCTGGTGGCCGGCACTGGTGCCCTACCTGGCGCAGCAGTCGGCGGCCTGGTTCGCCTGGCATGCCGCCGGTGTCGCCGATCACCCGGACCTGCGGATCGCGTTCGTGGCCCTGGCCGGCCTGGCCCCGCTGCACCACGAACGGCTACTGGCCCGCGGCGGGACGTTCCGGGTGCACCCGAATGTGTACTACGAGACCTCCTCCTATGGTTCCCGGGCGATCGACGCCCTGGTGCGCGTCGTCGGGGTCGACGCGCTGGTGCACGGCTCCGACGAGCCGAACGCCCACTCGGCCGACCCGGGACTGGGCGAGGCGTTCGCCCGGCTCCTGGTCGCCACCAACCCGTCTCGGCTGCTGGGCCGCGACCACCTCGTGAAAGGAGCCCTCCGATGACCCTCCTCGACGCTGCCCCGCTGGGCACCAGGGACGGTACGGCGGTCGATCCACGCACCATCACCCGACGCGACCTGTCCCGGATCGACGGGCTGCCGGAGTTGCCCGATCGCGCGCTCACCCGCGCCGAACTGCGCGAGCTGGTCACGGCGCTGGCTGCCCGACCCGACCTCTGGCAGGACCTGACCGCCCACGACCACGACGAGCGCCACTACTCCTCGCTGCACCGGGACGCCCACCTCGACGTCTGGGTGTTGTGCTGGACCGGCACCGACGACACCGGGTGGCACGACCACGACCTGTCCAGCGGCGCGGTGGCGGTGGCCCGCGGCGTGATCGAGGAAGCCCACCTGCGCGTCGGTGGTCAGCACCCGGTGCGGCGGCTGCGCGAAGGGGCCTCGATCGACTTCGGCCCCGAGTACATCCACCGGATCAACGGTGTCGGGGCCGATGCCGGTGACGCCGAGGGCTTCCGGGGCGCGGTCTCGATCCATGCCTACTCGCCACCGTTGTGGCGCCTGGGGCAGTACTCGATCACCGAGGAGGGCGTGCTGCAGCGCACCACGGTCAGCTACGCCGACGAGTTGCGTCCGCTGTGACGAGCCGTTCGGCGCCGTCGTCCCGACGGGACGGGGGAGTGCCTACAGTGGGGGAGTGACCACGTCTGCCCCCACCCGGGAGGCGGCTGCTGGGCCGACCCTCGAGCGCCGACCTGTTGCTCCGCCCACCGTCCTGGTGCTCCTGCTCCTCTCACTCGCCGTGCTGGCCACCCTGGCCGGAGTGGCCTTGACGGGCGCGGCGAAACCGCCCGTGCTGGGCGATCCGGGGGCGGTGGTGCGCTGGGGCCTCCCGGTGTTGAAGACCGTGGTCGACCTGGCGACGGCGCTGACCATCGGGCTGCTCGTGATGGCGGCGGTCGCCCTGCCCGCCAGCGACGGCGCTCGATCGGGGCTGAGCCGCTCGACGCTGGCCCACCGGCCTGCCCTGCTGGCCGCCGGCGTCGCCGCGGGCGTGTGGGCGTTGGCGAATCTGGCCCTGTTCGTCACCACCTGTGCGGACGGGTCGGGCACCCCGCTCGGCAGCCCGATCCTCGGTGCCCAGCTGAAGGTCTGCGCGACGGATTCCGGCCTCGGGGCGGGCCAGCAGTTCACCATCGCCGTCGCGGTGGTGATCTCTCTGGCCGCGGCCGGTGCCCGCACGCTGCGCGCCGCCGGACTGCTCAGCTGTCTGGGGCTGTCGGGCCTGATCCCCCCGGCGCTCGCCGGGCACTCGCAGGGCGGCAATCACGAAACCGCGGTCACCGGCCTGGGCCTGCACCTGGCCGCGGTGTCGCTGTGGGTCGGGGGACTGCTCGCGCTGGCGCTGGTGTGGCGCACGCTGACCCCCTCGGACGGCGCGAAGGCGGCCCGGCGGTTCTCGCCGGTGGCGCTGTGGTCGTTCGTGTTCCTGGGCATCTCCGGCGTGATCAGCGCCTGGATCCGGATCGGGACGTTCCAGGCCCTGGGTTCGCGGTACGGCGCACTGGTGCTGGCCAAGACGGCCTTGCTGGTGCTGCTCGGCGTGGCGGGCTGGTGGCACCGTCGTCGCACGTTGACCCGGCTGGACGACGGCAGGCCGGGGGCCTTCACCCGGTTGGCCATCGGGGAACTCGTGCTGATGACCGTCGCCAGTGGCCTGGCGGCGGCACTGGCCAGGAGCGCCCCGCCGATTCCCAAGGTGCTGCCGCCGCTGCCCTCGATGGCCCGCCAACTCACCGGGTACGACATGCCCCCGCCGCCGACGCTGAGCCGGTGGCTGCTGGGGTGGCAGCCCGACCTGTTGTGGATCGTCGTCGCCGTGGTGGCCGGCGGGTTGTACCTGCGCGGCGTCGTCCGGATCAGCCGGCGCGGGGACGGCTGGCCGGTGTACCGCACGCTGTTCTGGTTCGCCGGGTTGCTGGCCATGGTCTGGCTGACCAGCGGCGGCCCGATGGTCTACGGCCGGGTGCAGTTCAGCGCCCACATGCTCGGCCACATGATGCTGAGCATGCTGGTGCCGTTGATGCTGGTGATGGCGGCCCCGATGACCCTGGCGTTGCGCACCCTGCCGTCCCGGCACGACGGCACCCGCGGCCCCCGCGAGTGGCTGCTGGCCGCCCTCGAGTCGTGGTACTCGCGGCAGATCACCCGCCCTGCGGTGGCCGGGTTGTTCTTCGCCGGCACGCTGTTCATGTTCTACTTCTCGCCGCTGTTCCCGGTGGCACTGCGCACCCACATCGGCCACGAGATCATGCACGTGCACTTCATCGCGGCGGGATACCTGTTCCTGTGGGTGCTGATCGGCCCCGACCCGGGCCCGCGGCGTCCCTCACCCGCGTTGCGGATGATGTTCATGTTCGCCGTCATCACCTTCCACACCTTCTTCGGAGTGGCGCTGATGATGTCGAAATCGGTTCTGGCCGAGGACTTCTTCAGCCAGCTGCAACGCCCCTGGGCGACAGACCTGTTGGCCGATCAGCACTTCGGCGGCGGCCTCGCCTGGGGCCTGGGCGAGGTGCCGATGATCGCGGTGGCCCTGATCCTGGCGGTGCAGTGGTCGCGATCGGACGATCGTGAGGCGCGCCGCCGCGACCGGGCGGCCGACCGCGACGGGGACGCCGAGCTGGAGGCCTACAACGCGATGCTCACCGGCATGGCCGAGCGGGACGCGCGCCGCGGCTGATCGCGGTCACGTCGAGAACGCCTCGGGGGCAGCCGGTTTCGATCAGAGGGTCTCGGTCACCTTGAGCAGGCCCCGCGGGGCATCGGGGTCCTCGCCGCGCGCCACCGCCAGGTGCAACGCCAGCTGCTGCAACGGGATGATCTCGATCAGTGGTGACAGTTCCTCGGGCAGCCCGCCGGGCAGTTCGATGCCGACCGTCGCGCGCGAGACCGCCGCGGCGTCCCCGATGCAGCAGACGTCGGCGCCCCGGTCGAGCACCCGGGTCAGCACCGGCATCATCGCCCGGCCGCCGACGCCGCCGGCAGCGACCAGGATCACCGGCACCTGGGGTTCGATCATGGCCAGCGGCCCGTGCAGCAGATCGGCCCCCGAGAACGCCTGTGCCGACAGGTAGGAGGTCTCCATCAACTTCAGCGCGGCCTCGCGCGTCGTGGGGTAGCTGAAGCCGCGCCCGGTGACCACCAGCCGCTGCGCGAACCGGTACCGGGTGGCCAACTCGACGATCGCGGCGTCCGAGCGCAGGCTGGTCTCGCCGATCTCGGCGAGCCGATCCAGTTCCGGCGCCGGGCCGCCACGCAACCGGCTCAGCAGCAGGTACAACGTGAGCAGCTCGGCGGTGTAGGACTTGGTGGCCGCCACGGCCAGTTCGGCGCCGGCGCGGATGTCCAGATGCCAGCGCGCCGCCGCCGCCAGCGGTGAGGCGGCGTTGTTGGTCACGGCCAGGGTCAGGGCGCCCTGCTCGCCCGCCACCTCGATGCTGCGGACCAGGTCGGGTGAGCCGCCGGACTGGCTGACCGCGATCATCAGGACGTCGCGCAGGTCGGGCCGGGCGCCGTAGGCGGTCATCGTGGACGGCGACACCAATCCCGCCGCCAGTTCGAGCCGGGTCTCGACCAGGTACTTGGCGTACAGCGCCGCATGATCCGAGGTGCCGCGGGCCACCAGCAACACGAACCGCGGCCGGTAGGCGCGGATCGCTGCCGCGGCCTCGTCCAGCGCCGCCCCGGAGGCGGCCAGGATGTCTCGCCAGACCTGGGGCTGGGCCGCGATCTCGCCCGCCATCAGATGCCCCCGAGAGGGCAGGACGGCGGTCACCGGGCGCCGTCCGTGCGGTCGGCGGCGGCGTGTCGCTGGTGCAGCCGGGAGCGCACCTCGTCCGGGGTCACCGCGCGCCGCTGCCGCTCGGAGCGCGCCATCAGCGCGCCGGTGGCGGCCACGCCGACCAGGCCCGCCAGGCCCAGGCCCCGCAGCAGGCGTCGCACCAGTCGCGCCCGCGCCGCGTCGTCCATCACTGCCTCCTGCTCGATGCCGGTCGCTACCCGGCAGACTGTGCGCCATGTCCAGCTCGATCGATCTCGATCAGGCCGTCGAGGTCACCCGCACCGGTGACCTCTGGCTGTTCCGCGGCCCCAGTCTGGCCGACCGCGCGATCCAGACTCTCACCAACGCCCCGGTGAACCACGTCGGCATGGCCGTGGTGCTCGAGGACCTGCCCCCACTGATGTGGCACGCCGAGCTGGGCCAGTCGCTGACCGACGTGTGGACCGGCGACAAGCACCGCGGCGTCCAGCTGCACGACCTGCGTGAGGCGGTGGTGCAGTGGGTGACCCGCTACGAGCAGCGCCCCTGGTTGCGCCAGCTCGATGCCACGATCACCACCGCCATGGAGGACGAGCTGCTGCGCGAGATCGCCCGGGCCGACGGTCTGCCGTTCCCGCGGACCGCGGCGCTGGCGGGCCGGTGGTTGCGGGGCCGGGTGCGGCGCCACGCGCCCATCGGGGTGACCTACTGCGCCGAGGTGGTGGCCCGTGCCTACCAGGTCATGGGCCTGCTGGACGCCGCCCGTCCGGCCAACGCGTTCGACCCGGGCACCTTCTGGTCGGGCGACGATCTGGACCTGCTCGGCGGCGCCCGCCTCGGTGAGGAGATCGCCGTCCAGGTGGGTGGGGGCTCACCGGCGTGAAGCGGAGCTCATGGCTCAATGAAGTGTTAAGTCGGTGGTATCTGGTCATCCAGCCATTCAAATTCATCCGATCGGCTGACTAGTCTTCTGGATCGTGAGCCTGCGGACCGGCGTCAAGATCTCTGCCACGGGGGCGGCGGTCGTTCTGGTGTGCGCCGGCATCGCGCTCACGGCGGCGCCGGCCGACCCGGGTTCCGACGATCTCATCGTGACCACGCTGGCGAAGGCCGGGCACGGGCGGGACGCCCAGGCGCCCGCGGCGCGTCGTGGTCCGACGGCCGGCGCGAGCACCGTTGCGCGGACCCGCTCGGGCCGGCGTTCCGCTCCGGCATCGAGTCCGGCCGCTACCCCGACGACGGCCCCGCCGGCTCTCGCGGCGCCGGGTGTGGCCGCCCCCGTCGCGCCGCAACCGGGCGCGGCCGGCGACCCCATCTCGGCCACCACGACGGCCCCGTCGGCCCCGTCGGGCGCCGGATCGGCGCCGTCGTCCGCGCCACCCAAGGCCACGAAGAGCGCGGTGCCCTCGCCGCCTGCGGTGCCCACGACGCCGGCGACCAGCGCCCCACCGAAGGCCCCGGCCGTGCCTGCCTCGGGTCTCTACGTGAGCCCGAACATCCAGGAGGTCATCCTCGGGTCGTCCACGAACGCCTCCGAGCTGACGCTGCTGCACAAGATCGCCGACCGGCCGATCGCCACCTGGCTGTCCGGCGGCTCGTACAACCTGACCATGGCCAAGACGGTCAGTACCCGGGCCGCCGCCCAGGGCGAACTCGCGGTGTTCGTGATCTACAACATCCCCGACCGGGACTGTGGTGGGTACTCGGCGGGCGGCGCGACGCCGAGTGAGTACCTCACCTGGGTGACCTCGGTCAAGAACGCCATCGTCGGAAGCGCCATGATCGTGCTCGAACCGGACGCCGCGGTCGACGCGGCCCGGTGCGCCGACCCGGCGGGCCGGCTCCGGCTGCTGCACGACGCGGGCATGATCTTCCAGCAGGCCGGTCACCGGGTGTACCTGGACGCCGGCCACCCGGCGTGGAAGACGCCCGCCCAGGACGCCGCGATCCTGAAGAACGTGGGCATGGACGCCTTCGACGGCATCGCGCTGAACGTGAGCAACTTCGCCACCACGGCCTCGGTGTCGAGTTACGCGGCGGCGATCTCTGCCGCCTACGGGTCGTCGCTGCACTACGTGGTCGACACCTCGCGCAACGGCAACGGTCCGGCCGCCGGCAGCGCCTGGTGCAACCCCAGTGGCCGTGCCCTCGGCGAGCCGCCCCGCCTGAGCAGTGGCGGCGCGCTCGACGCCCTCCTCTGGATCAAGCTGCCCGGTGACACCGACGGCGCCTGCAACGGCGGCCCGTCGTCCGGCTTCTGGAAGGACTACGCGCTGGGTCTGGCGCGCAGCGCCGCCTGGTGACCTGAACGATCATCGGGGCCTCCGTCGGGCAATCCTTGAGCGAATCTTGCGCTGGAGGAGCAAGTTCTCTTCACACGGAGTCGTTACCGTGGTCGGATCATGACCCCATGGGGACGAATGGTGCCAAGTTGCCCGCGGTGCCGGGATTCGCTGCCGTTCGGGAGCCGCCGTACTGGGTGGTCGTGTTCACGTCGCGGCTACGGCCGAGGATCACCCACGACGACCGCGCCGAGCATCAGGCGGCCTGCCTGTTGATGCTCGGCCTCGCCGAGCGCCAGCCGGGCCTGCTCGGGGTCGAGAGTGCGCGTGACGAGGACGGGCTGGGAATCCTGGTCTCCTACTGGGACTCGGAGGAGTCCATCCGGGCCTGGCGTGCCGACGCCGAGCACACCATCGCCCGCCAGACCGGACGGGGAACCTGGTACGAGCGGTACACGGTGCGGGTGGGCATGATCGGGCGGTCCTACAGCTGGGACGCCTCGACCGATGCCCACGAGGATCCGATGCCCGACTCCCCGCTGACGACCATGCGGTGGTCGGCCCTCGCCGAGTGATCGCCGAGTGGCCGGCCGAGTGATCAGAAGGCCGCCTCGTCGACCTCCATCAGGGCGTTGTCGGTGGTCTCGGCGATCGCCCGCTCGGCCGAGAGCTTCGGCAGCACGGTGCGGGCGAAGAACCGGGCCGCAGCGACCTTGCCCTCGTAGAACGAGCGATCACTCGCGCTGATGCCGTCGGTGGCCAGCTGGGCGGCCGCGACCTCTGCGCTGCGCAGCAGGAGCCAGCCGATCACCAGGTCACCGGCGGCCATCAACAGCCGGGTGGTGTTCTGGCCGACCTTGTAGACGTTGCGGACGTCGCCGCCCTCGGCCTTCGGGTGGGCGCTCATCAGCGCGCCGACCATGAAGCCGACGATGCCCTGGACGTCGTCCAAGGCCTTGGCGAGCAGCTCGCGCTCGACGGCCAGGGTGTCCTCGGGGCCGGCAGCCTTGACGAACTCGGCGATCTGGCCGGCCAGGTGGGTCAGTGACTGGCCCTTGTCGCGCACGATCTTGCGGAAGAAGAAGTCCATGCCCTGGATCGCCGTGGTGCCCTCGTACAGGGTGTCGATCTTGGCGTCCCGCACGTACTGCTCGATCGGGTAGTCCTGCAGGAACCCGCTGCCGCCGAAGGTCTGCAGGCTCTCGGTGCCCAGCAGCACCCATGAGCGCTCGGAACCACAGCCCTTGACCAGTGGCAGCAACAGGTCGTTGACCCGCTCGGCCAGGTCGTCGCGCTCGCCCCGCGCCTCGGCGACGAACACGGCGTCCTGCTGGCTGGCGGTGTAGAGCACCAGGGCACGCAACCCCTCGGCGTAGGCCTTCTGCAGCATCAGCGAACGACGCACGTCGGGGTGGTGGGTGATGGTGACGCGGGGGGCGGTCTTGTCGGTCGAGCGCGTCAGGTCGGCGCCCTGCACCCGGTTCTTGGCGTAGTCGAGAGCGTTCAGGTACCCGGTCGACAGGGTGGCGATCGCCTTGGTGCCCACGAACATCCGGGCCGCCTCGATGACCTTGAACATCTGCGCGATGCCGTCGTGCACATCGCCCACCAGGGTGCCGACGGCGGGGATGCCGTCGACCTCGCCGAACCGCAGTTCGCAGCTGGCCGAGACCTTCAGGCCCATCTTGTGCTCGACGTTGGTGACGAAGACGCCGTTGCGCTCGCCCAGCTCGCCGGTCTCGGCGTCGACGTGGAACTTCGGCACCACGAACAGCGACAACCCCTTGGTGCCGGGGCCGGCCCCTTCGGGGCGCGCCAGCACCAGGTGCACGATGTTCTCGAAGATGTCGGCGTCGCCGCTGGTGATGAACCGCTTGACGCCGGTGATGTGCCAGGTGCCGTCGGGTTGCTGCACGGCCTTGGTGCGTCCGGCGCCGACGTCCGAGCCGGCGTCCGGTTCGGTGAGCACCATGGTGCAGCCCCAGCGCTGCTCGACCATGTGGCCGGCGATCTTCTTCTGAGCCTCGTTGCCCAGGGCGTAGAGGATGCGGGCGAAGGCGAAGCCGGTGCCGTACATGTGGATGGCGGGGTTGGCGCCGAGCACGAACTCGGCCATCGCCCAGCGCAGCGACGGCGGCACCGGGTGGCCGCCGATCTCGGGCTGCAGGTCACTGCGCCAGAACTCGCTGTCGACGTAGGCGCGGTAGCTCTCGCGGAACGAGGCGGGCAGCGTCACCGAGTGGCTGTGGGGATCGAACAGTGGCGGGTTGCGGTCGGAGTCGACCAGCGACGTCGCGAGCTTGTCGGTGGCGAGCTTGGCGACCTGGCCCAGCATCTCGCGGGCGGTCTCGCCGTCCACGTCCGGGAAGGCCTCGGTGCCCAGGACGGCATCGCGTCCCAGCACCTCGAACAGGGTGAACTCCACGTCGCGCAGGTTGTGCTTGTAGTGGCTCATCTGTGCCGTCCCTCGGAGTCAGTCGCCGCCGGCGGCCGTCCGGCCGCGCCCGTTCGCAGCGGGGGTTACCCACCGGTAACTCGATGATGCCTACTGATGAGTAACTGCGCAAGCGCCACCCGAGCGCAACGTCACGTTGCACTCGTCCGGGATGAGCGCGATGTCACGTTGCGCTCGCCAGACGAGCGCGATGTCACGTTGCGCTCAGGGGGGATGAGCGTGATCACCGCGGCGGAGGCGGGAGGGGTCACGGTGGGTGGGTTTGCCTAGAGTGGCGGCGTGTGGGGCAGCCGTGAGGGGGCTCCGCGGAGAAGCCGGGGAGGGGGCGAGCGGGGTGGACGAGAGGATGCTCGGCCTCGAGCTGTCACCCGAGGTGCATGCCCTCGTCGTCGCCTGGTGCGGGCGGCCGAGGGGCTCCCCGGAGGCCGTGCGGGCGGAGGCCGAGCAGGCCATCGCGCAGGAATACCGCCGCGTCGGACGGCGCGCGCCCCGGGTGGCCTGGTGCGAGTCACCGGGGCGGTACCTGGCTGCCGTGAAGGACCCGCGCGCCGAGGCCCGGTGGTTGTTGCGGCGCCGGCCGCTCGTGGTGCGGTGGTGGCGCTGGCGGCCCCGGTGGCTGCGCGCGCTGACGGCGGTGGTGACCGCACTGCTCGCGTCGGTGGTGGTCTTGCTGGCGTGCCTGGGCGGTTGGCTCCTCGTCACGGTGCTGACCTATCGCGCGGTGATGTCCCTGCTCGACCAGCCGGTCGGCGCGGACACGCTGCTCGACAACTTGGTGTTCCTGATCTGCCTGCTGGTGCCCCTGGTCGCGGCGCGCCGGGTGCTGAGTGCCGCGCTCGGCATCACCCTGGGCGTTCGCCGCGCGCTCGCCCGGCGGGTCTGGTGGGCCGTCGTCCCCGGCCTCGAGATCCAGGCGCCGCCCTGGCACGGGCTGCGGGGCCTGGTCGTGGCGCTGGCACCCCCGACCGAGGTCGAGCGGCGCGAGGTCGAGGGGCACGAGGTGCTCACCGCTCGCTGGCCGGACGGCGTCCGGCACCTCTTCGTCGATGGCGTGCGGGTGCCGTGGCTGCCCCGGGCGGGGGAGGCGGGGCGCCAGGGCGAACTCTTCGGCCGCGACTGGGCCGAGCGCCATCTGACGATCCCCGAACCGGATCCCGAGATCGAGACCGTGATCGACGCCGAGATCGAGACCGAGCCCGAGGACGCCGCGGCGGCGGCGTCCGATCGAGCCTCCCATCGCGCGGCGATCGGTCGGGCGGTCGACGCGTGTTATGCAGCGCTCGGGCTGGAACCGCCCGCGCTCCTGTGGTGTCGCACCTGGCCGGAGTACGACGCGGCGCTGCGCGACCCGCTCGCTCGGCTGGCGCAGGCCGGGGACCGGGACCGGCTGCCCGCGGCGATGGCGACCGCGGCGTTGCGGCGCCAGCAGGTGTTGGCTCGCCCCGGCACGGCCGCGGCCATCGCCTGGACGAGCCTTGCCGTCCTGGTGGGCCTCCTCGTGGGCTGGTGGTTCTGGCTGGCCTACGCCGACCCTGCCTTCCTGCAGTCGGCAACGGGCCGGGTGGCGGGGCTGCTCGGCGTCCCGGTGGCACTGTTCGTCGTGATGGCCTTGACCGCCCGGCCCCTGCTGGCCGGCGTGCGCGCGGGGCGTACCCGATGGGCGGGGTGGCTGCTTCCGCTGGAGGGGCGGGTGACGGCTCGGCTGAGTCGCGGGCCGAGGCCGGGGGCGCCGGCCGATGCCCGGGCGGTGCCGCAGTTGAGCGCGCCGGTGGCGGCCGCGGACCTGTTCGGGGCGTTGGTGCGGCGCTCGTTCCCGCCGGCGACGGTGGCGAGCTGGCGCTGGCAGCGCGCCGTCCGGCTCGCGGCCGTGCCGCCGGAGCCGACCGGGTCGCCGGCCAGGGAGCGAGGCGAGCCCCAGCGCGCCGAGGCCCTGCTCGGTGCGCTGGAGGCCACCGCGGCGGTGCCCTGGACGGCGCGGCGCCGGGTCGCCGTGCTGCTCCAACCGCCGTCGGTGGTCTGGCGCGGGTGGCTGGCCACCCCCGATGGCGGGCGCCGGCTGCCCACGGCCTCGCTGGGCTGGCCGGACGGCAGCTGGTGGCACCTGGTCGACGGGGTGCGGGTGCCGCGGCCGGCGGAGTCGGGGGAATGGACGGTCGCGGAGATCCACGCGGTGCCGAATTCCGAGGCGCGCCGGGTGCTGATCGAGACGATGGGCTGGGATCGCTACCTGGCTCAGGCCCGGCTGCCGGTGATCGCCGAGGTACCCGACCCGGCCAACCCACCGCACCGGTTGCGGCTCTACCGACTGGACGACGCGGGCTGGGACGACCTGAGCCTGCTCGTGATGGCCAATGCCAGCCCCGGACCGGACGGGCGGGTGCGGCGGTTCGCCGAGTTCGTACCCGCACGGTTCGAGGACCCGGTCGAGGCGGCCGCGTGGCAGTACGGGGTGTCGGTGGAGGTCTACCGCCGGCTGCAACGACGCACCTGAGCACGATGCGGCGGTCGCCCGCAGGTGCTCACCGGGTGGTGTCGCCTACGCTGGCACGACCGGCGGGACCGCTCCGGGCCGTCGGGGACGGGGAGAGGACTGATCGTCATGACCTTCACCTACGAACAGGCCCTGGGCCTGATCGGCGCGGTCGTGCCGAACCATCTGATAGCCGAGGTCTCGGTGCCGATCCTCACCGGGGTGCAGGCGCAGGGTGACCTGTTGGTGATCCCGGTCGAGGGGGGCGAGCAGGCCGACGTCGAGCCGGCGGCCTGGCGGCCGGTACCACCCCAGGGCGTCCAGCTGATCTGGTCCGAGGCCACCGGCAACACGCACTGGCTGCACCAGGACCAGGGGTGCGCCGGCGTCCGGTGGGCGCCCCCCGAACCGCCCGTCTGGGCCGACGAGGACGACCCCGACCTGCGGCTGGCCTACGTGAGCGTGCCACCGGGCCAGGCCGCACTGCTGATCCACACCGAGGAGCACGGCGCCAACGGCATCGGGCCGGGTAGCTACGTGATCCACCGCAAGCGCGAGGCCGACCCGGCGTCCGTGCAGCGGCTGCTGGCCGACTGAGCCGCCGAACCCCACGGGACGCCGAACCCACCAGGCGCCGAGCACAACAGAACGCATCCCGGAGGAAGGGCCCGTGGCGGGATTCCGGGATGCGTTCTGCGATCAGGGTGGAACGCGATCAGTGGGTACTCAGTGGGCACTCAGTGGATGCTGCGCCGCCCGCGCATGTTGGTCACCAGCAGCACGCCACCGGCGGCCAGGACCACCTGGACGAGCAGTTCGACCCAGTCGATCCCCGAGGTGTTGCGCATCGGCCCGACGATGGCGCTGCCGACCAGCGCGGCGACGACACCGACGACCATGGTGAGCCAGAGCGGGATGTTCTGCTTGCCGGGCACGACCAGTCGGCCCAGGGCGCCGATGATCAGCCCGATGACGATCGCGGCGATGATGCCGGTGACGGTCATGGCGGTCTCCTACGAGAGGGACGTCGGCCGCCCCCTGACGGGCCGGCCTGTCGTTGATCAAAGGATCGCACCGAGGACGTCGCGCCGCCTGTCGAGAATCCCTGCGGTGCGAGGGGGTTCAGCCCGTCACGGCCCCGTAGATCGTCTGGCGCAGCAACGGCCGGATCGGGTAGGTGCTCGACGGCAGCAGCTGGGTCATGAACACCACCTCGAGCTGCTCGACGGGGTCGACCCAGAACGTGGTGCTGGCCGCGCCGCCCCAGTTGTACTCCCCGGTCGAACACACCATGCGGGTCGCCGTGGCATCGACCACGACCGCCATGCCGAACCCGAAACCCACGCCGTCCTGCGGGATCTCACTGAACACCGGGCGCCCGAAGGTCTGCATGTCGGCGTTGCCCGGCAGGTGGTTGCGGGTCATGTAGGCGACGGTCTTCGGGCTCAACAGCCGGACGCCGTCCAACTCGCCGCCGCGCGCCAGGAACCGGGCGAACCGCTGGTAGTCCGAGGCGGTCGAGACCAGCCCGCCGCCGCCGGCCAGCAGCGGCGGGTCGAGGCAGACGTCGCCCAGCTCCCGGTTGGCGCGCATGCCGCCGTCCGGGGTCGCGACGTACAGCGTCGCCAGCCGGTCGACATCGCCGCCCGCGACCCGGAACCCGGTGTCGCCCATGCCGAGTGGGCCGGTGATCCGGTCGGCGAAGAAGGCCTCCAGGCTCTGGCCGCTGACCACCTCGATCAGCCGGCCCAGCACATCACTGGCCAGCGAGTAGTTCCACTCCGTGCCCGGGGTGAACAGCAGGGGCAGGCTCGCCCAGTAGTCCACCGCCGTGGCCAGGTCGACCCCGGGTGGGCTGCCCCACTCGTAGCCGTTGGCGCGCAACATGGCATCGACCGGGTGCATCCGGTGGAAGCCGTAGGTCAGGCCCGAGGTGTGGGTCAGCA
Organism: Kineosporiaceae bacterium; assembly: GCA_046330955.1. Classification (GTDB taxonomy): domain Bacteria; phylum Actinomycetota; class Actinomycetes; order Actinomycetales; family Kineosporiaceae; genus JADJPO01. The sequence goes on along the minus strand of JAXLRT010000026.1, from coordinate 15,787 downwards.
GGTGCCAGATCCGGATCGGCTCGGGGGTGGGCACCGTCATCGCCTTGACGTCCGAGCCGCCGGTGTAGACCCGGGAGTCGGCGAAGGCGGGCAGGTAGCGTGCGATCGGGTCGGTGAGCTGGAACGCCCCTTCCTCGTAGAGCATCATCGCCGCGACCGCCGTGATCGGCTTGGTCATGGAGTAGATCCGCCACAGGGTGGTGGCGGTGACCGGCAGGTTCCGCTCGACGTCGCGGCGTCCGGTCAGGCTGGTGTGCACCACGCGTCCGCGCCGGGTGATCACCAGGTGGTACCCGGGCAGGTGGCCGGCGTCGACGAGCCGGGCCAGGGCCGCATCGACCCTGGCCAGCCCGTCGGCGTCCATCCCCAGCTCGGCGGGGTCCACCTCGACGTGCAGTCCGGCCATCTCGAGTCTCCGATCGCGATCGTCGCCCGGATCCGATCACGCGGCGGCGCGATCAGAGCACGGTTCGAACAGAGCAGTTCGATCAGAGCAGAGCGCGATCAGAGCATGGCGGTCAAGCTCTGGTGGGCCTCGGATCGGACGACGTCGAGGGCATCGCGCGCCGTGCGGGCGTCCCGGGCGATGGCGGCCAACCGCTGGCACTCCGGCAGGCTGTGCGCGGACAGCGCGAACCGCACCAGCGCCACCTTCGAGGGGGCCATCGACAGGCTGGTCACCCCCATGCCCACCAGCACCAGGGCCAGCAGCGGATCACCGCCCGCCTCGCCGCAGACCCCGATCGGCTTGCCGGTGATCGCCGCGCCGGCGCACGCCGCGGCGATCACGTCCAGGACGGCGGGTTGCCACGGGTCGAGCAGGTCGGCGAGCTCGCCCTGCATCCGATCGGCGGCCATCGTGTACTGGGCCAGGTCGTTGGTGCCCAGGCTGGCGAAGTCGACCTCGGCGAGCACGTGGGCGGCACGCAGCGCCGCCCCGGGCACCTCGATCATCACACCGGCCTTGGGCAGCCCGTTCTCCCGGACCCGGCGGGCGAACCAGGCCGCCTCCTCGGCGGTGGCCACCATGGGTGCCATCACCCGCACGTCGGCGCCGGTCTCGCGGGCCGCGATCGCCAGTGCCTCCAACTGGGCATCGAGCAGCTCCGGCCGCTCGGCGGACAGCCGCAGCCCGCGCCGTCCCAGGGCGGGGTTCTCCTCCGGGCCGAGATCGGCGAAGGCGAGCGGCTTGTCGGCGCCGGCGTCCAGGGTGCGCACCACCACCCGGCGACCGCCGAACGGGGCGAACACCTGACGGTAGATCTCGGTCTGGTCGGCCACGGTGGGCGCCCGCTCGGCGGACAGGAACACGAACTCGGTGCGGAACAGGCCCACCCCCTCGAGGTCCTGCGCGGCGGCCTGGACGGCGTCCTCGACGCCACCGATGTTGGCCAGCAGCGCCACCGGATGACCGTCGCGGGTGCGGCCGGGGCCGTGGCTGTCGGCCAGCGCCTCGGCGCGCCGCCGCCGCCGGACGACGAGCTCGTCTACGTACGCGCGCGTCGGGTTGAGCGTGACCTCACCGGAATCGCCGTCGACCGCGATCTCGGTACCGGGCGTGATGGTGGTGGCCCCGGCCAGCTGCACCACGGCCGGGATGCCCATCTGGGCGGCCAGGATGGCGGTGTGGCTGGTACGCCCGCCGGCCTCGGTGACGATCGCGACCACCAGGGAGCGATCCAGGGTGGCGGTCTCGGCCGGGGCCAGGTCCTCGGCCACCACCACGCTGGGCGTGACGAAGACCGGGATGCCGGGGGCCGGGACGCCGAGCAGCCGGGCCAGTGCCCTCGAGCCCACGTCGCGCAGGTCGGTGACGCGCTCGGCGAAATACCCTCCGAGAGCGGTGAACTGGTCGGCGAAGTCCTCGACCGCGGCGTGCACGGCGGTGGCCGGACCCTTGCCGGCGGCCAGGTGCTTGCCGGCGCCCTTGATCAGGCCCTTGTCGCGGGCGATCAGGGCGGTGGCGGTCAGGATCTGTTGCGCGGTGTCGTCCGCGGTGGCCGCCCGGGCGGTGAGGTCCTGGGCGACCCCCTCGAAGGCGGCCTTGATGCGCACCAGGGCGGCGTCGACGTCCGGGGCAGCGGGTTCGCCGGCCGGCGGCCGGACCGGTGGTGCCATCTGCACCACCGGCCCGTACGCCGTCCCCGGGCTGACCCCGATGCCCTGCCGGGTCTGTGGAACACCCGGGCCCGATGGTTCAGCCATGACGGTTCACTCCGCGTCGAGGTCGCGGGACAGCAACGCCACCAACGAGTCCAGCGCCGCGTCGGCGCCGTCCCCCTCGGCCGTGAGCTCGACCTCCTGGCCGTGCTCGGCGCCGAGGGCCATCACGGCCAGGATGCTGGTCGCGTCGACCGGCTCCTCGCCGACCTTGGCGATCTCGACGTCCAGCCCGGTGTCGGCGGCGGCTTGCACGAACAGGGACGCGGGCCGGGCGTGCAGGCCCACCGAAGAGGCGATGGTGACCGTTCGTCGTGCCATGGCGGGATCTCCTTGTCTGAAGAACGTTGTCCGGTAACGGTTCTGAGGTCGTTCGTCGCGTCGAGCCCCGTCGAGCTCAGGGTGGGCCAGGGGTTCAGGCGGCGACGGGGACGGCCTCGCGGCTGTGGTCGCGCTGCTTGAGCGCCACCACGATGACGGCCATGATCAGGACGCCGATCAGCAACGCCAGCAGGAAGAGCAGGAAGTTGCCGATCAGGGGCAGCACCCAGATGCCACCGTGCGGGGCGCGCAGCGTGGTGCCGAAGAGCATGCACAGGGCGCCGGTGACCGAGGACCCGATCATCGAGGAGACGATGATGCGGATCGGGTCGGCGGCGGCGAACGGGATCGCGCCCTCGGAGATGAACGAGGCCCCCAAGAGCCAGGCGGCCTTGCCGTTCTCGCGCTCGGGCTCGGTGAACAGCTTCGGCCGGACGGCGGTCGACAGCGCCATGGCGAGCGGGGCGACCATGCCCGCGGCCATCACCGCGGCCATGATCTTCAACTGCGGTGCGTCGGTGGCCGCGCCGGCCGTGCCGAGGCCGGCCGTGGCGAAGGTGTAGGCGGTCTTGTTCACCGGGCCACCGAGGTCGAAGCCCATCATGGCCCCGAGGATCAGGCCGAGCACGACGGCCGACGAGCCGGACATGCTGTTCAGGGCGTCGGTCAGGGCGTTCATCAGCGCGGTGATCGGGCGGCCGAGCACGGTGATGAAGATGCCTGCGGTGATCAGGGTGGACAGCAAGGGGATGACCACGACCGGCATGACGCCGCGGACGCCCTTGTGCACCTTCCAGCGCGAGATCCAGCGGGCCACGAACCCGCCGAGGAAGCCGGTGGCGATGCCGCCCAGGAAGCCGGCGCCCATGGTGGCCGCGATCGAGCCGCCGACGATGCCGGGGACGATGCCCGGACGGTCGGCGATGCCGAAGGCGATGAAGCCGGACAGGATCGGCACCAGGAACCCGAAGGACGCCGCGCCCATCACGAACAGCAGTGCGGCCCATGAGGTCAGGCTGAGCAGGTCGAAGTTCTGGGCGATGTTGAAGGCTGCCTGGTCGCCCTTGGCGGTCAGGCTGTACTTGACGATCTCGATGGCACCCTGCTCGCCGATGGCGACCTGGGCGAGCATGAACGAGAGCGCGATCAGGATGCCGCCCGCCGCGACGAACGGGATCATGTACGAGACACCGGTCATCAGCCACTGACGGATCTTCGTGCCGGTGCCGGCACCGGCCTCGACCTTGGTGGTCAGGCCGCCGGCCGAGCCACCGCCGGCGGCCGTCACGGCGACGCTGCTCGGATCGGTGCGGAACTGCTCGGCGGCGGCGACCGCCTGGGCGATCAGGCCCGGGCCGTCCGAGATGGCCTTCTTGACCCCGACGTCGATGGTCGGCTTGCCGGCGAACCGGCCGCGGTCCTTGACCTCGAGGTCGTGGGCGAAGACCACGGCGTCGGCCGCGGCGATGAGCGCCGGGTCGAGTGGGTCCGAGCCGGCCGATCCCTGGGTCTCGACGATCATCTCGTGGCCGGCTTCGCGGGCGGCCACCTCGAGGGCCTCGGCGGCCATGTAGGTGTGGGCGATTCCGGTGGGGCAGGAGGTGACTCCGACGAACTTCATCTCAACTCACGACCTCTCGCTCGACGATCTCGACGACGGTGGTGGCATCGGGGGCGTCCTTCAGGGACTGCCGGAACTCGGAGCGCATCAACTTGCGGGCCAGCGCGGCGAGGATCTTCATGTGCTCCTGGCCACCGCCGTCCGGGGCGGCGATCAGGAAGATCAGGGTGGCCGGGCCGTCCTCGGCGCCCCAGTCGATTCCCGTTGCGGGGCGGCCGAAGACGAGTGACGGCTGGGTGATGGCGGCGCTGCGGGCGTGCGGGATGCCGATGCCGCCGGGCAGGCCGGTCGCCATCTGCTCCTCACGCTTGCGGACGTCGTCCAGGAAGGTCTCGAGGTCGGTGCAGCGGCCGCTGGTCACCAGGGTCTGGGCCAGCTGGCGGGTGGCCGCGTGCCGGTCGGGGGCGGCCAGGTCGAGCACCACCTGGTCGGTCGTGATCAGGGACATGGTCTTCCTTTCGTGGAGGGCTGGTCGGTCGGGGGGTGCGGATCAGGCGAGGTCAGGGCGCATCAGTGCAGGACTCGGTCCAGCTCGGGCCGGGCGGTGGACATGACAACGATGTCTTCGAGGTGCGCAGGCGATGGCACCCGGCTTCCGGGCAACCGGACGGCGGCGGCCCCCCAGGTGACGCCGGCGACCAGGGCCGTCGCGGCGTCCTGGTGACGTGACAGGGCGTCGAGCAGGCCGGCCAGCAGGCAGTCACCGGCGCCCACCGTCGACAGCGGGTCGTCGATGGTGGCGATGGCGTGGGTGCAGCCGGTGGCGTCGACCAGCAGGGCGCCGTCCCCGCCGAGGCTCACCACGACCCGTTCGATGCCGTCGGCCACCAGCGACGCCGCGGCGTCGCGCACCTGGCGCAGCGTGGTCAGCGGGCTGCCGACCAGCTCGGCCAGCTCCTCGTGGTTCGGCTTGATCAGCTGGGGCCTGGCTGCCACGGCGGCGGCCAGCGGCGCCTCGGAGGTGTCGATCGCCACCTGCAGGCCGCGCTCGCGGGCGCGGCGCACCAGCGTGGCGTAGAGGTCGACCGGGGCACCGGGGGGCAGCGACCCGCAGCCCACCACCCAGCTGGTGGTGGCATCGACGGCGGCCAGCGTGCCGTCGATCAGGGCGTCGATGTCGACGGCGGTCAGGGTGGGTCCGGGCTCGTTGAGCTTGGTGGTGGTGCCGTCGGGTTCGACCACGGCGACGTTCATGCGCAGCGTCCCGTCGACCGGCACCGTGGAGCGCGGGACGCCGGCGCTGTCGAGCAGTGCCTCCATCAGCCGGCCCTCGGGGCCGCCGCTGGGGAAGACCGCGACGGTGGGGGCGGACTGGGCGGTCAGTGCCCGCGAGACGTTGATGCCCTTGCCGCCCGGATCGATCCGGCTGGACGTGGCCCGGTGCACCTCGCCCCGATGGAGCTCGGCGATGGCGATGGTGCGATCGACGCTCGGGTTGGGGGTCAGGGTCAGGATGGTCATGCCCGCACCACTCTCGGTCCCGCGGCCTCGAGTTCGAGCGCCAGCTCGTCGTCCAGGTCGCTGTCGGTGATCAACAGGTGGATGTCGTGCAGCGTCGCGAACCGGTGGAAGTGGGTGTCGCCGGCCTTGCTGGAGTCGCTGAGCAGCACGGTGCGACGGGCGGTGGCGATCATGGCCCGCTTGGCGGCGGCCTCGCTCTGGTCGGGGGTGGTCAGCCCGCGGGAGACCGAGAACCCGTTGGTGCCCATGAAGGCGACGTCGACGACGACCCCGTCGAGGGCAGCGGTGGCCCAGTCGCCGACCGTTGCCCCGGTGCGCCCTCGCACGCGCCCCCCGATCAGGTAGAGCTCGACGCCGGGGTGGGTGACCAGGACGGACGCCGCGGCGATCGAGTTGGTCACCACCGTGAGGTCGATGTCGGGGGGCAGCAACTCGACCAGGGCCAGCGTGGTGGTGCCCGAGTCGAGCAGCACGGTGCCCTCGCGGGGCAGCTCGTCGAGGGCGCGAGCGGCGATGCGCCGCTTCTCGGCGGTCAGTCGGGTGGTGCGCGCCGCCATCGTGGGTTCGAGCTCGAGCCGCTCGACCGGGATGGCGCCGCCGTGCACCCGGCGCAGTGAGCCCCGCCGTTCGAGGGCGGTGAGGTCTCGGCGAACGGTTTCGGGGGTGACGTCGAGCAGTTCGGACAGGGTGCTCACCTCGACGCGGCCGGCGCGGCGGGCCTCGGTGAGGATCCGCTGCTGGCGCTCTTCTGCATACATCGCCAGACTCCTTCGTCCCTGCGGTGGCTGACTCGGCGGTTGATCGGGCGGCTGAACCGGTGTGCGAGGTGTGTCCGTTTCGCACCTTCATCAGACCACGGGTGAGCGGCCGTGTAAAGCGATTCGGACACCCGATTTTCTTTGTTTCGATCTGTTTCAGTTGGGACGGTGCTCCATGGGCCTCGCGGCGAGGGGGTGGCCTGGCACCGGACCGGCGGTACGACAGACTCGGCGGATGTCGCGTCGCGGATGGGTGCTCTTCCTGGCCATGTCGGTGATCTGGGGCGTTCCGTACCTGTTGATCAAGGTGGCGGTCACGGACCTGTCACCCGCGATGGTGGTGTTCGGGCGCACCGGGCTCGCGGCCGTGGTGCTGCTGCCGCTGGCCGTGCGGCGTGGTGAACTCGCCGCGCTGCGGCCGGTGCGGTGGTGGGTGGTGCTCTTCGCCGTGGTCGAGATCTGCATCCCGTGGATCATGCTGGGCTACGCCGAACTGCGGCTGACCAGCTCGCTCACCGCGCTGTTGCTCGCGGCGATCCCGCTGGTGGCGATGCTGTTCAGCCGGATCGCCGGCCTCGAGCACCGCATCGGTGCGGTGCGCTGGATCGGGCTGGCGGTCGGCATCGCCGGCGTGGCCGCCGTCGGCGGGCTCGACCTGGGGTCGGGTGACGTGCTCTCGGTCGGGGCGGTGCTGTGCGCCGTCCTGGGGTACGCCGCCGGTCCCCTGCTGATCGCCAAGCGCTTGTCGGGGGTGTCCGGGTCGGCGGTCACCGCGGTGTCCATGACCCTCAATGCCGCCGCCTACCTCCCGTTCGCGGTGTGGACCCGCCCGGCGGCGCCCGGTGAGGTGCCGATGAAGGCCTGGCTGGCCGTGGTGGCGCTCGGGCTGATCTGCAGTGCGCTGGCCTTCGTGCTGTTCTTCCACCTGGTCGCCGAGGTCGGCCCCGCGCGCACCTCGGTGATCACCTACGTCAACCCCATGGTCGCCGCGCTGGGCGGCACCCTGGTGCTCGGGGAGCCGGTCACCGCGGGGCTGCTGGTGGGCTTCCCGCTGGTGTTGTGCGGTTCCTGGCTGGCCACCCGCCCCGCCCCGCGATGAGACCTCCGCCGCGATGAGACCTCTGCCGCGATGAGACCTTGTGCTCTCGCGGGTGTCCTGCACGGAGGGTGAGGATCGATACGGGACCGCTGTCGGTCTCGGGGAGGTCACGCCATGAAGGTTCACGTCGTCTACGACTCCGCCTACGGCAACACCGAGGTGGTCGCCACCGCGGTGGCCGACGTCCTGCGCGCGCACCACGAGGTGCTGCTCCGCCGGGTCGACAAGGCCGGGGCCGAGGCCATCGTCCCGGGCGACGTCCTGGTGGTCGGCTCGCCCACCCAGGGTGGCCGGGCCACCCCGGCCCTCGATCGGTTCCTGGCTCACCTGCCGGACGCGGTGCTCGAGGGACTGTCCGTGGCGACCTTCGACACCCGGCTGGCGGCACGCTGGATGGCCATGTTCGGCTACGCCGCGCCCCGGATGGCCAAGGCCCTGATGATGCGGGACGCCGTCGTGCTGGCTCCCGCCGAGGGGTTCCTGGTCGACGGGCGTGAGGGTCCGCTGGCCGCGGGTGAACGCGAGCGTGCGGCGCAGTGGGCCGCCGGCCTGGCGCTGCCCGTCACCCACTGACCGAGTCGCCGGCGCCAGCCGTCAGGTGGTGGCGGGCAACCACTTTCGCCACACCTGGGGGTGGGAGTCGAGCCACTTCTGCGCGGCCGCCTGCGGGGTCAACTTCTTCGCGGTGATGTCGCTGGCCACCTGGTTCTGATCGTCGTTGGTCCAGCTGAAGTTCTGGATCAGTTCTGCCGCAGGGCTTCCGGAATAGGCGAACGTGCGGTTGAGGATCTTGTCCAGGTCGTAGGGCTGGTAGTCGCAGGCCACCGTCTTGGGGTCGGCGTCGCAGCCCGGCGTGTACGGCGGCAGCGGGATGTGCACCAGCTTGACCTCGGACAGCAGCCACTGCGGTGAGTAGAAGTAGCCCAGCAGGGGTGTCTTGGTGCGCTCGGCGTCCCGGAAGGCCTTGATCAGGGCGTCCTCGCTACCGGCGTAGACCACGGTGAAGTTCAGGCCGAGGTTGCGCAGCAGCGCCTCGTCGTTGGTCACGTAGGTCGGGTCACCGGCCAGGAACTGGCCCTTGGCACCGGATTTCGGCGTCTTGAACAGCTCCCAGCGGTCCTTCAGCTTCTTCCAGTTGGTGATGTCGGGATATTCCGCGACCATCCACGGTGGCACGTACCAGCCGATGACCCCCTTGTTGCCGGTGAGGCCGCCCTCGACGGCGACCCGATCGGTGTCGATGTACTTCTTCTTCAGGTCGTCGTGGCCCCAGTTCTCCAGGATGGCGTCCACCGATCCGTCGGCCAGGTGCTTCCAGGAGTCGGCCTCCGCCTCGGCGCGGACCGTGACCTTGCAGCCGAGTTCCTTCTCCGCCAGCAGTTTCACCACCGCGAGGTTGGCGTCGTAGCCGGCCCAGGGGTTCGAGGCCAACCTGACGGAACCACACGCCGTCCGGCTCACCCCCGGCGCGGGGGCCAGTGCCGGGGCGGTGCCCCCGCACCCGGACAGCATCAGGGCAGCGAGCGTTGCGCCGGCGGCGAGCAGGTGACGTCCGGGCCTCACAGCCGTACCTCCTGGTTCTGGTGGGCGATCGCCCGGGCGAGTACTTCCTCGATCAGGGCGACCAGCACGTGCTTGACCGAATCACGGCGGCGGGCGTCGCAGTCCACCACGGGGACGTGGTCCTGGACTCCGAGAGCCTCACGAACCTCGTCGAGTTCGAACCGCGGCACGCCCTCGAACAGGTTGACCGCCACCAGGAACGGGACACCGTGTTCCTCGAAGTAGTCGATCGCCGGGAAACAATCCTCGATGCGCGCGGTGTCGAGCAGGATCACCGCGCCGAGGGCGCCGTGCACCAGGTCGTCCCAGAGGAAGGCGTAGCGGTCCTGCCCCGGGGTGCCGAACAGGTACAACCGCAGGTTCTCGTCCAGGCTGATCCGACCGAAGTCCAGTGCCACGGTGGTGGTCACCTTGCCCGGGACGTGACGCCGGTCGTCGACGCCGTCGGAGGCATCGGTCATGTCGGCCTCGGTCAGCAGTGGTTCGACCTCGGAGATGGCGCCCACGAAGGTCGTCTTGCCGACGCCGAAGCCCCCGCTGATCACGATCTTCACCGAGACCAGGTCGACGAGCTCGTCAGAGTGCACGGACACGATCCCGGATCCTTTCGATCAGGCGCACCGACAACGTTCCGGGCTCGACAGCGGTGACGACACCGTCGGCCACCAGATCGCTCACCAGCACCCGGGCCACCCCGAGCGGAACTCCCACGGCGGCAGCGATCTCGGCCAGGGACGTCGGCGCGGCGCAGGTCTGCACGATCTGCCGCGCCTCGAAGCGCAGATTGGCCGGGGTGACCGACCGTGCCTGGATCAGCGTCTCGACCCGCAGGTCGTCGCGGGTGGGACGGGTACGGCCGCCGGTGATCAGGAAGGGCCGGATGACCGGGGTGTCCTCGGTCTCCTCGTCGAGCGCCTCGGGCGACCCGCGCCCGTGGGCGGCGCCCGGTGCCGGCCGGTCGGTGGTCATCGCGGCAGGTGCCGCCGCGACTCGGAGATCAGGGCCGGGGTGAGCATCGGGCCGAAACGCTCGGCCAGCGAGGCGGTCTCGTACCCGATCAACCCCAGGTCGCCGTCCCCGTCGGCCACCACGCCGATGCAGCTGCCCCCGGCGATGGTGGAGACCAGCAGGAAGCCGCGCACCATCTCGATCATGATGAGCTTGAGGCCCTCGAACTCGTAGCGCCGGGCGGCACTGCGCCCGAGGCTGACCAGGCTCGACACGATCGCGGCGAGATGGTCTGCCTCGCTGCGGCTCAGCCCGGCGGATCCGGCGATCAGCAGACCGTCGGTCGAGACGGCCACCGCCTCGCGGACGCCGGCGGTGGTGCGGACGAAGTTGGCCAGCATCCAGCCGAACTCCTGCCCGGGCGTGGACGGGTGCGCACTCATGACTCGACCTCCGGCTGATGCTCCTCCTGCCCCCGACGGACTCCTGCTCGCAGGGCGGTGAGTCGCGCGCTCACGCTGGACGGCGCCTGGTCCAGTCGCGCCCGTTCGGCGGCCGCGAGGTCGACCACCCGGGTCGGCTCGGGGCCTGGTGCCGGGCTGGCCGTGGCACGGGTCTCTCGGGGCATGCGCTTGGGCAACCCGTTGCGGGTACGGCCCGCATCGGCGGCGGCGGCGGGCGGAGCCGGTGGGGCTGTGGGTGGGGCTGTGGCGGCCCGGGCGGTGGCCGGCGCCGGTGTCGTGGCCGGGGCTGGCGCGGGGGTCGGCCGCTGGGCCGGTGCGGGGGGCACCGAGACCCCGTGCGGCGGGGTGTCGTCCCAGGCGACGCGACGGGCGTCGTCCGGCCCGAACCGGATCGTCGCCGCCGGCGGCACCGAGTGCCCGACGCCCGTCGCCGACGGTCGCTCGAAGAGCGAGACGTCGGGCCACTTCGGCGTGCGGGCTGGTTCCGGCGGGGCAGCCGACCCGGCCGCCGCGACCGGGGACGGCGTACGGGCCACCTGAGGCCGGCTGGGGGCGGCAGCCGGCGCCGGCACCTCCTCGACCTCGACGTCCTGCACATCGACGGTGACCACGACGGGGGCGTCGTCCGGGGCGAGGCTGAGCGGCGGCGGGGTGGCGTCGTCCGAGCGCGCGGTCTGGGCGGCCCGGACGGCCGGCGAGGGCTGGCCGGTGGCCTGCGGGCGCGCCGGGGCTGCCGCCGCGGGCAGCTCGGGCTGCACCGACAGCACGGTGCGGGGGAGGGTGACGCGGGCGGTGACGCCCACCACCGGCGAGGGCAGCAGCTCGACGTCGGCCTCGAGCTGGCGGGCGAGTTCACCCACGACGAAGTGGCCGAGGAATCGGGTGGGCGCCGAGATGAAGTCACCCTCGCCGCGCAGCCGCGAGTTCGCCTGGCGCAGTTCCTCGGTGGTCATGCCGACACCCTGGTCGGTGATCGCGATGAGGTAGCCGTCGGGTAGCTGGCGGCCCTGCACCTCGACCTCGTACTCCGGCGGCGAGAACGCCAGACCGTTCTCGATCAACTCCGAGAGCAGGTGGGCCACTGCTCCGACGGACCCCCCGCTGACGAACGCGTCGTCCACGCGGCGCAGGGTGACCCGGCGGTACTCCTCGACCTCCGAGACGGCGGCGCGGATCACGTCGGCCATCGGGACCGGCGTGGCCCAGCGCCGCGAGCTGGCCGCCCCCACCAGGACCAGCAGGCTGTCGGCGTTGCGGCGCATCCGGGTGGCCAGGTGGTCGAGTTCGAAGAGGTTCGACAGCGCCTGGGGGTCGATCTCCTCACTCTCGAGCTTGGTGATGAAGCCCAGTTGGCGGCGGATCAGGCCCTGGTTGCGCCGCCCCAGGTTGGTCAGCGACTCGATGGTGCGGGTGCGCTGGATGGTCTGCTCGATGGCCAGATCGTAGGCGGCACTCTGCATCCGGTCGAGTGCAACGGCCACGGACTGGATCTCGAACGATGCACGTTGTGGAATGCGCACCGGCGCAGGGGGTTCGGGGGTCTGATCGCCTCGTCCGGCCTGAACCAACCGGACGGCGTCCGGCAGCCGTTCGGCGGCCACCGTCTCGGCCTCGGCGGCCAGGGCGGCGAGCGGGCGGGTGATCGAGCGCGAGACCAGGACGGCGAGGTAGAGCGAGGCGAGCAGCGTCAGCAGAACGCCGGCGGTCAACAGGCCGAGCCGGCCGGCGGCGTCACCCCGCAACTCGAAGGCCCGGAACTGGATCTCCGAACCGATGTGCTGCTGGAGCTGGTCCAGATCGCCCAGCACCGTGGTCAGGCCGGACCACCACGCCTGCGGGTTGACCACCAGCGGCCGGCCGTCGGCGCCGTCGACCGCCACCCGCTCGAAGTACTGGGTGGTACGGGCGGCCCCGGTGCCGAGGGTGAAGTCGAGCGCCTGGAGCTGGGTGTCCGTGGCCGATTCGCGCAGCCGGGTCTCGGCCGTCTCGCGGGCGGCCCGCATCGTGGCGAACTGCACGAACTCGCCCTTGCCGAATCCGCCGGCCGAGAACACGCCGTTCAGGAATGCCCGTTCCTGGGCGATCGCCTCGGACATGTCCTGCAGGGCGGTCAGCGCGCCGACCCCGCGGCGGAGCTGATCGTCGGCGGAGCGGTCGAGCCCCAGGCTGCTGCCCCGCAGCCGGGAGATCAGGTTGGTGAAGTACGAGAAGGTGGCGGCGCGGCCGGCCGAGGTGCTGTCGGCGGCGGCGCGCATCGCGGACAGCCCGTCGAGCTGGGCCAGGGCGCTGCGGACGGCGGCGTCGGCGTCCCCGTCGCCGCTGACCAGGCCGGCGAGCGCGGTGCGTCTCTGGTCCACCTGACGGCGGGCCGGCGCGAGTTCGGGGACGAAGCTCTGGTTCCCGCCCAGGACCGCTGCGGTGAGCCCACGCTCGGTTTGCAGTGCCTGCACCAGGTTCTGCACACCCAGTGTGAGATCCACTGCACGAGTGGTGGTTTGAGCGGTGCGATAGTCGCCGACCTGCTGGGTGGCGATCACGCCGAGGAGGATCAGGACGACGGCCGCGGGCAGGGCGAGGATGCGCGCCAGCCGGCTGCCGATGCTGCCGCCGCTCAGCGGGCCGGTGTGTCTGCCGCGGCTCACGATGGCAGGCCCCGGTGGCAGCGGGCGGACGTGAGGGACAGCGAGTGTCTCGGACCCATTCTCGGCCTCATCCTGACGGCGATGGACGAAAGTGGCGAAGCGACGCCATTGATGCGTGTCGGACCGCGGAGGTCGAAACGTAGCAGAATCAGCCCGCCTGAACCCAACTCGATCATTACGTAAGGGTTAAAAGGCGTTACTGTGCGTAGAGCAGATCTGGGAGTATTTGGGCGATTTCGTCCGTTCAGGCGGCGCCCACCTGATAGCGAGTGATCATGCCCGCGGTCAGGTGATCGTTGACGTGACAGTGGAACAGCCACGTTCCGGTGTTGTCCGGAACCATGTCGGCGGTGACCATGGTCGCCGGCATCAGGCTCACGACGTCCATGCGCATGCCGCCCACCAGGGCATCGTTGCCGTGCCAGTGTGGGGTGTGCAGGTCGACCTCGGTGCCCATGCTCATCAGGTACCAGCGCACCCGCTCGCCTTTGCGCAGCACGAGCGTGGGCTGATTGCCGTAGAGGTAACCGTTGATCGAGTGCATCAGGTTCGACTCGACGAAATCCTCGTCGTCCTCGAGGTCGCGAGGGTGCCCCTTGGGGAGCCGGTCGATGTTCGCCGAGAGGTAACTGCTCTGGTTCTCGTCCATCACCGCGAAGAGCTCGAAGACCTCGCGGTCGACGTCCTTCGGGCTGCCGTCGGCCTTTGCCATGCCCTGGGCGGTGATCGCCATGAATCCCTGCAGCCCGGCGTAGGTGTCGGACACCTCATCGGTGTGCGAGTGGTACATCCACATCACCGAACTGCCGTCCTGGGGGCCGGGGCCGGCGCGGTCGGGGACGAGCCAGGTGTAGGTGTGGGTCGCGCCCATGGCGACGCCGTCGTCCAAGGTGTCGTTGCCGGAGGTGTTGTCGGCGTAGGGCGCGCCCTCGGAGGCCTTGAGGTAGAAGACGCCGTGCGGGTGGACCGAGACCGGCATCCGGCAGGAACGGTTGCGGAAGACCACCGTGATGGTGTCGCCGACCTCGGCACGGATCACCGGGCCGGTGAAACCCAGGTAGGCGTCGGCGGCCGTACGCGGGGACCGTGTGGTGAAGGTGGCGTCGGTGAAGGAGTGGTAGAGGCACTTCAGGTAACGGGAGCCGATGCGGTCGGGGCCCGGGGCGACGAACACCTTGGCGTCGTCGTCGAACGGTTTGGCCGTGACGAGGTTCTTGCCGCTCGGGGTGTAGTCCCAGACCAGCTCGTCGGCGCCCAGGTAGTAGGTGCGGGTGCGCCCCGTGGGGTGATACCCGCCCTGCACGGACTGCCAGTAGGTCGTGCCGGTCATGCCCGCCGCGTCGGCAGCCGTCATGCCGCTGTGGAGCGCGGCGCGCTGGGTTCGCGTGGTGAGGAACCAGGTACCGGCGACGAGCAGCGCACCCGTCAGGGCCATGGCCAGCGCGACGACCACCAGCCCGGGACGACGCGTGGCCGGCGCGGGGGTCTGGGTGAAGAAGGTCTCGGGCGTCGGCGGCGGCCCGTCGTGGTCGATCCCGAAGGGCAGGCCGGCCGCGCCGAGGGAGCGGCCGTCTTCGTCGGATCTCTGCGACACGAGGGGCCAGACTAGCGTCTGTGAGAGGTAAGAGAAAGGTCATCACATGGTAATGGGGCTGGGATGAGGAGATCGTGGATCGGGTGAAATCCCGAGAACGGATCACCTCGGTGGCGTAACCGAGCAGGTTCGGCAAGGGTCATCAGAAACGCAAGGGTCACCAGAAGACATGAGGCGCCGGGACTGCCGGCCCGTGGACCGGAGAGGACACCGTCACATGCGGGCTCGACTGGCAGGGATCGCCCTGGTCGCCGCCGTGGTCAGCGCCTGTGGTGGTGGCACCTCGACGACGGCCGGCTCTCTGCCGTCCGTCGTCTCGAGCACGGCGGCCCCGGCGAGTTCCGCGGCGGTCACGGCGACCCCGACCGCCGCTCCGGTGCCGACCTCCGCGCCTGCGGTGGCCTCGAGCCCGGCGTCGCCGACTCCCTCGGCCGGCGCGTCGCCGTCCGCCCCGGTCGCCGGCTTCGCCGGTCTCGGCGCGGCGCGGATCGGGATGACGACGGACGCCTTCGCCGCCGCCCTGGGCCGCAAACTCGTCGTCGACGCGAACAGCGGCGCGAACGACCCGTGCTGGCAGTTGGCCCTCGGATCGCCCACCTCGGGCCTGTGGGTGCTCACCGAGGGCGGCCGTAAGGGCAAGGTCTCTCGCTACGACATCACGGGGTACGACCTGTCGCCGGCGAAGCGGGCCGCACTGCCGCGGACGGCGACCGGGGTGGGTATCGGCTCGACCAGGGCTCAGGTGCTGGCGGCCTACCCGGGGCGGGTGAAGGCGACGCCGCACACCTACGTCGAGGGCGGGCAGTACCTGCGCGTGCTCGACGGCGCTGGCCACGCCATCGTGTTCGAGACGGACGAGAAGGGCGTGGTGACCCTGCTGCGGGCCGGGTTGGTCGGGCCGGTGGACTACATCGAGGGCTGCCTGTAGTCGCCCGACCGATCGCCCGAGACGCCGAACCAGCGGGGTAGGCGATCGGCCAGGTCGTGCTGGTCACCGGGTGGCGTTCGGCGTGGTAGCTCCTGGACGACGGCACGCAGCTGCGCGTGCCACCAGCACGTCGATCACGAAACCTTCTGTGCCCGAACCGGTCCTGCCGTTCCTTCGACCGGCATGGTCGGGTGAGCGGTCAGCTCAGGCAGAGGCAGAACGGATGGC
>JAXLRT010000025.1:0-74624 GCA_046330955.1 Kineosporiaceae bacterium | reverse complement strand
TCTCATCGGTGAGGACGGCACCCTGGGTGGCCCGGTCGCCAAGAACCTCACGGACGCCGAGCGGGCCGGTCTGGCGGCCCAGGTCGGCGCGAAACCGGGGGACTGCGTGTTCTTCGCCGCCGGGGCGACGACCGCCTCGCGGGCGCTGCTGGGCGCCGTCCGACTCGAGGTGGCTCGTCGGGTCGGTCTGATCGACGAGTCGGCCTGGTCGTTCGTCTGGATCGTCGACGCACCCCTGTTCGAGCCCAGTGCCAAGGCCCGCGAGAGCGGGGACGTCGCGGTGGGCGCCGGCGCGTGGACCGCGGTGCACCACGCCTTCACCTCGCCCACGCCGGAGTGGATCGACCGGTTCGAGGAGGACCCGGGCGCGGCGCTGGCCTACGCCTACGACATCGTCTGCAACGGCAACGAGCTCGGTGGTGGCTCGATCCGTATCCATCGGCGCGACGTCCAGGAGCGGGTGTTCGCCGTCATGGGCATCACCCCCGAGCAGGCGCAGGAGAAGTTCGGCTTCCTGCTGGAGGCGTTCAAGTACGGCGCCCCGCCGCACGGCGGTATCGCCATCGGGTGGGACCGCGCGGTGATGCTGCTGTCCGGGGCCGACTCGATCCGCGACGTGATCGCGTTCCCCAAGTCCGGGGGCGGTTTCGACCCGCTCACGGGTGCGCCCGCCCCCATCACGCCCGAGCAGCGCAAGGAGGCCGGCGTCGACGCGCCACCCCCGGACGCTGGGTGATCAGGTAGCTCGCTACGGCCTCAGGCGGCGTGCTTCGTCGCGGACAGCAATTCCAGCTGGCCCCAGACGGTGCGCAGGCGATCGTCGACGCGCACACTGGCGAACCCTGCTCGGGAGATGAACCCGGGCACGAGGCCATCGGCGTGCGCCTGCGTCGTGGTGCGTCCATCGACGAGCTGAAGGATGCGGAACGCCACCGGCATCGCGGGGTCGCGCGGTGCTCCCCAGTCGGCGATGTGCAGCCGACCGCCCGGACGCAGGACCCGATGGGCCTCGGCCAGCGCGGCGTGCTTGTCCGCGTCCGCGAGGTGGTGCAGCACCAGCGAGCAGACGACCCGGTCGACGCTCGCGTCGGCCAGCGGCAGTGCGTCCGCGCGGCCCTCGTGCCAGGACACCTGGTCGGCACCGGGTTTGCGGCGCGCGCGAGCGAGCACTTCCGCGTCACCGTCGACGGCGTCGACCTGCGCGCCACGGGTGGCGAGCGCGATCGCGAAGGTTCCGGTGCCTGCGCCGATGTCGGCGACCCTGAGCTGCGCGCCGTCGGCGCCGGCGTCGGCGAGCAGCCGATCGGCGAGATCGCCGCGGAACCTGCGTTCGCGCATCGTGAGCGCGACCACCGTGTCGTACAGACCGGTGAACGCGGCGCGGCCTGCCGCGGGCACGTAGCCCTCGGGGGTGCGCGGGCGACGTGCTCGGGTGGCGCGGCGGCGGAACACAGTCATGAACCATGCGTATCTCACCGAACCGCCTCGTGCACCGCGGCGTGTCTCCCCGGGAACCTCGCCCTGCCGACCGCCGTCCCGACGACAGGTGGCGGCTTCGACCCCGAGCGTGGGGTCAGGCCGGCTTGCGGATGACGGTGAAGTGCACGGGCCGTCGTCGCAGGTACTTCATCACCCCGCACACGATGCCCACGCATTCCATCGAGCAGAACACGGGCATCAGCAACACCACCACGACCCCTTCCCACGCCGACCCCGGGTTGCCGGGGCAGGATCGCCGGTTGACCGCGAACCCCTCCCAGTACAGCCAGACGTAGAAGCCGTAGTTGAACGACCAGGCTGCGGCGGCCAGCGGCGAGGTCGGCGCCATGGCCGGGTTGCCGATCGCCAGGCCGACCAGCAGCAGCAGGAACGGGTTGCTGAACGGCGTGAGCATCCAGATGGCCACGCTCGGCAGCAGCCGCAGCCGATGGCGCACGGGAACAGCGGGCTCGCCGAGCAGCCGCAACAAACCCCAGACCCATCGCTCCCGCTGCCGCACGAAGTCGGTGAACGAGGCCGGTGAGGCCCCTTCACACCAGGCCGGGAACCACGTGCTGGCCCCGGGGTGGCGATCGCAGAAGTGCAGGGCGAACTGGGCGTCCTCGACCAGGGAATCCGGCCCGAAGTCCCAGCCGATCTCGGCTTCGACGCTGGCCCGGATCAACAGCAACTCGCCGTGCAGCCCGGATCGGGGCCGGCCGCGGCCGGTGGTGACGGCGAAGAAGCTCATGTCACATCCGGGGCGGACGGCGTCGGCGTACCAGGTCAGGCGGCGCGCGGAGTAGGGCCTCGGATAGGCCAGGATGCCTTGCGCCAGATGCAGTTTCGGCCCGCGCCCCGACGCCTGATGGCGGATCACCGCCGCGATGTGGGCAGCGGCGTCCGGGCTCAGCGAGGTGTCGTCGTCCATGTGCAGCACCCAGTGGTGTTCGGAGTCCTCGCCGTCGGCGAGGCGCTGCTGCAGGGCGTAGTGGTTCGCCCGGGCCTTGAATCGGGTGCCGTTCGGGGTGCGGTAGTCGCGCGGGACGACGAGGACGCGGGCCGCGGGCACCGAGCGGCACAACCGGAGGATGTCGGCCATGGTCTCGCAGTCCTCCTCGACCACGAGATCGATGCGCAGCCGTTCGACGTGGCCCGCCAGCTCGGTGGCCAGTGAGTGCGCCGCGCGTTCGAGCCCGGGCAGGGTGTCGTGCCGGCCGATGGTGGGCATCACGACCACCAGGGACGGCACCGGATGCGTCCCGTCATCGTGGCTCGGGTACGGCGGATCTGCGGGGGAGTGCGCCCGCCGCCGCGTGATGCGGGCACCGGCCACGCCCTGGACGCTCAGCACCAAGGGGAGCGACCAGATCACCGTGGTGTACCAGGACAGCGGCCCGATGTGATCATCGTGCAGGTTGGACAGGTGGATGATCAGCAGCGACAGGGCCATGCCCACGATGAGGCTGGACCATCCGGGGCGCAGGGGTGCGGTGGCGCTCGGGGGCTCGGTGTTCGTCGGGGGCCGGATCGTCGCGAAGTCCGTCATCCCTGATCTCCCACCGACAGGAGGCTACCGGCTGGGCGGTGGGCCCGACCCGGCGTCCCCGTCTTCTGGCATGCGAGGCTCGGGACCTTGTGCCTGGAGAGCGGACGGGCACGCGTTCCTAATATGCAGAGTATGCAGGAGCGGCAGAGAGCAGCAGAAAAGGCACTGCTGAGTGCGCATGAGGTGCAGCAGCTGCTTCATGTCGACCGATCGACCGTCTACCGCATGGCCGAGGACGGCCGGCTGACGGCCATCAAGATCGGCCGGCAGTGGCGTTTTCCGGCGGCGGACATCCAGGCCCTGCTCGATGGCTCGGCCCCCGCGAGTGTCACCGAGATCGCCCCGGCCCGGCAGGCCGAGGGGCGCGCCGGGTCCCAGCCACTCGACGTCGACCTCGCGGCCGCGGTCACCCAGGTCGCCGCCGAGCTGCTCGGCGTGATGATGGTGGTGACCGACATGGACGGCCGACCGATCACCGAGGTGTCCAACCCCTGCCCCTGGTTCGCCGAGCGGCTGGACGATCCGACCCTGCTGGAGACCTGTACCCGGGAGTGGCAGCAGCTGGCCGATGACCCTCGGTTCGAGCCCACGATGCACACCGGTCAGCACGGTTTCGACTGCGCGCGGGCGTTCATCCGGTCCGGGAGTTCGCTCGTCGGCATGGTGCTCGCCGGGGGGATCGCCCCCCCGGTGCCTGCCGACTCGTCCGACGTGACCGACGCCCCCCAGGGTCTCTACGACCTGGACGACGCCGAGCGGGCCCGCGTACTCGCGGCCCTGCCCAAGGTGGCCGCCACCCTGTCCCGGGTCCGTTCGCGTGATCCGCAACCGTCACAGACCTCACAGATCCCTCAGGGAAGGAACGCATCATGAAGCGCCTGTTGGTCCTCGGTGCCGGAACGGCGGGCACGATGGCGGTGAACAAGCTGCGCCCCGTGCTCCCCACGTCCGAGTGGAAGATCACGGTGGTCGACCCCGAACAGGTGCACTACTACCAGCCCGGCTTCCTGTTGCTGCCGTTCGGGGTCTACGGCCCCGAGGACGTCGTCCGCCCGAAGCAGCACCTGCTGCCCAAGGACGTCGAGCTGGTCACCACCGAGGTCGACCGGATCGTGCCGGAGGAGAACCACGTGCTGCTCACCGACGGCAGCCGCCTCGACTACGACCAGCTCATCATCGCCACCGGCACCACGCCGCGGCCGGACCAGACCCCCGGCATGGACGACGCGAGTGTGTGGCGCCAGAGCGTGCACGAGTTCTACACCTACGAGGGATCCGTCGCCCTGGGCGAGGCGCTGAAGGATTTCAAGGGCGGCCGACTCGTCGTCCACATCACCGAGATGCCGATCAAGTGTCCGGTGGCGCCGCTCGAGTTCACCTTCCTGGCCGACGCCCACTTCGCCGAGCGCGGTATCCGTGATCAGGTGGAGATCACCTACGTGACGCCGCTGGAGGGCGCGTTCACCAAACCCGTTGCCAGCAAGCACCTCGGCGGCATGCTCGAGGATCGCAAGATCGCGCTCGAACCCGACTTCATGGTCGAGCGGATCGACCCCGAGACCAAGACGCTGGTCTCCTATGACGAGCGGGAGATCCCGTTCGACCTGCTGGTCACCGTGCCGCTGAACATGGGCTCGGACATGATCGCCCGCTCCGGGCTCGGCGACGACCTGAACTACGTCGCCGTCGACAAGGAGACGTTGCTGTCCAAGAAGTTCGACAACATCTTCGCCCTCGGCGATGCCAGTGACATCCCCGCCTCGAAGGCCGGTTCGGTGGCCCACTTCGCCATCGACCTGTTCGCGGAGAACTTCCTGGAGCACATCGCCGGCCGCCCGATGACCAAGAAGTTCGACGGGCACGCCAACTGCTTCATCGAGAGTGGCCACGGCAAGGGCCTGCTGATCGACTTCAACTACGACACCGAGCCCCTGCCCGGCAAGTACCCGCTGCCCGGGATCGGTCCGTTCAGCCTGCTGAAGGAGACCGAGCTCAACCACTGGGGCAAGCTCATGTTCCGGTGGATCTACTGGAACGTCCTGCTGCCCGGTAAGGAACTGCCCGTCTCCGCGCTGATGTCGATGGCCGGCAAGCAGGTCGAGGACCGGTCATGACCGCGACCGAGACCCTGGCTCCGGTCGAGCCGAGCCAGCTCGACCGGATCGAGGCCCGGCTGGCCGACCTGGCCGCCGAGCTGGAGACCACCCGCCGCGAACGGGACCGCTGGCGCGAGTTGACCGCCGACCTGATGCCAGTGGCCCACGGTGCCATGGACCTGGCGAGCCGTGAACTCGAGGATCTCTCCCGCGATGTCTCGTTGGAGGACCTGGCCTCGTTCGCCCGCACCGCGATCCGGCTGCTGCCGCAACTGGAGTTGCTGCTGGCCCAGGTCGGCCCGGCCACCGAGCTGGCCCGGGAGGCATCCGGCCTGCTCGCCCCGGGCATGACGATGCTGACCGACAACCTGGCGGTCGCCGAGCGCAAGGGGTACTTCACCTTCGTGCAGGGCCTGCTGCAGATCGTCGACAAGGTCGTCACCTCTTTCGGCGAGGAAGACCTCGAGGCGTTGGGCGCCAACGTGGTGCTGATCCTGAAGACGGTGCAGCAGATGACCCAGCCGCAGATCATGCACCTCCTGTCGACCGCGATCTCCGACATCCAGGAGGTCGATGAGGCGCCACCGCCGTCCGCGATCAAGCTGCTGTCCCACATGCGTGATCCGCAGGTGCGGCGCGGCCTGTCGCGCACCCTCGCAGTGCTCGGCGATCTGGGGGCTGCCGGTGAGGCCGAGTCACCTGCCCGCAAGAAGTCCAAGGACCACAAGAACCCGTCACGAAAGGGCTGAGCAATCATGCCGGTCACCACCATCAACGGAAAGTCCATCACCGTCAACGACGAGGGCTTCCTCACCGAGTACGACGAGTGGGACGAGGACCTGGCCAAGGTGCTCGCCGCCAACATCGGCATCGACCTGACCGATGCCCACTGGAAGGTCATCCACTTCCTGCGGGAGGACTTCAAGGCCCAGGGCGAGACCCCGACCACCCGCCGGGTGCAGCAGGTCGCAGGCATCCCGATCAAGGAGCAGTTCGTCCTGTTCCCGAAGAAGCCGGGACGCAAGATGTCCTACATCGCCGGCGTGCCGAAGCCACACGGCTGCGTCTGAGCTCCGTCCAACCCCCCCGAACACACACTCCTGCAAGGGAAGTCACGCCATGACCGCCGAAACCGCTCCGATCATCCCGTCGTTCGACGACGATGACGAGGATCGCAAGCTCGCCATCATCTGCTCCAAGGGCAACCTCGACATGGCCTACCCCGGGCTGATCCTGGGCAACGCCGCGCTGGGAGAGGGCGTCGAAACCCACCTGTTCTTCACCTTCTGGGGTTTCGACATGATCATCAAGTCCCGGATGAACGACCTGCAGTTCAGCCCCGCCGGCAACGCCGCGATGCACCTGCCCGGCAGTGACCTGCACATGCCGCAGGCCCTGGCCCCGGCCATGACCGGCATGGCGACCAAGATGCTCAAGAAGCAGATCGCCGAGCTCGGGGTGCCCGAGGTGCCCGAGTTCCTCGACCTGATCACCGCGGCCGGTGGCCACCTGTGGGCCTGCAAGCTGTCCGCGGACATGTTCAAGGTCGACATGCCCGATCTGCGCGATGACGTCGAGGGCATCATCACCGCGGCCGACTTCATCGAGTTGACCAAGGGCGCCCAGCTGCTGTTCGTCTGAGCCGGCACACTCGACCGGTTCGGGTCGTGGGCACCACACCCGACCCGGACCGGTCCACAATGCCCCCATGAGCGACGTCCTGCGCCTCGGCGTGATCTCGACCGCCACCATCGCGACGACCAAGGTGATCCCGGGGATCGCGTCGTCCACCCGGTGCCGCGTGGACGCGATCGCCTCCCGCTCACCGGTGGCCGCCGACGCTGCGGCGGCCCGGCTCGGGATCTCGCGAGCCCACGGCTCCTACGAGGCCCTGCTGGCCGACGCCGACATCGACGCCGTCTACAACCCGTTGCCCAACCACCTGCACACCGAGTGGAACCTCGCGGCGATCCGGGCAGGCAAACACGTGCTGGCCGAGAAGCCGTTCGCCCTGAACGCGGCCGAGGCCGAGACGGTGTTCGCCGAGGCACAGCGCCACGGGGTGAAGGTGGTCGAGGCCTTCATGTACCGCACCCACCCGAGTTGGCTCGAGGTCAAGCGCCTGGTCGCCTCGGGCGAGATCGGCACCCTGCGGCACATCCAGACCTTCTTCGGCTACCACAACCTCGACCCCGGCGACATCCGCAACGTCGTCCAGTTCGGTGGCGGCGCCCTCTACGACGTCGGCTGCTACGCGATCAACTCGGCGCGCTGGCTGTTCGAGGCCGAACCCGAGGTGATCGGGGCGACCATCGAGCGGCGCCACCTTCACGGCAGTTTCGGCACCGACACAGTCACCGCCGGGTTGCTCCGATTCCCCACGGGAAGTGCGACCTTCGCCTGCGCCACCTCGATCGAGGACGGCCAGTGGGTGCACATCATGGGCGAGGCCGGCCGGATCGAGCTGTGGATCCCGTTCAACATCCCCCCGGACCGCCCCACCCACGTGACGCTCACCCACGGTGGGGCGCCGCCGGTCGACCCCGCCGTCCGGCGCATCGAGTTCCCGGTGGCCGACCAGTACGCCACCCAGGCCGATGCGTTCGCCGCCCACGTCCTGGACGGCGCGCCACCTGCGGTCGGCCCGCAGGACTCGATCGCCAACCTGCGCGTCATCGAGGCGGTCTTCGCCGCCGCCGGCTGAGGGCGCGAGTCGCCGGGCTCAGCCCTCGCGGATGCCGAACCGCTCGTGCAACCGGCGCAACGGCTCGGGCGCCCACCAGTTCCACTCGCCGAGCAGCGTCATGGTCGCGGGCACCAGCAGCATCCGCACCACGGTGGCGTCGACCGCGACCGCCACGGCCAGGGCGACCCCGATCTGCTTGATGATGAGCAGCTTTCCGGCGGCGAACCCGGCGAAGACGATCACCACGATGAGCGCGGCCGAGGTGATGATCCGGCCCGAGTGCTGCAGCCCCTGGCGCACCGCGACGTCGTTGACGCCGGGGCCGGCGCCGCCGAGCTGGTCGCGGGTCTCCTTGATCCGCGACAGCAGGAAGACCTCGTAGTCCATCGACAGTCCGAACGCGAAGGCCAGCGCCAACGCCGGCACCGTCTGGTCGATACCGCCGGTCGAGGTGAAGCCCAGCAGTCCCTCGAGGTGGCCTTGCTGGAAGATCCAGACCAGGACGCCGAAGCTCGCGCCGAGCGAGACCGTGTTCATCACGAGCGCCTTGATCGGGATGAGGATCGAGCCGGTCATCAGGAAGAGCAGGACGACCGTGGTGAGCGCCACGACGCCGATCGCCAGCGGAGCCCGGTGAGCGATGTCGGACATGAAGTCCCGGACCACGGCCGTTTCACCGGTCACCAGGATCGAGTCGTTCTCGCCTCGCAGGTCCCGGATCCGGTCGACCACGGCCCGGCCCGCGCTCAGCCGGGGGTCGCCGTCCGGACGAACCCCGACCACGGCGATGCGGTCGGCCCCCTGGCCGAGCACTTGCACCGGGTCGACGGAGGCCACCCCCTCGACCGAGGGAAGGCGGGCCGCCAGCGCCTTCACCGCGGCGGCGTCGCGCCCCACGACCCGGATGGGCGCCGGGTTCAGAGCGGGGAAGGAGGCCTCCATGGTGTCGAACAGGTGCCGTTGCTGGGAGGCGGGGGGAAGGATCGAGGTGCCGGTGGTGACCACCTCGATGCCCAGCACCGGCCACGCGGCAGCCGCCAGGGCCACCAGGCAGCCGAGGAAGATCACGACCGGACGCCGCTGCACTCGCTGGGCCAGCCGCGAGAAGGCGCCCTCCTCGGGTGCGATGTCGCCCAGCCGCCGAGCGAGCCGGTTCAGGCCGGGAATCCAGTGGGTGATGCCCGGGCGCACCATCCGGGTTCCGGCCAGGGCGAGCAGGGCGGGCACCAGGGTGATCGCGACCAGGACGGCGACCACGACCACACTCACCCCGGCCGCACCGACCGCTCGCAGGATCGAGGCATGGAAGAAGAGCAGACCGGACAGGCTGATCGCGACCGTGATGCCGCTGAACAGCACGGTGCGTCCCGCCGTCCCGAGGGTGTGTTCGAGCGCGCCACGCATCACCGCTTCGTCCGGCCGGCGGGCGCGGTCGCCGTTCTCCAGGTGCAGTCGGCGGACCTCCTCGCGGAACCGGCTGACCAGCAGCAGGCCGTAGTCGATGCAGAGCCCCAGCCCGAGCACGCTCACCACGCTCGGCACGCTGGAGTCCAGTTCCATGATCAGCGAGAACAGCAGCAGGCTGGCCAGGCCGCCGCCGATCGAGGCGATCGCGCCGATGATCGGCAGGCCGGCGGCGAGCAGGCCGCCGAAGACCAGCACCATCACCGCCAGGCTGATCGGCAGGGCGATCGCCTCACCGATGCGCAGGTCCTCCTGCACCTGAGCGTTGACCTCGTCGACGAGCTGCTGGACGCCGCCGATGGTGATCCGGTCGGCGCCCAGGGTGCGCAGTTGATCGCCGAGATGGTTCAGCTGCTCCTCGACGGTCGCGGTCACCGCGTCCTGCGCCGGCCCGCTCAACTCGGGCGCCAGGCGCACGCTGACGATGATCGCCGTTCGGTCGGTGGAGACGAACATCGACGGCGCGGTCGCGGTGGCGGGGGGGAAGAACGGGTCGACGACCATCGCCACGTTCGGCACCGCGGCGAGCTTGGCGCGGGCCGGTTGCAGCACGGCAGGCAGGGTGGGCGCGGCGGGGTCGATGCCCTCGGCGAGCAGGAGGACGGAGGTCTGGCCGGGATCGGCGCGCGCCAGCAGGTCCTGACCGTCCCGGCTCTCGCCGGGGACGGTGGGGGCGTTGCCCGCCTTCAAACGTTCGAACAGACCGGTGAAGCCCAAGGCACCGCTGGCGGCCGCGAACGCGAACACCAGCAGAACGAGCCAGACGGCCACGAACCATCGGGCCGATCGATGGATCCGCCCACCCAACCACTGCAGCACGGCAGATAGCGTGGCAGGTGTGCATGACCTGTTCGCACCCGACCCCACCGAGATCGCCGAGCCCGGCCGTCCGGGTGGTACCGCACCCCTGGCCGTCCGGATGAGGCCCCGTGCCGTCGAGGAGCTCATCGGGCAGTCGCACCTGCTCGAGCCGGGCTCGCCGCTGCGCCGGCTCGCCGAGGGTGCGCCCGGATCGGCCGGCCGCGCCGGACCCGCCTCGGTGATCCTCTGGGGGCCACCCGGAACCGGCAAGACGACCTTGGCGCACGTGGTGTCCCGGGCGACCGGACGGCGGTTCGTGGAGCTGTCGGCGGTCACCGCGGGGGTGCGGGACGTGCGGGCGGTGATGGACCAGGCGCGCGATCTGGCACAGCTCAACCGCCGCGAGACCGTGCTGTTCCTCGACGAGATCCACCGCTTCACCAAGGCCCAACAGGACGCCCTGCTGCCCGGGGTGGAGAACCGCTGGGTCGTGCTGATCGCGGCGACCACCGAGAACCCCTCGTTCAGCGTGGTCGCGCCGCTGCTGTCGCGCTCGTTGGTGCTCACGCTGCAGCCGCTCGGCGACGACGACCTCGAGATCTTGATGCGTAGGGCGTTGACGGACCCGCGGGGCCTCGACGGCGCCGTGAGCCTGGACAGCGACGCCCTGGCCCATCTGATCCGCGTCGCCGGGGGTGATGCCCGGCGCGCGCTGACCGGCCTCGAAGCGGCGGCCGGGGCGGCGCTGAGTGCCGGGGAGGACCGGGTCAGCCTGGCACGGACCGAGCAGGCGATCGACCGGGCGGCGGTGCGCTACGACGCGAACGGTGACCAGCACTACGACGTGGCCAGCGCCTTCATCAAGTCGATCCGGGGCAGCGATGTGGACGCCGCCGTGCACTACCTGGCCAGGATGCTCGAGGCGGGGGAGGACCCGCGGTTCGTCGCTCGGCGACTGATGATCTCGGCCAGTGAGGACATCGGCGCAGCCGATCCCACCGCCCTGCCCACCGCCGTCGCGGCCGCCCAGGCCGTGGCGTTGGTCGGCATGCCCGAGGCGCGGATCATCTTGGCGCAGGCGGTGGTGCACCTGGCAACCGCCCCCAAGTCGAATGCGGCCTACCTGGCCATCGACCAGGCGATCGGCGACGTCCGGGCGGGGCTCTCGGGCGGTGCGGCGGGGGCGGTACCCACTCACCTGCGCGACGGCAGCTACCGCGGGGCGGCCCAGCTCGGCCACGGCCAGGGGTATCGCTACGCCCACGATGATCCCCGCGGGGTGGTCGAGCAGCAGTACCTGCCCGATGCCCTGGCCGACCGGATCTACTACCGACCCACCGGGCGTGGCACCGAGCGCGACATCGCCGCGCGGCTGGAGCGGATCCGGGCGGTGCTGCGGGGGGCGGCCGGTGACCCCTCGGCCGGATCACCGCCCACGTCGTCCTGACCCGGGTACGCCAGAGCCCCCGGGCCGGCTGTCGCTCGGCCTCGGGGGCTGCTGGCTCGCCGATCCTCCGGGCCGGGTCCCGCCGGATCGGGTCAGTCGAGCCGAGCGGTCACAGCGTGCGCCACGGGTCGATCTCGACGTCATCGATGACCCAGGGGGCCTGCGTGTTGACCGGCCGGAAGGTGATCTTGACGTACTGCACGCCGGAGGCATCCCTGATGTCCGGCAGCATGATCCGCGGGGACACGTTCCAGCCCGAGGAGGTGCCGTCGACGGTGAACTGGTTCGTGGCGTACTTGACGCCGCTGGTCACCTCGATGAACACCTGCAAGGCGGAGCCACCGACCCCGGGAGCCTTGTAGAAGAAGCGCATCGAGTCCTCGGCGGTGGCGATGCACATGCTCGGGGTCGAGGCCGATCCGTTGGCCCCGATCCTCAGGCCGTAGCTGCCATAGCCGTTGACCCGCCACGGCTCGTTGTTGGCCACCAGACTGGTGCCGTACTGCGACCACCCCGGGGCTCCGGATTCGAAGGCACCAGCGGGTGCGAGGAAGTAGTCGTTGGAATCACCGAAGCCCGTGAACGGCTTGCTCACCGAGCGGGCGGGGCAGGTGGCGGCCGACGCGGGCGCCGCAGTGAGCGCGGTGCCGGCGGCGATGGTGGCGGTGAGCGCGAGGGCCAGCCCAGCGGCTCTGGCGATCCAGCGGGTCGGGCGACGGTGAATCACGAGTGGATTCCTCCCAATGCGTGCTGTGGATGACATCTACAGAGTGGATACGGATGACTACGTTCAGCAATGACCGTGGATCCACCTCACCCTCGGCGGTCCGGCGCCACCCGAACGGCGGCCAGCCGGCGCAGGCAGGGACGACCGGGGGCCGTGATCCAGGCTCGACCGCCTCCGCCGGATGGGGGTGACGGTGCCGTTCGGGTGATGCCGCGGTCGGTCCCCGGGTGCAGCACCAGCGCGCGCCAGCGGGGCGAACGAGCGCGGTAGGGTCGGGCCATGTCTGTCGGCGACATCGCTCTGCTCATCATTGCCTGCGCGTTCCTGCTGCTGGTCGGCTTCCTCGGGGTGCCGTTGATCAAGCTGGGGCGGGTACTGGACGAGACCCGGTTGACGGTGCGCGGGGTGAGCGACGGCACCACACCGCTGCTGTCCGAGGTGACCACGACCGTGGCCACCACCAACCAGCAGCTGACCAAGGTCGACACCATCACCTCCAACGTGGCGCAGGTGTCCACCAACATCTCGGCCCTGACGTCGTTGTTCGCGGCGACCCTGGGATCGCCGGTGGTCAAGGTGGCGGCGTTCAGCTACGGCGTCCGGCAGGCCGTGAACGGCCGCAAGGCCCGCGAGGCGCGCCGCGCCGCCCGCTGATCACGGCACCGCTCACCACGCATCGCTGACGAAGGCAGGGGAGGCCACCATGTTCGGATTGATCCGGCGCCTGTTCTGGGTGCTGCTGGGCGCCGCCCTGGGGGTGTACGCCGTCCGCCGACTGAGCGCCCTGGCCGCGGGCGGTGCGCTCGGCGAGCGAGCGCGGGAGTTCGGCGACCTCGTCCGCGAGGGCATGGCCGAACGTGAGGCCGAACTGCGCGTGGCGCTCGGCGTCGACGACTCGGCCGATGCGCCCGCCGGCACGACCCGGCCCACACTGACCCCCGAGCAGGCTCGTGACCTGCTCGAAAACCCGATGACAGAGCGCGATCGCTGAAGGGACCGTTGACGTCATGGAGTCCGCAGAGATCCGTCGTCGCTGGCTGAGCTTCTTCGAAGGCCGTGGCCACACCGTGGTGCCGAGTGCCCCCCTGCTCTACGACGACCCCACCCTGCTGTTCGTCAATGCCGGCATGGTGCCGTTCAAGCCGTACTTCCTCGGCCAGGAGACCCCGCCCTACCTGCGGGCGACCAGCGTGCAGAAGTGCGTGCGCACCCTGGACATCGACGAGGTCGGCAAGACCACCCGGCACGGCACGTTCTTCCAGATGAACGGCAACTTCTCCTTCGGCGACTACTTCAAGGAAGGCGCCATCGAGCTCGCCTGGGAACTCACCACCAAGCCGATCGCGGACGGCGGGTTCGGCTTCGCGGAGAAGGACCTCTACGTCTCGGTCTACGTCGACGACGACGAGGCGATCGCGTTGTGGAAGAAGGTCGCCGGTCTGGACGACGACCGCATCGTGCGGCTGGGCATGAAGGACAACTACTGGTCGATGGGCGTTCCCGGCCCGTGCGGCCCGTGCAGCGAGATCCTGATCGACCGCGGCCCCGAGTTCGGCGCCGACCGCGACTGGGACGCCGGCGACCGCTACCTCGAGTTCTGGAACCTGGTGTTCATGCAGAACCTGCGCGGCGAGGGTCCGGGCAAGGAGGGCTACGAGATCCTCGGCGAGCTGCCGGCCAAGAACATCGACACCGGGCTCGGCCAGGAGCGGGTCGCCTACCTGCTGCAGGGCAAGGACAACATGTACGAGATCGACGAGGTGTACCCCGTCATCGCGCGCATGGAGGAGCTGTCCGGTAAGCGCTACGGCGCGGCCACGGCGGCCGGCGACCCGAGCGACGACATCCGGATGCGGGTGATCGCCGACCACGTGCGCAGTGGCCTGATGCTGATCGGGGACGGCGTGACGCCGTCCAACGAGGCCCGGGGCTACGTGCTGCGGCGCATCCTGCGCCGGGTGGTGCGCGCCGTCCGGCTGTTGGGGGTCGAGGACCCCACGCTGGTCGACCTGACCACCGTCTCCAAGAACGTGATGAAGGCGTCCTACCCCGAGCTCGAGGGCGAGTTCTCGCGGATCAGCCAGGTGGTCGCCGCCGAGGAGGAGGCGTTCCGGCAGACCCTGAGCTCGGGCACCACGATCCTGGACGTCGCGGTGCGCGAGGCGAAGTCGGGCGCCGGAACCGGTCCGGTGGTGCTCTCGGGCGCCAAGGCGTTCCAGCTGCACGACACCTATGGCTTCCCGATCGACCTCACCCTCGAGATGGCGGCCGAACAGGGGCTGAGCGTCGACGAGGGCGAGTTCCGCCGGCTGATGACCGAGCAGCGCCAGCGGGCCCGGGCCGACGCCGCGGCCAAGAAGACCGGCCACGTGGACACCACGGTCTACCGCTCGATCGCCGAGACCCTCGGGGCACCGGTCGAGTTCATCGGGTACGACCACCTCGCCGGTGAGGCGGGAGTGCGGGCGCTGCTGGTGGACGGCGTGCGCGCCGACGTGGCGCACGAGGGGCAGAACGTCGAGGTGGTCCTCGAGCGCACCCCCTTCTACGCCGAGGGCGGCGGCCAGCTCGCCGACGGTGGGGTGATCGAACTCGACGGTGCGGTCATCCAGGTGGACGACGTCCAGTCGCCGATCACGGGGCTGGTGGTGCACCGCGCCCGCGTGCTCAGCGGTGAGGTCAAGGTCGGTGCCCCGGCGCGCGCCGAGGTGGACGTCGAGCGTCGCAAGGCGATCAGCCGGTCGCACACCGCGACCCACATGGTGCACAAAGCCATCCGAGAAGCGTTGGGCGACACCGCGACCCAGGCGGGTTCGGAGAATTCCCCGGGCCGGTTCCGGTTCGACTTCCACGCCAACGCAGCGCTGCCCGCGAGTGCCCTGCGCGATGTCGAGGCGCGGGTCAACGCCCTGCTCATCGAGGACCTCGAGGTGCGGGCCGAGGTGATGACCCAGGAGCAGGCCCGGGCGGCCGGGGCGATGGCGCTGTTCGGCGAGAAGTACGGCGACCGGGTTCGGGTGATCTCGGTGGGGGACTGGACCCGCGAACTGTGTGGCGGTACCCACGCGCCCCGCTCGGGGCAGCTCGGCATGGTCCGGTTGCTCGGCGAGGGGTCGATCGGCTCCGGGGTGCGTCGGGTCGAGGCGTTGGTGGGCGTGGACGCCTACCAGTTCGCCGCTCGCGAACACGTGCTGGTCTCGCAGCTGACCGATGCCCTCAAGGTGCGTCCGGAGGAGCTCACCGATCGGGTGGCCTCGCTGGTGGCCCAACTGCGCGATGCCACCAAGGAGATCGACGCGATGCGCGCGGCCGCGGTGCTGGCCGGCGCCGGCGCCCTGGTCGACGGGGCGGCCGAGGTGTTCGGCGTCCGGGTGGTCACCCATGACGCGGGGGACGTCTCGACCGACGAGCTGCGCTCGCTGGCCCTCGACGTCCGAGGCCGGATGC
Organism: Kineosporiaceae bacterium; assembly: GCA_046330955.1. Taxonomy (GTDB): domain Bacteria; phylum Actinomycetota; class Actinomycetes; order Actinomycetales; family Kineosporiaceae; genus JADJPO01. Next base: position 58,928 of record JAXLRT010000025.1, on the reverse strand, counting down.
CCTCCGACTCGCCCGCGGTGGTGGCCGTGGCAGGCCGGGCCAAGGGGCGGCCGCTGGTCGTGGTGGCCACCAACGACGAGGCGCGGCGCTGGGGGGTGCGGGCCGGCGATCTGGTCAAGCAGGCGTCCGCCGTGCTCGGCGGCGGTGGTGGTGGCTCACCCGAGGTGGCCCAGGGCGGTGGCTCCGATGTCTCGAAGCTGCCCGAGGCGCTGCAGCGGGTGGAACACGCCGTCGGAGAGATCGTCACGCGCCGGTGAGGCGCGGCGTCCGGCTCGCTGTCGACGTCGGCAGCGTGCGCGTCGGGGTGGCCCGGTGCGATCCCGACGGGATGCTCGCGGTCCCCGAGTGCACTCTGGCGCGTGCTGCGGACAGTGATGTTCCGGCCACGGATATCGATCAATTGGCTCGGCTGGTCGAGGAGTATCAGGCCGTCGAGGTACTGATCGGGCTGCCGTTGACGCTCGCTGGTGCCGAGGGGCCTGCGGCGGCCGCAGCCCGCGGATACGCTGAGGCGGTCGCGCGCCGAGTGGCGCCGGTCGGCGTCCGGCTGGTCGATGAACGGCTGAGCACGGTGACGGCCGCCCGCTCGATGCGCGATGTCGGCAGGAAGCAACGCCGTAGCCGCCCGGTGATCGACCAGGCGGCCGCGGTGGTGATCTTGCAGGCTGCCCTGGACGCCGAACGCGCCACCGGGCGACCACCCGGACAGCCGGTGGCGAGCGCCGCCGTGGCTGGGCAGGGTGTGCGGGGGGACGATGCCGGAAGGTCCGGCGCGCAGAGAGCGGAGGCACCGCCGTCGTGAGCGACATGCCCCTGGGCGCGTCGTCCCCGCCCCCCGTGCGCCAGCGACGGGCGGCTCGCGAGACCGAGAAGCGCCGTCGTACCCGGTCGCGCCGGGGCCGGGTCTCGGTCCTCATCGGGCTCGGGGTGCTGCTGGCCGCGGCTGCGCTGGCCTGGTTCACCATCCGCCCGCTGATCAATTCGCTGTTCGCCCCGGACGACTACCCGGGCCCGGGCACCGGTCAGGTCAGCGTGACCATCCCGGAGGGCGCCACCGGCGCAGCCATCGGCCGGGTGCTGCGGGAGGCGGACGTCGTCAAGACGGCCGACGCCTTCGTGTCGCTGGCCGACAAGGACACCCGGGCCTCGAAGATCCAGCCCGGCGTCTACACCCTGCGCAAGCAGATGAGCGCCGCCGGGGCTCTGGAGGTGCTGGCCGACCCCGCGAACCGCATCGTCAAGAAGGTGACCATCCAAGAGGGCAAGCGCCTGGTCGAGATCCTCGCCAGTCTGGCCACGGCCACCGGCATCCCGCTGGCCGATTTCCAGGCTGCGGTGAAGCAACCCGCCGAGATCGGCCTGCCGGCCGAGGCAGGCGGCCGGGCCGAGGGCTGGTTGTTCCCCGCGACCTACGAGATCTCGCCGCAGACCACCGCGGTCGACCTGGTCTCCGAGATGGTGCAGAAGACCAAGACGGAACTGACCCAACTCGGTGTCGAACCTCGGCAGTGGAAGAACGTGATCATCGAGGCGAGCCTGGTGGAGGCCGAACGGGGATCGGACGCCGATGCGCCGAAGATCGCCCGCGTGTTCGCCAACCGGATGGCCCAGAACCGACCCCTGCAGCTGGACACGACGGTCAACTACGCGTTGAACCGCCGCAAGGTCGCGGTCTCGGTGAAGGACACCACGGTCGACTCCCCGTACAACACCTACCGGCGCGCCGGGCTGCCGGTCGGGGCGATCTGCAGCCCTGGAACGGTGGCGATCCAGGGGGTACTCCACCCCGCCGAGGGGCCGTGGCTGTACTTCGTGGCGGTCAACCCCGACACGGGTGAGACCAAGTTCGCCACCACCGAGGCCGAGTTCGCCGTGATCAAGGCAGAACTCGACAAGTGGCTGGCCGCCCACCCGGGACGATGAGGTGACCGCCGGACGGCGGGCAGCGGTGCTCGGCCACCCGATCGCGCACTCGCTGTCACCCCTGATGCACCGAGCTGCCTACGCCGCGCTGGGCCTGGACACCTGGACCTACGAGGCGTTCGACATCGACGAGCCCGAGTTGGCCCACTTCCTGAGCACGGTGGACGCCGAGTGGGCCGGTCTGTCGCTCACGATGCCGCTCAAGCGGGCGGCGCAACCTCACCTCGCGGGTCAGAGTGAGCTGGCGGTACAGGTGGGCGCCGTCAACACGGTGGTGGTCGAGAGCTCCGGGCTCCCGGGGGCCGCGATCCGGCTGCAGGGGTACAACACCGACGTCTACGGGATCATCCACGCCCTCGGTGAGGCCGGTGCCACGGCCGTGCCGCGGGCCGTGGTGCTCGGCGGTGGCGCCACCGCGGCGTCCGCCCTGGCCGCGTTGCGCGACCTCGGGTGCCCGGTGGCCGAGGTGCTCGTCCGCTCTCGGGAACGGGCCGCTCCGCTGCTGGCCGCGGCGCGCCGGCTCGGGGTCGACCCCGAACTGGACACGCTGGACGTCCCCACGGCGGCTCGACGCCTGGCTGCCCTGCCGCCGGGGTCGGCGGTCATCTCGACGCTGCCGGGCGAGGCCGGTGACGCCCTGGCCGAGGATCTGGCCGACGCGGTGTCGGCCGGGCCGGTCGTCCCGGTGCTGCTCGACGTGCGGTACGACCCGTGGCCGACCCCGCTGGCCCACGCCTGGCAGAGCGCCGGCGGCGCCGTGAGCGGGGGGTTCGCGATGCTCGTCCATCAGGCCGAGGGACAGGTTCGCCTGATGACCGGGCAGCGGCCGCCGCTCGACGTGATGCGTGCCGCCGGCAAGCTCGAGCTCGACCGCCGATCGGCCGCACGGGGCCGGGCGGGCTAGCGCGGCCGGCGGGGCTCAAGCCCGGGGCCCGGGCCGCCGAAACCCGCTCCATGAGGCCGTGTCGTGGCGGGCGCCCGTGAGACAGCTGGCCGACATCCTGCTCGATGCACGGCTCGTCGACGAGGGGCAACTGGCGGCTGCCTACGACGAGCACGAGCGGGTGGGGCGCAGCCTGGGCCGCATCCTGGTCGAGCACGGGGTGCTCACCGAGGCCCAGCTGGTGCAGGCCCTGGCCGCGCAGATCGGCCTGCCCTTCGTCGACCTGGCCGATCATCCGATCGACGGTCACACGGTCAGCCTGGTCTCCGAGGCGGTGTGCCGGCGCTATGCCGTTCTGCCGATCGGGGTCGAGGACGGCCGGCTGGTGCTGGCCATGGCCGATCCGGGCAATGTCTTCGCGGTGGACGACGTCCGGTCGCTGACCGGCCTGGAGCCGCGCCCGGTGGTCGCCACCCGCGAGGACCTGTTCGCCGCGATCGAGCGTTACTGCCGTGCGGACGGTGACCTGGACGATCTCAGTACCGCGCTGTCGGAGGACGCCGACCGCGACGATCCGGCGACGATCACCGAGGTGGTCGACGATGCGCCGATCGTGCGTTACGTGAACCTGCTGATCACCCAGGCGATCAGCGATGGGGCCTCCGACATCCACATCGAACCCGCCGAGCACGACGTCCGGGTGCGCTACCGCATCGACGGGGTGCTCCACGAGGTGATGCGCTCACCCCGCTCCATCCAGTCCGGGGTGATCTCCCGCCTGAAGATCATGTCCGACATGGACATCGCGGTGCGCCGCGTCCCCCAGGACGGGCGGCTGTCGGTCACCGCCGGGGGCAAGAAGATGGACCTGCGGGTGGCCACGCTGCCCACGGTCTGGGGCGAGAAGGTGGTCATGCGGGTGCTGGACAACAGCACCGCTCGACTCGCGCTGCCCGACCTGGGCTTCGACCCCAGCAACTACGAGCGCTACGCCGCGAGCTATCGCAAGCCTTACGGGATGCTGCTGGTCACCGGTCCGACCGGGTCGGGCAAGTCCACGACGCTGTACGCGACCCTCAACGCGATCGCCCGGGACGAGATCAACGTCATCACGGTCGAGGACCCGGTCGAGTACCGGCTGCCGGGCATCAACCAGGTGCAGGTGAACACCAAGGCGGGGTTGACGTTCGCCGCCGCCCTGCGATCCATCCTGCGATCCGATCCGGACGTCGTCCTGATCGGCGAGATCCGCGATCACGAGACCGCGCAGATCGCGATCGAGGCGGCGCTCACCGGGCACCTGGTGTTGTCGACCCTGCACACCAACGACGCGCCGTCGGCGATCACCCGTTTGACCGAGATGGGCATCGAGCCCTTCCTGGTCGGCTCGGCGGTGGAATGCGTTCTGGCACAACGCCTGGCCCGCAAACTCTGCGTCAAGTGCAAGGAGCCCTACCAGCCGAGTGAGAAGGAGCTGCTGGCGGCTCGGTACCCGTGGCATCCCGGCGAGCCGGTGCCGCAACTGCACCGGCCGGCGGGCTGTGCGGCGTGCGCCAAGACCGGGTACAAGGGCCGGTTGGCGCTGCACGAGGTGATGGTGGTCTCCGAGGAGATCGAGCGCCTGTGTGTCGCGCGCTCGGCCGCCGCCCAGGTGGCCGATGTGGCCACGTCCCAGGGCATGCATTCGCTACGGACCGACGGGATGTACAAGGTGCGCGACGGCCTCACCTCGCTCGAAGAGGTGCTGCGCGTCGTCGCCTGAGGCCGCGAGCCTCAAGCGCGCCGCGGCATCGACCGATCCACCAGTCAGAGTCAACCGGGCACCACCCTGTCACCGAGGAGCGACGTTGGAGCACAGCGCGCAGCCGCAGTATCCGCCGGCGACACCGACCCTGGCGCCCTCGCCGGTGCCGATGCAGCCTGCCGCCCCGGTGCCGACGCTGGCTCCGCCGCCGCCGCTCGCCCCGGCACAGCGCCCCACACCGGCGCAGCCGACCCCGCAGCCCGCTCCGCAGCCGACTCGACAGCCCGGGGCCGCGCCGGCCCAGGTGCCGCCGGGCGGGGGATTCGAGCGCAAGGGCACCGAGCAGCAGGTGGAGGAGAACGACCTCGACCTGAGCGCCGTGCTCACCACGATGATCGAGATGGGCGCCTCCGACCTGCACCTGACCGTCAGTGCGCCGCCGCTGGCTCGGGTCAACGGTGACCTGGTCGAGCTGCCCGATCAGCAGGTGCTGACGCCGCAGATCCTGCAGCGGGTGATCTACGCGATCCTGACGCAGAAGCAGCGGGAACGCTTCGAGGCCGAGCTCGAACTCGACATGTCCTACTCCCTGCCGGGCCAGGCCCGGTTCCGGGTGAACGTCTACCGCCAGCGCGAGGCGCTGGGGGCGGCATTCCGGCGCATCCCGTACGAGATCCACTCGCTCGAGAAGCTCGGCATCCCGCCGTCCGTCTCGAACTTCGCCGCGCTGCCGCGCGGCATGGTGCTGGTGACCGGTCCGACGGGCTCGGGCAAGTCGACGACGCTGGCGGCGCTGGTCGACCTGGCCAACCGCACCCGCAAGGACCACATCATGACCGTGGAGGACCCGATCGAGTTCCTCCACCGGCACAAGTCGTGCATGGTCAACCAGCGCGAGGTGGGCGAGGACACGCTCTCGTTCGGCAACGCCCTCAAGCACGTGCTGCGTCAGGACCCGGACATCATCCTGGTCGGTGAGATGCGGGACCTGGAGACGATCTCGGTGGCGCTGACCGCGGCCGAGACGGGTCACCTGGTCTTCGCCACCCTGCACACCCAGGACGCCGGACAGACCATCGACCGGGTCATCGACGTCTTCCCGCCCCATCAGCAGCAGCAGGTGCGCGTTCAGCTCGCCGGGGCGATCCAGGGTGTCGTCTGTCAGACCCTGTGCAAGACCCGCGACGGACGGGGCCGGGCGGCGGCCACCGAGGTGATGGTCGCCACGCCGGCGATCCGCAACCTGATCCGTGAGGGCAAGACCCACCAGATCTACTCCGCGTTGCAGGCGGGAGCCCAGTACGGCATGCACACGCTCGACCAGCACCTGGCCGAGTTGGTGCGCACCGGACGGATCTCGTTGGAGCAGGGTCGGGAGAAGTGCCACCACATCGAGGACTTCAACCGCCTCGTCGGCCGGTTCTGAGCGCCAGGAGATCAGTGATGAGCACGGCCACCAAGACCTTCGAATACTCCGTTCGTGACCGCAAGGGCAAGCTGGTCAACGGCAAACTCGATGCCCCGACCGAGGCGGCGCTGGCGCAGAAGCTGCGGGGCATGGGCTACGCACCCATCTCGATCCGTGAGGCCAACGCGGGGATGAACCGTGAGATCTCGCTGCCGTTCGGTGGTGGGGTCGGGCTGAAGGACCTGGCGGTGATGAGCCGGCAGTTCGCGACGATGATCAACTCGGGGCTGTCGTTGCTGCGCGCGCTGGCGATCCTGTCCGAGCAGACCGAGAACGCCAAGCTCGCCAAGACCCTCGGCGAGGTCAGGGGGTCGGTCGAGGCAGGCCAGTCGCTGTCCACGGCGATGGCCCACCACCCCGAGGTGTTCCCGCCGCTGCTGGTGAACATGACCCGAGCCGGTGAGGTCGGCGGCTTCCTGGACTCGGTGCTGCTGCAGATCGCCGCCAACTACGAGGCCGAGGTCAAACTCCGCTCGAAGATCAAGTCGGCGATGACCTACCCCACCGTGGTGTTCGCGATCGCCGTGATCGCCGTGATCGGCATGTTGCTGTTCATCGTTCCGATCTTCGCCAAGATGTTCAAGGACCTCGGGGGTGAGCTGCCGGCACCGACCAAGGTGTTGGTGTTCATGTCGAGTGCGCTGCGGGTGTCGGCGCCCGTCATCTTGGTCTGTGGAATCATCTGGGCCGTCGTCTGGAGCCGGATCAAGGACCAAGAGCGCGTGCGCCGGGTGGTCGACCCGATGAAGTTGAGGGTGCCGGTCTTCGGCCCCTTGTTCCAGAAGGTGGCGATCAGCCGGTTCACGCGCAACCTGGGCACCATGCTGCAGTCCGGGGTGCCGATCCTGCAGAGCCTCGAGATCGTCGGGGACACCAGTGGCAACATCGTCATCCGCGATGCCTCGAAGGCCATCGAGGAGAATGTGCGTCGCGGTGAGTCACTCACGGCACCACTCACCCAGCACAAGGTGTTCCCGCCGATGGTCGTGCAGATGCTCGCTGTCGGCGAGGACACCGGGGCCATGGACACCATGCTGCACAAGATCTCCGACTTCTATGATCAAGAGGTCGAGGCGACAGCCGAGGCGCTGACCAGCCTGATCGAGCCGCTCATGATCGCCGTTCTCGGCGCCATCATCGGCGGCATGATCATCGCGTTGTACATGCCCATCTTCTCGGTGTTCAACCTCATCAAGTAGGGCGCTCGACGGGATCCTGCGGGCTCGGGCCGGCCCTCGCCTGTTCGGGGGATTCGGCTCAAGTGGTGGCCCTACGTCGCCGATACCCCTCGTGTCATCGCAATCGGCCCTGACCCTATGTCTGCGAACGGGTTCGACGGGCCTCGCCATCCGAATCGAAGGAGAGCACTCGATGCTCGCTCGCATCCGCAAGTCCCTCGACGAGAAGGACCAGGGCTTCACCCTGATCGAGCTCCTCGTCGTGATGATCATCATCGGCATCCTGGCCGCGATCGCCATCCCGGTCTTCCTGAGCCAGCGCAAGAAGGCCGAGGACACCGCCACCAAGGCCGACGTCACCGCGATCGGCAAGGAGGTGGCCACGTACTACGTGGACAACACCGCTGCGCCCACCGTCGCCCTGGCTGGTGGCCAGTACACCCTGAACGGCAACAACATCGCCCGCCAGAGCCGGACCACCATCACCCTGACCGGGACCAACTTCACCAACCCGACCAAGTGGTGCGTCGACCTGACCAACTCGGCCGGTGACAAGACCGTCTGGAAGTACTCCGCATCCGGTGGGCTACAGGACACCGCCTGCATCGCCAACACCGACTACTGATCCGGTCTGCCACAACCGTGGACCCGGGGTGCTCCGCGCAGCGGAGCACCCCGGGTCCACCGGCATCTGGTGAACCCCTCGGGTGACGCGCGCTCCGGGCGCTCCAGGTGACCTCGGAGACGGCCGATGCAGCAGCTGGACTCTCAGACCGCAGGAGGGACGACGCCCCATGAGCCGACCACGCCGGCCGGACGACGGTTTCACCGTGATGGAGGCTGTCATCTCGGCGGTGCTCATGGGCATCGCCGCCACGGTGACGGCCACCCTGGTGACCGGAACCCTCCGTGTGACAGCCGATTCCGGGCGGCGGACGGCGGCTGCCACCCTCGCCGCGAGCCAGGCCGAGGCGCTGCGTCAGGTCTCGGCCGTGGACATCCCCGACGGCCGCGTGGTGGTGGGTACCCAGACCGTGGGCGGAACCACCTACACCATCACCCAGGACGCCACCTACACCACGTACAACGGTGCCGTGTCCGCGTGCACCGGGACCGGTCGGTTGGCCGCGAAGCGGGTCACGGTCACGGTCACCTGGTCCAACATGGGAACCACCAAGCCGGTCACCACCGAGACCATGCGCAGCCTGGGGTTCAACGCCAGCAGCGGTGGACTGGACACCGGCAAGGGCTCCCTGGCGGCCTACGTCCTGGATTCCTCGGGGGCGGCGATACCCAATGCGCAAGTGGTGTTGCGCAACTCCAGCGGAACGACCCTGGGTACGGAGACCACCGGCGACGACGGCTGTGCCGTGTTCACCAACCTCACCGCCTCGAGCAACGTCTACGCGACGGCCTCGCGCAGTGGCATGGTCGACATCAGCGGCTTCGCCGGCGCCTCCGACGCCGGCAGCGGCATCGTGGCCAACTCGGTCGTCAAGACCACCCTGAGCCTGGGTGACCCGGGCTCGCTCACCGCGACCCTGGTGCTGCCGTCGGGAACCTCGATGCCGACATCGTTCGGCACCAACGCCTTTCGGCCGTATCTGACGACGACGCTGTGGCCGAGCGCGACCACTCGCCGCAGCCCCCCGAGCTGCGCCACGGCCAGCCCGCAGCAGGCGTGTCTGAGCTCGGCCACCACCAGCTCGTTCACCGCCACCCGGTTGTTCCCGGCCGCCTACGGCGCCTGGGCCGGTTCGTGTCAGGATGCCCGGCCCGCCTCGCTGCCACTGACGAGTGTGGTCGCGGGGCAGACGGCGACGGCGAACGTCGCGCTCGCCGGGGTGCGCTTCGGCCCGTACAACGCCTCGGCGGTGGGCAAGACCGTGACGGCGACCCATGTCGCCGACACGTACTGCACCGGCGGCGAGGTGATCACGCTGGGGGTGATGCCCGCCGTGGGCAACACCTCCCGGATCGCGCTGCCACCGGGGGCGTGGACGCTCTCGGTGCCGAGCGGCACCCGATCGCAATCCGTGACCCTCACGGCCGGAAGTGTCAGCTCGACGGTCTCGGTGGGTTGAGGTGACGCGAGTGACGCGCAATACCTGGCGCGAGCAAACCGCTCCGGCGCCGGAACACGACGAGGTCGGTCTGAGCCTGGCCGACCTGCTGGTCTCGATGGTCATCACCTCGATCGTCTTCGTCCTGGGCGCAACCATGATCACCACGTCGTTGCGCGAGCGCCGGTTCGCGGACGCCCGCACGACGTCCCAGGCCGATGCCCGGCTCATGGTCGAGATGCTCAGCCGCGACCTGCGCGTGGCGGCGCCGGCGCCCAACGGCACCTCGCAGAGCGCGTTGGCCTTCGCCTCGCCCCGCAAGATCGTGTTCTATTCCCGGGCCGGCGGTTCCACTCCGGTGTTCTCGCAGATCACCTATGCCGTCGATGCGACCTCACAATGCCTGCGGCGCACCGTGATCCCCTACACCGGGGGTAGCTTCCCGGCCACGGCCGCGACCAGTCGCTGCGTCGGGCCGGGCCCGGTGAACACCGGCGGTGAGGCGCTGTTCGCCTTCTACCGGCTGCGCGTCAATCTGAGCACCGCCCCGACCGAGGTGTCGGTGACCTCCGGCGGGGCCACGCTGCCCGGGGACGACGCGACCCTGCGTCTGGTGGCCTCGGTGCAGGTGACCTTGAATGTTCGGGCACAGGACAAGCCGGATGTCGCCCCTGCCACCGTCTCGGAGACGATCACGATGGTCAATCAGAGCAATGCGATCCGGATCGGGAAGATCACATGAGGATGTCGACCCCTGCCAGCCGCCGAGGGTCGGACGAGGGCATGGCGCTCTTGTTCACCGTGAGCGTGATGCTGCTGCTCACCGCCTTCCTGCTGGTGAGCCTCACCATGGCGCTGCAGCAGCAGAAGCCGACGCGGCGCGACCAGGACGGCAAGGCGGCCGTGGCTGCTGCCCAGGCCGGCCTGGACGACTACCTCTCGCGGCTGATCAACAACCAGGGCTACTGGCAGACGACGGACGCCACCAACGCCGCCCTGACGACGTCCGGCACGACGATCCCCGGCACCCACACCGGCGCGCGGTTCAGCTATCAGGTGGTGCGTACACCCAACCAGAGCGGCAGCGGCGGGCGGCTCGTCGTCCGGGCGATCGGCACTGCGAACGGCGTCAGCCGCGCCCTGACCGCGACCTTCCAGCCGGGCAGCTTCCTGAACTACGTCTACTTCTCCGACAAGGAGAACCTCAGCCCGCTGTACACCGGCAGCACCTCGACGACGTGCACCAAGCGCTGGTGGCAGGGCCGCAACTCGGGCAGTTGCAGTGAGATCCAGTTCGCCAATGGCGACCGGATCAACGGACCGATGCACACCAACGACACCCCGATGATCGGTGGCTCGGTCACCTTCACGGGGCGGGCCACCACCTCGACCATGACCCCCTTCGGCAGTTCACCCACCACCCCGTGCACGGGGTCGAGCTGCTACCGCATCAACGGGTCGGCGAGCTTCCCGGCGAACTCCCCGGAGTACAACCCCCTGGTCCAGATCCCCGCCTCGAACACCGAACTCGCGCAGAACGCGAACGACTACGGCTGTGTGTACTACGGGGCCACGCACATCACGTTCAGCGGCACCACGATGACGGTGTACAGCCCCGGCACGACGGTGGCCAATCGACCGGAGTGCTTCAACCCCGCCAACCGCACCGCGGCGCAGACGGTGACCCTGGCACCGGCGATCTACATCCAGGACCTCACCACGGCCTGCACCCGGGCCGCCCAGCAGGCACGCGGCTTCCCGTTGTCCCGGGTGATCTCCGGCACCACCTACACCGAGACCACCACCGGGGTGACCCCCAGTTATGCCTGCAACCTGGGAACGGCGTACATCAAGGGTTCGGTGAACGGCAATGTCACCATCGGCTCGACCCAGGATGTCATCGTCACCGACGACCTGGTCTGTGCCCACGACCCCACCACAGACCCCGAGAGCACGGACATCATCGGCTTGGTGCCGGGGCACAGCGCGTGGGTGTACCACCCGGTCAGCGGCAGCACCGAGCTCCTGACGGCGGCCGAGCGGGTGAACCGGATCGATGCCGCGATCCTGACCATCCAGGACAGCTTCATCGTGCAGCAGTACGACAAGGGGTCCGACCTGGGAACCCTGACCCTGTACGGCTCGCTGGCCCAGAACTACCGCGGCACCGTGGGAACCAGCGGTGGCTCCTCGCGGACCGGCTACCTCAAGGACTATCGGTACGACGTGCGGTTCGCCGGCGGCGCCATCCAGCCGACCTACTTCCTCAAACCGATGTCGGCGCAGTGGGAGTACGAGAGTGTCACGGACGGCTGATGCCGGGCGATAGCGTCGGGTCGTGATGATCCTGTCGGCCGCGCTCGCCGGCTTGCTGGGGCTGCTGTTCGGTTCGTTCCTCAATGTGGTGATCGCCCGGGTACCCGCCGGGGAGTCGGTGGTCTCGCCCCCCAGCCGGTGCCCGCGCTGCGGTGCGTCGATCGGCGCGCGGGACAACGTACCGGTGCTGTCATGGCTGCTGTTGCGTGGTTGCAGCCGGTGCTGTGGGCTGCCGATCAGCCGCCGATATCCCTTGGTGGAGGCAGGATCCGCGGTGGCGCTCGCCGGCGTCACGGCGTGGATGCTGCACCGCTCGGGGACCGCAGGCTGGCCACTGGGTACGCAGTCCGCGCCGAGCCCGGCCTGGCTGCTCGCGTGGGTGGGCCTGGCCTGGTTCACCCTGGCCGGCATCGCCCTGGCCCTGATCGACATCGACGTCAAACGGCTCCCGACGGTGATCGTGGTCCCGTCCTGGTGGATCGGTGCCGTGCTGCTCGGCAGCGCCGCGCTGCTCGCCGGCAACCGGCCGGCCGCCGTCCGGATGCTGCTCGGCGGGGTGGGCCTGTGGCTGCTCTACCGGGTGCTTCACCAGGTGTACCCGGCCGGGATGGCCTACGGCGACGTCCGGCTGGCGGGCCTGATCGGCGGCCACCTGGCCTGGCTCGGCTGGGGCGCGCTGGCCGTCGGGGCCTTCGCAGGGTTTCTGTTCGGCGCGCTCGGTGGCGTGGTGCTCATGACCGTCCGGGGTGGTGGGCTGAAGCGCAAGATCCCGTTCGGGCCCTACATGCTCGCGGGTACCTGGGCCGGATTGTTCTGGGGCGAGCAGCTCGCCCAGGCCTACCTCCGCCTGACTCATCTCGCTTGAGCCTTCTCGTCTGCTCCATCTCGCCTGACCCCTCGCGTCCGGCCCGCTGTACCCGGCTCGTCGGCGACGGCCGGTTGCGCCGTTCGGGTCGCCGCCGTCCGGGCGACACTGACCCCCCGGCGTCAAGCGGCAAACCCCCTGGGCCGATGGCTCATTCGCGGGATCCGACCGCCGCAGCGCAGGACGCGCAGTGGGATCGAAGGGGTGGGCCATGGCCGGCAAGACCGCCATCGGGCTGGACATCGGGACGTCAGTCGTCCGCGCTGTCGAGCTCTCGTACGGTCGGGGTGGGATCACGCTCGAACGCTTCGGGCAGGTGGTGCTGCCCGAGGGCGCGATCCGGGACGGCGAGGTCGTCGACATCGAGGCCACGAGCCAGTGCCTGCGCCAGCTGTGGAAGGCCACCGGGTTCAGCCACCACCGGGTGGTGATCGGCGTGGCCAATCAGCGGGTGATCGTGCGCCAGCTCGACCTGCCCTGGATGGAACGCGACGAACTGCGCGAGTCCCTGGCCTTCCAGGTACAGGACTACCTGCCGATCGACGCCAACCAGGCGGTGCTCGACTTCTTCCCGCTGGAGGAGCTGACCGACTCGGCGGGGGCGCGCAAACTGCGCGGCCTGCTGGTCGCAGCCTCCCGCGACACCGTGCTGGCCAACGTCCGGTGCGCCGAGAAGGCCGGTCTGGACGTGGTCTCGGTCGATCTGACGTCGTTCGCCGTGCTGCGGGCACTGGGCAAGCAGTCGCATGCCGAGGTCGAGACCGAGGCGCTGATCGACGTCGGCGCCCGGGTCACCAACATCGTGGTCTACAGCGGGGGACTGCCGCGCTTCGTGCGCATCCTGCTGATGGGCGGCCAGGACGTCACGGACGCCATCGCCGAACGCCTCGGCGTCCCGCTGGGACATGCCGAGGCGATGAAGCAACAGGTCGCCTTCGCGCCGCCCACCGAGGAGACGGCCGCCGTCAGCCGGGTGGTCGATGCCGTCTCGCAGGAGTTCGTCGACGAGGTGCGGGGGTCGCTGGACTACTACGCGGCGTCCAACCCGGGGGCGCCGGTCGAGCGGATCCTGATCTCGGGTGGGGGTTCCCGCCTGGCGGGCCTGGTGCAGCGGCTCAGCGCCGCGACCCGGGTGCCGGTGGTCGCCGGTGATCCGATGGCCAACCTGCGCATCGGCCGTACCGGCCTGGACGACGGCCAGCTCGACTTCGTCAAACCCTTGGCCGCCGTGCCGGTCGGACTCGCGCTGGGAGCGATCTGATGACGATGACCATGCCCGTGGGGCAGGAGGGCACCGTCACCCGGAACCGGGTGGAATGGGCCACCGTGCCGCGCGTCAACCTGTTGCCGCCGGAGATCATCGAGAGCCGCCGGTTCCGCCGCATCCAGGGAATCCTGGCCGCCTCGGTGATCGGCGTGGCGCTGATCGGCATCCTGGGCACCTTCTGGGCTCAACACCAGGTCGGCGTCGCCAACGCCGAGCTGGCCGTGGTCGAGGCGCGCACCCAGGAACTCCACAAGCAGGAGGCGCAGTACGCCGAGGTGCCTCGGGTGCTGGCCAAGGTGGACGCCGCCCGCACGGCGCGCGAGACCGCGATGGCCGGGGACGTGCTCTGGTACCGGTTCCTGGACGAGCTGTCGGTCGCCACGCCGTCCTCGGTCTGGCTGGGCACCCTGGACATCGCCCTGACCACCGGGACGTCCGGGCAGGCGGTGACCGACGCACTGGCCGCACCGGGGATCGGCGAGATCAGCGTCACCGGGACCGCCAAGCACTACAACGACGTGGCGCAGTGGCTGACGTCGGTGACCGGGGTGACCGGCATGGACGTGACCCGGCTGCAATCCGCCGAGCACAAGACCGATGGCCAGAGCACGGCGAACATCAACTTCACCGCCTCGGTCACCGTCAAACCGGACGCCCTGTCACACAGGTACGACCGAAAGGCCGGTTGAGATGCTGAACAGCAAGACCTCACGCTGGACGGCGGTCACCGCGCTGCTGTGCGTCGCCCTGATGGCGGCCGCCTGGCTTCTGCTGATCTCGCCCCGGCGCGCCGAGGCCGCCGACATCCGCGCCCAGGCCGAGAGCCGCCGATCCCAGAACGACGCGCTGCAGCTCGAGGTCGCCCAGTTGCGGGCGCAGTTCGCCGAGCTCGGCAAGAGCCGGGCCGAACTCGCTCAGATCCAGGCCCAGATGCCGCTCGACGCCGCGATGCCCGCGCTGGTGCGCAGCGTCTCGGCGGCGGCGGCCTCGGCCGGGGTGCAACTGGAGAGCCTGACCCCGGCGGCAGCCATCACGATGAACCCGAAGGGCGCCGGGGCGTCCACCCCGGCACCATCGGCCGCCGCCGGAACGGGTGGCGGCACCGGCACCCCCGCCGCCGGGGGAGCGGGCGGCCTGCGGGTCATCCAGATCCCGGTGACCATCGTGTCCCAGGGGGAGTACTTCCAGCAGGTGCTCTTCCTGAAGAAGCTGCAGACCGAGCTGGTGCGCGTACTGGCCATCAGCAACCTGCAGATGGCGGTGGAGGACAACTCCTCGAGCTCGGCCGCCGGCGTCGTCATGACGTTGACCGGACGGATCTTCGCGCTGCCCGACGCGGCGGCCACCACGCCCAGCCCGGCGCCGAGCACGGCCGCCGGCACGGCGACCGGCTCGACCGGTGCGTCCGCGCCGGCGAGCGGTTCCGCCGCGAGTTCGACGTCCCAGACCGCCGCCCTGTCCGCCGGCTCCGCGACCCGAGTGGGAGAGCAGTCATGACCGAGAGCCCGATGCCGATCCCGGGCGCTCCGGAGGCCCAGGCGGGGCAGCACCTCCCGCTACCGGAGGCGGAGCCCGCGCCGGCGCGCACCATCAAACCGCTCTACCTGGTCGGTGGTGCGCTGGCAGCGCTGGCCCTGCTCGGCGGGGTCGGGTACGCCGTCCTCGCGGCGAACTCCCAGGACTCCGCCACCGTCGCGGGAGCGACCCGGACGCCCGGTGCGTCCTCGAATCGCGCGAGCTCACCGGCCACGCAGCCCAGCCCCGGCGCCAGCACGCTGGACGTCGCGCCGGTGGTGCTGGCCACGCGCAACCCGTTCACCACCAAGCCCACCGCGGCCGCCTCCGGCACCAGCACCACGGCCGGGGCGGCGTCCGGCTCGACGACGACCGTCACCACGACGGCGACGACCACGGCCACCGCGACCAAGCGCGTCACCTCGACGGTGACCAAGACCTCGACCGCGACCGTCACGGACGCGGCCACCTACGTCTTCGTGGCGTCGGTCAGCGGCGCCCAGGCCACCCTGGTGGTCAACGGCTCGGTACCGGTGACGCTCAACGCGAACGAGAGCACCAGTGGTGTGACGTTCGTGCAGGTCGACCCCGGCCATGCCAACTGCGCCATGGTCGAGCTGGTGGGCGCCGCCGGTGGCGGTACCTCGGTCTGTCAGGGGCATGCCCTCCAGCTGGGCTGACCAGGTGGCACCGGGTGACCGGTGGCATGGCAGGATCGAGCCATGCTGCGCTGGTTGACCGCGGGTGAGTCCCACGGCCCTGCCCTCGTCGGCGTGCTCGAGGGCCTGCCCGCCGGAGTGCACGTCACGACCGGGGACATCGACGCTGCCCTGCAGCGGCGTCGTCTCGGCTACGGCCGGGGCGCGAGGATGGCCTTCGAGGCGGACGCCGTCCGGGTGCTCGGCGGGTTGCGTCACGGGGTGAGCCAGGGCGGCCCGCTGGCCATCGAGGTCGGCAACACCGAGTGGCCCAAGTGGCAGACCGTGATGGCCGCCGACCCCGTGGCGGACGACGTGCTCGCCGCCCAGGCGCGCAACGCACCGCTCACTCGGCCTCGCCCGGGTCACGCCGACCTGGTCGGCATGCAGAAGTACGGCTTCGACGACGCCCGCCCGATCCTCGAACGGGCCTCGGCCCGCGAGACCGCCACCCGGGTCGCGCTCGGCGCCGTGGCGGAGGCCTTCCTGGCCCAGGCGGCCGGGATCACGCTGGTCTCGCACACCGTCGGGATCGGCCCGGTGGCCGTGCCACCGGACGCCCCGTGGCCGACACCGGCCGACACGGCGGCCCTGGACGCCGACCCGGTGCGTTGTGCCCACGCCGCCACGAGCGCCGCGATGGTCGCCGAGATCGACGACTGCCGTAAGGCCGGCGATACCCTGGGCGGCGTGGTCGAGGTGCTCGCCTACGGACTGCCGCCCGGCCTGGGTAGCCACGTGCACTGGGATCGCCGGCTCGATGCCCGGCTGGCCGGTGCGCTGATGGGCATCCAGGCGATCAAGGGGGTCGAGGTCGGCGACGGTTTCCTGACCGCTGCCCGGCGCGGTTCCGCAGCCCACGACGAGATCGAGCGCCAGGGCGCGGGGCTGGTGCGGCGCACCGGCCGTGCGGGGGGCACCGAAGGGGGGATGTCGACCGGCGACCCGTTGCGGGTCCGGGCGGCGATGAAACCGATCTCGACCGTGCCCCGGGCACTGGACACGGTCGACGTCACCACCGGTGAGCCCGCGGTCGCGATCAATCAGCGCTCCGACGTGTGCGCCGTCCCGGCGGCGGGGGTGGTGGCGCAGGCCATGGTCGCCCTGGTGCTGGCGGACGCCGTGGTGGAGAAATTCGGCGGTGACTCGGTGGCCGAGACGGCTCGGAACCTGCGCGGCTACCTCGACTCGCTGCCCGAGTTGCTGCGTCCCCACCAGGCGTGAACGCATCCGGTAGGGGGGTGGGGTCCCGGGGCCTGGTGCTGACCGGGCTGCCCGGATCCGGCGCCTCCTCGGTGGCCCGGCTGCTCGCGGCCCGGCACGGTCTCGCCGTGCGGGACAGCGACCGGGACGTCGAGCACCGGCTCGGCGCGGAGGTGGCCGACATCTTCCTGAACGGTGGCGAGGCGGCCTTCCGGGACGCCGAGCGCACCGTCGTGCTGGCGGCGCTCGCCGGGCTGGCACCCGCCATCCCGTCCACCGCTACGTCCACCGCCCCGTCCACCGCAACGCCTGCCGCACCCGCCCCGGCAGCCACCCCGGTCCCGGCGGTCGTGGTCGTCGGCGGCGGCGCCCTCGCGGACGACGAGGTGGCCACCGCCCTGCGCCAGGTCACCGCGGCCGGCGTGCCGCTGGTGTTCCTGGACGTGCTGCTGCCGGACGCCGCGCGCCGCCTCGGCTGGCAGACCCACGCCGTGCCCGCGGGCCTGGGCAGCCCCCGCGCCACCTGGCAGCGGCTGGCCGACGAGCGACGCGCCCGCTGCCGGGAACTGGCCACCCTCGTACTCGCCACCGATGGGTCCACCGTCGCGCAGGTCGCCGATCTGCTCGAGGCACAGTTGGAGGAGATGACGTGAAGCGAATCCGGGTCGGGGGAGGATTCCCGGGGGAGCCGGCCGAGGCAGGTGCCTACGACGTGGTCGTCGGCCATGACCTGCTCGATCAGCTGCCTGACCTGGTGGCCGGCGCGCAACGGGTGCTGGTGCTCTCGGCGGACACCGTCGCCGCCACCGCCCAACTGGCCAGCGACCGGCTGTGCCAGGCCGGGTACGAGATCATCTCGCACCGGTTGCCGGACGCCGAGAAGGCCAAGACCACCCAGGTGCTCGACGAGTGCTGGGCGCTGCTCGGCCAGGCCTCGTTCACCCGCACCGACGCCGTCGTGGCGGTCGGCGGGGGTTCGGTGACCGACCTGGGTGGCTTCGTCGCCGCCACCTGGCTGCGCGGCGTCCGGGTGGTTCACGTGCCGACCACCCTGCTGGGCATGGTCGACGCCGCGGTCGGCGGCAAGACCGGCATCAACACGGTCGAGGGCAAGAACCTGGTCGGTGCCTTCCACCCGCCGAGCGGGGTGCTGTGTGACCTGGACACCCTGCTCACGCTGCCGCGGGCCGACCTCGTGGCGGGCATGGCCGAGGTGGTCAAGGCCGGGTTCATCGCCGATCCGGCCATCCTGCGGCTGGTCGAGGCCGACCCGCAGGCCGCGCTGGCCGTCGACGGTGAGGTGCTGGCCGAGCTGGTGCACCGCGCCATCGCGGTCAAGGCGGACGTGGTGACGCAGGACCTCAAGGAGTCCTCGCTGCGCGAGATCCTGAACTACGGCCACACCTTCGGCCACGCCATCGAGCAGGTCTCGGGCTACACCTGGCGCCACGGCGAGGCCGTCGCCGTGGGCATGATGTTCGCCGCGGAGCTGGGCCGGTTGGTCGAGCGCACCCCGCCGGAGCTGGTGAGCCGGCACCGCGACGTCCTCGAGTCGGTGGGGTTGCCGACCAGCTACGCCGGGGACGCCGGGTGGGCCGATCTGGTGACCGCCATGAGTCGCGACAAGAAGACCCGGGGCAGCACATTGCGGTTCGTCGTCCTGGACGACGTGGCGCGGCCCGGCCGGCTGGTCGGCCCCTCCGAGGAGCTGCTGGCTCAGGTCTATGAGCAGGTGCGCGCCCGGTAGCATGGGCGGCCGGCCGATTCCGACTCGACGAAGGCAGCGACAGTGGCAACAACGAACGACCTGAAGAACGGCTTGGTGCTCAACCTGGACGGCCAGCTCTGGGCCGTGGTGGAGTTCCAGCACGTCAAGCCCGGCAAGGGCGGCGCCTTCGTGCGCACCAAGCTGAAGAACGTGCTGTCCGGCAAGGTCGTGGACAAGACCTTCAACGCGGGCACCAAGGTCGACACCGCCACGGTCGACAAGCGCGACATGCAGTTCCTGTACAAGGACGGCGAGGACTTCGTCTTCATGGACTCCTCGACCTACGACCAGCTGCACATCAGTGCCGCCACGGTCGGGGACGCCGCGCACTTCCTGCTGGAGAACCAGGAGGCGATCGTCGCCGTCCACGAGGGCACCCCGCTCTACGTGGAGCTGCCCACCTCGGTGGTGCTCGAGATCACCTACACCGAGCCCGGCCTGCAGGGCGACCGCTCGACCGGCGGCACCAAGCCCGCCACCGTCGAGACCGGCTACGAGATCGCCGTCCCGCTGTTCCTCGAGACCGGCACCAGGGTCAAGGTCGACACGCGTACCGGGGATTACCTCGGCCGGGTCAACTGAGCCGGTGAGCGCCCGGGGCAAGGCGCGCAAGCGCGCACTGGACGTGTTGTTCGAGGCCGATGTCCGCGGGACGTCCGTGGCGTCCCTGACCGCCGAACGCTCCGCGTCGACGGCACCTGCCGGGTACACCGCGCAGATCGTCGAGGGGGTGCTGGCCCGGGCCGCCCGGATCGACGAGTTGTTGTCGACCTACGCCGTCGGCTGGACGCTCGACCGGATGCCCGCCGTGGACCGGGCGATCCTGCGGATCGGGGCCTGGGAGCTGCTCTACAACGACGAGGTGCCCGACGCGGTCGCCATCGACGAGGCGGTTCGACTGGCGACGGAATTGTCGACGGACGACTCGCCGTCGTTCGTCAACGGATTGTTGGCTCGGTTGCTGGATGTGAAGGCCGAGGCCTGACATCGGCCCCCGGCCGTGAGGGCGGTACGGGCTGTGACATCGCGCCCGATACCGCCCTCACCGTGGGTCACTCCTCGGCGGCCACCGCGCGCCGGGCGTCCGCGTTGAGCACGCCCCAGGCGATCAGCTGCTCGGCGAGCACCGCCGGCGGCACGTCGTAGATCACGGCCAGCGTGCGCAGGTCGTCGGTGCGGATCGAGAGCACCTTGCCGTTGTAGTCACCGCGCTGCCCCTG
Organism: Kineosporiaceae bacterium; assembly: GCA_046330955.1. Lineage (GTDB taxonomy): Bacteria > Actinomycetota > Actinomycetes > Actinomycetales > Kineosporiaceae > JADJPO01. Next base: position 38,817 of record JAXLRT010000025.1, on the reverse strand, counting down.
GATCGTCGCCGCGTACCGGGCGAGGGGGCCGGCCTTCTCCGCTGGGACGGACTGGAGCCGCTCGAGGTCGAGCACCAGCTTCGGCGGCGGTTCGCTGCTGCCGGTCGGTGCCGCATCGGGCAGGAGGGCTTGGACGGGGACGCCGTAGAAGTCCGCGAGCTCGGCGAGTCGCTGGACGGTGACGGCACGGTCACCGCGCTCGTAGGAGCCGACGACGACCGCTTTCCAGCGGCCCTCGGACTTCTCCTCGACACCGTGCAGGGACAAACCCTGCTGGGTACGGATGGCGCGGAGGCGGGCACCCAGTGCCCGTGCGTAATCGGAGGCCATGCGGTGATGGTCACGGAGAGTTATCGCCCCCGTCAAGCGGGATCGCCGAATCTCACGCATTGATTCTCGATCAGGTGCGCTGAACGGACGTTTTTGCCGGAAATGCGGTCGCCGAACGGGTGAATGCCCTCTACACGCCCTGTGTCGGCTCCAGGTGGCACAACTCACCGCCGGCCCACCCGGTGAGGCGCCGGTTCCGGCATGGCGCCGACGAGCCGCTGGTAGCCTCGCAGGCGTCATCACCAGTTCCTTTAAGCCCGTCCGGTGAGGCGGGGAAGGGATGGTTCGCGTGGTCAACGCGCGCACCGTGCTCGAATCGGCCGACGTGGCCCGGGCACTCACTCGCATCGCTCACGAGGTCCTGGAGCAGAACAAGGGCTCGGACCGCCTGGTCGTCCTGGGCATCCCCACCCGTGGGGTCACCCTCGCCGAACGCCTGGCCCGCCGGCTGGCGGAGATCGAGGGGCATCCGATCCCGCACGGGTGCCTCGACGTGACCATGTACCGCGACGACCTGCGTCAGCACCCGATGCGTCCGCTCGGGGCGACCGCGGTGCCCGAGGGCGGCATCGACGACCGCGTGGTGGTGCTGGTGGACGACGTGCTGTTCTCCGGGCGCACCATCCGGGCCGCGCTCGACGCGCTCTCGGACCTGGGCCGGCCGCGCGCCGTCCGGTTGGCGGTGCTCGTCGATCGGGGCCATCGGGAACTGCCGATCCGCGCCGACCACGTGGGCAAGAACCTGCCGACCTCGCTGGCCGAGCGGGTGCAGGTGAGCCTGGCCGAGATCGACGGCCGCGACGAGGTCGCCATCGAGCAGCTCGAGGCGGGTCAGCGATGAGCCGCGGCTTCGCCCACCTGCTCAGTGCCGCCGATCTCGACCTGGCCGGCGCGGTGCAGGTACTGGACACCGCCGAGCAGATGGTGGCCACCCAGCAGCGGGAGATCAAGAAGCTGCCCACGCTGCGCGGACGCACCGTGGTGAACCTGTTCTACGAGGACTCGACCCGCACCCGGATCTCCTTCGAGGCCGCCGCCAAGCGGCTCTCGGCCGACGTGATCAACTTCTCGGCCAAGGGGTCGAGCGTGTCCAAGGGTGAGAGCCTGAAGGACACCGCGTTGACGTTGCAGGCGATGGGCGCCGACGCCGTGGTGATCCGCCACTCGGCCTCTGGGGCACCGCACCGGCTCGCGCACGCGCAGTGGGTGCGCGGTGCGGTGATCAACGCCGGGGACGGCACGCACGAGCACCCCACCCAGGCGCTGCTCGACGCGTTCACCCTGCGCCGCCACCTGGTCGGTGCGCACCGCGTCGGTGCCGATCTCGCCGGCCGCACCGTGGCCATCGTGGGCGATGTGCTGCACAGCCGCGTGGCTCGCTCCAACGTGCTGCTGCTGCACACCCTGGGCGCCCGGGTGGTGCTGGTGGCCCCGCCCACCCTGTTGCCCGTGGGGGTCGAGGCCTGGCCGGCCGAGGTGTCCTACGACCTGGACGCCACCCTGGCCGGCGGATCGATCGGCGACCTGGACGCCGTGATGATGCTGCGGGTCCAGGCCGAACGGATGAACGCCGCGTTCTTCCCCTCGGCCCGCGAGTACTCGCGCCGGTACGGCCTGGACGCCGCGCGCCTGGCCCGGCTGCCCGGCCACACCATCGTGATGCACCCCGGCCCGATGAACCGCGGGCTGGAGATCTCCGCCGCCGCCGCCGACTCACCCCGCTCGACCATCGTCGAGCAGGTGGCCAACGGCGTCGCCGTCCGCATGGCCGTGCTCTACCTGCTCCTGTCCGGAGGGAACGACTCGTGAGCCCCACCAGCTACCTGATCACCGGCGTCCGACCGCTGGGGGGTGAACCGGTCGACCTGCTGCTGCGCGACGGCGTGATCGCCGCGCTGGGAGCGCCGGGGGATGGTCTCGCCAGGAGTACCGACCGAGACGGCGCGGGGGACGGCGCGGCAGCTGTCGTGCGGGTGGACGGCGCGGGCCTGGTCGCCCTGCCCGGTCTGGTCGACCTGCACACCCACCTGCGCGAGCCCGGTCGCGAGGACGCCGAGACCGTGGCCTCGGGCACCCTGGCCGCGGCGCGGGGCGGGTTCACCGCCGTGCACGCGATGGCCAACACCTCGCCGGTGGCCGACACCGCCGGGGTGGTCGAACAGGTCTGGCGCCTGGGGCGGCGGGCCGGCTGGGTCGACGTCCGGCCGGTCGGCGCGGTCACCGTGGGGCTGAACGGCGAGCGGCTGGCCGAGCTCGGCGCGATGGCCGATTCGGCCGCACAGGTGCGGGTGTTCTCCGACGACGGCAAGTGCGTCAGCGACGCGGTGCTGATGCGCCGTGCCCTGGAGTACGTCAAGGCCTTCGACGGGGTGGTGGCCCAGCACGCCCAGGAACCGCGGCTGACCGAGGACGCCCAGATGCACGAGGGCGAGATCTCGGCCCGGTTGGGGCTGCGCGGCTGGCCCGCGGTGGCCGAGGAGGCCATCATCGCCCGCGATGTGCTGCTGGCCGGGCACGTCGGTTCGCGGCTGCACATCTGCCACGTCTCGACTGCGGGTTCGGTCGAGATCGTGCGCTGGGCCAAGCAGCGGGGGATCGCGGTGACCGCCGAGGTCACCCCGCACCACCTGATGCTGACCGACGCCGAGGTGTGCAGCTACGACCCGGTGTTCAAGGTGAACCCGCCGCTGCGTACCCGGGCCGACGTCGAGGCGGTGCGCGAGGGGCTGGCCGACGGCACGATCGACATCGTTGCCACCGACCATGCGCCCCACCCCGTCGAGGACAAGGACTGCGAGTGGGCCGTCGCGGCCATGGGCATGACCGGGCTCGAGACCGCGCTCTCGGTGGTGCAGCACACCATGGTCGACACCGGCCTGCTCGACTGGGCCGGTGTGGCGCACCGGATGTCGACGGTGCCGGCTCGGATCGGTTCGCTGACCACTCAGGGCCGACCGCTCGCCGTGGGTGAGCCGGCCCACCTGACCCTGGTCGACCCGGCGGCACGGACCGTGGTCGATCCCGAGGCGATGGCCACCACCGGGCGCAACAGCCCCTGGCGGGGCCGCGAACTGCCCGGGCGGGTGGTGGCGACGTTCTACGGCGGGCGTGCGACGGTGCTCGACGGCGTGGCCCAACCGTGCCGGGACGACCTGGGGGTGGGGGCGTGAGCGCGCTGACCGCCGGCCGCGCAGCCCTGGTGCTCGAGGATGGTCGGACCTGGATCGGGAACGCTTACGGCGCAACGGGTTCCACGCTCGGTGAGGCAGTGTTCGCGACCGGCATGAGCGGCTATCAGGAGACGCTGACCGATCCCTCGTATCACCGCCAGATCGTGGTCATGACGGCGCCGCACATCGGCAACACCGGCATGAACGACGAGGACGGCGAGTCCAGCCGGATCTGGGTCGCCGGCTACGTGGTGCGTGACCCCGCCCGCCGGGCGTCCAACTGGCGTTCGCGGCGCGAGCTGGCGGACGACCTGGCCGAGGCCGGAGTGGTCGGCATCAGCGGGATCGACACCCGCGCGGTGACCCGGCACCTGCGCGAGCGCGGGGCGATGCGCGCCGGGATCTTCTCCGGTGATGCCCTGGGCGATCCGGCGATGCGCGACCCGGCCCAGGCCGCCGGGCTGGTGGCCCGGGTGCTGGCCGCGCCACCGATGGCCGGGGCCGACCTGGCCGGCGAGGTGAGCACTCGCCAGCCCTACGTGGTGGCGGCTCGGGGCACCAAGCGGCTGGTGGTGGCCGCCCTCGACCTGGGCATCAAGTCGATGACCCCGCGCCTGATGTCCGAGCGCGGGATCGAGGTGCACGTGCTGCCCGCGACCTCGACCATCGAGGACGTGCTCGCCGTCCAGCCCGACGGGGTGTTCTTCAGCAACGGACCCGGCGACCCGGCGGCGTCCGTCGGGCCGGTGGCGCTGCTGGGCGAGGTCCTCGGTCGACGGATCCCGTTCTTCGGCATCTGCTTCGGCAACCAGATGCTCGGCCGGGCGCTCGGGCGCGGGACCTACAAGCTGGGCTACGGCCACCGCGGCATCAACCAGCCGGTGATGGACCGCGCCACCGGGCGGGTCGAGGTCACCGCGCACAACCACGGCTTCGCGGTGGACGCACCTTTGGACGCACCGTTCGAGACGCCGTTCGGGGCCGCCGAGGTGAGTCACGTCGGGCTGAACGACGGCGTGGTCGAGGGGCTGCACTGCCTCGACGTGCCGGCCTTCTCGGTGCAGTACCACCCTGAGGCGGCGGCGGGTCCGCACGACTCCGCCTACCTGTTCGATCGCTTCGCGGACCTGATGACGGGAGCACCTCGCTGATGCCCAGGCGCACCGACCTGAACAGCGTCCTGGTGATCGGCTCGGGCCCGATCGTGATCGGCCAGGCCTGCGAGTTCGACTATTCCGGCACCCAGGCGTGCCGGGTGCTGCGGGCGGAGGGGCTGCGCGTCATCCTGGTCAACTCCAACCCGGCCACGATCATGACCGACCCGGAGTTCGCCGACGCCACCTACGTCGAGCCGATCACCCCGGAGGTGATCGAGGCGATCATCGCCAAGGAACGGCCCGACGCGCTGCTGCCCACCCTCGGTGGCCAGACCGCGCTGAACGCCGCAATGGACCTGCACGCCGCCGGGGTGCTGGAGCGCTACGACGTCGAGCTGATCGGCGCCAGTGTGTCGGCGATCGAGGCCGGCGAGGACCGGCAGCAGTTCAAGGGCGTGGTCGAGCGGTGTGGCGCCGAGGTGGCGAAGTCGCGGATCTGCCACTCGATGGCCGAGTGCCACGAGGCGGTCGCCGAGCTCGGCTACCCGGTCGTGGTGCGGCCCTCGTTCACCATGGGCGGGCTGGGCTCGGGCATCGCGCGCACCCCCGAGGAGCTCGAACGGATCGCCGGCACCGGGCTGCAGTACTCGCCCACCACCGAGGTGTTGCTCGAGGAGTCCATCCTCGGCTGGAAGGAGTACGAGCTCGAGCTGATGCGCGACCGCAACGACAACGTCGTGGTGGTCTGCTCGATCGAGAACCTCGACCCGATGGGCGTGCACACCGGTGACTCGATCACCGTGGCGCCGGCCCTGACCCTGACCGACCGCGAGTACCAGCGGCTGCGCGACGTCGGAATCGCCGTGATCCGTGAGGTCGGCGTCGACACCGGTGGCTGCAACATCCAGTTCGCGGTCAACCCGGACGACGGCCGCGTGGTGGTCATCGAGATGAACCCGCGGGTGTCGCGCTCGTCCGCTTTGGCCTCCAAGGCAACGGGTTTCCCGATCGCGAAGATCGCGGCGCGGCTCGCCGTGGGCTACACCCTCGACGAGATCCCGAACGACATCACGGAGAAGACCCCCGCCAGCTTCGAGCCGACGCTGGACTACGTGGTGGTCAAGGCGCCGCGGTTCGCGTTCGAGAAGTTCACCTCGGCCGACCCGACGCTCACCACGACCATGAAGAGCGTCGGCGAGGCGATGGCGATCGGCCGGTGCTTCACCGAGGCGCTGCAGAAGGCGTTGCGCTCGTTGGAGAAGCGCGACGCGAGCTTCCACTGGAACGGGCCGGCGCCGTCCGGGGCCGACCTGGAGGCGCTGCTGCAGGCGGTGCGCACCCCGACCGAGAGCCGGCTGGTGCAGGTGCAGCAGGCGATCCGCGGTGGCGCGAGCGTCGAGCAGCTGCACGAGCTGACCGACATCGACCCGTGGTTCCTCGACCAGCTGGTGGTGATCGACCAGACCGCCGCGATGGTCAAGGCCGCCGAACCCCTGACCGCCGAGGTGATCCGCGAGGCCAAGCGGCACGGCTTCTCCGACGCGCAGATCGGCGCGCTGCGTGGCATGAGCGAGGACGTCGTGCGCGGCGTCCGGCAGGCCCTCGGGGTGCGGCCGGTCTACAAGACCGTCGACACCTGCGCGGCCGAGTTCGCGGCGTCCACGCCGTATCACTACTCGAGCTACGACGACGAGGACGAGGTCACGCCGTCGGGACGCCGCAAGGTGATCATCCTGGGGTCGGGGCCGAACCGGATCGGGCAGGGCGTCGAGTTCGACTACTCCTGCGTGCACGCCTCGTTCGCGTTGCGCGACGCGGGGTTCGAGACCGTGATGGTCAACTGCAACCCCGAGACCGTCTCGACCGACTACGACACCTCCGACCGGTTGTACTTCGAACCGCTGACCCTCGAGGACGTGCTCGAGGTGGTGCACACCGAGCAACGCAGCGGTGAGCTGGTCGGGGTGATCGTGCAGCTGGGCGGGCAGACCCCGTTGGGTCTGGCGGCCCGGCTGGAGGCCAACGGGGTGCCGATCGTGGGCACGCCGCCCGAGGCGATCCACCGGGCCGAGGAGCGCGGGGCGTTCGGCCGGTTACTGGCCCGGGCCAAGCTGCGCGCGCCCGAGCACGGCATGGCGTCCAGCTTCGTCGAGGCCAAGGCGGTGGCCGATCAGGTCGGCTACCCGGTGCTGGTGCGGCCGTCGTACGTGCTCGGCGGCCGGGGGATGGAGATCGTCTTCGACGAGGAGATGCTGGAGGACTACATCGGCCGGGCCACCCAGGTCAGCCCGGAGCACCCGGTGCTGGTCGACCGGTTCCTCGGCGACGCCATCGAGATCGACGTCGACGCCCTCTACGACGGCCACGAGCTCTACCTCGGGGCGATCATGGAGCACATCGAGGAGGCCGGCATCCACTCCGGCGACTCGGCGTGCGTGCTGCCGCCGGCGACCCTCGGCGTGGCCGAGATGGACCGGGTGCGCCTGGCCACCGAGGCGATCGCCGAGGGCATCGGTGTCCGGGGGTTGCTCAACGTGCAGTTCGCGCTGGCCGGTGGGGTGCTCTACGTGCTCGAGGCCAACCCGCGGGCCAGTCGGACGGCGCCATTCGTGTCCAAGGCCACCGGGGTGGCCCTGGCCAAGGCCGCGGCCCGGATCATGCTGGGCTCGTCGGTGGCCGACCTGCGGGCCGAGGGCATGTTGCCGCAGTACGGCGACGGCGGCACCCTGCCGGACGGCGCGCCCGTCTCGGTGAAGGAGGCGGTGTTGCCGTTCAAGCGCTTCCGCACCACCGAGGGCAAGGTGGTCGACACCCTGCTGGGGCCAGAGATGCGTTCCACCGGTGAGGTGATGGGCATCGCCCCCGACTTCCCGCGGGCCTTCGCCAAGTCGCAGAAGGCCGCCTACGGTGGCCTGTCCACCAGCGGCACGGTGTTCGTCTCGGTCTCGGACATCGACAAGCGGGCCATCATCTTCCCGGTGAAACGACTGGTGGAGTTGGGGTTCCGGGTGCTGGCCACCGAGGGAACCGCGAATGTGTTCCGGCGCAACGGGATCGCCTGCGAGGTGGTGCGCAAGCACAGCTCGGGGCCGGGTCCCAACGGTGAGCCGACCATCGTCGACCTGATCAACGCCGACAAGATCGACATGGTGGTCAACACCCCGAGCGGTCCGGCGGCGCGGCACGACGGCTACGAGATCCGATCGGCCACCACCTCGATGGACAAGCCCATCATCACCACCGTGCAGCAGCTGGCCGCCGCGGTGCAGGCCATCGAGGTCGATCGGGACGGCGAGGTGCACGTCGCCTCGCTGCAGGAGCACGCGGCGGTGCTCGCCAAGGGTCGTTCGCTGCAGGTGGCGGCTGTCGAGAACGGAGTCCGGTCGTGAGCGAGCGTCCGGTACAACGAGAGGTCCGGCTGCGTTCGGTGCAGCCCGAGGGCGCCTACCACCGGCTGGCGCTCGATGCCCCGGAGGTGGCTCGCACCGCCCAGCCCGGGCAGTTCGTGGCGTTGAGTGTCGGGGGTGCCACCAGCGCCATGCTGCTGCGCCGCTGCTTCTCGATCGCGGGAGTGCACGACGGGGCGGTCGAACTGCTGATCGCGGCGCGCGGCCCGGGGAGCACCTGGCTGACCGAACGCCGTCCGGGTAGCACCCTCGACCTGGTCGGCCCCCTCGGTGGACCGTTCCCGCCGGTTCCCGCGCGGACCGGCGTCGTCCTGGTCGGTGGCGGCTACGGGGCGGCGCCGCTGCTGTGGTTCGCCGAGGAGTTGACCCGCCGGGGTCGCCCGGCCGCCTCGGTGCAGGTCGTGCTGGGCGCGGCGAACGAGGGCCGGTTGGCCGGGGTCGAGCAGGCCCGGGCGCTGGGGGCCGGTGTCCACGTCACCACGGACGACGGCAGCGCGGGCCTGCAGGGCCGGGTCACCGCCGCCGTGCCGGCCGCGCTGGCGGACGCCGCCGCGGCCGCCGGGGGGTCGCGCCCGCCGGAGGTGTACGCCTGCGGGCCGATGGTGATGCTGCGGGCGGTGAGCGAGGTGGCGGCCGCCCACGGCTCGCCGACCTGGTGTGCCGTCGAGGAGTCGATGGCGTGTGGCGTGGGGGTCTGCATGACCTGTGTGTTGCCGATCCGTGGCGCGGACGGGGTGGTGCGCAACACCCGAACCTGTACCGAGGGGCCGACCTTCGATGCCGCCGCGATCGTCTGGGATCAGATCCCCGGGCTCGATGGGGCCGGCCGATGAGCGCCGCGGTGAGCGTGCCGCCGAGCGTCGAGGCGCGCGACGTGGACCTGTCCACCCGCATCGGCTCGTTGGAGCTGCCCAATCCGGTGCTGACCGCCAGCGGGTGCTCGGCCGCCGGGCGCGAGTTGGAGCCGTTCCTGGACGTCGCCGGGCTCGGGGCGGTGGTCACCAAGTCCATCGCCCGGGCGGCTCGGCCCGGTCGGGCGACGCCGCGGATGGCCGAGACGCCGTCCGGCATGCTCAACAGCATCGGGCTGCAGGGGCCGGGCATCGACGCCTTCCTCGACAAGGACCTGCCGTGGCTGGTCGAGCAGAAGGCGCGGGCCGTGGTCTCGATCGCAGGCGGCGAGGCCGCCGAGTTCGTCGAGCTGGCCGCGCGACTGGCCGAGCTCGGCCCGGACGGCGGCGTCAGCGCCATCGAGGTGAACATCTCCTGCCCGAACGTGGCCAACCGGGGCTTGGTCTTCGCCTGTGACCCGGTCTCCAGCACCCAGGTGATCTCGGGGGTGGTGGAGGTGGTGGCCGGCCGGGTGCCGGTGCTGGCCAAACTGTCGCCGGACGTCACCGACATCGTGGCCATTGCGAAGGCCTGCCTGGACGCCGGCGCCGACGGTCTGGCGATGATCAACACCACGCTGGGCATGGTGATCGACACCGACACCCTGCGCCCGGTGCTGGCGGGCATCACCGGTGGCCTGTCGGGTCCGGCGATCCGCCCGATCGCGGTGCGCTGCATCTACCAGGTGCATGCGGCGATGCGCGCCGGGGCCCTGCGCGCGGCGCCGATCGTCGGCATCGGGGGAGTGCGCACCGGGCTCGATGCGCTGCAGCTGGTCGCGGCCGGCGCGTGCGCGGTGCAGGTGGGCACGGCGACGTTCAACGATCCGTCGGCCCCCCAGCGGGTGGTCGGGGAGCTGCGCACCGCCCTCGCCGAGCGCGGTGTCACCCGTTTCACCGATGTCATCGGGAGGGCCCATGGCTGAGCTCGTGTCGCACCCCGCGTCGGGCCTCATCGGGGAGCGCGAGCCGTTCGGGGCGCGGCTGGCCAACGCGATGGCCGGTCGCGGTCCGCTGTGCGTCGGGATCGACCCGCACCCGGGGCTGCTCGCGCACTGGGGGCTGAGCGACGACGTCACCGGTCTGGAGCGGTTCTCGATGACCGTCGTCGAAGCCCTCGCCGATCGGGTGGCGGTGCTCAAGCCGCAGTGTGCGTTCTTCGAGCGGCACGGCTCACGCGGCGTGGCGGTGTTGGAACGCGTTCTGGCCGAAGGAATGTCGGCCGGTGCATTGGTGATCGCCGATGCCAAGCGGGGGGACATCGGCTCGACGATGGCCGCCTACGCGGATGCGTTCGTCGGCGACGCCTCGCCGCTGGCCGCGGACGCGGTGACGGTCTCGGCGTATCTCGGGTTCGAGTCGTTGCGGCCGGTGCTCGACCTGGCCGCCGCGACCGGGCGAGGGGTGTTCGTGCTCGCCCTGACCTCGAATCCGGAGGGTCCGCAGGTGCAGCACGCCCGCGGGGCCGACGGCCGCACGGTGGCCCAGACCATGCTGGACGCCGTCGCCGCCGAGAACGCGGGCATCGCCCCGATGGGTTCGGTCGGCGTCGTGGTCGGCGCCACGGTGGGTGGGGCCGGCGCGGCGCACGATCTGAGCGCCGTCAACGGCCCCTTCCTGGCGCCCGGCATCGGTGCTCAGGGCGCCGGCCCGGCCGAGCTGCGCCAGGTCTTCGGCGCCTCGCTGTCCACCGTGCTGCCCAGCTCCAGCCGCGAGGTGCTGCGGGGCGGCCCGAGCATCGACGGCCTGCGCGAGGCCGCCACGAAGACCCTGGACGACGTCACCGCGGCGTTGCGCTGACGGGCCGTGCGTGGGCTCGGCTCACGATCGTCGGGCGCCCATGATCACGTTCAGCCCTGTCGATGGCGATCGGTCGCGGGTACGGGTTCGCGCGAGGATGGGTTCGGGCGCGTAGGGGTTCGGGCGGGCAACCGCCCACGTCGACGACCGGATTCCCTCACGGCGATCTTCACGGCGCCTCGCAGCGCCACTGTCGCCCTGCCCTGTCACTGTCGCCCTGTCATGTCACTGGTGCCGCGATATGCCGGGGTGTCAGTGAACCGAACCCGAGGACAGTGAGCCGAACCCTGGGACAGTGTGCTGGGGACGATCACTGGATCTGGTGTTCGGGTGGCCGATCAGCATGCTCACCCCGCGACGATCGGTACCCTCTCGGCCATGCCGACCGCCCCCGCCACGGTCGAGGACTACCTCGCCGGCTTCGACGAACCGGCCCAGTCCCTGCTGCGGCAGGTACGCGAGGCCATCCTGCGCGGGATGCCGGGCAGCACCGAGACGATCCGCTACGGCATGCCCGCCGTCATGCTGGACGGCCGGTACGGGCTGCACTTCGCCGGCTGGAAGAGTCATGTCGGGCTGTACCCGGTTCCGGTGCTGGGCGACGACCTCGAGCCCCAGGTGGCCCCCTACCGCTCCACCAAGGACGCCCTGAAGTTCCGCTACGCGAAGCCGATTCCCTTCGACCTGATCGAGCGCGTGGCCCGCGAGCTCGCGGCACGTCGTCCGGCCTGACCGCCGGCTCACGGGTGCCGACGCGGTGGCACATCATGGCGTTAGGTGCACAATCAACCACCCTGAGTCAGGTGTTATCGCCTGATCGCGTTGCCCGGTGTGCCAACGAGTGGGTAGGTTCTGACCTGCGATCTCACGCCGACACATGATCGACCGAGGTGAAACCTGTGGCACTGCCCCCCTTGACCCCTGAGCAGCGTGCGGCTGCGCTGGCGAAGGCCGCCGAGGCGCGGCGTGCCCGCGCCGAGGTGAAGAATCGTCTGAAGTACTCCCAGGGCTCCCTCGGTGATGTGATCCGGGAGGGCCAGGCCAACGAGATCATCGGCAAGATGAAGGTCTCGGCCCTGCTCGAGGCCATGCCCGGCGTGGGCAAGGTGCGTGCCCGCCAGATCATGGAAGAGATCGGGATCTCCGAATCGCGGCGGGTGCGCGGCCTGGGCACGAACCAGGTCGCTGCGCTGGTCGAGCGCTTCTCTCGCTGACCGGCGACGGTGGCTGAGGAGGCTTCGGGGGCTTCCACGACACGGCTGACGGTGTTGGCCGGGCCGACCGCCGTCGGCAAGGGCACGGTCTCGGCAGACGTCCGGGCGCGTTATCCCGAGGTGTGGTTGTCGGTGTCCGCCACCACACGCCCGCCGCGTCCGGGCGAGGAGCACGGCGTCCACTACATCTTCGTCGACGACGCCGAGTTCACCCGCATGATCGAGGCGAACGAGTTGCTCGAGTGGGCCGTCGTCCACGGTCGATACCGCTACGGGACGCCGCGGCGTCCGGTGCAGCAGGTGCTGGCAGGCGGGCGGCCGGCGCTGCTGGAGATCGACCTGCAGGGAGCCCGGCAGGTCCGCGAGCGCATGCCGGAGGCGTTCTTCGTCTTCCTGGCGCCGCCGTCCTGGGATGAACTGGTGCGGCGGCTGGTGGGCCGCGGCACCGAGGACGCCGCCGAACGCGAGCGTCGGCTGGCCACCGCCCGCGAGGAGCTGGCGGCCGAATCCGAGTTCGACCTGACCATCGTGAACCACGATGTGCACCAGGCCGCCGATCAGCTCGTAGAATGCATGGGACTGCGCCCGGCGGCGCACCCGCGCGGGTGACCGTCGAACACCGGCTCAGCACCCCGTCCGTTCCAGCAAGGAGCACTGTGTCCGGAACCGTTGCGGCACCCGAGGGCATCACCAACCCCCCGATCGACGACCTGCTCGCGGCCGCCGACTCGAAGTACGCGCTGGTGATCTACGCCGCCAAGCGGGCGCGACAGATCAACGCCTACTACTCCCAGCTGGGCGAGGGCCTGCTCGAGTACGTCGGTCCGCTGGTCGAGACGCACGTGCAGGAGAAGCCGCTCTCGGTGGCGCTGCGCGAGATCAACGAGGGCCTGCTCACCGCCGAGCCCACCGAGGGCTGAGCCGGTGGGCGACGGCGCGCGAGCGCGCGTCGTTCTCGGGGTCAGCGGGGGGATCGCCGCCTACAAGGCGGCGGTGCTGCTGCGCCTGCTGGCCGAGCAGCACGACTGCGACATCACCGTCGTCCCGACCGACGCCGCGCTGCACTTCGTCGGTGAGGCCACCTGGGCCGCCCTCTCGGGCCACCCCGTCTCGACGGGCGTCTGGGACGACGTGCACCGCGTGCCGCACGTGCGGCTGGGTCAACAGGCCGACCTGGTGCTCGTCGCCCCGGCCACCGCCGACCTGCTCGCCCGGGCCGCGCACGGCCAGGCGGACGACCTGCTCACCTCCACCCTGCTGACGGCGCGGTGTCCGGTGCTGATGGCACCGGCGATGCACACCGAGATGTGGGAGCACCCCGCCACGCGGGCCAATGTGGCCCTGCTGCGTGAGCGGGGTGTCGTCGTCCTCGAACCGGCCAGCGGGCGGCTCACCGGCGCCGACACCGGGCCGGGCCGGCTGCCCGAGCCCGAGGCGATCGCCGCCGCGGCCGCACGCCTGCTGTCCCGCCGCCTCGGTGGCACCGAGGCCGCCGCCGACCTGGCCGGACGCCACGTCGTGATCAGTGCGGGCGGCACCCGCGAGCCGCTCGACCCGGTGCGCTACCTGGGCAATCGCTCCTCCGGTCGTCAGGGGTACGCGCTGGCCGCCTCGGCCGCGGCGCGGGGCGCATCCGTCGTCCTGGTCTCGGCGAACGTCGCGCTGCCGCCCCCTGCCGGGGTCCAACTGGTCGAGGTGGGCACGGCGCTGGAGCTGCGTGAGGCCGTGGTGGCCGCCTGCGCGCCCACGCCGGACGGGCGTCGTCCGGACGCTGTGGTCATGGCCGCCGCCGTCGCCGACTACCGCCCTGCGACCATCGCCGAGCACAAGCTGAAGAAGACCCACACCACCGCGGACGACGCCAGCGCCCCGACCATCGAGCTGGTCCGCAACCCCGACGTCCTGGCCGAGCTGGTGCGTGACCGCGCGGCCACCGTGATCGTGGGCTTCGCGGCCGAGACCGGTGACGAGAGCGGCGATGTGTTGTCCCACGGGCGGACCAAACTCGCTCGCAAGGGATGCGACCTCCTGGTGGTCAACGACGTCTCGGCCGGCAAGGTGTTCGGGCGGGAGGTCACCGAGGTGACGATCCTGGACGCCGCCGGGGGAGTGCACCCGCTGCCGGCGGGTACCAAGGATCAGGCGGCCGATGCCATCTGGGACGCCGTCCTGCGGTACGGGTGAGGAGCTCGCCGTGCCGCCGTTAGAGTGATGACCAAGACAGCAGCCGCTGCACCCGACGGGAGAACCGTGACACACCGTTTGTTCACGTCCGAGTCCGTGACCGAGGGTCACCCGGACAAGATCTGCGACCAGATCTCCGACGCCATCCTGGACGGCCTGCTCGCCGCCGACCCGCGCAGCCGGGTCGCCGTCGAGACCATGGTCACCACCGGCCTGGTGCACGTGGCCGGTGAGGTCACCACCGAGGCCTACGTCGACATCCCCTCCATCGTCCGCTCGACCATCCTGGGCATCGGGTACGACTCCTCGACCAAGGGCTTCGACGGCAACTCGTGTGGCGTCGAGATCTCGATCGGGTCGCAGTCACCCGACATCGCCCAGGGCGTGGACGCCGCGTACGAGGCTCGTGTGGAGGCGGCCGGTGACCCCTTGGACGCCCAGGGCGCCGGCGACCAGGGCCTGATGTTCGGGTACGCCTGTGACGAGACCCCCCAGCTCATGCCGCTGCCGATCTGGCTGGCCCACCGCCTGGCGCAGCGGCTGTCCGAGGTGCGCCGCAGCGGCGAGGTGCCCTACCTGCGTCCCGACGGCAAGACCCAGGTCACCATCGCCTACGACGGCGACCGTCCGGTCGGGCTGGACACCGTCGTGGTCTCCAGCCAGCACGCCGCCGACATCTCGCTCGAGAACCTGCTCACCCCGGACGTCGCCACGCTCGTGGTCAAGCCGGTGCTGGACGAGGTGGCGATCGACTCCTCGAACTACCGCCTGCTGGTCAACCCCACCGGCCGGTTCGAGATCGGCGGCCCGATGGGCGACGCCGGCCTGACCGGCCGCAAGATCATCGTCGACACCTACGGCGGCATGGCCCGCCACGGCGGTGGCGCGTTCTCGGGCAAGGACCCGTCCAAGGTCGACCGCTCGGCCGCCTACGCGATGCGCTGGCTGGCCAAGAACGTGGTCGCGGCCGGGCTCGCCCGCCGGTGCGAGGCCCAGGTCGCCTACGCCATCGGCAAGGCGCACCCGGTGGGTCTCTACCTCGAGACCTTCGGGACCGAGTCCGTCGACCCGGCCAAGCTGGAGGCGGCGGTGCGTGAGGTCTTCGACCTGCGCCCGGCGGCGATCATCCGCGACCTCGACCTGCTGCGGCCGATCTACAAGGCGACTGCGGCCTACGGGCACTTCGGCCGTACCGACGCCGGCCTGGACTTCCCGTGGGAGCGGACGAACCGGGTCGAGGCGTTGCGCGCCGCCGTCGCCTGAGGCCGTGCCCACCGGGCCGTCCGGGCCGACCGGGCTGACCGGTCCGTCCAGCCCGATCGCCCGCGTGGTGATCGACCTGCCCCCGTTGCACCTGGACCGTCCGTTCGACTATCAGGTGCCGGATGGCATGGGCGCTTCGGCGGTGCCCGGAGCCCGGGTGCGGGTCCGGTTCGCCGGTCAGGACGTCGAGGCCTATGTGCTGGCCCGGGTGGCCGAGACCGATCACCCGGGCCGGCTCAGCCCGTTGCAGCGGGTGGTCTCGGCCGAGCCGGTGCTGACGCCGGACGTCGCACGGCTGGCGCGGGCGGTGGCCGACCGCTATCTGGGCACGATGTCGGACGTGCTGCGGCTCGCCGTCCCGCCCCGGCACGCGGCCACCGAGACGGCCCCTTCGCCAAGATCACCGTCAGCTCGCAGTTCGCCCCGGCCAGGCGGTGGTGAACTGCGATCTGACGGCGATCATGATCGGGGTGATCAGGGTCGGGGTGATCAGGGTAAAGGTGAGCAGGCGTGGGGGGACTACCCGGCCGGTGCGGCGTTCCTGGCCCGATTGCGCCGGGGCGAGTCGCCGCGGGCGGTGTGGGCCGCGCTGCCCGGCGCCGAGCACTGGGCACAGGCGATCGCCGCCGCCTGCGCCGCCACGGTGGCCTCGGGCCGGGGGGCAATCGTCGTGCTGCCGGACCGGCGTGACGTCGACGTGCTCGACCGGGCGCTGACCACGCTGCTCGGCGCCGGCCGGCACGCCCGGCTGGAGGCCGACCTCGGCCCGGCCGAGCGCTACCGCGCCTTCCTGGCCTGCCTGCGCGGCGAGGTCGCGGTGGCCATCGGCACCCGGTCGGCCGCCTACGCCCCGATCCGGGACGTCGGGCTGGTCGCCATCTGGCAGGACGGCGACGACAGCCATGCCGAGCAACGCGCGCCCTACCCGCACGGTCGCGAGGTGCTGGTGCTGCGGGCCGAACAGGCCCGTGCCGCCGCGCTGATCGGCGGCTGGTCGATCACGACCGAGGCTGCCGCGCTGGTGGCCTCCGGATGGGCGCGACCGATCGAGCCCGACCGGCCGCGACGCCGTGCCGCCTGGGCGCGGATCGTGGCGGTGACCGATCAGGACGGCGAGGGCGGGCCGACCGGGGTGCGCCTGCCGACGCCGGCGTGGCGCGTCGTCCAGCAGGGACTGCGCAGCGGGCCGGTGCTGATCCAGGTACCCCGCGCGGGATACGTGCCGGCGGTGGCGTGCGCCACCTGCCGGACCCCCGCCCGGTGCCCGCACTGCTCGGGCCCGGTGCAGGTCGAGGAGGCCACGCAACGCACCGGCTGCCGGTGGTGCGGGCGCAGCCTGCCGGGCTGGGCCTGCCCGCGCTGCGGCGGCCGGACGGTGCGCGCCCGGCGGATCGGCGCTGATCGCACCCGGGAGGAACTCGGCCGGGCCTTTCCGGGGGTTCCCGTGGTCATCGCCCGGCCCGACCGCGAACTGCCCACGGTGACCGATCGGCCCGCGATCGTGGTGGCGACGCCCGGGGTGGAGCCCTCGGCGGTGGCCGCCGGCGGCTACGCGGCCGCGGTGCTGCTGGACGGCGACCTGATGCTCGCCCGGGCCGATCTGCGCGCCGACGAGCAGGCCTCGAGCCGCTGGGCCGCGGCCGCCGCGCTGGTGCGTCCGGCCGGTGCGTCGGGTCAGGTGGTCGTGGTGGTCTCGGACCCCACCGTGGGCGCGGTGCAGGCCCTGGTGCGCCAGGACCCGCTGGTCTTCGCCGAGCGCCTGCTCGCCGAGCGCGACGAGGTGCGCCTACCGCCTGCCTGGACCGTGATCACCCTGGACGGCGAGCGGTCGGCCGCGGCGAGCCTGCTCGAGGCCGCGACGGCCGAGGAGGGCTGGCCGGCGGCCGACCGGTTGGGGCCGATCCTGCTCGAGACGCCTGCGGGCCCCGCGCCGGACGACGAACCGGTGCTCCCCGTGGACGAGCCCACGGTGCGCTGGGTGATCCGGCTCCGGCCCCACGAGCTGCCGGCTGCGGCGCGCTGCCTGCGCGCCGCCATGGTGGCGCGCAGCGCCCGCCGGGAACGCGCCGCGGTGCGGGTGCGCGTCGACCCTCGCGACATCGGCTGATCTCGCCCCCACGTGATCAGGTGATCCGTGCGCGTTCGGCGGCGCCGGTGGGTCATGGAGCCGTCGGTGGGTGCAGCACCGCGAAGGCATCGGTGACCTGCAACTGCGGGCTGCGGAACCGGAACACGGCGGCGGGACGACCACCGGCCGGGCCCGAGCCGACGCGCTCGCCGGTGGCCTCGATCTGCTGGCGGCGCACCAGGATGCGCTGCAGGTTGGTGGCGTCCACCTCGTGACCCAGCGCCGCCCGGTAGTAGGTCACCAGTTCCGACATGGTGAAGGTGCGGGGTGCCAGGGCGAACCCCACGTTGGTGTAGGAGAGCTTGGAACGCAGTCTGCGGCAGGCGGTGTCGACGATGGCGGCGTGGTCGAACGCCAGCTGGGGCAGCGTGTCCACCGCGTGCCACCGGGTGTCGGCCGGCACGGCGGGTTCGGCGTTGCCGGGCACCAGACCGAGGTAGGTGGTGGCCACGGTGCGCACGGTGGGCACCCGGTTCGGTGCGCCGAGCGTCTCGAGCTGTTCGAGGTGGCTGAGTTCGCGGACGTCGACCTTCTCGGCCAGTTGACGCCGGATGGAGGCGCCGAGGTCCTCGGTGGTCCCCAGGCGGCCACCGGGCAGCGACCATCGGCCGATGTGGGGTGCCATGGCCCGACGCCACAGCAGGACGTGCAACCGGCCGTTGCGCACCTGCAGGACGGCGGCCAGGACCTCGTGGTCGAACCCGCTGACGGACACCTGCCCGCCCGAGGCGGGCCGGGTTTGACGTGGCACGGGGAGATGTTACTGTAGCCTGGTTATCGCCTACAGAGCGAAAACCTGAATGACGATCAGGATCGGCCCGAGGAGCCCAGGCGTGGAGTCGATGAGCGAGCCAGACCGCACCACCGAGCAGGGCCTGATCGCCGGTCGGACGCCGGACGAGTGGGCCGCCGAGGTGCGGCGCCGTGCCACCGAGCGCGATGCGGTGATCCTCGCGCACAATTACCAGCTCCCCGCCATTCAGGACGTGGCCGATCACGTAGGGGATTCCCTCGCGTTGTCGCGGATCGCCGCGACCGCGCCCCAGCGCGAGATCGTCTTCTGTGGCGTCCACTTCATGGCCGAGACGGCCAAGCTGCTCTCACCCGACAAGCGCGTGCTGATCCCCGATGCGAAGGCCGGCTGTTCGCTGGCCGACACCATCCATGTCGAGGAGCTGCGGGCCTGGAAGCAGGCCAATCCCGGCGCGGTGGTGGTCGCGTACGTCAACACGACCGCCGGAGTGAAGGCCGAGACCGACATCTGCTGCACGTCGTCCAATGCGGCCGATGTGGTCCGCTCGATCCCGGACGAGACACCGATCCTGTTCCTGCCCGACCGGCACCTGGGCGCGCACGTGCGCCGGGTGACCGGGCGCTCGAACCTGAAGATCTGGGCCGGGCAGTGCCATGTGCACGAGGGCATCACCGGGCAGATGCTGGTCGACGAACTCCTGGCCGATCCCGAGGCCGACGTCCTGGTGCATCCGGAATGCGCTTGCGCCACACCGGCTCTGGAGCTGGTGGCGAGCGGTTCGGTTGCCCCGCAACGGGTTCGGATTCTGTCCACCGGTGGGATGGCCGAGGTGGCCGGTGGTCGGGTGGACGCTCCCCGGGTGCTGGTCGCGACCGAGACCGGAATGCTGCACCAGCTGCGCAAGCGCAACACCACCGGAACGCAGTACCTGCCGGTGAGTGAGAAGGCGGTCTGCCACTACATGAAGATGATCACTCCGGAGAAGCTGCTGAACTGCCTGATCACCGGCACCGACGAGGTCGACGTCGACCCGGCCGTCGCGGCGGCGGCCAGGACCTCGGTGGAGCGGATGATCGCGATCGGTCAGCCCTCGCGAGGCGGGGAGTGATGCCGCAGGCCTCGACCGAACACCGTGTCGTCGAGCGGCTGGCCTGCGGACCGGTCGTTCTCACCTCGACCACCGACGTGCTCATCGTCGGATCGGGCATCGGGGGCCTGGCGCTGGCACAGGCGTTGAGCGAGCACGGGTTACGCGTCGATGTGGTGACCAAGGCGCGATTGCGCGAGGGCAGCACCCGCTGGGCGCAGGGTGGCGTGGCGACCGCCGACGGTCCGGGGGACGACCCCAGCCACCACCTCGCCGACACCCTGATCGCCGGGGCCGGGCTGTGCGACCCCGACGCCGTCCGGGTGCTGGTCGACGAGGGGCCGACGGCGGTCGCGGGATTGCTGGCCAGCGGGGCGGCGTTCGATCGCACCGCCGACGGCGCGCTGTCGTACACCCTCGAGGGCGGCCATTCCTGGCCGCGGATCGTGCACGCCGGGGGCGATGCCACCGGTCTCGAGATCCAGCGCACCCTGGAGTCGGCGGTGATGGCGGCGGACGACGTCCAGGTCTGGGAGCGCACCTTCCTGCTCGACCTGCTGACCGACGACGGCGCCGACGGCAGCGGGCCGACGGTGGTGGGCGCGCGAGTGTCCCGCTGGACCGGTACCGGGCATCACGACGCCAGCCACGAGATCGGCGAGATCCACGCCCGGGCGGTCGTGCTGGCCACCGGGGGTTACGGGCAGGTGTTCGCCAAGACCTCCAACCCCTGGGTCGCCACCGGTGACGGGTTGGCCGCCGCCTTGCGCGCCGGTGCGGTCGCGGCAGACCTCGAGTTCGTCCAGTTCCACCCGACGGTGCTCGCCTTGGCCGCGGTCTCGGACGACGCCGGCCGCCACCTGCTGGTCTCAGAGGCGGTGCGCGGCGAGGGCGCGGTGCTGATCGATGCCGACGGCCGGCGGGTGATGGCCGGCAAGCACCCCCGGGAGGATCTGGCCCCGCGCGACGTGGTGGCGGCGACCATGGCAGCCCGCATGGCCGAGCTGGGGGTGGATCACCTCTACCTGGATGCCCGCCACCTCGGCGAGGAGAAGCTGCTGCGGCGTTTCCCGACCATCGTTGCCGGCTGCCGCGCGGCCGGCGTCGACCCCGTCACCGAGCCGATCCCGGTGGCTCCCGCCGCGCACTACGCCTGCGGCGGGCTGCGATCGGACATGTCCGGCCGGACGTCGCTGCGCGGCCTGTTCGCGGTCGGGGAGGTCGCCTGCACGGGGGTGCACGGCGCGAACCGGTTGGCCTCGAACTCGTTGCTGGAGGCGATGGTGGTGGCCCGGCGGCTGGCCCGGGCGTTGCTCACCGAGCCGCCACCGCGCCGGGCGCCCGCCTCCGACCCCCGAACTCCCGGCCTGGTCGATCCCGGACGGCGCCAGGAACTGACCGAGGCGATGGTGCGCTGGGCCGGGGTGGTGCGCCGTCCGGAGGAGCTGGACGCCCTGGCCGAGCTGCTGGACGACCTGGCCGACGCGCCGCTGGACGCCCCGGACGACGCGCAGCCCGAGCCGGGGCTGTACGCCTGGGAGGCCACCAACCTGCACACCATCTCGGTGGCTCTGGTGGCTGCGGCGCGGGTCCGCGCCGAGAGCCGTGGTTGTCACCGGCGCAGTGACGTCGACGGCCCGCGCGAGGAGTGGCGTCGCCGGGTGCGCGCGACCGTGCGGGACGGCGCCGTCATCCGGCTGGCGGATGAACCGGTGCCCGACCATCAGCTCGAACCGGCCGAGCCCACCTCGGCCCTGATCGCGGAGGTGTCCCGATGACCACGGCCCTGGCCCTGCCCGAGGGCGAGGCGATGCGGATCGCCGACCTGGCCCTGACCGAGGACCTGGCCGGCGGCCAGGACGTGACCACCCTGGCGACCATCGACCGGAACGCCCTCGGGGTGGGCGAGATCGTCGCCCGCGCGGACGGCGTCGTGGCCGGGATCCCGGTGGCGCGCGCGGTGTTCGAGAGAGTCGGCGGGCTGGTGTTCGACCCGCGGGTGGTCGACGGCAGCCGGGTGCAGCGGGGCGACGTACTCGCCGAGGTCAGCGGCCCGGTGCGCGCCATCCTGACCGGTGAGCGCAGCGCGCTGAACGTGCTCTGCATGCTCTCGGGCATCGCCACCCTGACCGCGACCTGGGTCGAGGCGGTCGCCGGCACCGGGGCGGTGATCCGCGATACCCGCAAGACCGCGCCGGGGCTGCGCGTGATCCAGAAGTACGCGGTGCGCTGCGGCGGCGGGCAGAACCACCGGATGGGGCTCAGTGACCAGGCGCTGATCAAGGACAACCACGTGCTGTCGGCCGGGGGAGTCGTGCCCGCCCTCGAGGCGGTGCGGGCGATGGCGCCGGACGTGGTGTGCGAGGTCGAGTGCACCCTTCCCGAACAGGTCGAGCAGGCCTGTGAGGCGGGCGCGGTGCTGATCCTGCTGGACAACATGACGTTGGATGCCACCCGTGAATCGGTTGCCATAGCGCGGCGTTATGGCACGCGGACCGAGGCGAGCGGTGGGCTGCGCCTGGAGAACGCCCGTGAGGTCGCCGAGACCGGAGTCGACTACCTGGCCGTCGGGGCGCTGACCCACTCGGCCCCGGTGCTCGACATCGCGCTCGATCTGCGTCGCTGACCGGCCGGGCCGACAGCCGGTGGGGTCGGCCACCTAGACTGGGTCCCGGTCGGCGACCGTGCCTGCCCCGCCGACGACCGCCCACTCGACGATGTTGTGAGGACTGCCCCGTGGCCATCCAGCCGATCCGCCTGTTCGGCGATCCGGTCCTGCGCACTCCGGCGCAGCCGGTGGTCGACTTCGACAAGGAACTGCGGGTACTGATCAAGGACCTCACCGACACCATGATGGACGCGCCCGGCGCCGGGCTGGCCGCACCGCAGATCGGCGTGGGCCTGCGGGTGTTCACCTACTACGTCGACAACACCCTCGGGCACCTGATCAACCCCGACCTCGACCTGTCGAGCGAACTGCAGGAGGGCGACGAGGGCTGCCTGTCGTTCCCGGGGATCGTGTTCGACACCCCGCGGGCACTGCGGGTGGTGGCCAAGGGATTCGACGAGCACGGCGAGCCGGTGACCATCGAGGGCAGCGAACTGCTCGCCCGGGCGATCCAGCACGAGACCGACCACCTGGACGGCGTGCTGTTCATCGACCGCATGGATCGCGCCCAGCGCAAGCTCGCCCTCAAGGCGATCCGCGAGGCGGAGTGGATGGGGCAGCCGGCGCCGACCGTGCGCACCAGTCCGCATGCCACCTTCGGCCGCGCGCTCTGACCGCGCACCGATGCGCCTGATCTTCGCCGGGACGCCGGCCGTCGCGCTGCCCGCCCTCGAGGCGATCGCCGACTCGCACCATGACCTCGTCGCGGTGCTGACCCGTCCCGACGCTCCCGCCGGCCGGGGGCGTCAGCTGCTGCGTTCACCCGTGGCGGCCTGGGCAGACGAGCACGAACTGCCGGTGCTGCAGCCGGCCAGGCTCACCGAACCCGCTGCGCTGCAGGCGATCCGTGAGCTCGCGCCGGACTGTGTCCCGGTGGTGGCCTATGGCGCCCTGGTGCGGCCCGAGGCGCTGGCGGTGCCCCCTCACGGCTGGGTCAACCTGCACTTCTCGGTGCTGCCGGCCTGGCGCGGTGCCGCGCCGGTGCAGCACGCGGTGATCGCCGGCGACGAGATCACCGGGGCCACCACGTTCCGGCTCGACGAGGGCCTGGACACCGGCCCGGTCTACGGCGTGCTGACCGAACGCATCCGCCCCCACGACACCTCCGGTGAGCTGCTGGGCCGTCTGGCCGAGGCCGGCGCCGGGTTGTTGCTCGACACCCTCGACGGCATCGAGAAGGGCCTGCTCGAGGCGCGCCCCCAGGCCGAGGACGGCGTCAGCCTGGCCCCGAAGATCACCGTGGACGACGCCCGGATCGACTGGCGGACGCCGGCCGTGGCGATCGACCGCCGGATCCGCGGCTGCACCCCCGAACCCGGAGCCTGGACCACATGGCGCGGTGAGCGATTGGGGCTCGCGCCGCTGCGGACGACGGGCACCCCGCCACCGAGCGAGGCCGCCCTGGCCCTGGGCGCCGGCGAGGTGGCGGCCGGCAAGCGTGACATCTGGGTGGGCACCGGTTCTGGCCCGGTCTGTCTGGGCGAGGTGCGCCCCGCGGGTAAACGTCCGATGAGCGCGGCCGACTGGGCGCGCGGCGTCCGGCCTCAGGCGGGGGAGCGCTTCGGTGGCTGAGCGCGCGCGACCCTCGACCCGTCAGGTCGCCCGGCGCCGGATCGACGCCCCTCGCGTGGTGGCCTGGCGCACCCTGCGCGCGGTGAGCGCCGACGATGCCTACGCGAACCTGGTGTTGCCCAAGCTGTTACGCGAGGCGGGGCTGCACGGGCGCGATGCCGCGTTCGCCACCGAACTGGCCTACGGCGCGTTACGCGGGCAGGGCACCTACGACGCGGTGCTGGCCGCCTGCGCCCACCGCGAGATCGACCCGCCGCTGCTCGATGCGCTGCGGCTGGGAGCGCACCAACTGCTGGCGACCCGGGTGGCCACGCATGCCGCCGTCGCGGCCACCGTCGACCTGGTGCGCTCCGAGATCGGTCAGGGCGCAGCGGGTTTCGCGAACGCGGTGCTGCGCCGGGTCAGCGAGCGTGATCTCGCCGCGTGGTTGGCCGAGTTGGCACCGGCGGACGAGGACGCCCGGCTGGCCCTGACCCACTCCCACCCCGAGTGGATCGTGCGAGCGCTGCGTGACGCGCTACGACACCACGGTCGCCCGGCGAGCGAGCTCGAGCAGCTGCTCGAGGCGGACAACCGGGCGCCCGAGGTCACCGTCGCGGCGCTGCCCGGCCTGGCGAGCCCCGACGAACTGGACGGCGTCCCCGGACTGCTCAGCCCCTACGCGGTGCGCATCACGGGCGCGCCCGGCGCGCTGCCTGCGATCCGGCAGGGGCGTGCGCGGGTGCAGGACGAGGGCAGCCAGGTGGTGGCGCTCGCGCTCACCGAGACGCCGCTGGACGGTGCCGATCAGGGGGCCTGGCTCGATCTGTGCGCCGGCCCGGGCGGCAAGGCGGCGCTGCTGGCCGCGGTGCTCGCCGGCCGCCGCGCCCGCGGCGAGGTGCCCGCGCAGGCCCGGCTGACCGCCACCGAGCTCGCGCCCCACCGGGTCGAGTTGGTGCGGGCCGCCCTGGCCGGGGTGCAGCGTGCAGCCGACGTACCCGGCGGCACTGCCGGCGGCCCGGACGGCGCGGCGTCCCCGATCGTCGAGGTGCTCCGGCTGGACGGGCGTGAGGCCGCCGACGACCTGGTCAGGCCGGGTGAGGGGTTCGACCGGGTGCTGGTCGACGCCCCCTGCACCGGGCTGGGCGCGTTGCGGCGCCGTCCGGAGGCCCGCTGGCGCCGCACGCCCGCCGACCTCGCCGGCCTGGCCCCGCTGCAGCGTGCGTTGCTGCGGGCGGCGTTGGACGTCGTCCGGCCCGGCGGCGTGGTCGCCTACGTGACCTGCTCACCGCACCCGGCCGAGACCACCCTGGTCGTGGACGACGTGCTGCGCCGGCTCGACGGGGGGACGGTCGAGCGGGCGGCCCCGGACCGTCAGCTGTGGCCGCATCGTGACGGCACCGACGCGATGTACCTCGCCCTGCTGCGCCGCGTACCATCGAGCCCGGCAGTCCACCCCAGACAAGGAGCCACCGGGACATGAGCGTCGAGGGAATCGGCGGCCCCGAGGACGCCATCGCCCGGGCGGCCTTCGTGGACCATGTCCGCCAGCTGCTGCGCGTACCGCCGTCGTTCGCCGTCATGGGGCTCAGCCACCCGGCGCTGACGCCGTCCCGGCTGGTCGACATCGGTGAGAGCGGCGGCCGGGTCGACCGGATCTCGCTCGGTTTCGGGGACGCCCAGGGGTCGGCCGGCCGGTTCGTGCTGGTCCGCAGCGGCGAGCCCGGGCGTCAGCTGGACGATCTGGCCGGACTGCTGGCCGCCGAGGCTCATCGCCTCGGTGAGCAGGTCACCCAGGACCCCCCGACGGCCCCCGAGCTGACCCCCGCCGGTGGGCTGCGACTGAACGTCCCGCTCGAGGTCGACGGCCTGATCGTGGTCGAGGGACTGCCCGTCCCGGCGCACCTGCGCCGCCAGGGCCGGCTGTGGGCGGCGCACATCACGGCGAGCCCGGGCCGGGTGGTGACGGTGGTGGCGCGGGGTGTCGACCCCGGCACGCTGCAGCTCAGCGAGGTGCGCGAGCTGCGCCCGTACGTGAACGCCTGGGAGGAGCACCAGCTCAAGGCGATGGCCGCGGCGGCGTTCATGACCCAGCAGCCGGTGGCCGAGGAGCGTCCGGTTCAGGGTCTGGACGCGCACGTCTCGCTGCTGCGGGCCTGGCTGAACGATCACGCTCGGGGCCAGGCCGGCACCCGGTCGAGCGAGACCGACGCCCTGTGGGAGGCCGCGGTTCGCACCCAGGCCCACTACTGCAAGCAATCGACGGCCGAAGCGGCCGATGCGGTGAACTCGATGGTGCACCAGGCGCAGCGCCTGGCCGAGCGGGCGGCCTGGTTCAGCGACCGCAGCCGCGCGGTGCGCGCGCTGGAGGAGATGTCACGGTTCACCGTGTTCGACTCCGACGTGGCGAGCCGCCGGGCCCAGGAGTGGTGGGGCAGAGTGTGGGTGCTGAGCACCACCCGGCCGCCCGACGATCCCGACCGGGCGCGCGAACGGATTCGCGAACAGGCCGCCACCGAGGCAGTCTGGCTCAACGCGTGGGAACGCTGGTCGACCGGGGACGACGGGCACGGCAACCGCCGCTGAGGCCGGCACCCGCGGCATCTGGCACCGCTGAGCTCACCACGAGCTGAGCTTCACCACGAGGAGCGACCCGAGATGGGTGTGCAGATCTCGCCGTCCCTGCTGTCGGCGGACTTCTCGCGGCTCGCCGACGAGCTGGCCGCGATCGGATCGGCCGACTGGGCCCACGTGGACGTCATGGACAACCACTTCGTGCCCAACCTGACGCTGGGGCGTCCGGTGGTCGAGGCGCTGGCCAAGGTGAGCCCGGTGCCGCTGGACTGCCATCTGATGATCGAGGACCCCGACCGGTGGGCGCCCGGCTATGTCGACGCCGGCGCCCGCAGCGTGACCTTTCACGCCGAGGCGGCGGCCGCACCGATCCGGCTGGCGCGCGAGCTGCGCGCGCTCGGTGCCCGAGCCGGCCTGGCGCTCAAGCCGTCCACCTCGGTGGAGCCCTACCTGGAGCTGCTGGGCGAGTTCGACATGATCCTGGTGATGACGGTCGAACCGGGTTTCGGCGGCCAGCCCTTCCTCGATCACGCCCTGCCCACGGTGCGCCGGGTACGGCAGGCGGTCGCGGCGTCCGGGCTGGACGTCTGGGTGCAGGTGGACGGCGGCGTGAACGAGCGGACCATCGAGCGGTGCGCCGAGGCCGGGGCCGACGTCTTCGTCGCCGGGTCCGCGGTCTACGGTGCCCCGGACGCCGCCGCCGCGGTGTCGACCTTGCGGGGCCTCGCCGAGCGGGCATGCGCGGTGCCGCCCGCCTGACGCCTCGATGAGGAGCTGCTCATCGAGGCCGTCGACGTCGAATCCGGCGGCTGCAGAGTGCATACTTTCCCTGTTACACGCGTGCTCCGGGGTCGGTGCAATTCCGAACCGGCGGTGACAGTCCGCGACCCGACCGCAGCCAGCGGCCGGTTGACCTGGTGAAACTCCAGGACCGACGGTGAAAGTCCGGATGGGAGGCAGCACGCGCGGCACGGGTGTGCCGACGTTCGGCCAGGAGCAACGGTGCTCGGCGGGCGTCGGTGGGCGCTGCCGTACGTTTCCCCGGAGTTCGTCCAACCGCACTCACACAGGACGGACACCATGATCGACTTTCTCACTCGGCTCTCCGAGGCCAGCATCCAGATGGGTGCCTACCAGCTGCGCTGGCTGGAGCTCATCGGGGTGCTCATCGGCCTGGCCTCCGCCGTCGGCGGCATGAAGCGCAAGGTCTGGGCCTGGCCCGTCGGCATCACGGCCAACGTGCTGCTGTTCTTCGTCTACATCAACGCGATCCTCGACCCCCAGGCGGGGGAGCGGACGCCGCTGTTCGGCCAGTCCGGCCGGCAGATCTTCTTCATCCTGACCAGCGCCTACGGGTGGTGGCGCTGGCGCGAGTCCCAGCGTGGTCGGGGCGCGGACCGACCCGCGATCGTGCCGCGGTGGGCCACCATGACCGAACGGTTGGCGTTGATCGCCACCTGGGCGGTGGGCGTGCTCGTCGTCCAGTGGGTGTTCGCCCAGATCGGTGCCGGCTGGCCGGCGCCCCGCTGGTACTACTGGTGCGACGCCTGGATCTTCATGGGCTCGATGATGGCCACCTTCGCCATGGCGCGGGGCTGGAACGAGTTCTGGCTGTGCTGGATCGGGGTCGACCTGGTCGGCGTGCCGCTGCTGCTGCACTCGAATTACATCCCGACCGCGGTGCTGTACGCCTTCTACGCCGTGTTCGTGATCTACGGCTTCGTGGTGTGGCTGCGGGCGACTCGCACCGAGACCCCGACGGACGTTTCGGATCGTGAGGTGGCGCCCGCGCCGGCGTCCTGATCCGCCAGGGCGCGCCGTCCGGCCGGTGACCAGGGCTCATGCCCGGCACCGGCCGGAGGCGCGCCGCGGGCTCCATTAGGCTCGTGCGCGTGAAGACCTTCGACCAACTGTTCGCCGAGCTCAGCGAGCGGGCTCTCACCCGGCCCGAGGGGTCCGGCACGGTGGCAGCCCTGGACGCCGGGGTGCACGCCATCGGCAAGAAGGTGGTCGAGGAGGCCGCGGAGGTCTGGATGGCCGCCGAGCACGAGGGTGCCGATCGGGCCGCCGAGGAGATCTCTCAGCTGCTCTATCACCTGCAGGTGCTGATGCTCGCCAAGGGACTGACCCTGGACGACGTCTACGCCCATCTGTGACAGCAGCGGCCTCCCGAGCCGATCAGCGCCCGAACAACCCAGACCACGCAACCCGAGGAACCCACAGATGCTGCGCGTCGCCGTCCCGAACAAGGGCTCGCTGTCCGCCGATGCGGCCGACATGCTCAAGGAGGCCGGCTACCGCCAGCGGCGCGATCCCAAGGAGCTGATGCTGCTCGACCGGGACAACGACATCGAGTTCTTCTACCTGCGCCCGCGCGACATCGCGGTGTACGTCGGGGCCGGCACCCTGGACGTCGGGATCACCGGTCGCGACCTGCTGCTGGACTCCGGCGCCGACGCCCGTGAGGTGATGCCGCTCGGCTTCGCCGAGTCGACCTTCCGGTTCGCCGCCCGGCCGGGGCAGTTCACCGGTGTGGCCGACCTGGCCGGACGCCGCGTGGCCACCAGCTATGCCGGGCTGGTCGCTCAGCACCTGGCCGAGCACGGGGTGTCGGCCGAGGTGGTGCGGCTGGACGGCGCCGTCGAGACCGCCGTCCAGCTCGGGGTGGCCGATGTGATCGCGGACGTGGTCGAGACCGGTGGCACATTGCGGGCCGCGGGGCTCGAGGTCTTCGGTGATCCGATCCTGCGCTCGGAGTCGGTGCTCGTCCGCCGCGGTGGCGCGGCCGATCACCCGGGGCTGGAGGTGCTGGTGCGCCGGCTGGAGGGGGTTCTGGTCGCGCGGCAGTACGTGCTGATGGACTACGACGTGCGGGTCGAGCTCGTCGAGAAGGCCTGTGCGATCACGCCGGGTCTGGAGTCGCCCACCGTTTCACCGCTGCACGACCAGGGCTGGGTGGCGGTGCGCGTGATGGTGCGCCGCGAGGTGACCAACCATGTCATGGACGACCTGTACGCCTTGGGCGCCCGGGCCATTCTGGTGACCAGCATCCACGCCTGTCGGCTCTGAGAGGAACGACGATGGCCCACGAGTCCGCGGCGACACCCGACCCCGCCCCCCGGCCCGGTGCGGTGCCGGCCGACCTGTACCGCCCCTTCCGCTCTCGGCGAGGGCGGATGGTGGCTGCGGTGATCGGTATCGCGCAGTTCCTGATGCTGCTCTGGCTGGCCATCTGGTTGCCCGAGCCGTACACGTATCTCGACAAGAGCGAACTGGTGGTCATCGGCGTGGCCGTGGGCGCGATCCTGTGGCGTCTGGGACAGGTTCGGGCGATGCCCTCGGCCTCGGGCCTGGTGGTGCACAACCTGATCCGCACGACCACGCTGGAGTGGGCGCAGATCGTCGCCGTCCGGCTCGGGGGCGGTGGCCCGTGGGTGATGCTCGATCTGGCCGACGGGGACACGCTCGCCGTGATGGCGATTCAGCGAGCCGACGGCGAGTCCGGTGAGGCCGAGGCGAAGCGGTTGGCGACGTTGGTGGCGTTGGGGAGTCGGACGGCTCGGGACGACTGACGCTGGTTCTGTTCTGTCGTTCTCGGGGTGGGGCGGGTGGGGGTAGGTGGGGTTAGTGCGCGCGGCGATCCATCCGCGCACTCGCAAGCTCGCGCGCTCCCGCCAGACCCGGCCAGCCGCGCACCAACCCCCACCTACCCCCACCCTCTGCGCTCGCCTCACCCCCCGGTGGGGCGTGAAAACCGTTCTGGGGTAGGGGGAATCCGTACGTTCAAGACTCGCATTCGAACGTTTGTTCTAGTAGAATCGGGGGATGTTCACGGCCGACCTGTTACGACGCCGATGCCGAAGTGGCTCGGCTCGGGGTCGAGGTCGCGGCGTTGCGGGCGCGAGTCGAGATCCCTGTCAGGCGAGAACCACATGTTGCGCGAGCAGGCGGCGGGCCACGAGTCTCGGTTGTCGGCGCGGGATGCGGTGTGGGGGTGGTTCGGGGACGGCGGACCCGAGAACGAGGACGACCGTGACGCTGTGGCGGGGCGGATCTGCCGGACGTTCCTGAAGCCGGGCAACGTCGAGCCGTCGCTGGTGACGGTGGCGGCCTTGATCACTCTGGCGCAGTCGCAGCCATCCGGGTCTGACTGACGCGGAGGTGGTGTCGGCGGCGGTGGCGTGTCGGCAGGCGATCACCCACATCGAACTCACCCAAGCCCAACTCACCCGCGAACTGGCGTGGCGGTACCAGGCGCGGCACCCGCACGAACTGGATCTCAGCCTCGAGACGAAGCTGCCGGAATGGGTCCGTGATCCCGAGGAACGAGCACTGACCGCGGCGATCGAGGAGGTCGCGGCGGTCGCGCGGACCAGCCCGTCGGGACTGCGGGCGCGCGTGGAGATGCTGGCGACCTGGCCGGAGGACCACGGTCGGCTCTACCAGGCGCTGCTCGACGGCACGATCTCCACCACCCGGGCGCGGGACATCGCGCGGCAGACCGAGCGGCTGGAGGCGGGTCGGGCGCGGGACTGGGTGGAGAAGATGATCCTGCCGGTCGCCGAGCAGCTCGGGGTCGTGGGGTTGCGGAACCGGATCGAGCGCCTGGTCGCTCAGGCTGATCCGGGGGCGTATCGGCGGATCCTGGATGACGCGGCGGCGGAGAAGGACACCGTCAAGGTCAGCCAGCAGGGCTACGGCCGTGCCGCGTTGACCTGTCGGGGGTCGATCACGAGCATCGCCGACCTGCATGCTGCGCTGTTGCACCGGGTGCAGGCTGCGTCCTGCCCGGGCGCTGGCAACGGAGGTGCTGGCTCGGCGGCGCGGGAGCGGCGGGCGGCGTCGATGGCGCAGATCGTGTTCGACTTGATCACCGACCCGAACACCATCACCCCGCTGCCGCCCTTGATGCCTCACCCGGCCGCAGGCCAGAGCGCCAGCGATCCCCCGCAGGGCACTGATCACCCATGTGGCCGGGCCACCGATAACCCGACCGCCGGACAGCCGACCGACCATCCGGCGGGTGCTGCCCTGCTCGGAGGCGACGCCATCAGCACCCCGCCCCCCGTCTGCCCGGGGATCCGGGTCGAGCCGAAGGTGGCGTTGAACGTCACCATCCCGTTCCAGGTCCTCGCCGCGCTCTGGGCAGGGAAGCCACCACCGACCGGGTCCGGGTGGGTCGAAGCCGCAGGCCACGGGCCGATCCCGTCCGAGGCCCTGGCCGCGATCCTGGACAAGTACGGCAAGCGGGCGATCTGGCGCTGCCAGGTCCTCGACGACCGACCCGACTCCCCGACCCACGGCACTCTGATCGCCATCGGGCGCGCCGCCACCGATCCGGGGTACACGCCGTCGCCGTTCGTGAAGGCACTGGTCAAGGCCACCCGGCCACGGTGCTCCCACCCCGGATGCGGCCGACCGGCGATCGACGCCGACCTGGACCATGTGACGGCCTTCGGCAAGGGCGGCCAGTTCCACACCGCGTCCCGTGCCGACAACCTCTCGTCGCGTCCAGCCAACTGCTCGCGCTGCGCGGAGTTCTCGGCCCGCAGCGCCTCGACCTCGACGCGCAAGGCATCGACCTCGACACCGAGCCGAGCAACCTCGGCGTCGGCGTCGTGCAGGAGATCGGGCGTGAACATGACCTGATTCTACTAGAACATATGTTCGATTGCCAGGGGCTCCGGCGCTCAACCGCTTGTGCCGCAACCGATTCCACAGCCTGGCCTCCGCGACTCGGGATCACGTCAGCGCATACCGGCGAGCACTGACAAACCCGTCCGAGCCAAACCTCGAAGGGCCGCACCACCATCCGGTGGGGCGGCCCTTCGGGGGACGACGTCGGGTCAGCCCTTGAGGGCGGCGTCCACGGCGGCCTTGAGCACCTCGGGTGCGTAGCTGTCGACCTTCTTGCCGTTGACGACGATGGTCGGCGTGGAGTTGAAGCCGGCCTTCGAGAAGGCGTCGGTGACCTTCGCCGTCCAGCCCTTGTAGGTCTGGCCCGTGATCGCGGGCTCGATCGCGGCCTTGTCCGCGCCGGCAGCCACGGCCAACTCGATGAGCTTCGCGTCGGTCAGGCCGGGGCCGTTCTCGGCGGGCTGGGCCTCGAACAGGGCCTTGTGGAAGGCGAGGTAGGCCTCCGGCTTGGTGTTGATCACCGCGGCGGCGGCGTTGAGCGAGCGCGTCGAGTACTCATCGGTCGAGTAGTGGTCGAGGATCGCCACCGGCTTGTAGATCACCTTGACGCTGCCGTCCTTGACCCACTGGTCGATCTGGGCGGCGTTGGCGGCCTCGGAGTTCTTGCAGGCCGGGCATTGGAAGTCCTCGTACATCTCGATGGTGACCTTGGCGGTGCTGTTGCCGTAGAGCACTCCACCGTTGATCAGGTTCGCGGGCGTGGCGTTGGCCGCCGCGGCCGTCGCGGCATTTCGCTGGTCGGCGCTGTCCTTGGCCGACCTGATCAACATGTACGAGACGACCACGACAGCGATGACCGCGATGACGGCCGCGGTGATCGTCATGGTGCGCCGCTTGGCCTCGGCCTTGGCGGCCTCGGCACGAAGTTCGGCCGCCTTCTCTCGGGTCGACTTGGCGGTACGGGCGTTGGTCATGAGGTGACTCCAATCGGGGTGAGGCCCAGGCGGGCGTCGAGCGAGAGACGGCTCAACGGCCGCCAGGTGATGAAGGCGGCCAGGGCGAGGAAGCCGAGGTCGCGCAGGATGTCCTTGATGTAGCCCGGCACGGGGTCGGCGACGGCCGTCCCGGTGTTGCCGAAGCAGCCACAGTTGATCGACAGACCGCGCGCCCAGGCTGCGCCGATGCCGAACAGGAACATCACCATCAGGCCCGCCGTGATCACGGCGGCGACCCGGGTGCCCAGGCCGATGAGCAGCAGGACGCCGAGGATCAGCTCCAGCATCGGCAGGCCGTAGGCGAACGGCCGGACCAGGGATTCGGGCAGCAACTGGAAGGCCCGGACGCTGCGGACCGTCCCCTCCGAGTCGATCAACTTCGGCCAGCCGGCGGTCAGCCACACCCCGGCCAGGGCGAGCCGGGCCAGTGTGGTCAGCCAGGGCTGCCACACCATGAGTCGTTTCATGGGAACTCCACGATGAGCGGGGACATGCGAGAGGTCACGACCGTGCTCAGGCCGTCGGCGGCCCCCGCAGGGCGCAGTACCCACTCGGGTGTCGTCCCCGCATCGACTCCGCGGGCGCCGCCGTCGCCAGCCGCGGCCAGGTCACGACGACCAGCCGCGCCAGGTGGAGCAGCACGTCGATCAGGCGGCTGAGCAGAACCCCCGCCGTCCACCCGCGATCGAGCGTCACTGCGAGCAGGACGCCGAGCGCCGCGAACAGGACCACCGCACCGCTGGCGGTCATCGCCCAGGTGCCCGAGGAACACCCCGGATCGGGCTGCAGCAGCGCCAGCTGCACGCCTAGCCGGGAGACCCAGCCGCGCGCCGGCAGGCACTCGGTGCGCGCCGGCACGGTGTGCACCAGGTGAACCAGCACCGCCACCGGCGCGGCGAGCAGCGCGAGCGCCGTCAGACGGCGCTGCGGGGCTGTTGCGGCCCTCGAGGCGAAGCGCACCCGATCAGGGTACGACCACCGCGGCCCGGATTCGGCCATGGGTGAGGCATCGGCCCGGGCGAACAGGTTCCTGAGCCTAGGCTTGAGGTCATGTCCGTGGCCGTTCGTGTGATCCCCTGCCTCGACGTCGATGCCGGACGGGTGGTGAAGGGGGTCAACTTCGTCGATCTGCGCGACGCCGGTGATCCCGTCGAGCTCGCGCGCCGCTACGACGCCGAGGGCGCCGACGAGCTGACGTTCCTCGACGTCACCGCCTCCGCCGACAGTCGGGCCACGACCTACGACGTCGTGTCGCGCACCGCCGAGCAGGTCTTCATCCCGCTGACCGTCGGGGGCGGGGTACGCACCGTCGACGACGTCGACCGGTTGCTGCGCGCCGGGGCGGACAAGGTCGGCATCAACACGGCCGCCATCGCTCGTCCGGCCTTGATCGCCGAGGTGGCCGACCGGTTCGGCGCGCAGGTACTGGTGCTCTCGGTGGACGCCCGGCGTTGCCCGCCGGACAGCACCACCTCGGACGGCGGGGGCGCCCGCACCGATTCCGGCTACGAGGTCACCACTCACGGCGGACGACGCGGCACGGGCATCGACGCCGTCGCCTGGGCGGCCCGCGCCGCCGAGCTGGGTGCCGGCGAGATCCTGCTCAACTCGATGGACGCCGATGGCACCAAGTCCGGCTTCGACCTGCAGATGATCGCGGCAGTGCGCCGCGAGGTGAGGGTGCCGCTGATCGCCAGTGGCGGCGCGGGCGAGGTGGCGCACTTCCCCCCGGCGGTCGCCGCCGGCGCGGACGCCGTCCTGGCGGCCAGCGTCTTCCACTTCGGTCAGCTGACCATCGGCGAGGTCAAGGCCGCCATGGCTGCCGCGGGAATCATCGTCCGCTGAGGTCTACAGGCCGAGCGCGGTGTTCTCGAACCGGGCCACCGCGGCGTCGGGACCGTCGATGCGCACGGTGGCGGCCGACGTCCGGCCGAAGGCGTAGAGCAACAGTTCTGCCGGCTCGCCGTGCAGCCGCACCGGCTGGTTGCCGGACCCGACGCTGATCTCGGCGCCGTCCGGGCGCACCAGGCGCACCGGGTCGGCTGCCTTGCGGAACGCCAGCTTGCCCGTCCGATCCAGCACCTTCAACAGCGCCTCCTGCAGCTCCTCGCCCAGATCGCGCGGCTGCCAACCTGTTTCGGCCCGGCGCACGTCCTCGCAGTGCACGAAGTGCTCAGCAAGGTTGGCCGCGCTGTCCACCCCCGGCAGGGCGAACGGGCTGTACCACGGCGGGCCGATCAGGATGTGCTCGAGCAGGTCCTCGTAGGGACGCTGCCGGTAGCTCAGCCGCACCCGCTCGGTGTAGCCGCCGAACGCCGGAACCACCAGTCCCAGACCGGCGTCCGGGCGGTGCTCCCGGGCGACCAGGTGGGCTGCCAGGTCGTAGGTCGTCCAGCCCTCGCACAGCGTGGGCGCATCCGAGCCGGCGTGGACCAGCGCGTCGACGAGGGCCTGGCGTTCCTGGGCGGCGAAGGAGGGCATACCTCGATCGTGTCACGCCCCGGCCCGCGACGCTCCCGGGGGCCGTGAGAGGCTGGCCGATCGTGGTGAGCGACGCCGGTGGAGCCGACACCCGAACGGGGGTGGTCCGGGCGGGTCTGGCCGTCGTGTGGCGGGGCATCCGGGATGAACCGGGCATCTTCGCGTTGTCGGTGTTCGGCAGCGCCGCCTACGGCATCGGCACCGCGGGCAGCGGCTGGCTGCTCGGCCGGGTCACCGAGTCGGTGCTCGCCCCCGCCTTCACCACCGGCTCCGTGGCTCCCGGCACGTTGTGGGGCGCGGTGGCCGCGCTGGCGGGCGTGGCGCTGTTCACGGCGATCGGGGTGGTGGTGCGCCGGGCCGCGGCCGGCATCACCATGTACCGGCTGCAGGCCCGCTATCGCCGGGCGATCACTCGGCAGTACCTGCGGCTGCCCCTGTCCTGGCACCACCGACACCCCGCCGGCCAGCTGCTCTCGACCGCCAACGCGGACGTCGAGGCCACCTGGCAGGTGTTCGCCCCGCTGCCGATGTCGCTCGGGGTGGCCGTGATGCTGGTCGTCGGAGCGGTCGCGATGATCGCCGCCGACCCGGTGCTGGCCCTGATCGGCCTGGCCGTCCTGCCCGCCCTGATGATCGCGAACACCCTCTTCCAACGGCGCATGTCACCCCTGGTGATGCGGGCGCAGGCGTTGCGCGGCGACGTCTCGGCCGTGGCCCACGAGAGCTTCGACGGCGCCCTGACCGTCAAGGCCCTCGGCCGCGAGGGCGCCGAGACCGTGCGCTTCGCCGAGGTTGCCACCCGGTTGCGCGATGCCAACGTCGCCGTGGGCCGAACCCGCGGCCTGTTCGACCCGCTGATCGAGTCGCTGCCCACGATCGGCACCCTCGCCGTCCTGGTGCTGGGCGCCACCCGCGTCGCCTCGGGGTCCGCCCGCACCGGGGACGTCGTCCAGGTGGCCTACCTACTGGCCCTCATCTCGTGGCCGGTGCGCTCGCTCGGCTGGGTGCTCGGTGAGCTGCCGCGCACGGTGGTCGGCTGGCGGCGGACCAGTGCGGTGCTGCAGGCCGGCGGGTCGATGACCTACGGGGACGCCGAACCGGAGACCGAGGGGCCGGCTCGGCTGGCGACCCGTGACGTGGGGTACGCGTATCTGGGCACCACGGACGACGGTGCCGACGAGCTGTTCCCGGTGCTGCACGGCGTGGATCTCGAGGTGCGCCCCGGGTCGACCGTCGCCGTCGTCGGGCCGACCGGGTCGGGCAAGTCGACCCTGGCCTCGGTGATGGTGCGCCTGGTCGATGCCCGGGACGGTCAGGTGCTGCTGGACGGCCGGGACGTCCGCACCGTGCGCCGCGGCGGGGTGGCCGCCGCGGCGGCGCTGGTGGGGCAGAACGCCTTCGTCTTCGAGGACACCGTGCGCGGCAACGTCACCCTGGGCGCCGCCCTGCCCGACGAGCAGGTCTGGCGAGCGCTCGAGACGGCCGCCGTCGCGGACATGGTGCGGGCCCTGCCCGAGGGGCTCGACACCCGGCTCGGCGAGCGCGGCACCTCACTGTCCGGCGGTCAGCGGCAACGGATCTCGCTGGCCCGGGCGTTGGTGCGCTCACCGCGACTGCTGGTGCTGGACGACGCCACCTCGGCCGTCGACCCGCGGATCGAGGCGGCCATCCTCAACGGTCTGCGCGCCGGTGCCGCCGGCGAGGTCACCGTGATCGTGATCGCGTACCGGATGGCCACCATCGCCCTGGCCGACGAGGTGGTCTACCTCGAACACGGGCGGGTGCTGGGCCGGGGCAGCCATGCCGACCTGATGTCCCGCCTGCCGGGCTATCGCGCCCTGGTCACCGCGTACGAGCGGGACGCCGCCGACCGGGCGCGGGTGCGCGCCGACGAGACCGCACCCGGCCGCGTCAGCGATGCCCGCGGCGTCGCCATCGGCACGGAGGACGCCTCGTGAGCGGCCGGGGATCGGCCTGGGCGACCGTGCTGCACGGGCTGCGCTCCACCCCGGAGATCACCCGCGGGGCCGGGGTGACCCTCGCGGTGGCGCTGGTCTCGACGTTGGGGCGCATCGTCGTCCCGATCGCCGTCCAGCAAACCCTCGATCGGGGCATTCGTGGCCCGGGCGGGCCCCGGCCCGGCCTGGTGGCCGTCGTCGCGGCGCTGGCCCTGGCCGGGGTGATCATCGCCTCGGCGGCCTCGTACCTGGCCAATGTGCGGATCTTTCGTGCCACCGAGGCCGGGCTGGCCACGTTGCGTACCAACGCCTTTCGGCACGTACACGACCTGTCGGTGCTCAGCCAGAACAGCCAGCGCCGCGGAACCCTGGTCGCCCGGGTGACCACGGACGTGGACACCATCTCGGCGTTCGTGCAGTTCGGCGGGCTGATGCTGGTGCTGTCCGGCGGCCAGATCCTGGTCGCGACCACGGTGATGGCGATCTACTCCTGGCAGCTCACGCTGCTGGTCTGGGCCTGCTTCCTGCCGCTGTTCCTCGCCCTGCCCCGGCTGCAACGGATCGTCGCCCGCGCCTACGTGGGGGTGCGCGAGCGCGTGGGCAACACGCTGGCCGCGATCTCGGAGTCGGTGGTCGGAGCGGACACCATCCGCGCCTATGCCATCGAGGACCGCACCCAGGCTCGGATCGACGAGGCCATCGACACCCACGCCCGGGCGGCGTCCCGGGCGCAGGTGCTGGTCGCGGCGAGCTTCTCCGGTGGGGTGCTGGTCTCGGGCCTGGTGGTCGCCGCCGTGGCCGGGGTCGGTACCTGGACGGGCATCGACGGCGATCTCACCCTGGGCCGACTGGCCGCCTTCCTGTTCCTGGTGCAGCTGTTCACCGGGCCGGTGCAGATGGGTACCGAGATCCTCAACGAGCTGCAGAACGCCGCCGCCGGCTGGCGGCGCGTGTTGGACGTGCTCGACACCCCGGCCGACGTGGTCGATCCACCGGACGGCCTGGTGCTGCCCCGCGGGCCGATCCGGGTGCGGTTCGAGGAGGTGGGCTACCACTATCCGGACGGACCGCCGGTGCTGACCGGGGTCAGCCTCGAGCTGGCGCCCCGGCAGCGCGTGGCCGTGGTGGGTGAGACCGGATCGGGCAAGACCACTTTGGCGAAACTGCTGACCCGCCTGATGGACCCGACCACCGGCCGGGTGCTGCTCGACGACATCGACCTGCGCCGGATCGCGTTCTCGTCGTTGCGTTCCCGGGTGGTGCTGGTGCCACAGGAGGGGTTCCTGCTGGACGACAGCATCGCCGCCAACCTGCGGTGGGCGCGGCCCGAGGCGAGCGATGACGATCTGCGGCTGGCGATCACCGAACTCGGTCTGGCCGATTGGGTCGACGGCCTGCCGCACGGCCTGGCCACCCATGCCGGACAGCGCGGTGAGGCGCTGTCGGCGGGGGAGCGGCAACTGGTCGCGCTCGCCCGCGCCTACCTGGCCGATCCCGACCTCTTGGTGCTGGACGAGGCCACGTCGGCCGTCGACCCCGGCACCGAGGTACGCATCCAACGAGCCCTGGACGGCGTCACCGCCGGACGCACCTTCGTCGCCATCGCGCACCGGCTGAGTACGGCCGAGG
>JAXLRT010000024.1:0-78244 GCA_046330955.1 Kineosporiaceae bacterium | reverse complement strand
CGCCGCGGCGGTGTTGACCGGCGGCGGGTTGGGCCTGCAGGCCTGGCGGGATCGTGATCGCGATCCAGGCACCGGTGGCGCGGTGGCGACCAGCTGCCTGCGGGTTCCCGCCGGAGCCGAGCTCTCGGCGTCCGGGGCGGCCTCGGACGGCGCCTGTTACGGCTTCACCGACGGCCTGGGCCTGCCGGTGGCCGCCACGACGGGGTTCGGCCGTGACGCCGGGGCGCTGCGCCTGCAGAACGAGATCTTCGCGGCCAACCGGGCAGCGGCCGGCACGCCGTACGGCCCGAAGGACCTGACCGTCATCTGGCTGGGATCGCTGTCCTGCCCGGCCTACACGCCCACCGGCGCGTGCCGCGACGGCCGCGACTACGACGCCGAACGTCAGGCGCTGCAGGCACTTCGGCTCTCACAGCGGCGCACGGATCTGGGCGGCCGGCTGCGGGTGGTGATCGCCGACGCCGGTGCCGACATGCGCCACACCGGCGACGTCGTCCGGCTGATCAGGACCAGACGAGCCCAGCTGGGGCGGGTGGTGGCCGTCGGCGGCGGCGACAGTCGCGATGTCACCAAGCAGGCCTTCAACGACCTGATCGATGCCGGGATCCCTTTCGTGGCACCGAATCTCACCTCGGACGACGACGGGCCGGGGCTGCCGTTCGTCAACCGCCCGGGCTACCTGCAGCTGTCGGTGCCCAATCAGAACCAGGCCGATGCGGCCATCGACTTCATCGCCGCGCACACGCCGGGCACGACCTCGCGCGAGGTGCTGGTCTACCACGTACCCGACGCCGGTGATCTCTACACCACTTCGTTCGCGCGCGACGTCCAGAGCGCGGCCCGCGCGAACCCGCGCACCGCCGCCGGGCCGGCGCGGATCATCTCCGCGCCCGAGGCGATCCCGCGCTCGGTCTGTCGCAGCGGTACCGGGGCGAGCCCGCCCACCGCGGTCGTCTTCGTCGACCGCTGGAACACCTTCGGTGCCTTCGCGGACGCCGTCACCCGGCTGTGCGGGGCGGCCGGCCCCGACCTGGTGGTCGGCGGGGACTCCGTGAACCGCTTCATGACCAACGACGCGGCGCGTGCCGCCGTCCGGGCGCCGTGGCCACTGGCCTACTTCAAGAAGGGCACCCAGTGCTCCGAACTGGTGCAGCGGGCAGGACGCACTCCGCGCGGTGAGGCCGCCCGGCTGCTCGCCGCCGCACGCCGCGATCTCGGCGCCTGCGGCCCCTCGGGGGTGCAACTCGGCGATCACGTCTCGCTGCTCTGGGACGCCGTGGCGGTGGGTGCTGCGGCCCTCGAGCCGGGGGCGGCGGGGACCGCCGGCACGGTGCGCGACGTCGCCGTGTCCGGGGCGATCAACGACTACGCGATCCGCTCCGGTGTGGTGACCTGGCCGGGCGGGGCCGAGATGAAGCCGTTGTGCGTGCTGACCGTCGACCGCAGCGGTGACGGCGGGCGCTCCCAGGCCAACTGCGCCAAGGCCTTCCCGACCGGCTGAACGTGCGCCGAGAGCGAACACGGCTCGGGCCGGGATCAATTGGTGGCGATGCTCGCGTTAGTGTCGGCAAGAACCGGGCGGTACCCATCGCCCGCCCCGCTACGTCCGGCCCCTCGGGGCCTCGGCGTCCGGTGGGGTTCATTCGAGCCGGGGAGCGGAGAACTTCGTGAGCGACCTGATCGTGCCGCAGGGTGCGGGCCTCGCCCGGGGCAACCAGTCGGGATTCGGCCTGGACGAGCACATCTACCAGCGGCTGCTGAAGGACCGGATCATCTTCCTCGGTTCCGACGTGCGTGACGACAACGCGAACGCGATCTGCGCGCAGATGCTGTTGCTCACCGCGGACGATCCCGAGAAGGACATCTACCTCTACATCAACTCGCCCGGTGGCTCGGTCACCGCGGGCATGGCGATCTACGACACCATGCAGTTCGTCCCCAACGACGTCGCCACCGTGGCCATGGGCCTGGCGGCCTCGATGGGGCAGTTCCTGCTCTCCTCGGGCGCCAAGGGCAAGCGCTACGCCCTGCCGCACGCCCGGGTGATGATGCACCAGCCACTCGGTGGCATCGGCGGTACCGCGAGCGATATCAAGATCCAGGCCGAGCTCATCCTGCACATGAAGAAGCAGATGGCCACCCTGATCGCCGAGCAGACCGGTCAGAGCGTCGAGACCATCGCGCGCGACTCCGACCGCGACCGCTGGTTCACCGCCGAGCAGGCCCAGGAATACGGGCTGGTCGACCACGTGGTCAGCCGGGCCGGCCAGGTCAGCGGCGGCGGCGGCACCGGCGCGAACGCCAACTGACCAACTCTCGCCGACTCACGTGACGACAGGAGCAGGGCAGATGAACCCCACGGGTCGCTACATCGTCCCGCAGTTCGAGGAGCGCACGGCCTACGGGTACAAGCGCCAGGACCCCTACAACAAGCTGTTCGAGGACCGCATCATCTTCCTCGGCGCCCCGGTCGACGACACGTCGGCCGACGACATCATGGCGCAGTTGATCGTGCTCGAGTCGGCCGACACCGACCGGGACATCACGATGTACATCAACTCGCCCGGTGGCTCGTTCACGGCGCTGACCGCGATCTACGACACCATGCAGTACATCAAGCCGGACATTCAGACCGTCTGCCTCGGCCAGGCAGCCTCGGCCGCCGCGGTGCTGCTCGCCGCCGGTACCCGGGGCAAACGCCTCGCCCTGCCGAACGCCCGCGTCATGATCCACCAGCCGGCCCTGGCCGGCAGTGACTACGGCCAGGCGAGTGACATCGAGATCCAGGCCAACGAGGTGCAGCGGATGCGCGAGTGGCTGGAGGAGATCCTCTCCAAGCACTCCAACCGCACCGTCGAGCAGGTGCGCAC
The DNA here is from genome assembly GCA_046330955.1 of Kineosporiaceae bacterium. Classification (GTDB taxonomy): domain Bacteria; phylum Actinomycetota; class Actinomycetes; order Actinomycetales; family Kineosporiaceae; genus JADJPO01. The sequence goes on along the minus strand of JAXLRT010000024.1, from coordinate 75,374 downwards.
CGACATCGAGCGCGACAAGATCCTCACCGCCGAGCAGGCGGTCGAGTACGGGCTGGTCGACCAGGTGCTGGCGAGTCGCAAGGGATCGTGACGGTAGGTCACCGTCGCTCCGTTCGCCCTCGGCTGACACGCCCGGTCCACCGACCGGGGATATCCGCTGACATCAGGCGCAGGGTGGCGTTCAATGGGTAGCAACGCGCCCATGGGTAGTAACCGGCAATCGGGAAGGACACCTCGTGGCACGCATCGGTGACGGTGGCGACCTGCTCAAGTGCTCATTCTGCGGAAAGAGCCAGAAACAGGTGAAGAAGCTGATCGCCGGCCCTGGGGTGTACATCTGCGACGAGTGCATCGATCTCTGCAACGAGATCATCGAGGAGGAGCTCGCCGAGGCCAGTGAGCTGGGCCTGGTCGAGCTGCCCAAGCCGCGCGAGATCTTCGACTTCCTCGAGCAGTACGTGGTCGGTCAGGAGCCCGCGAAGAAGTCACTCGCGGTCGCGGTGTACAACCACTACAAGCGCATCCAGGCCGGCGAGCCGTCGCGCCGCGGCGAGGACCCGATCGAGATCGCCAAGTCGAACATCCTGTTGATCGGTCCGACCGGCTGCGGCAAGACCTATCTCGCCCAGACCCTGGCCAAGATGCTCAACGTGCCGTTCGCCATCGCGGACGCCACGGCGCTCACCGAGGCCGGCTATGTGGGCGAGGACGTCGAGAACATCCTGCTCAAGCTGATCCAGGCGGCGGACTACGACGTCAAGAAGGCCGAGACCGGCATCATCTACATCGACGAGGTCGACAAGATCGCCCGCAAGAGCGAGAACCCGTCGATCACCCGCGACGTCTCGGGCGAGGGCGTGCAACAGGCCCTGTTGAAGATCCTCGAGGGGACGACGGCCAGCGTGCCGCCGCAGGGCGGGCGCAAGCATCCCCATCAGGAGTTCATCCAGATCGACACCACCAACGTGCTGTTCATCGTGGGCGGCGCCTTCGCCGGGCTCGAGACGATCATCTCGCAGCGGGTCGGCAAGCGGGGCATCGGGTTCGGCGCCCAGCTGCACACCCGTCGCGAGGAGTCCGAGGCCTACTCCGACGTGATGCCCGAGGACCTGCTGAAGTTCGGCCTGATCCCCGAGTTCATCGGCCGCCTGCCCGTGATCACCACGGTGACCAACCTCGACCGGGACGCGCTGGTCTCCATCCTGACCGGGCCGAAGAACGCGCTCGTCAAGCAGTATCAGCGGATGTTCGAGATCGACGGGGTCGAGCTCGAGTTCAGCGACGACGCCCTCGAGTCCGTGGCCGACCAGGCCATCCTGCGCGGCACCGGCGCGCGGGGCCTGCGAGCCATCATGGAGGAGGTCCTCCTGCCGGTGATGTTCGACGTACCCAGCCGGAACGACGTGGCTCGGGTCGTGGTCACCCGCGAGGTCGTGCTGAACAACGTCAACCCGACGCTGGTGCCCCGCGAGGCCCCGGTGCGCAAGCCTCGGACGCCGCGCGAGAAGAGCGCCTGATCCGTTCGGCTGGTCGCCGCTGACAGACTCTCGGCATGACGACTGCGACTCCCGCCGACCGCCCCTTCACTCCTGCGCTGCGTGCCGTCGTGACCGGCGCGAGCATCGGCATTGGGGCGGCCACAGTGCGACGGTTGCGGGCGTCCGGATGGTCCGTACTCGCCGTCGCCAGGCGGGGCGACAAACTCGAGGCATTGGCCGCCGAGACCGGCTGCGACGTCTGCGTCGCCGACGTGACCGTCGAGGCCGACGTAACCCGGCTGGCAGCGGCGGCCCCCGGCGCGGACGGCGCCGTGCACGCCATCGTCAACAACGCCGGGGGAGCGCTCGGGTTCGAGACCGTCGAGACCGGTGTCGTGGCCGACTGGCAGCGGATGTTCGAGGTCAACACCATCGGGTCGTTGCGGGTGACCCAGGCGCTGCTGCCGGCATTGCGGGGGAGTGGCCGCGGCGACGTCCTGTTCGTGACCTCGACTGCGGCAACGGTGTCCTACCCGGGCGGAGGCGGCTACTGCGCGGCGAAGCACGCCGAAGGCGCCCTGGCCCACACCCTGCGACTGGAGCTGGTCGGGGAACCGATTCGGGTGATCGAGATCGCCCCGGGCATGGTCAAGACCGAGGAGTTCTCGCTCAACTGCAGCCGCGGCGACGCCACGCGGGCCGACTCGGTCTATGCCGGCGTGCGCGAGCCGTTGAGTGCCGAGGACGTGGCCGAGTGCATCGGCTGGGCACTCGACCTGCCGCACCACGTGAACATCGACCTTCTCGTGGTCCGGCCGCGGGCGCAGGCCGCCCAGCACTTGGTGGCCCGCAAGAGCAGCTGACGCGGCTCACGGCCCGAGTGCTGGAGGCGACGTCCGGCGCCGACAGCGACAGGCGCGCGCCTCCCGGCGTTCTCGTTGGTTATCCAGGCGGTTCCGTATACCTGGACGGTGACATCGACGCATGTCAACGAATGGTCGCGTCGATCGATGTTCGCATCACCCTCAGGTAGGCGCGATCGCGTGCCGATGACGCTGGCAGATCACCCGACCAGCGTCCGGAGGCCCCATGCCAAGCCCGAACAAGGTGGCGGCAACCTTCGGATTCTCGGCGCTCGCGCTCACGGCCGCCTACCCCTGGGTGCCCAACGAGACGGTTACCGCCGCCATCGCCGGCATGATCGGGGTCGGGGCCTGCGTGGCGGTGATCGTCGGACCCCGTCTGAACCGTGCTGTCGACCGCAAGGCCTGGCGGTTGCTCGCCGCGGCGTCGTTGGCCTTCGTGGCCGGATTGGTGATCCATCCGTGGTCGTCCACCATGCCCGGCGCCCTCCCGTTGCTCGGGGAGGGATGGACCGTGCTCGGTTACCTGCTGCTCATGGCTGCCTTCTTGCACTGGTTGCGGGTCTCCAAGGCCCTGGATCGCAGCGCGGCCATTGATGGGATGATCGTCGCGATGGGCACCTTGGCCCCCGTGGTCCAGTACCTGGCCATGCCGGCGCTGGTGACCAACCATGCGCGATCGCCGGTGTTGTCCTGGGTGGTGGCGATCTACCCCGTCTTCGACGTCGTGATCGTGTTCCTGTTGGCCAATCTGATGTTCTCGACGGCGATCGCCTCGCTGGCCTTCCGGCTGATCGTCGCAGCCATGGTGTGCATGCTGGGCGGTGATCTGAGCTATGCCCTGCTGGCAGCCCGGGGCTTCATTCAGGGCTCGCAGCAGATGGACGTGCCGTACATGCTGGGCTTCACGCTGTTCGGGACGGCGGCCCTGCATCCCAGCATGCGGCGCATGAGCACCGTCGTGGCTCAGCCGGTTCAGGCGTGGTCGCTTCCCCGGCTGGCGCTGATCCTGCCGGCCTTGACGGCGCCATTCATCGTGCTGGCGGATGTCGCCCGCACGGATTCGGCGCGATTGTCCGTCGTCCTGCTGGCCGGGGCCGTCGTGATCGCGGTGCTGGCGCGCGCCGTCACCGCGGTCGATCGCCTCGCCAAGTCGCAGACCCGGCTGGCCTATCAGGCCCGTCACGACGCATTGACCGGGCTGATCAACCGCGATGGTCTGCTGGAGCTCGTGAATCAGCGCATCCAGGAGCGGAGCGGCGAGCACGTCTGCGTGCTCTACCTCGACCTCGACGGATTCAAGCTGATCAACGACCACTGGGGCCACGAGGTGGGGGACGCCCTGCTCATCAGTGCCGCTCGTCGACTGCAAGGGGTGGTCGGCCCCTCGGCCGTCGTGGCCCGCACCGGCGGAGACGAATTCGCCATTACCGGTTCGCGGGGCAGTGAGTCGGATCAACTCCTGGTGGCCGAGAAGGTGATCGAGGCCTTCCGTCGGCCGTTCCAGGTCGCTGACGCGGAACTGGTGGTGACCGCCTCGGCCGGGCTGGTCGCCGCGACCGATCAGCACTCGGCCGACATGCTGTTGCGGGACGCCGACGTGGCGATGTACCGCGCCAAAGGCGATGGCCGTGACCGGTTCAGCGTGTTCGAGCCGGCGATGCGCGAGCAGGTGCGCCGCCGGATGGAGACCGAGCTCGCTCTGCGCCGCGCGCTGCTGGAGGACCAGCTCTGGGTGGCCTACCAGCCGCTGACGAGCATGGCCACCGGGGCCACTCTCGGAGCCGAGGCGCTCGTTCGGTGGGACGCCCCGAAGGGGGTGTCGGGGTCACCGGGCGACTTCATCGCGATTGCCGAGGAGTCCGGGCTGATCCATCAGATTGGTGGCCTGGTGCTGGCCAAGTCGATCAGGCAGCTGGGTGACTGGCGCGATGCCGGCGTGGTGGACGACGGCTTCGTGATGCAGGTCAACCTGTCGGTGAACCAGCTGACCGACGGCTCCCTGTGCGAGACCGTCCTCGGGTTGTTGCGTGAACGGGACATCCCACCCGGTTCGCTCACTCTCGAGATCACCGAGTCGGGCCTGATGTCGGACCCCGAACACGGCGAGGCGATCCTGACCTCGCTGCGTGAGGCCGGCATCGGCCTGGCGGTCGACGACTTCGGTACCGGCTACTCCTCGCTCAATTACCTGAGCACGCTGCCGATCACCGACCTGAAGATCGACCGGTCGTTCGTGCTCAAACTCGACTCCGGCCATGGTGAGGCGATCATCGGCGCCGTCGTGGCGCTGGCCCACTCGCTGTCGTTGAAGGTGACCGCCGAAGGTGTCGAGACCCAGACGCAGCTCGACACGTTGCTGCGGCTGGGCGTGGACAAGGGTCAGGGCTGGTTCTGGGGCAAGGCGACCCAGGCCTCCGACTTCGTGCTCGACCACCTGGCTCAACCGGTCGGCGCGGCCGGCACCTCGAAGGCGTAGAACAGCTGGGCGTCCAGCCGCAGCCCGGTGACCGGACGAGCGAACAGCCGGTCGGCGATGCGCGGCAGGGTCTTGGCGAAGCGCACCCGCTCCTCGTTGGTCTCGCTCACGTCGATGCCGATCACGCCGCCGTGTTCGACCGAGACCAGGTCGAGGGTGAACCCGATCATCAGCGGGCCGGCTGTCGTGCCCATATAGTCGGGGGCGACCAGCAGGTAGGAGACGTACCAGACCCTGCCGGCGTCGTAGTGCTCGGGCCAGCGGGCGCGGAAGTAATCGGCCGAGGGCTCCGGCAGCGCGGCCAGGTCGTTGCTCACGATGGTCAGTCCGGCCGGGCGCAGGTCGTGGTGCCTGTCACGGACCGCGACCTTGATCACCCGCGGATCGGCGAACAAGGCATCGAACTCGTCGCGATAGACGATCTGCTTGATCGCCGAGCGCTCACGCAGATGCTCCAGCGAGTTGAGGAACACCTCCCACAACTCATCCAGCGTCTCGCGACCGGCTTCGACGATCAGATCGACACGCCACCGTTCGTCCATGGATCGCAGCAGCCCGGAACGCGGGTGTTCAGGTGCTCCCTGCACAGAATTCATTTGGCCCACATGCCATACCTTCACATTTCGAGACGTTCGGACCGTATGGGCTGTTCGGCCGATGGAAAACCCTGCACGAACCGTGCGCGGGCCGGTGCCCGGCCTTCCGTAGACTGAGCCACATGTCCGAGACCGCCTCCGCGCCCGCGCGCCCCGCCCTGAACCTCCCGCCGACGTTCACCCCGGCAGAGGTAGAAGGTGCGCTGTACGAGCGCTGGGTCGAGGCGGGCTACTTCACCGCGGGTTCCGGTGGTCGGGAGGGTGACGACGAGCGTCCGACCTACTGCATCGTCATCCCCCCGCCGAACGTGACCGGGAGCCTCCACCTGGGGCACGCGTTCCAGCACACGCTGATGGACGCGCTCACCCGGCGCCGGCGGATGCAGGGCTACGACGCGCTCTGGTTGCCCGGCATGGACCACGCCGGCATCGCCACCCAGACCCTGGTCGAGCGCCAGCTCGCCGAGACCGAGGGCAAGAGCAAGCACGACTACTCCCGGGAGGAGTTCGTCGCCAAGGTCTGGGACTGGAAGCACGAGTACGGCGGCAAGATCCTCGGCCAGATGCGCCGCCTCGGCGACGGGGTCGACTGGACCCGCGAGCGGTTCACCATGGACGACGGCCTCTCGCGCGCCGTCCAGACGATCTTCAAACGGCTCTACGACGACGAGCTGATCTACCGCGCCGAGCGCATCATCAACTGGTGCCCGCGCTGCCAGACCGCGCTGAGCGACATCGAGGTCGAGCACTCCGACGACGACGGTGAGCTGGTCTCGATCCGCTACGGCGACGGTGACGCCAGTGTGGTCGTGGCGACCACCCGCGCCGAGACGATGCTCGGGGACACCGCGGTCGCCGTCCACCCGGACGACGCGCGCTACCAGCACCTGATCGGCACCGAGGTCTCGCTGCCGTTGACCGACCGGATGATCCCGATCGTGGCCGACGCGCACGTCGACCCGGCTTTCGGTACCGGCGCGGTCAAGGTGACCCCGGCCCACGACCCGAACGACTTCGAGATCGGGCAGCGTCACCAGCTGCCCTCGATCACCATGCTCGACGAGCGCGGAATCGTCACCACGCCAGGGCCTTTCGAGGGACTCGACCGGTTCGAGGCGCGTCCGGCCGTGGTCGCCGCGCTGCGCGAGGAGGGCCGCATCGTCACCGAGAAGCGGCCCTACGTGCACGCGGTGGGCCACTGCCAGCGCTGCCAGACCGTGGTCGAGCCGCGGCTGTCGCTGCAGTGGTTCGTCAAGGTGGGGCCGCTGGCGAAGGCCGCGGGGGACGCCGTGCGCGACGGTCGGGTGGCGATCCACCCGGCGACGATGCGCTCGCGCTACTTCGAGTGGGTCGACAACATGCACGACTGGTGCATCAGCCGCCAGCTGTGGTGGGGCCACCGGATCCCGGTGTACTACGGGCCGGCCGGCGAGATGGTCTGCCTCGGCCCGGACGACGAGGCACCCGAGGGGTGGCGGCAGGACCCCGACGTGCTGGACACCTGGTTCTCCAGCGCGTTGTGGCCATTCTCGACCCTGGGCTGGCCGGACGACACCGCCGACCTGCGCCGGTACTACCCGACCGACGTGCTGCTCACCGGCTACGACATCATCTTCTTCTGGGTCGCCCGGATGATGATGTTCGGCCTGTATGCCATGGACGGCGTGCAGCCGTTCCACACCATCGCCCTGACCGGGCTGGTGCGCGACCAGCACGGCCGCAAGATGAGCAAGTCCAAGGGCAACGTGGTCGACCCGCTGGACTGGATGGACGCCTACGGCGCCGACGCGCTGCGGTTCACCCTGGCGCGCGGTGCGAACCCGGGCACCGACGTCCCGATCGGTGAGGAGTGGGTCGCCGGCAGCCGCAACTTCACCACCAAGCTGTGGAACGCCACCCGGTTCGCGCTGCTCAACGGCGCCACCGTCGCCGGGCCGCTGCCGGACGTGGCCGACCAGTCGGTGGTCGACCGCTGGATCCTGTCGCGGCTGGCGGCGGTGACCGCTCAGGTGGACGCGGCGTACGAGGACTTCCAGTTCGCCAAGCTCTCGGACGCGCTCTACCACTTCGTGTGGGACGAGGTCTGCGACTGGTACCTCGAGCTGGCCAAGCTGCCCTTCAAGGAGGGTGGGCCTGCCGCCGACGTCACCCGCCGGGTGCTCGGCGAGGTGCTGGACGTCGTCCTGCGGTTGCTGCACCCGGTGACCCCGTTCGTCACCGAGGCGTTGTGGACCGAGTTGACCCGCGGGTCGTCGGCCGGGCCGTCGCTGGTGATCGCCGCCTGGCCGGCCCCGGACACCGACCGTGCGGACGCCGCGGCCGAGGCCGAGGTCGCCGCGCTGCAGGCACTGGTGACCGAGGTGCGCCGGTTCCGCTCCGACCAGGGCCTGCCCCCCGGCAAGCGGGTGCCGGCCCGGATCAGCGGGCTCGCGCCGTCCCTGGCCACGCACGAGGCCGAGATCCGGGCGCTCGCCGCGCTGACCGCCGAGGGCGAGGGGTTCGCGACCTCCTCGACGCTGACCGCCGGTTCGGTGCACGTCGATCTCGACCTGCACGGCGCGATCGACGTCGCGGCCGAACGGCAGCGGCTCGAGCGTGACCTGGCCACGGCGATCAAGGACCTCACGGCCGCGGGGGCCAAACTGGGCAACGAGCAGTTCCTGGCCAAGGCCCCGGCGACCGTGGTCGCGACGATTCGCGAGCGAGCCGCCAAGGCCGAGGCCGAGGTGGCCCGGATCACCGCCTCGCTCAGCGCGCTGCCGACCGCCTGAGGCTTCGGTTCAGGCCCGGTGCGCCGGCCAGCAGGGCGGCCGCCAGGACGGCACCGCAGGCGGTGGCGGCGAAACCCCAGCCGACGCTGCGGTGGTAGAGCGGCAGCAGGCTGACCGGCGCCAGCGCCGAGCCCAGGAACTGCCAGGCCAGCGTCATGGACGTCGCCCCGGCGCGGTTGCCGGGCGTGCTGGTGACGGCCAGCGTGGTGCTGGTCAGGCGTCCCGCGGTGGACGCCGCGCCGCCGGCCGCCACCGCGACCACCAGCAGGGCGACGGACGGCGTGTACGCTGTCGCGGCGACCACGGCGCCGAAGACCAGGCTCACCACGACACCGAACGGTCGCATGCCCACCCGATCGGCCAGGCGACCGAACCGGGGGCCGGTGAGCAGGCCGGCCACGCCGAAGGCGGCCACGACCAGGCCGCGCCGGTCCGGGCCGAGGTCGAACCGATCGTGGGCGAGCAGCGCCGACAGCAGGTTGAGCCCGCTGGTGGTCAGGTACAGGCCGAAGGCCACCGAGCACGCCAGCGCGAGGCGCCGATTGGCCAGGGACCGCCAGCGCGCGGCGTCGAACAGGCCGGGCGTCGCGTCGTCCCCGGGGGCCGAGGCGTGATCGGCGGGCGGGACGGCGCCCAGTAACGCTGCCGCAGCGGCGGCGGCCACGAACGCCCACCGGTAGTCGAGGGCCGCGGCCATGCCGCCGACCAGCGGCGCGAAGGCCTGCCCGGCGGCCTGCATGCCGCCGAAGACGCCCAGCGAGCGTCCCAGCCGAGTGGGGCCGACGAGGTCCGAGATCGCCGCCACCAGCAGGGGAGTGGTGAACGCGTTGGCGGCTCCCTGGACCGCCCGGGCGCTCAGGAAGGTCGCGGCCGAGGGTGCCAGGGCGCACAGCACCGAGGCCAGGGCGTAGACCACGTACGCCCAGCGGATGGTGCGGGCACGTCCCCAGTGCTCGGCCAAGGTGCCGCTGACCAGCATGATCGCGGCGAACGGCACCAGGTAGACGGTCAGCGAGGACGCCGCGGTGGCCAGTGAGGTGTGCAGTCCCGTCGCCAGCTCGGGCAGCATCGTGGTGACCATGGCGCCCCCGAACGGGCCGAGCAGCCCGCCGGCGTACAGGGGCCAGAGTCGAGACCGCATCGGGTCAGCGGACCTGCTGCAGGTGACGCACCTCGTCCGCGTGAGCCCGCTCGGCGGCCCGGCGCCGGCGCAGGGTCATGCCGACCAATCCGGCGCTGGTGAAGCAGGCGATCGCCCCCACGGTCGGCAGCAGCCAGGCCGCGGTGTCGCCGGTGACGCCCGAGTCGGTGATCTGGACGACGTCCGGCTTCGGCGAGGTCGTGCGGGCGGGCACCACGTAGGTGCTCGGCGCCAGGGCCGGCTCACGCGCGGTCCGGGTCGAGGCCGGCGCCGGCGCCGCGGCCGCCGAGCGGGTGGCGGTGGTGGCCGCGGTCCGGGTGGGTGAGACGGACGGCGTCCGGCTGGGGCTCGGAGTGCGGCTGGGGGTCGGGCTCGGTGTGCGGCTCGGTGAGGGCGATGCCCCGGCCTGGACCCGGATCCGGCTGTTCGCCTGGTTGTTGCCCGGTTTGGCGTCGACCCCCACCCCCGGGTGAACCTCGGCGGCGCCGCCGACCAGCAACCCGGGTTGGGCGGTGGCCCCGATCGTCACCGTCAGGGTCGCCATCCGGCTGACGCCGGCGGCCATGCCGACCTCGGTGCGGACGGCGCTGCGGCCCGCCCTGGCCCAGCCGGCCGGCAACGCCCCGAGCTCGGCACCCAGTGGGGGCAGGTAGCTCACGGAGACCCCGATGGCCGGCGCCGTGCCGGCATTGCGCCACGAGACGGTCACGGGAACGCCCTGGCCGGCCCGTCCGGTGACGGTGCCGGTGACCGCGACGGCGAGGTCCAGGGACATCGCCCTGGGCGTCGGGGTGGCGCCCGGCGCTGCCGGGGCTGCCGACGCTCCGGGTGCCGCCGCGATGGCCGCCACGGGCATGAGTGCGGTGAGTAGCGATGCGAACACGAAGAGTGCTGAACGACTGGTTCGACGGGCTGCGACGCGAGCGGACTGCTCCGCAAACAGCTGCCGAGCCACGAGCCCGAGCGTAGCTTGGCGGGCCGTCTCACCTGCGCAGATCCGGTTCCGGCGGCGTGCCATGGGCAGCTGACCACCCGTCCGGCCGGATTCCTGCCACGATGCGGCTGGCGAATAGGCCACGAGACGTCACGACGGAGTGCGATGCGTGCCCTGGTGAAGACGGCCGCCGGTCGCGGCCTGCAACTGCTCGACGTGCCCCAACCGGTGCCCGGGCCGGGTGAGGTGCTGGTCCGCGTGCTGCGTACCGGCCTGTGCGGCACCGACCTGCACCTGTACGACTGGGACGCCTGGGCGGCCTCCGTCGTGACGCCCCCGATGACCATCGGCCACGAGTTCTACGGCGAGGTGGCCGCCGTCGCCGACGACGTGAGCGCCGTGCGCGTGGGGCAGCGGGTCTCGGGGGAGGGCCACCTGGTGTGTGGCGCCTGTCGCAACTGCCGCGCGGGCCGGCGCCACCTGTGCATCAACACCGTCGGCATCGGCGTGAACCGGGACGGCGCGTTCGCCGACTACCTGGTGATGCCCGCCGGCAACCTCTGGGTGCAACCCGACGGGCTCGACCCCGACCTGGGGGCGCTGTTCGACCCGTTCGGCAATGCCACGCACACCGCGCTGTCGTTCCCGATCGCCGGCGAGGACGTGGTGATCACCGGGGCCGGGCCGATCGGGGTGATGGCGACCGCGATCGTGCGCCACGTGGGGGCGCGGTTCGTGGTGGTGACCGACGTCAGCGACGTCCGGCTCGAGCTGGCCAAGGCTGCCGGGGCGGACCTGGTGATCAACGCGGCCACCACCCCGCTGCGCGAGGCGATGGGCCGGCTGGGCATGCGCGAGGGCTTCGACATCGGGCTGGAGATGTCGGGGGCGCCGGCCGCGGTCTCGGACATGCTGGCGACGATGAACCACGGTGGGCGCGTGGCGATGCTCGGCCTGCCGCACGGCGACTACGCGATCGACTGGGGCCGGGTGATCACCCACATGCTCACCATCAAGGGCATCTACGGTCGCGAGATGTACGACACCTGGTACGCCATGAGCTCGATGTTGCAGACCTCGGCGGCCCTGCGGACGGCGCTGGGGTCGGTGATCACTCACCGGTTCGTCCCCGAGGAGTTCGACCGCGCCTTCGAGGTGGTGCGCTCCGGGCGGTGCGGCAAGGTGCTGATCGACTGGAGCTGATCCGTTCGGCGGCGATCCCGTCTCGGCGGTAAGGGAGTCTGACGATGTACAGCACGATGCGAGAGCAGTTGCAGGCCACGCTGGCCGAGATCGAGGCGGCCGGGTTGACCAAGCACGAGCGCCGGCTGACCTCGCCGCAGTCGGCGCGGATCACGACGTCCTCGGGGACGGCGCTGAACTTCTGCGCCAACAACTACCTCGGGCTGGCCGATCACCCGGACATCGAGGCCGCCGCCGCAGAGGCGTTGCGGCAGTGGGGTTTCGGCATGGCCAGCGTCCGGTTCATCTGCGGCACGCAGGAGCTGCACGCCCGGCTCGAAGCGGCGCTGTCGGCCTTCCTGGGTACCGAGGACACCATCCTGTTCTCCTCGTGCTTCGACGCCAACGGCGGGGTGTTCGAGACGCTGTTCGACGAGCGCGACGCGATCATCTCCGACGAGCTCAACCACGCCTCGCTGATCGACGGCATCCGGCTCAGCAAGGCGTCGCGGTATCGGTACCGCAACGCCGACCTGGCCGATCTGGAGGCGCAGTTGCAGGCGGCGTCCGGGGCGCGGCGGCGGTGCATCGTCACCGACGGCGTGTTCTCGATGGACGGTTACCTCGCACCGCTGCCGGGGATCTGTGACCTGGCCGAGGCCCACGACGCGCTGGTGCTGGTGGACGACTCGCACGCGGTCGGCTTCGTCGGTCCGGGCGGGCGGGGCACGCCCGAGCACTTCGGCGTGATGGACCGGGTCGACATCCTCACCGGCACGCTGGGCAAGGCGCTCGGCGGAGCGTCCGGCGGCTACGTCAGCGGCCCGGCCGAGGTCATCGCCCTGCTACGGCAGCGGGCGCGGCCGTACCTGTTCTCCAACGCCGTGGCCCCCAGCGTGGTGGCCGGCTCGCTGAAGGCCCTCGAGCTGGCGGCCTCCTCCGATACCGGTCGCCAGGCGTTGCGCCGCAACAGCGCGCTGTTCCGGCAGCTGATGACGGCCGAGGGCTTCGAGCTGCTGCCGGGGGAGCACCCGATCACCCCGGTGATGTTCCCCGGCAAGGACGGCGCGCGCACCGCCGCCCAGGTCGCCGACCGGATGCTCGCCCTCGGCGTGTACGTGATCGCCTTCTCCTACCCCGTGGTGCCCGAGGGTCGGGCCCGGATCAGGGTTCAGCTGTCCGCCGCGCACAGCGAGGACGACGTCCGGCAGTGTGTCGCAGCCTTCGTCGCCGCCCGCCGGGACGTCCTCTCCTGAGCTCCACATGATCGTGACGAGTTCGTCGGTGATGCACGCACGAACTCGTCACGATCATGAAAAGAGTGGGGTGGCGGTGAATCGCTTTGGCCACCTCGCGCAACAGCCCGTACCATCGCAGCACAGGCGTCGACCCGGCCATCACCGGCGAGCCTCCGGAAGAACGGAACGGTCGATCAGCTCGGTCGACCGATCCCAGTAGAACCGGACGGTACGGCCCGTCACAGCCGATGCGAGAGGTCCGGTGCCTGCGCCGGGCAAGCGAGGTGGTACCGCGGTGCCCCCGGAACTCCGGTGGCGTCGTCCTCGCGGCGTAGGACGAGCCGATCGAGGAGTACGACCCGTGTCCCAGCCCTATCCCGAGGTTCCCGCGAGCCCCGCCTTCCCTCAGCTCGAGGAGCGGGTGCAGCGGTTCTGGGAGAACGACAAGACCTTCCAGGCGAGCATCGACGCCCGCCCGGCGGACCGGGTCGTCGACGGCGAGACCGTGACCGGCGGCAACGAGTTCGTCTTCTACGACGGCCCGCCCTTCGCCAACGGGCTGCCGCACTACGGTCACCTGCTCACCGGCTACGTCAAGGACGTCGTCCCGCGGTACCAGACCATGCGCGGGCGCCGGGTCGAGCGACGCTTCGGCTGGGACTGCCATGGCCTGCCCGCCGAGGTCGAGGCCGAGAAGCAGCTCGGCATCGCGCACAAGGCCGAGATCGAGAAGATGGGCATCGCCACCTTCAACGACGCCTGCCGCTCCTCGGTGCTCGCCTACACCAAGGACTGGGAGGACTACGTCCACCGCCAGGCGCGCTGGGTCGACTTCGAGAACGACTACAAGACCCTCGACCTGGACTACATGGAATCGGTCATGTGGGCCTTCAAGTCCCTGTGGGACAAGGGCCTGGTCTACGAGGGCTTCCGCGTGCTGGCCTACTGCTGGCGGTGCGAGACCCCGCTGTCCAACACCGAGACCCGCATGGACGACGTCTACCGTGACCGGCAGGACCCGGCCGTCACCGTGGCCTTCGAGCTCACCAGCGGCCCGGCCGCCGGGGCGAAGGCCCTGATCTGGACGACGACCCCCTGGACGCTGCCGTCCAACCTCGCCATGGCGGTGCACCCGGACGTCGCCTACGTCGTGGTCGATCACGAGGGCACCTCCTACCTGCTGGCCGAGGCGCGCCTGGCCGCGTACGCCCGCGAACTCGGGGACGACGCGGCATCCCGCGTCACGGCCCGGTTCACCGGCGCCGAGCTGGTCGGCTCGACCTACACCCCGCCGTTCGCCTACTTCGCCGGCCGCACCAACGCCCACCAGATCCTCACCGCCGACTACGTCACCACCGAGGACGGCACCGGCATCGTGCACATCGCGCCGGCCTTCGGTGAGGAGGACAAGCTCGTCACCGATGCCGCCGACATCGAGCCCGTCGTGCCGGTCGACGCCCAGGGCCGGTTCACCGCCGAGGTGAGCGACTACGCCGGCATGCAGGTGTTCGAGGCCAACCCGCGCATCGTGGCCGACCTGAAGGCCGCGGGCGTGCTGTTGCGGCACGAGACCTACGAGCACCCCTACCCGCACTGCTGGCGCTGCGACAACCCGCTGATCTACAAGGCGGTGTCGAGCTGGTTCGTCAAGGTCAGCTCGTTCAAGGACCGCATGGTCGAGCTGAACCAGCAGATCCACTGGGTGCCCGAGCACATCAAGGACGGCTCGTTCGGCAAGTGGCTGGCGAATGCCCGCGACTGGTCGATCAGCCGGAACCGCTACTGGGGCAGCCCGATCCCGGTGTGGGTGAGCGATGACCCGACGCACCCGCGCACCGATGTCTACGGCTCCCTGGAGGAGCTGCAGCGCGACTTCGGCGTCGAGGTCACCGACCTGCACCGGCCCTACATCGACGAACTGACCCGGCCGAACCCGGATGACCCCACCGGTAAGTCCACCATGCGCCGGGTGCCCGAGGTGCTGGACTGCTGGTTCGAATCCGGGTCGATGCCGTTCGCCCAGGTGCACTACCCGTTCGAGAACAAGGACTGGTTCGAGCACCACTACCCGGGCGACTTCATCGTGGAGTACATCGGCCAGACCCGCGGCTGGTTCTACACCATGCACGTGCTGGCCACCGCGCTGTTCGACCGCCCGGCGTTCTCGAGCTGCGTCAGCCACGGCATCCTGCTCGGCGACGACAGCCGCAAGATGAGCAAGAGCCTGCGCAACTACCCCGACGTCCGCGAGGTCTTCGACCGCGACGGGTCGGATGCCATGCGCTGGTTCCTGATGAGCTCACCCGTGCTGCGGGGCGGCAACCTGGTGGTCACCCAGCGCGGCATCCGCGACGGTGTGCGCCAGGTGATGTTGCCGCTGTGGAACGTCTGGTACTTCTTCTCGCTGTATGCGAACACGTTCGGCGAGAACGGGTATCGGGCGAACTGGACCTCCGGTGAGGGGGCCACGACCTCGGACGACGTGCTCGACCGCTACCTGCTGGCCAAGACCCACGCCCTGGTCGCCACCATGACCGAGCAGTTGGACGCCTACGACATCGCCGGTGCGTGTCAGAGCGTGCGCGACCACCTCGACGTGCTGACCAACTGGTACATCCGCCGGTCGCGGGAGCGGTTCTGGGCCACGGCAACCGACGAGCCGGCCGTGGCTTCGAGTCGGGCCGCGTTCGACACCCTGGCTCGTTCGCTCGAGGTGCTCACCCGGCTCGCCGCGCCGCTGCTGCCGCTGGTCACCGAGGACATCTGGCAGCAGCTCACCGGCGGGCGCAGCGTGCACCTGACCGACTGGCCGAGCCCCGACGAACTGCCCGCGGACGACGCCCTGGTGGCCGCCATGGACGCCGCCCGCGCCGTCGCCTCGGCCACCCTGGGGCTGCGCAAGGCGGCCAACCTGCGGGTGCGGTTGCCGCTGCCACGGCTGACCGTGGTCACTGCCGAACCGGCTGCGCTGCAGGCGTTCTCATCGGTCATCGCGGACGAGGTGAACGTGCGTGAGGTGCGCTTGGTGGGCCTGGACGACGCCGACGGGCACGCGGTCGGGGTCGACGAGCGACTCACCGTCAACGCCCGCGCCGCCGGGCCCCGGCTGGGGCGCGCCGTGCAGCAGGTGATCCAGGCCAGCAAGGCGGGGGACTGGAGCCGCAGTGACGACGGCGGCGTGGTCTGCGGTGGCGTCCCGCTGGTCGAGGGTGAGTACACGGTCGAGACCGTGGTCTCGGGTGCCGGTGAGGACCAGGTCGCGGTGGCGGTGCTGCCCGGCGGCGGGTTCGTCGTCCTGGACACCACCGTCACGCCCGACGCCGCCCGCGAGGGGCTGGTCCGCGATCTCATCAGGGTGGTCCAGGAAAAGCGTCGCGCCAGTGATCGCGCTATCACTGACCGGATCGGGCTGCGCATCGGCGCCACGCCAGACTTTGTGGCCGATCTGAGAACCTTCGAAGACCTGTTTTCTCAGGCGGTCCTCGCGGACGTCGTGGAGTGGATCGGGCTGGATCTAGGCGATGTGATGAAGGGCCCAGGCTGGGGGACTCTGGAGAAGATCGGAAAGGACACCCCAATTCGGGTGGATCTTTGGTCGACGAATGCCTGACATCGACTCGGGCGAGCGGCTCAGCGAGGTCTACCGGGCGATCCTGTCCCGGGCACCCGAGCACGACCTGGTGCCCAGCCTCGACCGGATCAGGGCCGTGACCGACCTGTTGGGTGAACCGCAGGCCTCGCTGCGCGCCGTCCATCTGACCGGCACCAACGGCAAGACCTCGACCACGCGCATCGTCGAGCGGCTGCTGCGCGAACACGGGCTGCGCACCGGCCGGTTCGTCAGCCCGCACCTGAGCGACGTGCGTGAGCGGATCGCGATCGACGGCGAACCGCTCGCGCCCGAGCGGTTCGTCGAGGTCTACGACGAGGTCGCGCCCTACCTCGACCTGGTCGATGCGCGCTCGGCCGAGACCGGCGGGCCGCGGATGACCTTCTTCGAGGTGCTCGTCGCGATGGCCTATGCGGCCTTCGCCGACGCTCCGGCCGAGGTCGCAGTGGTCGAGGTCGGCATGGGGGGTTCGTGGGACGCCACCAACGTGATCGACGCCGAGGTCGCCGTGATCACGCCGATCGCGATCGACCATCAGCACTTCCTCGGCCACGAGATCGGCCAGATCGCCACCGAGAAGGCCGGGATCATCAAGCCGGGCGCGGTCGCGATCATCGCCCAGCAGGACAGTCCCGAGGCCGCGGAGATCCTGTTGAGCCGCGCCGCCGAGGTGGGTGCCACCGTGGCCCGCGAGGGGCTCGAGTTCGGCGTCGCCGCCCGCGAGGTCGCCATCGGCGGGCAGCTGCTGACCCTGCAAGGGCTCGGCGGCCTCTACGAGGACGTGTTCCTGCCGCTGCACGGCATCCACCAGGCGCAGAACGCGGTGTGCGCGCTGGCCGCCGTCGAGGCGTTCCTCGGCGCCGGTCCGAGCAGCGGACGGCTCGATCCGGACGTCGTCCGCGCCGCCTTCGCGGCGGTGGACTCGCCCGGCCGGCTCGAGGTCGTCCGCCGCAGCCCCACGATCATGGTGGACGCCGCGCACAATCCGGCCGGCGCCCAGGCCCTGGCCGACTCGATCGACGACGCCTTCGGGTTCGCCCGCCTGGTCGGGGTGGTCGGGGTGATGGCCGACAAGGACGTCATCGGCATCCTGGACGCGCTGCAACCCGTGCTGGACGAGGTGGTGGTGACGCGCTCGTCGTCCCCGCGCGCCATGGCGCCGGACGACCTGGCCGAGATCGCCCGCGAGGTCTTCGGTGAGGATCGGGTGCATGTCGCCGACCGGCTGGACTCGGCCCTCGACCTGGCGGTGGCCCGGGCCGAGGTCGACCACCAGCCCGGGTCCGGGGTGCTGGTGACCGGGTCGATCCCGCTGGCCGGAGAGGTGCGCACGCTGCTGCGGGTGGAGCGATGAGATCCCCGCGCCGCACCCTCGCCGCGAGCATGCTCGCGCTGGAGTCGATCTCGGTGTTCCTCGGCGGCCTGGCCGGCAAGGCCACCACCACCATCAGCCTTGGCCGTTCGATGCTGATCCTGGGGCTGCTGGCCCTGGCCTGCCTGCTGGCCGCCGGGATGCTGCGCTCACGCGCCGGATACCTGCTGGGCAGCGTGCTGCAGGTCGCCGTGATCGCCACCGGGTACTGGATCCACCCGATGTACGTGGTCGGAGTGGTCTTCGCCGTGCTGTGGTTCGCCGCCCTGCGGGTCGGCACCCGCATCGAGCGGGACCGCGCCCGGATCGCGCACGAACTCGACCGGCGCCGACAGGCGGAGCAATCCTCGGCGGAATCCTCGACCGAATCCTCGAGCTGAGACCTCTGGTCCAGGGCCGGGTATGCCCGGTCTGACTATGCTTCGGCCCGTGGACCGAACCCTCGTACTGATCAAGCCGGACGGCGTCGCGCGCGGGTACGTGGGGGAGGTGCTGCGCCGGATCGAGGCCAAGGGCTACACGATCGTGGCGATGGATCTGCGCCGAGCCGACCGTGCGCTGCTCGATGCCCACTACGCCGAGCACGTCGGCAAGCCGTTCTTCGACGACCTGGTGGGCTTCATGAGCTCCGGCCCCGTGGTGGCCGCGGTGATCGAGGGGCAGCGGGTGATCGAGGGTTGGCGCTCGCTGGCGGGCACCACCGACGCCACCAAGGCGGCACCGGGCACGATCCGGGGCGACCTGGGCCGCGACTGGGGCAACGGGTCGACCGAGAACCTGGTGCACGGGTCGGACTCGCCCGAGTCGGCCGCCCGGGAGATCGCGCTCTGGTTCCCCGGCCTGGCCGGCTGAACCCGGCGCATCCACGCTCCTCGGGGGTGCACCACCCGTAGCCCTGCGCACCAGCCGGGTTAGGGTTGCCTACATGCCCGTGCGGAGTGTCTTCGAAGACCTGGAACCGTTGCTGCCCCTGGTCAGCAAGCCGATCCAGTACGTCGGCGGTGAGCTCAACAGCACGGTCAAGGACTGGGACCTCGCCGGTGATGCCACCGTGCGCTGGGCGCTGATGTACCCCGACGCGTACGAGGTCGGCCTGCCCAACCAGGGGATCATGATCCTCTACGAGGTCATCAACGAGCGGGACGACGCGTTGGCCGAGCGCACCTATGCCGTCTGGCCCGAGATGGAAGCGCTGATGCGCAGCCGCGGCGTCCCGCAGTTCACGGTCGATGCCCACCGGCCGGTGGCGGCGTTCGACCTCTTCGGGGTGTCGTTCTCGACCGAACTCGGCTACACCAACCTGCTCACCGCCCTCGACCTGGCCGGCATCCCGCTGAGCGCCGCCGACCGCGCCGCGGATCACCCGATCGTCATCGCCGGGGGCCACGCCGCCTTCAACCCCGAGCCGATCGCCGAGTTCATCGACGCCGCGATCCTCGGCGACGGCGAGCAGGCCGTGCTCATGGTGACCGACCTGGTCGGGGCCTGGAAGCGTGAGGGTCGTCCGGGCGGGCGCCTCGGCCTGCTGGAGCGCCTGGCTGCCACGGGCTCGGTGTACGTCCCCGCCTTCTACGACGTGGACTACACCGCGGACGGCCGTATCCGCCGAGTGGCCCCCAACCGCCCCGGCGTGCCGTGGCGGGTCAGCAAGCACACCCTGATGGACCTGGACTCCTGGCCCTACCCGAAACAGCCCCTGGTGCCGTTGGCCGAGAGCGTCCACGAGCGGATGAGCGTGGAGATCTTCCGCGGCTGCACCCGCGGCTGCCGGTTCTGCCAGGCGGGCATGATCACCCGACCGGTGCGCGAGCGGAGTACGGACGGCGTCCGCGGCATGGTCGAGAAGGGCTTGGCGGCAACGGGTTTCGAAGAGGTCGGGCTGCTCAGCCTGTCGAGCGCCGACCACTCCGAGATCGCCGATCTGACCAAGCAGCTGGCTGACACCTACGACGGCACCAACACCGGGTTGTCGCTGCCGAGTACCCGCGTCGACGCGTTCAACATCGATCTGGCCAACGAGCTGTCCCGGGGCGGTCGGCGCTCCGGGCTGACGTTCGCCCCGGAGGGCGGCAGCGAGCGCATCCGCAAGGTGATCAACAAGATGGTCACCGAGGACGACCTGGTGCGCACCGTCACGGCCGCCTACTCGGCCGGCTGGCGCCAGGTGAAGCTCTACTTCATGTGCGGCCTGCCCACCGAGACCGACGAGGACGTGCTGCAGATCGCCGAACTCGCCAAGCGGGTCATCGAGACCGGACGCCGCGTGACCGGCACCCGCGACATCCGGTGCACCGTCAGCATCGGCGGCTTCGTGCCCAAGCCGCACACCCCGTTCCAGTGGGCCGCCCAGCTCGACCACGAGACCACCGACGCCCGCCTGGCCAAGCTGCGCGACGCCATCCGGTCGGATCGCAACTACGCGCGGGCCATCGGGTTCCGTTACCACGACGGCAAGCCGGGCATCGTCGAGGGACTGCTCTCGCGGGGCGACCGGCGGCTGTCGGCGGTGATCCGGGCGGTGTGGGCGGACGGCGGCCGCTTCGACGGCTGGAGCGAGCACTTCAGCTTCGACCGGTGGATGACCGCAGCCGAGACCGCCCTCGCCGGCGAGCCGGTGGACGTCGACTGGTACACCACGCGTGAGCGCGAGCAGAGCGAGGTGCTGCCCTGGGACCACCTGGACTCGGGGCTGGACAAGGACTGGCTGTGGGAGGACTGGCAGGACGCCGTCGGCGCCGCGGACGCCGTCGAGGTCGAGGACTGCCGCTGGACGCCCTGCTTCGACTGCGGTGTCTGCCCGCAACTGGGCACCGAGATCCAGCTCGCCCGGCCTCACTGACCGGCCCTGCCACACTAACCGGCCCAGCGACACTCAGCTGCCCAGGGATGCCGAGCCACCGACCACCCTGATCGGCGACCCTGATCGCCGGCAGGCCGCTCAGCTGGTGCGGTCGACCTGCACCGAGAAGATGGCGCGCTGAGCCGAGGCCGGCAGCATCGCGGTCAGCCCGGTCTTGGCGTCGAGGGCACCGCACAACCGGTCGGTGATGGCCGCCGTCGCACAGTCGACCCCGCGCATCTGGGGGTCGGCGCTGTGCAGGCGCACCGGCAGGTTCAGGGCCTGGGCGAGGGGCGCGGTCAGCGACACCGCCACGGCCGACAGGCGCCCGGCCCGTGCCGGGGTCGGCACCACGACCGAGGTGGCGAGCTGGTAGCGCACCACCGCGGTGGTGTAGGGCTTGCCGTCGACCGGCGCGACACTGAACCCGGTGGCCGACGTCCCGGTCACCGGCGCGAGCACGCCGTCGAGTTCCACCTGGATGTTGCGCACCGTCGAGTGGATCTCGCTGGTCATCGACGGCAGCTGCAGGGCGAGCGGCTCGCGGCGCGCGTCGGCCAGGCGCAGGCTCTCGTAGGCGTCCACCGAGGTGCCGTCCTGATCGAGCGCGATCTCCAGATGCGTTCCGGGAGCATCGATCCCGGGACCGGTGGCCGGAACGCTCGCCGGGCGCAGGACCGGGCCGGATCCCGGCCAGGGCATCGGGGTCGCCTTCGCGCCGGCCTGCCCGGTCGGGGCGGACGACGCGGCGGGCGACGCCGCTGCGGTGGCCGGTGCCGAGGCGCCGGTCGAGGGCTGCGGGGACGAGGCCGTGGGCGAGCTGTTGCAGCGCGAGGCGAGTGCCAGCAGCAACGCGGCCAGGACCAGCGCCATCAGCACCAGGAACCACCACGGACGCCGCGCGGGCCCGGTCTCGGCGCGCTCGAAGGGGTCGGTGACCACCGTGGGGTCCGCGGTCGACACCCCGCCGAAGCTGTCGGGCAGCGAGGCTACGGCGGGGACGGCGCCGCGCTCGGTGTCCAGCTCGCGACGCAACTGCTCGATCGAGGCGCGCAGGTCCTGGGCCTCGGCCTCCTTGGCGTCCAGCGACTCGCGCAGCGCGGCGGTGCTCTCGATCTTCTGGCGCAGGCCCGACAGCGGCGCCCGGACCGGGCGGACCGCCACCGGAGAGGCCGGCCGGCGGGGGTGTCGCGACTTCAAACCCGGCGAGTTCGATACGGGGCGGGGCGGCGCGGAGACGGGCATCGGTGTCGGGGCCCGCTGCGGTTCGGGGACGGCGTCCGGGGTGGTGTCGGTGACGTCGACACGGTTGGCGGCGTCGGCGGCGTCCGCTGTGGCGGCGGGGTCGGTGGCGTGGATCGCGTCGGTCGGATCGTGCTGCACCGGCAGGGCCTCGGCGGGAACGGGTTCGGTGGGCGCAGGGACGACGGTGGGCAGCGTCGAGGCGTCGTCGACGATCTCCCCCGTGGTCGAAGCGGGATTCCGCTCCGTCATCTGTACCTCCCACCACCCGGATCAAGGCCGCCACGTGCAAAGAAGCGGTCTCGTATCGGACACACTATCCGGATCCAGACGTCACGATGGTCACACTCGGTGTCAAAGGTCCCGCTCGTGACCAAGCCGGTACGACCCGTCCGTGACGGTTCGGCCAAGCTGCCACCGAATGTCACACCAACGGCCCTAGAGTGTGCTCACGTAGCGCAGCCGACAACCCGCGGTTGCGCCCACGATGGTCACGATCGGCCATGACACGGAGGTCTCGATGGGGGTTCGCTGGGCTCGCAGCCTGCTGAGCGTGCTGGCGCTGGCGTTGGCGACCACGGCGGCGCTGTTGGCGGTGCCGAGCAGTGCCGGCGCGGCGTCCACCGGTGATGTCTTCGTCGTGCACGGGTTGTTGGGTTCCCCCGCGGACGTCCTGGTCGACGGTCACACGGTGGCCGCGGCGGCGGCGCCCAAGACGATCGTCGGTCCGTTGCACCTGGCCGCAGGCAAGCACGTGGTGACCTTGAAGGACGCCGCGACGACCGTGGTGACCGGATCGTTCACGGTCAAGGCCGGCGAGAGCATCGACGTCGTCGCCCACCGCAGTGCCGACGCGACCCGGTCGGCCGTCATCACGGTCTTCACCAACGATCTGAAGGGGATCGCCCCGGGCAAGTCGCGGCTGGTGATCTCGCACGTGGCGGCCGCGCCGCCGGTCGACATCCGGGACAACGGCAAGGTGATCTTCCGCAACGTCGCCAACGGCGAGTCGTTGACGGTAGAGAACAAGGCCATGGTCTGCCTCTTCGACATGGTGCCCACGTCCACCAGCGGCCCGGTGATCCTCAGCCCGGTCAAGGTGACGTTGCAGCCGGGAACCCTGGTGCGGCTGTACGCGATCGGTGACGCCACCGCCAGCACGACCGACTCCGTCCTGCACGTGATGCGGCTGGGTCTGGTGGGTTCCAAGCGGCCCGGCGTGGTGCGCACCGGTGACGGTGGCCAGGCCGCCGATGTGGTGATCGGTGGTACCTCGCCCGCAACCTGGGCACTGCTGGCGGCCGTGACGGCGTTCGGTGGGTTGATCCTGCTCAACCGCCGCTCGACGGCCCGCCCGGTGATCGGTAGCCGGCACTCCCGGTGAGGCGTCGTTCGACCCTGGCCCTGATCGGGCTGGGCGCCTACGGCGTGAGCATGGCTGCCTCCGGGGTGGCGCTCGCCGTGGCTCCGAGCGAGCCGGTGCCGGCTGTGGTGACGGTGCTGGCAGAGGCGTCGTCCCCGGCACCCGAGCCGGTGGAGCCGTCGTTGATGCCTCTCGCCTCCTCGTCCGCGCACCCCGCGCCGGCGGCCTCGGTGCCCGTGATCCGGGGTACCGGCGAGCAGTTGGCCACCTTCGTGCCGACCCGCATGGTGTTGCCCAGCGGTCGCCAGGCGCCGGTCCAGATCTCGGACGTGGCCGACGACGGCAGCCTGGTGATCCCTGATCGGCCCGACACCGTCGGCTGGTGGGACGGCGGGGCCCACGCCGGTGACCCGACCGGCAGCCTGGTGATCGCCGGCCATGTCGACTCCCGCAAGTACGGATTGGGTGCGCTGGCCGAGCTCAAGTGGGCTCGGCCCGGGGACGTCATCGTGTTGCAGGCCGGCAAGCAGCGGCTGCGCTACCGGATCCAGCGGGCCCTGCAGGTCAATCAGCAGAGCCTGGCCCAGGACGACGAGTTCTTCAGCCAGTCGGGGCCGCATCGGCTGGTCCTGATCACCTGCGGTGGGCCGTTCGACCGGGCCAAGCACCGTTACCGCGACAACTACGTCGTCGTGGCACTGCCGTTGCGCGCTTAGGGTTCTGCTCATGGCCCGGCAGCCCGAAGGACCCCCACCGCCTCCCACGGTGCAGCGCGTGCGCGTTCGCTACGCGAAGCGGGGCCGGTTGCGGTTCACCAGCCACCGTGACTTCCAGCGGGCACTGGAACGCGCCCTGCGGCGGATCCAGGCGCCGATGGCCTACTCCGCGGGCTTCAACCCGCACCCCAAGATCTCCTACGCCAACGCCGCCCCCACCGGTGCGGCCAGCGAGGCCGAGTACCTCGAACTGGGTCTGGCCGCGCGGGTCGAGCCGGACGCCCTGCGCACCGCCCTGGACGCCGCGTTGCCCCCCGGACTGGACGTGCTCGAGGTGGTCGAGGCCCGCACCTCTGGGCTGGCGGACCGGCTCGAGGCGTCGCTGTGGCGGATCGAGTTGCCCGGGGTCGACCCGGACGCCGCCGGGGCAGCGGTGGCGGCCTTTCGCGCGGCCGATCGGGTCGAGGTCAGCCGGATGACGAAGGCGGGGTTGCGGACCTTCGACGCGCGGGCCGCCGTGCTCGAGCTGGACGTCGAGACGAGCCCTTGCGAGGCACTCCAGTCGGCGGGCCGATCTGCCGAGGAGATCAGCGGTACGGGTGTCGCTCGGGTCACCGACGGTGGCTGTGCGATACTTCGACTGGTCGTTCGGCATGTCACACCAGCTGTTCGACCCGACGATGTCCTCGCCGCACTCAGGTCGCAGGCCCTCCTCGCGCCGCCGTCTCCAGCCCGGATGACGCGACTGGCGCAGGGACCGCTGGACGATCGGAGTGGCGCGGTGGCCGATCCACTGACCGCCGACCGGACCTCGTAACCGAGATGCTTCCGTTTCGCCGAGCCCGGCGGGACGAACGCGACAACCGCCCCGCGCGGTGCTGATGGTGTGAGCAGCACCCGGGGTTGAACGGGAGTACCCGTGACGCTCGACAATGAGCAGGCACCCAGCACCACGACCACCACGACGACCACCACTGCGCCTCGGCGCCGCCGAGCCGCCTCGCGGCCGGCGGGCCCGCCGCAGCCCGTGGTCTCCGACACACCCGAGAGCAGCGAGACCGGCACTACCGTGCCCAGCGTCGCCGCGGCCGAGGCCCCCGCGGCGCCCAAGCGCCGTACCCGCAAGAAGGCGGTCGCCGCGCCGGCGCCGGACACCGTCGAGACCCCCCTCCAGCTCGCGACCGAGCTGGCTGCCGAGACCGCCGCCGATGCGGCAGCCGAGGCCGATGCGGCCCCCGTGGTCGCGGCGCCCAAGCGGCGCACCCGCAAGAAGGCCGTCGCGGCGCCACCGCCCGAGGCCGTCGAGACCAAGCCGCCCGCTGAGCCGACCGAGCCCGCCGAGGCCGAGCGTCCGCGGCTGGCGGTGGCCGACACCGCGAGCCCTGCTGCCGAGGCTGTTGACGTCGCCGAGGACGCCGAGGACGAGACCTCTGCGGACGACGTCCCGGTCGCCGAGGTGCCCTCGGCCCTGAGCCTGCCGCTGTTCCAGGCGCCGGCACCGCTGCCGGCCACGACCACCACGCGTCGCCGGGCCGCCAGTCGCCCCGCCGGGCCGCCGGTCGTCGAGGTCGCCGCCGACACGCAGGTTCCGGCAGTCGCCGAGGACACCGCCGCCGAGGCCGGCGACGAGGAGGAGACCGAGGACGACGAGACCACCCGCCCCCGTCGCCGCCGTCGTGGCGGCCGGGGCCGGCGCAGCCGCGGCCAGGGTGACGGCGAGGACACCACCGCCACCGACGAGGCCGCCGAGGGCGAGGGCACCGAGGATTCCGGCGACCCCGCCGCGGCCGAGGGCGCCGAGGACGGCGACGACGAGGACGAGGACACCCCTGCGGGCACCCGGCGCCGTCGGCGTCGGCGTCGGCGGGGTGCCGGCGGTGGCGAGGCCACCACGGACGACGACCCGCCGAACACGGTGGTGCGGGTCCGTGAGGGTCGCCGGGGCTCCAGCGGCAGTTCCGGGAGCGGCGACGTCACCGGGCTGCGGGGTTCGACCCGGCTGGAGGCCAAGAAGCAGCGCCGCCGTGAGGGGCGCGAGGCCGGCCGGCGCCGTCCGGTCATCACCGAGGCCGAGTTCCTCGCCCGGCGCGAGAGCGTCGACCGGGTCATGCTGGTGCGCGAGCTCGAGGGCCGCACCCAGATCGGCGTGCTCGAGGACGGCGTGCTGGTCGAGCACTACGTGGCCCGGCGCACCCAGACCTCGATGGTCGGCAACGTCTACCTCGGCCGGGTGCAGAACGTGCTGCCCAGCATGGAGGCGGCCTTCATCGACGTCGGCAAGGGACGCAACGCCGTCCTGTACGCCGGCGAGGTCAACTGGGACGCCGCGGGCCTGGACGGCCAGCCCAAGCGCATCGAGCACGCCCTCAAGTCGGGTGAGTCGGTGCTGGTGCAGGTCACCAAGGACACCATCGGCCACAAGGGCGCCCGGCTGACCAGCCAGATCTCGCTGCCCGGCCGGTACCTGGTCTACGTGCCGAACGGCTCGATGACCGGCATCAGCCGCAAGCTGCCCGACACCGAGCGCGCCCGGCTGAAGAAGATCCTGCGCGAGGTCGTGCCCGAGGAGGCCGGCGTCATCGTGCGCACCGCCGCCGAGGGGGCCTCGGAGGACGAGCTGCGCCGCGACGTCGCCCGCCTCGCCGCCCAGTGGGAGGACATCGCCGCCAAGGCGAAGGCGGTCAACGCCCCGAACCTGCTGTACGGCGAGCCCGACCTGGCGATCCGCGTCGTCCGCGACATCTTCAACGAGGACTTCTCCTCGCTGCTCGTCAGCGGCCCCGACACCTGGGACACGCTGCACGGCTACATCGGTCACGTCGCGCCCGACCTGGTCGAGCGGATGCACAAGTGGAACCCCGACGAGGTGGTCGACGGGCGCCCGCGGGGTGACATCTTCGCCGCGCACCGGGTGGACGAGCAGCTGGCCAAGGCGCTCGACCGCAAGGTGTGGCTGCCCTCGGGTGGCTCGCTGGTGATCGACCGCACCGAGGCGATGACCGTGGTCGACGTCAACACCGGCAAGTTCACCGGGGCCGGCGGCAACCTGGAAGAGACGGTCACCAAGAACAACATCGAGGCCGCCGAGGAGATCGTCCGCCAGCTGCGGCTGCGCGACATCGGCGGGATCATCGTCGTCGACTTCATCGACATGGTGCTGGAGTCGAACCGCGAGCTGGTGCTGCGCCGGCTGCTCGAGTGCCTGGGGCGTGATCGCACCAAGCATCAGGTGGCCGAGGTGACCTCGCTCGGGTTGGTGCAGATGACCCGCAAGCGGGTGGGCCAGGGGCTGCTGGAGGTCTTCAGCGAGACCTGTGAGCACTGCGGCGGCCGGGGCCTGATCATGCACGACGAGCCGGTCGAGAAGCGCCAGCAGGACGGCGGCAACGGGGGTTCCTCCGGCGGCAACGCCTCCGGTGGCAACAGCTCGGGCCGCAGCGGTCGCAGCCGCGGTCGCGGGCGTGGCCAGGGCGCCACCTCGGCCCCCTCGGCGCCGGTCGAGGCCGCCGCCGGCTGATCCACGGGTCATCGGCGGGATTCGGTGTCGCGGGGGCGCGCCGAATCCCGCCGTTGTCGTGCACGCCGGGTGGATCAGTCGGGGGTGATGGCGCAGCTCGCGGTGGCGCCGGGTAGGCGGTACCGGTTCGCGGCGATGACGCGGTAGACCAGCTCGACCCCGGGGCGCAGCAGGGGCAGGCGCATCACGCGGCCGGCCACCCGCGCCCACCGGTGCGGTGAGGTGGTCAGCAGGATCGCGATCGCCAGGCCCGCCGTGGCGCTCGGCTGCTGGGCGTCGTCCAGCAACACCACCGAGCGGGCGAGCTGATCACGCAACGGGTCGGTGACCTCGGCCGGCTCGCCCTGCCACGGCACGATCGGAACGGCGGGGCGCACGTGGCGCTGCAGCCAGCGTGCCGAGACGGTGCAGAACCCGCAGTCGCCGTCGAAGAGGAACCTCACGTCGTCCAGTCTCGCTCGAGGTGAGCGGTGGCGCGTTCAAGCCCCCAGGGCCACGAAGGCCTCGGCGGTGCGTCGGGTGTCCCTGCCCCAGCCGTCCCGGTCGAGATCGCGGCGGGCGTCCGCCAAGGCCCTCGCCAGGCTCGCCCCGCCGAGGAGCCGACGGTGCATCGCGGCCATCAGGGGCTCGGCCTGGACATCGGCCACTGGCACCACACTGGCCACCACCCCGGTGCTGCCGCCGGCCACCAACGATCCGACGACTCCCAGCAGCTCGTCGGCGCCTGCCGGAGACCCGACCGCCGAACTGCAGGCCGAGAGCACCACCTGGTGCGGAGTGCGCTGTACCTGTTCCAGGTCATAGCCGGTCAGTGGCCCATCGGCGAGCTCGATCGCCGAGAAGAGCGGGCTGTCGGCGCGCAGCGTGCCGTGCGCGGCGATGTGCACCAGGCGAGCGCCGTCCATGGCAGCGGTCACGGCCTGGACCGTGGCCGCCGCGCCGGTCAACACGGTCGCCGCGGGGTAGAGCCCGGCCAGGGCGTCGATCTCGATCTGCGCGGCACCGAGCCGCGGCCCCCCGACCAGAACCACGCGGTCGGTCGCCGGCGGATCGGCGGCCAGGGCGCGTAGCCACACCGTGGCCGAGGGGGCCACCACCACGGCACGATCACGCAGCGCCGGAAGCAGGCTCCAGGGCACGGCGTGCAGGCTGCCCGGGGGCGCCAGGACGACGTCCTCGCCCTCGAGCTGTTCGGCGACCTCGCCGAGCAGCGCCGTCTGCAATCGCCGGCCCAGCCCCACGGCGTCCATCGGTCGTCGCCCGGTGCCGGAGATCTCGCGCCGCAGGGCGAAGAGCACGTGATCCAGCTCGCGCCGGGCGGACTCCACCGGACCCACCCGATGCAGCCTGGCCGCGCCGTCCTGCACCTGAACGGCGTACAGGGTGCCGTCGATCACGGTCAGGTGCACCAGCTCCGGGGCCGGCCCGAAGCGGTGGGTGCGTAGCGCGGCCATCACCGTCCGGCCGGAGGCCGGGCGCGACTCGATGGCGCCGTGACCGGGCTGATGCAGCACGCGGGAGCGAACCCGTTCCTCCAACCGACGACGATCGCGGCGCAGCGAGGGGTTGTCGGAGTCAGCCAGCCGGCGGATCGTCGCGCGCAGCGCCGTGAGCTCGGCCGCCAGCGCCGGGTCCGACGGCGGGCGCACCGGGGGAGCGGCCAGCACCACGGCTCGCCAGCGCTCGCTCCAGGTCAGCACCAGCTCGGGGTCGCCGAGGTCGATCGCGTGGCGGAGCGCCAGCGTGGCCAACGCGGCGCCCTGGGCCGTGGCCGCACTGCGCAGCTCTGTGGCGCCGAGCGTGCTCAGGTGGGTGTCGAGCACCCGCAAGCCGGCGGCACACGCGCGCACCAGGCCCGGCCCGTCGTGGGCAGCGGCCCGCTGCGTGGCGCGGGCGAGCCACCCGGTCACCTGGGCGCTGGTCGGTGCCCGGCGGGGAGGCACCGCGGCGCGCAGCTCGGTCTGTGCCAGCCGGGGACGGCGCTGGGCCAGGGCGAGTTGACCGGCCAGCAGGTGTGCCGCACCGGCCAGCTCGACGTCCTGGCCGTCGACGCTGCGGGCCAGGCCGACCGCGCGGCGCAGCAGATCGGGCCGCTTGCGGGCGTCGTCGCCGGCCAGCTGTGCCCGTAACAGCACCAGGCGCACCTCGGCGGCGGCCCGGGGGTGACTACTGCGGCGGTAGTGGGTCAGGGCACGCTCGGCGTGACGGGCCGCGGCCTGCGGGTCGCCGTCGGCGAGTGCCGCCTGGGCCGCGGAGCGGTGGAGCGCCGCAGCGCTGGCCGCCGAGCCGGAGTTCTCGACCAGGTCTGCCAGGGCTTGTTCCGCGACGGCGACGGCCTCCCGGGTCAGCCCGGCCGCCAGCAGCACGGCGCTGCGGTTGATCGCCAGGTCGGGTTCGACCACGTCGAGGCGGGCGAACAACTCGCCTGCCCGGTGCAGCATGCGCAAGGCCCTGGGGAGGTCGCCCTGAGCATGGGCGGCCAGTCCACGCTCCATGCGAACGTAGGCGTACTCGGCGTGTTGCCCGCTCGCCAGGAAGAGCTGCTCCGACCGGGCATGATCGCGATCGGCGCGTCCGGCCTCACCCAGGGCCAGATGGAACATCGCGCGGTGATTGAAAGCCCTTGCCTGCCAGAGGGCTTCGTCGCGGCGCAGCAACCTGACGGCCTCGCGGGCGTCGATGAGCCCCTGGTGGTAGCGGCCGATGAGCCAGAACACGTGAGCCCGCCGGATCAGGATCCGGCCCCGGGTGCGGCCGCTGCCGCCCGCCACGGCGTCGTCCAGGGCCGTCAGGGCAGGGCGGATCCGCCCCGCCAGCGCCAGGGCGACCCCGAGACTCGAGGTGACGTCGAGGACTCGCTCGGTGTCGCCGGCAACCTGTGCCCAGCGCCGTGCCCACCGCAATTGTGCGATCGACTCCTCGATGGCCCCGTAGTGGCGGAACACCACGCCGATCGTCTGGTGGGCTGCGCTGGCCAGCCGGGGGTCCGGCGTTCCGGCCAACACGGCACGGGCGGCCACCAGGGCACCGGAGGGGTCGGCCAGCGCGAGGGCCAGGAGCTGATCGGGGTCGGGCGCGGTCGAGGTGCCACTGGCCGATGAGGGAGGGATTGGCATGCTTCATTCCGCTTGCGTTGATCGTCACGACACGATGGGATGACGATCTCAGCCGATGATCGACGGTTTCCCTGGAGGCCCACCATGGCGGATCCGCGCGAGAATGACCAGGTCCAGCTGATCCTGGAGGCTTTCCGGGGTGAGGTGCTCGCTCATCCGGCGAACTGGGACGAGCCGGGTCAGACGTTGGCCTACCTCTACCGCCCCGAGACCGTGGTGGCCCGAACCGAGGACGCCGGCGCGGTGGGTGAGGCACTGACCGCAGTGGAGGCCGAGCCTCGACGATTCGACGACTCGCCCGTCTCGGGGGTGGTGGCGTTCCGGATCACGGTGCCCGACCGCCACCGGGAGAGCCGCCGTGGCCTGATCGGGCTGCTGGACGAGGTCAACGAGCGTCTCGGGCGGGCGATGGCCCGGCCGGAGCACTTGCTCTACGTCTGCGGGCACCCGTGCCCGGCCACCGAGCCGGAGGAGGTGCCCGGCGACGTGGTGACGCCGACGGTGCGGTTCACCCGGCCGCCGACGGCCTGTTGTGGTTCGGCTCGATGTGGCTGCGGCCCGGCCGCCGCGGGGTGGGGGATGTCGATGCTGGTGGTCGACACCGGCATCGATCGCCAGACCGTCGATCAGTTGCCCTGGACCCGCGGCGTCGAGGGCGATCCGGACCCCGGGGTTCGCACCGGGCCGCAGGCGGACGTGATCCTGCCCTACGGCGGCCACGGCACGTTCGTGGCCGGGTGTGCTCGGGTGGTAGCCCCTCGGGCCGACGTGTTCGTCAGCGATGCCCTGGTCGTGGCGACCGGTGCCGGCTACGAGCGCGACATCGTCGCCCAGATTTCGGCGCGCCTCGACCAGCAGGTGCCGGACATCCTGGTTTACACCTTCGCCACCAACACCTATGGCGATCAGGGTCTGGTGTCCTTCGACGTCCTCTACGAACAGCGACTGAAGCAGCTCGAGGGCTTGGCGATGCTCGCCCCGGCCGGCAACGACGGCTGGACCTACCCGATGTACCCCGCCGCCTACGACTGGGTAACCGGCGTCGGGGCGCTCGCGTCGGACTGCGCCTCGATCGCGAGCTACTCCAACCACGGGCCGTGGGTCGATGTCTACGCTCCGGGGACCGACCTGGTGAACGCCTTCTCGACGGGTCGGTTCACCTGTGCCGAGGACCCCTTCAAAGGCCAGCAGCGCTCCTTCACCGGCTTGGCCCGGTGGAGCGGAACGTCGTTCGCCACCCCATTGGTGGCAGGAATGGTCGCCGCGCGAGCGTCCGGCTGCCAGCTCAGCGCGGCCACTGCGCTCAAGCACCTGTTGGTCGAGGCGAGGCTGGGTCGGGTTCCCGGGGTGGGTCCGGTCCTGGTGCCCTGAGCGAGAACTTGCGTCCATGATCACAGCGAGGGGGACGTGCGCCCCCGATGAGTGGGTGTGAACTGCCCCTTGACAGTGATCAGATGTCCGAGCGCCGGATGATCACCGGTTTGACCCTGCCGGGGCGGCATCCGTACGCTGTCCGTCGGTGTGTGCGAGGTTCTCGCCCGCTGTGGCCTGGTCGCTCGAGTCGACCGGGGCGTCTGTATGACCGGAGTTCACGCGAGTTCCACGCGAGAGAGTGAGTACCAGGTGTACGCGATCGTCCGCGCCGGTGGCCGGCAGGAGAAGGTTGCCGTCGGCGATGTGCTGAACGTCGACCGACTGGACGGCGAGCCCGGCTCGACCGTGAAGCTCACCCCCGTGCTGCTCGTCGACGGCTCCACCGTCACCAGCGACGCCGACGCGCTCGCCAAGGTGAGCGTGACCGCCGAGATCGTCGAGGCCGCCAAGGGTCCCAAGATCGTCATCATGAAGTTCAAGAACAAGACCGGGTACCGCAAGCGTCAGGGCCACCGGGCCCAGCTCACCCGCATCAAGGTCACCGGCATCTCCTGACGTCAGAAAAGGGCTGAGACACCATGGCACACAAAAAGGGCGCCAGTTCCTCGCGGAACGGGCGTGACTCGAACGCGCAGCGCCTGGGCGTCAAGCGCTTCGGCGGGCAGGTCGTCGGCGCCGGCGAGATCATCGTGCGGCAGCGCGGCACCCACTTCCACCCGGGCGAGAACGTCGGCCGTGGTGGGGACGACACGCTGTTCGCGACTGCGTCCGGCGCCGTGGAGTTCGGCACCAAGCGGGGACGCCGCGTCGTCAACGTGGTGCCAGCGGAGTAACGCCGGTTCTCGACTTCCGTGAAGGGCGGGCCGGTCAGCCGGTCCGCCCTTCACGCGTGTCTGGCCGTGGCGTGGAGAGTAAGGCAGTTCGATGACGACCTTTGTGGACCGTGTGGTGCTGCACGTGGCCGCCGGTGACGGCGGCAACGGCTGCGCCTCGATCCATCGCGAGAAGTTCAAGCCCCTCGGCGGTCCGGACGGCGGCAACGGCGGTGACGGCGGCGACGTGATCCTGGTCGTCGACCCCTCGGTGACCACGCTGCTCGACTACCACCACTCGCCGCACCGCACCGCCTCGGCCGGCAAGGCCGGTCAGGGCAGCAACCGGGCCGGGGCCAGCGGCAACGACCTGGTGCTGCGCGTGCCCGACGGCACGGTCGTCAAGAGCATGGACGGCGCCGTGATCGCCGACCTGCTCGGCGCCGGCACCCGCTTCGTGGCCGCGGCCGGCGGCAAGGGCGGGCTCGGCAACGCCGCGCTGGCCTCCACCCGGCGCAAGGCGCCCGGCTTCGCCCTGCTGGGCGAGCCCGGCGAGCGGGGCCAGGTGGTGCTCGAGCTCAAGACCGTCGCGGACGTCGCGCTGGTCGGCTACCCGAGCGCCGGCAAGTCCTCCCTGGTGGCGGCGATGTCGGCGGCCCGCCCCAAGATCGCCGACTACCCGTTCACCACCCTGGTGCCCAACCTCGGCGTGGTCGACGCCGGGGGCACCCGGTTCACCGTCGCCGACGTGCCCGGCCTGATCGAGGGCGCCAGCACCGGCCGGGGCCTGGGGCTGGAGTTCCTGCGCCACATCGAACGCTGCGCGGTGGTCATCCACGTGCTCGACTGCGCCACGCTCGAGCCGGGCCGCGACCCGCTGAGCGACCTCGAGGTGATCGAGGCCGAGCTGGCCGCCTACCCGGTCGAGCCCGGTGCGGTGCCGTTGACCGAGCGGCCGCGGATCGTCGTCCTGCACAAGATCGACGTGCCCGAGGCGCGCGAGCTGGCCGAGTTGGTGCTGCCCGATCTGGTGGCGCGCGGCGAGCAGGTGCACCTGGTCAGCTCGGCCAGCCACGAGGGCCTGCGTGAGCTGTCCTTCGCCATGGCCCGCCGGGTCACCGAGGCCCGCGAGACCTCCGCTCCGCCCGCGCCGGCACGAATCGTGTTGCGGCCCAAGGCAGTTGACGACGCCGGCTTCACCGTGGCCGCCGAGAACACCCCGGACGGCGTGCGCTACCGGGTGCGCGGCGTCCGGCCGGAACGCTGGGTGCGCCAGACCGACTTCAGCAACGACGAGGCAGTGGGCTACCTCGCCGACCGGCTCGCCCGCCTGGGCATCGAGGACGCGCTGTACGACGCCGGGGCCGTGGCCGGCGACGAGGT
This sequence comes from Kineosporiaceae bacterium, assembly GCA_046330955.1. Classification (GTDB taxonomy): domain Bacteria; phylum Actinomycetota; class Actinomycetes; order Actinomycetales; family Kineosporiaceae; genus JADJPO01. The sequence continues at coordinate 41,348 of JAXLRT010000024.1, read as the reverse complement.
CGTGGTCGGGGACGACGTCACCGGCGTGGTCTTCGACTGGGAGCCGACGCTGATCTCGGCGTCCGGCGTGATCGCCTCGCGCCGAGGTGAGGACGTACGGCTCAGCGCCGGTAACCGGGCCACCCGGGACGAGAAGCGTGAGCGCTACGCGGCCCGGCGCGAGGCCAAGAGCGAGGCTCGGGCCGAGCTGGCCGCCGAGCGCCGGGCGGGGGTCTGGACCGACCCCGCCGAGTCCGGCGACGCCGCGTCCATCGAGTCCGGCGAGTCCGGGGCAGCCGGCGAGGGGACCACGGAGCCCGGAGCATGACCCGGCGCCGGTTGGCCGCGGCACAACGGGTCGTGGTCAAGGTGGGTTCGTCCTCGTTGACCACGCGCGAGGGCGGCCTGGACCCCGACCGGCTGGACGCGCTGGTGAGCGTGCTGGCGCACCGCCGGCAGGCGCCGTCCGAGGTGGTGCTGGTCTCCTCCGGCGCCATCGCCGCCGGGCTGGCCCCACTGGGGCTGAAGCGCCGGCCGCGTGACCTGGCCACCCAGCAGGCGGCCGCCAGCGTCGGCCAGGTGCTGCTGGCCGCCGCGTACGCCACCTCGTTCGCCCGGCACGGGTTGCAGGCCGGGCAGGTGCTGCTGACCGCGGACGACGTGATCCGGCGCAGCCACTACGCCAACGCCCGCCGCACGCTGGACAAGCTGCTCGCGATGGGTGTCGTCCCGGTGGTCAACGAGAACGACACCGTGGCCACGCACGAGATCAAGTTCGGCGACAACGACCGGCTCGCGGCGCTGGTGGCCCACCTGGTGCAGGCGGACGCGCTGGTGCTGCTCTCGGACGTCGACGCGCTCTACGACGGACCGCCCTCACGCGAGGGCACCTCACGGGTGCCGCTGGTGCGCAGCCGGGCCGACCTGGCCGGGTTGGTCATCGGCAAGACGGGTGCGGCCGGGGTGGGCCTGGGCGGCATGGTCACCAAGGTCGAGGCGGCCCAGATCGCCACCACGGCAGGCATTCCCACCCTGCTGACCTCGACCCGGCTGGCCGGTCCGGGACTGGCCGGTGAGGACGTCGGCACCTGGTTCACGGCGCAGGCGCCGCGGCGTCCGGCCAGTCGGTTGCTGTGGCTGGCCCACGCGGCGCGGGCCGAGGGCCGCCTGATGCTGGACGACGGCGCCGTCGCCGCCGTGGTCGAGCGCCGGATGTCGCTGCTGCCCGCCGGGGTCACCGGGGTCGAGGGCAGTTTCACCGCCGGTGACCCGGTCGACCTGACCGATCCCGCGGGGCGCGTCGTGGCCCGGGGGCTGGTGAACTTCGACGCCGTCGAGCTGCCCGCCCTGCTCGGCCGCTCGACGCGTGAACTCGCGCGCGAGCTCGGGTCGGGGTACGAACGAGAGGTCGTTCACCGCGACGATCTGGTCCTGGTGGCGACATCTGCGCCAAAGAGGTGACGCGAGGCGATGACACCTGCTGGACTGGGATCGTGACTACCGGCGACGACCAGCCGCTCGCAACCCTGACCCCGTTGCGGGGCATCCCGCTGGGCACGTCCCGGCGCGGCAAACGCGCTGCGCACCGGCGCGAGGAGCCGGCGTTGTGGTTCGTCACCATCACGGTGAGTGGCAGCCGGATGAGCGCCGACGAGGTGCGTCAGGGCCTGGAGCGCCTCAGCGAGGAGCAGCCGTTCCTGGTCTCGGCCGCCTACGCGAGCAGCCGGGCCGAACTGCGCTACTGGGACGAGTCGGTCGACATCGAGGGCGCCGTCGCGCAGGCATTGCGGATGTGGAGCGAGCACCAGGAGACGGCGAAGCTGCCGGCCTGGACCGTGGTCGGTCTCGAGGTGGTCGACCGGGACACCGCGCGTCGTCGCTGGCAGGAGCCGGTGCGGGCGCAGGTCGGTGAGCTGGGGGAGATCCGGCCGCTGGAGGGCGGCGACAGCTGAGCCGGAACGCCGGCTGGGCACCACTCGGCGGGTCTGACCGTAGGCTGTGGCCATGACTCTGGCCGACACGCAGTTCATCCCGCGTGACTCTCACGGCCGTCCCCAGGGCCGCGACGTCCCGCCCGGGGACGCCCCATCGCATGATGCCGTCCGCGACGCCGTCCTGACCGTGTGCGCTCAGGCCCGCGAAGCGGCCCGGGCCCTTGCCGGGGCGTCCCGGGCACGCAAGGACCAGGCGCTCGAGGCCATCGCCGGCGCGCTCGAGACCGGCTCGGCCGAGATCCTCGCCGCGAACGCCGCCGATCTCGAGCGGGGCCGGGCCGACGGCCTGGCCGAGGGGCTGCTCGACCGGCTGCGGCTGGACGACGCCCGGATCGCGGCGATCGCCGCCGCGGTGCGGCACGTGGCCTCGCTGCCGGACCCGGTGGGCGAGCTGGTGCGCGGCTCGACCCTGCCGAACGGCCTGCAGCTGCGCCAGGTGCGGGTGCCGATGGGCGTGGTCGGCATGATCTACGAGGCCCGACCCAACGTGACCGTCGACGCCGCCGTGCTCGCCCTGAAGAGCGGCAACGCGGCCGTGCTGCGCGGTGGTTCGGCTGCGCTGCAGACGAACACCGTTCTGGTGCAACGCATTCGGGACGCCCTGAGCTCGGTCGGGCTGCCCGCCGACGCCGTGGCCTCGATCGATGCCCACGGCCGGGACGGCGCCACGCACCTGATGCGGGCGCGCGGGCTGGTCGATCTGCTGGTGCCGCGCGGCGGGGCGGGCCTGATCCGGTCGGTGGTCGAGAACGCCACCGTGCCGGTGATCGAGACCGGCACCGGCAACTGCCACGTCTACGTCGACGCCGCGGCCGACCTCGACCAGGCGCTGGCGATCACGATCAACGCCAAGACCCGCCGCACCAGCGTGTGCAACGCCGCCGAGACGCTGCTGGTGCACCGTGAGGTGGCGCGCTGGTTCCTGCCGCAGGTGCTGCCCGCGCTCGCCCAGCGCGGGGTGCGGCTGCACGTCGACGAGCCCAGCGCCGTCCTGGCTCGCGAGGCAGGCGTACCCGCCGAGCAGCTGTTCCCGGCCACCGACGAGGACTGGGCGACCGAGTACCTCGACAGCGACCTGGCCGTGGGCGTGGTGACGTCCCTGGACGCCGCGATCGACCACATCCGGCAGTGGTCCTCGGGGCACACCGAGGCGATCGTGACCACCGATCTGCGGGCGGCCGACCGGTTCGTGGCCGAGGTCGACTCGGCGGTGGTGGCGGTGAACGCCTCGACCGCCTTCACCGACGGCGGCGAGTTCGGGCTCGGGGCCGAAATCGGCATTTCCACCCAGAAGTTGCACGCCCGTGGTCCGATGGGCCTGGCCGAGTTGACCTCGACCAAGTGGGTCGTGATCGGTGATGGCCACACCCGCCCGTAGGTCCGTCACGCCTGGTGAGCGTCTGTCGTTCGAGGAGAAGCGTCGCGTGGAGTCGCACGAGGTCCGCCTGCTGACCGAGGTGGAGGATCGTCACTGGTGGTACGCCGAGCGTCGTGAGCTGCTGCGCCGAGCCGTGGCCGGCATGACCCCTGGGGATGCCCTGGACGTCGGCGCCGCCGGTGGCGGTAACACCCGGGTGCTGCTCGAGCACGGCTGGCGGGCCGCCGCTCTGGAGTACGGCGCCGAGGGGGCGCGGGTGTGTGCCGAGCGTGGCATCGCCGTACTGCGGGGTGACGCGACGGCGTTGCCGCTGGCGCCGAGGAGCCTGGACCTGGTGGTGGCCTTCGACGTCCTCGAGCACCTGGACGACGACAAGGCCGCCGCGGTGAGCGTCTTCGAGGCGTTGCGTCCGGGCGGGACGTTCCTGGTCGCCGTCCCGGTCGACATGCGGCTGTGGTCGGCGCACGACGAGTCCGTCGGGCACGTGCGGCGCTACGAGCGCGCTGAGCTCACCGACCTGCTCACCGGCGCCGGGTTCGTGCTGGAGGATGTGCGCAGTTGGATGGTGCTGCTGCGTCCGGCGGTGGCCCTGCGCCGGCGCTTCGGTGGCGCGAACGGCTCGGACCTGGACGACCCGCCCGCCTGGATGAACCGCATCCTGGGTGCCGTGGTGGCCGCCGAGCGCTACCTGCCCGTGGGGTCGCTACCCGGGGTGTCGCTGCTGGTGCGAGCCCGCAAGTTCGCCTGACGGCGCCCCCCTGGCGCGTCCCCCGCTCCCGTCCCACCCCCCGGCCCATGATCACCGTTGGATCGCAGTTCGCTCCGGCTGAAGCGGTGGAAACTGCGATCTAACGGTGATCATGGGCCGGGCGGGGTGTTGGTGATCACTCGCCGAGGTCGTCGTCCAGGGAGTCGTGGGCGATGAAGTACGAGGGCCGGCCCTGCATCTGGGTGTAGAGCCGGCCGACGTACTCGCCGAGGATGCCGACACACAGCAGCTGGACGGCGCCCACCCCGGCCACGGCGACGAACGTCGAGGTCCAGCCTGGCACCACCCGGCCGCTGAGGTAGGCCAGCAGCGCGTAGCCGAACAGCAGCGCGGTCAGGACGGCGCCCCCCAGGCCGGCCCAGGTGGCCACCCGCAGCGGGGCGATCGAGAAGCCCGTCAGGCTGTCGACGGTGAGGCGGAGCATGCGCGAGATCGGGTAGTGGGTGGCGCCGGCGGCGCGCACCTCGCGGCGGTAGCCGACCTCGGCCGAGGGGAAGCCCAGTGCCGGGATCACCAGCCGCAGCACCCGGTTGTGCTCGGGCAGGCTGTTGACGGCGTCCACCGTGGCCCGGCTCATCAGGCGGAAGTCGCCGGCGTCCGCGGAGACGTGGTTGCCCACGGTGGCGCGCATCAGGCGGTAGTAGGCGCGCGCCGTCCGGCGTTTGAACACCGAGTCGGTGCTGCGGTCGGTGCGGATGCCGTAGACCACGTCCACGCCGTCCGTGGTCGCGCGTACCAGCATGTCGCGCAGCACCTCGGGCGGGTCCTGCAGGTCGGCGTCCAGCGAGGCCACCCACTCGCCGCGACAGCGCACCAATCCGGCCGACAGGGCGGCCTGGTGACCGGCGTTGGCCCGCAGCCGGACGACGCGCAGCTGCGGCCAGGTGCGACGCTCCTTGACCAGCAGGATCGGGGTGGCGTCGTGGCTGCCGTCGTCCACCGCGAGCACCTCGTAGTCGGCGACCAGGCCGTCCTCGAGCATGCCGTCGAGCACGGGACGCAACCGAGCTGCGAAGAGGGGAAGGACGTCCTCTTCGTCGTACATCGGGACGACGACGCTGAGTTCGACCGGCGCGTGCACCGGTCGGGGCGCGGCCTGCCCGGCGTCGTCCATCGTGGTGTGGTCCTTCCCTCGTCCGCGTCACGGCCAGGTGCATCGCACGGGACCGGTCCGACATGACAGACTGTGCGCTGCCCCTGCCGGAAGCCTAGCCCGCGCAGGAAACGGTTCGAGAAGGGATCGAGGCGCCATGAAGCTGGCCGAAGAGGTCGTCAACGAACTGCCGATGGACCCGATGTGGTTCGGCCTGCTCGCGTTGGCTGTGTTCGCCCTGTTGCTCGGGGTCATGTTCGCCTTCCGCTCGGCGGCTCACCGCCACGACCCGGCCGCGTTCGTCGCTCACGGTTCGACCGGCGCGCAGGGGACGACGGGTAGCCACTAACCGGTGGTCACGCCCACCCGGCTCGGGGTGATGGGTGGCACGTTCGACCCGATCCACCACGGCCACCTGGTCGCCGCGAGCGAGGTGGCCGCGGAGTTCGACCTCGACGAGGTCGTGTTCGTGCCCACGGGCCAGCCCTGGCAGAAGGCCGATCGCGAGGTCAGCCCGGCGGAGCATCGCTACCTGATGACCGTGGTCGCCACGGCGTCCAACCCGAGGTTCACCGTCAGCCGGGTCGACATCGAGCGCCCCGGCCCGACCTACACCATCGACACCCTGCGTGACCTGCAGAAGCAGCGTCCCGGGGCGGACCTGTTCTTCATGACCGGTGCCGACGCGCTGGCCCAGATCCTGTCGTGGAAGGACAGCGACGAGCTGTTCGAGCTGGCCCATTTCGTCGGGGTGACCCGGCCCGGGCACGTGCTGGACGACGCCGGGCTGCCGGCCGACCGGGTCTCGCTGATGGAGGTGCCGGCCATGGCGATCTCCTCCACGGACTGCCGGGACCGGGTGGGGCGGGGCGAGCCGGTCTGGTACCTGGTGCCGGACGGTGTCGTTCAGTACATCGCCAAATACGGGCTGTATGCCCCTGGTTCGACGTCGAGTGTTGGGGAAGGGTCCATGCGGTGAGTGCTTCGGAGCGGGCACGGGAGCTGGCCGTCGCGGCGGCGCTCGCGGCGTCCGACAAGTTGGCGTCCGACGTGGTGGCGCTGGACGTCAGCGAGCAGTTGGTGATCACCGATGTGTTCCTGCTGGCCTCGGCGCCCAACGACCGACAGGTGCGCGCCATCGTCGACGCGGTGGAGGAGCGGCTGCTGGGCCTGGGCGCCAAGCCGATCCGGCGCGAGGGCGAGCGCGAGGGGCGCTGGGTGCTGCTCGACTTCGGCGAGATCGTGGTGCACGTGCAGCACACGGATGAGCGGCAGTACTACTCGCTGGAGCGGTTGTGGCGGGACTGTCCGCCGCTGGAGCTGCCCGCGATGCCGCGCAACCCGAGCCAGTGAGCCGGTTGGTGGGCTCGGCATGAGCGCTGCACGGCTCGTTCTGCTGCGGCACGGGCGCACGGCGTCCAACGCCGAGAACCGGTTCCAGGGGCACCTCGACGTCGAGCTGGACGACGTGGGGCTGGCTCAGGCGGCTGTGGCGGCGGCGTACCTGGGGGAGCGGTTGGCGGACGCCGCGGCGCGCGGCGCCGTCCGGGTGGTCTCCTCGGACCTCTCCCGGGCGCGGCAGACGGCCGAGCCGCTGGCGAAGGCGCTCGGCGTCGACCTCGAGCTGGACGACGCGCTGCGCGAGCGGGACGGCGGCGCCTGGCAGGGGCTGCTGCGCGACGAGATCCAGTCGCGCTTCCCGGATGAGTACGGCCGCTGGATGGCGGGGGAGGACCTGATCATCGGCGGCGGGGAGTCGCTGGGGCAGTGTTGGGTGCGCTGCGAGGGCGGCATCCGACGGCACGTCGAGGCGATGACCGGCGAGGCGGACGGCGGCACCCTGGTGGTGGTCTCGCACGGGGCCTCGATGCGTGGGGCGATGCTGCGCCTGCTGGGCCTGATCGGGCGGGGGAGCAGCGCCGAGGAGGTCGCGCGCGACCTGGCGCTCTATCGAACTTTCGACGGCTTCGGGAATGCTCACTGGGCCGAGCTGGGCGTGCGGCGCAGCGGCTGGGTGCTGGAGCGGTTCAACGTGAGCGCGCCGGACGCGCCGGCGTCCTGACCGGTCGTGTCGGCGGGGGTTTTCGATTCCTGGTGACTCACGTCAAGATGCCCGCGTGGGGTGGGTCGTTGACTCATCGGTGGGTGCCCGCGGGGCGTGGGGCGGTGTGATCTTGGTTTTGGACAGGTAGACGGCGTTGGCCTTGGCGCGCGTTGATGCCGCCGCGGCGGCGGGCGAGCTCGGCAGGCTGGCCTGGACGGCGGCGATGCGGCGGCCAGGCCGGCCGGGTTGAGGACGTCGAGTTGGTGGCGCAGGCTCTCGGGTGTCGGTGGGGGTCAGGACGTCGGGGTGGTCGCGGGCCAGGCGGGTGGCGGGGTGGCGGCCTTGTCGTATTTCTTGATCACTCTGGCGCTGTCGCGGGTCTGTGAGGAGTCGTTGGGGTAGGAACAGGTTGGTCAGCTCGGCTTGTAGGGGCCAGAGCTCGTTGAGCAGGGCCAGTTCTCGGGGGTGTCGTAGCGGTGGGTAGCCGACGGCGTGGCGGATGGTGGTCCAGTTCTTCTGCTCGATGTGGGCTTGGTCGTTGGAGTGGGAGGGCCGGCCTTGGTGAAGGTGATCTGGCGGTCGGTGGCCCATTTCAGCAGGTGGTGGTTGATGAACTCCTCGACCCGTTGGCCTTGAGGCGCCGGTCGATGGTGGCCGCCGACATCGACAACAGCGCATCGATCACCCTGGTCATCGGGCAGCTCACCGTGGGCCAGCAGCGCCGGGACCAGGTCCGCCAACGCCGGTTGCAGGCGTTTACCGGTCGGGCCGCCCAGCACCGCCCAACACGTCGCCAACGCCGTGATCACTGTCTCGTCGTAGGTGTACACCGGTGCCCGGGCCGCCCGGCGTTGACCGATCGTCCGGTCGCAGCCGCCACCGGCCACCGCGGCCCGGATCATCTTGCGGGCGTGGTCACGATGCCACCCGTTGACCGCCACCAGATGATCCAGGATGGTCGACTTCTCGACCTTGGTCGCCTTCGGCCACGCCGCGACTTGCGAGGCCAACACCGCCCTGCGCTGCACCATGCTCAACCCCATCACCCGAGCCTGACCCACGCGGGCATCCACCGATGAGTCAACGACCCCACCCACGCGGGCATTCGACGTGAGTCAACTCGCGATTTGGAGTCCGGAGGGGAAGTCGGGATAGACTCGCTCCGCTCCACGGGGCTGTAGCGCAGTTGGTAGCGCACCTCCATGGCATGGAGGGGGTCAGGGGTTCGAATCCCCTCAGCTCCACCGATGACATGACACAGGGCCTGCGACACACGATCTTCGTCGCAGGCCCTGTGTCATGTCATCGATCAAGCTCGGCGATTCGAGGAGGAGCGCGGGGGACGAGCGCGACGGAGTCCCCTCAGCTCCACCGCATTGGGGCAGGTCACAGGCCCGTCACTCGGATCGGGTGTCGGGCCTGAGTGGCAACTGTCGGCAGAGCCCGCCGAGCTTTGCCGCGCGTGCAGGCACGCCCGAGGCACCACGTGGACCTTTGGGCAGCGTGGCCGGGCGGGCGGGGCGGTCAGAGCGGTGGGAGCAGGACGCCGAAACCGCCGGCGGCCAGCTTGATCAAGACCTGTCCGGGCGCGAGCAGGTCGTGGATCTTCGCGGCGGTGAGGAGCTCGAGCTCGGCGAGCGCCGCTCGGTAGGACTGAGAGCCACGTGCCCTGGCGGCCTGCAGTACAGCCGTGTTCTGCCAGACCTTGCGCCGTGACTCGGCGAGGAACCGGCCGGTGGCGCGCCGGTTCAGCGGGGTCAGCGCACGGTCGATCAGCGACCGTGCGCGCTGGCCTCGCGCCTTCTCGGCGCCCTCGAGCAGCGCATCCTCCGCGGACACCCGGGACGCCAGGAGCGTGTCGATCCGTTCGTGGTCGCGGCGCCGGCGAGCCATCAGCGCGGGGTCGGCGAACTCGTCGTCGGTGATCACCGAGAGGAGCGCCTGGGGGAGGTCGTAATTGATGTGGGCGTTCATGCCCAGCAGCACCAGCTGCAGCGGACTCAGCGCCGGATCGGGGCGCAATGCGGCCCGCCACGGCCTGGGTGCGGTCGCAGGATCGGTCTCGAAGGCGGCAAGGGCGTCCAGGTACAGCTCGGCGAATGCGACGTCCCAACTGTCCACCCACTGCGGATCCTCGAACCGGGCCGCGACGATCGCCTCGCCCACCGCTGCGGTCGTTCGGGCGTAGGTGGCCAGGAAGGCAGAGCGCGGGTCGCCGGCCCGTTCGAGGCGGTCGAGCACGGGTCGCATCCGGTCCAGGACGGCGTGCACGCCGACTCCGGGAACCTCGGGCGCCGACGCCTCGGTGCCCCTCGATGCTGCGGGCGCGAGGACGCCTGTCTGGTGTCGCGGGCTGGACTCCATCGTCACTCCGGGTGCGGGTCGGCAGATCGACAGGTGGTGACCGGTGATACGACACGGGTGCCGGTGACGGATGACATACGTGGGCCGCGATCTGATCGCCGCCAACGCAACCGCTTGTCCGCAGGCGACGTGCGCGTGCGCGTCCCGACGTAGGAGGCACCATGCACTCGACCGCAGCCGATCCGCCGACCGGCCCGTGGACATTCGACCCCGTCCGGCTGGGCGCTCACGAGTGCGGCGCCTGGGTGGGCTACTACCGCCGGGACTGGCTGCTGGTGTTGCGGTCTGCGGTCGGCATGGTCAAGGTGGGTTTCGGTATGGGCCGCCTCGCGACCCTGCTCGGTGCCTGGTGGGTGCTGCGGGCGAACCGGGTCTGGGCGCCCTACCCGGACAACGACCCGGACCGGGCACGGGAGTACATGCGCCGGTTCTACGCCATGGTCGTGCGGTCCCGCGGGCTGGCGATCGACCCTGCCGAGGCGGCGCGCCGCGAGGTGCTCTGGTGGCGCGAGCACCGGGTGCTGCAGCGCGAACGCACCGATGCCGACGAGGCGGCTCTGGTCACGGCGCTCGCAGACCTGTATGCCTACGTGTACGGACGTCCGGTGCAGGACATGCTCGAACCGGCACGGGACCGGGCCTTGGCAATGCGCGTGTCGGACCTGTGGGTGGCCGACGGCTGCAGCCTCGAAGACCCGCGCGTGGCTGAGGAACGGCGGCTGCTGGTGCGTTCCTACGCCCGGCTGCTCGACGTCGTCGGCCAGCACGGGGCTGGGTGATCGGGTCGGGGCGAATGTCCGCCCGTCGGGTCGGGTGCCGCTGACGCGGGTGAGGACGGCGACGCGTCGTGACTCGTCGGGCATGTCATGGATCAGGTGCCGTCAACGACGACGGACTCCGTCGAGCAGGATCACGCTGGGGTGCCGCAGGGCATCGACGTCCTCGCGCGGGTCGTCGGGGAAGACCACGAGGTCGGCCGGGGCACCCTCGCTGATCCCAGGCAGCCCGAGATAGGCGCGGGCCAGCCACGACCCCGCGCCCAAGGCCTGCTCGGGTGTCAGCCCGGCGGACAGCAGCAGCCCGATCTCGGTGGCGACCAGCCCGTGCGGCACCATCCCGGCGTCCGTCCCGGCCAGAACGGTGACGCCGCGTTCGGCGGCCTCACGGACCACGGCCCCCTGGCCGTCCAGGACGGCGGCCATCGCCTGCACCGTGGCGTCGTCGCCACCGAATCCCCGCACCGCGCCCAGCACGCCGTCCCGGATGATCAGCGTCGGGACGATGGCTGTGCCCGCTGCCAGGGCGGCGTCGATCTGGTCCGCGCGCATCCCGGTGGCGTGCTCGATCGAGTCGAACCCCGCCTCGATACAGGCGGAGATCACATCCGGATCGCCCGCATGCGCAGCGATTTTGGCGCCGACGGCATGGACCCGCCGAGCAGTCTCCGCCAGCACCTCCGCCGGGAACGCCGCGGTGATCGCACCACCGGGAGCGACGAAGTCGGCGATCACCTTGACCCAGGCGCGGCCGCTTCGAGCCTCCTCCTCGGCTGCCTCGGGCAGCTGCTGGGGTTCCAGCTCACGCCCCAGACCGGGGAAGTATCGCCCGGTCCGAGCCAGCAGGCGCCCTGCCGTCACGGTCCGCGGCAGGCCCTCGCCCGGGCCGATCCGTTGCGACTCGTCGTCAGGGGAACCCGGCTCGCGGATCGCGAGCACACCGGCGGCCAGTTGGGCGCGGGCGCTGGCCCGGACCCTCAGGGCGGGTTCGGCGTCATCCCCGGCTGGGCTGTGCAGCGACAGGTGAGCGTGCGCGTCCACCAGGCCAGGCGTGAGGTACCCGCCGTCTGCGACGGTGACGGCATCGGACGGCTCGGTGAAGGTGATCCGTCCGTCGACCACGAACACATCGCGCACTGTGCCCTCGGGCAACACCGTGCCCCGAAAGTGGAGCACCGTCGGCAACGACTTCATGACCGTCGGTTGTACTCCATCCCCGGCACGTAGCCAAGGTAGAGCCGGGCTGCGATGTCAGTCGTGAGTCGAGAAGGGTGTCACGACGGGTCGGCGTCGTGCACGACGATGGCGATCTGTACCTGATCGACGACCTCGAGCTTGCTGAACAGGCGTGACCCGTGTGCCTTGACGGTTGCCTCGCTCATGAACAGGGTGGCGGCCACCTCTGCGTTGGAGGCACCGGCCCCGACCGCGGCCGCTACCTCGCGTTCGCGGTCGGTGAGCGTGGCCAGGCGCTGCGCAGCAGGGTGGCCGCAGGAGGGTCTGCCCTGGACCCTCAGTAGGACATTTGGTGGCGGCACGCTCGCGCACGGACCCTCTGGCCGGCCTCACCCCAAGCGAACGCGAAGTCCTCGAGTTGGTGGCCGAGGGCCTCAACAACCCTGCGATCGCCCGGCGCTTGGTCGTCAGCGAGCGCACCGCGGAGGGCCATGAGCGTCAGATCCTGCTCGAACTCGGCTGGTCGAATCGGACGACGGGCATCGCCGCATTGTCGCGATGCTGGCCTACCTGCAGTCCGGCCCACGAGGTAAGCGTCTGCCGAGCAGCGCTGGGTGAGGGCTATCCGCTCTCGTCGAGCAGTTCGGTGACGTAGGCCTTCGCGAGCTGCAGGCTCAACGCACGCTTGTCGATGACGTGGTACTTCACGACGTCCTTGTGAGCGACACGCTCGACAACGGTGATCGGCACGAAGTCGCCGGGGAAGTCGAAGAGTCGCACGAGGTCGAGCGGCCGCGCGCGGGTCGTGCTGTCGAGGTGGATCGGGCTGGTCACCAGGGAGTCCTCGAACCAGCGGCCGAGATTAGCCTTGGTGACGTCGATCTTCGTCGACGCCTCGATGGACTCGGGGGTGGCCTCGGTTGCTCGGCGCGCCTGGCCGGACGGACGGCGCGGTCGGAAGCACGACTCGAAGAGCGCGACGAGCGCCTCGGCCTCGCGGACGACGTCCGGCTCGGTCTGCGCGCGTTGCCGCTCCGCGGTTTCGAACTCCCGGATCCGGTCGTGCAGCGCGGCCATCCCGCGGAGCACCGCGCCGAGGGGGAGCAGCCCGACGAACTCCGCGCCGTCCGTGACCAGGATTCGCCGGGTAGCGGTCAGTCGGTCGAGCAGGAAGGCCAGCAGGTAGAGCCGCGTCGACCACCACGGACTCGCGATGTTGACGTGGGCCACGCTCTCGCCGCCACCGTTACGGACGATGTCCACGAGCCGCCCGGTGTACGAGGCGTCAGGGGTCGTCTCGTACCCCTCGATCGGCTTGCCCAGGCTGAACTGGTTGAGGAAGACGCCGCGAGCCAGGCGCGCAGAGGTCACCGCCGCGGTGACGAGCGCCTCGAGCTCGTCGGGCCGGCTGAAGAACGACACGATGTGCTCGCGTGCCAGGGTTGCTCGGAAGTTCCGTACCTCAGTGATGGTCGTGTCCGCACTGCGACCGTCGTCGAAGCCATCGATGTCCTGCGGCTGCCAGGGCGCCGTCTCGGCGAGCAGGAACGGCAGGATCGGCCGGTCCGGATCCTCCTTCGCCGCGAGATATTCCCACTCGGTGATGGAGATGTCGGACCGGCCCGAAGGGGCCACCGGGAGGTCGGCCACGCCCTCCGTGACCGGGGGGAAGCCGTATCGCCACGCGACGATGACGACGTAGGCGTCGCTCGCGCGCACGAGCTCGACCACCCGGCTCAAGGGGTAAGCCGGCGCGGCGGTGAAGTCCTCCATGGCCACCACGGTGTGGCCGAGCCGGCGCAGCCCGCGGATCGCCGCCGCTCGGTATTCGGCGAGATCCCGAGAGGTGGACGACACGAAGATCTTCATGGCGCTAGCTCCGGTAGCAGATCGAACTGGACACGCAGATGAGGCGGCGCAGCGGCGGATGGATACATCGTTGATCGCGGCGCAACCGCCCACTTCGAGGTAGACGCGAAACTCCCCACCGAGGCCCGACAACCAGCCCCACGGCGAGTGGTCGAACGAGACGATCAATCGATCCGGGGCGGGCACGGGGCCAGGTTGCGGCAGCGGCTTGATCCACATTCCGGCCCGCGGATAGACCGCGAGACCGATGTCGTTGCTCGAGCGGCGGAAGCCGCGGGCTTTCAGGACTGGCCCGATCTCGCGTCGCACCACGGCATAGAACTCCGCAGCGTTCATGCGAGTCATCATGACCGACCAGTGGTCGCGATGAGCCGGGACGCGGCTCGATCGGCTCGTGGCCTCGCCCCGCGGCATACCACGACGTCTGCGTGATCTCGTGTTGACGTCGGACGTTCGTGGGCGTTGACTGACGTCACGCCGCGTCCACGCGGCGTGAGGGTTCCTTCTCCTCACCTACCTTCGCCCAGACCTCGCGGAGCTCACGGGACGTCGTTCCCGAGTTCTGGAGGCTGGGCGATGTTCGTTCTCGTGCAACCTGCGGTGCTGATCATGGCGACAGGGGCCGCCGTGGTCGGCGTCGTGAGCAGGCGAGCGATCTCGACGCGGGGGCGCCACAAGGCGCCTCGATCGCGCACCGCCCCGGAGGTAGTTCGACGACCGGGCAGGAGACCGAGCCATCTCTGATGGCTGCCCCGATGCACGTCGTCCGCACAGTTCATCGCGTTCCCGCGCCCACTGCACCATCTCCGGGCTCTGCCCGACCAGGGAGAATCACCATGAAACGGCACTCTCGTCTCACGACAGCCGTCGCGCTCGGCCTCGGGGCCACGTTCGCCCTGGCCGCCTGCGGACGGTCGGCCGACTCCGCCGGGACCTCGACCGGGACGGCGGGAGCCGTGAGTTCGGGCAAGGCCACCGGGACGATCACGGTCTGGGCGATGGGCACCGAAGGCGAGAAACTGCCCGCGCTGGCCAAGCAGTTCGAGGCCGCCAACCCGGGGGTCACCGTGCAGGTCACCGCCATTCCGTGGGATTCGGCCCACGACAAGTTCGCCACGGCGATCACCGCCGGCAAGACCCCGGACGCCGCGATGGTCGGCACGACCTGGATGGGTGAGTTCGCCACGCAGGCGCTCGACCCCACGCCCAGCAGCATCGACAAGAGCACCTTCTTCAGCGGGGCGCAGAAGACCACCAGGCCTGGCGGGCGTGGCCGTCCTGCTGTTCCTGGCACGTCGAGAACGACGACTACTGGTCGCGCGATCAAGCCACCAAGCGCTGTACTGACCTGCTCACCTGATCGGCCGGCCTCAGCGCGAGCGTCAGCGCGAGCGACCGCGCCGCCGTGGCATCAACCGTGTCCTGGGCACCGGTTCCAGATCGAGCCCTGCTGTTCGCCTGGTCGAGCTGAGCGGCCACGCCGTCGACGACGAGGAAGTCCTTCGCCCTCGAGCAGCCCTGATGACCTGGAGGGCAGTACTGGCCGAGCTACCGTTCGACGGGATCGCCGCTACAGCGCTGCCCGAGGCCCCATCGAGGCGGCCTGGCCTGCCCGGAACTATCCCCGGCAACGACATCCTGCCCTGGAGATGGTGCGCGGTGGAGAGCCAGGCGGCGCCGACCTTCAGCGACGGCTGCATGGAGGCCATGCTGCTGCTCAAGCGCGAGTACCAGGACCTTCAGCCCAGGGCGGTCTCCGACTCGGCCGGCCTGCCAGTCAGCACCAACCCCATGACAGTGCCCAAGCCCTGCAGGAGTTGGAGTCGAGGAGGAAGATCTCAGATCGCCCAGGTGGTTGCCCACCGAGACCTCCCCAGGCCAGAGGAGGCCTCAGGGGTGACGGAGTCCCCTGACCAGACGGGCTGCTCGCCTTGCAGGGTCCAGGATTTTCGGCGTTCCTGCTGCTGAATGCCACAATTGGAGCGGTGGCAGCATTCATCTTGAGAGCGAGAGGTCGGCTTGCTCCCAGCATCCTCGGCATGCGGCCTGAAGACGGCCCGCTGCTGCATCGAACTGGAATTGAAGGCGACCATCGTCGTGCTGGACTGTTCTCGAAATGCCTTCCGCAACCGCTTGCGGTGCGGCGTGCCAGGCACGGATCACGGCAGAGCATGGCGGCCTGGATCCTGGCGCTCCCGTTCCTGATGCTCTTCTCGGTGTTCACCGCCTGGCCGGTGATCTCGTCGCTCTACATGAGCTTCACCGACATCAAGGCCCGCGACCTGCGTTCGCCCTTCGCGGTGAACCTGGTGGGCTTCGACAACTACGTGCGGGCCGTCGGGGACGAGACGTTTCGCCAGGCGGCGCTCAACACCGTCTACTTCGTGATCGTCGGCGTCCCGCTGACGCTGGGCATCGCGCTGGCGGCGGCGCTGGCGCTGGACAAGGGGATCACCCGGTTCCGGTCGCTCTTCCGGGTGGGGTACTACACCCCGGTCGTCACCTCCATCGTGGCGGTGGCCGTGGTCTGGCGCTTCCTGCTCCAGCCGGAGAACGGTCTGGTCAACACCGTCCTGGGCTGGGTCGGCATCACCGGGCCGGACTGGCTCGGGTCGACCCGATGGTCGATGCCCTCGCTGATCGTCATGGCCTCGTGGCGCAACTTCGGGACGGCGATGATCATCTTCCTGGCCGGGTTGCAGTCCGTTCCGGCGATGCTGCACGAGGCGGCCTCACTCGACGGGGCGTCGTCCTGGCAGCGGTTCCGGTACGTGACCCTGCCGCTGATGCGACCCACGCTGCTGTTCGTCACGGTGACCACCGGCATCGGGTACCTGCAGTTCTTCGAGGAACCCTTCGTGATGACCCAGGGTGGCCCGCTGAACTCCACGGTGTCGGTGTCGATGTACACCTACCAGCAGTTCGGTTTCGGCAACTACGGCTTCGCCGCCTCGATGAGCTACCTGCTCTTCGTGGTGGTCGTGGCCTTGACCGCCCTGCAGTTCCGGCTCCTGCGCTCGAACACGTGACGGGGTGGTACGCGTGAAGACCACCGCAACCAGCGCAACGAAGAGGTCGGCGCTCTCGACCGGATGGCTCTACCTGATCCTCACGATCGGCTTCATCGCGGTGATCGCGCCGTTCGTGTGGATGGTCCTCGGCAGTTTCAAGGGGGAGGGTGAACTGCGGCAGGTACCGCCGACCTGGTGGCCACAGTCGCCCACCCTGGACAACTACCGCGACCTGTTCGACAAGCAGAACTTCCCCCGCTACTTCCTCAACTCGACCGTGGTCGCGGTCGTCGTCACGGCCGGCAATCTCGTCTTCTGCTCGATGCTCGGCTACGCGCTGGCCAAGCTGAACTTCGGCGGCAAACGGGTGGTCTTCGGGCTCGTGATGGGCACGCTGATGGTGCCCGGCATGGTGACCTTCGTGCCGCTGTTCGTGTTGGTCGCCAACCTCGGCATGGTCGACTCCTACCCGGGCCTGATCCTGCCGTTCCTGGTGACGCCGTTCGGGGTCTTCCTGATGCGCCAGTTCATCGTCACATTGCCGGACGACCTGCTCGATGCCGGCCGAGTCGACGGGGCCAGTGAGCTGCGGATCTTCCGGCAGATCATCCTGCCGCTGTGCGGCCCGGCGTTGGCGACCCTGGGAATCCTGACCTTCCTCGGCAGCTGGAACAGCTTCTTGTGGCCCCTCGTGGTGGCACAGACCCAGACCCACTACACCCTCCCCGTGGCCCTGGCGCTGTTCTCCACGGGGCAGAACCAGGTCAATTACGGCCTGCTGCTGGCCGGCGCCACCGTCGTGGTCGCGCCGATCCTCGTGGTCTTCCTGATCTTCCAGCGCCGGTTCATCGAAGGCATCGCCACCACGGGCATCAAGTGAGATCGTCCCCCAGCGAGGAGAATTGGACATGACCGCCCCATCCGGGCCCGCCGCCCTGCACGTCCCGGCCACCCGCCGCCAGCTGCTCCTGGGCGGAGCGGCCCTGGCGGTCGTCGGGCTCACCGGCGCCCAGGCCGTGCCCGCGAGGGCGGCCGGGGCGGCGGGGGCGGCCACGAGCGCGCCCGCCGTGGACCGCACGACCATCCGGCGGTGGGCTCGCGACACCTGGGCCTCGCTGGTCGCGATGACCGATCCCGCAACGGGTTTGCCCGCCGACAACATCAGCGGCCCGCTGGCCTCACCTCGGCGCAGCGGGTACACCTCGCCGACCAACATCGGTGGCTACCTCTGGAGCGCCGTCGTGGCGCGAGAACTCGGCCTCATCAGCGCCGCGGAATGCCGCGAGCGCCTGACCCGCACGCTCACCACCATGAGCCGGCTGCGCCACCACGTGCCGAGCGGCATGTTCTACAACTGGTACGACGAGGCCACCGGTGACGTCGTGACGGTGTGGCCCGAGGACGGCAACACCGTGTATCCGTTCCTGTCGAGCGTGGACAACGGCTGGTTCGCCGCCGCCCTGATGGTCGTGCGGAACGCCGAGCCGCGGGTCGCCGTCCTGGCCAACGGGCTGCTACACCGGATGAACTTCGCCGTGTACTACGACAAGTTGGCTCGACCGGGGGTCGCGGCCGGGCTGCTGCGCGGCGGGTTCTACGACGTCGAGCCGGCGGTCGCGACCGTGGCGGGCAACTACCTGGGCACCGGCCCGGACGTCTTCTACACGCTCAACCACTACGACATCCTGGTCAGCGAGCCCAGGATCGCCAGCTACATCGGCATCGCTCGCGGCCAGATCCCGCCGGCGCACTACTACGCCACGCAGCGCGTCTTCCCGGACTCGTGCGACTGGTCCTGGTTGGAACAGAAGGCAGTCGGGAAGCACCGCACCTATCTCGGCATCGATGTGTTCGAGGGCGCCTTCACCTACCGGGGCATGCACATCGTGCCGAGCTGGGGCGGCGACATGTTCGAGGCTCTGATGCCCGACCTGTTCGTGCCGGAGGCCGGCTGGGCACCTCGATCGTGGGGGATCAACCACCCGCTGACCGTGCGCGCCCAACGCGAGTTCGGCCTGCTCGACGCCCGGTACGGCTACTGGGGCTTCTCGCCGGCCAGCCGACCCGGCGGCGGCTACACCGCCTGGGGCGTGGACGCCATCGGCATGGACCCTGCCGGCTACGTCTCCGACCTGGAGGGCACGAACCTGGACGCCGGCTTCGCCGGATGCCGCGTGGGTACTGCCCCGAACCCCGTCTGGGGCGACGGCGTGGTCACCCCCCACGCCGCCTTCCTGGCCATGCAGTACGAGCCGGCGGCGGCCTTCGACAACCTGGTCAGGATCGAGCGTGACCTGGGTGCCTACGGTGCCGGCGGCTTCTACGACGCCGTGGCGGTCAGATCGGGGCTGATCGCGCAGCGGTACCTCTCACTCGACCAGGCCATGGTGCTCGGCGCGATCGGCAATGTCTTCTGCGACAACGTGATCTGGCGCAGCTTCGTCCGCGGCGAGGTGCAGGCGAGGATCAAGCCCTTGATCGCGATGGAACGGTTCGAGGCCGGGGTGATCGCGTGAGCACTGCGGCGCGGGTCGACTGGGAGGCCCGGATCGCGCGGCGCACGGACGAGGCTCGCGTTCCCCTCCACGTCGGAATCCCCGAACTGCCACCTCCATCGGGGCTGACTGCCGCCATGGGCGTGGGTCAGGTCACCCTCGACTGGGACCCGGTCGAGGGTGCCGTCGGCTACCTGGTTCATCGAGGACCGTCGGCGATGGGGCCGTTCACGCCGGTGGACCACCACGGTGGCGATGTCTTGGCGGTCCCCTTCCCGCCCTACCTGGACACCACCGGCGAGGTCGGGGTCGGCTACTGGTACGCCGTCGCGAGCCTGGCCGAGGTGAGCGTCGTCGGGGCCCTGGGCCGGGCGGTGCCGGCCCGTTCGATACCGCCCAAGCGGACGCCGCCCAGCGTGCGCGTGAGGGTGCGAACCGGCGCGGTCGGGACGCCGCTCGCCCGGCCGTGGCATCACATGATCGGCAGCGAGCGCCTGTCGCAGTTGCTCTCGCCGGGCCTGTCCGGCGGGCGGGTGATCGGTGAGGAACTGCGGACCGCGCTCACCCGGGTGCACGACGAGATCGGTGTCGAGACGGTGCGCGCGCACGCCATCTTCCACGACGACACCGCCGTGCTGCGGTCGACCGGGGCCCCGCTGATCCACGACTTCTCGATCGTCGACCGGATCTACGACGCGGTGGTCGAGATCGGGCTCGAGCCGGTCGTCGAACTCGGCTTCATGCCACGGGATCTCGCCTCCGACCCCGAGCGCACGGTCTTCGCCTACCGGGCCATCATCTCCCCGCCCTCGGACTACAACCGCTGGGGTGAGCTGGTCAGGGCCTGCGCGCAGCACCTGGTCGATCGCTACGGCCGTGAGCGCGTCGTCCGCTGGGAGTTCGAGGTCTGGAACGAGCCCAATCTCGAGGTGTTCTGGTCCGGCACCCAACAGGAGTGGTTCCACCTCTACGACGTGACCGCAGCGGCGCTGAAGAGTGTCGACGCCAGGCTCGCCGTGGGCGGCCCGTCGTCGGCCGCCGCGGGCTGGGTCGACGACCTGCTGGCGCACTGCCAGCTGTCGGGGTCCCCGGTGGACTTCGTGTCCACCCACACCTACGGCACCCCGCCGCTCGATGTGCGGCCCACCCTGGCCAGGTACGGCTTCGATGAGGCGAGGATCCTGTGGACCGAGTGGGGCGTGACGCCCCGGCACTTCGACCCGATCAACGACTCGGTCTTCGCCGGGGTGTTCCTGCTGCGGGGGATGCGGTCGGCGGCCGGCCGGGTCGACGCCCTGTCGTACTGGGTGGCCAGCGATCACTTCGAGGAGCTCGGCCCACCGCCACGACTGCTCCATGGTGGCTTCGGGCTGCAGACCGTGGGCAACCTGCCCAAACCCCGTTACCACGCGCTCCGTCTGCTCTCTCAACTGGGTGAGCAGGAGCTGCCGGCGGTGATGACCGGGGACGGCGCCGGGAGCCTGGTCGAGGTATGGGCGAGCCGGGCGGACGACGGGCGTATCGCCGTCCTGCTGTGGAACCTGACCCTCGACCAGACCAAGGCCGCGGGCGACCCGGCGCTGGCGCGTCGGATCGATCTGAGCCTGCTCGATATCGAGGGCGAATGGCAGGTGCGCCAGACCCAGCTGTCGGCGGGGCAGGGTGATCTGGTCGCGGCATGTCACGGGCTCGAGCTGGGTGATTGGCCCGTGAGCGACGTCGAGTGGGCGACTCTCGAGGCTGCTGTCCAGCTGCCCGTGACCGTGTCGACCGTCACGGCTCGGGGAGCCCTCGACCTCGAGCTGACCCTGACCATGCCCGCGGCGACGCTGATCGAACTCGAACGGCTCTGAGCATCAGATCATCAGGCAAACAGCCCGAAGGCCCTTCACTCGGTTCGCGTGAAGGGCCTTCGCGTTGAGCTGGACAGTGATCGGGCCGGGCGGGTCAGTGGGTCGGGGCAGTGGTGGTCGCCGCGATGTGGGGGTGACGGTTGCGCACCAGCAGCAGGATCAGCGCCACCGTCACGGCGGCGATGGGCAGTGCGAAGCCGCTGTCGGTGACGGCGAGGGTGGCCAGGAGCGCGCCGATGAACCCGACGCTGAGGCGACCGGTGAGCAGCCGCTGGGCGTGGATGTGGCCGTCGGGCTGGGGCAGGAACAGCCACGCCAGGCCGTAGAGGGAGACGCCGAGGCCGCCGAGGAAGGTGAGCACGATGAAGGCGGTGCGGACGACGATCGGGTCGAGGTCCCAGCGGCGGGCCAGGCCGGAGGCGACGCCGGCGACCAGACGGCCGGAGCCGCGAGGGGAACGGACGACGCCGGCGCGGCGGATGGTGTCGAAGAACCGGGCGGCGGGCGGCGTCACCGGGTGCGACGGCATGGACGGCGGGGTGACGCCGGGGCCGGTGGAGTCGGTCGACGGGGCCGCGGCGGGGGCGGTGCCCCAGGTGGGCTGTTCGGCGTCGATGGTGAGGGTGGTGGGGGCGGCGGGGGTGTCGGTGGTTGTCATGACTCCACTGTCGTCACCCGGCGCGTTCAGCGGATCAGGTGCCGACCCCGGCAGCACCCTGAACCGCCCCTGACCTGGGGTGAGGGGAATCCACGATCCCGGTCGGCAACACCACGAACGAGATCCGGCGCACGAAGGCGGTCCGTCGCCGTTAGCCTGGGGTGTCCGGTTAGCATCGGCTGATGGCCAGCTTTCGGATCCGCCAGGCCGCCGAGCTGCTCGGCGTCAGCGACGACACGGTGCGCCGGTGGGCCGACAACGGCCGCCTGGCCACCTCGCGGGATGCGTCCAATCGGCAGGTCATCGATGGCGAGGTGCTGGCCGCGTTCGCCGAGGAGCTGGCTGCCCAGGCGCCTCCCACCAGCCGACGAACGGTGGCACAGTCCGCCCGCAATCACTTCCGTGGCCTGGTCACCAAGGTCATCAAGGACACGGTGATGGCTCAGGTCGAGATCCAGGCGGGGCCGTTCCGTGTGGTGTCCCTGATGAGCCGGGAGGCGGCCGACGACCTCGGGCTCGAGCCGGGGGTGCTCGCCGTGGCCAGCGTGAAGTCCACCAATGTCGTCGTGGAACTCCCCGACGAGTGACGCCTGCCGCTGTCGATCACTGATTCATCCGATTACGCTGCCGCGGCATGACGCGGGCATGCATCATCGGCGCGGGCTCGTCGGGCATCATCGCCGCCCAGATCCTCACGTCGAAGGGGATCGATGTCGACTGTTTCGAGCTGGGCTCGCAGGTCGGCGGCCTGTGGCGGTACGACAACGACAACGGTCAGGGCTCTGCGTACCGCTCACTGCACATCAACACCTCGCGGGAGATGATGCAGTACGCCGCATACCCGATGCCCGAGTCACTGCCGGACTATCCGAGCCACTGGCAGATCGCGGAGTACTTCGACGCGTTCGTCGACCACTTCGGACTTCGGGACAAGATCACGTTCAACACCGAGGTGATCCGGGTCGAGCCGGCGGAAGGATCCGGAGCGGGTCGCTACGCGGTGACCATCCGGACGCGCGGCGCGACGTCGGAACCGGAGGTGCGGTACTACGACCACGTGGGTCGTGGTGTTCGGCATCGGGAACTCCGCCACCGACATCGCGGTCGAGTCCTCCCGTGTGGCCGCGCACACCTACCTCGCGATGCGCCGTGGCGCGTACATCCTGCCCAAGTACCTCTTCGGCGTACCGACCGATCACCTCACCAACTCGCCGTTGGCGCGCGGGCCGTTCCGGGTGCAGAAGCTGGGAATGAAGGCGATGCTGCGCCTGGCGGTGGGGAAGATGACCGACTACGGCTTGCCCCAACCGGATCACGACGTCCTCGAGGCCCACCCGACGATCAGGCGATCCTCAGCGCCGACGACAACCACGTCGATCTCTACCGCCGGGTGGTCACGCCGGATCGTCCGGGCCTGTACTTCATCGGGCTGATCCAGCCGATCGGCGCGATCATGCCGCTTGCCGAGGAGCAGTGTCACTGGGTGGCGGAACTGATCGAGGGAACCGTTCGGCTGCCGTCACCGGCTGAGCTGCGGGCCCAGATCGCGGCGTACGACGCTGCCCTGCGCAAGCGCTACGTGCGCTCGAAGCGGCACACGATCCAGGTCGACGCCCACGCCTACCTGGCCGAACTCCGCAAGGAGCGCACATCTCATCGGGTCTGAGTCCTCGCTGATGATATTCCGCAAATACGGATCTGGAGGCCATCAGATCCGCGAATAACAACAAGATATCGTCGATCAGCCGCAGACGCGGTTATGCTCCCGGTCATGAGGTCACGTCTCTCGTCCCGCCGCGGGGCCGGCTCCCTGCTCGGCGTGATGACGACCGCGGTCGCGATCTCGTGTGCGCTGGTCGCCTGTGGCTCGTCCTCGACCGGCTCGCCCGCCGCCAGTTCTGCTGCGTCCGGGGGCGCCGTCCAGGGTTCGATCACGGTGTTCGCCGCGGCCTCGCTCACGAAGGCCTTCACCACCCTGGGCACGAACTTCCAGACCGCGCACCCGGGTACCACGATCACCGTCAACTTCGGTGCCAGCTCCGCCCTGGCGACCCAGATCACCCAGGGCGCGCCGGCGGACGTGTTCGCCTCGGCGTCCGCCACGACCATGGACCAGGTGGTCGCGGCGAAGGCGGCCGCGAGCCCGAGAACTTTCGCGGAGAACGTCATGCAGATCGTGGTGCCACCGAGCAACCCGGCCGAGATCAGCCAGCTGTCCGACCTCGCCAAACCTGGTGTGAAGCTGGTGCTCTGTCAGGTGGAGGTGCCGTGCGGCTCGACCGCCGCGAAGGTGCTCAGCAATGCCAAGCTGACCGTGAAGCCGGTCTCGCAGGAGGCCGACGTGAAGTCGACCCTGTCGAAGGTCAGCCTGGGGGAGGCCGACGCGGCGCTGGTCTACGTCACCGACGTCCTGGCCGCCAAGGGCAAGGTCACGGGCATCGCGATCCCGGCCGCGGTCAACGCCTCGACCAGCTACCCGATCGCCCCGCTGACCGCCTCGAAGAACCCCGGCCTGGCCGCGGCGTTCGTCGACTACGTTCTGTCCCCGGACGGCTCGGCGGTGCTCACTGCCGCCGGCTTCACCCGACCCTGATCCGACCCTGTGGTGCGAGGAGTGCCGGTGCCCGACGACGTACCCGTGCGCTCCGTCGGGACGCCGCGCACGCCGTGGCCGATCGCGGTGCCGGCCGCGCTCGGGGTCGCCTTCCTGTTGGTGCCGCTGCTCGGCCTGCTGCTGCGGGCGCCCTGGCGCGACCTGCCCCGGATCCTCGCCGAGACCCAGGCTGTCGACGCGCTGCGGCTGTCGCTGATCTGTGCCACCAGCGCGACCGCGATCTCGCTGGTGCTCGGGGTGCCGCTGGCGTGGGTGCTGGCCCGCTCGACGGCGCCCGGCCTGCGGTATCTGCGCGCCCTGGTCACCCTGCCGCTGGTGCTGCCGCCGGTGGTGGGCGGGGTCGCCCTGCTGCTCGCCTACGGGCGCGTCGGCGTCCTGGGTCGCTACCTCGACCGCTGGTTCGAGGTGACGGTGCCGTTCACCACGCCGGCCGTGGTGCTGGCGGAGACATTCGTGGCGATGCCGTTCCTGATCGTCAGCGTCGAGGGTGCGCTGCGCAGCGCCGACGCCGGGCTCGAGGAGGCCGCCGCGACCCTGGGCGCGCGGCGGTTCACCACCTTTCGGCGGGTGACGCTGCCGCTGATCCTGCCCAGCGTCGCCGCCGGGAGCGTGCTCTGCTGGGCGCGTGCCCTGGGCGAGTTCGGCGCCACGATCACGTTCGCCGGCAACCTGCCGGGGGTCACCCAGGCCATGCCGAGCGCCGTCTACCGGGCCTTCGAGACCGACCCCCCGGCAGCCATCGCGCTGAGCCTGGTGCTGCTCGCGGTGTCCGTGACGGTGCTGGTGCTGCTGCGTGATCGCTGGCTGCGGCCCGGGACGACGCTGTGACCCAGCTGGACGCCGAGATCTGCGTCCAGCGCGGTGAACTCTTGGTGCAGGCCGACCTGCAGGTCGAGGCGGGGCAGATCCTGGCCGTCATCGGCCCCAATGGCGCGGGCAAGACGACGCTGTTGCGCAGCCTGGCCGGCCTGCTCGCGATCGGCGCCGGCCGGGTGCGGGTGGGGGAGGCGCTCTGGGACGACCCCGCCGCCGGGGTGTTCGTGCCGGCCACGGACCGTCGGGTCGGGGTGGTGTTCCAGGACTATCGGCTGTTCCCGCACCTGTCGGTGCTCGACAACGTGGCCTTCGCCGATCGGTCGCGGGGGGTGCGGCGAGGTCCGGCTCGGGAGCGGGCGGGCGCCGTCCTGGGTCGGCTCGGCATCGGTGACCTCGCGGCGCGGCGTCCGGCGCAGTTGTCGGGCGGGCAGGCCCAGCGGGTCGCACTCGCCCGGGCGCTGGCCGCCGAACCGGCGCTGCTGCTGCTCGACGAACCGCTGGCCGCGCTCGATGCCCGCACCCGGCTGGAGGTGCGCGGTGAGCTGCGGCGCTACCTGGCGACGTTCGGCGGGCCGACGATCCTGGTCACCCACGACCCGCTCGAGGCGATGATCCTGGCGGACCGGATCCTGGTGCTCGAGGCCGGTCGGACGGTGCAGGAGGGGACGCCGGCGGCGGTGGCGCGCCGCCCGGCCACCGACTACGTGGCCCGGCTGGTGGGGCTCAACCTGTACCGCGGTGCGCTGGCCGATCGCGCCACGCGACGGGTCGACCTGGACGACGGCAGCTGTCTGTACGCCGCGGGCAGCGGGCCGCACGAGGTCGAGGAGGCTACCACCGTCCAGGTGCCGCCACTGCCCGGCACCCGGATGCTGGTCGCGCTGGCGCCGACGGCGATCTCGCTGCACACCCACGAGCCGGACGCCGGGTCGGCACGCAACGTGTGGTCCGGCGTGATCACCCATCTGGAGCTGCTCACCGACCGGGTGCGGGTGGGCGTCGAGGGCCACCCGGACGCCCTGGTCGACATCACCCCGGCCGCGCTGGCCTCGTTGCAGCTGGACGTCGGCCGGCAGGTGTGGCTCACCGCCAAGGCCACCGAGGTCATCGCCTACCCGCAGTCCTGAACCTCTCGAGCACCACCGCGGGCCTCGAACCTGCACGGATTGCCTGATCACCGAGGGCCGGTTGCCTGATCACCGAAGGCCGTGGGTCAACCGGTGGGGTCGATCTGCCGATGGGGTACGGCAGGAGATCGTTTGCGGAGGGACCCGCCATGACCAGCACCGACACCGCCAGGCACCGGGACGAGCACGCTCGACGACGGCGCCGCGCCGGCCGGCGGACGATGGTCGTGTCGCTGCCGATCGCCCTGCTGGTGAGCAGCGCCGTGGTCTACGAGGCATCCAACGCGGCCTTCACCGCCTCGACCAGCAACGGGACCAACCAGTGGTCGTCCGGCACCGTCGTGCTGGCGGACGACGACACCGGCTCGGTGATGTTCCAATCGACCAACCTCGGCCCGGGCGACACCGAGACCAAGTGCATCAACGTCACCTACACCGGATCGCTGGCCGGTTCGGTGAAGTTCTACCTCGGCACGCCCACCGGCACGCTCGGGCAGTACATCGACTTCACGGTCGAGCAGGGCAGCGGCGCCGCGGGCGGGAACACGTTGTCGTGCACGGGATTCGTCACGGCCGCGACGCTGTCGGCCGGTGGTGAGACGCTCGACAGCTTCGCGGCGGCTCACAGCAGCTTCGCCACCGGCGTGTCGAGCTGGTCGCCCACCGGAGCCGCGCCCGAGACCAAGAGCTATCGCATCACCTACACGCTGCAGAACTCCAGCAGCGTGATGGGGCTGAGCGCCTCGGCCATGTTCACCTGGGAGGCCCAGAACACCTGAGGTCCCCTCGAGGGTGCCAAAGGCGGGCAATAGCCCTCGTTTGGCACCCGCCAGGCGGAAGTGCCTCGGTTCGAGCGACGGCGGACGGATCGGCGGTGGTGCTCCGTGTGGCGCCCGAGGGCCGCGCCCACTCTCCGTGTGGTCGAACGAGTGTGCAGCGAGCTAGGACGACGACGCCGGCCCGATCGCGTGGGGATCGGGTTCGGCCTTCAGCGCGGGGGCGGTGCGATCGCCGAGACCGTCGGCGTGCCCGAGCAGCGCAGCCCCGGCGGCGCAGGCGATCAGGCTGAGCAACACGGCCGCCAGGATCGCGGCCGCCTGACCCGGCCCGAGCAGCCCGGTGGCCAGTCCGAGCGTGGCCACCGCCGAGGGCACCCCGAGCTGGGCACTGGCCAGCAGCCCGACCCCGATCGGCAGCCGCAACACCAGGGCTGCACCGACGTGCACCGCGACGGCTCCGGCCGCCAGTGCCCCGGCCAGGATCAGGTTCGCGGGCTGGGTGACCAGGGCGTGCAGGTCGAGTCGGGCGCCCAGGGTGACGAAGAACAGCGGGATCAGGAAGCCCTCGCCGAGCCCGATCAACTGCTGCGCCAGCCGCCGCGGCTCACCGAGGACGGCGAGCACACTGCCGGCGGCGAAACCGGCGATCAGCACGCTGGTGTGCTGGTGCAGGGCGATCGCCGCAAGGGTGAACAGCCCCAGCAGACTGATCCGCAGGTCGAGCGCCCAGTGCTGTTTCTTGGAGCGGTGCCGTAGCCGGTGCACGACGTCGTTGTCGTCCAGTCGGTGGGCGACCAGGTAGACCACCGCGGCCACGGCCACCACCGCGGCGATGCCGATCAGCACCTGGCCGAGGCTGCCCTGCCGGATCACCAGCGGGATCGCCAGCACGGTGACCACGTCGGCGATGGCGATCCAGGCGGTCGCGACCAGCAACGCGGCGTCCTCGCGGCCCAGGGCCTGCAGCACCGGCAGAGCCACCGCTCCCGAACTGGTGGTCAGTAGCACGGCGATCACCAGCGGAGCGTCCAGATGGGTGATCGGGGCGAGCAGGTAACCCAGGCCGACGGCGAGCGCGGCGCTGATCAACACCGCGGGGACGGCGCGGCGCAGCGCCGGGCGCAGGCCCGGCTCCCGGATCGGCAGGTGGGTGCCGACGATCAGCATCAACAGCGCAAACCCGATCTCCGCCAACAGGTTCAGGGAGGGATCATCGACCGGCAGCACGTCGAGCCCGCTGCGCCCGACCAGGACGCCGGCCAGGATCTCACCGACCACCAGGGGCGGTGCCTACGTCATGGGCGGCGTCAGCGCGGACTGGACCGACCACCTGCTCGCCTACGCCGGTGCCGGGGCCGATGCCATCGAGATCGGGCTGCCGTTCTCGACCTGATGCTCGACGGCCCGGTGATCCAGCAGCCTGCGAACGCGCGCTGGCCCGCGGTGCCCGGCCCGGTACGGTGCTGGCCGACCTGCAGCGTGGTGGCCGGTCGGATCAGCGTGCCGACCGTCGTGATGACCTACGCCAATCTCGTGGTCCACCGTGGGGCGCAACGGTTCTGCGGTCAGCTGGCCGACGCCGGGGTCGCCGGCCTGATCGTGCCCGACATGCCGGTCGACGAGGTCGACGAGCTCGCGGCGGCGGCGCTCCGGGCCGGCATCGAGCTGGTGCAGTTGGTGGCGCCGTCCACCGCTCCGCACCGCTGCCGCGAGATCTGCCGGCGCAGCCGAGGGTTCGTCTACGTCGTGGCCACCATGGGCACCACCGGGGTCCGTGAGCACCCTGACCCGGCAGCGGCCCGGGTGGCGGCGCGGGTGCGCGAGGGCCACCGAGCCGCCGGTGCTGATCGGCTTCGGCATCTCGACGCCGGCCAGGCCGTCGAGGCGGCGCGGTCGGCCGACGGGGTGGTCATCGCCTCGGCGCTGATGCGTAGAGTGCTGGACGGCGCCACCCTCGACGACGTCGCGCGCGAGGTGTCGGCGGTGCGCCGGGCACTCGATCACCGACGGCAGGACGAGATGCAGCCACGCGAGCCGAAGTCACGCGAGTCGAGCGGCTTCGACGATCGCCGCCGACCTGGCCGCGCGATTCGTGACGGCGTCCACGCACCGGGCGAGGCTCTGCCCTCGCAGCGCGAGCTGAGTGCTGCCTACGGGGTCACACTGGCCACGCTGCGCCAGGCGTTGCAGCTGTTGCAGGACGACGGGCTCGTCAGCCAGCAGGCCGGGCGCGCGGCACTTCGTCGGCGAACCGCGCGCTGCGTACCGGCTCGACAGTTCTGCGCGGCCTGGAGGAGGACCTGCCGCCCAGGGCCAGCAGCTCGCCACCGAGATCCTGGCGCAGGAATCCGGTCGAGCCTCCGCCGGACGTCGCGGCGCAGCTCGACCTGAGCCTCGCCACGCGCCGTCGAACCGGGTCGGCCTGTCCGGCGGGAGTGCTTCGGCTGGAACGGGATCCGGCCATCAGCGGGCGGCCCGCCGTCCATCAGATCTCGGCTGCGGGAGCCAAGGCATTGCTGGCCGAGGCCGATCCGAGTTCGCGCTCGTCGCGGCCTCGCCGAGGTGGGCGTGGTGGTCGGCGCGGCCACCGAGGTGTTGCCGCGGGGGTGCTCACCGAGCCGGTGGCAGGGCTGTTGCGCCGACCCCCGGGGAGGCGGTGCTCGCCCGAGCGGCTCAGCAGGACGGCGGACGGGTCGGCGGTGGTGCCTGACCAGGCGATGATTCTCGGGTCGGCGATGGAGATCCGCACGCGTCGGGTGGCGGAGGGGTGTCGTTGCAGGCGCGCCTCGACACCGGCCGGCCGTGAACCAGTCGTCCGGCGTTCAGGGTCCGCGCCCACCGCCTCCGTCATCGAACGACGAGAAGCCCAGCGCGTCAGGACGACGACGCCGGCCCGACGCGGATCAGTTCATTCTCAGCGCGGGGGCGGCGCGATCGCCGAGACCATCGGCGGTCTTCGAGCAGCGCAGCCCCGGCGGCGCAGGCGATCAGGTTGAGCACCTGGCGGCCGCCAGGATCGCGGCCGCCTTGACCCGCCTGGCTGCGCCTCGGGTGGCCAGTCCGATGCGGCCACCGCCGAGGGCACCCGAGCTGGGCGCTGGCCAGCAGTCCGACCTTGATCGGCAGCCGCAACACCAGGGCGGCACCGACGTGCACCGCGACGCCCCGCGGCCGCCAGTGCCCGGCCAGGATCAGGTTCGCGGGCTGGGGTGACCAGGCGGTCGAGTCGGGCGCCCAGGGTGACGAAGAACAGCGGATCAGTGAAGCCCTCGCCGAGCCCGATCATCTGCTGCGCCAGCCGCCGCGCTCACCGAGGACGGCGAGCACACTGCCGGCGGCGAAACCGGCGATCAGCACGCTGGCGTGCTGGTGGTGGCGATCGCCGGCAAGGGTGAACAGCCCCAGCAGACTGATCCGCAGGTCGAGTGCCCAGCGCGTTTGGAGAGCGGGTGCGTTGAAGCCGGTGCACGACGTTGCCGTCGTCGAGCCGGTGGGCGATCAGGTACACCACCGCGCCACGGCCACCACCGCGCGATGCCGATCAGCACCGGGCCGAGGCTGCCCTCGCCGGATCACCAGCGGGATCGCCAGCACGGTGACCACGTCGGCGATGGCGATCCAGGCGTCGCCACCATCAACGCGGCGTCCTCGCGGCCCAGGCCTCTGGCATCGGCAGAGCCACCGCTCCTGAACTGGTGGTCAGTGCATCGGCGCGATCACCAGCAGCGTCCAGATGGGCATCGTGCGAGCAGGTAACCCAGGCCGACGGCGAGCGCGGCGCTGATCAACACCGGCGACGGCGCGGGCAGCGCCGGGCGCAGGCCCGCCCCCGGATCGGCAGGTGGGTGCCGACGATCAGCATCAGCAGCGCAAACCCGATCTCCGCCAACAGGTTCAGGGAGGGATCATCGACCGGCACCACGTCGAGCCCGCTGCGCCCGACCAGGACGCCGGCCAGGATCTCACCGACCACCAGGGGCGGTCCGAACCGCGGCAGGCCGGCCAGGATCGGCCCGACCAGGCCGATGGCGACCAGTAGGGCCAGGGTGGCGAAACTCACCGCAGGCCTCCGGTCTTCGTGAGCTGTGCCCAGGCCAGGGCATCGGCCAGCGTGGTCTCGACCATGCGATCGGTGGCCGCCGTGAGCCAGCGGCGTCCGGTGCCACCGACCAGGTCGCGCAACGCGCGCGCGGACGTCGAGGCAAGATGCAGGGTCGCGACCTCGCCGCCCATGGCCTGCAGCAACGCCGCGATGTCGGTGCGGGCCCGAAGGTCGGTGATCTCGATCCGATCCGACCAGGGAGCCAGCCGCCGCAGCGACCAGTCACCCGTGATCCGCAGCGAGGGATCGGGGGCTCGGTGTGCCGATCGCAGCAGCACGGACGCCGCCTCGCCTCGCTGCGCACCCTTCAGCCGACGTCCGGCCCACCAGGTTGCCGGGGGCGTGAGGGCCTTGACCTCGCGCACCGACGGTGCGCCGGTGACCTCGGCGATGGCCACCACCCGCAGGTGGTCACGGCTGCCCATGCCCGCGGTGCGCCGGCGCAGATCGAGCTCGCCCACGCCGTCCGGAAAGCCACGGCGGAGCACGTCGATCGCGGCCTCCGGCACGTCGTGCGCCATCGGGAGTGCCTCGATCCGCTGCCACCACCGCTGCCCGTGGCGGTGGGGCAGCAGGGCCTGGATCAGGGGCGGATCGGGCCGTTCCAGCACGCTCGCCCGGCCACCCGCCTGGAGCGCGGTCTCGTAACCGGCCAGGAGCAACTCCACCGCGGCCTGGCTGCCGGGGGCCAGCCGGGCCTCGGCACGAGCCACCTCGACACTGGTGGCCAGGCGCAACAGATCGTGGGCCGCGGGCAGCTGATCGGCCTCGTCGAGGTCGTTGACGCCCCAGGCGAGCCGGGCCTCCGCGTCGCGCCAGGTGCCGAAGTTCTCGATGTGCAGGTCGCCCACCGCGGTCACGACCGGCCCCGGGGGATCGGGCAGTTCGGCGACCTGTGTCACCCAGCGGTAGTAGCTGGCGCGCAGGAAGGGAAACGCGCCCCCGGCCATCAGCGCGTGCTTCTCGGCGCGGGCCTCCGGCGAGGTGGTGGCGTGTCGGTCAGCCCAGGCCTCGTAGGACGCCGTGGCCTCTGCGAGATCGCGTTCACGTGGCATGAAATCGGAGAATACGCGGCGCAACGGCGCAGTCGGCGACAGCGGTGCGAATCGGTCGTGGTCAGCGGGCGCGCGAGGTCCCGAGCGGGGTGGCCAGCAGGACGCCCACCGCGATCAACGCCGCCAGGCCTCCCGAGATCAGCAGCGGCGTCCGACCGTCGGCGCCCCAGGCGAACCCGGCCCAGAGCCCGGCGGCCAGCACCGCCGCCCCGCTCAGGCCCTGGAACAAGCCCTGGCCGGAGCCCTGCCGTTCGGCGGGCAGCAGCGAGGAGATCCAGGCCTTGCCGACCCCGTCGGTCAGCGCCGCGAAGGCGCCGTAGCAGACCAGCAACGCCGAGGCGGCCACCGCGTTGCGGGTCAGGCCGAGGCCGGTGTAGGCGATCGCGAACACGGCCAGACCGAGACCGAACACCAGCCTGGGCGTCAGCCGATCGGCGATCATGCCGGCCGGCAGACTGAGCGCGGCGTACACCGCGTTGAAGCCGGCATAGGCCAGCACCACGCCGGGTAGGGAGAACCCGATCTCGTTCAGGCGCAACAGGATCAGGGCATCGGGGAAGTTCACCAGGCTGAACGCGGTGACCAGCGCCACCACCTGCCAGTAGCGGCGGGGCAGCGCCGGGCCCGGCTGCGCCCCGGCGGGGGTGACGTCGTCCGTGGGTTGATCGTCGATGTCGGGGGGCGTCGTCCGGGCCTCGCGCACCGCGAGCACCAACAGGGCGCTGGCCACCCCGGGGACGACGGCGATCAGCAGCAGTGGACGCAGCCGATGGCCGAGCAGTTCATAGCCCGCCAGGGCGAGCAACGGGCCGACCACGGCGCCGGCGGTGTCCATGGCGCGGTGGAAGCCGAAGGCGCGTCCGCGGGCGTCGGCCGGGATGTCGACCACCAACAGGGCGTCCCGAGGGGCGCCGCGGATGCCCTTGCCGAGCCGGTCGACGGACCGCCCGGCGAGCACGACCGGCCACGAGGTGGCGACGGCGACCACGACCTTGCCGAGCGCCGCCAACGCGTACCCGAGCCCCATCAGGCGCCGCCGCGGGTAGCGGTCGGACAGGCGTCCGGCGAGGATCTTGGTCAGCGCCGCGGCACCCTCGGCGATGCCCTCGACCGCACCGACGACGGCCGCCGGCGCCCCGAGGGTCACCGTGAGGAAGATCGGCAGCAGCGGGTACATCAGCTCGGAGGCGGCGTCCTGCAGCAGCGAGATCGCCGAGACCACGCGCAGGTTGTGGGTCAGCCAGGTGCGTTTCATCGAGGGTCATCCTGCACGGGATCTCCCGGCACCACGTTCGCTCGGTCAGCGCCCCGGCGCTGCGGCCACCCTGACGGACAGTCGGCGGACGGCGGTGACGTGCCGCCGTCGCAGCGCCGGGCCGACCGCGGCCGGCAGCTCGACGGTGAGGATCGTGCAGTCGGGCAGCAACCGGTGCAGCCAGGTCGCCATCGACCCGGGGTAGCGGGCCAGGTGGGTCAGCCGCATGCCGGTGTCCGCGGCGTAGGCCCGGCTGATCGCCACGTCACCACCGCAGTGATCCACCACG
Source organism: Kineosporiaceae bacterium (assembly GCA_046330955.1). GTDB lineage: Bacteria > Actinomycetota > Actinomycetes > Actinomycetales > Kineosporiaceae > JADJPO01. The sequence continues at coordinate 7,852 of JAXLRT010000024.1, read as the reverse complement.
TCCAGGTGCTGGTGGTAGACGATCAGCGCGTCCGGCCGCACCTGCTCCAGCAGGGACCGCATCAGCCGGGTCTCGACCTCGGAGGCATCCTTCGGGCCGGAGTAGTACACATCGCCGGGCCGGCCGGCGTGCACGCCACCGGGGAAGTTGCGGTTGAGGTCGACCCCGCGGGCGTTCTGCCGCCGGTGCAGGGCGTCGCCGTCCGGGTTCATGGTGGGCACCACGATCAGCCGGACGCCGAGCGGCGGCGTCTGGGTCAGCAGCGCCTGCGCGATCGGGATCCCCGCCGGTTCACTGCCGTGGATGCTGCCGACCACCAGCACCGTGGTGGCGGCGTTGGCCGGCCCCAGCCGGTGCACCAGGATCGGGCGACCCCGCGTCGAGCGGCCGAGCAGGCGCCGTCCGGGGGCCGTGCCGGTGGGCGCTGCCTCGGCGTGCGCCGGGCCGGCACCGGCCACCCCCTGGACGACGGTCGCCGCCCCCGCGAGCAGGCCGGCGATCATCGCCCGGCGGGTCAGGGGAGCGTGCACCCCGTCCCATCGGCGGGCGGGGCGGGCGACCTGAGCGCCCGAACCCGGTGAGCGCAATGGCCCACCGGGCACCTCAGTCGGGTTGGAAGCGGTAGCCCATGCCGGGCTCGGTCAGCAGGTGGCGGGGCCGGGCCGGGTCGGCCTCGAGTTTGCGTCGTAGCTGGGCCATGTACACCCGCAGGTTGGTCGGCTGATCGAGGTAGCCGGCGCCCCACACCTCGGTGAGCAGGTAGCGCTGACCGAGCAGCTTGCCCGGCTGGCGTGCCAGCACCTCGAGCAGGTGCCACTCGGTGGGCGTGAGCCGCACGGTCTCGGTGGCGCCGTCCGGCAGATCCCGGGTCACCCGGTGCGCGGCGAGGTCGACGGTCACCGCGCCCATCCGGACGACGGGTGTCGCGGCGGGTTCGGCGGCACCGAGGCGGCGGGTGATGGCGCGCATCCGGGCGAGCAGTTCCTCCATGCCGAACGGCTTGGTCACGTAGTCATCTGCGCCGGCATCGAGCGCGCGCACCTTGTCGGCGCTGCCGGCCCGCCCGGACAGCACGATGATCGGGACGTCGGTCCAGCCCCGCAGCCCGCCGATCACCTCCACGCCGTCCAGATCGGGCAACCCCAGATCGAGGACGACGAGCTCCGGCGGGTGCGCCGCGGCGATCCGCAGCGCGTCGGTGCCGGTGGCGGCCACGTGCACCTCGTGATCGCGAGCACGCAGGTTGATCCGCAACGCGCGCAACAGCTGCGGGTCGTCGTCCACCACCAGCACCCGGCTCACGTCGGCTCACCGCGCTCGCGGCGTCCGGGTTCGACGGCGAGCAGGTCGGCGGGCGCGGCGGGCAGGCTGAGCACCATGGTGAGTCCGCCGCCCGGGGTGTCCTCGACCTCGAGGGTGCCACCCATCGCCTCGACCAGGCCGCGCGAGACGGCGAGCCCCAGGCCCAGCCCGGTCGAGTTGTCGGTGTCGCCCAGCCGCTGGAACGGCACGAACATGCGCGAGCGCTCCTGCTCGGGAACCCCTGGCCCCCGGTCGATCACGCGCACCTCGACCTGTCCCGCGACGCTGCTGACCGCCACCACCGGCGGGGCGTCGGCCGGGGAGTGGCGTACCGCGTTGGTGATCACGTTGACCAGCGCCCGGGTGAGCAGCGCGCCGTCCGCCATCACGGCCGGCAGGTCCTCGGCCAGGTGCAGCCGGACGTCCCGGGCGCCCGGTCCCACCTCGTCCAGTGCCGGGGGAACCAGGTCCTCCAGCCAGACCGGTTCGCCGGTCACGGTCAGGGCACCGGCCCGCAATCGGGACAGGTCCAGCAGATCGGCGACCAGTCGGCCGAGACGTTCCAGCGACTGCCCGGCGGTGTCGAGCAGCTCCTGACGTTCGGCCGGTGCCCAGGTGACGTCGGAACTCTGCAGGCTGCTCACGGCGGCCCGGGCCGCCGCCAGCGGTGTGCGCAGATCGTGACCCACCGCCCCCAACAGGGCATCGCGCAGCTTCTGCCCCGCCTCGAGCCGGGCGGCCTGCGCCGCCGCGCGGGCCAGCCGGTCGCGTTCCAGCAGACCCTGGGCCTGCGCGGCGAAGGCCCGCAACAGCGTTCGGTCACCGGCTGCCAGGCTGCGTCCGGCGAGCGCCAGCATCAGGTGGTCACCGGCCGGCACGGTCACCTCGGCCTCCTCGGGCCGGCTCGGCGGCTGCGGCCCGCGGCCGGCCACCAGCTGCCAGGTCGGCGTCCCGGACTGTTCGAGCAGGCTGGCCGACGTCATGCCGAATGCCGTCCGCAGGTGCTCGAGCAGGGCGGGCAACGCCTCGTCGCTGCGCAACACCTCCTCGGCGAGGGTGGCCAGGGAGCGCGACTCCGCCGCCGCCCGGGACGCTCGACCCGCCTGCGTCGCGGCCCGGTGCACCACGGTGCTGACCAGGCTCGCCACCAGCAGGAACATGATCAAGGTGATCACGTTGTGCGGCTCGCCCACGCGGAACGTGTAGACCGGCGGGATGAAGAAGTAGTTCAGCAGCGTCGAGGCCAGCACGGCGCCGAGCAGCGCCGGCCACAGGCCGCCGACCAGGGCGGTGATCACCACGGTGAGCAGCAACAGCAGGCTGTCCATGGCCAGACCGGCCCAGGTGCCCGCGGCGCGCAGCGCCAGCGTCGCCAGCGACGGCAGCCCGAGCGCCAGCACCGTCCCGACCCCCAGCCGGCGGCCCGACAGTCCCCGCTGCAACCGCGGGATGGCCACGCGCGCGTCGTCCCCGGGGATGGCGACCTGGATGTCGAGCGGCGTCGCGACGGGCGAGGCGATCGCGGCCAGCTGGGCGTCGAGGCCGGGCGGCCGCTCGCCGTGGGCGAGGTGCTGCCGGGCGATGGCGCCGGCGGCCCAGGTGAAGGCCACCTCGCGCAGCGCGGCCAGCACCTCGGGCCGGAATCCGGCGGCTCGGCGTGCATCGAGCTGCTCGGCGGTGAGCAGCCCACCGTGGGCGAGCCGGCGCCGCAGCGCGTGCGGGGGGATGTCGACCAGCTGCAGCTGGTCGGCCTCGCGCACCAGCCGGTCGGGCACGGCGCCTCCCGGGTCGGTCCCGGTGATCGCCCGCACCACGTCGGCCAGCGAGGCGATGTGACGGACGTCCACCGTGGCCACCACGTCGAGCCCGGCGGCCAGCAGGTACTCGACGTCCTGCCACCGCCAGGCACGGTCGGCGCCGTCCGGGTTCGGCCGCTGCAGATCGTCGACGAACACCACCGCCGGACGCCGCGCGAGCACCGCCGCGACGTCGATCGCCGACCCGTCGCCGACCAGCTCCACGCCGTCCAGGGCCTGATCGAGCCGGGCGCGGCGGTGGGTGTCGACCGCGGCCAGGACGACGTCGGTGCCACGATCGGCCCGCCGGTGTGCCTCGTCCAGCAGGGCATGCGTGCTACCCGCGCCGGGAGCCACTCCCAGGTAGACGCGCAACCGGCCGTGCGACATGAGGTCCTCCTCATGGTCACGATGCCACGTCCCGACCACCGGTGCGTGCCGGGGCCACGGCGTGCGGACGGCCCTAACAACATCCTTACGTGGGCGGGTCCGGTCCTTGCACCATCCCAACGCGGGCGTTCCTAGCGTGATCGGTATGTCGAACACGGTGGAGATCGTCAAACGGGTTCTCGTCGGGCGGCCGATGAGCAGCGACACCCTCGGTGAGACGTTGTTGCCCAAGCGGATCGCGTTGCCGGTGTTCGCCTCCGACCCGCTGTCCTCGGTCGCGTATGCCACCGAGGAGATCCTCAAGGTGCTCACCCTGGGCGCCCTGGCCTACCTGTACCTGACCCCGTGGATCGCGCTCGCCGTGGTCTGCCTGCTCACGGTGGTGGTGATCTCCTATCGCCAGGTGGTGCACGCCTACCCCGGCGGGGGCGGCTCCTACGAGGTGGTCAGCCAGAATCTCGGCGCCTCGGCCGGCATGGTGGTCGCCGCCGCCCTGATGGTCGACTACGTGATGACCGTGGCGGTGTCGGTGGCCGCCGGGGTCGACAACATCATCTCGGCGGTCCCTGCCCTGAACGCCCATCGAGTGCTGCTCGCGGTCGGGCTGGTCGCCCTGCTCACGGCGATGAACCTGCGCGGCGTCCGCGAATCGGGCACCGCATTCGCCCTGCCGACCTACCTGTTCATCATCGGCATCCTGGCGCTGGTCGGCTGGGGGCTGGGCAGCGCGTTGCTCGGGCACGTGCCGGTGGCCGAGAGCGCCGACTTCACGATCCGGCCCGAGCACGTCGAGCTGACCGGTTTCGGGCTGTTGTTCCTCGGGCTCCGAGCCTTCTCGTCCGGCTGTACCGCGCTGACCGGCGTCGAGGCGATCAGCAACGGCGTGCCGGCGTTCCGCCCCCCGAAGTCACGCAATGCCGCGCGCACGCTGGCCGCGATGGGCCTGATCGCGATCATCATGTTCGTCGGTATCACCGTGCTGGCGATGGTGGCCCGGGTGCGGGTGGTCGAGCACACCTGCGACATCGTCAACTTCCCCGGTGACTGCACCGCCGACCCGCAGCGCACCGTGATCGCGCAGCTGGCGGCGGCGGTCTTCGGAGGGACGTCGAGCCCGCTGTTCTACTACGTGCAGGCCACCACGGCCCTGGTCCTGGTGCTGGCCGCGAACACCGCCTTCAACGGCTTCCCGATGCTCGCCTCGATCCTGGCCCAGCACCGGCTGATGCCCCGCCAGCTGCGCACCCGGGGCGACCGGTTGGCCTTCAGCAACGGCATCGTGATGCTCGCCCTGATCGCCGGCTCGCTGCTGGTGGCATACCAGGCGTCGGTGACCCGGTTGATCCAGCTGTACATCCTCGGCGTGTTCACCTCCTTCACGCTGAGCCAGATCGGGATGGTGCGGCACTGGAACCATGACCTGGCCCGGGTCACCGCCCCCGGGGTGCGGCGACAGATCCAGCTCGCCCGGTTGATCAACGCGGTGGGTGCGGTGCTGACCGGCCTGGTCCTGGTGATCGTCATGATCACCAAGTTCACCGGGGGTGCGTACCTGGTCGTCATCGCCGTCCCGCTGCTGGTGGCGATGATGCGCGCCATCGCGCGGCACTACGCCCGGGTCGCGAGGGACCTGAAGCCGCAACCCCGGGGACGACGGTTGCCGAGCCGGGTGCACGCGATCGTGCTGATCTCGACGCTGCACCAGCCCACGATCCGGGCGCTGGCCTATGCCCGAGCCACCCGACCCTCGACGTTGACCGCGCTGACCGTGCGGGTCGACGCGGAGGAGACCGAGGCCCTGGTGCGGGAGTGGATCGACGCCGACCTGCCGGTGCGGCTCACCATCTTGGACTCGCCCTATCGCGAGATCACCGAGCCGGTGCTCGATTACATCGCCGGCATCCGGCAGGAGAGCCCGCGTGACCTGGTGGCGGTGTTCGTCCCCGAGTACGTGGTCGGACGCTGGTGGGAGGAGCTCCTGCACAACAAGAGCGCCCTGCGGCTGAAGGTCCGGCTGCGACTGCGTGGTGGCGTGATGGTGACGAGCGTGCCCTACCTGCTGGACGCGGCCGGTGAGGACGAGCTGGACGACGCACCGCAGGGCGCGTCGACCCTGTCGGTCACGACGGTGTCGCCGGCCTCCGGGACGGTCACGCACCACGCGATGGCCTCCGAACCGGCGCGCAGGCACCCGGCCACCGAGCAACCGGCCCGCGAGCAGCCGGACGTCGAGCGGCCGGCTGAACAGTCGGACGTCGAGCGGCCGGCCGCTGCCCAGCCGGCGGCACCTACGCCACGGACGGGTGAAGGCCGCCCGGTCGTGACACGCTGAGGCGATGACGAGTCACCCGCGACCACGGCACGGCCAGATCGGCTACCTGCAGCTCCCGGCGCTCGACATCGCCCGGTCGGCTGCCTTCTATCAGGAGGTGTTCGGCTGGACGGCGGAGCTGACCTACGGCTCGTTCGAGGCGCCCGGTCCCGGTGGGCAGGGGCTGATCGGGCAGTGGACGACGGAGTTCGCCCCGGCGCCGCAGGGTGGTCCGCTGGTGTGGTTGGCCGTCGATGACCTGGGACCGGCGTTGCAGCGCGTCGTGGAGTTCGGAGGCCGGGTGCACGACCGGCCTCGGCGGGACCAGCGCGCGCGATGGTTGGTCGAGATCGACGACCCGGCCGGCAACCGGATCGGCGTCTTCGCCCTCGCGCGCACGGCACGGCCCCAGACGTTGATCGCGGTGCGTGATGTCGAGGCCTCCAGCCGGTGGTACCAGCGGGTGCTGGGGCTGGTGAGCGATCACGGCGGGGCCGAGTACGAGCGATTGCTCGCCGACGGTGAGCTGGTGCTGCAGTTGCACCAGCGCGAGGTCGACCACCATCACGGTCCGGTGGTGGCCTCGGATGGGCCGGTGGGCAACGGCGTCCTGATCTGGTTCGGCGAGGTGAGCGATTTCGACGAGGTGGTGACCCGGGTGGGCGAGCTCGGTGCCGAGGTGGTGCAGGCCGTTCATCGGAATCCGCCCTCGGGGCAGGGCAACGGACCGGGCCACCGGGAACTCTGGGTTCGCGATCCGGACGGCTATACCGTGGTCGTCGCCAGCCCCGACGGAGAGGCCCTCGAACCGTGACCAGCCTGCGATTCGCCGACTACGACGCCCTGAGCTTCGACTGCTACGGCACCTTGATCGATTGGGAGACAGGCATTCTCGCGGTGCTGCGGCCCTGGGCTGACGGTGCCGGCGTCGCGGTGGACGACGAGACCTTGCTGACCGCGTTCGGCGTGCAGGAGTCGCGGGTGCAGGCCGAGGCCCCCGCCACGCTCTACCCGGAGGTGCTGGCGCAGAGCCTGCGCGGCCTGGGGGAGCAGCTCGGTGCGCCGGTCAGCGATGACGACGCCACTCGGATCGCGGCCTCGGTGCCGTACTGGCCCGCGTTCCCCGACTCCCCGGCAGCGCTGGCGGCCCTCGCCGAGCGCTACCAGCTGATCATCCTGTCGAACGTCGACCGCACCTCCTTCGCCGGATCGAACGCCCGGCTCGGGGTCGAGTTCACCAGCATCCTGACCGCGCAGGACATCGGCTCGTACAAGCCGAACCCGCGCAACTTCGAGGCCCTGGACGCCGAGCGTCGCCGCCTCGGCATCGCCGACGGGCGGCTGCTGCACGTGGCGCAGAGCCTGTTCCACGACCACGTGCCGGCCCAGCGCGCCGGGCTGCCGACGGTCTGGATCAACCGTCGCCACGACAACCCGGGCTGGGGCGCCACCCCCGAGGTGTCGGTCGAGGTCACCCCGAACGCCACCTACCCGTCGATGGCCGCCTTCGTGGAGGCCGTCCGCGCCCAGTCGCATTCCTGACCGCACCTCACCTACCCGCAGCCGACTCGCGGACCGCAGCTCGTGCCTCACCCGGGCAGCGCGGCGCCGGCACCGAGCCGGGCACGGTCGGCCGCAGCCCGGCCCGAGGCCCAGCCCTCGCCGTCCAGTCTCGCCCGGGACCGGTGCTCGCGCAGGTGAGGGAACAGCGTCGCGGTGGTCGCTGCCACCTCGTCCGCCCGGGAGGCCAGTACGGGCAACAGGTTCGCGGCGTGCGCCGGGCTGGTCGCCGACGCCTCGGCCGCCGCGGCATCGGTCTGCTGCTGTCGTGCCGCGGTGAGGCGTTCGCGGATCCGCTCGGCGTAGGCCACCAGGAAGCCGTGCCGGAAGCTGCGGGTGCGGGAGCGGCCGTAGCGGTCGGCGCGCGAGCCCTCACGGGTCATCGCCGCGGTCGCCTGCACCAGCAACGAGGTGAAGAGCAGTTCGACGATGTCGAGGTCGGTCGCGAAGCCCACGATGGTCATGAAGCCGAGCTCCTTGGACCACACCGCGC
>JAXLRT010000023.1:0-85028 GCA_046330955.1 Kineosporiaceae bacterium | reverse complement strand
CACGCGAGCGCGGACCGGTTCCGGCGGCTGCATGTGATCATCGGGGACGCCAACCTCTGCGAGGTGGCCTCCTATCTCAAGATGGGCACCACCGCACTGGTGCTCGAGCTGATCGAGCAGAAGGGATTCACCCGCGACCTGAGCGTCGATCGGCCGGTCACCAGCCTGCACACCGTCTCGCACGACCCGACGCTGAAGACCGTGCTGCGGCTGCGTGACGGGACGACGGCGACCGCCGTCCAGTTGCAGTGGATGTACCTCGAGCAGGTGACCTCCTACGTGAACGAGCGCCAGGGCGCGGACGCCGACCCGCAGACCCGCGACGTGCTCGCCCGGTGGGAGAGCGTGCTCACCCGGCTCGAGACCGACCCGATGAGTTGTGCCCGCGAGCTCGACTGGGTGGCCAAACTGCGCCTGCTCGAGGGGTTCCGGCAGCGCGAGAACCTGCCTTGGGACGCCGCGCGGCTGCAGCTCATCGACCTGCAGTGGGCCGATCTGCGGCCCGAGAAGGGCCTCTACCACCGGCTGGTGCAGCGCGACCTGGTCGACCGGCTGATCACGGACGACGAGATCACCGAGGCGGTCGGCACGCCCCCGTCGGACACCCGCGCCTACTTCCGGGGCCGCTGCCTGGCGCGATACGGCGAGCACGTCGCGGCGGCGTCCTGGGATTCGGTGATCTTCGATGTCCCCGGCCGGGGTGCCCTGCAACGGGTGCCCACCCTGGATCCGCACCGCGGCACCCGCGAGCACGTCGGCGATCTGCTCGACCGATGTTCGACTGCCGCCGAGCTGTTGGACGCCCTGGCCACCTAGGATCGAGTCAGACGGATCGAGTCACGACCCGAACGTCACACAGAGGAGGACCGCAGATGGCCGGTCAGGAGCAGAAGACCCCCTCGGGGCGTGGGGACGAGCCGGACGACGCGGCCGCGCCACCCCCACCACCCCAGTCGCAGGTCTCCGGTGACGACGTCGACGCGATCCTGGACGAGATCGACGACGTGCTCGAGACCAACGCCGAGGAGTTCGTCAAGGGATTCGTGCAGAAGGGCGGGCAGTAACCCATCGTGGCACCCAGCGGTTTCGACCCAGCCGACGGGCGGCTGCCCACGGCCTTCACGACCCCCGGGTCGTCGTCCTTCACCGAGTTCCTGGCCCGGCACTCGGCCGAGCTGCTGCCCGGACATCGAGCGCTGGACGGCCCGGGGGGTGACAGAGCCGTGTCGGTGATGCCCGAGGTGCCGCACGCGACGACCATCGTGGCGCTCACCTTCGCCGGGGGCGTGGTGATGGCCGGCGACCGGCGAGCGACCATGGGCAACCTGATCGCCCACCGCGAGATGGAGAAGGTGCTGCCCGCGGACGAGTACTCCTGCGTCGGCATCGCCGGCACCGCTGGGGTGGCCATCGAACTGGTGCGGCTGTTCCAGGTCGAGCTGGAGCACTACGAGAAGATCGAGGGCGCGCTGCTGTCGCTGGACGGCAAGGCGAACCGGCTGGCGACGATGATCCGCGGCAACCTCGGGATGGCCATGCAGGGCCTGGCCGTGGTTCCGCTGTTCGCCGGCTACGACATCGACCGGGGCGTGGGCCGCATCTTCTCCTACGACGTGACCGGCGGGCGCTACGAGGAGCGGGCGCATCACAGCGTCGGCTCCGGGTCGCTGTTCGCCAAGGGCGCGCTCAAGCGGGGCTGGCGTGAGGACCTGGACGCCGCCGGCGCCGTCCGGGTGGCGCTGGAGGCCCTGATCGATGCCGCCGACGAGGACTCGGCCACCGGCGGCCCCGACGAGCGCCGCCGGATCTACCCGGTGGTGGCGCGGGTGACCGAGGCCGGGTACGCCCGGATCGCGGACGACGAACTGGCAGCCCAGGTCGACGACCTGCTGGCCGAGCGGGAGCGGAGGACCCGGGCATGAGCATGCCGCCGTACTACGCCTCGCCCGAACAGATCATGAAGGACCGGGCGGACTATGCCCGGCGCAACATCGCTCGGGGCCGCCCGGTGGTGGTGCTCGGCTACGACGGCGGCATCGCCTTCGTCGCCGAGAACCCGTCACGCTCGCTGCACAAGATCAGCGAGATCTACGACCGGATCGCCTTCGCCGCGGTGGGCAAGTACAACGAGTTCGAGAACCTGCGGGTGGCCGGGGTGCGCTACGCCGACCTGCGCGGGTACTCCTACGACCGCAGCGACGTCACCGCGCGGGGGCTGGCCAATGCCTATGCCCAGACCTTGGGCGCGGTCTTCACCACCGAGCCCAAACCGCTCGAGGTCGAGATCGCTGTGGCCGAGGTGGGCACCGACCCCGACCGGGATCAGATCTTCCGGCTCACCTACGACGGCTCGGTCGGTGACGAGGGGCCGTTCGTGGCCATGGGCGGGCAGGCCGAGCAGATCACCACCGGCCTGCAGGAGTCCTGGCGGGCCGGCATGACGCTCTCCGAGGCGCTCACCCTTGCGGTGTCGCTGCTCGCCCGCGATCCGGCCGGCGGTGCGCCCCGCACCCTGGGCGCCGGGCAGCTCGAGGTGGCCATCCTCGATCGGCAACGACCCCGGCGCGCCTTCCGGCGGTTGGCCGGCCCGTTGCTCGAGCGGCTGCTCACCCCGGACGACCCGACCACCGACGTGCCACCGGTGGACGACGCGCGGCCCGGGTTGCACGACACCCTCACCGGTGACGACACGCCGTCCGGCACGGAGCCCGAAACCAGCTGAATCCCCACGGGTATCGGTTCGCACCCCACCCACCTAGAGTGGACGCATGGACCGCCGAATCTTCGGGATCGAGACGGAATTCGGCGTGACGTGCGCCTTCGAGGGCCAGCGCAAGCTGTCGCCCGACGAGGTGGCGCGCTACCTGTTCCGCAAGGTGGTGTCGTGGGGGCGTTCCAGCAACGTCTTCCTGCGCAACGGTGCCCGGCTCTACCTCGACGTCGGCTCGCACCCGGAGTACGCCACGCCGGAGTGCGACGACATCCGTGAGCTCGTGGTGCACGACCGCGCCGGTGAACGGATCCTCGAGGGCCTGCTGGTGGACGCCGAGCGCCGGCTGCACGAAGAGGGCATTGCCGGCGAGGTCTACCTGTTCAAGAACAACACCGACTCGGCCGGCAACTCCTACGGCTGCCACGAGAACTACCTGGTGAGCCGGCACGGGGAGTTCGGTCGGCTGTCGGACGTCCTGATCCCGTTCCTGGTGACCCGCCAGCTGGTGGTGGGCGCCGGCAAGGTGCTGCAGACCCCCCGCGGGGCCGTGTTCTGCCTGAGCCAGCGCGCCGACCACATCTGGGAGGGCGTCTCCAGCGCGACCACCCGCTCGCGCCCGATCATCAACACGCGTGACGAACCCCACGCGGACGCCGAGCGCTACCGCCGGCTCCACGTGATCGTCGGCGACTCCAACATGTCCGAGACCACCACCATGCTCAAGGTCGGGGCGACCGACCTGGTGCTGCGCATGATCGAGGCGGGGGTCGTCGTCCGCGATCTGACGCTCGAGAACCCGATCCGGGCCATCCGCGAGGTCAGCCACGACCTCACCGGCCGGCGTCGGGTGCGCCTGGCCAACGGGCGCGAGGCGAGTGCGCTCGAGATCCAGGAGGAGTACCTGGAGCGGGCCAAGGACTTCGTCGACTCGCGCGGCCTGCACACCGACGTCATCAAGCGGGTGCTGGACCTGTGGGAGCGGGGGCTGCGCGCCGTCCGGACCGAGGACCCGTCCCTGGTCGACCGGGAGATCGACTGGGCGATCAAGCACCGGCTGGTCGAGCGGTACCGCGCCCGGCACGACCTGCCGCTGTCGTCGGCGCGCATCGCCCGGCTCGACCTGGCCTACCACGACATCCACCGCGACCGGGGCCTGCACTACCTGCTGGTCAAGCGGGGACTGGCCGAGCGGGTGTCCTCCGACATCGAGGTCTTCCGGGGCACGGCGGTACCGCCGCAGACCACCCGGGCCAAGCTACGCGGCGATTTCGTGCGACGCGCCCAGGAACGCCGGCGTGACTTCACCGTCGACTGGGTGCACCTCAAGCTGAACGATCAGGCGCAGCGCACCGTGCTGTGCAAGGACCCGTTCCGTTCGGTGGACGAGCGCGTCGAACGGCTCATCCAGAGCATGTGAAGCGCGCCGTCGACGGCTAGGGTGAACCCTCGTGTCGGCTCGTTCCCGGTTCGCCTCCGCCTGTGCGGCGCTGGTCGTGCTCACCCTGGCGCTGGTCGGGTGCAGCACGCCGAGCAGCACCGCCGACCCGAGCCGCTCCAGCGTGTCGACCACGTTGGAGAAGGTCACGGTGTCGGGTGAGCCGCGGGTCAAACCCACCCTGAGCGTGCCCACCCCGTTCTCGGTGCAGACCGGCCTGGTCAAGGTGATCACCGCCGGGACCGGCACCAAGGCGGCCGTGGGCCAACGGGTCACCATCGAGTACGTCGGGATCAACGGCACGGACGGCAAGGAGTTCGACTCCTCCTACGGGCTGCGGCCGACCAGCTTCGTACTGAGCGCCGAGAACAACCTGCCCGGTCTGGTCAAGGCCCTCACCGGGGCCACCGCCGGCTCGCGGTTGCTGCTCGCCCTGCCACCCGATGAGGCCTACGGGCTCAAGGGGCTGCCGGGCGCCGGGGTCGGCCCCACCGACACCATCGTGCTGGTGGTCGACCTGATCGCGGTCAAGGATGTCCTCGCCCGCGCGACCGGTACCGCGGTCAAGCCGCGCCCGGGACTGCCCACGGTGGTCCTGAACAAGAAGGGCGCCCCGAGCATCACCCTGCCCACGGCCGACCCTCCCACCACCCTGGTGGTGCAACCCCTGATCCTCGGCGCCGGTCCCAAGGTGGCCCGCGGCCAGCAGATCACCGTGCGCTACACCGGGGTGATCTGGCCCGGCGGCCAGCAGTTCGACAGCTCCTGGGGTCGTCCCGTGCCGGCCAGCTTCCCGATCGGGATGGGCAAGGTGATCGCCGGTTGGGACCGCGGCCTGGTCGGTCAGCCCGTCGGTAGCCAGCTGCTGCTGGTCATCCCGCCCGACGACGGCTACGGCGCCGAGGGCAAGCCCGAGGCCAAGATCAAGGGAACCGACACCCTGGTGTTCGTGGTCGACATCCTGGACGCCGCCTGAGCCGGCTCCCGAACGAACGCGACACCCCGGCGCGACACACCGACCTGCACGACCCCAGACCCACCGAGACCGAGGAGATGCACGTGAGCGACGACGTCCTGAACGGGCGCGGCAAGCCGGAGATCGATTTCCCGGGGGGCGAGCCGCCGGCCGAGCTGCAGATCATCGACGAGGTCGAGGGCACCGGCGCCGAGGCCACCGCGGGCAGCCGCGTCAGCGCGCACTACGTCGGGGTGTCCTTCTCGACGGGTGAGGAGTTCGACGCTTCCTGGAGCCGGGGCTCGGCCCTGGACTTCCGGCTCGGGGTCGGCCAGGTCATCGCCGGTTGGGACCAGGGCATCGCGGGCATGAAGGTCGGCGGACGACGCCGGCTGGTCATCCCGCCGCACCTGGCGTACGGCAGCCGGGGTGCCGGCCGGGCGATCGGCCCGAACGAGACGCTGATCTTCGTGGTCGACCTGGTCGGCGTCGGCTGAGCCGTCAGGCGCCCAGCAACGCCACGGCGTGCCGGCCGGCGGCCGCGGCCGCCAGGAAGGCCGGCTCGTCGGCGTCCACGCCGCGGCCCATGGTCGACAGCCGCACCGGGCTGTCGTCCAGGGCTGCGCGCAAGCCGTCCAGGCCCACCTCGACCAGGTTGTGCCGACCGGTCGGCGGGGCCAGCGTGGCCGCGGCCGCCCGGACCTCCACCCCGACGTCGGCCCAGGCCTCGCCGTCCTGACCGGGAACGCCCAGCTTCGGCACCACCACGTCGGCCGTGGCCAGCGCGACCCGGCCGAGTGCGGTCAGGGTGTGGTGCGAGACGCCGCGGTGCCGGGCACGGGCGTCGGCCGCAGAGATCCGCAGGGTCGCCACCGGTCGCCCGCGCAGGGTCGCCGCGGCGTTCACCGCCTCGCCGGTGGCCACGCCGCTGAACCCCCAGCGGGTCCCGGTGCCGACCACGCCCGGGCCAGGGGTCACCACGGTGATGTCCGCGTTGACCACGAGCCGCGCGGCCAGTAGGCCGGTGTGCAGGCTCACCGCCTCGAGATCCCCGCCGAAGGCCTGCCCGACCGTGATGCAGGCGTCGATCCACGTCGCGGCACGCAGCCCGGCGACCGCCCGCGAGAACCAGGCCGGCAGGCTGGCGCCGTCCGTCATGACGTAGGCGACCCGGGGCGGCGGCGCGGTGAGCGGCCAGTCCGCCCGGATGCCGGCGATCACCGCCGGCAGGTGCGAGTGCAGATCGGCGACGATCACCGGCATACCACCCAGGTCGTCGGCGTCCCGCAGCAGCGCGTGATGCGGTGAGGCCTCCTCGTCCACCCCCAGGACCATGATCTGTTGCGGGGTGTACCGCGCCTTGACCACGTGCCCCGGGCCGAGCGCGACCCCCGTCGCCGCCCGATGAGGGATCGCGACGATGAACGCGTACCCCCCGGTGCCGAGCCCTGCCTCGAGCGCAGCGGTGTTGAGCAGCACCAGGTCGCCGACGATCGGGCGGCCGACCAGCGCGGGGTAGGCCAGGGCACGCACCGCCGTCCAGGTGCGCGTGGCGTCGTCCAGCACGTCGACGGTGCACTCCAACGCACCGTCCCACTCGGCATCGAGGGAGGTGACCCTGCCCTCGCGCCAGCCACTCACGTCGCTTTCCTCCGCCCGACCTCGCGACCGTGACGCCCCGCCTCGGGTAGCGTCACCGGTGATGCCCGCGACGAACCGTACCGAACGGCTGCTCAATCTGGTCATCGCCCTGGCGGCAACCACGCGGTGGCTGACCAAGGAGCAGATCCGGCGTGCAGTTCCACAGTACGAGCGCTGCGAATCCGTCGAGGCCTTCGACCGCATGTTCGAGCGCGACAAGGAGGATCTGCGCGAGCTCGGCGTCCCGCTGGTGACCGGCTCGTACGAGGCTTGGTTCGAGGACGAGGTCGGCTATCGCATCGATCGCACCAGCTACGAACTGCCCGCTGTCGACCTGACCGCCGAGGAGCTGGCCGTGCTGGGGCTGGCCAGCCGGGTGTGGCAGCAGGCGAGCCTGGCCGGGCCGGCCGCCCGCGCGATGGTCAAGCTCCGATCGTCGGGCGTCGCGGTGGACGCCGAGACCCTGGTCGGCGTCGAGCCGCGGGTCCGCGCTGCCGAGCCGTCGTTCGAACCGCTCTACGCGGCCACCCGGGACGCCGCCCCGGTGGCCTTCCGCTACCGCAAGCCGGGCGAGGCGAAGGCGGCCGAACGCAAGGTCGAGCCCTGGGCACTGACCGCCCGCGGCGGCTGGTGGTACCTGGTGGGTTTCGATCGCGCCCGATCGGCGCCACGGGCGTTCAAGCTGTCCCGCATCGAGGGCGGCATCCGTCGCATCGGGGCGGCCGGCAGCGTGGTCAAACCGGATGATCTCGACCCTGCCGCCATGGTGCGCCACGGCCGAGCAGAGCAGGACGAGCGAACCGCTCGGGTACAGCTGCGTCCCGGTCGCGGCACCGCCCTGCGGCTGCGGGACGGCGCCCGCGCCCTCGACGACCCGCAGGCGTCGGCCAGTGGCTGGGACGTGGTCGAACTGACCATCGGGGACGCCGCCCAGCTGGCGCAGCAGTTGGCCGGGTACGGCCCGGACGTCGTGGTGCATGCCCCCGAGGACCTGCGCGACCGGGTGATCGCCCTGCTGCGTGGCGCCCGATCGGTGCACGCGGTACCGGCGCAGGACCCGGAGCCGGCGCGATGAACCTCGGGGCGACCAACCGGCTGTCGCGGTTGCTGACCATGGTGCCCTGGCTGCTGCAGCGTCAGGGGGTGCCGCTGGCCGAGGCGGCGGCGCACTTCGAGATCACCGAGGCCGAGCTGGTCAAGGACCTCGAGTTGTTGTTCGTCTGCGGCACGCCAGGGCACCTGCCGGACGACCTGATCGACGCCGACTGGGAGTCCGGCCGGATCTACCTGCGCAATGCCGATGCGATCGCCCGTCCGCTGCGCCTGGGCATCGACGAGGCCGTGGCCCTGCTGGTCGGCCTGCGCACCCTGGCCGAGGTGCCCGGGTTGCACGATCGGGACGCGCTCGAGTCGGCGTTGACCAAGCTGTCCAGTGCCGCGGGGGACGCCGCGGCCGCTGCCGCGACCCTCACGGTCGACCTGTCCCGCGGGGCGAACGAGACCACCTTGAGCACGATGCGCGAGGCGGTCCGCCGGCACCGGCGGCTGCACCTCGCATACCTGGTGCCCAGCCGCGACGAGACCACCGAGCGGGATGTCGATCCGATCCGCGTGGTCACCGTGGGGGACCGCTGGTACCTGGACGGCTGGTGCCATCGGGCCGAGAGCGTGCGCCGCTTCCGCCTCGACCGGGTGGTCAGCGTGCACCTGCTGGACGTCGACGGCACCCCGCCCGCCGGAGCGGTCGCCCCGGACGTGGACGAGGGGCTGTTCACCGCCTCGCCGGATGACCTGGTCGTCACCGTCGAGCTGACCCGCCAGGCCCGATGGGTGGCGGAGTACTACCCGATCGAGCAGGCGGTGGAACTGCCCGACGGCGGGCTGCAGGTGTGGCTGCGCACTGCCTCGCCCGACTGGCTGCCCCGGCTCGCGCTGCAGCTCGGCGGGTCGATGCGGGTGCTGGCCCCGGCCGAGGTGGCGGCCCGGGTCGCGGAGCTGGCGGACGGCGCGCTCGCGGCCTATTGAGCCGCGTTACACGCGACTCGCCCGAGACTCACCTGGCCCTTCTGGCCACCCACTGATCGGCCGTTCCGCTGATTCTTCCGTGGCGGTCTGTGGGCGTCGTGTCGCGCGGTCGAGGGTGCGGAAGCACCTGCCACGATGACACCAGTGTTAACCGAGAGTACTCATGTGACTGCAGAGTGCTACCGACTGGTTTGACGGGTACCGGCATCGACAACCAAGGGAGGCCCCCACCATGACGACGATCAAGGCGTCGTGCCCGAGCTGCGGTGACGTAGAGCTCACCCCACCTCAGGTCCGACTGGTCGTCTGCTCGGTGAAGGCCTGGTCGTACTACGCATTCACCTGCGGCACCTGCCTGGAGGAGATCCGCAAGCCGGCCGGACGTGACGTCGTCGCCCTGCTGATCTCCGGCGGTGTCATCGCCGAGCCGTGGTCGGTGCCGGCCGAGGCGCTCGAGGAGCATCACGGCCCCGCCCTGAGCTACGACGACGTGCTCGACTTCGCGCTGTGGCTCGACCACGCCGATCTGGTGGCCGCCGCGGCGGCCACCGGGCAACCCACCGGCCTGCCGCTGAGCACCGAGCCCGAGACCGCCATCTGACACCACTCCATCCTCGCCATCCTCACCCATCTCGTAGGGACGCGGGGGAGCGTTAGGCTGCCCGGGTGATCTGGTGGGCCTGGCTGATCGTCTTCGTGCTGATCGCCCTGGGTGGCGGCTGGGTGCTGTTCGTCCAGGCGCGCTCGGTGTGGCGCAAGGCCATGGCGCTGTTCGACGAGCTGAGCACGGCATCGGCCCAGCTCGAGGTGGTCACCGATCAGCTCGACCAGCTGGAGGCGGCTCAGGCTGCGCGGGGCGCCGCCGCGTCGACGGCGTCAGCCGTACCGGCGGTGTTCGACAGCCCGCAACGGTTGCGTCAGGAGCGGGTGTCGAGGGCGCGGCGCCGCTGAGGGCCAACGGGACGTAGCATGTCCGCAACGTCCGACCGAAGGGGCAGCTCTCATGGTGCGTGGTCTGTTCGAGGGATGGCACCTCGTCGTCTTGCTCATCGTCGTCATCGTGCTGTTCGGAGCCAAGCGGCTGCCGGACGCGGCGCGCGGTGTCGGTCGCTCGCTGCGCATCCTCAAGGCCGAGGTCAAGGACCTCAAGGACGACGACGCCCCCCGCACGCCGCAAGCCGTCGAGGGCGGCAGCATCCCGAGCGTCGACCCGGTCACCGACCCGCGTCGCGACGCCTGACCGCGCGCCGTGGCCGTGATGACGCCGCGGCGTGCCGGTAAGAACCCCGAGGGGCGGATGCCCCTGCGGGAACACCTGGCCGAGCTGCGCCGACGACTGCTGATCGCGGCCGTCGCCATCATCCTGGGCGCGCTCGGCGGGTGGTTCGTCTATCCGCGGTTGTTCCAGGCGGTGCAGCAGCCGCTGCTCAGGATCGCTCGCGAGCGGGGCATCACGGCGAACATCAACTTCGCCGATCTGATGGGGGCCTTCAACCTCCACCTGTCCATGTCGATGTACCTGGGCATCCTGCTGGCCAGCCCGGTGTGGCTGTACCAGCTGTGGGCGTTCGTCGTCCCGGGCCTGACCCGGCGCGAGAAGCGCCACGCCATGGCCTTCTCGGCGGTCGGGGCGCCGTTGTTCGCCGCCGGCATCTGGATCGGCTGGCTGGTGTTGCCGAACGCAGTCACCTTCTTCGCCGACTTCGCCGAGCCGGGCACCTCGCTGCTGCCCAGCGCCGAGAAGTACTTCGCCTTCGTCACCCGGCTGCTGCTCGCCTTCGGGCTGGCCTTCCTGCTGCCGCTGTTCCTGGTGGCGCTGAACCTGGCCGGGCTGGTGAGTGCCGCGGCGATGGCGCGCAGCTGGCGGATCGCGGTGTTCCTGGTCTTCCTGTTCGCCGCCATCGCCTCGCCCACCCCGGACGCCGGCTCGATGCTGGCGCTGGCGCTGCCGATGTGTGGCCTGTACGCGCTCGCGGTCGGCTTCTCCGCGTTGATGGATCGTCGCCGCGCCAAGCGCGCCGCCTTCGCGGGGCTGTCGGACGACGAGACCAGCGCGATCGATGCCCCGACCCCGATCGATGATCCGACGCCCCTCGACGACCTCGACCAGGGCCCTGGTCAACGTTTCGACGACGCCACCTGACGATGACGTCGATCTCGGTGGTCGTCGCGGTCAACCCGACGGCCGGTGGCGGTCACGGCGCCCGGGCCGGCGACGACGTCGTGGCCATCCTGCAGGACGGCGACGACCCGGCCGCTCCCTCGATCACGGCAGAGCTGCTGATCGCCGAGAACGCCCTCGCCCTGCGCGAGCGCGCCCGCCGGGCGCTCGAGGACGGCGCCGCCGCCCTGGTCGTGGTCGGCGGGGACGGCATGGTTCACCTGGGGGTGAACCTGGTGGCCGGCACCCCCACCCCGCTGGGCATCGTCGCGGCGGGTACCGGCAACGACAACGCCCGCGAACTCGGCCTGCCGGTGGGGGACCCCGTCGCGGCAGCGCGCGTCGTCCGCGATGCCCTGTCCTGCGGCCACCGCCGAACCGTGGACGCCGCCCGCTGGCGGGACGACGCCGGGGCGTCCGGCTGGTTCAGCGGGGTGCTCAGCGCCGGGTTCGACAGCATCGTCAACGAGCGCGCCAACGGCTGGTCCTGGCCGCGCGGCCGGCTGCGGTACGACCTGGCCATCGTCCGCGAGCTGCCGGTGTTCCACGCCCGGCAGTACACGATCCGGCTGGACGGCGAGCGGCGCGATACGGGCGCGGTCCTGGTGGCCGTCGGCAACGGACCCGCCTACGGGGGTGGCATGCGGATCTGTGCCGGTGCGCTGATGGACGACGGCCTGCTCGACGTGGTGATCGCCGGGCCGATGCCCCGGCGGGCGTTGATCCGGCTGTTCCCCAAGGTGTTCCGCGGCGAGCACCTGAGCCACCCGGCGGTGACGCTGACCCGGGCTCGTACGGTGCGCATCGAGGCAGCGGGCATCGTGGGGTACGCGGACGGCGAGCGGCTGGCCCCGCTGCCGATGAGCTGCGAGGTCGTCCCGGGCGCGATCCAGCTGCTGGCCCCGCCGGGTGCGTGACCCGCGCCGCGGGAGATCTCGATAGCGTGGGGCCGTGTCCACCAACCGGCTCGAGGGCTTCGCGGCCGGGTACGACTTCGTCCTCGACGATTTCCAGGTGCGTGCGTGCCGTGCGCTCGAGGGCGGGCGCGGCGTCCTGGTGGCGGCTCCCACCGGGTCGGGCAAGACGGTGGTGGGGGAGTTCGCCGTCCATCTGGCACTCGCCGAGGGCCGCAAGGCCTTCTACACCACCCCGATCAAGGCGCTGTCGAACCAGAAGTACACCGATCTGGTGGCCCGGTACGGCGCCGACCGGGTGGGGTTGCTGACCGGCGACACCGCGATCAACAGTGAGGCGCCGGTGGTCGTGATGACCACCGAGGTGCTGCGCAACATGCTCTACGCCGACTCACCGACCCTGGCCGGGCTCGGCTTCGTCGTGATGGACGAGGTGCACTACCTGGCCGACCGGTTCCGCGGCCCGGTGTGGGAAGAGGTCATCATCCACCTGCCGCAGCAGGTGCAGATCGCCTCGCTGTCGGCGACGGTCAGCAACGCCGAGGAGTTCGGCGCCTGGCTCGCCGAGGTGCGCGGCGACACCGACGTGGTGGTCTGGGAACACCGACCGGTGCCGTTGTGGCAGCACGTGCTGACCGCCGGCGGCATCGTCGACCTGTTCGCCGAGGGCAGCCACCCCGGGGCGCACGCCGGGCACGGTGAGCCCCGGGTGAACCCCGAGCTGCGTGAGACCTATCGCCGCCAGACCCGACCGGGTGGGCGCACCCGCGGACGGGGGCCGGGATCGCGCGGCCCGCGGCGTCGTCCGCCGGCCCGTCCCGAGGTGATCGCGATGCTCGATCGCGCGGGCCTGCTGCCGGCGATCACCTTCGTCTTCAGCCGGGCGGGGTGCGAGGCCGCCGTCGAGCAGTGCCTGGCCAGCGGGCTGCGGTTGACGACTGCTGCCGAGCGCGAGCAGATCGCCCAGATCGTGGCCGAGGGCACGACCGCGATCCCGGACGCCGACCGCGCCGTCCTGGGGTATCGCACCTGGCTCGAGGCGCTCCAGCGCGGCATCGCCGCGCACCATGCCGGACTGCTGCCCACCTTCAAGGAGGTCGTCGAGCAGCTGTTCGCCGCGGGGTTGGTCAAGGTGGTCTTCGCCACCGAGACGCTGGCGCTGGGCATCAACATGCCCGCCCGCACCGTGGTGCTCGAGAAGCTGATCAAGTGGAACGGCGAGACCCACGCCGACATCACGCCCGCCGAGTACACCCAACTCACCGGCCGGGCCGGACGGCGCGGCATCGACATCGAGGGCCACGCGGTGGTGCTGTGGCACGAGGGTCTCGACCCCCACGCCCTGGCCGGGCTCGCCTCGACCCGCACCTACCCGCTGCGGTCGAGCTTTCGACCGACCTACAACATGGCCGTCAACCTGGTGGCCCAGGTGGGCCGCGAGCGGGCGCGGCAGATCCTCGAGACCTCCTTCGCCCAGTACCAGGCCGACCAGGGCGTGGTCGGTCTGGCCCGGCAGTTGCGCCGCCAGGAGGAGGCGCTCGCCGGCTACACCGAGGCGATGACCTGTCACCTGGGCGAGTTCGCGGAGTACATGGCGTTGCGCCGCCGGATCGGGCGCCTCGAGGCCGAGTCGTCCCGGTCGGCCGCCGCCGGTCGTCGGCTCGATGCCATCGCCTCGCTGGAGCAACTGCGCCGCGGCGACGTGATCCGGATCGGGGCCGGCCGCCGCGCCGCCTGGGCGGTGGTGGTCGACACGACCGGCAGCTCCGATGCCGACGGCCCGCGACCGACCGTGGTCACCGACGGGCACCGGCTGCGCCGCGTCAGCCTGACCGATGTGCCGCACGGGGTCGAGCCGGTGACCCGGATGTCACTGCCCAAGAGTTTCGATGCCCGCAGCCCACATGCTCGGCGCGACCTGGCATCGAGCCTGCGCACTCTGCTGACCACGCACGATCAACCGGCCGCCGGGCCCGGACGCGATCGGGGCCGGGGGGCGCCGGACGACGCGACCTCCGAGAAGGTCGCCCGGTTGCGTGCGGAGCTGCGCGCCCATCCCTGTCACGGCTGCGCCGAACGCGAGGATCACGCGCGCTGGGCCGAACGGCACCACAAGCTGCAGCGCGACACCGAGGCGTTGCGGCGCCGGATCGACGGCCGGACCAACACCATCGCCCGGGTGTTCGACCGGGTCTGCGACCTGCTCACCGAACGCGGCTACCTCCGTGTCGGCACGTCGGGTGAACTGGAGATCTCGACCGCGGGGCGGCTGCTGCGCCGGATCTACACCGAGTCCGACCTGCTGGTCGCCGAGTGCCTGCGGGCCGGGCTCTGGTCGGGGCTCGACGGACCGGGCCTGGCCGCGTGCGTCAGCGCCGTGGTCTACGAATCGCGCGGTGACGGCCGGGACGCCGAACCTCGGCTGCCCGCCGGTGCGGTCCGGACGGCGCTGCACCAGACCGTGCGGATCTGGTCGGAGCTGACCGACCAGGAGGAACAGCACCGGCTCGACACCACCCGCGACGTGGACCTCAACCTGGCCTGGGCGGTGCACCGCTGGGCGAGCGGGCGGGGACTGGCCGACGTGCTCGGCAGCCAGCAGGCGGGGGAACTGTCGGCAGGGGACTTCGTCCGGTGGTGCCGGCAGATCATCGACCTGCTGGGGCAGATCCAGTCGGCCGCGGCCGAGTCGGGGGACGATGCCTTGCGTCGGAGTGCTTCGGCGGCGATCGAGGGGGTGCGGCGGGGGGTCGTGGCCAATTCTGTGGGGTGAGGTGTCACTGGGTCTCGGCGTGGTTCCGGGTGGGGGCAGGCGGGGTTGGTGCGCGCGGCGATCCATCCGCGCTCGCAGGCTCGCGCTCCCGCCAGACCCAGCCAGCCGCGCGCACCAACCCCGCCTGCCCCCACCCTTGGGATCGCCACCGCCAGCCCGCTTGGGTGGGCGTGAAAACCGTTCTGGGGCGGGGGAATCCTACAGCCGAAGTGCTCGTATTCGAACGTTTGTTCTAGTAGACTTGCGGGCATGTTCACGGCCGACCTGTTACACGACGCTGATGCCGAGGTGGCTCGGCTCGGGGTCGAGAACGACGCGTTGCGCGGCGAGGTCGAGGCGCTGCGGGCCGCGAACGTCACACTGCAGGAGCAGGTCGCCGGGCAGCGGGAGCGGTTGTCGGCGCGGGATGCGGTCTGGGGCTGGTTCGGGGACGGCGGACCGGAGAACGAGGACGACCGGGATGCGGTGGCGGGGCGGATCTGCCGGACGTTCCTGAAGCCGGGTCAGGTCGAGCCGTCGCTGGTGACCGTGGCCGCGGTGACGTTGGCGCAATCGCAGCCGTCCGGGCTCACCGATGCCGAGGTGGTCTCGGCGGCGGTGGCGTGTCGGCAGGCGATCACCCACATCGAGCTGACGCAGGCGCAGCTGACTCGTGAACTGGCGTGGCGGTATCAGGCGCGGCATCCGCACGAACTCGATCTCAGCCTCGAGATGAAGCTGCCGGAATGGGTCCGTGACCCCGAGGAACGCGCCCTGACCGCGGCGATCGAAGAGGTCGCTGCCGTGGCGCGGACCAGCCCGTCGGGACTGCGGGCCCGAGTCGAGATGCTGGCGACCTGGCCGGAGGAGCATGGCCGGCTCTACCAGGCGCTGCTCGACGGGACGATCTCCACGACCCGTGCGCGGGACATCGCGCGGCAGACCGAGCGGCTGGAGGCGGGTCGGGCGCGGGACTGGGTGGAGAAGATGATCCTGCCCGTGGCCGAGCAGCTCGGGGTCGTGGGGTTGCGGAACCGGATCGAGCGGCTGGTCGCCCAGGCTGATCCGGGGGCGTATCGGCGGATCCTGGATGACGCGGCGGCGGAGAAGGACTCCGTCAAGGTCAGCCAGCAGGGCTACGGCCGTGCCGCCCTCACCTATCGGGGGTCGATCACGAGCATCGCCGATCTGCATGCAGCGTTGCTGCACCGGGTGCAGGCGGCTGCCTGCCCGGGTGCGGGATCGGCCACCGGCACCGCCTCGGCATCGACCGGTGGCTCGGCGGCGGCGCGGGAACGGCAGGCGGCGTCGATGGCGCAGATCATCTTCGACCTGGTCACCGACCCCGACACCATCACCCCACTGCTGCCCACCACCAGCGCTGAAGGCGACCGTGTCCACACCGATCACACACCCGGCCGGGCCGCCGAGAGCCCGACCTCCGGGCAGCGGGCCGACCACCCGGTGACGGGCGCTGGCCTGCTCGGCGGCGATGCCATCAGCACCCCACCCCCCGTCTGCCCGGGGATCCGGGTCGAACCCAAGGTGTCGTTGAACGTGACCATCCCGTTCCAGGTCCTCGCCGCGTTGTGGGCGGGCACGCCACCACCCACCGGCACCGGATGGGTCGAAGCCGCAGGCCACGGGCCGATCCCCACCGAGGCCCTCGCCGCGATCCTCGACAAGTACGGCAAGCGCGCGATCTGGCGCTGCCAAGTCCTCGATGACCGACCCGGCTCACCGACCTACGGCACCCTGATCGCGATCGGCCGGGCCGCGACCGACCCGGGCTACACGCCGTCGCCGTTCGTGAAGGCACTCGTCAAGGCCACCCGGCCACGGTGCTCCCACCCCGGATGCGGACGGCCCGCGATCGACACCGACCTCGACCACGTCACCGCCTACGGCAAGGACGGCGAGACGAGCGAGCACAACCTGGCCCCGCTGTGCCGGTTCCACCATCTTTTGAAGACTCACGCCGGGTTCACCCCGAGCCTCGATCCGGTGACCGGGCAGATCACCTGGCGCACGCCGTCCGGGCATCAGATCAGCGAACCGCCTGACGCGCCGCCACCGCTGGCGGCCGAAGGCGACCTCCCCGGGGCGTGGCCACTGCCGCCGCTTCCTCGCTCGGAGGGCGAGCCACCACCGTTCTGACCGCCGGCGATGCGCGGTACGGCGACATTTCTCGTTGCATTCCTGCGTGGCGAGTTCGAGGTGTCAACCGAAGCCGCCCGCTGCGCGACCAAGGGGGGAGATGCCTCTGCGATTCTTCGGCGATTCCCTCAAGACGGGTTCTGTCGGCACCGAACGGTTGCAGTGGCGACGTGGCTGATCGGCCCGACCCGGAGGTTTCTGTGCGTCCCTCGAGAATCGTGACAGCCGGCGTGATGCTGGTGATGACGTTGACGGCCTGCGGTAGCGGGTCTCCGTCACCGGCGGCGGTGCCGTCGTCCCCGGCCCCCGGTGTGACGTCGTCCGAGGTGGCTGGGTCGTCCTCACCGGAGCCGTCCACAGTCGCCTCCACGACCCCGGCCACCGCCACGTCGACGACAGCGGCGGCCCCCACGTCGCGCCCCACCACGACCGGACACTCACCCACGCGCGGCGGGCGCGTCGTCCCGGCGGGGGTGACCGAGCTGATCCCCGGTCACAACCGGGTGGATGCCGACCGGATCAACCTGGTGTTCGCGGGCTGGGGCTGGTCCGACACGAAGCGGCTACGATCCACCGCGCTGGTGCACCTGGGCTGGGACGGGCACGTCAAGCTGGCGAACCTCTCGGGCGAGATCGTCCCGAACGGCACCATCCCGATCATCGGCATCTTCGGCATCGAGCCCTGGCGGTCCAACCGGGACAAGTTCAACATCTGGATCACCGACCGGACCCCGGCCAAGCCGAAGAGCTGGCTGTTGGCCAGCCAGGTCGCTCCCGTGGTCGACCTGCCCGATCTCGTCATGATCACACTCGCGCTCGACGGGGGAGTCGTGTCGCAGACTGGTCTGGGGCAGGACTTCTTCATCCCCGACTTCCCGAGCAGGCCCACCCTGCGCCGCAAAGATGATCAGCCGTTCAGCAACGCCGTGGTCAACGTGTCCAGCAAGGACCCGAGCAACTCGGCGATCGAGTCCGCCCACGAGTTGGGTCACGCCCTGTTCGGGCTGAACGACGAGTACGTCGGCGTCGACAAGGTCGACACCACGAAGCATCCCGACCAGTGGCCCTCCTGCGCCGCGTCCGAGAAGTCGGCGCGCGCCTGGTGGGGCAAGCTCATCGGACGCTACGACCCGATGATCGACACCTGGGCGAAGGAACTGGCCCTGGCGGGCCAACCGGTGTCGCCGGACGCCCTGGCCTACTACCGCGACAAGGTTCGGGTGACCCTCGTCCCGGGCGGCTGCTACGGCAACAAGGGGTCCTTCCGCTCCACCGAGGACTCGTTGATGATGCACAACCTGCCGGCCCTGGGCCTGGTCAACACCGCCTGGGCCAACCGGATCCTCGCCCTCTGGCACGGCACCGCGGCACGATGAGCACGGCGGAGGCCGGTCCGGTGCGAACGGCACGACGAGCGGTACGCGTGGCGTGCGGCCTGCTGCTGGCGCTACTGCTGGCCGCCTGTCAGCAGGATTCCCCGCCCGCCGCGAAGATGACCTCGCCGCCCACAGCGGGCGCGACCACACCCGGTGCGAGTGGATCCGCCTCACCGGCGGTCACCGGCTCCTCGACCCCGGCATCGGTGTCGTCCACCGCGAGCTCCGGGACCGCGAGTTCGGGGACGGCGACGGCCGGGCACTCGCCGACCCGCGGCGGGCGGCGCGTCGTCCCCGCGGGCCTGACCGAGCTGGTCCCCGGTCACAACCGCGTCGACGCCGACCGGATCAACCTCGTGTTCGCGGGCTGGGGCTGGCCGGACACCAAGCGACTGCGCGCCACCGCGCTGCTCGACCTGGGCTGGGACGGGCACGTCCACCTGGTCGATCGGGCCGGGCAGATCGCCGCGGACGGCACCGAGCCGATCATCGGCATCTTCGGGATCGAGCCCTGGCGGTCCCACCGGGACACGTTCAACGTCTGGCTCACCGACCGCTCGCCGGCCAAACCGAACAGCTGGCTCGACGTCGACCCGTCGCAGCAGGTGGGCGACCTGCCCGATCTTGCGATCGTCACGCTCGCGTACGATTCCGGGATCCGGTCGGTGTCCGGGTCGACCTCGAACTTCTTCCTGCCCGACTTCCCGAGCAAGCCCATGCTGCGCCGTACGGACGATCAACCGTTCGCCGGCGTCCTGGTGGACGTTTCGAGCAAGAATCCGAGCGGCTCGGCGGTGGTCGCCGCCCACGAGTTGGGTCACGCTCTGTTCGGGCTGAACGACGAGTACATCGGGGTCGACAAGGCCGACACCACGAAGCATCCCGATCAGTGGCCCGCATGCGCGGCGTCCGAGAAGTCCGCGCGCGCCTGGTGGGGCAAGCTCATCGGGCGCTACGACCCGATGGTCGACATCTGGGCCGAGGAACTGGCGCTGGTGGGCCAGCCGCTGGCACCCGGACGGCTCGACTTCACCCGCGACGAGACCCGGGTGACCCTCGTCCCCGGGGGGTGCTTCGGCACCAAGGGGTCCTTCCGGCCCACGCAGGACTCGTTGATGATGCACAACCTGCCGGCCCTGGGGCTGGTCAACACCGCCTGGGCCAACCGGATCCTCGCCCTCTGGCACGGCACCGCGGGCTGAACTCCGGCTGACCGGCGCACCACCGCGCGCGGGTCACCGCCCGGACAACGCGCCGACCAGCCGGGCCACGGGGGAGTCCAGGTTCCAGCGGGCCGAGAACGCGACCAGCGCGTCGTGATCGTGCGGGGTCAGCGGTAGCGCGTCGTCCACCACCGGCAGGTCCGCCTCGCGCACCACCTCGACCACCTTCGGTGCCACGTCGAGATAGTCGGCCGCCTCCAGCAACCGGCGACGGTTGGCGGGGGACAGGTCGCTGTCCGGCGAGGCCGCCGCCGCCCGCAGCGTCGGCAGATCCCGGTAGCGGGCGATCAGCGAGGCCGCGGTCTTCTCGCCGATGCCCGGCACCCCCGGCAGACCGTCGCTGGGATCACCGCGCAGCGCGGCCATCGCCGCATACCCGGCCCCGTCGGCGACGCCGTACTTCTCGGCCAACCTCCCCTGGTCGACCTCGTCCAGATTGCGCACCCCCTTGCCGGTGTAGAGCACCCGCACCACGCCGGCGTCGTCCACGAGCTGGAACAGGTCGCGATCCCCGGTGACCACCTCGACGTCCGCCGCCGCCCCTGCGGCGTGCGCCCGCCGCACCTCGCGGGTGGTCAGCGTGCCGATCACGTCGTCCGCCTCCAACCCCGCCCGGCCCAGCCGGGCGATCCCGAGCACCTCGAGCGCCGCCGCGATGATCGGCACCTGGACGTCGAGCGCATCCGGGGTGATCTCGACGTCCGGGCCACCGGCGGGCTGCACCGGAGCCATCCGGTGCGCCTTGTAGGAGGGGATCGCGGCCACTCGGAACGCGGGGCGCCAGTCGTCGTCCCAACAAGCCACCAGCCGAGTCGGGCGCTGCCTCGTGATCAACGTGGCGAGCATGTCGAGGAACCCGCGCACCGCGTTGACCGGCGTGCCGTCCGGGGCCATGATCGGATCCTTCACCCCGAAGAAGGCCCGGAAATACAGCGAGGCCGAATCGACCAGCATCAGGCGACCACTCATCGGGGCAGCGTAGTCTTCGCGACGTGGAAGAGATCGACCAGCAGATCGTTCATCTGCTGTCCCGAGACGGGCGGATGAGTTTCACCGACCTGGGCAAGGCGACGGGGCTGTCCACCTCCGCCGTCCATCAACGCGTGCGCCGGCTGGAGCAGCGCGGCGTGATCCGTGGCTACACCATCCTGGTCGACCCCGAGGCGCTGGGCCTGCCGCTCACCGCCTTCGTCTCGGTCACCCCCCTCGACCCGGCCGCCCCGGACGACGTGCCCGACCGCCTCGCCGCCCTGCCCGAGATCGAGGCCTGCCACTCGGTGGCCGGGGCGGACAACTACATCCTCAAGGTGCGGGTAGCCACTCCCGGCACCCTCGAGACCCTGCTGGCACGCATCCGGGCCGCAGCCGGCGTGGCGACCAAGACCACCGTGGTGCTGTCCACCCCCTTCGAGGGGCGACCGATCCCGACCGGCGAGCCCTCCGAGGGCTGAGCCGAGGCCAACGCCGAGGCCAACGTCGAGTCCCAACGGGCTCAAGCTGCTCGCGGTGCGTGACGACGTGCACCCACATGGAGCAAACGGTCCCGCTGACCCGGCGAGAGGCCCGCCGCGCCGAGCGCGAGGCCGCCGAGCGCGCCGGCCAGGTCGCGACCCCCGACGTGCTGGCTCTCGAGGCCGCGTGGCAGGCCACCTACGAAGCCGCCCAGCACGCCGCCCAGCGCGCAGCGGAGCAGGCAGCCCAGGACGCCGCCGAGCCGGCCGCCCAGGACGCCGCCCGCCGAGCCGCCCACGAGGCAGCCCAGCAGGCTGCCTACCACGACGCCCAGCAGATGGCCGAGCTCGCCCGGGTCCGAACCGCTGCACCGGTCGACACCCCACCGAAGCCCGCACCGAAGCCCGCACCGAAGCGCGCAGCGAAGCCCGTACCGGAGCCGACACCGCAGACCAGATCGGCCCCGAGCCGCCGGGCGTCGGCCGAGACCGAGATCGCCCGCAGCCGCCACCGCGGCGAGCTCCGGCACCGGTCACGCCCGGTGATCCTGCTCGTGCTGCTGACCGCGGTGATCACCAGCACCTGGGCACTGCGCGGGGTTCTCGCCGGCGGCCCCGTCGACTCCCGTGACCTGGCGGCGCACGCGCTCGCGGCCACCTGCCTGTCGCTGGCCGTGCTCTGGCACAGCACTCAACTGCGGATTGCCGACCGAGCCTCCGCCGCGGCCCTGCTGCCCTGGCTCACCGTGACCGTGCCGCTGGTCACCGACCTCGCCTGGACCGCGCGCGATCTCAACATGCTGGGACTGACCCCGAACCGGTCCGAGCTGCTCGCGATGATCGCGCACCCGGGCTGGGTCGCGGCGGCCACCCTGCTCGCCGCGGACGGCATCCGGTCGACCTGGACCGACCTGACCCGCACCGTCGCCGGCGTCACGCTCGGCGGCACCGTGGTGCTGATCGCCGTCCGGCCCGACCTCGCCGAGGCGTTGCGCGGCTGGCAACTGGCCCCGTTGCGCGCCGTCGCGGCCGCCACCACCATCTGCGCCGCGCTGATCGCGGCGTCCCAGCTGCCCACCGGCTCACGCTGGCCCCGGGCACTCGGATGTTCCCTGCCGGCGATCGCCCTGGCGATCGTCCCGACGATGCTCACCCACGCCTCGGCGCTGCAACCCGAACAGCGCTGGACCGTCGTGCTCTACCCCGCGGGCTGCCTCGCCGCTGCCTCGCTCGCGGTGCTGTTCGCGGCCGTGGGTGAACGGCTGGGGCGTGACCCCGCCGCATCTTGATCTCGTCTTTAGGGTTATTTCGGGGATGAGTTGGGCAAACCTCCGTTTCATGTGCAATGCGCCGCCGGGTCCGCGGCGCAGGACACAGGACGCCGCCGAGCGCGCCGTCCTCTTGAACACGGAGGAGACAGTCACGTGCGTATCGGAATGATCGCCGGACCATGGATTCCCGTTCCACCACCGCGGTACGGCGGCAGTGAGGCCGTCATCGACAACCTCGCCCGGGGTCTACAGCTCGCCGGCCACGAGGTCGAGCTCTTCACCATCGGCAGTTCGACCTGCCCGGTGAGTCGATCGTGGCTGTTCGACGGGCCGGTCGAGCCCATCCAGGACAGCACGTACGAGAGCGTGCACGTCGAGGCGGCCTATCGCGCCCTGTCGGATGTCGACGTGATCCACGACCACACCGTGGTCGGACCGCTGCTCGCCAGCCACCTCAGCCGGCCCGAGGTGCCGGTGGTGACCACCATGCACGGTCCGTTCGACGACAAGGCTCGCCAGCTCTACTCCCGCCTGCCGGGCCGCGCCCACCTCATCTGCATCTCCGGGCCGCAGCGAGCCAGCGCACCCGACATCCCGGTCGCCGCGGTCATCCCGCACGGCATCGACACCACCCGGTACCTGCCCGGCCCCGGCGGCGGCGGATTCCTGGTGTTCGTCGGCCGGATGAACCCCGACAAGGGCGTGCACCTGGCCATCGAGGTCGCGCGCAAGGCCGGCCTGCCGCTGACCGTGATGGTCAAGATGCGCGAGCCGATCGAGCGGCAGTACTTCGCCGAGGTCGTCGAGCCGCTGCTGGGCGACGACGTCACGCTGATGTTCGAGCCGGACGAGGACGTGCGCATCGACCTGGTCGGGCGCGCCGAGGCGCTGATCAACCCGATCGGCTGGCCGGAACCGTTCGGCCTGGTGATGGCCGAGGCGCTGGCCTGCGGCACCCCGGTCATCGCCCGACCGCACGGTGCGGCGCGACAGATCGTCGAGCCGGGCGTCACCGGCTACCTGCACGAGGAGGTCTCCGACCTCGCCGAGGCCGTCGGGCAGCTCGACCGGATCGACCGGGCCGCCTGCCGTCGCGCCGCCGAGGAGCGGTTCAGCATGGCGCGTATGGTCGACGACCATGTCCGCCTCTACCAGCGGCTGATCGCGTCCGCCGCCGGCCCCGAGATCGCCCCGATCGTGATCGACCGACGCCGTACCGACCGCCGCCGGATCAACGGCTGGACGGCGTCGGGTCCGGCTGCGGGGGAGCTGTCCCGGCCAGCTGCACGATGAGGTGATCCGGGCTGCGGGTCACGGAGCACCTGCCGGTCGCGTCGACGGTCAGCGACAGCTGGCCGTCGGCGACCGACAGCTGCTCGATGGTGATCGGCAGCATGCCGGGCGGCAGCTGCGGGGCGATCGTGATCCGTCCCGCCGGCACATCGGGCTCGAGCTGCAACAGGCTGCGCAGCAGCAGCAACGGGGTGGCCGCCGCCCAGGCCTGCGGTGAACACGAGGTCGGATAGGGCACCGGGCCGCTGAACTCGGACCGGTCGAAACCGCAGAACAGTTCGGGCAACCGACCGCCGAAGGCCTCGGCAGCGTCCATCAGACCC
The DNA here is from genome assembly GCA_046330955.1 of Kineosporiaceae bacterium. Lineage (GTDB taxonomy): Bacteria > Actinomycetota > Actinomycetes > Actinomycetales > Kineosporiaceae > JADJPO01. Next base: position 61,338 of record JAXLRT010000023.1, on the reverse strand, counting down.
GTGGCGACCTGCTGCGCCTGCTCCAGGAAGCCGTACCGCACCATGCCCGCCAGCACGATGGCGGTGTCGTGCGGCCAGACCGACCCGTTGTGGTACGACATCGGGTTGTAGGCCCCCATGGTCGAGGCCAGGGTCCGCACGCCCCACCCGGTGAACATCGCGGGGGAGAGCAGGTGCTCGACCACCTGGGCGGCGTGCTCGTCGTCCACGATGCCGGTCCACAGGCAGTGCCCCATGTTGGACGCCAACGCGTCCACCGGCTGCTTGTCGCCGTCCAGGGCGATGGCGTAGTAGCCCTGCTCGGGCAGCCAGAACGCCTCGTGGAAGGCGGCCTTCAGCGAGCGCGCCCGCTCGGACCAGCGGTGGGCGCCCTGCTCGTCCCCGAAATCGGCCGCCAGCGCCGCCCGCGCCCGGAACGCGGCATAGGCGTAGCCCTGCACCTCGCACAACGCGATCGGGGGCTCGGCGATCCGGCCGCCGGCGAAGTTGATCCCGTCCCAGGAGTCCTTCCAGCCCTGGTTGGCCAGGCCGCGGTCGGTGGCCCGGCGGTACTCGACGAACCCGTCACCGTCGCGGTCGCCGTCCCCGATCACCCAGTCCAGGGCCCGGTCGGCGAACGGCAGCAGGGCCGTGACCTCCTCGGTGCGCGCGCCCCAGCGCCACGCCTGCTCGAGCAGCATGACGAACAAGGGCGTGGCATCGGCGCTGCCGTAGTAGACGTCGCCGCCGCCCAGCATCAGCTCGGTGGCCAGGCCCGCCCGGCGCTCGTGCATGATCCGCCCGGGCTGCTCCTCGGTGAGCGGGTTGTCCACCTTGCCCTGCAGGCCGCCCAAGGTCTGCAGCGTGCCGATGGCCAGGCCGCGATCGACCGGCAGCGCCATCCACGCCGACAGCAGACTGTCGCGCCCGAACAGGGACATGAACCACGGCGCTCCCGCTGCGACGGCCGCCCGCTCGGGATGCTCACGGTCGAAGATGCGCAGGACGCCGAGATCCTCCTGACTGCGACGCAACGTGGCGGTCAGTCCGGCATGTCCGTCGAAGCGCGGCGCATGTCGGCGCCAGGCGCTCAGTGCCTGCTCGGGCGAACTCGACCCGGTCGGCTGGCCACAGAGGTGCCGGCCCGGCACCGGCACGTCGTCCACCGAGGCCTGTACCTGAAGGCAGGCCTCCCACCGGCCCCGGGCGGGCACCACGACGTGGAAGGTGAGCACCCCCGGCTGGTAGGCGGGCACCGGATCGGCGCTCACCCGCACCCCACGGGAGTGGCCCATCCAGCGATACTCGGCCTGGAACGAGTCCGTGGCCGTGATCCCGACCCGGCCGGCGAGGGGGTGGACGCGGTTCTCCTTGACCTCGAACAGGTCGGCGAAATCGGACTCCACCAGCACGGTCACGGTGCAGCCGACCGCCTCGGCGGCGAGGTTCTCGAGCGTCAGGTCCTCGCGCATGCCGTCACCGATGTAGCGCCGGCGCACCACCAGCAACGTGCTGTCGGCCCGCCCCGGGCGCGGCGGCGTCCGGGACAGGTAGACCGCCGAGAACGGGTCCGGCTGGTCGACCTTCAGGCCCTCCAGCTCGTGCCCATCGACCCGCACCTGCCAGCGCGACAGGATGCGGGTGTCGCGGAAGAACAACCCGTGGACGGCGGGTGGCACCAGGTCGCCGTTGCTCGCCCCGATGCAGAAGGTCGAGCCCTCGACCAGGGTCACGACGCCGGTGTGCGCCAGGGCCGGCGGCTCGCCGCCGAAGGTCCACTGAGCTGTCATGCCCCGATGATTCCGGTTCGTCCGGACGCCACGCCAGCCGGGTCAGGCCAGTGTGTGACTCACCGCGCTCGCCTGGGCCTGGGCTGCGAGCCGGCTGGCCGCCGCGTGGGTGAGGGCATCGGCCTCGGCCCGCGCGAGATCGGCGTTCGCGCGCCACCACTGCTGACCCCGCTCGGGCAGGGTGTCCACCGGGTCGTAGTAGGGGTAGGTGCGGGTGAGCGCGCCCTCGTCGTCCGCCTCGATCGAGGTCCGGTAGTTCTTGGTCCATTGCGAGACGCCGCGCACCGGGTCGTAGGAGTGCGCCTGGTGCACCCAGCGCTTGCCGACGAAGGGGACGTCGCACACGATCCGCGGGGTGGCGAAGCCGGGCAGGTAGCCCATGATCCCGTGCTGCAGTTCCTGGGCGTGGCCGAGGCTGACCCGCCAGTGCTCGCTGAACGGGATCATGTCGCACATGTAGAAGTAGTACGGCGTGATCATGGCGCCGTCCTGTAGCGCGAAGCACAGGTCGAGCAGGTCGTTCACCTCGGCATTGATGCCACGCATCAGCACGCCCTGGTTGCGGACGTCGCGCACCCCGGCCTCGAGCATGGCCATGGTGGCCTCGGCGACCAGCGGAGTGACCGAGTTGGCGTGGTTCACGTGGGTGTGCACCGCGAGGTTGACCCCTCGCGAGCGGGCGGCCCGCGCGATACGTCCCATGCCCTCGACCACGTCGGGCTGCAGCCAGTGCTGCGGCAGCCCCATCAGGGCCTTGGTGGCCAGCCGGACGTCGCGGATGGTGTCGATCTCGAGCAGCCGCATCACGAACGACTCGAGGTTCTTCCAGGGCAGGTTCGCCACGTCGCCGCCCGAGACCACGACGTCACGCACCTGCGAGGAGGACCGCAGGTAGTCGATCATGCGGTCGAGCCGGTCGACCGGTTTGAGGTCGAACTTCAGCTTGGCGACCTGCGGGGTGGAGTTGCCCACCAGGTCCATCCGGGTGCAGTGGCCGCAGTACTGCGGGCAGGTGGGCAGCAGCTCGGCGAGCACCTTGGTGGGGTAGCGGTGGGTCAGCCCCTCGGCCACCCACATGTCGTGCTCGTGCAGCGAGTCGCGGGTGGCGAACGGGTGCGAGGGCCAGGTCTGGTGCCGGTCGGAGAACACCGGCAGCATGTAGCGGCGTACCGGGTCGGCGTACAGGGCCGCGGTGAAGTCGGCGCCGGCGGCCGGCATCGGCGAGCTGGTGGCCGGCACCATGGTGTTGATCATCTGCGGCGGCACCAGCATCGACATGGTGGCCCGCTCGGCCTGGTCGCGCTCGAGGTCGACGTAGAACGCCTCGTCCGCGAGATCACCCAGGACGGCGCGCAGCTGCCGCACGTTCTTCACGCAGTTGACGCGCTGCCACTGAGCGCTGCGCCACTGCTCCTCGGTGACCTCACGCCAGCCCGGCAGCCGCCGCCAGTCGGGCTCGACCAGCTCGGCACGCCGGTAGACGTACGGCTGGTACGGCGAGCCGTTGCCGGTGGCCGGGGCGGTGGGCGCCACAGTGGCTGCAGAGGTGTCAGCGGGCGCAGAACGCGGAGCGCCGGGAGTGGGCCGGCCCGTCGTGATCTGAGTCATGCGACCCCACTGTACGGGAGATTCTTCGTCATTTCGATATGCCGACCGTAGAATCTCAGGCAGTGTCGCTTCAGCGAAGGAGAACGTGATGACGTCTGGGACTCAGGTCGCATCCTCGCCGGTGGGCCTGCACCGGGTGCTCGAACCCACCGGGGTGCTGCCTCAGGCGGCCTGGCGGCTCGACACCTCACCGCAGCTGCAACGCGACGAGGTGCGGGTCCGGGTCGAGCGACTCAACCTGGACGCCGCCAGCTTCCGCCAGCTGTGGGACCGCCACGGCGGCGACGGCGACGCCGTCCGGGCCGAGGTCGCCCAGATCATCGCCACCCGCGGCAAGATGCACAATCCGGTCACCGGGTCCGGCGGCATGCTGGTCGGCACGGTCGAGGAGGCCGGCCCGGACAGCCGACTCGGCCTGGCCGCGGGCGACCGGATCGCCACCCTGGTGTCCCTCACGCTGACCCCGCTGGCCATCAGTGACGGGCTGGCGGCGTGGGACGGGCGCAGCGAGCAGGTGCCCTGCGACGGGCACGCCATCCTGTTCGGCCGGTCCATCGCGGCGCACCTGCCGGAGGACATGCCCGCCGAGCTGGCCCTGGCGGTGATGGACGTCTGCGGCGCCCCGGCGCTGACCCACCGGGTGGTCGCTCGCTATGTGGCCCAGGGCCGCCCGCCCGTGGTCGCCGTGATCGGCGGCGCGGGCAAGAGCGGATCGTTGGCCCTGGCCGCCGCCCGCCGGGCCGGGGCCGGGCGCACCATCGGCGTGGTGCCGGTGCCGGCCGAGCGCGATCGGCTGATCGAGGTCGGGCTGGCCGATGTGGTGGCGCTGGCCGATGCCCGTGACCCGGTGGCACTGTCGGAGGCGGTCGCGGCGGCGGGCGGTCCGGCCGACATCACGATCGTCTGCGTCGACGTGCCCGGCTGCGAACACGGCGCCATCCTGGCCACCGCCGACCTGGGCACCGTGGTGTTCTTCTCGATGGCCACCTCGTTCGCCACTGCCGCCCTCGGCGCGGAAGGCCTGGCGGCCGACGTCCAGCTGTTGATCGGCAACGGCTACGCCGCCGGACACGCGGACTTCGCCCTCGACGTCCTGCGCAACTCACCCGGCGCCCGTGAACTGTTCGAGTCCCGCCTGGCCAGCCACACCGGCGCCGTCCACCCACCCCGCTGACCCACCCTGCTGAGACCCACCTCACCCAACCCGCTCATGCTCCGCAGCCGCCCGTCCATGCTCCGCAGCTGACGCGTTTCGGCGTCATGACAGCGTTTTCGCCGGTCGGCTGCGGAGCATGAGCGGGTTGGGCCGGGGTGTTCCGGTCAGGTCTCGGTGGGCTCGGCGGGGGGATCGTTGTAGGCGTGGGCCAGTTCCTGGGGGGACATGGCGGCGATGGCGGCCATGATCGCCTCGGTGATCTCGCGCCGCGCCCGGCCACCACCGCCGGAGGTCTTGACCGCCTCGATCCACGGACCGGGGTCGATGGGGGGAGCGAAGCTGATCTTCACCGGGTGCCGGCGCGGGAACCGTGCCCCCACGGGCTGGATCCCGTCCGTGCCGACCAGCGCCACCGGGACGACGGGTGCTCCCGACTCGAGCGCCAGCCACCCCACGCCGGTGCGCCCCTGATAGAGCCGACCATCGCGCGACCGAGTGCCCTCGGGATAGATACCGAACGCCGTCCCCTGGGCGAGCACGTCCATCGCGAGGCGCAGCGAGGCCATGGCGTTGCGCTGGCTGTCCCGGTTGACCGGCACCGCGTCGACGGCGGTGAAGAACGCCCGATTCACCCAGCCCCGCAGGCCGGTGCCCTCGAAGTACTCCGCCTTGGCCAGGAACCGCACCCGGCGGGGCACCACCAGTGGGATGACCACACTGTCGATGAAGCTCAGGTGATTGCTCGCGATGATCACCGGGCCGGTGGCGGGGATGTGCTCCACCCCGACGATCCGGGGCCGCCAGACCAGGCGGAAGAACGAGCCGAGCAGCCATCGGGCGATCAGGTAGCCCACCACACCTCCCGGACGAGGATTCAGCCTCGGCACCGGTGCCGGAGGGCGGGCCAACTCTAACCGAGCCAGACCCGCCGACGTGGCGCTGCGCCCCGGAGCCGAGGGGCGGTCCACAATGGATCCGATTCGGCTGCAGAGTGCTGATATTTCGTCGCAGCTAGCCCAAACGTGCAGTTCTTCCGTACGATCGAGCAATCGGAAGGAGAAATTTCGATGACTCGTCGATCCTCGGTGATCAGTCTCGACCCCGCGACGGTCCGTCGGGCGCGCACCCTGGCTCGCCGCGCCGGGCGCCCCGTCGTGAAGCTGGCGACGGCGCACACCACGGTCTCGGTCGAGCGCGCCACGCTGCGGCTGGCCGGCCTGACCGGCGCCGACGCCGAACGCATCCCCTGGGTGAACCACCTGGTCGATGCCGTACGCGCCGAGACCGGTCTGGGGCACGGGGTCTGCCTACCGGTGTGGGACGCCCTGGCCCGAGGCGAGGCCGAGGACCTGCTCACGCTGGCCCAGAAGGCGGCTGCCGGATCGGTCAGCTTCCGCCTGCCCGAGGGCCGGGACGTCGTCCGCGCCGCCCGGACCTCCCGCGCGGCGGTCGCAGGCGGGATCCGCCGGATCGATCGCGCCCGCACCCAGCGCGAGAAGCTGATCGCCCGGCTGGGCGACGCGCCACGCCGTCCCTGGATCTACCTGATCGTCGCCACCGGCGACATCTACGAGGACGTCGTCCAGGCCCAAGCAGCGGCCCGCGCCGGCGCCGACGTGATCGCGGTGATCCGCTCCACCGGGCAGAGCCTGCTCGACTACGTCCCCGAGGGCGCCACCCGCGAGGGGTATGCCGGCACCTACGCCACGCAGGAGAACTTCCGCATCATGCGGGCGGCGCTGGACGAGGTGAGCCGCGAACTCGGCCGCTACGTCCGGCTGACCAACTACGCCTCGGGCCTGTGCATGCCCGAGATCGCGGCGCTGGCGGGGATGGAACGCCTCGACATGATGCTCAACGACTCCATGTACGGGATCCTGTTCCGCGACATCAACCCGATCCGCACCTTCGTCGACCAGCGGTTCTCCCGTCAGATCCACGCCCGCGCCGGGATCATCATCAACACCGGCGAGGACAACTACCTCACCACCGCGGACGCCGTCGACGCCGCCCACACCGTCACCGTCAGCCAGCTGCTGAACGAGTACTTCGCCGCCGAGGCCGGCCTGGAGCCGTGGCAGATGGGCCTGGGGCACGCCTTCGAGATCGACCCGGCGGTGCCGCAGTCGTTCCGGCTCGAACTGGCCCACGCGCTGCTGGCCCGCACCCTGTTCCCGGACGCCCCGCTGAAGTGGATGCCGCCGACCAAGCACATGACCGGCGACGTCTTCCGCGGCTACCTGCTGGACGGCTTCTTCAACCTCGCCGGGGCACTGACCGGCCAGGGCATCCTGCTGGTCGGCATGATGACCGAGGCGGTGGTGACGCCGTGGCTGTCCGACCGCGACCTGGCGTTGCAGAACGTGCGCTACGTGATGGATGCCTGTTCCGGCCTGACGGAGGACTTCCACCCGCCGGCCGACGGCTTCATCGCCACCCGCGCCCGCACCGTGCTCGGCGAGGCGGTCGAGCTGCTGGAGAAGATCGTGGACGACGGGCTGCTGAACGCCATCGGCGACGGCACCTTCGGGCTGATGCGCCGGCCGGCCGATGCCGGCAAGGGCCTGGACGGCGTCGAGCAACGCGCCGCCGGCTACCTCAACCCCGCCCTCGACCTGCTCGCGGAAGGAGCCTCGCGATGACCGCGTCCGGCTCGGTGATCCGGCCCTATGGCGACACCACCGGCGACGGCATGGTGCAGCTGTCGTTCACCTTGCCCGTCCCGGCGGGCAAGAAGGCCGAGGGCGCCGCCCAACAGCTGGCCCGGGCCATGGGCATGGACCCCGCCCTGGTCGTGCACGCCAAGGCCATGGGGGAGGGCTACACCTTCTTCGTGGTCTACGGCCGGGTGAACCACCTGGTCGACCTGGACGCCGTCCACGTCGCCGAGCGCGAGTACCCGCTGCTGGCCGCCAAGGAGGTCAACGCCGCGATCCGCACCCGGTTGCGCCGCAAACTGGTCGTGGTCGGCGCCTGCATCGGCACCGACGCCCACACCGTCGGCATCGACGCGATCCTCAACATCAAGGGCTTCGCCGGCGAGAAGGGCCTGGAGTACTACCGCGAGATCGAGGTACACAACCTCGGCGCCCAGGTGCTGGTGCCCGACCTGGTCGAGCGGGCCATCGCCACCCGGGCGGACGCCGTCCTGGTCTCGCAGGTGGTCACCCAGAAGGACGCCCACCTGCACAACACCCGCGAGATGTCGGCCGCGTTCCGCGAGGCCTACCCGGCCGATCGCCGTCCGGTGCTGGTGGTCGGTGGCCCGCGCTTCGACGAGGGGGCCGCCACCGACCTCGGCGTCGACCGCATCTTCGGCAAGGGCACCACTCCGGGCGAGGTCGCCTCGTACCTGGTGCACCGCCTCGTCCCGGCCAAGGGTGCCCATGCCTCGGCCCGTGCCACCCGCTCGTCCCGGAGGACCGCATGACCACCGACCCCCGCCTCGGCCTGACCGTCAGCCACCGCCGGTACGTGCCGTACAGCCACGCCCACTACGCCGGCAACCTGGTGGACGGCGCGTACAGCCTGGCCTGCTTCGGTGACGTCGCCACCGAGGTGTGCATCCGATCCGACGGCGACGAGGGGCTGTTCGCCTCCTATTCCGAGGTGACCTTCCACGCCCCGGTGCGCGCCGGCGACGTCCTCGAGGTGACCGCCCGCATCGTGCGGGTGGGACGGCGCAGCCGGGAGATCGAGTTCAGCGCCACCGTGCTCTGCCGGGGCACGGCCGATCAGGACGGCGCGAGCGCGGGTGCCGCCGCGGTGCTCGATCCGCCGCTGGTGGCCACCACCGCGCGCGGCACCGTGGTCGTTCCCTGACCGGTCAGGGCGTCGGGCGTTCGGCCCGCACGCCGTCAGCCGGTCGGCCCGACACGCCGTCCATCCGCCGAAATCCGGTGTCCGGATGACCGCCGGAACAACCCTGCTGACCTGCACTGTTTCGCATTCCTGCAGGTCAGCGTCGCGTTGACAGGTCGGTGGGAACGGCTAGGTTCGTCGATGGCCGTCCACCGCTCGAGGATGGCCGCCACGGCAGGAGCGCCGTGCATGGTGGGCCAGGGGGCGGGTAGCCACGACTCCGAGGCCAGGCCCCACCAGCCGCTCCGCCGGCCGGCGGCCTGGTGGGCACGGACCGGGCCCGCGCGTCCCGTAGACAACGGGGTCGCCCTCGCACCCGACGAGGTCGATCTCGGACCGAAGGACACCGCGGGCCCGGTCGATCTCTCCTCGCACCGCCAGTTCGGACTAGGCTTCCCCGGTGAGCGCATCCCCGGCGGACCTGGCCGCCGCGACGGCAGACGGCGAGCCGGCGCGCTCCACCGACTCCGGCGATCCCCGGGACGCCTCGACGGGCCGGCTGCACCCCTATCCGGCGGCCGTCCTCGCGCTGGCGGGCGGCACCGCGGTGTGGTCGGCATTCCCCGGGCGCACCCTCTGGTGGCTTGCCCCGGTCGGTGTCGCCCTGATCTCGCTGGCCGTCCGGGGCCAGCGGCCACGCCGGGCCGCCTGGCTCGGGCTGCTCGCCGGGTGGGCGATGTTCGTCCCGCTGCTCGCCTGGTCCGGGGTATATGTCGGCAAGCTGCCGTGGTTCGCCCTGGCCACGCTGGAATCGCTCTACGTGGCCGTCATGGCCGCCCTGACCCCGCCGGTGTGGCGACTGCTGGCCCGGCCCAGCCGCTCGGCGGGGGTGCGCTCGCACCTGCGTGGGGCAGCGCTCACGGCGCTCGGCATCAGTGGCCTCTGGGTGCTGCAGGAGGCGCTGCGTTCCCGGACGCCGTTCGGCGGCTTCCCATGGGCCCGCCTGGCCTTCTCCCAGACCGATGGCCCGTTGCTCGGGGTGGCCTCGCTCGGCGGCGCCCCGGCGGTGACCGCCCTGGTGGGCCTGTTCGGCGGCCTGCTGGCCGTGGCGCTGACCGCTGCGCCCGACCTGCTCCCGATCGCGCACCTGCTCGGTGGCGCCGGGCAGGCCCGTCGAGGCGGCCAGGCAACCGGGGGTGAGCCGGCGCCGGCGGCGACGGGCGCCGTCCTGCTCGCGGCCCTGGTGGTCACCTTCGCCCCGGCAGTGATCCCGCGGCCCACGGACGGCGTCCGCGAGGTGCAGGTGGCCGCGGTGCAGGGCAACGTTCCGGCCCCCGGCCTCGACTTCAACGCCGAGCGCCGCGCCGTGCTCGACAACCACGCCCGGGCCACGACGGCGCTCGCCGACCAGGTCGATGCCGGCACGGCGCGCCGTCCGGACGTCGTGCTGTGGCCCGAGAACGCCAGCGACATCGACCCCACCCGCAACCCGGACGCCGCGATGGTGATCCAGACCGCGGTCGACCGGATCGGCGTCCCGGTGCTGGTCGGCACCCTGCTGGAGGAGCCCGCCGGTCACCTCTCGAACGTCTCGATCGTGTGGGGGCCGAGCAGGACGGCGCCCGGCACCCCCGCGCTCGGCGCGCCAGGTTCGGTGCCGCCCGGGAAGGGCGAGTACTACGTCAAGCGCCACCCGGCGCCGTTCGGCGAGTACATCCCGTATCGCTCGTTCTTCCGTCACTTCAGCGACAAGGTCGACCTGGTCCGGCACGATTTCGTCGCCGGCACCCGCCAGCCGGTGCTGACCGCCGGGGGAGTGCGGCTCGGCGACGTCATCTGCTTCGAGGTGGCCTACGACGACCTGGTGCGTGACGGGGTCCGACGTGGGGCCGAGGTGCTGCTGGTGCAGACCAACAACGCCACGTTCGGCTTCACCGACGAGAGCGTGCAGCAGCTGGCGATGTCGCGGTTGCGGGCCGTGGAGTCCGGCCGGGCCGTGGTGCACATCTCGACGGTCGGGGTCAGCGCCCTGATCGCCCCCGATGGCAGCCTGATCCAGCGATCCGGGCACTTCACCACCGACGTGCTGCACGCTGCGCTGCCCGTCCGCCACACCCAGACCATCGCCACCACCGTGGGGGCCTGGCCGGAGGGCATGCTCGCGGCCACGGGCCTGCTGCTCGCGACGGCCGGACGGCGCCCCCGCCGGCGCCCGGCACCCGTCACCGATTCCGAGGAGCCCGCATGAGCGAGGCCACGCGCCGTCCGTTGGTGATCATCCCGACCTACGACGAGCGCCAGAACCTGCCGAAGATCGTGCGGCGGGTGCGCGAGGCGGCGCCCCAGGTGCACATCCTGGTGGCCGACGACAACAGCCCGGACGGCACCGGGGTGCTCGCCGACGGCATGGCGGCCGCCGACGATCACCTGCACGTGATGCACCGCCCCGGCAAGCAGGGCCTGGGCGCCGCCTACCTGGACGGGTTCCGCTGGGGGATCGAGCACGGTTACGACGTGCTGATCGAGATGGACGCCGACGGCTCCCACCCGCCGGAGCGCCTGCCCGCGATGCTGGAGCGGATCGAGGCCGGGGCCGACCTGGTGATCGGCTCACGCTGGGTGGCGGGCGGCTCGGTGGTCAACTGGCCCCGGCGGCGGCTGGTGCTCTCGCAGGGCGGCAACCTCTACACCCGCCTGGCGCTGGGCATCCCGGTGCGCGACGCCACCGCCGGGTTCCGCGCCTTCCGGGCCGAGGCCCTGCAGCAGATGCACCTCGAGGACGTCGAGTCCCAGGGTTACTGCTTCCAGGTCGACCTCACCTGGCGCGCCGTCCAGGCGGGGCTGCGCATCGAGGAGGTGCCGATCACCTTCGTCGAGCGCGAGCACGGCACCAGCAAGATGAGCCAGGCCATCGTGCTCGAGGCGCTGTGGCGAGTCACCCAGTGGGGGGCGCGGCGCCGGTTCGACCGATTGACCGGCCACAACCGGGGTGGACGTACCGAGCCGAGCGGCTCCCGGACGACCTGATGCGCCCGCGGACGATCGCTGCCATCGCCCTGATCTGGCCGGTGCTCGAACTGGCGCTGCTGATCCGGGTGGGCCAATGGATCGGCGGCGGCCGGACCGTCCTGATCCTGCTGGCCTCCACCGCGCTCGGGGTGGTGGTGATGCGCCGGGCCGGGCGTGGCGCGCTGGCCGAGCTGGCCGCGGCGAGCCGCACCGGTGGGGTGACCACGATCACCGCTGACGGCCGGCCGGCCACCGTTCGCTCGCCCGGGGAACGGCTGGTGATGGCGACGGCCGGGCTGCTGCTCGCCGTGCCCGGGTTCCTCGGGACGGCGGCAGGTCTGCTGCTCCTGATCCCGGGCGTCGGCCGGCTGGCCCGGGCCGGGGCCTCCCGGGTGCTGCGCAGCCGCCTCGCGGCGGCTGCCCCGCAGACCCAGGTGACGGTGGTCTCGGTCGACCCCCTGCCACAGACCACGTGGGACGGTCCGGACAACCGTCCGGACAGCAGAAGGCCCGCCATCACACAACGCGACGACGGGCCCTCGGACGAGGCGTGAGTGAAGCGGCTCAGGCCGAGCGGCGCCGAGAGGTGAGGGCGCCACTGCGCAGCAGTGCCAGCCGCTCTTCCAACAGGACCTCGAGTTCTGCCGTGGTGCGCCGCTCCATCAACATGTCCCAGTGGGTGCGCGGCGGCTTGCCGGGCTTGGCGTCGGGCGTCTCGGCGTTCTCGCGCAGGGCGAGGGTGCCGCAACGGCACTCCCACAGCGCGGGGATGTCGGCCTCGACGGACATCGGCACGATCACCGTGTGCCCGTTGGGGCAGTGATAGGTGATCTCCTGACGGGCCGCGGGCTGGACCCCGGCCTCGCTCTCCAGACTCTGGGCACCCAGGCGGGTCCCTCGCATACTCCGGTCGCTCATTGCAGCCATCCTTCGCGCGCCTCGACGGTGGTCACCTGATGGAACGCCGCGTGCGCGTCGGGTGTTCCGGCTTCGCCGGACCTTCTCGAGATCCCGCTCGAGATCGGCCTCAGACCACCGAGGGCGCCGTGTTGCCGGCATCGGTGATGCCTCGGCGGATGTCCACCCGTGAGAGCAGCACGCCGCCCACGATGAAGAAGAGAACGAGGGCGAGGATTGCGTAGCGGTAGGAGTGTGTGATCTGGAACACCAGGCCGAACAACAGGGTACCGAACCAGCTCGTACCGCGCTCGGCAGCCTGGTACAGGCTGAAGTACTCCGCCTCCCGCCCGCGGGGGATCAGCTGGCTGAACAGCGAGCGGGACAGCGCCTGGCTGCCGCCGAGCACGATGCCGATGAACACCCCGAGGGCCAGGAAGGCCAGGAACGCCCGATCCGGCACCAGGTATCCGGCGGCCACCACGATGCACCACAGGCCCAGGCTGGCCAGGATCGAGCGCCAGGCCCCGAACCGGGCCGCCAGCTGCCCGAACAACAGCGCACCGCCCATGGCGACGAACTGCACCACCAGGATCACGATGATCAACTGGTCGGAGCTCAGGTGCAGCTGCTCCTGGCCGAAGATGCTGGACGCCGAGATCACCGTCTGAATGCCGTCGTTGTAGAGCAGGTAGGCGAGCAGGAACAGCAGCGTCTGCGGGTAGCCCCGCAGGTGGGTGAAGGTCTCCCGCAGCTGACCGAACGACTGCCGGGCCAAGGTCTGACCCGTCGCGGCGGAGGACCCGGTTGCCGTGATCGGCAGGCTCCGCAGCCCGACGTAGGGCACCAGGGTGAACAGCGCCCACCACAGACCCGCACTGAACAGGCTGAGCCGCACGGCGGTGCCGGTCGACATCCCCAGGGCATCGTGCGCGGTCACCACGCCGAGGTTGATCGCGAGCAGCAACCCGCCCCCGGCATACCCGAGCGCCCATCCCCGGCTGGACACCCGGTCGCGCTCGTCCGGGGTGGCGATGTCGATCAGGATCGCGTCATAGGCCACCAGGGACGAGCCCAGGCACAACGCCGCGATCATCTGCAGGACGACGCCGAGCCCCCAGTTGGTGCCCGCGACGAACCCCAGACAGGCCGCAGCCAGCGCACCGACCCAGGCGAAGCCCGACATCAGGGCCACCTTGCGTCCGGTGCGGTCGACCAGGGCGCCCACCACCGGCAACACGAAGGCCGACAGCAACGTCGCCGCGGTGATCGTGTACAGGGCCAGCGAACCCGGATTGACCGGCAGGCCCAGCACGGACAGGTTGGTCTCACAGACCAGGTCGGTGTCCTGCCCGGGGCAGGCGGCCCGCTTGGCGATGCTGGTCAGGTACGGCCCGAACAGCACGGTCGCCGTGGTGGTCACGTAGGCGGAGTTGGCCCAGTCGTAGAAGTACCAGGCGCGATGCCGCCGCTGCCGCGTCGCAGCGTCCGGTGCCTGTTCGGAGCCGGTGACCATTGGTCTCCCCTTCGGGCCAAGTTCGTCCGGACATCATGGCCGACGGTGGGGCCGTCAGGGACTCACCCGGCAAACTCCCAGTGCCACGGCTCGGGCATCGTGCCGGTGCGCTCCGCCCACCCCGGGTGGAACCACCCGAAAGCGGGCGCGTTGAGGATCATCCAGCGATGCTGTGCACTGTCGAAGTCCTGGATGCCCCCACACAGGTCCACCGCCGTACCCCAGCCGTGGTTGCTGGTACCCGGGGTGGCCGCCAACGAGGGCTTCTCCGCCTTGACCCGCACCTGCTCGGCGTAGGAGCGATACGAGTCGGTGACGCACAGCGGCTTGCCGAACGACCGCCCGTATTCGGCGGCGAGCTGATCGAAGGCGTAGGCCGCGTCCGCCCGCAGGTAGTGGCCCGGCGCGCTCCACAGCGGGCAGAGCGCCTCCAGCGGGATCTCACCGTTGGCGTAGAGCTGCATGTCCCCGCCGGCGCAGGTGCCGACTGCGCCCGTGATCCGGTTGTCCCCGTGCTGCGGGCCGGACCCCGCGGACGCCGCGGCGAGCGCGCGGGCCTGGGCCAGCAGCCGTGCCTGCCGCTCGGCCTCGGCCACGGCGTCGCGGGTGTCCTGCAGCTGGGCTCGCAGTTGATCGAGAGCGGCGCGCTGCCGGCGCACCGCGGCGTCCCGGGCCTGCTTGGCGTCCTGGGCGGCCAGGACGGCGCGCTGGCCGGCGGCCGCTGCGTCGTCCGCGGCCTGGGCCGCCTGCCGTCGATCCGCGATCGCCGCGGTCACCGCGGCCACCGCACGGTTGTTCTCCTGGCCGAGCAGGGTGACGAAACGCTGCTGGTGGGCCAGGTCGTCGGTGTCCTCGCCGAGCAGCGCCGCCAGGGTGGGGTTGGCGCCGAGGGCGTTACCCCCGTGGTAGGTCTGCCGCGCCCAGCGCCCCAGATCGGCCCGGCGCTCGGCGAGCTGGGCCTCGGCAGCGGCCACCGCCTGGCGCCGGCGTTCCTGCTCGGCCTGGGCCAACTGCTGGCGCTGGACGGCGAGGCTGAAGGCCTCCAGCGCCACCGCCGCCGCACGGGACTGGGCGATCAGTTCGGCCTCGGCCGCGGAGACCTGCCGGGTCTGCTCGGTCAACGAGCGACGCAGCGTCGACGGATCGGTGGTGTCCGCTCGGGCGAGGCCGGCCGGCGTCCCGGTCAGGATCATGGCCAGGGCAGTGATGGCCGCCAGGCGCAGTGGCCGCCGGGGCGAGTGCGGACGGCGCGGGGCATCCTCGACCCATTCGCCGTCCACGCCTGCTGTTACGGCAGATCGACGCCGGGACTGGAGCGGCCGTTCGGGTGGGTTGCGGCGGGGGAGCGGCTCAGAGCCACTCGACCTCACCGGTGGTCAGCGAGTAGACCGCGCCGACCACCTTGAGCTCACGCTTGGCGACGAACTCGCCGAGCACGGCGTCGGCCTTGAGCGCCTCGACGGTCTTCTCGACGTTGATGCCGACCGCGGCGTCGACCATGGCGTCACCCTCGGCGCCGACCTCCTCGGCCTCGAGCACGGCCGGTTTGATCGCCGTGACCAGGTCGTCGATCGCCGTGCCGGACGGCTTGGCCTTGGTCTCGACTGCTTCGATGGTCGCCTTCACGGCACCGCAGGCCGAGTGGCCCAGGACGACGATCAAGGGCGTCTTCAGGTGCTCGGCGCCGTACTGCAGCGACCCCAGCACCGCCTTGTCGACCACCTGGCCGGCCGAGCGGACGACGAACAGGTCACCCAGGCCCTGGTCGAACAGCACTTCGGGAGGAACGCGGGAGTCGGCGCACGACAAGATCGCGGCGAACGGATGCTGGCCGGTGGCCACGATGGTGCGCCGGGCAGCGGTCTGATCGGGGCGCTCCGGCGAGCCGGCCACGAACCGGGCGTTGCCCTGTTCGAGCAGCTCCCGGGCCTGCTTGGTGTTCGGCGCCGCGGCGTCGTTGCGATCGACGGCGACATGGGTCTTCGTGGTCAGCTTGACCCCACCGGCGCCGCCCAGAGCACCCACCAGTGCGCCACCGGCCAGGAAGATCGCCTCGCGCCGGTTCGGCAGGTAGGCCTGCACCGCACCGAACTTCGACGCCGGCTTCGCCGAGTCGTCCGACTCGTCGGTGGCAGCCTCCTCGGCGTCCGTCGACGCGGTCATCTGCCCCACCCTTCGTTTGCGCTCACTCGACAGGGTCGGCAGGTCTCTCCACCGGCTGTAGCGCCTGCCTCAGGTGCCCCGATTCCAGGACCATCAGCAATTCGAATCGAGCGGTGGGATCGTCCAGAACGTCCCCGAACACCTCACGTAACCGGCCGACGCGGTAGCTGACCGTCTGCGGATGGACGACCAGCTCACGAGCGACCGCGGTCCGTGACCCCCAGTGTCGCAACCAGCTGCGCAGGGTGACCAGAAGTCGCGATTGTTCGGTTTGTCGCATGCGGGCCAGTGGTGCCAGCCGGCGTTCCGTGAGAATGGCCAGCGCCCCTGCTTCGCCGCGCAGCGCGAGCGCCGCCAGGTGATCCTCGGCGAAGACGGGCTGCACCTGCTCACCGTCCCGGGCCGGCCCCCCGGTCTCCCCGGTCCCCCCGGTCAGCTCCCCGGTCAGTTCTCGGGCGAGCTCCGCCAGCCGGACCGCCTCGGGGGCGCGTGTCCAGTCCACCTCGGGGCCGACGACACCGCCCCGGCCGGCCAGCGCACCGGCCAGCTGAGCGCGCCGGGTACGCGGACCGGCACACAGCACCAGGACGGCGTCCGTGGCACGGTCCAGCACCACACCGTCTGCGGCGAACCGGAACCGGACCTCGCGCGCCTGGTCGGGGGGCACCAGCACCGGCACCACGCCGGCCAGGCCGGGCCAGCCGACGGCCGCCGCCGCGGTCTGAACGACACCGTCGGGACTGCCACCACGCAACACCAGATCGGCCAGGTGTCGCCGGCGGCGCTCGGGCTCTCCGGCGAGTTCGCGCACCTGGCGGCCGAATCCCTCGGTTGCCGCCTCGAGCAGCGCGTCGACGAACCCGGTGGCGGCATCGGTCAGGTCGATCAGCAGGCCGGAGTCCACCGGTTGCGCGTCGGCCATGGCGGTGGCCATCCGGCGCACCAGCGATCGGGCTGCCACCCGTAGCGCTGCCGTCAGCACCTCGGGCCCGCGGTGCTCGCGGGCCTCGGCCGCCCCCAGCCCGACGAAGACCTCGTGAACCGCCTCCGGCAGTGCCGGTTCTTCGGTGCCGACCAGGTCGAGGAAGCGCTCGATGGCCACTCGGACGGCGAGGTGCACGTCGCGGTGCAGCTTGGCGTCCTGCGGGGCCGAGAAGGCGGACGAGCTCGCCGTGACGTCCGCCGCGACGGCGGCCACGATCTCGCCCTGGCGAGGCCGAAGCGCCGTGACCAGGCTCGCCGGCAGCCGCTGCCACGGGCGGGAGGTACCTGACGGGTTCACACCCCGATTTTGTCATCCCCTGCCAATTGGACGGCCACTATCTGCGAACTGCCACCCGCTGTATCGCTCATGAGAACAAGTCATCATCGAGGGGTCACCGAGACCTGGAGGTTGATCGTGGAGCACGAGACCACGCGGCGGCACGTCGTCCAGATGTGTCACACGATGCTCGAGCGCGGGTATCTCAAGGCGACCGAGGGCAATGTCTCGGTTCGGGTTCCCGGCCACGAGCGCTATGCGGTGACCCCCAGCAACTACGCCTACGACCGGATGCGTCCCGAGGACGTGTGCATCGTCGACTTCCGCGGCCGGCCGGTACCGGACACCGGGGGAGCCGGGCTCGCGCCGTCCATCGAGTGCGGTATGCACGCGAACATCTACCGCACCCGGCCGGACGTGAACGCGATCGTGCACACCCACCAGCCGTACGCCTCGGCGCTGGCGTTCCTGCGGCGCGAGATCCCGGCCCTGACCGACGAACAGGTGCGCTTCCTGGGCAAGAAGGTCGCGATCATCGACTACGCGCCGTCCGGGACGTCGCTCCTCGCCAGGAACGTCCAGCAGCAGGTGGCCGGGGGAGCGAACGCCTTCATCATCGCCAACCACGGCATCATCGCGGTCGGCACCGACCCCGAGCGGGCGGTCTTCAACATGGCGCTGCTGGAGAAGGTCTCGATCGCCTATCTACTGGCGCTGACCACCGAGGCGGGCAAGGTCTACACCATTCCGGCGGCGATCCGTGAGGTCGCCCTGACCAAGCTGCGGTCGGACGAGAAGCGGATCGCGGCGCAGGTCACCCGCAGCGTGCCGCCGGTGCGGGTGGCGGTCGAGGAGGAGTTGCCGAGCGCGGACGCCGCCGCGGCGCGGTTCGCAACGGCGCCGGCGCTGCGCCCCGAGACCGCCGTCGTCGAGGTGGCCGGCAGCGAGTCGGCCCGGCTGGGGTACGCGATCAGCGACTACCCGGACGTCGAGGACACCATGCGCCGGTTGAAGGCGCTGGTCGACCAGCCGGTGCGGGGGCTGCGGCACGCCGCCCTGCTCGACGTGCTGGGCTACTTCGAGACCAAGTGCCCGGCCAGCAAGGCGATCACCGAGCGGGCCGCGCGGCGTATTCCCGGTGGGGTGCAACACAATCTGGCGTTCAACTACCCGTTCCCGCTGGCGATCTCCCGGGCCGAGGGCGCCTACCTGACCGATCACGACGGCAACTCCTACATCGACTTCCTGCAGGCGGGTGGGCCGACGATCCTGGGCAGCAACTACGGGCCGGTCAACGAGCGGGTGGCGGAGGTGATCCGCGAGTCGGGGCCGGTGACCGGGTTGTTCCACGAGTACGAGCTGAAGCTGGCCGAGATCATCCACCGGTTCATGCCACACGTGCAGCTGTACCGCTCGCTGGCCTCGGGCACCGAGGCGGTGATGGCCGCCGTCCGGGGGGCTCGGGCGTTCACCGGCAAGAACATGGTGATCAAGGTGGGCGGCGCCTATCACGGCTGGTCGGACACCATGGTCTACGGGTTGCGCGTGCCGGGGACCTATCGGATGAACGCCAAGGGCATCCCGTTCGGGGCCACGCTCAACACCCGCGAGGCGTTCCCGCACGACGTGGGGGCGTTGCGCCGCAAGCTGATCGAGAACCGCGCCCGGGGCGGGACGGCGGCCGTGATCGTCGAGCCACTCGGGCCGGAATCCGGAACCCGTCCCGCACCACGGGATTTCAACGCCCGGGTGCGCGAGTTGTGTGACGAGTTCGGCGCCCTGTTGATCTTCGACGAGGTGGTCACCGGGTTCCGGATCGGACTGGGCGGGGCGGCCGGGTACTTCGGCGTGACACCGGATCTGACGGTGTTCGGCAAGGCGGTCGCCGGCGGGTACCCGATGGCCGGGGGAGTGGGCGGGCGCGCCGAGGTCATGGCGGTGTACGGGTCGGGGCTGGACGGCAAGAACGGTGCCCACGTGCAGGTGGGTGGCACGCTGTCGGCGAACCCGTTGTCCTGTGCCGCAGGGTATTTCGCCATCGAGGAGCTGGCGCGTACCAATGCCCCGGTGATCGCCGGGCGGGCGGGGGACCGGCTCACGCGGGGGCTGCAGCGGCTGATCGACCGGTTCGGGCTGCCCTACGTCGCCTACAACACCGGATCGATCGTGCACCTCGAGAGCAGCGGCGTGATGCTGCTCGACATGCACCACCCCGTGAAACTGCTCAAGGAGAACAAGGCCCGCAAGACGTTGATGGAGCAGCTGGGGGCCGCGTACACGGCGCACGGCATCATCACCCTGGCGGGGTCGCGGCTCTACACCTCGATGGCCGACACCGATGCGGTGATCGATGATGCGCTGGCGGGGTTCGAGGCGGTGTTCGCCCAGATCGAGGGGGTCTGACCTCACTCGGTCTTCGCGGTCTCAGCTCTCGGGGTTCGCACCGTTCGCGAGTTCGGACACGATGTCGAGGTGGCCCGCGTGTCGGGCGTACTCGGCCACGACGTGCAGGCAGATCCACTCGAGGGTTGGCGTCGGGGCGGTCTCGAACCGTCCGCCCGGCGCCGCCGGGGTGGCCATGCCGTGACGGCGGATCACGGTGCGGGTGCGGTCGGCCACCTGCTCCAGCCGCGCGACGAGCCGTTCGGCGGTCACCTCGGCCGGTACCTGCCAGTGCGTGTGGTGCGGCGTCCAGTCGCCGTAGGGCTCGTCGACCGGTTCGGCCAGGAAGCCCCACACGAACCAGCGTTGCTCCATGTGGAGGACATGCGAGAGAAGTTCGAGCGGCGTCCACCCGGAGGTCAATCGTGAGTGGCGCTGCTCCTGGGGTGACAGTGCCAACACGGCCCGGATGATGTCGCTGCGCAGCCAGTCCAGATAGCCGATCCAGCGCTCGGCACCGGCGAGGTCGTCCGGCCCTGGTTCGGTGTCAGCGGTGAGATCTGCCTCGCTCATGATGTCCACTCTGCCGGGATTCGCCGCCGCGAGCACACTCGCCGTGCCGGTCGGCGGCGCCTACGGTGAGGTGATGACCGCCGTCCAGCTGGTGACCCACGACGACGACACCGCCCTCGCCGAGGCGGGACGGCTGCTGGATGTGTTCAACCGCGAGTACGACGAACCGACTCCCGGTGCGGCGCGGCTCGCCGAGCGTCTGGCCGAGCTGATCGCGGACGGCGACACCGTCGTCCTGCTCGCCGAGGGCTCGACCGGCATCGCCGTCGTCCGGCTGCGCAAGTCGATCTGGAGCGACCAGCTCGAGGCCTATCTGGCCGAGCTGTACGTCGTGCCGGAGCGGCGGGGCACCGGTATCGGCCGCGCGCTGATGGGTGCTTGCCTGCACCAGGCGCGCGAACGCGGGGCGGACTACATCGACCTGGTGACCAGCGAGGACGACGTCGCCGCGCGACATCTCTACGCCGCGACTGGTTTTCGCCGCACCGAAGGCGACGGGGGGCCGTTGATGGTCTGCTTCGAGCGGGAGCTGTGAGCATGCCTTCGCGGGTCGCGTTCTGGGATCGGCAGGCGGGCAGCTACGACCGACGCACCTCGGCGATCGAGCGCAGGATCCTCGCCGCGAGCCGTGACTGGGTGTGCACTCGTGCGCAGGGCGCCACGCTCGAGGTGGCTGTCGGGACCGGCGCGAACTTCGGCTACTACGCGCCCGAGGTCAGGCTCACCGGCGTCGACTTCAGCCCCGCCATGCTGCAGCTGGCCGGGCGGCGGGCCGGGGCGCTCGCCCGTTCGGTGCCGCTGCATCAGGCGGACGCCGCCGCGCTGCCGTTCGATGACGCCTCCTTCGACAGCGTGGTGTGCACGTTCGCGATGTGCTGTGTGCCCGATGAGCGGGCGGCGCTGGCCGAGGCGGTTCGGGTGCTGCGGCCCGGGGGAGAGCTCCTGCTGGCCGACCATGTCGCGGCCACCGTCGTCCCGGTACGCGTTCTGCAGCACCTGGTGGAGCTGGTGAGTGTGCCGCTGCACGGCGAACACTTCACGCGGCGTCCGCTGCCGGTGCTGCGAGGTTTCGAGGTCGAGATCGTGGACGCCGAACGCCTCACCCTGGGCGCCATCGAACGGGTCCACGCCCGCAAACACGGCTGATGACACGACGACGCATCGATTCAGCTGCACCCGGGGGATCTGGGCTGGTTGGGGCGGTTCGGGGCCACGACGACGGCTGCGGCCACCCGGACGTGGCGGCGTGGTGGACGGGTGTGGCGACCTATACGGCGGCAGGCTTCCGACCGCTCAACGAGCGGCGGGATCTTCGCCGCGACGTCGGCCGAGCGGCCGCCGTCCGGCGGTGAAACGTCCCAGCTGGGACGTCGAAATCTCACCATGCGAGACGCACCAGGTTGGTTCAGCCGCGATGGTTCAGCCGGGGGAGTCGTCGAGCACCGCGGCGGCCATGGCGCGGCGTGCGGCGCAACGCGCCGGCATGGTCTCCCAGTAGTACGGGAAGGTGATCATGGCGATCAGCAGCGCCCAACCCATCGACTTCGCCCACGACAGCTCGTCGAGATGCAGCGCGCGCCGGAAGGTGTCGCGGCCGCTACGATCCAACACCTCCCAGGCGACGACGAGGTCGACGGACGGGTCGCCGACGGCGAGTCCACCGAAGTCCAGGACGGCGGCCAGCCGGCCGTCCCTGATCAGGAGGTTCTCTGCCAGCAGGTCGCCGTGGTACCAGCTCACGACCGGCTCGAGCTGCTGTTCGGCGGCGAGCGCCGTCCGCCACACCCGCTGGGCCTTGTCGAGGTCCAGTCCGAGGCCGCCGATGGCACGGCACGCGCGCACGGCTTCGTGAAAGTCCTCGTCGAGTTCGGCCAACGGCGAGCCGCGATACCCGGACAGCGCGGGGTCCTCGAGCGCCTCGGCCGGCATCGGCACACGGCGCAACTCGGTGACCAGAGTTGCCAGGTCCTCGGCCAGCCGACGAGATGAGCCACCCGCCGTCTCGTCCCACGGAACCCCTGGCAGGCGTCCGTCGAGCCAGCGGGTGACCAGCCAGGTCTCCGGATACCCGAACCCGGGTTCGCCGACGGCGACGACCTCCGGGACCGCCATGGTCAGGCCGGCCGCGATCACCGGCAGCCACCGTGCCTCCTTCGCGATCGTCACCGACCCGCCCGGCTGGCGGGGCAACCGGACGAGCAGATCGTCGCCCAGGCGAAACAGGACATTCGATGATCCTGACGCCGTCAACGGCTCCAGTGGCGCAGACGCCTGCGACGGCAGTGATCGAGCGAGCAACCTGCGGACCAGCAGGAGGTCCACGGCCAGCTCGTCATGGTGCAGGGTCATCGTCGCGATGTTGCTGGATCGATCGACCGGATGCCACCTTTTTACCGGCCGGCGCCCTGGCCTCCACAGGAGAACTCAACGCCGATAATGCACATTATGTTAGTTAAACGAATTCGGGCACGACAGGTGCCCCACCTCCGGTCCCCCCCACCCTTAGCTGCCTCAGTGGATCGGACCGGAATTCTCGCGTCCAGGATGGTCATCAGATGCGCCCAGCTCCCGGGGCAGCGAGCGATCCGGGAGCTCGAGAGCGGCACCCCGCAGAGCCCTGGTCGCCTCGACCCAGGCTCGCGCCAGGTTTCGTTCGTTGCCGCGGACGGCGGGCGGGAGCCTCTCCCGAACCTCGGCTTTCACCGAACGATTGTTCGAGGCGGCGCGCTGTCGGATCCGTTGCCAAACACGGGGATCCAGATTCCGGACCGTGATGATGGCCTCCTTTCCGCAGTGCCGTCACATGCAAGGCAGTCTCAGAGTGGCAGGCCAGGCCGCTGCTAACGTGCGCCCGTGATTCGTGAGGCCGTGCCGGAGGACTTCCAGGCCATCGTGCGCCTCTACCGCCAACTGCACCCCTCCGATCCCATTCTCGAGGATGGAGCTGCCCGCCGGGCCTTCGACACGATCTTGCAGACGGAGGGCCTGCACCTGCTGGTACTCGAGGTCCAGGGAGCCATGGCCGCGACCACCTACGTGAACATCATCCCCAACCTCACCCGGTCCGCCTCCCCCTACGCCGTCATCCCCTACGCCGTCATCGAGAACGTGGTCGTCGACGAGACACTGCGCGGCACCGGCCTCGGCAAGCAGATCATGGCCGCGAGCCTGCAGAAGGCCTGGGACGCCGGGTGTTACAAGGCCATGCTGCTCACCGGGTCTCGCACGCCCTCGACCCACGCCTTCTATCGAGCCTGTGGGTTCAGCGGAGACGCGAAGACCGCCTACCTCGCTCGACCATCCCACGAACCCTCCTGATTCGCACGCCTTCGGCGCCCTACACCACCACCGTGAGCTGAACCTGATTGCCCAGCCCCGAGTCGGCACAGCATCGTGAACCCATGGCCCTCGATCCCTCTCCCGAGCTGTGGCACGTGCCGCCCCGGCGCACGGCGCTCCTCACCGCGGTGACGCTCGCGCTCGCGGCCGGCACAGCCTGGCTCGTCGCGCGCTCCAACCCCGACTTCCAGGAGGTGATCTCCCCCGTCCAACTCACGGTGTCGGCGTCCTGCTGGTCACCGTGCACCAGCCGACGGCCTGGCCGGATGCCCGGCTGGGACGACGTCTGGGCGCCGCACTGAGCCTGGCCGTGGGGTCGGGGTCGCTGGTCTGGTGATCGCTGCCGTCGCGACGGCCCTCGGTGGCGGATGGCCGACCGTCGTCGCGGCCTGCTGGGGCGCCGTGCTGGTCCAGATGATCGCTCAGTGCACCGGCACGGCGTGGGGATTGCTGGTGCGACGTCCCCCACTCGCCATGGCTGCGACCATCGTGGTGCCGATGAGCGTCACTACGCTGCTCGGCGCACCCGTCGGCGGCTCGGCGCACTGGCTCACCCTCTACGCGAACGCCACGTCCCTGCTGTCGGGCACGGTGTTTCCCGCACCGTTGCCCGTCGTCGTCCTGCTGTGGTGCGTCGTCCCGAACGTCCTGGGCTGGCACCTGCGGCGCGCACAACGTGATGTGCTTCTCGACCCTGCTGCCGCGAAGCACTGGGCGGCAGTGAACGATGGGAGGCATGGCGAGGCACCCCTACCTGGAATGGCCCGGGCCGCTCGCGTTCGCCCATCGCGGCGGAGCCAGCGAGGCCCCCGAGAACACCGCACCCGCCTTCGAGTACGCCATCGGCCTCGGCTTCACCTACCTCGAGACCGATGTTCACGTGACCGCGGACGGCGTGCTGGTCGCCTTTCACGACGAGGACCTCTCGCGCACCTGTGCTCGCCCCGGCCGGATCTCGCAGCTGCCGTGGTCCCAGGTCCGCACCGCCCTGGTCGAGGGCCAGGCGCCGATCCCGCTGCTCGAGGATCTGCTCGGGGCGTGGCCGCAGGCCCGGTGGAACATCGACTGCAAGGTGGACGGCGCCGTCCCCGCCCTGGTCGACACCCTCCGCAGGTGCTCCGCCCTGCACCGGGTGTGCATCGGCTCGTTCAGCGACGCCCGGCTGCGTCGGGTCCGACGGGCGCTGGGCTCGGAGCTCTGCACCAGCCTCGGCACCCGCGAGGCAGCCTCCTGGGTCAGCGGAATCCCCATGGCCACCTCGGCACTGGTGGCCCAGGTCCCGGTGACCCACCGAGGACTGAAGGTGGTCACGGCGCGCACGGTCGCCCGGGCCCGTCGCCGGGGCTGGCAGGTGCACGCGTGGACCATCAACGACGCCGACGAGATGCACCGGCTGCTCGATCTGGGCGTCGACGGACTGATGACCGACCGGCCCGCCGTCCTGCGACAAGTGCTCGTCGACCGC
The DNA here is from genome assembly GCA_046330955.1 of Kineosporiaceae bacterium. Lineage (GTDB taxonomy): Bacteria > Actinomycetota > Actinomycetes > Actinomycetales > Kineosporiaceae > JADJPO01. The sequence goes on along the minus strand of JAXLRT010000023.1, from coordinate 36,399 downwards.
GGCCAGTGGCATTGAGCCATGAGCATCAAGGACCCCGAGGTGCGACGTTGGCCAGGATCCTGGCCGCACAGCGCGGGACGTCGGCCACGGAGGCCATGCGTGAGGCGCTGCACGAGGCGCTCGAACGCCACGAACAGCACCGACGAGTGGGCCGCCGCGGAGGCAGCGGCCCGGGGGATCTCAGCGCTGACGCTCACCACCTTCCGAGATGTCCCGTGGAATGCGCCCTACTACGCCCGCAACTGCGGCTTTCGCATCGTGGACGACGCCGCCTGCGGCCCTGGATTGCAGGCGATTCGCGAGCACGAGGTAGCTCATGGCCTGGACCGGTGGCCACGCGTCTGCATGCGCCGAGATCTGCCGCCCGGGCCTGACCGACTCTGACTCGCGGGTGCCAAACGCGGTGTATAGACCGCGTTTGGCACCCGATAACGGCGCGAGCGACGACGATGGCGGTCGTGCCACTCCCCCACAGCTTCGCGGTCGGCGTCCTCGCGGCGACCGTGAGGCGGGCGCGGGCGGACGACGTCCCGGCGATCGTCGACCTGATCGCCGCCGACCAGCTCGGCACCCACCGCGACGGCGTCCGCAGCGAGGCCGATCAGGCGGGCTACCTGACGGCGTTCCGGGCCATCGACACCGATGCCGGCGAGACGCTGGTGGTGGCCGAACACGAAGGTCGCATCATCGGGACGCTGCAACTCTCCCTGATCCCCGGCTTGGCTCGTCGCGGTGCCCTGCGCGCCCAGATCGAGGCCGTGCGGGTGCACGAGCAGCTCCGCGGGCATGGCGTCGGCAACGCCCTGCTCTCGTGGGCCATCGACGAGGCGCGTCACCGTGGATGTGCGTTGGTACAGCTCACCAGCGACAAGTCCCGCACCGACTCCCACCGGCTCTACACCGGCCTCGGATTCACTGCCTCGCACGAGGGGTTCAAGCTGCGGTTGTGAACGCCGGTTAGGGTTCGATCATGACCTCCGAGAGCGCCTCGAGCCACCAGACCACCGCCGAGTTCTCGATCGACCTGGTGCCCGGCGATGGCCTGCTCGAGTCCACCGGCCGGTTCGACTTCACCAAGACCTGGTCGGGCGGCATGCAGGGCGGCAGTCGCGGCGTCATGCTCTCGGCGGGTGACCCGCAGACCGGCAACGCCGGCTACGTCGCCCTCGAGGTGTTCGACGGCACCATCGACGGGCGCCCTGGCCAGGTGGCCCTGCACCAGTTCGGGACCATGAACCAGGGCGACTACGAGCTGCGGTACGAGCTGGTGCCTGGCTCGGGAACCGCTGAGCTGACGGGCATCACCGGCGCCATCGACCTGGTGATCGACGCCGGGACGCATCGCGTCACGTTGAACTACGACCTCGGTCAGGTCGCATAGTCACCCTGCCGCCTCTTCCAGACCCACTCGGCCGGGTTCACCGCGGCAATCGCCCCGATCTCGTCCGACGCCAACCCGGCAGCGTCCAGGATCTTGTGCAGGACGGCGTTCTTGCCGGCGAGGTACTCGTCCATGGAGTCGAGATCCCGTTCTGCCAGAGCGCATTTCACGGCGGCATACTCGGCTCGCAAGCCAGCGTCGCGGCGCAAGGTGTCCCGCACCGCCAGGTGGTTGCGCAGCGCCAGTGACCCGGCGACGCAAACGTAGACATGCCGCGCCGGCCCACCCGCGGGCGCCCTGAACGCGTGGCGGTCGGGAATGCCCAGCTCACCACGATGCCGATACCCGATGGCGCCCAGGGCCACGATCGCCGCCTCGACCTGATGCTCCGGGACGACGACGTCCACATCGATCACCGGTTTGGCAACCAATCCCACCACCGCCGTGCTGCCCACGTGCTCGACAGCATCGACCGCGACCTCACCCAGCGCCGAGAGCACCTCGGAACGGATGCGCTCGAACGCCTCGACCCACGCCGGGTCATACGGGACGACGGGCACGCGCATCGATCGAGTGTGCCAGCTACGCCCTCACTCCCCCGCAAAGGCGAGTCCGAGCGGCGGCCAAGGCCGGGCGCAGCCGCTCGATCGCGATCGGCCCGACACCGTGCAGCGCGAGCAACTCCGCCACCTTCACGCCGTCCAGGCTCTCGAGCGTCGTGAACCCGGCAGCGGTCAGCGCGCGGCTCGCCGGGGCACCGATCCGGGGCAGCGAGGTGCCGGACGGCGGCTCCGGCCGATCACGTGCCGGCCCGCCGCCGTCCACCACGGCGATCCCGCGCGCCGAGAGCCGGTACCCGATGTCGAGCGACTCGGTCAGCCCGAGCTCCTTCAACTTGCGGACGTCGCGCTTGAAGCTGGGGGTATCGCGCCCGAAGCCGGCCGCCAGGTCCGGCGCCCGCACCCCCGGCGAGGCATCGATCGCCGCCAGCGTGGCCGCCGTCCACGGACCGATGGCCGAGGCCCGGTCCAACCGGTCGAGGCGCCGGCGGATCTCGGCGATCTCCTCGGCCGATGGCACGCTGCGGCGCAGCGCCGCGCGCGCGGATCCTCACCGCCGAACCGTAACCCCACCCGGAAGACCTGCCGATCCGCCTTGGCCTCCAAGGCTTTTCGCAACGCCGCCAGTGAAGCCTCACCCGCGCGTCGCGCCTCGGCGGCCGTGATCCGGCTCGGCGCGACCCGGTCGACCGAGGTCACCTCGAGGACGCCGACCGCGGTGCGCATCCGGGTGCCGACCACCACCCGCGGCCGGTCCCACCGCCGAAAGGCCAGGTCCACCTCGCCGCGTGCGATCGCCGCGAGGGTGGCGGGTCGAATCATCATGAGGGCGATTCTTCACCCCAACGGGAAGGTGGTCCTCACCGCCCAGCTGCCCTGCGTGGCCTCCTGCGTCATCAAGGTCACCTGTTCGACCCGCGCCGAGATCGGGAGCAGTGGCATCACCGTTCGCTCGGCCTGCACCAGCTCCGCCAGCGGCCGGCGATCCCCGATGGTCAGGTGGGGGTGCTCCCCCGCGTGACGACCGCGGTAGGGCGGGCACTGCGGGTAGGCGTCCCACACGGCTCGCGTCAGCTCGACGAATGGCTCTCGAGGCTGCGGGGCGAGCCAGAGCACCGTGTCGCCGAACCACGCCGTGCGCTCGAAGCGCACGTCGAAGGACGCGCAATCCGCGAAGATCCCCGCGAGGCGATCCAGAACCGGCTGGTCGATCGCGTCTGCCGGCAAGAACGGCCACAACACGGTGACGTGCGCGGGAATCTGCAGCCCGGCGGCGTCGTCCAGCCGGGCCCGCAGCGGGCCGACAGCCCGCTCCGCCTCGCCGATCACCACCAGCAGAGCCGATTCCCGGACCGGCTCCGGCGTCTCGACCTGCCCCCCGGAATCGGCCGGAGTCATCGTGGATCGTCCGGCAGCACCGGCAGCGCGACGAACTCGTGGCACTGGATCGGCCAGCGCAGCAGACTCCGCTGCGGCTGAGACACCCTCGCCAGACCGGTCTCGGCATCCAGCACGCGAGGCGGTCCCAGCTGGACGACGTCCCGCCCGAAACGCATCCGCGCCCCGCCCGCCGCCCGCACGTTCTTCAACCACTGCACCTCGGAGCCGTAGGTCAGCGCCACGGTGACCTCGTCGCCGTCCCGGAAGGCCATCAGCGGGGTGTGCAGCACCCTGCCCGACACCCGACCCACGTGTTCGAGGTCGACCAGCGACGCCAGCCCGACGAGCTTCAGCATCACCGGGTTGAGGAATCGTCGGTTGAACCATGTGATCCCCAGCGGCATCGGCATGGCCCCTCCTCGCGCCGTCACATTCCGCCCAGGCTAGGTCCCTGACACAGCAGTTGGGCAGCCGCACGAGTGGCGAATGACGAATTCCCACTCGAGCATCTCGTGCACCGGGTCATCACCGGGCTGGTGTTCCACCAGGAGCTGCACAGCTCGCTCGGCATAGGCGCGCCGCGGCTGGTGCACCGTGGTGAGTGCCGGAATCGAGACCTGGCAGTTCTCGGTACCGTCGAAGCCCACCACGGCCAGATCCTCGGGCACCCGCAGCCCCAGGCAGTGCGCAGCGAACAACACTCCGAACGCCTGCTCATCGGTCGAGCAGTAGATCGCCCGCGGGCGCGTGGCCGCCGACAGCTGCCGTTGCGCCTCCTGCGCGGCGGCGAACCGCGAGATCGGCGATCGCCACTCGGCGGCGCTCACCTGTGGGTGGGCACCCAGAGCCCGACGGAAGCCCACCCGGTGCTCCCCCGCGCCCACCGAGTCGGTCGGGCCGATGAGCAACGCGAGGCTGTCGTAGCCGTGCTCGAGCAGATGCCGGGTGGCGTACTCGGCTGCTCGCACGAAGTCGATGGTCAACGAGGACGCCGCCTGCCGCGCCGCGATCGGGTGCAGCACCACCACCGGGGTCGACGCGGCCACGAACTCGGCGAAGTCGGGGGTGTCGCTCACCGAGATCACCACCGCGCCGTCCACCTGCCGCTCGATGAGCGAACGCCGATGGCGCGCCTCCTGCTCGGGTGACAGGGCCGAGTCGGCGATGAGCAACAGATTGCCGGAGGCCGCCGCGACGTCCTCGATGGCCCGGGCAAGTTCGGCGAAGTAGGGGTTGCAGATGTCCGGGACGATCAGGCCGAGCGAGTGGGTTCGGCCCGCACTCAATGAGCGGGCCAGCGCATTCGGCAGGTAGCCGAGCTCGGCGGCGGCCGCCAGCACCCGCTCCCGCGTGGCGGCAGCCACCGGACGCGGGCCGTCGTTGAAGACGTAGGAGACAACTGCTGTCGAGGTACCGGCGAGTCGCGCGACGTCGCGTGCTGTGGCCACGTTCCCACTCTCCCCCGGACTGTCCCGGCCTCACCATGTGCTGGGCACCGAGGCTGTCTCGGTTCGGTAACGGTCGTTGCAATCCTACAATCTAAGCGCTTAGTCTAAGCGCTTAGATTCCTAGCTCCTCCCGCAGGGTCGACCCCCGCGCTGCAGCCCACCAAACGGGACATCACGTCAGACATGGTCACGATCTGCAGCCATCACGAAAGGCAATGGCTCATGAGCCCACGAAGCATGGCCCGGGCGGGCACCACTCTGGTTGCCGCCGCTCTGCTCCTCACCTCGACCGCCTGCTCCGGCGGCGGAACCACGCCGTCCGGCTCGACCTCGGCCGCGCCGGCCTCGTCGGGACCCGCCGCGCCGGCCACCATCGGCCTGCTCGGGCCGGAGGACCCGAAGACCTTCGCCCCGCTCATCACCGCGTTCGAGGCCAAGTACCCCACCTACACCGTCAAATACACCCAGGTGCCGTTCGACCAGCTCAACAGCACCATCGAGTCCCGCGTCGGCGCCAAGGACACGACCGTCGACGTCTACACGGTCGACCAGCCCCGCGTGGCCCAACTGGCCGCCAAGGGCTTCCTCGAGGACCTGTCGGACCTGAAGGACAAGACCAAGGCCGCCACCTCGCCGGCGCAGTACGAGGTGAACCTGTTCCGCGACAAGCTCTGGGCGCTGCCGATCTGGAACTCCACCCAGCTGATGTTCGTGAACAAGACCGCCCTGGCCAAGGCCGGCATCACCCCGCCTTCGACCGACCCGGCTCAGCGCTGGACCTGGGAGCAGACCGTCGAGGCGGCCAAGAAGGCCCAGGCCGCCGGTACCCAGTGGGGCCTGCTGCTGGAACAGACCGAGTACTACTACCAATTGCAGCCCCTGATGGCCTCGCTCGACGGCGGCACGGGCATCACCGGCGACGACGCGTTGACCCCGGCGGTCACCACCGACGGCTGGAACAAGGCCATGCAGTGGTACGGGAAGCTGTTCTCCGACAAGCTGTCGCCGCGCGGGGTGGGCAGCTTCGAGACCAGCCCGCTGTTCAACGACGGCAAGCTGGCCTTCTTCGTCGGTGGCCCGTGGGACGTCGGTGGCTTCGCGAAGTCGAAGATCGACTGGTCCATCGCCCCGATGCCGTACTTCGCCGGGGGCAAGCAGGTCACCCCGACCGGCTCGTGGTCGTGGGGCATCAACCCCGCCTCGAAGAACAAGGACGCCGCCCGCGCCCTGATCGAGTTCGCCGCCCTGGACGCCGCGGGCAACCTGGCCAGCACCGAGGCCCAGACGATCATCCCGGCCAACACCGAGGCAGCCAAGCAGTACCTGCCCAAGCTGGAGGCGCTGGCCGGTGCCAAGAGCGCCGGGGTGGCGGCCCTGATCGAGCACGAGGTCGCCCAGACCGCCGTGGCCCGGCCGACGTCCGTCGGGTACGTGCAGTTCGAAGAGGTGCTGCACAAGGCCTTCGCCGACATCCGTAACGGCTCCGAGCCGGTGGCCCGACTGAAGCAGGCTGCCACCCAGCTCGACGAGGCCTGGAAGCCGCTGCGATGACCCCCGCTCGCAGCCGGGGGCTCGCCGCGGCACTGTTCCTGGCCCCGGCGCTCGTGGCTCTGACGATGCTGCGCCTGCTCCCGGCTGCGAGCGCCCTGAAGGACAGCCTCTACCGCACCTCACTGGCCTCGGGCACCTCACGATTCGTCGGGCTGGAGAACTACCAGCAGCTGCTGGCCAACCCCGACTTCCGCCAGTCGGTGGCGGTCACGTTGGCCTTCACCCTGATCGTCAACCCGCTGCAGGTCGCCCTGGCCACGGTGCTCGCCGTGCTCTACACCCGCCGCGCCGTGGCCGGGGCGCGGCTGTGGCGCTCGCTGGTGATCCTGCCGATCGCGGCACCACCGGTGGTCTCGGCGGTGGTGTGGAACGTGATCCTGCGCCCGGACGACGGGCTGGCCAACGCGGTCGCCGCCAGCCTGGGCCTGGCGCGCCAGCCGTTCCTGACCTCCCCCGATCAGGCCCTCGGCTCGATCATCGTGTTGCTGAGCTGGATCGGGGTCGGTTACTGGATGCTCTTCCTGATCGCCGGTATCAACGAGATCCCCACCGACCTGTACGAGGCCGCCCAACTCGACGGCGCGGGCGGCGTCCGGCAGTTCTTCTCGATCACCTTGCCCTTGCTGCGGCGGCCACTGGCCTTCGTGCTGGTCGCGGACACCGTCTCGAACTTCCTGGTGTTCGCCCCCGTGCAGTTGCTGACCAAGGGCGGGCCGGAGGGCTCGACCAACCTGCTGATGTACGACATCTACTCGCGGGCCTACACCCTGGGCGATCTGCACCGGGCACAGGCCGAGGTGGTGATCCTGGTGCTGCTGACCCTGGCCGTGGTCGCCGTCCAGTTCCGGATGCTCAGGAGCGAGTCGTGACCGCCCGTGATCCGATCAGGCGTGACCGGACGGCGCATGATCGGACGGCGCGCGCCCTGCCTACGCTGTTGGGAGCCGGCGTCGGGGCGCTGGTCGCGCTGCCGTTGCTGTGGGCCGTGACCACCTCGCTGCGACCGGGATCGGACACTTTCCGGTACATCTCCCCGCTGTCGTGGCGAACCTTCGTGACGTTCACGCCCGATATCCGTAACTACAGCGCGCTGGGCGGCACCGACCTCGGGCGCGGCATCGTCAACTCGCTGATCATCAGCGGCATCACTGTCGTGGTCGGCCTGGTGATCTGTTCGACCGCCGCATTCGCCCTGTCGGCCATCACGTTTCGCGGTCAGGGCCTGGTGTTCTCGGTGGTCATCCTGAGCTTCCTGATCCCGTTCGACGCCATCGCGATCCCGTTGGCCGACCTGTTCCGTACGGCCTCGTTGCAGAACACCTTCACCGGGCTGGTGTTGCCCGGGCTGGGCAACGGCATGGCCGTCTTCCTGTTGCGCCAGTTCTTCGCCTCGATCCCCACCGAGCTGGTGGACGCCGGGCGGATCGACGGACTCGGCTGGTGGGGGCTGTTCAGCCGGATCTACCTGCCGCTGGCCCGACCCGCCCTGATCGGGGCGGGGCTGATCCTGTTCCTGTTCCAGTGGCAGGCCTACGTCTGGCCGCTGCTGATGGGCACCGACAGCGCGCACATCGTGGGGCCGGTGGCGCTGTCGAACCTGCAGGGCCAGTTCAACGTCGACTACGGCCTGATGTTCGCCGGCTCGATGATCCTGGTCGCCATCCCGCTGGTGATCATCGTCGGGTTCCAGCGCTATTTCATCCAGTCCGTGACCACCACCGGCATCAAGTGAGGAGCCCGTCGTGGGCACAGACCAGCGATCCGTGGACCAGCCGCCGAAGCGGCTCTCGGTCGTACTCGACACCGACATCGGCAGCGACGTGGACGACGCCATGGCGCTCGCCGTCCTGCTCGGCAGCGACGAGGTCGACCTGCTCGGGGTGAGCACCGTCTACGGCGACACCCTGTTGCGGGCTCGGCTCACGAGCCGGTACGCGGCCCTGGCCGGACGGCGCCTGAGCGTCCACGCCGGGCTCACCACCCCGGCGTCCGGCCGCGAGGTGTGGTGGGCCGGGCACGAGGGCTCGCTGCACGACCAGCTGGACGACGAACCGGTCGCCTCGCGCGACGGCGTCGCCTTCCTGATCGAGACGGTGACCGCGCTCCCGGGGCAGGTGCACGTGATCGCGATCGGCCCGCTCACCAACATCGCCGAGGCGATCCGGACCGACCCACGATTCGTTCGGGACGCCGCCGGGCTGTGGATCATGGGTGGCGCCTTCGACCCAGGGGCGCCGCCCGAGCACAACATCCGCAGCGACGACCACGCCGCACGGATCGTGTTCGACTCGGGGATCCCGATCGTGATCACCGGTCTGGAGTGCACCCGTCAGGTGCAGATCGCCGCGGCCGAGCTCGCCCGCCTGGCTGCGGCCGGACCCCTGGGGTACGCGCTGGCGCGCGACATCGAGCAATGGTGGGCGTTCTGGCAGACGGAGTGGAACGTGCCACACGACCCGGTCACCGTCCTGAGTGTGCTGCGGCCGGATCTGTTCGACCTCACCCCGCCGGGGCGGGTCACCGTCCACCCGGCGGTCGACGCGTCCGACGAACCCGGCCGCACCAGCTTTCGGCCCGACGCCGGGGGAACGGTGAGGGTCGTCAGCGGCCTGCGCGCGCCCGCGGTGGCGCAGCTGATCATCGATCGGATCGTGGCCGCCGGGCTCAGTGGCTGATCAGCACGCTCAGGCAGGTGACGCAGCCCTCGAGCTTCTCGAACTCCCCGATCTCGACCACCTCGGGACGCAGGCCCTCATCCGTCAGCAGCTGCGCCGTCCGGGGCGCCGAGGCCGACATCAGCACGGTGGCGCCGCCGAGTGGGACGACGTGAGCCCCCTCCTCCTCCGGCGGAACCACGATCGCGGGCAGCGACGCGGCCTCGATCAGGGACGGCAACCCGATCAGTCGACCGTCCGGCAGCGCCGTGAGCGCGGACTTCAGGTGCAGCACCTCGAGCAGCGGAACCGTCACCACGGTGCGCCCACGCGGTGCGAGCAGGCGGGTCAGCTGGGCGATGCCCTCGGCGTTGGTCCGGCCGCCCAGACCGACGTACACCGTGAGCCCGACCTGCAGCACGTCGCCGCCGTCCAACGTGCCCGGCGCCTCGATACGGGCGATCGTCAACCCCAGCTCGGCGACGGCCGACTCGGTGCCCGCGACCTCACCACGGCGCTCCAGGGCGCCCGGGTGGGTCAGCACGGCCAGATCGTCGACCACCACCACGGTGTCCTCGATGAACACGGCGTCGGGGTGCTCATCGGCGGGCGACACCTCGACCGGGCGCCAACCGTGGCGCTCCAGCGCGGCCACGTACCCGGCGTGCTGCGCCAAGGCCAGATCGACGTCGACCGGGCTGCGCGAGATGTGGGTGACGATGCCCTGGTCCAGCAAGGGACCGGGTGCCCGCACCAGGGCCAGGCCCCGCGCGCCGTCCGACGAGGGCAGTTCGGTCTCGCTCACGGGCCCGCTCACGCCGGCAGACTCTAGCCGCGCCGACCGAGCCTCGCAGGCCGGCGCAACACGTCAGTTCAGCACGTCAGTGCAGCCACGTCAGCGCGTGGGCATCCGCCCCCGGCGACGCTCGGCGAGTTGCTCACGCTGCACCCGGAACACCAGGGCCACCAGGCGCTCGACGTCGATCGGCGCCACATCGACGAACGCCACCCGCACCCGGTGGTCGTCCCCGGCCACGACCCGCACCACGGCCGGGATCAGCCCGGCGTCCGGCAGCTGCAGCTCGAGGAACACCCGCGCTCCCAGGGTCAGCGGCACGGGATGGTCCCAGGCGATCGAGACTCCCCCACCGCCGATGCTCACGGTGCGGCCGCCGAACTCCTCCGGACACCCTGCACGGCCGCCGGCCAGGGCTGCGGCCCGCAGGGCCAGGTCGACCGCGACGCGCACATGTGAGCGGCGCTGCACCTGCTGCACCCCGGCGTCCCGGACCGCGCGCAGCACCATGCCGGCCTCGGTGCCCACCACCTCGGCCTCGCTGCTCATCAATCCCATCGGCGTCTGGACCTCGAGCATCCCCCGGACGGCGCCGCGCAACGCCTCGGTCATCACCGGCACCGACCAGGAACCCTCGAGCGTCACCGGCGCCAGGGTGCGCAGCGGCACGGTCCGGTGAGCGGCGCGCAACACCACCCGGGTGCCGCGATCAACAGTGGCCACCTTCATGACTTCGGACGCCGGACCGCTCGCCTCGAGCCGGGTCCGCCACATCGTGACCCCTTGTTGATCTCATTGAGTAGAGATCAACACACTCAGTGTCACGAAAGGACTGCACAAAGCGCGATCGACCAGGCACAATCTGGCGTCATGCGGTCGGAATCACCTGCGCCCACGGGCGAAGAACGCTACGTCCGCCCCGACGAACTGTTCTTCTCCACCACGGACCGTCGCGGGATCATCAAGACCGGCAACTCGGTCTTCATGCGGATCTCCCGGTTCCACGCCGAGGAACTGGTCGGCTCGCCCCACAGCGTGGTGCGCCACCCCGGCATGCCGGCCGGCGCCTTCCGCCTGATGTGGGACCGGCTGCTCACCGGACGGCCCATGGCCGCCTACGTGAACAACCTGGCCAAGGACGGCGCCTCCTACCGGGTCTTCGCCACCGTGACCCCCCTCGGCGACGACTTCCTCTCGGTACGGATGGCCCCCGGTGGACCGCTCGCCGCGGCCGCGAGCGCGCTGTACAGCAGCGTCGTGGCCTACGAACGCGACCTGGCCGCCCACCAGCGGATGTCACGCCCCGAGATCGCCCAGGCCGGAGCCCAGCAGATCGAGCGCGAACTGGCCCGGCTCGGCTTCGCCGACTACGACGAGTTCATGCTGGCGGCGCTACCCGGCGAGGTCGCCGCGCGGGGCGAGCTGCTGACGACGACCTTCGCCCGGCCGCACGCCACCGGTCCGCTGGCCGAGATCCTGCAGACTGCGACCCAGGTCAACGACCAGCTCGAACACCTGGTGTACCGCCTCGGCGGGTATCGGGGCCTGATCGATCAGCTCGGACCTGCCACGGCCACCGTCTACCAGCAGGCCAGCAGCCTGTCGGCCTCGGTCGAGGCGGCGCGCACGGCGTCCACCAGCGTGGTCGACACCAGCCCGGTGCTGCTCAACGTGGCCCGGGTCATGGGCCACCCGATGACCTCGGCCGTCGAGGCCCTGCACGGCCTGACCCCCGAACTGACCGCGCTGCGTCACGAGGTCGCCGAACTGGGTTTCCGGATCGCGCTCGCCCGGCTGCACACCGAGATGGTCGGGGCCTTCGCCGCGGAGGTGATCGACGGTGTCGCGCCGGTGAGTTCGCTGGCCGAGATCCCGCGGCTGTGCGAGGCGGTGCGGGCCGGCGTCCTGGCGATGGGGCACGAGATCGAGGAGGTCAACCTCTCGCTCGGCACGGTCGCCACCCGGATCCGCGAGGCCGGCCGGCTGATGAGCGAGTTCCGCCACTTCCTGGGCCAGTGGCGGATCCTGGTGCTGCGGCACCGCCAGTCGGTGGCGCTGTCGAACCACCTCGGGCCGATCGACCTGCAGCTGGACTCGATGGCCGACCAGCTCGACTTCCTCGAGCAGCTGGCCGTGCAGTGCCAGACCTCGGTCGCCCCCTTCGACCGGACGGCGCTCGAGCCCTACCTGCACCGCATCACCCAGGCACTCGGCTACTCCCACGTCTGAGCCCGCGCTCGGGGATCAGCCGCCCCGGGCGAGCTGAAGTTCGTGCAGTCCCCGGATCACGAACTCCTGCCGACGACACGGTCGCGCCGCGACGATGGCGTCCGGGATGAGGCGCCGGACGGCGTCCAACGTCGCCTGCAGTTCGACCCGGGCCAGCGGCCCGCCGAGGCAGAAATGGATACCGGCGCCAAAGGCCAGATGCGGGTTGGGCGTGCGGGCCACATCGAACCGGTCCGGCTCGGTGAACACCGCCGGATCACGATTCGCCGCACCCAACAGCACGGCAACCTTCTGGCCGGGCTCGATCCGGACGCCGGCCACGTCGACCTCGCGGGTCGCCGTCCGCTCGAACAGCTGCAGCGAGGAGTCGAACCGCAGCATCTCCTCCACGGCGCCGGGCACCGCGTCGGGGTCGGCGACGACCTGGTGCCAGGCCTCCCGGCGGTCGAGCAGGGCGAGCAGGCCGTTGGCCGAGACGTTGACCGTGGCCTCGTGCCCGGCCATGAGCAGCAGCACGCAGGTGCCGATCACCTCGTCCTCGGTGAGCTTGCTCGGCGTCCCCTCGACGTCGGCGGTGGCCGCCACCAGATCGGTGATCATGTCGTTCTCGCGCGGGGCAGCCCGCCGCTCGGCGACCAGCTCGCGCAGGTAGGCCACGAACGCGGCCGAGGCCTGCTCCGCGGCCTGCTGACCGGCCGTGTCCAGGCCGTACTCGTACATCTTCACGATCGCGTTCGACCACGGCCGCAGCAGGTGACGGTCGGCTTGCGGCACGCCGAGCAGCTCGGCGATCACCTCGACCGGCACCGGCTCGGCGACGGTGGCGATGAAGTCGACGCTCGCCTCGCCGTCCGCCAGTCGTTCGGCCAGGTCGGCGACCAGGCGGTCGGCCAGCTCGCCGATCCACGGCCGCATCCGCTCGACGTGACCCCGGCCGAAGGCACCGGCCACCAGCCGCCGCAACCGGGTGTGGGTCGGCGGCTCACTCTCGAGGATCGAGGTCTGGTGCAGCAGGTTGAAGGCCGGGAACACCTCGGCCGGCTCGCGATCGCGCCAGATCCGGCCCAGGCCCCGATCGCGCAGCACCGCATCGCAGCCGGCGTGGGTGAACACCAGGTGCAGGCCGAGGCCCGGGTGGTGGTGCACCGGCCCCTGCGCGCGCAGCGCGGCGAAGGCAGGATACGGATCGGCCAGGAACGCCGGGTCGCTCGGATCGAACGGCCCGGCGTCCCCCTTCACCGCAGCACCTTCCGCAGGATCGGTGTTCAGGCCGGAACCTTCGGCAGATCGGCCAGCGCAGCGGCGAAACGCGCCTCGTCCGGGTTCTCGTCGACCATCCGCCCGGACAGGTACGCCTCGTAGGAGGCCAGGTCGAGGTGGCCGTGCCCGCACAGGGCGGTCAGGATCACCTTCTCCTCGCCGGACTCCTTGCAGGCCAACGCCTCCCGGATGCAGGCGGCCAGGGCGTGGGTCGGCTCGGGGGCCGGCACGATGCCCTCGGTGCGGGCGAACTGGACGGCGGCGGCGAAGCACTCGGTCTGCGGCACGGCGAGCGCCTCGATCAGGCCCAGCTCGTAGATGTGCGACAGCAGCGGCGACATACCGTGGTAGCGCAGGCCACCGGCGTGGATCGGGTCCGGCACGAAGCCGTGACCGAGGGTGTGCATCTTCATCAGTGGGGTCAGGCCGGCTGTGTCACCGAAGTCGTAGGCGTACACGCCCTGGGTCAGCGACGGGCAGGACGCCGGCTCGACGGCGCGGATCACCGGGGACATGGCGCCGGCCAGCTTCTCCCGCAGGAAGGGGAAGGTCAGGCCGCCGAAGTTCGAGCCGCCGCCGGTGCAGCCGACGATCACGTCCGGCTTCTCGCCGATCTTGGCGAACTGCAGCAGTGCCTCCTCGCCGATGATCGTCTGGTGCAGCAGCACGTGGTTGAGCACGCTGCCCAGGGCGTACTTGACGTCTTCGCTCTGCGCGGCGACCTCGACCGCCTCGCTGATCGCGATGCCCAGGGATCCCGGGTGATCGGGGCGGTGGGCGAGCTGGGCACGACCGGACGCGGTCAGCTCGGACGGCGAGCGGTGCACCGTGCCGCCGAAGGTCTCGATCATGGTGCGGCGGTAGGGCTTCTGGTCGTAGGAGGCCCCGACCTGCCACACCTCGCACTCCAGGCCGAACTGGGCGCAGGCGAAGGCGAGCGCGGTGCCCCACTGGCCGGCGCCGGTCTCGGTGGTCAGCTTCCGCACGCCCGCCTTGGCGTTGTAGTACACCTGCGGGACGGCGGTGTTCGGCTTGTGCGAGCCGGCGGGCGAGACGCCCTCGTACTTGTAGTAGATCCGGGCCGGGGTACCGAGCGCCTTCTCCAACCGGTGCGCCCGGTACAGCGGCGAGGGACGCCAGAGCTTGTAGACGTCCTGGACCTCGTCGGGGATGTCGACGTACCGCTCGGTGGTGACCTCTTGCAGGATCAGCTCCATCGGGAACAGCGGCGCGAAGTCGTCCGGCCCGGCGGGCTGCAACGTGCCCGGGTGCAGTGCCGGCGGCGGCGGGGCCGGCAGATCCGGGACGATGTTGTACCACTGGGTGGGCATCTCGGACTCGTCGAGCACCACCTTGTGACGCAGGCCCTCGGCCACGGCAATCTCCTTCGCCAACGAACAATCGTGTGTGTCGACGGTCAGGCTAAGGCACGTCACCTGCCTCATGACCTCGAGCATCGTTTCGGATCCGGATTATGCGGTTTTGGTGCCGAACCCGGCTCCCGGACAGCGATCTCGGATGTCGCCTCGGTCAGGGCAGCGGCCAGGTGTGCACCGGTTCGTTGGAGTGCATGCCCTCGCAGTAGCGCTCCAGCATCTTGCCGAGTGCCGTCGTCCGGTCGTCGCCTCGCTCCTCGAAACGCTGCACCGCCTCGACCTGCCAGCCGGCACCGTTGCGTCCGGTGGTGCAGCGACCCTCGATCACCCCGAGATAGCGGGACGCCGCGCGGGACGAGACGCCCCAGCGCTCCAGGCCCTCGTAGGCCATCGGCAGCAGCCGGCGCAGCACCAGCTCGTCGATCGTCACCTCGCCGATCCCCGGCCAGTACACCCGCGCCTCCATGCCCCGCCGGGCGCACTCGGTGAAGTTCTCCTCGGCCGCCGGGAAGGTCAGGTTGGACCAGACCGGGCGCTCCTCCTCGGTGAGCACCCGCAGCACGCCGTAGTAGAACGCCGCGTTGGCCAGGATGTCGATCACCGTCGGGCCGGCGGGCAGCACCCGGTTCTCGACCCGGACGTGGGGCTCGCCGTTCACCACGTCGTAGACCGGCCGGTTCCAGCGATAGATGGTGCCGTTGTGCAGCCGCAGCTCCTGCAGCTTCGGCGCGCGTCCGGCCTCGAACTCGGCCGCCGGGTCCTCGTCGGTCACCTCGGGCAGCAGCGCCGGGAAGTACCGGACGTTCTCCTCGAAGAGGTCGAAGATCGAGGTGATCCACCGTTCGCCGAACCACACCCGCGGTCGCACGCCCTGGTTCTTCAGCTCCAGCGGGCGGGTGTCGGTCGACTGGGTGAACAGTTCGATCCGGGTCTCGCGCCACAGCTCTCGCCCGAAGAAGTAGGGCGAGTTGGCGCCCAGGGCGAGCTGGGGGCCGGCGAGCACCTGGGCGGCGTTCCAGGTCGGGGCGAACTCGGCCGGGTCGACCTGCAGGTGCAGCTGCACGCTGGTGCAGGCCGACTCGGGTGCCAGGCTGGGCGAGAAGACATCGAGCCGCTCGACGCCGCTGATGTCGAGGTGGATGTCCTCGCCTCTCGCTGACAGGATCGAGTTGTTGAGGGCGGCGTATCGGGCCGACGGGCTCATCCAGGCGTCGCCCTGCAGATGCTCGACCATCAGCGTCGGCAGGATGCCGACCATGACGATGTGCGCACCGCGACGGTTGGCCTTGGACTCGGCCTCGTTCAGGCTCGCGCGCAGATCGTCCTCGAGCAGCGGGTAGGAGTCGGCGGCCAGCGAACGCGGTGGCACGTTCAGCTCGATGTTGTACGCGCCCAGCTCGGTCTGGAAGGCGGGGTCGGCGATCTCCTCGAGCACGGCGATGTTGCCCAGATGGGGCTGGTAGCCGGCGTCGACCAGGTTGAGTTCGACCTCGAGGCCGGTCAGCGGCTTGCGGGCATCGAAGGTCGCTGATGAGAGCATGCGTTCGAACACGTCCAGACACAACTGGACCTTCTCGCGGTAGCGCAGTCGCTGTTCCCGCGTGTACGTGATCTCCTGCACCTCGTCGCCCACGGCTCAACGGAAGCACAGGGACCGACCCGCCGGGAAGATGTCGGTTCAGGGCATCGCCCAGGATCGTTCCCGGGACGGATCGGCGTTGCTCGGGGTGGGGTCCCGGCAACTGTCGGTGGGCATCCCTACAGTCGGTGCCGTGCGCATCCTGCATACCTCCGACTGGCACCTGGGCCGTTCGTTCCACCGCGTCGGCATGCTCGACGCCCAGGCCGCCGTCCTCGATCACCTGGTCGAGGTGGTGCGTGCCGAGCGGGTGGACGTCGTGCTGGTCGCGGGGGACATCTACGATCGGGCGCTGCCGGGGGTCGACGTGGTCGCCCTCCTGGACGACGCCCTGGCCCGGCTCGCGGGCACCGGCGCGAGCGTGATCCTCACCGGGGGCAACCACGACTCCGCCACCCGGCTCTCGTTCGGCTCGCGGTTGCTGGAGTCCGCCCGGGTGCACATTCGCACCGATGCCCACCGATGCGCCGAGCCGGTGGTGCTCGAGGACCGGTTCGGCCCGGTGGCCATCTATCCCCTGCCCTACCTGGAGCCGGCGTTCGCGGCCGGGGTGCTGGGCAGCGGCCACAGCCATGCCGCGGTGCTGGGGGCGGCGCTGGACGCCGTCCGGGCCGATCTGGCCGAGCGGCCGAGCGGCACCCGGTCGGTGGTGGCGGCGCACACCTTCGTGGGGGGTGGCCAGGGCAGCGACAGCGAGCGGGACATCGCTGTCGGCGGCGTGGCCTCGGTGCCGCTGGCACTGTTCGAGGGATTCGACTACGTGGCCCTCGGGCACCTCCACGGCCGGCAGCGGCTGGCCGAGAACGTGCGCTACAGCGGCTCACCGCTGGCGTACTCGTTCTCCGAACACGCCCACACCAAGGGCAGCTATCTCGTCCAGCTCGGGCGTGACGGGCTGGAATCGGTCGAGCCGGTCGACGCCCCGGTGCCGCGACGACTGGCGCTGCTGCGCGGCAACTTGGAGGAGTTGCTGTGGCGCGGTGACCTGGCCCAGCACGAGCAGTCCTGGTGCCAGGTCACGTTGACCGACCCGCATCGTCCCGCGCGCGCGATCGAGGCGCTGCGCACCCGGTTCCCGCACACCCTCGAGCTGCGGTTTGAGCCGGTCGACGATCTGGGCCGCGTGGTGCTGGTCGACCGCGCCTACACTCAGCGCTTGGCCGGGCGCGACGACCTGGCCGTCTGCACCTCGTTCCTGGAGCACGTCCGGTCGCGGCCGGCCGACGAGCGCGAGACCGCGTGGCTGTCGCAGGCGCTGACCGCCACCCGGCTGGCCGAACTGGATGCCCGCGGGGTGAGCGTGCTGCCCGGCCCCCGTCACCGGGCCGATCAGCGTGACCAGGCCGAGCCGGCTGATCGATCTGGCCTTACCGAGACCTCGGCGTCCGGCGAGGCCATCGCCCCGGCCGAGCCGGACCGGGAGGTCTCGTGAGACTGCACCGGCTCGAGATCCAGGCATTCGGGCCGTTCCGGGACCGTCAGGTGGTCGATTTCGACAACCTCTCGGCCGCGGGCCTGTTCCTGCTGCACGGGTCGACCGGGGCCGGCAAGAGCAGCGTGCTCGATGCGGTGTGCTTCGCTCTGTTCGGTCGGGTGCCCGGGCCGCGGGCGACGGTCACCGGGCTGCGCAGCCACTACGCCGAGGCCGGTGACGTGCCCGAGGTCGAGCTCGAGTTCTCCGTTGGCCCCCGCCGGCTGCTGCTGCGTCGCTCGCCGTCGTGGGAGCGGCCCAAGAAACGCGGCTCCGGGACGACGACCACGCAGGCCCGGGTGATCGTGCAGGAATGGCAGGACCAGGCCTGGCAGCCCCGCACCACGCGGCTCGACGAGGCGGGTCTGCTGGTGCAGGACGTGCTGGGCATGGGGCCGGAAGAGTTCACCAAGCTCGTGCTGTTGCCGCAGGGCGAGTTCGCCGCGTTCCTGCGAGCCGACGCCGAGACCCGGCGCGCCCTGCTGGAGAAGATCTTCGCCACCGATCGCTACACCGCGGTGCAGGACTGGACCCGGGAGCACCGGGCCACCGGTCGCGCCCGCCTGGACTCGGTCGAGCGGCGCACCGCCACCCTGCTCGCCCAGGCCGAGCAGGCCGCCGCGGTCGCGCTGCGCTCGGTGCCCAGCTCCCCCGCAACCGAGTCCTCGGCCGCCTCACTCGAATCGGGCGAGACCGACGCCCTACGGCGCGTCGACGAGTTGGTGACCACGCTCGGGCCCCTGCGGGAGCAGGCGGTGAACGACCACCTCGAGGCCGCCGCCGAGGCGGAGAAGCACGAGGTCCGGCTGGCCCAGGCACAGGCGATGGCCCAGCTGGCGACCCAGTTCTCCGCGCTGATCGAGCGCCAGCAGACGGTGGAGGCCCGCGCCGAGGAGATCGAGCGCGTGCAGGCCCGGCTCGGCGCCGCCCGGCGCGCAGCGCCGATGTCGGGGCTCTTGGGGGCTCTCTCGCAGGCCCGTGCCCTCGCGCTCCAGGCCCGCACCCGACTGGAACCCCTTGCTGCCCAAGTGATCTCGGCCTCGGACGAGCTCGACGCGGCGGCGTTCGACCCTGCCGAGCTCGACTCGGCAGAGCTCGACTCGGCAGAGCTCGCCGCGCGTTGGGCCGAGGAGCGCGACCGGATCACCGCCGACCTCCGCGCCCTGGAGGCGGCGGTGCCCGCCCTGGTCGAACGTGACCGGATCACCGCCGACATCGCGCAGGCCGAGCAGGCCCTGGCGGCCGGCCGGGCCGAACTCGACCGAGCGAACACGGCCCTCACCGAGGCACTGGCCGCCACCGAGACGGCCGAGACCGAGTGCGCCGCGGCACGCCTGGCCGCCGCCACGCTGGACGCCGACCAGGTGGCCCTCGACCTGGCCCACACCCGCGTGGCCGCGGTGCGTGAACGCGATCGGCTGCAGGCGCAGTCGGCCGACCTGGTCACGATGATCGCGCAGGCTCGGGCCGAAACCCTGACCGCCCGCGAGCACTACCTGGACGTCCGCGAGCGGCGCCTGGACGGGCTGGCCGCCGAGTTGGCCGCCACGCTCGACGACGGGCAACCCTGCCGGGTCTGCGGTGCCACCGAGCACCCCGCCCCGGCAGCCCCGGCGCCGGACGCCGTGACCCCGCAGGACGAGACCGCGGCCCGGTCCGCGGCCGACCAGGCCGTCGAGCGGGTCTCGCAGCTGGTGGCCCGCCACGCCGCCACCGAGGCAGCCCTGACGGCCCAGGTCGAGACCGCCGCAGGCCTGGATGCCGCCACCGCCGCCACCGAGAGCCGTCGGGCAGAGCAGCAGTTGGCGCTCTCGCGCGCCGCAGCCGCCCGGGTGACGGCGCTGCAAGAGCAGGTCGAGCGCTGCCGCCGGGACGCCGTCCTGGCTCGTGCCCGGCTCGACCGGGCGACCACCGGGACGCAGACCACCGAGCAACAACTCGCCGTCCTGCAGGCCCAGGGCGCCGCCGTCGCGAGCCGGCTCGCCGGGCAGTCGCTGGACGACGCCGCCGCCGTGGCAGCCGCCCTGGACCTGGCGCGGCGGCGTCGGGAGCTGATCGAGGCCGCGATCGCCGCCCACGCACAGCTGCGGGACGCCGGCCATCACCTGAGCACGGTCGAGGAATCCGCGCGGCTCGCCGCCGCCGAGGGTGGTTTCACGGACCTGGACGAGGCGATCGCCGCGGTGCTGGACGACGGCGCCATGGCCGTGCTCGAGCGAGCGGTGATCGAGCACACCGTCGAGGCCGAATCGGTCGAGGAGCAACTGACCGACGAGCGCTTCACGGTGCTGCACGAGGGCGACGCCGCCGTGCTGGACGGCGAGGCGATGCGCCTGCTGAGTCTGGGCGGTGAGCAGCTGACCCTGCGCGAGCAGGAGGCACTGCGCCGCGCCGCTCTGTGTGAGAGCGCCCTGGCCGAGGTCGAGCAGCTGCGGGACCGGCTGATCCGTCACCTCGACGCCTCGGCGCCCCTGGCGGAGGAGTTCGCTGCCCTGGACGATCTGGCACGGTGCCTGGACGGAACCGGCGGTGACAACACCCTGCGGATGTCGCTGTCGGCCTACGTGCTGGCCGCCCGGCTCGAGCAGGTGGCCTCGGCAGCGACGGTGCGGCTGGCCCAGATGTCCGGCGGCCGCTACGCACTCGTGCACACCGACGCCGTCGGCCGCGGCCGGGGGCGTGCCGGGCTCACCCTCGAGGTGATGGACGCCTGGACCGGTGTCCGCCGGGCGACGTCGACCCTGTCGGGGGGCGAGGCGTTCTACACCTCGCTGGCGCTGGCCCTGGGGCTGGCGGACGTGGTCTCGGCCGAGGCCGGCGGGGTCCACCTGGACACCCTGTTCATCGACGAGGGGTTCGGCTCCCTCGACGAGGACACCCTCGACGAGGTGATGGACACCCTCGACGACCTGCGCTCCGGCGGCCGGGCGGTCGGCATCGTCTCGCACCTGGCCGAGCTGCGGCAGCGCATCGGGGTGCGCCTCGAGGTCGACAAGTCCGAGCGCGGATCGACGCTGACCCTGGCCTCCTGACCCAGGGGCAGCCAGCGGTATCAGGCGCCTCGGGAATCAGGCACCACGGGAATCGAGCACCTCCGAATCAGGCGTAGGCCTCCGGCGGCGGGCACGAGCAGACCAGGTGCCGGTCACCGTAGGCGCCGTCGATCCGGCGGACCGGTGGCCAGTACTTGCGCGCCGGGTCCTGCCCACCGGGGAAGACCGCCTCGGCCCGCGAGTACGGGTGCGTCCACTCCGCCGTCAACGACACCGCGGTGTGCGGGGCGTTGTGCAGCGGGTTGTCGTCCGCCGGCCACTCCCCCCGGCCGACCCGGTCGGCCTCGGCCCGAATCGCGATCATGGCATCGCAGAACCGGTCCAGCTCGGTCAGGTCCTCGCTCTCGGTGGGCTCGACCATCAGGGTGCCGGCCACCGGGAACGACATGGTCGGGGCGTGGAACCCGTAGTCGATCAACCGCTTTGCGACGTCGTCCACGGTCACGCCGGTCGCCTTGGTCAGCGGGCGCAGGTCGAGGATGCACTCGTGCGCCACCAGGCCGTCACGCCCGCTGTAGAGCACCGGATAGTGCTCGCGCAGCCGGGCGGCGATGTAGTTGGCGTTGAGCAGCGCCGCCGCCGTGGCTCGGGACAGACCCGCGGCTCCCATCATGCGGATGTAGGCCCACGAGATCGTCAAGATGCCCGCCGACCCGAACGGCGCCGCGGACACCGGCCCACCGGTCACGTCCCGGGCGGGCGCGTCGTCCAGCGGGTGCCCCGGCAGGTAGGGCGTCAGGTGCGCCCGGACGCCGACCGGCCCGACCCCGGGGCCGCCGCCACCGTGCGGGATGCAGAAGGTCTTGTGCAGGTTGAGGTGGCTCACATCGGCCCCGAACCGGCCCGGTTGTGAGAGCCCCACCAGCGCATTGAGGTTGGCGCCGTCCACGTAGACCTGGCCACCGGCGTCGTGGATCGCGGCGCACAGTTCGCCAACGGTCTCCTCGAAGACGCCGTGGGTCGACGGATAAGTGATCATGACGGCGGCCAGCCGCGGCCCGTGCTCGTCGATCTTGGCCCGCAGGTCGGGCAGGTCGACGTTGCCGTTCTCGTCACAGGCGACGACGACCACGCGCATGCCCGCCATCACCGCGCTGGCGGCGTTGGTGCCGTGGGCGCTGGAGGGGATCAGGCAGACGTCGCGCTCGGCGTCCCCGCGGGCGGCGTGGTAGCCGCGGATCGCCAGCAGGCCGGCGAACTCGCCCTGCGATCCCGCGTTGGGCTGGATGCTCACCGCGTCGTAGCCGGTGATCTCCGCCAGCCAGGCCTCCAGCTGGGCGACCAGCTCGCGGGTCCCGGCGGCGTGGGCCGCCGGCGCGAACGGGTGCAGCCCGGCGAACTCGGGCCAGGTCACCGGCTCCATCTCGGTGGTGGCGTTCAGCTTCATCGTGCACGAACCCAGCGGGATCATGCCCCGGTCGAGGGCGTAGTCGACGTCCGCGAGCCGGCGCAGGTAGCGCAACATCGCGGTCTCGCTGTGGTGAGAGTGGAACACCGGGTGGGTCAGGTAGTCCGAGCTGCGGCGCAACCCGGCCGGGATGCTCCCCGGCAGCTCGGTGGCCGACAGCTCGGACGCCCCCGCCGGGGCACTGACACCGAACGCCTTGGCCACCATGGCCAGGTGCTCACCGGTGGTGGTCTCATCGCACGCGATGGCCACGTGGTCGTCGTCCACCCGGCGCAGCACCACCCCCTCGGCGACCGCGGCGGCGACCACCTCGGCGGCACGACCGGGCACCGCGGCCAGCACGGTGTCGAAGAACGCGGCGTGCACCACGTCGACCCCGCCGCTGCGCAGTGCCTCGGCGAGCCGATCGGCGTGCCCGGCCACCCGGGTCGCGATCGCCTTCAGCCCGGCCGGGCCGTGATAGACCGCGTACATCGAGGCCATCACGGCCAGCAGCACCTGCGCGGTGCAGATGTTGCTCGTGGCCTTCTCGCGCCGAATGTGCTGCTCCCGCGTCTGCAGCGCCAGCCGGTAGGCGGGCGCGCCCGCGGCGTCCTTGGACACCCCGACCAACCGGCCGGGCATCGACCGCTCGAGCCCGGATCGCACCGCCATGAACGCCGCGTGCGGGCCGCCGTACCCCAGCGGGACGCCGAAACGCTGGCTCGAACCGACGACGACATCGGCGCCGCACTCCCCGGGCGGGGTGATCACGGTCAGCGACAGCAGATCGGCGGCGGCGCACACCAGCGCGCCGCGATCGTGGGCGGCCGCGGCCAGCGGCGCGAGATCGCGCAGCACGCCGGACGCCCCGGGCAGCTGGACGACGACGCCGAACACGCCGTCCGCGCCGGCGGCGATCAGGGCGTTCTCGAGGGCCTCACCGGGCTCCCCCGCGAACAGGTCGGCCTCGACGATGCGCAGGTTCAGCGGGTGCGCCCGGGTGGCGAGCACCGCCTTGGTCTGCGGCAGGACGTCGACGTCCACCACCAGCGCCGCACCCGGCCCGGAGGACTCCTTGGCCCGATTGCCGCGGCGCATCAGCGTCATCGCCTCGGCAACGGCGGTGGCCTCGTCCAGCAGCGACGCGTTGGCGATCGGCAGCCCGGTGAGGTCGGCGACCATGGTCTGGAAGTTGAGCAGTGCCTCGAGCCGGCCCTGGGAGATCTCGGGCTGGTACGGGGTGTAGGCGGTGTACCACGCCGGGTTCTCGAGCACGTTGCGCAGGATCACCCCGGGGGTGTGTGTGCCGTGATACCCCAGACCGATCATCGGCACCGTGACCGTGTTGCGAGCGGCCAGGGCTCGCAGCTCGGCCAGGGCGGCGGCCTCGGAGATCGGTTCGGGCAGGTCGAGGGCGGCGTCGGCCCGGATCACCGGGGGCATGGCCGCCTCGATCAGGGCCTGCAGCGAGGGCTGCCCGACCACCTGCAGCATCTGGGCCAGCTCGCGGTCACGCGGGCCGATGTGCCGATCGGAGAACAGCAGCGCGGGGGCGCTCGCGGGGGCGGGGGTCTCTTCGCTCATGGAGGGCTCCACCTGGTCAAGGAGAACGCGGTCACCCATCGCCTCGAGGCCACGCTGCCCGCGGCCGTCTCGCTCGTGGACACGGGTCGACGGCGGCGTCAGGCTATCAGCGCTCGCCGGTGCGGATGCGTGCCGCTCGAGCTGGCCGAGCGATAACGTCGTGAGGGTGATGGTGCTGAGCGTCTGCAGTCTCAAGGGCGGGGTCGGCAAGACCTCGGTGGTTCTCGGTCTGGCCTCGGCCGCCCTGGCGCGCGGCGTCCCGACCCTGGTGATCGATCTCGATCCTCAGGGCGACGCCACCGTCGGGCTGAACGTGATCGACGATCAGGTCAACACCGTCGTCGACCTGCTCCGTCATCCGCGCCGGCGGCCGATCGCCGAGCTCGCCGTGCCCAGCGGCTGGTCGGACGGCGTCCGAGGTCGGCTCGACGTGGTGGCCGGTTCGGAGGGTGGCACGGCCCTGGACGCCCAACCGGACGGCGAACGCGGCCTGACCCGGGTCCGGCGCGCGCTGGAGAAGGCCGACGGTTACCGGCTGGTGATCCTGGACTGCCCACCCTCGTTCGGTGGGCTGACCCGCAACGCCCTGGTCGCCAGCCGCCGTGCCATGGTGGTCAGCGAACCGGGGCTGTTCTCCGTGGCCGCCGCCGACCGGGCGTTGCGGGCGATCGACGGTCTGCGGCGCAACGCCGCCCCCCAACTGCAGCCGTTGGGCGTTGTGGTCAACCGCTTCCGGGACCGTTCGCCCGAGCACCGGTACCGCCTCGGCGAGCTGTCGGACATGTTCGGCCCGCTGGTGCTCACCCCCTCACTGCCCGAGCGCAGTGCGTTGCAGCAGGCCCAGGGCGCCAGCCAGCCCATTCACCGCTGGCCGGGCCCCGCCGCCAAGGAGCTGGCCGACGCCTTCGACCACCACCTGGCCCGGGTGATCCGGGTGAGTTCGCGCCAGCCGAAGCACGTGCGCTCCGCCTGAGCCTCCGCTCCTCCGTCCCGGCTGCTTCCCCTGCCCATGATCACCGTTTGATCGCAGTTTGCTCCGGCTGAGCGGTGGGTAACTGCGATCCAACGGTGATCATGAGGCGGGGTCGCGGCCTTCAGCAGGCGAAGGGGTGGGTTCCACGGGTCCCGGTGCCCTCGCGACGTGGACGACGTTGCGTGCACAGGAGGCCGCCGGAGTCCCATCGTCCACAGGCTGGACGTCGTCCCGAGCGAGGCAGGGCGAGGTCCGGCGAGGGTGCCGTCATGCCCTCTCTCACCCCGACTCACCCCGCCACCCGGCTCGGCGCCGTCCCGCCCGTGGCCCACGAGCAGGGCGGGGCGTTCACCCGAGCCCAGGCCGTCGCCGCGGGATGGTCCGAGCGGCAGGTCGATCGTCGCCTCGCGGCCGGCCACTGGCGCCGCGTCGTGGGCCGCGGCCTGACCAGCCTTCCCGGTCCGGATGCCGGCTGGCGGCGAGCCTGGGCGGCGCAGCTCACGTGGCCCGAGTCAGTGATCGCCCTGACCGATGCAGCCCTGATCCACGGCTTCCCGGTGCATCGGGCGGCCCCCTCGGTGGTGTACTCCCCCGCCGGACGGCGTCCGATGACCGGGCTCAGTGCGCTGCGCAGAGCACTACCCGACGAGGACGTCGACCTGCTGGGCGAGCTGGTGCTGACCACCCGCCGGCGCACCGCCCACGACTGCCTCGCCCTGCTCGACTGGCCCGAGGCGCTCGAGCTGTACGCCTGGCTCAGCACTCGGGAGGTGGTCACCCGCGACGACCTGTCGGGCTGGGCCTTGGCCGAGACCGGCTGCCACGGCACCCCGCAGCTCGTCCGGCTGCTGCATGTCACCCGTCACGGCGCGGTGAGCCGGGCCGAGGACCTGCTGCATCAGGTACTCCGGCGCGGGCACCTGGTGGAGTGGCGGGCCGGCGTCCCGATCGACGACGACGCCGGACGCATCGGGGTCTTCGACGTCGTCTTCACCCGGCATCGGTTGGTGATCGAGGTCGACGGGCAGCTGGCGCACTCGACACCGAAGGCCTTCCAGGACGACCGTCGAAAGCAGAATCGCCTGGTCAACGCCGGGTATCGGGTGCTGCGCTTCACCTGGCGTGATCTCGTCGACCACCCTGACCGGGTGCTGGCCGAGATCCGCCGCGCCCTCACCGAAGATCACCGTTGGATCGCATTTCACTCCGGCTGAGCGGGAGCAAACTGCGATCCAACGGTGATCATGGGAGAAACGAGAGGGAGGTGGGTCAGCCCGCGCGGTGACGGCGACGGTTGGCCAACTCGTCCTTCGGGTCGTCCGTCACGGGTTCGCCGGGACGCTCGCTGGGCAGCTCGCTCAGGCTGCCCTCGACCTCACGCCAAACCCGCCCCACGGCGATGCCGAACACGCCCTGGCCGCCCTGCACCAGGTCGAACACCTCGTCGGCCGAGGTGCACTCGTAGACGCTGGCACCGTCGCTCATCAGCGTGAGCTGGGCCAGGTCCTCGACGCCGCGGTCACGCAGATGACCGACGGCCACCCGGATCTGGTGCAACGAGACACCGGTGTCGAGCAGGCGCTTGACCACCTTGAGCACGAGGATGTCGCGGAATCCGTAGAGGCGCTGGGTACCGGAGCCGGTCGCCGTCCGGACGCTGGGTTCGACCAGGCCGGTGCGTGCCCAGTAGTCGAGCTGACGGTAGGTGATGCCGGCAGCGCGGCACGCAATCGGTCCGCGGTAGCCGATCTGGTCATCGAGGTCGGGCAGATCGTCGTCGAACAACAGCCCCTGCGATCCGGCAGGCAATGGCGGCGTGGACGCTTTACGCGTACTCACGTCATGGGTGCCGCTCAACGCCGACCTCCTGTCCAGCCCTCCCGGACGACCCGGCGGTGGTCCTGAGAGGCCTACCTCAACCTCGAGCTGAGGTTGAGACTGACGACATCGGCACGTCACCGGTGGAACTACACAGAGGGCGTTTTCCTTCTCGAACGGTAGGCGCCTGCCACCCGTGGGTCAACGAGCCCACCCCTGCGGACGACGGCGTGTCGCCCGATCGGCGTGGTCAACTCTCGGAGGGGCCTGGCGTACCCGGGGATCCGGGCGAACTCTCACCGAAATCCTCCGGTGAGATCTGCTCGAGGAACTCGCGGAACTTCTCCACCTCGTCCTCGTCCTCGTCGGGGACGGCGACCCCGCCCTCCTCCAGCACCTGGTCGGCTCCCATGATCCTCGACCCGGTGCGCAACGCCAGCGCAATGGCATCGGAGGACCGGGAGTCGACCGTCAGACCACCGTCGAAGACCAGCTGGGCGTGGAACACGTTGTCCTTGATCGCGACGATGCGCACCTCTTCGAGCCGGCGTCCCAAAGCGACGATGACGTCCTTGAGCAGATCGTGGGTCAGCGGGCGCGGCGGGATCACCCCGTTCTGCGCGTAGGCGATGGCGCTGGCCTCCGCAGCCGCCACCCAGATCGGCAGATACCGATCGCCGCCCCGTTCGCGCAACAGCACGATGGGACTGTTCGACGGCATCTCGACCCGGACTCCGACCACATCCAGCTCACGCACACCTCACCGTACCTCGCGGTGCGTCACGGCGGCGATCGGTCGAGCGCGACGGGGGTCTCAGCCGAGAGTTTGATCCAGCGCTGCCTCGAGCAACGCCGCGTGCAACCGCACGGCGAGGGCCGCCACCTCGCGGGCGACCTCCTCGGCCTGGCCCGCCGGACCGGCCCCCCGATGCTGGCGCAACGGGGCGATGACCTGCTCGACCAACCCCGCCTCGCGATCGGCAGCGGTGCGGAACGGCCGCAGGTGCCGCGGCTCGATGCCGAACGAGGCCAGCTCGCGCGCCGTCCGGGTGATGGTCAGCGCGTCCAGGCTGTACTGCCCGCTGCGCGCGTCGGCGCTGATCAGGCCGTAGGCCTCGAGCGCCGCGACCAGACGCTCGTCGGCCCGGGCGGATTCGATCAACTCGGCCCGGGTCAGCCGGGCGGCGCCGTTGGCGGCGAACCGGTCCGCCGAGGCGACCGAGTCCGGCACCAGGCGCGGGCTCCCGGGTCGCACCGGCGCGGCTCGGCCGGGCAGCGCGGCGGGCTGATGGCCCCGGTCCATGGCCTCGAGATGTTCGCGGATCACCCGGAGCGGCAGGTAGTGATCGCGCTGCACCGACAGCACGTAGCGCAGCCGATCGACGTCCGCATGAGAGAAACGGCGGTACCCGGACGGCGCGCGGTCTGGTTCGACCAGCCCCTGGTCCTCCAGGAAACGAATCTTGGAGATGGTGACGTCCGGGAACTCGGGGCGCAGCTGGGCGAGCACCTCCCCGATGCTCATCGCCGCCCGCTGCGGCCCGCGTCGTCCTAGTGCGGGCTCGGGCACGACGCGATCACCACCCCGCGCCGGCTCCGCTGTCCCGCGGGCTGGGATAGAACACGAGTCGATACTTGCCGATCTGCACCTCGTCGCCGGGGCGCAGCACGGCCTCGTCGATCCGGTCGCGCTGCACGTAGGTGCCGTTCAGGCTGCCCACGTCGCGCACCACGAACTGGCTGCCCCGCCGCAGGAACTCGGCATGCTTGCGCGAGACCGTCACGTCGTCCAGGAAGATGTCGCTCTCCGGACGGCGCCCCGCCGTGGTGCGCTCGGCGTCCAGCAGGAACCGGGCGCCGGTGTTCGGACCACGCTGGACGACGAGCAGCGCCGAACCGGCCGGCAACGCCTCCACCGCCGTCAGATCGGCCGTGGACAGGTCTGCGGTGGACGGCCCGCGCTCCGGCGCCTCGACGGCGTCCGCTGGAACGGCGCTGAAGGTGAGCGTGGTGTCGGGTCCGAATGCGTCCTCGCGCCCGTCCGGCCCGTTGGACGGAACCGTCATGACACCCTCCCTGTGACCGGTCGATCCGCAGTGGTCGAGCGGCAAGCCTAACCCTCCAGGGCAGGTAGAGACAGCCCAGCTCGGAGGAGGTGGCCGGGCGGCCGATCAGCCCAGTTGAGCGGCGTACTGCTCGGCGGTCATCAGACCGTCCAGGACGTCGTCGCCCTCGACCTCCACCTCGACCATCCAGCCGGCGCCATACGGGTCGACGTTGACCAGCTCCGGGCTGGAGTCCAGGTCGGCGTTGACCGCGACGATCACGCCGGGCACCGGCGACAGCAGCGGGCTGACGCTCTTGGTGGACTCGATCTCGCCGCACTCGACCCCTGCGCTCACCGCGTCACCCTCGGCGGGAAGCGACACGAACACGATGTCGCCGAGCGCCTCCTGTGCGTAGGAGGTGATCCCGACCCGGGCCCGGCGGCCGTCGAGGCGCACCCATTCGTGGTCGGTGGAGTAGCGCAGATCCTGGGGGTAGTCCGACATCTCGATCCTCTCTCAGGGCGTGGCCTGCGGGGCGGGCCGGGCCAGCTGGGGGGTGGGCACCGCGTGCAGTGCGCTCACTGTAATGCCGGCCCGCTCGGCCACCCGGGCAGTCACCTCACGAGACTGCAACGTCTCGAGGACGCCGCCGGGGATCGCCAGCGCTCGGTGCAGGGTCGCGGCGTCCCCGATCACCAGCAGCCGGTACGGCGGGCTGACCGGCACCTGGTCGACCAGGATGCCGCCCGACCCCTCCCCGAAGGCGGTCTGCACGACGATCCGCCGATCACCGAGCTGCATCGCCTCGGCACCGGCGCCCCGCAGTTCCTGGACGACGTCCAGCATGATCGACGCGCTCACCGCGTGGCCGGGGTCGTCGATGGTGAGCTCGATGCCCGGCCCCTGGGCGGCCCGGGTGCCGGCGAGGACGCCGTAGACGTCGAGTTGGTCGCGGGCCACCTTCTCGGAGATGGCCGCCCGGTCGGTGCCCGACTGCAGCTCGGAGAGCTGGCGCTCGAGGTCGCGGGCCTGGGCGTCCAGGCGGGACGACTGCTCGGTGACCTTCTGCAACACCGAGATCAACTCGCCCTGGCGCAAGGCGCCGACGGTCGAGGCCTGGGTCTGCCGCACCTGGGCGACGAGGGCGAACCCCAGGACGGCGCACAGCGCACCGGCCAGCAGCTGACCGCGGGTCAGCGCCGGACGCAACGCCGAGCGCAATCGACGTCGACCGTGACCTGCCTGCTCCTCGGGAGCCTGTTCCTCGGGCGCCGGGTCGACGGGCGCCGGGTCGACGGACGGGGACTCGGGGGCCACGATCAGGCCTTGAACAGGTGGCGACGGATCGCGGCGGCGTTGGAGAAGATCCGGATACCGAGCACCACCACGACCCCGGTGGCCAGCTGCGAACCGACGCCGAGCTGGTCGCCGAGATAGACCATCAGGGCCGCGATCACGATGTTGGACAGGAACGACACCGTGAACACCCGGTCGTCGAAGATGCCGTCGAGCACGGCCCGCAGGCCACCGAAGACGGCGTCCAGGGCCGCCACCACGGCGATCGGCAGGTACGGCTGCATCCAGATCGGCACGGTGGGTTCGACCACCAGGCCGGCGATGACGCCGACCACCAGGCCGAGCAGGGCGATCACGAGGCCTCCTGGGTCGGGCGGGGACTCTGGGTCTGGCCGGGGTTCTGAGCCGGGCGAGGAGTCGCGGCGGTGCCGGTCGGGACCGGCCGGGCGTAGTGCAGGTGGAACATAGCGCTCGCCCCCGACAGCTCGATCTGCTGCCGGGTGGTGATCCGCGAACCGATGCCGTCCACCTGCAACAACTGCAGGTACGAGGCGGCCAGGTCGTCGGCGAAGCGGGACCGCAGCGGCCCCGGATCCCCGATGGCCTCCACCCGGTAGGGCGGCACCAGGGGTTGCAGGTCGACCAGGATCGCCTCCCCGGCCGCACGGATCGCCGACAGGGTGGTCAACCGGTTGCCGTTGACGGCCACGGCCTGCGCCCCGGCGGCCCAGAGCCCGTTGACCACGATCTGCAGGTCGCGGTCACGCACGCGGCCACGGTCCTCGCCCGCGTCCGACCCGGCGCCCCCGGCCGCCCGGGGTGCGTCGGTCAGGTCGACCTGAACCCCCGGCCCGCTCACCGACAGCTCGCCGGTGATCCGTCCCAGGTCGGCGACGTCGTCCGCCAGGGTCTGGGCACCGGCCCCGGTGAGCGCCTGACCACGCAGTCGATCGATCTGGCGGTGCTGCGCCTCCAGGGTGGTTCGGGTCTGATCGACATGGTCGATCCGGCGTTGGATCTCACGCTCGAGCGCCCGCCGTGCGCGCACCGCGTCGGGCGCGGGACGGCGCAGCTGCGTCACGGCGGCCGTGGCGAGCAGGCCACAGAGCACCGCGACGACCAAGGTGAGCATCCGGGCCACCGGGCCTCGACGGTGACCGTGCGCGCGACGAGCGGCCGCATCCGCGTAGCCGGGCTCCAGCGGACGGTGCATCACCTCGGTCAGCAGCGTCATCGAGGCGTCCCGCCGACCGGGGTGCGTCACGAAGCCGCCGTCCGCTGCAGTGCCACCACCTGGCGCACGTAGAGCGCACCAACCCACCAGTAGAGGATCAGCCCCCACCACGCGAACGCCCAGCCGAGCGGACGAGCCACCACGGCGGCACCCTGACTGGCCTCGGCCAGCAACAACAGGGGGAAGGCGTAGAGCAGCGAGAAGGTCGCGGCCTTGCCGAGGAGGTGGACCGGCAACGGGCCGTACCCGAGCCGGGCCAGCACCGGGATGGTCGGTATCAGGACGACGTCGCGCGCCATCAGGACGACGACCAGCCACCACGGGACGACGTCCCGCCAGGCCAGGCCGAGCACCGTGGCGGCGATGTAGAGCCGGTCGGCCGCGGGATCGAGCAGCTGACCGAGCCGGGACACCTGTTGCCAGCGGCGGGCCAGGGTCCCGTCGAGGTAGTCCGAGAACCCGCTGATCATCAGGACGATGATCGCCAGCCCGTCGCGCCGCTGGAGGATGAGCCAGAAGAACACCGGCACCAGGAGCAGGCGCAACGCGCTGAGCGCATTCGGGAGGGTCAGCACGCGGTCGCTGACGCCGTCCGGCCTCGTACCGTCCTCGACTGCCACCCGATCAGACTAACGGCGCCGGTGGTCGCCTCAGGAGATGACGGCGTCGACGGCCCTGCGCAACGCACTCGGCTGGGACGGCCGGGTCGGCGCACTGGGGCGCAGTTCCTCCATACGCCGGCCGATCTCCTGGAGTTGGGTGCGGGACAACGCCTCGCGCACCACGGGGAACCAGTCGTCCTCCTCCTCGGAGATGTGGTGGGTGACGTTCTCGGCCAGGACGGTCATCTTCGCCACGAACCGCTCGTCCGTCACCGGCAGCGTCGCCAGTTCCGCGGCCAGCAGGTCGGCCACGTGGTGCTCCTCGTAGGACTCGAGGATGTCGGCCTCGAGATCGGGGACGAGCCGGCGCACCTCCGGGTACATGACCTCGTTCTCGAGGTGGGTGTGCACGGTCAGCTCACGCAGGATCTCCTCGGTGAGTTCGCCCCGTCGGGTCTCGGCGCGCGGCCCGGTCTCGGCGAAGCGCCGGAACAGGGCTTTGATGCGTTTGTGGTCCTCTCGCAGGATCACGATGGCGTCGCTGGACATGCGATCACTTCCTCGCTGGTTCGGGCTCGCTGGTTCGGATCTGGCTCGGGTTCGTGGGGCAGGTGGTGGTGCGGCAGCGCAGGCACCGGCGGGCGCCATCGCCCGCCGGTGCCTGCCGTCATCAGGGATCAGCGCGCCGGACCCATCGGCCCGTAGTACGTGCCGAGCGTGCCCAGGTACTCGGAGTCGATCGCCCGGTCGGCGTCGAACTCCGGGGAGTCCTTGATCTGCTCCTTGGTGAGGTCGACCCACACCTTGTGGCCGGCCTCGTCCACCTCGGTGACCAGACCCGCCGGGATCACGACCTTGCGACCGAAGATCCACTTGCCGGTGTCGACCACGAGGTGGGCGGAATCCACGTCAACCGTGGCCTCGTCCACCGTGCCGATACTGCCGTCGCGGGCCTCCACCTGGTAATCGACCAGGTCGACGCCGCCCGGCGTGAGGGCTCCGGGGTAGTTCCACAACGAGTTGTCCACGTCGTCCTCCATCTGTCGGGGTTGGGACGACGACTGGCTACCCGGGTCAGCGGGGCCCAAACCACCCCTGACCGAACCCTCGCCGAGGGCGCAGGGGGTTCGAGCTCCTGCGCCTCCGGTCGCGCGGGGGGCTGGGGCGCGGTGTGCTGTGCCAACGTCCAGCGCGAGGAGTTCGTCATGACCGCGATCCGGCCGGAGCGTCCAGGTGCGATCGATGATGGCGCCAGGGCACTGACGCCCCCTTCGGCGTACGGCGACACCGTGGTTCGAGACGACGGCGAGCAGCCGACTCGTCCGGGCTCACCGTGGGTCTCCGTTCTCTGGTCCACCGACCACAAAGTGGTGGGGATGCTCTACCTCTACACGGCGCTGGGGTTCTTCCTCCTCGCCGGGATCCTTGCGTTGATGATCCGCTCGGAGCTCGCAACACCGGGCCTGGAGCTGGTGCAGTCGAAGAACCAGTACAACCAGTTGATCACCATCCACGGCACCCTGATGCTGCTGCAGTTCGCCACACCCATGTTCGCCGCCTTCGCAAACCTGTTGGTGCCGTTACAGATCGGTTCGCCGGACGTCGCCTTCCCCCGCTTGAACATGTTGTCGTACTGGCTGTTCCTGTTCGGCAGCCTCATGGTCGTCTCCGGATTCCTGCTGCCCGGCGGCGCGGCGGCCTTCGGCTGGACCGCCTACGCCCCGCTGTCCGACGCGACCTACTCCCCCGGGCTGGGCGGCAATCTCTGGGTCCTCGGCCTGGCGCTCGGCGGATTCTCGACCATCCTGGGGGCCGTCAACTTCCTGACCACGATCGTGTGTCTCCGCGCCCCGGGCATGACCATGTTCCGGCTGCCGCTGTTCTGCTGGAATGTGGTGATCACCAGTTTGTTGGTGATCATCGCCTTCCCCCTCCTGGCGGCCGCCCTGTTCGGGCTGGCGGCGGACCGCATCGCCGGGGCTCAGCTGTTCGTGCCCGAGAACGGCGGCCCGCTCCTGTGGCAGCACCTGTTCTGGTTCTTCGGCCACCCGGAGGTCTACATCGTGGCGCTGCCGTTCTTCGGCATCGTCAGTGAGATCCTCCCGGTGTTCAGCCGCAAGCCGATCTTCGGGTACCGCGGCATGGTCTACGCCACGATTCTGATCGGCGCACTGTCGGTCGCCGTGTGGGCGCACCACATGTTCGCGACGGGGCAGGTCTCATTTCCCTTCTTCGCCGCGGCGACGATGCTCATCGCGATCCCGACCGGTATCAAGTTCTTCAATTGGATCGGCACGATGTGGCAGGGCAGTCTGAGCTTCGAGACGCCCATGCTGTGGTGCCTCGGCTTCCTGGTGACCTTCCTGTTCGGCGGGCTCACCGGTGTCATCCTCTCGGTCCCCCCGCTGGACTGGCACGTGACCGATACCTACTTCGTGGTGGCTCACTTCCACTACGTGTTGTTCGGCACCGTGGTCTTCGCCACCTTCGGCGGGTTCTACTTCTGGTGGCCCAAGTGGACCGGACGGTTCCTGGACGAGCGGCTGGGCAAGTGGCACTTCTGGACGACCTTCATCGGCTTCCAGGTCACCTTCCTGATCCAGCACTGGCTGGGGGCAGCAGGCATGCCCCGGCGGGTCGCGGACTACCTGCCGTCGGACGGGTACACCCTCGAGAATCGGATCTCGACGGCAGGTGCCTTCCTCCTGGCGATCTCCATGGCCATCTTCCTGGTCAACTTGGGACGGACCCTGCGCTCACCTCAGGGTCTGCCTCTCCCCGATGACCCCTGGGGCCACGGACGCTCCCTCGAATGGGCGACCTCCAGTCCGGTGCCCCGACACAACTTCCTTGCCCTGCCACGGATTCGTTCGGAATCACCGGCTTTTGACCTTCACCATCCGGAATCCGTTCTGGCCGAGGTAGTTCCGCCGCGCCTGACCGGCCAGACCCCCACCACGGGCGAGCCCACCCTCCTCACCGATCTGCTGGGCGAGGCCGAGCGCAGCGAGGATCGATAGCAGCGTGCCCGCCCGCCGGCGTCGCGGCTGCGGTTGCCGGAGGTGGCATCCCCACTTACGTTGAAGGCGCACCATCACGACCGTCCGGTACTCCAGAAGCAGGGTGCCGGCGTTGCTGGGAGGTCTCCGTTCGACTCCTCGCCTGCAGGAACGGTCAGAGAACCGTTCCTGTCCAGCGTCTTCAGAACGCTGGAGGCTTGTGCGACGTCCGTGTGACATGAGACCTCCGCCACCGGTTTCCCTCCGGAGGATGAGCTCCCGTGACCGCTGCACCAACCCTTCCCATCCCTGTGGCAATGTTGCCCGAATGCACCACCTGCCCCGAGCGGTACCCCACCACTCACGCCCTGTTCCTGGCGATGATCGCCGCCGAGGACGACGACACCCGCCAGCGCGCGCGCTCCGACCTGATCGAGCTGTACTGGGGCTTCGCCCGCCGACTGGCTCGCCGGTTCCGCAATCGCGGCGAGCCCGAGGACGACCTGATCCAGGTCGCCACCATCGGCCTGATCAAGGCCATCGACGGCTTCGACCCCGGCCGGGGCTGCGGCTTCACCAGCTATGCCATCCCGACGATTCTCGGTGAACTACGCCGGCACTTCCGGGACAAGGGCTGGGACGTCCGCGTGCCCCGCCGCTATCAGGAGCTTCGGCAGGACATCTCGGCGGCCAGCGATCGCTTGACCCATGAGCTCGGCCGGCTGCCGAAGACCAGGGACATCGCCGAGGCGTTGTCCATCAGTGAGGACGACGTCCGCGAGAGCCTCGCCGCGGGCAGCGCCTACAGCGCCACCTCGCTGCAGAAGCCCCTGGGGCGTCACGAGGACGGGCATTGCCTGGGCGACCTGCTGGCCCACGAGGAGAGCGGGTATCAGCAGGTGGAGGCCTGCGAGGTGTTGCGAGCAGCGATGAGCGCGCTGCCCGATCGAGAGCGGCGGATCCTCGGACTGCGCTTCTACCATCAACTCACGCAGTCCGAGATCGCCACCGAGCTGGGCATCTCTCAGATGCACGTGTCACGGCTGCTGAGCCGTTCCCTCGATCGTCTGCGCGAACAACTCGCCGATACCTGCGCGATCGAGGACGAGACGGCGATGCCGCGCGCCAGCTGATCTGCGCCGGCATTCGTATCCGGTCGGGTCCGAGGATTGACCGGCCCCGACCTGGGTACACCCCCGGAGTACTGATCGCACCAGTCACCGCGGAGCCCGGATGGCCCGCGGATCACCGTCGGCTGTTGCCGGCACGGAGAAGGAGAGAACGTGCTGACCTTCATCATCACCTTGATCATCATCGGTGGCATCGCCGGAATGATCGCCCGGCTGGTCGTTCCCGGTCGTGACCCCATGGGCATCCTCGGCACCATCGTGCTGGGCATCATCGGATCGTTCATCGGTGGTTTCCTGGGCTACCTGCTGTTCGGCAAGGACATCAGCCAAGGGGCCGTACAGCCTGCCGGAATCGTGGGGTCGATCCTGGGGGCCATCGTCGCGCTGCTCGTCCTGCGCATGACCTCGCGGAGCCGCACCAGCATCTGATGCTCAGCTGATGCCGATCGTCGGGGTCGAGTCCCTCCGGGAGGGCGCACGGCGCCCTCCCGGGGCAGACTCGTCCGACAGAGCCGGAATCTCCCGGC
>JAXLRT010000022.1:0-105223 GCA_046330955.1 Kineosporiaceae bacterium | reverse complement strand
CCGGCCTGCTCACCGACTACGGTGCCCGGGCGATCTGGCGCTGCCAGGTCCTCGACGATCGGCCCGGCTCACCCACGCGAGGCCAGGTCATCGGCCTCGGACGCGCTGCGACCGATCCGACCTACCGGCCATCGCCGAGTGTGACGGCCCTCGTCCGGGGCCGCAGGCATCGGTGCTCCTTCCCCGGGTGCCGCCGACCGGCCGTCGACTGCGACCTCGACCATGTCATCGCGCACTCGGCGGGCGGCGCCACCAGCGAGGCCAACCTGGCGCCGCTGTGCCGGCACCACCACCTGCTGAAACATCACGGCGGGTTCACGCCCGAGCTCGACCCGATCACCGGGCAGATCAGCTGGCGCACGCCGTCCGGGCATCGACTGACGGAACCACCGGACGTGCCGCCTCCGTTGGCCGCCGACGGCGACCTCCCCGGAGCCTGGCCGACCCTGCCGCCGGACGACCCGCCCTTCTGAGCGGCCTCCGACCAGTCGCCGATCAGTCGCCGATCCCCCACACCGGGGACGGCGCACCGGCCTGCGCCGAGTCCAGGCCGGCCTCCTCCCGCAGCCCCGCCTCGGCGGCGCGCAGCGTGGCCGCCACCGCCGGGTCGTCTGGCGAGACCCCCGCGGGCAGTTTCGACTGGCACGTGACGGCGCCCGTGGCATCCCGGCGCAGGGCCACGGTGGCGCGACGGCCCCCGGGCAGGCCGATCTCGCGGGTCAGCACCATCGAGGACCGCAACCGCTCGTAGACCGCCTCGGGCAGGAACGAGGCCTCGACCGGCTCCAGGCCCACCGCCTGGCGCGAGCCCACCCACCACACCGCCAGGGTGCGCGACTCGTCGTCCCAGGTGGCGTGGTCGACCTCGACCCAGGTGCGGATGAAGCGTTTGCCGTACGGGGTCAGCACGTGCAGCCGGGCCGCCGTCGCTGCGGCATATCCCCCGCCGACCAGCTCCGACCAGGCGAGCACCCGCTCCCCCGGCTCGAGGCCGACGGCCTGCCGGGCGTCGTCCGGCATCGTGGGGCGGCGGCGAGGCAACAGGCGCATGCCGTCAGCCTACGAGCCCGAAGTCAGGAACCACCGGTGCGCAGGTCGCGCAACGCCCGGCGCCGCGACTCGGCCGCCAGCAGTTCGAGGTAGGCCTCGGCGTGCGCCGGGTCGTCCTCGGCCATCCGCTGCACCTGGCTGCGCAGGTTGCTGATCACCCGGCTGATGTCGACCTCGGCCACCCGGATCACCAGATCGGCGGCGTAGCGGGCCAGCCGCTCCTCCCCATCGGAGGGCACCGGTGAAACGGCCATCTCGGTGATCAGGTTGTGGATCACCGACGGTGCCTCCTCGCGCACCCGGTCGAGCCAGGCGTGCACCGACAGCGTCTTGGCCGCGGCAATCCCCCCCGCCGAGCGCACCGCATGGTGCACCGCCCGGTACGCGGGCACCTCGAAGGCGTTCTCCCCCAACCCATCGGCGATGTCCTCCGGCACCAGGTTCGGCACCTGCAACATGCACTCCAGCGCCCCGCGCTCGGC
This sequence comes from Kineosporiaceae bacterium, assembly GCA_046330955.1. GTDB lineage: Bacteria > Actinomycetota > Actinomycetes > Actinomycetales > Kineosporiaceae > JADJPO01. Next base: position 103,691 of record JAXLRT010000022.1, on the reverse strand, counting down.
CATCGCGACCGGGTCGCGCGGATCGGGACCCCGGCGGTTGCCGCCGCGGTCGGGCTGCTCCCGCGGCCCCGGGCGGCCACCCGAACCCGACGCCCGCCGCACCGCGCCGGTCACCTGCTCGACGTCCATACCCAGCCACCCCGCGAGCTGGCGGGCGTACTCCGGGCGCAACGAGGCGTCTCGGATCCGGGCCACCACCGGCGCCGCCGCCCGCAGCCCCTGGATCCGCCCCTCCGCGGTCGACAGGTCCAGATGCTCGAGCGTGGCCCGGATCGCGAACTCGAACAGCGGACGCCGCGCGGCCACCAACGCAGCCACCGCCGCGTCCCCCTGCGCCTGGCGCAACTCACACGGGTCCATGCCGTCCGGCGCCACCGCGATGTACGTCAGTGCGGCGAAGTTCTGGTCCCCGCCGAAGGCCCGCTGAGCGGCCTTGAGCCCGGCCTCGTCGCCGTCGAAGACGAACACCACCGAACGCGAGAAGGTCTTGCTGATCAGGTCGATGCTGCCCTTGCCGGCCTCGTCACCCAGCAACCGCCGCACGATGCGCAGATGGTCCTCACCGAACGCCGTGCCGCAGGTGGCCACTGCCCCGCCCACCCCCGCCAGGTGGCAGGCCATCACGTCGGTGTAGCCCTCGACCACCACCACCTGCCGGTCGCGGGCGATCGCCTTCTTGGCCAGGTCGACCCCGTAGAGCACGTGGGACTTCTTGTAGATCGCGGTCTCGGGGGTGTTGAGGTACTTGGCCTCGATCCGGTCGTCGTCGAACAGCCGCCGTGCCCCGAACCCCACCACGTCACCCGCGACGTCCCGGATCGGCCACAGCAACCGCCCGCGGAACCGGTCGTACAACCCCCGCTGGCCCCGCCCGGCCAGCCCCGAGGCGACGAGCTCCTCCTCGGTGAACGAGCGCCCGCGCAGGTGGCGCAGCAACGCCTCACCCGAGCGCGGCGCGAACCCGATGCCGAACTGCTCGGCCGCGGCCCGATCGAAGCCCCGCTCGATCAGGAAGGTCCGCCCGGCCAGGGCATCGGGGGACGTCGCGAGCTGCTCGGCGTAGAACTGCATCGCCACCCGGTGCGCCTCGACCAGCCGCTGGCGCTGCCCCGCGCCCTCCCGCCGTCCACTGGAGGCCCGGCCGTCGTCGTCCTCGTAGTGCACCTCGTAGCCGAGCCGGGCGGCGAGCCGCTCGACCGACTCCGCGAAGGCCAGATGATCGACCTTCTGCACGAAGTCGATGACGTCGCCGCCCTCGCCGCAGCCGAAGCAGTGCCACATGCCCACCTGCGGCCGGACGTGGAACGACGGGGTCTTCTCGTCGTGGAACGGACACAGCCCCTTCATCGAGCCGACGCCGGCCGCGCGCAGCGTCACATGCTCGGCGACCACGTCCTCGATGCGGGACCGTTCCCGGACGTGCTCGACGTCCTCGCGCCGGATCTTCACCGGCGGCACCTCCCGGACGACGCGCAGCTCACGGCCGTGAGTCTAGGTCTCACCCACGACACGAACCGCGCCGATATGCCCAGTTGCCTGCACGAGCCCACTCGAGTAGGACAGACTCCTCTTCGTGACATTCGCCCCCGACCCTCGCCCGGTCTGGCTGCTGGACGTCGACGGCGTGTTGAACGCCGCGATGCCCGGCTGGGGTGAGACGCCCGACCAGGGCCAGGCGTTCGTGCACGGCAACCGGTACCTGTTGCGCTGGGCGCCGACGCTGGCCCGACGGATCGCCGCCCTGCACCACAGCGGCGGGGTCGAGGTGCGCTGGGCGACCACCTGGGTCGACCACATCGCCCAGGTCGAGCGGCTGCTGCACCTGCCGCCGCTGGCCACGGCCTTCGACGGGGTCGACGTCGTGGACGCCGAGGCGTCCGTCGCGCGCAAGGTGGCCGCCGCACTGCACGTGGTCGAGGTCGAGCAGCGCCCGCTGATCTGGACCGACGACGACGCCATCCCGGACCACGGCCCGGCCCTCGAGCGACTCGACGCCACCGGGATGCCGGCGCTGCTGGTCGCTCCCAGCTCCCGCTACGGGCTGCAGCCGGAAGACCTGGACGCCATCGACGACTTCCTGGCCGAGCTCACCGAACTGGCCAGCTGAGCGTCACCCGCGTACCTCAGGCTCGCCGCAACGCCGCGTGCCAGCGCACCGCCCGGGCATCGGTGAGCGAGGCGATCTGGTCGATCACCACCCGCCGCCGGACGTCGTCCGCCGCGGGCTGCGTCGCGGCCTGCGCCCAGTCGGCGGCGAACGCCGGTTCCAGCACCTCCGGCGCGCGATCGAGCAGCACCTCGTACAGCTCGGCCAGCAGTTCCCGCTGCCGGGCATAGAGCGGTTGCCGTTCCGCCGTGGTCATCACATACACCGCGGCCACCCCCTTGAGCGTGGCGATCTCGCACCAGGTCTCGCGCGGCACCACCAGGTCGGCGGCGTACCGGGTGAGCCGGCCGCCGCCGGCGACCCGGTCGGTGCGCGCCCGGGTGGCGCGCTCGACGTCCCGGGCGAACCGCCCGATCAGCTGGCTGGTCAGGTCCTTCAGCGCGGCCAGCGCCCGCCGGCTGCCGTCGTAGGAACTCACCCAGGTGGGCATGGCCTGCAGCCGGTGCAGGGCGGCCGCGACCTCGCCGTCGGCGGCGTCCGGCAGGTACCACGAGCGCACCTGCTCGGCGAGCCGCTCGACCTGCTCGGCCTCGCGCAGCCGGCCCAGGTCGAGCCGGCCACCGACCACGGCGTCCTCGACGTCGTGCACGCTGTAGGCGATGTCGTCGGCCAGGTCCATCACCTGGGCCTCGATGCAGCGTCGGGTGGGCGCCGGTGCCCCGGACCGCAACCAGGCGAACACCGCCCGGTCGTCGGCGTAGACCCCGAACTTGCCCGATCCGGCCGTGGCCGGCGCCTCGCCCCGGCCCCATGGGTACTTGGTGCAGGCGTCCAGGCTGGCCCGGGTCAGGTTGAGGCCCGCGCCGGAGCCGGTCTCGGGGTCCATCACCTTCGGCTCGAGCCGGGTCAGCACCCGCAGCGTCTGGGCGTTGCCCTCGAACCCGCCGAATCCCGCCGCGATGGCGTCCAGCGCGTCCTCGCCGTTGTGGCCGAAGGGTGGGTGGCCGAGGTCGTGGGCCAGGCACGCGGTGTCGACCACGTCGCCGTCACAGCCCAGCGCCTGGCCGAGTTCCCGGCCGACCTGGGCCACCTCGAGGCTGTGGGTCAGCCGGTTGCGCACGAAGTCGTCGGTGTCGGGTTCGACCACCTGCGTCTTGGCCGCCAGCCGGCGCAGCGCCGAGGAGTGGACGACCCGCGCCCGGTCGCGCGCGAAGGCACCGCGCCCGGGGTGCTTGGGGCTCTCCTTCACCCATCGCGCCACGTCGTCCGGGCCGTAGCCCGACATCGACTCAACCACCGGACACCGACAGCTCGGCCTGGCTGACCGCGGCGATGTCGGCGGCGTCGAGCTCGCGACTGTCGAGCCAGCCGTCCGGCAGGCTGACCCGCCGTGCCGACCCGGTGCGCCCGCGCGGCCCCTCGGCCGGCCCCCCGGGGTGCGGCTGCGCGCCGTCCAGCGTCGCGGTGATCCGGTCGAACTCGGCCAGCGACGAGACCAGCGCCAGGGCGCCGCGGACGTCGTGCCCCACCGCGTACCCCTTGAGATACCAGGCGATGTGCTTGCGGATGTCGCGGCAGGCGCGCCGCTCGGCGTCGTCCGGGTAGACCTGCGCGTAGTGCTCGATCAGTACATCGATGTGGCGGCGCATGGTCGCCAGCACCACCCCCAGGCCGGGGCGCGAGGTCGCCGGCTGCGTGGCCGGATCGGCGAAGGCCTCGGCCAGATCGGCGAACAACCACGGCCGGCCCAGGCAGCCACGGCCCACGACGACACCGTCGCATCCGGTGCGGCGCACCATGTCCAGGGCATCGGCGGCCGACCAGATGTCGCCGTTGCCGAGCACCGGGATGGTCGTCACCGCCTCCTTCAGCCGGGCGATCGCCGTCCAGTCGGCACTGGGCGCGTAGTAGTCGGCGGCGGTGCGCGCGTGCAGCGCCACGGCAGCCACCCCCTCGGCCTCGGCGATCCGGCCGGCGTCCAGATAGGTCAGGTGCTCGGGGTCGATCCCCATGCGCATCTTCACCGTCACCGGCACCCCGGCCGGGGCGGCCATCGCGACCGCCCGCGCCACGATCTCGCGGAACAGGCCGAGTTTCCACGGCAGTGCCGACCCGCCGCCCTTGCGGGTCACCTTGGGCACCGGGCAGCCGAAGTTCAGGTCGATGTGATCGGCGCGGTCCTCGCTGACCAGCAGGTGGACGGCGGCCGCCACCACCCCGGGATCGACCCCGTACAGCTGCACCGACCGGGGAGACTCGTCGGCGTCGTGGGCGATCAGCCGCATCGACTCGTCGTTGCGCTCCAGCAGCGCGCGCGAGGTGACCATCTCGCTGACGAAGATCCCGTCACCGCCGGCCGCGCCGGCGGCCTCCCGGCACAATCGCCGGTAGGCCTGGTTGGTGATGCCGGCCATCGGGGCGAGCACGACGGGCGTGCGCATCCGGTGCGGGCCGATCACCAGCGGGGTCACGTCCGGCATTGTCGCAGGAGCCTCGCCGAGACGGCCGCGGACCCTGTCCCGCGCTCGCGGGCGCTCTGGCCAGCCCCGCGGTGCAGGCCGCGGCGAGGGCGTATGTGAACTGCATGGGCGGAGATGGATTCGCCGTACCGGCAGATCCCTTCCAGGCCCCGGCCAACGTCATGGAGGCCGAGCACGGCCGGTCGGCCGCGACCCATGACCTGGTGACCCGCTACCACACGGCGTGGCACGTGTGCGTGACGCCGTATCAGCAGACGCTGGATCGCACGCTGTTCGGCTGAACGCACACGGCGTACGGCCCGTCCGGCACCGTGGTGCGTCCGGTCCGGCCCTCGTCCGGCACTCGTCCGGCTCAGTGACCACGATCACCCTCGCGGGATGAGCCAACCGGACGGGCCGTTCGCACGTATTCCAGTCATGGGCTTGCCTGCGACGATGCACGAGGGCGTCACGAGGGGGATCGGCATGGACGGCGACGGTGAGACGGTCCCGTCGTCACGCCGGTCGTTCGACACCTTCTTCGTGCGGCACAGTCCACACCTGGTGCGGTTGGCGTACCTGCTCCTCGGCGACCTCGCGAATGCCGAGGACGTGGCTCAGGAGGTGTTGGAGCAGCTCTATCGGCGGTGGGATCGGCTGCGCGCGGACTCGGTGTTGGCCTACGCCCGCACCGCCGTCATCGACCGCAGCCGGAGCCTGCGTCGCCGCGCGGTGGCACGCCGGTTCGCGCCCCGGCTGGTCGAACCGCCGGTGGCCACCGCCGCACCCGTCGAGGACGACGAACTGTGGCAGCTGGTGCAGCGGTTGCCACGCCGCCAACGCGAGGTGGTGGTGCTGCGGTACTGGTGCGATCTGGCCGACGGACAGATCGCTCGGCTCCTCGGCATCAGCACCGGCACGGTGGTCAGCGACACCGTGCACCGCTGGCCGGTCGAGGGCAAGAACCCGATGTGGCTCGACGGTACGCACGTCGTGCTCACGCAGCCGGTCACCGTGGACGACACCCCCGCCGACATCGCCCGGTGTGATCAGGAGACGAACCGATGTGCGCGGGCCACCGCCGCCCTGCGCCACGGGGTGTGGCAGGCCAACCCGGAGTGGCTCGCTCGATGACCAACTCACCCGCTCGTCATCGACAGCCACCGCGATCTGGGCAATCCCCGGCCGCCGGTCGGGCCGTGATCCTCCCGCCGGACTCGCAGCACCCGACACCACCAGACCTTCTCAGCATCGGAGAGCCGTCATGAAGCCCCGCCAGCTCGTCCTCGCCATCGCAGCCGTCGGTGCGCTCGTGATCGCGGTGGGCGTGAGTCTGTTCATGAGCCGCCGGGCGACGTCCGACACCAGTCCGACGCAGTCGGTGACCTCACGAACCAGCATCACGACCGGGCCGATGACGACCTCCCTCTCGCCCACCGCCCCCGACGTGGCGACGGCGGCGCGCGAGTACATCGCCTGTATGAAGGCCCGTGGCTTCGCCGTCTCCACGGACCTGTTCACGGCTCCCCGCGACGTCATGCAGGCCGAGCACTCCACGTCCACAGCGGCCCAGCGATTGGTCGCGGACTACGACGCCGCCTGGCGGATCTGTTCCGGCCCCTATCAGCGGGCGATCGACGGCCAGCCCTAGACCCCAGCGGGTTCATCGCGGCTCAGCGCTCACGCGCCGATGGGTGACAGCCCGCGGTCTCGACGGATCCGTCTTTCCCCACCTGGTGAACCCCGGGTGGGCGCCATACTGACCGCCATGCCCCTGCGACGCGCCGACCGAGCGGCCGCGCCCCGCACTCTGGTCGACATCTTCCGGCGCACCGTCGCCGAGGTGCCCGACGAGCCCGCCCTCGACAACGGTGCGCTCGTGCTGACCTACGCCGACTTCGCCGAGCAGGCCGACGAGGTGGCCGACGAGCTGGCTCATCTCGGGGTCGGCCGCGGCGACAAGGTCGGCATCCGGATCGCCTCGGGCACCACCGATCTGTACGTCGCGATCATGGGAACGCTGCTCGCCGGGGCCGCCTACGTGCCGGTGGACGCCGACGACCCGGACGAACGCGCCCGCACCGTGTTCGGTGAGGCCGACGTGGCCGCGGTGATCGGCAACGACCTGATCATCACCCCGCGCCGGCTCGATGCCGCCCCGATCGAGGCCGACCCCACCCCGGACGACGACGCCTGGGTGATCTTCACCTCCGGTTCGACCGGCAAGCCCAAGGGCGTCGCCGTCACCCACCGCAACGCGGCCGCCTTCGTGGACGCCGAGTCACACCTGTTCCTGCAGCAATCCCCGCTCGGCCCCGGCGACCGGGTGATGGCGGGGCTGTCGGTGGCCTTCGACGCCTCGTGCGAGGAGATGTGGCTGGCCTGGCGCTACGGCGCCGCGCTGGTGCCGGCGCCGCGCTCACTGGTGCGCAGCGGCATGGACCTCGGCCCGTGGCTGACCGCCAACGACATCACCGTGGTCTCGACGGTGCCGACCCTGGTGGCATTGTGGCCGGCGGACGCCCTCGCCCGGGTGCGGCTGCTCATCCTGGGCGGCGAGGCCTGCCCGCCCGAGCTCGCGGCCCGGCTGGCCACCTCGACCCGCGAGGTCTGGAACACCTACGGCCCCACCGAGGCCACCGTGGTCGCCTGCGCGGCCCGGCTGACCGGTGAACCGCCGGTGCGGATCGGGCTGCCGCTGGACGGCTGGGACCTGGCCGTCGTCGATCGCGAGGGCAACCCGGTGCCGGACGGCGAGAGCGGCGAACTGATCATCGGCGGGGTCGGCCTGGCGCGCTATCTGGACGCCGCCAAGGACGCCGAGAAGTACGCCCCGATGCCATCCCTGGGCTGGCAACGGGCCTACCGCAGTGGCGACATCGTGCGGTTCGACGGCACCGGCCTGCTGTTCCAGGGCCGCGCCGATGAACAGGTCAAGGTCGGCGGACGACGGATCGAACTCGGCGAGATCGACAGCGCGCTGCTGGGCCTGCCGGGGGTGAGCGCGGCCGCCGCCGCGGTGCGCCGCACGGCGTCCGGCAACGCGATCCTGGTCGGCTACCTGACCGTCGATGACACCTTCGACGTCGCCGCCGCGACAGCGACGCTGCGCCGCGACATGCCTGCGGCCCTGGTGCCGCGCCTGGCCGTCGTCGAGGACCTGCCCACCCGCACCAGCGGCAAGATCGACCGGGATGCGCTGCCCTGGCCGCTGGTCGAGGCCGACGACGACGGCGACGACGGCCTGAACCTGCGCGGCACCCAGGCCCGGCTGGCCACGCTGTGGCGCGAGGTGCTCGGGGCCCGGATCGCCGACGTCGAGGCCGACTTCTTCGATCTCGGTGGCGGCAGCCTGACCGCGGCGCAGATGGTCTCGTTGCTGCGCAGCACCCACCCCGAGATCACGGTCGCCGACATCTACGACCACCCCTCGTTGGCTTCCATGGCGCGCCATCTCGACGAGATGGCCACCCCGACCGCCCGACTCAACGCCGACGTGCCCCCGGTGCCGCTGAAGACCCAGGTCGGCCAGGTGGTGGCGACCTGGCCGCTGCGCACCATCGCCGGCGCCCGCTGGCTGGTCTGGATCGCGGCCGGGACGACGATCGCCCACGGCCTCGGAGTCGACTGGGCGCCCGTGGCGTCCTGGTGGTGGATCGGGCTGGGCTGGGCGCTGTTGCTGCTGCCCCCCGGGCGGATGCTGCTGGCCGGGCTCGGCGCCCGGCTCGTGCTCGCCGGCATCGGCCCGGGGAACTACCCGCGCGGCGGCCGGGTGCACCTGCGGCTGTGGCTGGCCGAGCGGCTGGTCGACGAGCTCGGCGCCGCCAACCTGTCGGGCGCGGTGCTGATGCGCTGGTATGCCCGGCTGCTCGGGGCGCGGGTCGGCAAGGACGTCGACCTGCACTCGGTCGCTCCGGTCACCGGCCTGCTGACCCTGGGTGCCGGCTGCGCGATCGAACCCGAGGTCGACCTCGCCGGGTACTGGCTGGACGGGTCCCGGCTGCACATCGGCCGGGTCGCGGTCGGCAAGCGCGCCCGGGTCGGTGCCCGCAGCACCCTGGCACCCGGCGCGGACGTCGGCGCCGACGCCGAGATCGCCCCCGGGTCGGCGGTCTTCGGCATCGTGCCGCAGGGCGAGTTCTGGTCCGGCGCACCGGCGCAACCGATCGGCCCGGCCCGCGGGCCGTATCACGACACCCGCCCGCCCAACCGTGCGACGTGGCTGGTGGCCTACACCGTGGCCTCGCTGGTGATCGGGCTGCTGCCGGTGCTCGCCGTCCTCGCCGGAACGATCCCGGCCTGGCCCGCGCTGCGGGCGAGCGAGAGCCGGGGCGAGGCCGTCCGGACGGCGCTGGCCTGGCTGCCGCTCGGCGTCCTGGTGGCGATCGTGGTGCTGGCGCTGGTGGTGTGGCTGCTCACCCGGGGGTTCGGCCTGGGACTGCGCCCGGGGGCCTACCCGGTGCAGGGCCGGATCGCCTGGCAGGCCTGGTCGACGGTGCGGCTGCTGGACGAGGCGCGCACCTGGCTGTTCCCGCTGTACTCGAGCACGCTGACCCCGGTCTGGCTGCGCGCGCTGGGCGCCCGGATCGGGCCGGACGTCGAGGCCTCGACGGTGCTGATGATCCCGGCGCTGACCAGCGTCGCCGAGGGCGCGTTCCTGGCCGACGACACCCTGATCGGCGGCTACGAGCTGGGCGGCGGCTGGCTGCGGGTCGAACCGGTCAAGGTCGGCAAGCACGCCTTCGTCGGCAACTCGGGCATGGCCGCGCCCGGCCGCAAGGTGCCCAAACACGGTCTGGTGGCGGTGCTCTCGGCGGCGCCGCAGCGCACCGTGGCCAAGGCCGGCACCTCCTGGATCGGCAGCCCGCCGGCCCTGTTGCGGCGCAGCGCCTCACGTCAGGACGACGCCCGCACCTTCCACCCGCCGACGCGGCTGCGGGTGGCCCGGGCACTGGTCGAGTTGTGCCGGCTGGTGCCGCTGTGGCTGCACGCCGCCCTGGTGGTCGCCGTGGTGACAGCGCTGACCTGGATCGTGCAGGCCGCCGGCTGGTGGGTCGCGCTGGCGGCCGGGGGCCTGGTGCTGATGGCCGCCGGGGCGCTGGCCGCGCTGATCGCCACCACCGCGAAATGGCTTCTGGTGGGTCGGGTCTCGCGCCGCGACCATCCGCTGTGGAGCAGCTTCGTGTGGCGCAACGAGCTGGCCGACACCTTCATCGAGGTGCTCGCGGCACCTTGGTTCGCCCGGGCCAGCGCCGGCACCGTGGTGCTCAACGCCTGGCTGCGCACCCTGGGTGCCAAGGTCGGGCGCGGCGTGTGGTGCGAGACCTACTGGTTGCCCGAACCCGACCTGATCGACCTGCGGGACGGCGTCACCGTGAACCGGGGCTGCGTCGTCCAGACCCACCTGTTCCACGATCGGGTGCTGAGCATGGACACCGTCACGCTGCGCGTCGGCTCGACGTTGGGCCCGAACGGGGTGGTGTTGCCCGCTGCCGTCATCGGTCGCCACGCCACCGTCGGCCCGGTCTCGCTGGTGATGCGCGGTGAGTCGGTGCCGGACAAGACCCGCTGGATCGGCAACCCGATCGCACCCTGGGGACAGGCCTGACCTGGCCAATCTCCGAGCCGGCCACCGCTGAGCTACGCCCCTCCGATCGGACTAGACTTAGTCCAGTCCACATGCGATCCTGGCGACGTGGACGACGTGGTGAACATTCACGAGGCCAAGACACACCTCTCCCGGCTGCTCGAACGGGTGGAAGCCGGGGAGTCGATCACCATCGCCCGGGCCGGCAAACCGATCGCCGATCTGGTGCCCCACAGCCGGCAGCCGCTGCGGCTGGGCACGCTGAAGGGGCAGCTGTCCTACGACGACGCCACGTTCGACACCCCGGACGACGAGATCATCGCCGCCTTCGAGGGGTCATGACCTCGGTCCTGATGGACAGTCACGTCCTGCTCTGGGCGCTGGACGGCGCCGACCGCCTCGGCCCACAGACGCGCCGACTGCTCCTCGATCCCACCACCACGGCGTACGTGTCCGCTGCGACCACCTGGGAGCTGCAGGTGAAACGGCTCCTCGGCAAGCTGGCCTGCCCCGTCGACCTGGAGCAACGCATCGTGGACGCCGGGTTCAGCGAGCTCGCGATCCGGTGTCGACACACCCAGGCGCTCGAGGCGATCGCCCTGCCTCACCGTGACCCCTTCGACCGCATGTTGCTCGCCCAGGCTCAGACCGAGGGTCTGGCCTTCCTCACCGCCGACCGCATCCTGCTGGACACCGCCCTGGGCTTCGTGCGGGACGCGGGCCGATGACGGATCGCCTCCCGCCGGGCGAGGGTTCGGATAGCGTCGCACCATCATGACCACCGACATCGCGGGCCTGCAGCAGGCGGCCGTCGAGTTGCGGGGCGCGCTGGCGTCGTTGCACCTGGACGCCGCGCTACCCGGTGCCACGGCCGCCGGCCGGGACGCCGCGGCGATGGTGCGCGAGCTCGACGATCACGTGCTGCCCCGCCTCGGCAACCTCGAGGCCCCGGCGCTGGTGGTCATCGGGGGCTCGACCGGTTCTGGCAAGTCGCTGCTGACCAACAGCGTGCTCGGCGCCGACGTCACCCGCCCCGGGTACCTGCGGCCCACCACGATGGCCCCGGTGCTGGTGCACGACCCGGCGGACGCCGCGTGGTTCCAGGCCGGGCACGTGCTGCCCAACCTGGCCCGGGTGCTCGAGGGCGAGGCGAAGGGACACCGCGAGGTGCGGCTGGTCGCCAGTGACGCCGTCCCGGACGGGGTGGCGTTGCTCGACAGCCCCGACATCGACTCGGTCTCGGTGGCCAACCGCGAGCTGGCGGCCGACCTGCTCGCCGCCGCCGACCTGTGGATCTTCGTCACCACCGCGGCCCGCTACGCCGATGCCGTCCCGTGGGACTTCCTGCGATCGGCCCAGCGCCGCGGCACCCCACTGGTGATCGTGATGAACCGCACCCCGCCCGAGGGCGCCCAGGCCCTGGCCACGCATCTGAGCCAGATGCTGGCCGAGGAGGGGCTGCCGGACACCCCCGTCATCACCGTCACCGAACAACCCCTGACCGAGGGCCGGCTACCGGCCGCCGAGGTGGCCCCGCTGCGAGACTGGCTCGACCGGCTCGGCGCCGACCGCGAGGCCCGGGCCGCCTCGATCCGGCGATCCCTGCACGGCGCCCTGGCCGACCTGGGCACCCGCACCCACGCGGTCGCCTCGGCCGCGGACGAGCAGGTACGGATCGGCCAGAAGCTGCTCGGGGACGTCGAGGCCGCCTACGCCGACGCGCTGACGACGGTGCGCAAGGACATCGACGCCGGCGCGCTGCTGCGCGGCGAGGTGCTTGCCCGGTGGGAGGAACTGCTCGGCACCGGCGAGCTGTTCCGCCAGCTGCGCACCGGCCTGAGCAAGCTGCGCGATCAGGTGGCGGGCCTGCTCACCGGACGCCGCCGCACCCACGCCGAGTTCACCGACGCGGTCGAGCACGTCGTCCAGACCCTGATCCGCACCCACGGCGACGCCGCCGCGGCCGATGTGGCCTCCCGCTGGCGCGCCCGGCCGGGCGGTGACCGGCTGATCGCGGCGGACGCCCAGGGCCGGCTCGCCCGCTCCTCCGCCGAGCTGGACACCCGGGCCGCGGCCGCCGTCCGGGCCTGGCAGGGCGAGCTGCTCGACCTGGTACGCAACGTCGGCGGCGACCGCAAGTCGACCGCTCGGGTGCTCTCGCTCGGCGTCAACGGCGTGGCCGCCGTGGTGATGATGGTGGTCTTCGCCCACACCGGCGGGCTCACCGGCGCCGAGGCCGCCATCGCCGGTGGGGCCAGCGCGGTGGGCCACACCCTGCTCGAGGCCCTGCTCGGCGACCAGGCGATCCGCACCCTGGCGACCCAGGCCCGCGAGGCGCTCGACTCCCGGGTCGCGGCGGTCTATCACGACGAGGCCGAGCGCTACCGGACGGCGGTGGCCTCGCTCGGCATCGACGCCGCAGCGCCGGCGCGGCTGCACGCGCTGGCCGATGCCCTGGCGCGGGGCACCGTGACAGGAGGCCAGTCATGATCATGAGAGGCCGGCCGTGATCCGCCGCTCGCCCGCTCCGCAGGGCTCCCCCACCGGCGACGTCGATCAGCTGCGTCGCCGGCTGCGTGCCCTGCACGACATCGCCACCCTCGGCGAGGGCCGACTCGACGAGGCCGTGCTGGCCCGGATCGACACCACCACCCGGACGGCCACCGAGCGCCTCGGGCACGGCACCAGCCATACCGTGGTGGCCCTGGCCGGGGCCACCGGCAGCGGCAAGTCCTCGCTGTTCAACGCCATCACGGGCACCGACTGGGCGACCACCGGCATCCGGCGCCCCACCACGTCGTCGCCGTTGGCCGCGGTCTACGGCGACGGCGCGCAGGACCTGCTCGACTGGCTCGACATCCCGAACCGGCAGCGTCACGAGGGCGGGGAGCTGACCGGGCTGGTGCTGCTCGACCTGCCCGACCACGACTCGAAGGTCGTCGCCCACCGCGCCGAGGTCGACCGGTTGGTCACGGTGGTCGACGTCTTCGCCTGGGTGGTCGACCCGCAGAAGTACGCCGACGCCGCGCTGCACGAGGGGTACCTGCGCCAGTTCGGCGGCCACGGCGCGGTCACCATGGTGCTGCTCAACCAGATCGACCGGTTGGACGCCGAGGCGCGCGCGGGCACCATCGCCCACCTCGGGCGGCTGCTCGCCGAGGACGGCCTGAGCGAGGTGCGGGTGATCCCGACCTCGGCCACCACCGGCGAGGGGGTCGACGCGCTGCGCCGCGAGCTGACCGCCCGGGTCGCCGAACGCCGCGCCATCGTCACCCGCATCGACGCCGACATCGACTGGCTGGCCACGGATCTCACCTCGTCACTGGCCGGGCTGGCCGACCGCTCGGTGAGCCCGGCCGCCCGCGATCGGGTGGTCGTCGCGGCGACCGAGGCCGCCGGTGGCGCCGAACTCGAGGCGGCCGTGGCCGGCTCGTACCGGCATCGCGGCTCACTCGCCGTCGGCTGGCCGCTGCTGCGCTGGATCCGCAAGGCCAAGCCCGACCCGCTGGCCCGGCTGGGACTGAGCACGCGGCGTCCGGGCGGCGCCGCGCCGGCCCCGACCGCGGGCCTGCGCGACGGCGTTGCGGTCCGCCGCACCGCGATCGCCGCCAATCCGCTGGCCGTGGCCCGGCTGGACGAGTCGCTGCGCCACCTGGGCCAGGACGTCGGGCGGGGTCTGCCCGAGGTGGCGCGGTTGCGGCTCGAGTCGGTGATCGACGGCACCCGGGCCGACCTGCCGGACGCCCTGGACGAGGCCGCCGGACTCACCGACCTGCACCTCGACCCGCCGCGCTGGTGGCGGGTGGTCGGTGGCGTGCAGTGGGTCGCCGCGGCGGCGCTGCTGGCCGGACTGGTCTGGCTGCTGGTCTTGTGGGGCCTGGCATGGCTGCAGTTCCCGCCCCCGCCCACCCCGCGCTGGCGCGACATCCCGCTGCCCAGCCTGCTGGCGGTCGGCGGCGCCGTGGTCGGGGCGCTGCTCGCCGTCCTGGGCCGACGGCTCACCGCCCTCGGGGCGCTGCGCCGCGCCCGACTGGCCCGGGCCTCGCTCGCCGAGCACGTGGCGTCCGTGATCGACGAGGATGTCGTGCTGACGGTGAGCAGCGAGCTGGGTCACCTCAGCGAGTTGCGCCGCGCGGTGGAGCGGCTGTAACGCCAAAAGATCATGGGACGATTCATGAACTAGAAATTGGACGATTCCGCCATTAGACCTCGGACGATTCATGTACTAGCTTCAGGACGATTCTTCTCTCGGACCCGGGACGACGGAGGGCGGTGCGGTGACATCGAGCCAGCCATCAGCACGCTGATCCGCCGGGACGCCGAGGCCGTCCTGCACACCCTGCTCGCCGAGGAACCCGCCCTGCTGATCGAGGGACCCCGCGGCTCGGGTAAGTCGACGATCATGCGACAGATCGCCCGGACTCGATCCGCGCACGTCATCGATCTGGACGACGACGGCGTGGCCTCGGTGGTCCGGGAGGACCCGGAGTTCGCCCTGGCCCAGGACGGCCTCGTCGTGATCGATGAGTTCCAGCGAGCTCCCGCGGTCCTGTCGGCGATCAAGCGAGCGGTCGATGCCCGACCCTCCCCCGGACGATTCCTGCTCGCGGGCTCGGTCAGTGCCTCCCTGTTGCCGACCGGCAGCGAAACCCTGACCGGTCGCGTTCACCGCCTGGTCTTGCCACCACTCGGCGCAGGTGAGCTCCTGAGGGCTCCCACTCGGCTCATCCCCGCCGTGCTCGCCGGCAATGCGGTGCCTGCCACCCACTCGGAACTCACTCGCGCCGACTATTTTCAGTTGGTGGCCGCCGGCGGCTACCCGGCGGCGCTCCGCCGAAGCGGAAGCGCCGCACGACGACGCTGGTTCGCCAGCTACCTCGCATCGGTGGCCGAGCGCGACATCCCTCAACTGGCTGACGTACGCCACCCCGGAGTGCTGCCGCGCCTGTACCGCCTTGTCGCCGAACAGACATCGGACATCATCGCGCGGTCCACGATCGCGCAGCGGCTGGGGTTGTCGACCACCACGACCGCGGCCTACCTCGACCTGCTACGCCATGTCCACCTGCTGCGTGAGCTACCCAGCTGGACCATCGGCGTCTCGAGCAAGGTCGGACGCCGACCCAAGATGCACGTGGTCGACACCGGTCTGGCCCTGGCATCCCTCGGATTGGATGGTCGGCGTCTGGCTGGGAGCGCCCTGGCGGGCGGGTTCCTGGAGAGCTATGTCATGGCCGAGGTAGCTCAACAAGCCGGTCTGATCGACGAACCCGTGAGTCTGGTCCATTTCCGTGACCGCTCCGGCGTCGAGGTGGATCTGGTGCTCGAGCGATCCGACGGCAGCGTGATCGGCGTCGAGGTCAAGTCGGCCACCAGCGTCAACCAGACCGATGGCAAGGGGCTGCGCTTCCTCCGCGATCGCCTGGGCGACCGATTCACCATGGGTCTGGTGCTCTACACCGGGCAGCTCACCGCACGGCTCGGCGACCGCGTCTGGGCCACACCCGTCAGTGCGCTGTGGGGCGGCAGCGGATTCGCCGAGTCCGGAGGTACCGATGCCCCAGCGTGACTACGTCCCCGGCCACGGGGACCGGCGCTACGCCATCCGGCACTACGACCTGGACCTGACGTACAAGGTGCCCACCAACCACCTGGCGGGCACCGCGACGCTGACGGTGCGCCCGCTGGAGCCGGTGCGCGAGCTGACCATCGACCTGGGTGGGTTGCACGTCGGCAAGGTGCTCGTGGACGGCAAGCCTCCGGCCCGTCACGCCCATCGCGGTGGGCGGCTCGTCGTCCGGCTGCGCGAGGAACGCAAGAGCGGGGCCGAGTTCCCCGTCCGGATCACCTATTCGGGCAAGCCCACCCCGATGACGGGTATCGACGGTGCCGCCGGCTGGGAGGAACTGACCGACGGGGTGCTGGTCGGCTCGCAACCGCACGGCGCGCCGTCCTGGTTCCCGTGCAACGACCGCCTGGACGACAAGGCGAGCTACCGGTTGAGCCTGACCACGGCCGAGGCCTACCAGGTGACCGCCTCCGGCGAACTGACCGGACGCCGCACCCGCGGCGGGGCGACCACCTGGACCTACGAGCAGCGTGAGCCGACGTCGAGCTACCTGATGAGCGTGCAGATCGGCCGCTACACGGTGACCGATCTCGGGTGCGTCAAGGCGGCCGGCGCCAAGGTGGGCGTGCAGCTGGTGCACCCCCGCCGGGTGAAGGTCGGGGCCGGGACGGCGTTCGCCCGGCAGGCCCAGATGGTCTCCACGTTCGCCGACCTGTTCGGGCCGTACCCGTTCGGCAGCTACCGCGCGGTGATCACCGACGACGATCTGGAGATCCCGCTCGAGGCGCAGGGGCTGTCGAGCTTCGGGGCCAACCACGCCGTCGCCGGCTGGGAGAACGAGCGGCTGGTGGCCCACGAGCTGGCCCACCAGTGGTTCGGCAACTCGCTGACCGCAGCGCACTGGCGCGACATCTGGCTGCACGAGGGCTTCGCCTGCTACAGCGAGTGGTTGTGGTCGCAGGCCGGTGGCGGAACGAGCACCGACAAGCACGCCCGCACCCACCATGCCCGCCTGGCCAAGCTGCCCCAGGACCTGCTGCTGGCCGATCCGGGGCCGAAGCTGATGTTCGACGATCGGGTCTACAAGCGCGGAGCGCTGACCCTGCACGCGTTGCGGGCCGCGATGGGCGACGGCCCGTTCTTCGATGCCCTGCGCGCCTGGACCACCGAGCACCGCTACGGCCTGGTCGACACCCCGAGGTTCGTCAAGCACCTGGACCGCTTCACCAAGGCACCGGTGGGCGAGATCGCCGACCGCTGGCTGAACCACCGCAAGCTGCCACCGCTGCCGCAGTGATCGGACGGCTCGGAACGGCTCAGACCTTCTTCGCCGCCAGCCGGGACAGCGTGAACCCGTGCCCCGAACCGTTCAGGCAGGTGACCTGCGTGGTGACCATCGTGCAGACGAAGCCCCCGTTGCGCACCACGGTGTTGTGGGCGAGCACCGGCCCATGGCCGAGCAGCGGGCGGTCGCTGCAGGTGTAGGCGACGCCTTTGGTGTTCACCCGCATCCCCGGGCTCTGGTCCGCGGCGCAGTGGCCCGGGTTGGCCGGCTTCCACGCATGGTTGCGGATGTCGCACCGCACCTCGGTCGAGGTCATGAGACACGCGATCGTCTTGGCGCCGATCTGGAAGGCGTAGTCCTGCGGCGCAGGCGGCCCGGGGGTCGCGGACCGCGCCTGGTTCGATGCCGCGCCGGTCACCCGCGGCGCCGAGGCAGCACGCGTGGCCGCCGGCGCCGCCCCGTGAGCGGACGAGTGGGTGGACGTCCCGCCGCCGTCGGGTGAGGTGGCCGAACCGAACAGGCCGCAGCCGGTCAGCCCCAGGCCGAGCCCGATCGTCAGCACCGTCGTCGTCAGAACCCTGCGCATACGGTCATCCTGCCGGTCGCCTCGAGCCGGTGGGGGCAGCACTCCCGAAGCTCCCTCGATTGCCCGGAAACCTGCCGCCGCCTGAGGTCGTTGCCGGGGTACTGCTCGCCTCGGCCATCGGAGACGATGAAGGCCCGACCGACGAGGGACTGATCATGAACACCTGGGGAATCAGCGGGCCGCCGGTCAGTACGTCTTCGCGATCTGGCGGGACAGCACGAAGCCGTGACCCGCGCGGTTGCGGCACTCGACATGGCTGGTCAGCAGCGTGCACACGAACTGACCGTGCCGCACGCTCGTGCCATACGGCAGGACCGTGCCCTCGCCCAGCACCGTGTCGCTGGCACAGGTGAACGCCGCCCCACCGGTGCGGACGTTCAGGCCGTTGCCCCAGTCCCACTCGCACTCCGCCGGCTGGGGCGGCGCCGTCCAGGTATGTGCGGCGATGTCGCAGCGGACCTCGGTCGAGGTCATGGCGCAGGCGATGTTCCGGGTCCCCGACTGGAATCGGTAGAAGTCCCCGGCCGGTGGCGTGATGGTCCTCGACACCGATCCGGCCGGCACAGAACGTGACGGCACCGAACTCGCAGGGGCCGATCCGGCAGGGGCCGAGGTCGCGGCCTCTGGCGAGGTCACGGGCTCGTCCGGCGCCGAGGTCGGTACCGCGGTCGGTACCGGGCTCACCACCGTGGCGGTGGGCGAGCCTGTCGAGCGCGGCAACGGCAGCCCACACCCGGCCACCCCGACCATCAGCCCGACCATCAGCCCGGCCCGGCACGCCCCGAGCATCCTGCGCAGCACGAGAATCCCTGCTCGATCAGCTGCCGATGAGGCGCGTGGCGAGCCAGCCGGTCACCTGGTCGAGCGCCACCCGCTCCTGCTTCATCGAGTCGCGCTCGCGAATCGTCACCGCCTGGTCCTCGAGGGTGTCGAAGTCGACCGTGATGCAGAACGGGGTACCGATCTCGTCCTGACGCCGGTAGCGCCGTCCGATCGCCTGGGCGTCGTCGAAGTCGACGTTCCAGGTGCGGCGCAGTTCGGCGGCCAGGTCGCGCGCCTTGGGTGAGAGCCCCTCGTTGCGCGACAGCGGCAACACCGCGGCCTTGACCGGCGCCAGGCGGTGATCCAGCCGCAGCACGATGCGCTTGTCGACCCCGCCCTTGGTGTTGGGCGCCTCGTCCTCGTCGTAGGCCTCGATCAGGAACGCCATCATCGAGCGGGTCAGGCCGGCTGCCGGCTCGATCACGTACGGCGTCCAGCGCTCGCCGGTGGTCTGGTCGAAGTAGCTCAGGTCGACGCCCGAGGCCGTGCTGTGCGCCTTGAGGTCGAAGTCGGTGCGGTTGGCGATCCCCTCGAGCTCGCCCCACTCACTCCCGCTGAAGCCGAACCGGTACTCGATGTCGACCGTGCGCTTGGAGTAGTGGGACAGCTTCTCCTTGGGGTGTTCGTAGTGGCGCAGGTTGTCCCGCGCGATGCCCAGGCCGGTGTACCAGTCGGTGCGGTAGTCGATCCAGTACTGGTGCCATTCCTCGTCGGTGCCCGGCGGCACGAAGAACTCCATCTCCATCTGCTCGAACTCGCGGGTGCGGAAGATGAAGTTGCCCGGGGTGATCTCGTTGCGGAAGCTCTTGCCGATCTGGCCGATGCCGAACGGCGGCTTCTTGCGCGCGCTGGACTCGACGTTCTTGTAGTTGACGAAGATGCCCTGCGCGGTCTCCGGGCGCAGATAGTGCAGTCCGGACTCGTCCTCGACCGGGCCGAGGAAGGTCTTCAGCAGGCCGCTGAACTGCTTGGGCTCGGTCCAGGCGCCGCGGGTGCCGCAGTGCGGGCAGGGCACCTCGGCCAGCCCGGTGGCGGGGCGGCCCTTACGCTCGGCGTACTCCTCCTCGAGCTGGTCCGCCCGGGCGCGCTTGTGACAGGACTGGCACTCCACCAACGGGTCCGAGAAGGTCTCGACGTGGCCCGAGGCCACCCAGACCTGGCGCGGCAGGATCACCGAGGAGTCCAGGCCGACGATGTCGTCGCGGCTGGTGACCATGTTCCGCCACCACTGCCGCTTGACGTTGTCCTTCAGCTCCACGCCGAGCGGTCCGTAGTCCCAGGCCGAACGGGTACCGCCGTAGATCTCGCCGCAGGGGAAGACGAATCCCCGGCGCTTGGCGAGGTTGACGACGGCGTCGAGACGGGCTTCGGACGACTGCTTCGTGGACACGGTGAACAGGGCTCCATCCGGCTGGGTGTCGGTGGTCGGGATCAGTGGTCGGGATCAGTGGTCGGGATCATGGGCACAACAGGGCAAGGCTACTCGCGCGTGCCCTCGGCTCGATCCGATGTGTGCGCGAGCAGGCCACGCTCCGGCGTCCAGGTCTGCAGGTCCTCGTAGGCGGTGGGCTCGTCGATCGCCCGGTACATCAACGGGACGGCGTGCAGTTTGACGTCGTAGGCGGACAGCGCGCGGCGGTAGTCCCCCACCGTGCGCCACGTGGTGGTCAGCGTCCACAGCGTCGGGTCGTCGACATTGCGGCCGAGGTGACCACTGGTGCAGCCGGTCTGGCCGGTCAACACCGTCAGGGCCGGGACGGCGAGCGCCCGGAACTCCGCGGCGTCCTCGGTGGGTACGACGTATCGGGTCATCACCAGCACTGGCCCACCGTACCCAGTCGCGTCGGCCACCTTGACGAGAATGATTCTCATTCTCACGCTAGGCTGCGCACATGGTCGTCCTCGTCGCCGCGATCACCGTGGTGTCCACCGCCATCGGCGGGCTGGTCGCGCTGCGCTACCGCGATCGACTGCACCTGGTACTCGGGTTCACCGGCGGTGTCCTGCTCGGCCTGGTGGCCTTCGAGTTGCTGCCCGAGGCGTACGAGCTCACCCGCGACGCCACCCTGTTCAACCTGCCCAGCGTGGCGATCGCCTTCCTGGCGGGTTTCAGCGTGCTGCACCTGGTCGAGCGGGCGGTCGGACTGCACCACGAGCACGAGTACGGCGAGCACCACCACGCCCCGGTGCTCGGCGTCGCGGCGGCCGCCACCTTGATCGTGCACTCGTTCCTGGACGGCGTCGGCGTCGGCCTGGCCTTCCAGAGCACCTTCGCCGTGGGGATCGCGGTGTCCCTGGCGGTGATCGCCCACGACTTCGCCGACGGGCTGAACACCGTCTCGCTCATGCTGCGCCACGGCAACAGCACGGCTCGGGCGCGCGCCATGCTGGCGCTCGACGCCGCCGCGCCGCTGCTCGGTGCCGCCGCCACGCTGTTCTTCGAGGTTCCCGACGTCGTTCTGGGCCACTACCTGGGCTTCTTCGCCGGGTTCCTGCTCTACCTGGCCACCGGAGACATCCTGCCCGAGGCACACGCCCGCCACCCGACGCGCCTGACCATGCTCACCACCGGCGGTGGCATCGTGTTCATCGGTGCCGTGATCGGGCTGTCATGAGTCGCCGGGACGACGTGCTGGCCGCCCTGCGCACCGAGGCCACCTTCCTGTCGGCCCAGGAGCTGCACGCCAGGATGCGTTCCGCCGGGTCGGGGATCGGCCTGGCCACGGTCTACCGCACCCTGACCACCCTGGAATCGGCGGGTCAGGTCGACACGGTGCGGTCGGCCGGGGGCGAGGTGCGTTACCGGTGGTGTGGCACCGCCGGGCACCATCACCACCTGACCTGCCGTCGCTGTGGCGCCACGGTGGAACTGGACGCCACCGTCGTCGAACGGTGGGTGCACGAGCTGGCGGTACGCAACGGGTTTCGCGGCGTCGAGCACGTGATCGAACTCGAGGGCACCTGCAGCGCATGCCCGGACGAGGCCGACGACTAGGTCGAACGGGTCGACCGGGTCGACTGGGTCGCGGCGTCCACCGCACCGCCGTAGCGCCGGTCTCGTGAGGCGTACTCCTCCACGGCGCGCCACAGCACGCGCCGGTCGACGTCCGGCCACAACACGTCCATGAAGACCAGCTCGGCATAGGCAGCTTGCCAGAGCATGAAGTTCGACGTGCGTTGCTCACCCGAGGTGCGCAGGAACATGTCGACATCGGGCAGCTCGGGCTCGTCCAGGAAACGCGCCACGGTGCGTTCGTCGACCCGCTGCGGGTCGAGCCGACCGGCGGCCACCTCGACGGCGATGGCGCGGGCCGCGTCGGCGATCTCGGCTCGGCCGCCGTAGTTGACGCACATGGTGAGCGTGGCGACGTCGTTGTGCCGGGTGAGTTCCTCGGCGGCCTCGAGTTCGGTGATGACACTGCGCCACAGCCGCGGACGGCGACCGGCCCAGCGCACCCGGACCCCCCAGTCGTGCATCTGGTCGCGACGGCGGCGGATGACATCGCGGTTGAAGCCCATCAGGAAGCGGACCTCGTCGGGCGAACGCCGCCAGTTCTCGGTCGAGAAGGCATACGCCGAGATGTGCTTGACGCCGATCTCGATCGCTCCGGCCACGACATCGAGCAGCGCCGCCTCACCCATCTCGTGGCCCTTGGTACGGGGCAGACCGCGGGCATTGGCCCAGCGCCCGTTGCCGTCCATGACGATCGCGACGTGCTGCGGCACGAACTCGGGCGGGATGCTGGGCGGCCTCGCTCCGGAGGGGTGCGCGGGCGGCGCGATGACCGCCTCGCGGCTGGGGACCGGTGCGCGCCGAGGGGTGCGAGCTCTCACAGGATGCAGCCTGCCACGCCCGGCACCCCGTTCCGGTGCCCGAAGCCGAGGGGCCGGGCGCGTCCGATGACGCGCCCGGCCCCGATGGTGTTGGGAACCAGCCGAGAGAACTACTTCTTCATCGGCATGACGGGCAGGACGACGCGGCCGGCGGTCGCGTTCATGACACCGGCGAACGAGGCGTACCAGGCCAGGAAGGCGGTGATGATACCGAGCCACCCGCCGAGCTTGGTGGCCCCGGCCATCTCGTTCAGGTCGCCGATGGTCAGGGCGATGAACGCGGCAGTCAGGAAGGCGAACGTGATGACGAGCGCGCCACTGGTGCGGAAGGAGGTGACGAACATGTAGGCGGTGAAGATCGTCCAGCCGAGCAGGAACAGCCCCACACCCCTGCCGATGTCACCCTTCTGGGCCTTCTCCATCAGGCTCAGGTGGGTGCTGAGGTACCAGAAGGCCATCCAGAAGGCGCCGTAGGAGCAGAAGGCGGTGCCACCGAAGGTGTTGCCCTTGACGTACTCGACCAGGCCGGCGAGCACCTGGACGGCGCCGCCGTAGAACAGCGCCAGGCCGAAGACGACAGGCTTGACGGTGGCCGGGAACAGCCCGGCGTTGAAGCAGGACAGGACGAAGGTGGTCAGAGCGAAACAGGCCAGCCCGAGCGGACCGGGGTCGGCGACCCGGGCAGTGAAGGGAACCTGTTCGGGCAGGGTGGAGACCCGGACGTCGAGAGGGCTCTCGTTCGTCGGATTTCCGGTGGAAGCGGTTGCGGAAGTAGCCATCTCAACGGCCTCTCGTCGACAGCGTCTGTGCGCCCAGGGTTTCCCCACCGTCCCGAGACCGACTGGGTACAGGGTCCTAGGGATCGTCGAACGGTCACCCGCTCGCTGTGGTCGACGGGCTGACGGCGCACCGATCAGATGAGCGGTAGATCACACGGGACGAACGGGTAAAAGGTCCCAATTACCCCTTCGAGGACCGTGTGCCGCTCACCGTTCCACGAGTCGCAGCGAGCGCACCTGCCGTTCCAGGTGCCACTGCAGGTAGGCGGCCGTGATCCCGCTCGCCTCACGGCGGTGACGTTCCTCGGCGGCATCCGCGACGTCCCAGTCGCCCGACAGCAGGGCCGCCAGCAGCTCCAGCGTCAGCACGTGGGGCGCGGTGGCCACCGAGGGCCGGCAGGCCGGGCAGACCGAGCCTCCGGAGGCGATGGCGAACGCCCGGTGTGGCCCCGGCTCGCCGCAGCGGGCGCAGTCGGTGAAGGACGGCGCCCAGCCGGCCACGGCGAGCGCCCGCAGCAGGAAGGCGTCCAGGATCAACCCGGCGTCGTGCTCACCGGTCGCCAGGCTGCGCAGGCCACCGACCAGCAGCAGGTAGAGCTGCAACGACGGTTCGCCCTCGGTCTCCGTGAGCCGCTCGGTGGTCTCGAGCATCGCCGTCCCGGCCGTGTATCGGCCGTAGTCCCCGGCGATCCCCAACCCGTAGGCACCGATCGTCTCGACCTGGTTGACGATGTCGAGCGATCGGCCCTCGTAGAGCTGGATGTCGACCTGCATGAACGGCTCGACCCGGCCGCCGAGGCGCGAGCTGGTCTTGCGCACCCCCTTGGCCACGGCACGCACCCGGCCTCGCTCGCGGGTCAGGAACGTGATGATGCGGTCGGCCTCGCCCAGCTTCTGGGTCCGCAGGACGACCGCCTCGTCACGATAGAGCGGCACGCCTCATTGTCCCCTGCGATCCACGACGGCGACGCCGCCGCGCCACAACCCGCCGAGATCAGGTGATCCGTGCACGGCGCCGTAGGACGGACGGCACGGATCACCTGATCAAGGGTTGGTCAGGCGGTGACGGACCGCCCGATCGAGCGGTTGACCGCCGAGACGATCGCCTTCAGCGAGGCCCGCACGATGTTCGGGTCGATGCCGACGCCCCAGAGCACCCGCTCGCCCACCGCGCACTCGACGAAGGCGGCCGCGGTGGCGTCCCCACCGGCGCTCATCGCGTGCTCGGAGTAGTCCAGCACGCGGACGTCGATGTCCAACTGGGCGATCGCCTGCACGAAGGCACTGATCGGACCGTTGGCGTGGCCCTCCAGGTGCACCAGCTGGTCGCCGTCCGGGCGGGTGTGGTCCTCGACGTCCACCGACAGGTGGTCGACACCGGCGTCGTCGCTGGTCACTCGCATGCCCCGCACCCGGAACCGGCCCCACGGCTCGGTGTCCGAGGGCAGGTACTCGTCGGCGAAGATCCGCCACATGTCGGCCGGGGCGACCTCTCCCCCGGCGTCGTCGGTGTGCTGCTGGATCACCTGGCTGAACTCGATCTGCAACCGGCGCGGCAGGTCGAGGTTGTACTCGTGCTTCATCAGGTAGGCCACGCCGCCCTTGCCGGACTGGCTGTTCACCCGGATCACGGCCTCGTAGCTGCGCCCGACGTCCTTGGGGTCGATGGGCAGGTACGGCACGCCCCAGGTGAACTCGTCGACGGGCACCCCGGCGGCGTCGGCGTCCCGCTTCAGCGCCTCCAGGCCCTTCTTGATCGCGTCCTGGTGCGAGCCGGAGAACGCCGTGTAGACCAGGTCACCGCCGTAGGGGTGGCGCTCAGGCACCTTCAGCTGGTTGACGTACTCGACGGTGCGGCGGATCTCGTCGATGTCGCTGAAGTCGATCATCGGGTCGATGCCCTGGCTGAACAGGTTCAGGCCCAGGGTCACCAGGCAGACGTTGCCGGTGCGCTCACCGTTGCCGAACAGGCAGCCCTCGATCCGGTCGGCGCCGGCCATGAACCCCAGCTCGGCCGCGGCCACCGCCGTGCCGCGGTCGTTGTGCGGGTGCAGCGACAGGGTGACGTTCTCGCGGTGGGCCAGGTGGCGGTGCATCCACTCGATCGAGTCGGCGTAGACGTTGGGGGTGGCCATCTCGACCGTGGCCGGCAAGTTGATGATCACCTTGCGGTCCGGCGCCGGCTCGAAGACGTTCAGCACCTCGTTGCTGACGCGCGCGGCGAACTCCAGCTCGGTGCCGGTGTAGGACTCGGGCGAGTACTCGAAGAACACCCGGGTGCCCTCGGCCTCGGCCTGGTCACCCAGTTTCATACACAGCCGCGCGCCCTCGGTGGCGATGTCGACGATGCCGTCCATGTCCAAGCCGAAGACGACGCGGCGCTGCAACACCGAGGTGGAGTTGTACAGGTGCACGATGGCCTGCTCGGCGCCCTTGATCGACTCGTAGGTTCGCTCGATCAGGTGGTCGCGGGCCTGGGTCAGTACCTGGATGACCACGTCGTCCGGGATCAGGTCGTCCTCGATCAGCTGTCGGACGAAGTCGAAGTCGGTCTGGCTCGCGGAGGGGAAGCCGACCTCGATCTCCTTGTAGCCCATGCGCACCAGCAGCTCGAACATGCGGCGCTTGCGCTCGGGGCTCATGGGATCGATCAGGGCCTGGTTGCCGTCGCGCAGGTCCACGGCCGCCCACTGCGGGGCGCGGGTGATGCGCTTGGTCGGCCAGGTGCGGTCGGGCAACTCGACGGTGATCTGCTCGTGGAACGGCTGGTACCGGTGAATGGGCATGCCGGACGGTTGCTGGGTGTTGTTCATGGGTCTTCGCCTCACGGGTGCGTGATTCGGTCGAATCAGGACGGCGGCCGGCACGCGCGAATCCCCCGCGGCGGTTGGACCGGCCTAGAGGCCCCCGCCGCGGCGACGAAGGAGCAGCCCCGTCACGCGCACCCCACCACGGTACAACACGCCCCCACCAAACCTGCCCATGCTCCGCAGAGACCCGCTCATGCTCCGCAGATGACGCAAGACAAGCTTGTCTTGCCGGTATGGCGTGACACCTGCGGAGCATGAGCGGGTTGGTTACGCTCCGGGCGCATGCCAGCCCCGGACGACGCAGCCCGGTTCGACTCCTCGCCCGAGCTGCCGCCGGGGTCCCCGCTACCCCGCGGCGTCCGCAGTGGCTATGCCCTCGGCGGGGTGGCCACCGGGGCGTTCGGCACCGTGCCGGGACTCATGCTGCTGCCCTACCTGACCGAGCGGCTCGCCGTCCCGGCCGCGCTGGCGGGGGTGATCGTGTTCGCGCCGAAGGCGTGGGACGTCGTCCTCAACCCGATCGCGGGCCGGATCAGTGACCACTCGACCTCCCCGCAAGGGCCACGGCGGCCCTTCCTGCTGCGGGCCGGGCTCACCCTGGCGGCGGCGTTCGCGCTGCTGTTCGCCGGCCCCGCCTCGCCCCGCGCGCTGGCGACGGGGTGGGTGGCCGTGCTGTTCCTGGCCTGCGCCACCGCCTACGCCTTCTTCCAGGTGCCCTACGTCGCCATGCCGGCCGAGATCACCGACGACCCGGACGAGCGCACCCGGCTGATGACCTGGCGGGTCGCCGTCCTCTCGGTGGCGATCCTGGTCAGCGGTGGCCTGGCCCCGATGATCCGCAACCAGGTGGGGCCGGCCCGCGGCTACGCGGTGATGGGCGGGTTCGTCGCGGCCTTGATCGCGGCCGGTGCCCTCGGCGCCTGGTGGGGCACCCGGGCCGCCCCCACCGGCGCCGTCCGTGCCGCCACCGGCAGCCTGCGCAGCCAACTTGCCCTGGTGGCCGCGGACGGCGACTACCGGGCGCTGCTCGGCACCTTCGTGATCCAGGCGCTGGCGGTCGGCTCGATGCTGGCCGGGGTCGACTACATCGCCCGGCAGGTGCTGCACGATGCCGGCGCGGGCTCACTGCTGTTCGTGGCCTTCGTGGCCCCTGCGATCGGGTGCACCCCGCTGTGGGAACGTCTCGGACGACGGGTCGGCAAGCGCCGCGGCTACACCGCCGCCGCGCTGGTACTCGCCGCCGGCGCCCTGGCTCTGGTGCTCGCCCGCAGCCTGCCGATGCCACTGATCCTGCTGGCCGTGGCGGTGGTCGGGGTCGGGTACGCCG
Organism: Kineosporiaceae bacterium; assembly: GCA_046330955.1. Classification (GTDB taxonomy): domain Bacteria; phylum Actinomycetota; class Actinomycetes; order Actinomycetales; family Kineosporiaceae; genus JADJPO01. The sequence goes on along the minus strand of JAXLRT010000022.1, from coordinate 76,526 downwards.
GGGCGCAGCTGTTCCCCTTGGCGATGTTGCCGGACGTCGCGGCCGCCGATGCGGCGCGCACCGGGCAGAACCGGGTCGGGGTGTTCACCGGCGTCTGGACGGCGGGCGAGACCCTCGGCATGGCGCTCGGACCAGGCCTGTACGGCGCCTTGCTGGCTCTGGGCGGGTATGTCTCGTCCACCGATGCCGCTGCGGCGCAACCGGACTCGGCGATCACCGCGATCGTGGTGGGGTTCTCGGCCCTGCCCGCCGCGCTGGTGCTGGCCTCGTTGCTGCTACTGCGCCGTTACCGTCTCGGGTCATGACCACTGCCGACGATCACCGCCGGGCCGAGGCGATCCGCGCCCGGTGGGACGCGCTGCGCGCCCACGATCTGCCCACCCACGGCGGCCACACCCTGGCCTACGTCTACGACGCCGGCCGCCCGGACGTCGACGCGCTGGCCCACGAGGCGCTGGCCGACTTCAGCGGCACCAACGGCCTGGACCCGACCGCCTTCGGTTCGCTGGCGGTGATGGAACGCGAGCTGGTCGGTTTCGTCGCTGAGTTGCTTTGCGCCCCAACAGGTTTCGCCGGAACGGTGACCTCGGGTGGCACCGAGTCGTGCCTGCTCGCGGTGCTCGCCGCGCGGGACGCCTGGGCGCAGGGACGCGAGCCGGGCGCCCGCCCCCGCATCGTGGCGCCCACCACCGTGCATGCCGCGTTCCACAAGGCGGCCCACCTGTTCGGCCTCGACCTGGTGCTGGTGGACGTCGACCCGCTCACCTTCCGGGCCGACCCGGCTGCCCTGGCGGCGGCGATCGACGAGGACACCGCGCTGGTCGTGGTGAGCGCGCCGTCCTACGCGCACGGCGTGATCGATCCGGTGGCGGAGGTGGCCGCCGTCGCTGCGGCACGGGGGGTGCGGTGCCATATCGATGCCTGCATCGGCGGGTTGGTGCTGCCGTTCCTGGACGACGCCGCCGAGGGCACGCAGCGCCCGGCCTGGGACTTCACGGTGCCCGGGGTCACCAGCATCTCGGCCGATCTGCACAAGTACGGCTACACCCCCAAGGGGGTCTCGGTGCTGGTGCATCGTTCGATGGCGTTGCGGCACAACCAGTTCTGGGCCACGGCGGGCTGGCCGGGGTATGGCGTGGTGAACTCCACGCTGCAGTCGACCAAGTCGGGCGGCCCGCTCGCGGCGGCCTGGGCGGTCGTCCAACTGCTGGGTCGTGACGGCTACGCCGAGTTGGCCGCCGCCGCTCGGGGTGCGGCGCTGCGGATCGCCGACGCGGTGGGTGACATCGACGGAGTGCGGCTGCTCGCCGTCCCGGACTCGACCCTGGTGACGCTGGCCGCCGACGAACGCTGCGACGTCTACACGATCGCCGACGAGTTGCTGGCGCGGGGCTGGTATGCCCAGCCGCAGCTGCCGTTCGGTGACGGGGTGGCCTCGCTGCACCTGAGCCTGAGCGCCGCCACCGCCGCGGGGGTCGAGCACTTCCTGACCGCGTTGCGCGAGGCGGTCGCGGCGGCGATCGCAACCGGACCGGTGCAGGTCGACCCGGAGCTGGCCAGGCTGCTGGGCTCGCTCGACCCCGCGACCTTGGACGACGCCGCCTTCGCCGGGCTGTTGGCCGCCGCCGGGTTGACCGGCACCACCGAGGACGGCGCGGTGGGCGGCGTCCGGCTGCCGCTGCGGATGGCTCCGGTCAACGCCCTGCTCGCCGCCTGCCCGGTCCCGCTGCGCGAGGCCCTGCTGGTAGCCGTCGTCGAACGCCTCTGACGCCCTGCGCCGATTGGTGCCAAAGGCGGCGCATTCGCCGCGTTCGGCACCACTGGACGGGACGGTAGGTGGCCGAACCCCGACTGCGCCGCCCAGGCAGCGGGCGACCCTCGTCGCGCTGCGATCGCGGCGAGTTGGCCGGCCCGTCGCCACGGCGACCTGCGTCGGCGCGCCGACGTCCGCACCGAGATGACGGCCGGGCCGTGGCGGGAGCCGGACGCCACACCGTCGTGGTCGACGCTCACCGTCCCCGCAGGACCGGGCCTGTGGTGGGCCATCTGGGAGAGCCTCTCGCGCCGTGCTCGACGGGTGAGCGCCCTGATCGCCGCTGGCCTGCGGGGATTCGACGCCGATCATCTCGACGTGGCGATGCCGGCGAACAACCGCTGGCATCGTCTCGAGGGCGTCCGGCTCCATCGCCGCGCGGACCTCGGGTCGATCATCACGCGCCGGCATCCCGCGCGCCCGTGCGGAGCACGCGGTGATCAGGGCCGCGCAGTGGGCGCCACCGACCGCACCGCCATGCTGATGCTCTGCCTGGCGGTCCAGCAACGGCTGGTATCACCGGTCGGGTGCTGGTGCCTGGTCCCAGATGAGCCGCAGCCCTCGGCGCGCCGTGTTGGACGCCGCATTCGACGTGTGCGACGGGCATTCGCTCGGCGAACTCGACTTCACCCGCGTGTCGCCGATACGGCATTCCGCGGCCGAGCCGTCAGCTGGTGCGCAGCCTGCCGAGCGGCCGGGTGTACCTGGACGTGGCCTGGGAGGACATCGGTCTGGTGGTCGAGATCGACGGCGGTCATCACGCGCTCGCCCTGAACCCGGTGGACGACGCCCTGCGCCAGAACGAGGTCGTATTGGGCGCGGCGCGGGTGCTTCGCATCCCCGTACTGGGGCTGCGGCTCGCCCCCGACCGCTTCCTGCGCCAGGTGGCCCGGGCCCACAGCCAGCTCAGCAGCCGCGCCGCCTGATCGCTGGTGCCAAGGGCGGCGCATTCGCCTCGGCTGGCACCAACGAACCAGCTCTGTGGCTCAGAAGCCCAGGCGGTGCAACTGTTTCGGGTCGCGCTGCCAGTCCTTGGCCACCTTCACCCGCAGGTCGAGGTGGACCCGCTGACCGAGCAAGGCCTCGATGCCACGCCGGGCCTGGATGCCGATCTCGCGCAACCGCGCCCCGCCCCGGCCGATGATGATGCCCTTCTGGCTGTCCCGCTCGACATAGACGAAGGCCCGGACGTCGAGCAGCGGGTCGTCGTCCGGGCGGCCGGGCCGTTGCTCCAGGTCCTCGACCACCACGGCCAGGCTGTGCGGCAGTTCGTCCCGCACGCCCTCCAGCGCCGCCTCACGCACCAGCTCGGCGATCATGACACGCTCGGGCTCGTCGGTCAGCTCCCCGTCCGGGTAGAGCGGCGGCCCAGCGGGCAGGTGGCCGAACAACACGTCGGTGAGCTCGTCGACCTGGAACCCGTCGACCGCCGAGACCGGCACCACGTCGTCCGCCTCCAGCAGCTGCGAGGCCGCGATCAGCTGCGGCGGCAACGCCGCCTTGTTGACCCGGTCGGTCTTGGTGACGATCACGACCACCGGCGGACGGCGCCGACGCCCGGCACCGGCGACCCGGTGCAGTTCGGCGAGTTCGGCCGCGATGAACCGGTCGCCCGCCCCCACCGGCTCATCCGCCGGGATGCACAACCCGATCACGTCGACCTCGAGCAGCGTGGCGCGCACCAGGTCGTTGAGCCGCTCGCCCAGCAGGGTGCGCGGCTTGTGCACGCCGGGGGTGTCGACCAGCACCAGCTGCCCGTCGGGCCGGTGCACGATTCCCCGGATGGTGTGCCGCGTGGTCTGCGGTCGGCTCGACGTGATCGCCACCTTCTCACCGACCAGGGCGTTGGTCAGGGTCGACTTGCCCGCGTTGGGCCGTCCCACCAGGCAGGCGAATCCACTGCGGTAGCTCACACGGTCTCCTCGGCGGGTCGGTGCACCCGTTCGACGATCACGGTCGCCAGCCGGCGGCGGCGTCCCTCGAACCGATCGGCGGTCAACCGCAGGCCCCCGACCACGGTGCTGGCATCGGCGATCGGCACCCGGCCCAGCCCCTTGGCGAGCAGGCCCCCGACGGTGTCGACGTCGTCGTCCTCGAGTTCGAGGTCGAACAACTCGCCCATGTCCTCGATGTTCATCCGGGCGGTCACCCGCAGCCGGCCGTCGCCGAGATCCTCGACGTCCTGCTCGTCGGCATCGTGCTCGTCGGAGATGTCCCCGACGATCTCCTCGACCAGGTCTTCGAGGGTGACCAGGCCGGCGGTGCCGCCGTACTCGTCGACGACCACCGCGACGTGCGGCACGTCCTGGGTCTGCATCTCGCGCAGCAGGTCGTCGGCGGGCTTGCTGTCCGGCACGAAGTAGGCCGGACGCATCAGCGCCGCCACGGTGAGCTGGTGGCCCGATGCGGGTTCGCGGTGCAGGCGCCCGGCGACATCCTTGAAGTAGAGCATGCCGCGCACGTCGTCCGGGTCCTCACCGATCACCGGCACGCGCGAGTACCCCGACCCCAGGAACAGGCCCATCGCCTGGTGCAGCGTGATGGTCATCGACACCGACACCAGGTCGGTACGCGGCACCATGACCTCGCGCGTCAAGGTGTCGCCCAGGTCGAAGACCGACTGGATCATCTGGCGCTCGTCGGCCTCGATCAGCTGGCGCTCGGAAGCCATGTCGACCAGCTCGCGCAGCTCGGCCTCGGAGGCGAACGGGCCGTCGCGGTAGCCCTTGCCCGGGGTGAGCGCGTTGCCGATCAGCACCAGCAGCCGGGCGAACGGGCCGAGCACCCGGGCCAGGGCGAGCATCACCGGGGCGGCGATCAGGCCGACCGCATCGGCGTGCTGGCGACCGTAGGTGCGCGGTCCGACGCCCACCGCCACGAAGACGGCCGCGGTACACACGGCCGCTGCTGCGAGGGCCGCCTGCCACCACACCGCCAACGCCTGCAGGTACAGCAGGGTCACGATCACCGCGAAACCCATGTCGCACAGCACCCGCAGGAACGTCGCGACCAGCATCGGCCGGGCCGGGTCGGTGACGATCCGCAGCAGCGCCGCCGCGCCTCGGCGTCCCTCGTCGGCCAGCTCCTCGGCCCGCCCGCGCGAGACCCGGGTGCAGGCCGCCTCGGCCGCGGCCAACAGCCCGGCGCCGAGCAACATCACCAGCGCCGCCAGGACCAGCCGTCCGACGGGCAGGTTCACCCGCGCCCCCGGGTGGCGAGGTAGCTGAGCAGCAACGTGCGCTGCAGGGCGAACATCTCGGCCTCCTCGTCCGGCTCGGCGTGGTCGTACCCGAGCAGGTGCAGGATGCCGTGGGTCGTGAGCAGCAGCAGTTCCTCGGACGCCGAGTGGCCGGCGGTGACGGCCTGCTGCGCGGCGACCTGGGGGCACAGCACGATGTCGCCGAGCAGACCCGGCTCGGGATCCTCACCGTCCCGCCCGGGGCGCAGTTCGTCCATCGGGAACGACAGCACGTCGGTCGGGCCGGGCTCGTCCATCCACTGCTGGTGCAGCGCGCTGATCGCGCCCTCGTCGACCAAGATCACCGACAGCTCGGCCTGCGGGTGCACCTTCAGCTCGCCCAGCACGAACCGGGCCAGGGCGACGATCTCCGCCTCGTCGGCGGATACCCCGCTCTCGTTGTTGATCTCGATACTCACCTGGAGCGACTCACCGCCGGTTGCGTCGGGACGAGGCCTCGCGCCGGGCCGTCACGGCCGGTGCCAGGCGTGCCTCGTCCCAGCGGCCGTAGGCGTCGACGATCTCGCTGACCAACCGGTGCCGGACGACGTCGGCGCTGGTCAGCAGGTGGAACCGGACGTCGTCGATGCCGTCCAGGATCTCCTGGACGACGCGCAGCCCCGACGTGGTGCCACTGGGCAGGTCGACCTGGGTGACGTCACCGGTGACGACCATCTTCGAGCCGAACCCGAGCCGCGTGAGGAACATCTTCATCTGCTCGGCCGAGGTGTTCTGCGCCTCGTCGAGGATGATGAAGGCGTCGTTCAAAGTCCTACCCCTCATATAGGCTAAGGGGGCTACCTCGATGGTGCCGGCGGCCATCAGCCGCGGGATCGACTCGGGGTCGACCATGTCGTGCAGGGCGTCGTAGAGCGGGCGCAGGTAGGGGTCGATCTTCTCGGTCAGGGTGCCGGGCAGGAAGCCCAGCCGCTCCCCCGCCTCGACCGCCGGCCGGGTCAGGATGATCCGGGTGACCTGCTTGGACTGCAGCGCCTGCACCGCCTTGGCCATCGCCAGGTAGGTCTTGCCGGTGCCGGCGGGGCCGATGCCGAACACCACGGTGTGCTCGTCGATGGCGTCGACGTAACGCTTCTGGTTCAGCGTCTTCGGCCGGATGGTGCGTCCCCGGTTCGACAGCACGTTGACGGTGAGCACGTCCGCCGGACGCTCCGAGGTCTGTTGCCGCAGCATCGACAGCGAGCGCTCGACGGCGTCCAGGGTCAGCGGTTGCCCCGCCGAGACCACGGCGATCAACTCGTCGACCAGCCGCTCGACCAGCGCGATGTCGGCCGGCCGGCCGGTGAAGGTGATCTCGTTGCCCCGCGCCAGGATGTCGGTCCGCGGGAAGGCTCGCTCGATCCCCCGCAGGATCTCGTCGCGCGTGCCCAGCAGCGCCACCATCGGCACCTGCGGCGGGACGACGATGCGGTGGACCGCGGTCGTGCCGGTCGGGTCCGGGGGCTCGGTCATGGGCGTGTCTGTCACCGGTTCATCTGTCATGGGCTGCGGCCATGCTAGCCCGGCGGCCAGGTGAAGTCCCGGCCGGCCAGCACGTGCCCGTGCACGTGGAACACGCTCTGGCCCACCTCGGCACCGGTGTTGAAGACCAGCCGGTAGGCGCCACCGTGTCCCTCGTCCCGCGAGATCCGGTCGGCCACCGCCACCAGCTCGACCAGCGCCTCCGGCTCGTTCGCTCCGAGCGCGGTGACGTTCAGGTGGTGCTCCCGCGGGATGATCAGCACATGCGTAGGGGCCTTGGGGGCGACATCCCGGAAGGCGATCACCCGCTCGCCCTGGTGCACGATGGTGGCGGGCAGGTCGCCGTCCACGATGCGGCAGAACAGGCACTCACTGCGCTCCGACATGCAGCGCAGCGTAATCCACCCCGGGTGGCCCATCACCTAATGTCAACCCGACCGACGAGATGCGCGTCGTCCAGAGGTGACGACGCTGACGTTGCAGGAGGCCTGGGTGCCCAGCCGCGCGGGTGACACCGCCGAGGCCGGGTTGCCCGCGGACGCCGACGAGGCGATCACGGTGCTCTACGCCGCCCACTGGAACGGTCTGGTGCGCCTGGCCACCCTGCTCACCCGGGACGCCTCGGTCGCCGAGGAGATCGTGCAGGACGCCTACGTCTCGCTGCACGGCCGGTGGGGACGCCTGAGCGACCGTCGTGCCGCGCACGCCTACCTGCGCACCAGCGTGGTCAACCGCTCCCGCTCGGCGCTACGCCACCGCGGGGTGACCGAACGACACCGCCCCGCCGGACCGCCCGAGCCGGCCGGCCCGGAGGAGTTGGCGGTCCGCGCCACCGAGGACGCGCGCGTGATGGCCGCACTGCGCACCCTGTCGCGTCGCCAGCAGGAGGTGCTGGTGCTGAGGTACTACTCGGACCTGTCCGAGGCCGACATCGCCACCACCCTGGGCATGACCCGGGGTGCGGTGAAGAGTCACGCGCACCGAGGCCTGGCCGCCCTGCGCACCGCACTGGAGGCCACCCGTGATTGACCACCCCGAGGACCGGGACCGCACCGAGGACATCGACCTCGGCATGAACGCGTCCGACACCGATCTCGAGCTGCTGCTGCGCCGGGCGCTGGCCCGCGAGGCCGCGGACGTGACCCCGGGCGACCGCCTGGAATCCATCCGCGCCCGTGCCCGGATGCAGTCCACCGCCCCGGTCGTCCCCCTGGCGAGGACCCCGCGACGTCCGGGCAGGCTGCGCCGGCCCCAGCTGGCACCCCGGCTCTGGCTGCCCGCGTTGGCCGCGGCGGCGGTGATCGCCCTGGTCATGGTCGCGCCCTCGGTGACCTCCTGGATCCACGACGGCCCGGTGCCCGTTGCCCAGCAGTCCGTGAACACCCCGCGGGTGCCACCGCTGCCGGTCTACTTCATCGCCCAGCGCGACACCCAGCGGGTGCTGGTGCGCGAGTTCGTCCCCACCACGCTCACCGATCCGTCGGCGCGCCTGGACGCCGCCCTGCGCCTGGCGGTGGCCGGCCGGGCCGCGGACGGGGACTACACCAGCGTCTGGCGAACGCTGCACCTGACCGACCTGGTGGCCGGCGAACTGACCGGCGCCGTCTCGGCGACCCGCAGTGCGCAGCAGATCACCGTTCGGCTCGACCCGTCGCTGGTGCGGCCCGCCGAGTCCGAGGACTGGGCTCGGCTCGCCGGCCAGCAGCTGATCTGGACGGCGACCGCCACCGCGCAGCAGCTGGTACCGGTGCAGCTGGTCAGCCCCGGCGGCCCCGCCCGGTTGTTCGGCGCGTTGCCGATCGACCAGCCCTTCGAGCGCACCCTGGCCGGCGGTGACCCGCGGGCGAAGGTGTGGATCAACTCGATCGTCGACGGGCAGACGGTGGATACCGGCACGGCGACCGTCACCGGGGACGCCGCGGCCGACTCCTTCCCGGTGCGCTGGACCCTGCGACGACTCACCGGCGCCGGCCAGGCCGATGCCACCGCCACCGTCGACACCCGCGCGGACTTCGGCACGCCGGTGCCCAACCCCACCGGCCAGGGCGCCGATTCACCGCGCCAGGCCTGGCAGATCACCCTGCCCCTGCCCACCCCCGGCACCTACCTGCTGGACGTCACCGTCGACGGCTGGAGCGAGACCAAGACGTTGACCGTGCAGTGATCACCCGATCCGGCGGTCAGCCCCAGCGACCCAGCCGGGTGTTGAGCACCGCCAGCGCGGCAGGCCCGGCCGAGGACGAGCGCAGCACCTCACCCCCGAGCCGGACGGCGCGCGCCCCCGCCGCGGTCAGCGCCTCGACCTCGCCGGGCTCGACGCCGCCCTCGGGTCCCACCACGATCCAGAGTTCGCCGTCCGCCGTGAGATCGGTGGTCGCCAGGGGTGAGTGGGCCTCCTCGTGCAGCAGCAGCCCGGTCGCGCCGGCGGACAGGGCGCGCACCAGTTCGGCGGTCGTCGCCGGCGGCCGCACCTCGGGCAGCCGGGCTCGCCGGGACTGCTTGGCTGCGGCCCGGACCGTGCTCACCCACTTACCGTGCGCGCGCCGTCCCCGCTCGCCCGACCAGACCACGACGCTGCGCGCCGCCTGCCACGGGACCACCGCGTCCACCCCCAACTCGGTGGCGGTCTCGATCGCCAACTCGTCGCGGCCGCCCTTGGCCAGCGCCTGCACCAGCACCAGGCGGGGCCGGGCCGCGACCTGCTGCGCGACCGCCTCGACCGCGAGCTCGAGCCGGCTCGGACCCACGGCCCGCACCACGCAGTGGGCCAGCCCCCCGGCGCCGTCCGCGACGTCGAGACACTCGCCCACCCGGGTACGCCGCACCGTCGCCGCGTGGCGACCCTCGTCGCCGTCCAGCACCAGCCGGTCGCCCGCGGTGAGCCGGGCGAACTCCGGGGCGCCGGCGCCGTCCAGCAGGTAGAGCGGGGCGGTCACGGCGGCGGGGTCAGCGGCCGGCGAAGCGGTCGCGCAGCTTGGAGAAGACCCCCTGCGGGACGGCGGTCATCCGCGCGGTGGGACGCTCCTCGCCGCGGCGGGTGGCCAGTTCGCGCAACAGGCGCTCTTGCTCCTCGTCGAGGCGGGTGGGCGTGATCACCGTGAGATGCACGATCAGGTCACCCCGACCGGCGCCACGCAGATGGGTCACCCCCAGGCCCCGCAACGTCGTCACCTCACCGGACTGGGTCCCCGCCTTGACGTCGATGGTCTGCGGGCCGTCGAAGCTGTCGATCTCGATCGTCGTGCCCAGGGCCGCAGCCGTCATCGGCAACTCGACGGTGCAGTGGATGTCGTCGCCGCGCCGACTGAAGGTCGGGTGCGGCCGCTCGATCACCTCGACATAGAGATCACCCTGCGGGCCACCACCGGGGCCGACCTCACCCTGGCCGGTGTGCTGGATCCGGGTGCCGGTGTCGACGCCGGCCGGGATCTTGATCTTGAGCGAGCGGCGGCTGCGGACCCGGCCCTCGCCGGAACACTCCAGGCAGGGCGAGGAGATCACGGTGCCGTAGCCGTGACAGGCGGCGCAGGCCTGCTGGGTCATCACCTGGCCGAGGAACGAGCGGGCCACCCGCTGGATCTGACCGCGGCCCTTGCACATGGCGCAGGTGGTCGGCTGGGTGCCGGGCTGGCAGCAGGACCCCTCGCACGAGTGGCACACCACCGCGGTCTCGACCTGCAGCTCGCGCTCGCCGCCGAAGACCGCGTCGGCCAGGTCGATCTCGACCCGCACCAGCGCGTCCTGCCCGCGTCGCTGGCGCGGCACCGGCCCCCGCGCCCCGCCGCCGGCGGCCGCCCCGAAGAAGGTCTCGAAGATGTCGCTGAACCCGAACCCGGGGCCGAACCCCCCGCCGCTGCCCTCGGGGTGCCCGCCGAGGTCGTACATCTGCCGCTTCTCGGGGTTGGACAACACCTCGTGGGCGCGGGTGACCTCCTTGAACTGTTCCTCGGCCTCCGGACCGGGGTTGACGTCCGGGTGCAGTTGCCGAGCCAGTTTGCGGTAGGCCTTCTTGATCTCCTCGGGCGTTGCATCCCGCGAGACACCGAGAACCTCGTAGTAGTCGCTCACCGAACTCCGATACGTCTGTGAATGGTCATTGCGCCAGGATCCGCGACACGTAGCGCGCCACGGCACGTACGGCTGCGATGGTGGTCGGGTAGTCCATCCGGGTCGGGCCGAGCACGCCGAGGCGGGCCACCACCTCACCGCGTGAACCGTAGCCGCTGGCCACCACGGCGGTTTCGGCCAGGCCCTCGTAGGCGGTCTCGCGCCCGATCCGCACCCCGACGTCGCCGGTGTCGTCGGCCATCTCGGTCAGCAGGCGCAGCAGCACGACCTGCTCGTCGAGCGCCTCCAGCACCGGCGAGATGGTCCGCCCGAAATCGGGACCGGACCGGGCCAGGTTGGCCGTGCCGGCCAGCACGATGCGCTCCTCACGCTCGACGGCCAGGGAGTCCTCGAGCGCCTCCAGCACGCTGCGCACCAGCGGCGCGTCGGCCGGCGGGAAGGTGTCGGGCAGGGTGGCGACGATCCCGGCCACCGCGGTGAGGCCGCGGCCGACCGCCGCCGCGTTGAGCTTGGCCCGCAGCTCACCGAGCAGCAGATCGGTGGGGTCGAAGGCGACCTCGACCACGCGCTGCTCCACCCGACCGGTGTCGGTGATCAGCACCAGCAGCAGCCGGTGGCCACCCAGCGGCACCAGCTCGATGTGGCGCACCGTCGAGCGGCTCAACGAGGGGTACTGGACGACGGCGACCTGTCGGGTGAGCTGGGCGAGCAGCCGCACCGTCCGGTCGACCACGTCGTCCAGGTCGATCGCGCCGTCCAGCAGGGTCTGGATCGCGCGCCGCTCGGCCGGCGACAGCGGCTTGATGCCGTGCAGCCGGTCGACGAACAACCGGTATCCCTTGTCGGTGGGCACCCGCCCCGCGCTGGTGTGCGGCTGGGCGATGTAGCCCTCCTCCTCCAGCGCGGCCATGTCGTTGCGGATGGTCGCCGGGGAGACCCCCAGATTGTGCCGCTCGACCAGCGCCTTGGACCCGACCGGTTCGCGGGTGTGCACGTAGTCCTCGACGATGGCGCGCAACACGGCGATGCGCCGATCCTCGCTCACACGCACCTCCCGCGGGTCTTGGCACTCGAGAAAGCCGAGTGCCAGTCTACGGCGACGGACCGGGTCGTGCCCGGTCCACCCCCTCACCGGAGACCAGGGGTGTCGATGCCCCGGCGTCCGGCGTGCTCCTGCCAGGCTGGTCGCCATGGTGATTCGGGGTGTTCACACGGTCGACGCTGCCCCCGGCCTGGTCGTCGAGGACGTCGAGACCGGCTGGTGCGGGGCGGTGATCCGCACCGAGAAGAGCGGCGGCATCCATCTGGTGGTGCTGGAGGACCGCAAGGGCCGCACCCGGTCGTTCCCCCTCGGCCCGGGGTTCTGGATCGACGGCGAGCCGGTCGAGCTGGTGGCGCCGGTGGCCGCCGAGGTCGCCGCGGCACGCGCCGCGCAGGCTCGGACGGCGAGTGGTTCCCGCGCCGTCCAGGGGATGCGGGCCCGGACGGCGCGCTCGTCACGGATCCTGGTCGAGGGGCGCCACGACGCCGAGCTGGTCGAGAGGGTCTGGGGCGACGATCTGCGCATCGAGGGCGTCGTGGTCGAGATGCTGGACGGCGTCGACGACCTCGCCGCCGCCGTGCGCGAGCTGGCCCCGGGGCCGGGGCGGCGGCTCGGGATCCTGGTCGACCACCTGGTCGCCGGATCCAAGGAGTGGCACGAGGCGAGTGCGGTGGCGCGGCTCGGCCCGCTCAGTGATCATGTGCTGGTGGTGGGCCACCCCTACATCGACATCTGGCAGGCGGTGCGCCCGTCCCGGTTGGGGCTCGAGGCCTGGCCGGTGATCCCGCGCGGGGTGTCGTGGAAGCACGGCGTGCTCGACGCGCTGGGCTGGCCGCACGCCGACCAACGGGACGTCGCGCTGGGCTGGAAGCGGATCCTGGGAACGGTGTCGACCTACACCGACCTCGAGCCCGAGTTGCTCGGCCGGGTGGAGCAGCTGATCGACTTCGTCACCGCCGACGCCGGGGACCGCTGATGGCCGCAGCCGGCGGCAGGCACCCCCGAGTGCTGTCGCGGGTGATCTCACGGTTGCTGATCGTCCTGGCGGTGGCCGGGATCGGTGGTGCGATCGCCGGGTTCGTCTGGTTGTTCGTGGGCATCTCGACGGCCCTGAACGGACCCGGCCTGCGAACCCCGGGCGCGCGGGACGTCGACCTGGCCAGCGGCGGCTACACGATCTACGAGCGCTACACCGGCCCGGTCCATTACGACCGGGACGGTCACGTCACCGGCCCCTACATCCAGCCCGGGGCCATCGTCGCCGAGGACGTCACCCTCACCGGCCCGCACGGTGAGAGCGTCCCGGTCACCGACACCGGGATGGGCTCCGCCAGCATCAGCACGGGCAACCGGATCTGGGTCGAGGCCGCCACGTTCGAGGTGGCCACCGCCGGACGCCACCACGTGACGATCTCGAACCAGCAGCGCTCGGAGGTGGTGATCGCGCAGAACCCGGCGATCTCGATGGGGTTGATGATCGTGGGGATCATCGCCCTGATGTTCCTCGGGATCGGGGCGTTGATCCTGCGATTCCTGGTGCTGGCCGCGTGGCTGACACGCAGCGCGCGAGCGCGTCCCACCCGTGGGCCGTGGGCCGCGAAACCGAAACCGTCCCCTGCTCCCGGCCCTCCCGCGGCCCTGGCTCCCCCGCCCGGTGGTGACCTGCTCGCCGAGCCGCCCCAGCGGCCGCCGTCGGCCACCGATGCCTGAGGGCTGACCGGCTCAGGCCTCGGGACCGGTTCAGACCTCGGGTTTGAGCGCCCGCGTCATCAACGCGGTGGCGGCCTCACGGGCGGAGAGCCCTTCGTAGAGCACGCCGTGCACCGCCTCGCTGATCGGCATGTCGACGCCGTGGCGGCGCGCCAACGCCATGGTGCTGCGAGCATTGCCGACGCCCTCGGCGACCTGGCCGAGTTCGGCGACCACCTCGTCCAGCGGGCGGCCCTTGCCCAGGCCCCGACCCACCCGGTAGTTGCGGGACAGCTCGCTCGAGCAGGTGAGCATCAGGTCGCCCATCCCGGACAGGCCCGACAGCGTCACCGGCTGGGCGCCCATGGCCACTGCGAGCCGGGTGATCTCGACCAGGCCTCGGGTGATCAGCGCGGCGCGCGCGTTGGCGCCGAAGCCGAGCCCCTCGCACATGCCCGAGGCGATGGCCACGACGTTCTTCACGCAGCCGGCGACCTCGACGCCCATCACGTCGTCACTGGTGTAGACCCGAAACCCCGGACCCGAGAAGGCTTCCTGGACGGCGCGCCGAGCGGCGTCGTCCGTGCCGGCGACGGTGACCGCGGTCGGCCAGCCGCGGGCCACCTCGACCGCGAACGACGGGCCGGACAGGAACGTGAGCTGCGGATGGGTGACCTCGGGCAGCACCTCGTGCAGCACCCCGCTCATGGTGGCGAGGGTGTCGAACTCGATGCCCTTGGCGGCGCAGCAGACCAGGGCGTCCGGGGTCAGGTGGGGGCGCAGTTGCTCGGCCACCAGGCGGGTGACGTGCGAGGGCACCACCAGGACGACGAGTTCGGCGTCCGCCACGGCGCGGGACAGGTCGGCCTCGCCGGTGAGGGTGGCCGGCAGCTCGATGCCCGGCAGGTAGCGGGTGTTGCGGCAGGCCGTGGAGATGTCGTCGAGCACCTCGGTGTTGATGTCCCAGATCGTGACCGGCCATCCCTTGGCCGCGAGAAGGGCACCCAACGCCGTTCCCCACGATCCTGCTCCCAGCACGGCGCAGCGCATGGACACCTCCGGTGATTGTGCAGTGAGGGTATCCAGGGCTGCGGCCGGATACCCAGTGCCCACCGGTGCCGAGGATTCGCACCAGATTCGTCACAACCTGCCGTCGACGGCCGTGGGTGCCCGGAACGGGCGGGTTCTGACGAATCTGGTGCGAATGGTCAGGCCCGCCCCCGTGCCCGGCACGCTGCCTAGGGTGATCCCATGGTCGATGCGCGTCGCTGGTCACACGTCGCCGAGGCGTACCGGCGTTCCTTCGCGAGCCTGTGCGCCGGAACCATTCCGACGATCCTGGCCGACCTGGGCTCACCCACCCCGGGTGGGCTGCTCGATGTCGGGTGCGGCGCAGGTGCTCTGGCGCGAGCTGCAGCCGAGTGCGGCTGGACCACCACCGCCACTGACATCGACCGGGACATGCTCGACCTCACCCGAGTCGAATGCGCCGGGTTGCCGGTTCCGGTCATGCAGACGGCACTGCCGCAGCTGGGGCTGGCGGCAGGTGCGCACGATGCGGCCGTGGCCAACTTCGTCGTCAATCACCTCCCGGATCCCCGGGCGGGAGTGCGGGACCTGGCGCGCGTCGTCCGGCCGGGTGGGCTGGTGGCGCTCACCACCTGGACGAACCAGCGGACGGCGCAGGCGGCATTGTTCGCCGACGCCCTCGAGGTGGCGGGCGCGCGACCCGTGCCCGGTCAGCGGCTGCCGCCCGAGCTCGACTTCGAACGCAGCGTGACGGGGTTGGCGGGTATCACGCAGCAGGCCGGTCTGGAGCCGGTGATCGCTCGCGAGCTCCGATGGACCTGGGCGGTGCCCTGGCCCGACCTGTGGGCCGGGATTTCGGGCGGGGTGGCGTCCATCGGCGAGACCTACCTCGCCCAGGACGCCGCGACCCGTGACCGCGTCCGCCAGGCGATGCGTGACCGGGTGGCCGAGTTGGAGGTCGGCGGGAGGGTGCAGTTGCCCAGCATCGCCGCGTACGTCGTGGCCCGCCGTCCGGGCTGACTCAGGGCCGGGTCAGGGCCGGGTCAGGGTTGGCAACCGATGTGGCCGAGGGCGTCGGGGTGGCTTGATGGAGTCATGAACGAGACCTCCTCTCCCACCGCCAACCCGCTCTCGCTGTCCGAGCCGTCGCGGCCCGTCGCGCCCGAACCGGGGCGGCCCACCTCGTCCGGCATGCCCGCCTTCGGCACCCCGCCGTCGGCGCATCAGGTGCCCCGGCCCTCGGTTCCCTGGAACCACACCCCCGGCGCCCCGACACAGACCGAGCGCAGCTGGGCCATCGGCGCCCACCTGTCCGGCTTCGTCGCCGCCTGGTTCGCGCTGGGGTTCATCGGCCCGCTGGTCGTGATGCTCACCGGCGGCACCACCTCGCCCTACGTCCGCCGGCACGCCGTCGAGGCGCTCAACTTCAACCTGTCGGTGCTGATCTACGCCGCGGTCAGCGGCCTGCTCATGCTGCTGCTGGTCGGTTTCCTGCTGCTGCCGCTGGTGGGCCTGCTCTACCTGGTCGCCACGATCCTGGGCGCGCTGGCCGCCTCGCGCGGCGAGCAGTACCGCTACCCGGCCAGCATCCGGTTCGTCCGCTGAGCTGTTCGACGCCCGACTCCCGCCTCGTGCATGCACTGCATGCGTAGTCTGAGGCGGGAGGTGGGTTTCAGATGGCCATGATCACAGTGCGCGGCGTGGACGACGAGACCAAGCGCCTGCTCCAACTGCGGGCGACGCGTCACGGCCGGTCGATGGAGAGCGAGGCCAGGGCGATCCTGGCGCAGGCAGTCCGCAGCCCCGAAGAAGCGTTCGACTTCGTAGCGGCGATCCGGGAGCACTTCCAGGACGCCCCGGATGTCCGGCTCCCCGTGCCGGATCGGGCCGCTGACCCACAGCGCGACATTGCGCTGTAGATGCCCCATCTCGGTGCTCGACGCTCAGATCGCCGCCATCACGATGGCGCATGAGGCAACCCTGCTCACCCGCAACACCACGGACTTTCGCGGGGTGGGCCTGATCGTTCACGATCCCTGGCGATCGCTGCCGCCGCGACCTCGGCGCTGACTCGTGATCGGCGCAAACGAGGCAATGCAGCAGGCGATGGCCAACGTGATCGAGCCGGTGGTGGCGGTCTACTCCGGTGATCACCCCATGATCAGCGTGGACTGTCGTCCGCTGGACGGCAGGCCGCCGTTCGCCCAGGTGCAGCCCGAGGCGACGCACCGGGCGGCGTCCCTGATGAAGCTCGGCGTGATGGTCGAGCTGGCCCGGCAGATCGATCGCGGCGTGGTGAGCCTGGAATGGAACCTGTTGCTGCGCAACGAGTTCGACTCCGTCGTGACTGGGACGTACGCCCTCGATCCGACCAAGGACTCCGACCCGCACCTGTATCGCTGGCTGGGTCGGCGGGTCGGCGTCCGCGTGCTCGCCGATCGGATGATCACCCGGTCGAGCAACCTGGCCACGAACACCCTGTTCGCGCTGCTGGACGTCGACTCGCTGCACGCCGGGCTCGACGCGCTCGGCGCCGGCGGGCTGCGGGTGCCGCGCGGTATCGAGGACGAGGCCGCCGTGGCCGCCGGACGTCACACCCTGGCCACCGCGGCGAGCCTGTCCGCGCTGCTGGTCGCGATCGCCGACGAACGCGCGGCGAGCCCGGCGCGCTGCGAGTGGATGCGCGGCGTCCTGACCCGGCAGTTCTGGGCCGAGGAGATCCCAGCTGGGCTGCCGGCCGAATCGCTGGTGGGCAACAAGACCGGCTGGCTGGACGGCGTCCAGCACGACGCCGCGCTGGTGCTGCCACCCGATGGGCCGGGCTTCGCCCTGGCGGTGTGCACCACCGGCATCGTCGACTCGCACGTGCGGCGCCGGGTGATCCGTGAGCTGGCGACGGCTGCGTACCGGCACGCGCCGCGCCACGACCCGTGAGATCGATCGCCTCGATCCGGCCTCAATCCAGCAGCATGCGGACCACCGCGTCGGCGAGCAGCCGGCCGCGCCGGGTGAGCACCAGGCGGCGCGCGGCGACATCCCCCCGGATGGCTGCCGCGCCATCCACGAGTCCGTCACCGATCAGGGCGGCCACCGCGGCGCGGCCCGCCGGACGCAACGCCGCGATCGGTAGCCCCTGCGCCAGCCGGACGCCGAGCAGCACCCGCTCGGTGTAGCGCGCGTCGTCGTCCAGCAGCTCCTCGCCCTCGGCGGGTGAGGTGCCGGCGGCCAGGCGTTCGGCGTAGGTCCGCGGGTGTCTGACGTTCCACCAGCGCCGCCCCGCCAGGTGCGAGTGCGCGCCCGGGCCGATGCCCCACCAGTCGTCGCCGTTCCAGTAGCCGACGTTGTGCCGGCAGGCCTGCTCCGGGGTGCGTGCCCAGTTGCTCACCTCGTACCAGGCGTACCCCGCGGCGCTCAGCACGTCGTCGGCCAGCTCGTACTTGGCGGCCAGGTCGTCCTCGTCGGGGGCGGTCAGCTCACCGTGGGCCACCCGTCGGGCCAGCGGGGTACCCGCCTCGACCACCAGGGCGTAGGCCGAGACGTGGTCCGGCTGCAGCGCGGTCGCGGCGTCCAGGCTGGCCCGCCAGTCATCGAGGGTCTCCCCGTGCGCGCCGTAGATCAGGTCGAGGCTGACCGCCAGGCCGGCGTGCCGCGCCCCGCGGACGACGTCGGTCACCCGCGCCGGGTCGTGGGTGCGGTCGAGCGCGGCGAGTACGTGCGGCCGAGCCGACTGCATGCCGAACGAGACCCGGGTGAAACCCGCTGCCGCCAGCTCGGCGAGGTAGCGGGCATCGACCGAGTCGGGGTTGGCCTCGGTCGTGATCTCGGCACCGGCTTCGAGCCCGATCAGGTCACGGACGGCGTTCAGCATGCGGGCCAGGTCGTCGGCCGGCAGCAGGGTGGGGGTGCCGCCGCCGAAGAACACCGTCGAGGCCGGACGCCGCGCCCCTGCATCCTCGAGCGCCCTTGCCGCCCAGTCGATCTCACGGATCGCGGTGTCGGCGTAGGAGTCCTGATTGCCCAGCCCGCTGGTACCCCCGAGCTCGCGGGCGGTGTAGGTGTTGAAGTCGCAGTAGCCGCAGCGCCGGGCACAGAACGGCACGTGCAGGTAGATCCCGAGCGAGCCGGGTGAGGGGGCAGGCACAGCCTCGAGCGTAGGCCGATCGACTACGGTGCCCTGCACGAGATCCCCACCAGGGGGTTCGAGGACTCGATCGGGGGATTCATGAGCGACGTCGGGGGCCGGTTCGGTGGCGGTGACGAGGACTCCGGGTCGACGGGGACGCCGCCCGACGAGTCGCCCCACACCCCGGGCGTGCAGGCGGCGATCCAGGCCTACTGGGACGCGATCGGCCGCAGCGACGCCGAACGCATCTCCTACCTGGTCAATCCGATGTTCCTGGGCGCTCCGGCCTGGCCCGGCGTCCGGCAGACCTACCGGGTGGTGCGCACCCCGCACACCGTGATCCTGTCCTCCGACGGGCTCGCCGACCCCGATCCCCAGGTCACCCCGCCCGCCCCCGGTATGGGCTGCGAGGTCTACCTCGAGACCCCGGCCCTGGTCGGCGCCGACCTCGCGACGCTGCAGGGCAGCTGGCAGTTCAAGGCCATCGAATCGCTCGCCCAGAACGTCGCCTACCTGGGCGGGCTGACCCAGCCGCTCCGCGACTACAGCGTGCTGTCGATGGAGTTGCCCGTACCCGAGGCTCCGCCGCAGGTGCTGTCCCCGAGCGGCATGCTGGGGTGCCTGGTCGGGGTGACGCCCCAGGGGCGTGCGGCCTACGCGACGTCCCCGGTGGGACCGATCGCGATGGTGCCGATGACCCTGGTGCGGCCGGAGGATTTCGCCCAGGTGGTGGCGGGCGGTCACCAGGCCCGCGTGGCGTACGCCAATCACCTGATCAGCCAGGGCCACGGCCACGTGAGCGTGGTCTGAGCCTGGTCTGGGCCGGGTCTGAGCCTGCTGAGGGCGGCTCAGCCCGTGGAGGCGACGACGCGCCGCGCGTGGGCGCGGGTGTCGTCGTAGAGCCGGACGGTTCCGGCCTGCTCGGCGTCGAGCAGCACCTGCCAGGTCTCGGCGACGTCGTGGGTGAAGGTGCGCCCGAGGGTGATGCCGTGCCCGGGCCGGTGCACCACCTCGATGGCATCGCCCGCGGCCACCGTGCCGGGTGAGCTCACGGCGAAGTAGGCGCCCGGTGCGCCGTGCTCGGTGAACCGCTTGACCCACCCGCGCTCGGGCGCCCCGCGACGAGCCATGTGCCGGGCGAAGGTGGCACAGGGAATCCGCGGACAGGTCAGTTCCAGCTCGAGGCCGGCGGTGCCGACCCGCCAGCGCTCGCCGATCTCGGCACCGGTGACGTCGATTCCGGACGTGCGCAGGTTCTCGCCGAAGGCACCCGCCGGGAGCTCGACCCCGAGCTCGCCGGCCCACCACGCGGCGTCCTCGTCGGCGTAGACGTACACCGCCTGCTCGATGCCCCCGTGGTGGCGGTGATCCTTCACCAGGTCACCGCCCAGGCCGTACGGACCCACCGGGACGGCGTACGCCACCGGTGCCTTGCCGATCGCCGTGAGCTGGTCGGGGTTGGTCGGCTCGGGCAGCAACTCGTGCACGATGCAGACCTTCGTGACACGGGGTGCGCCGGTGGATTCGGTCATGCCGTGACCTACTTCTTCTTCTCGGAGTTCGCGTCGGCGGCCTCGGACGAGAGGGCGGCGATGAAGGCCTCCTGGGGGACCTCGACCCGGCCGACCATCTTCATCCGCTTCTTGCCCTCCTTCTGCTTCTCCAACAGCTTGCGCTTGCGGGTGATGTCACCGCCATAGCATTTCGCGAGCACGTCCTTGCGGATCGCCCGAACGTTCTCGCGCGCAATGACTCTCGCCCCGATCGCGGCCTGGATCGGCACCTCGAACTGCTGCCGCGGGATCAGCGTCTTGAGCTTGCCGGCCATTGCCACGCCGTAGCTGTAGGCCTTGTCGCGGTGCACGATCGCGCTGAACGCGTCGACGGTCTCGCCCTGCAGCAGGATGTCGACCTTCACCAGGTCGGCCGCCTGGTCGCCGCTCATCTCGTAGTCGAGGCTGGCGTAGCCACGGGTGCGTGACTTGAGCTGGTCGAAGAAGTCGAACACGATCTCGGCCAGCGGCAGCGTGTAGCGCATCTCGACCCGCTCGGTCGACAGGTAGTCCATGCCGAGCAGGACGCCGCGGCGCTGCTGGCACAGCTCCATGATCGCGCCGATGTACTCGCTCGGGCTCAGGATCGTGGCCCGGACGACGGGCTCGCGCACCTCGGCCACCTTGCCGCCGGGGTATTCCGAGGGGTTGGTGACGATGATCTGCTTGCCGTCGTCCATCGAGACCTCGTAGACCACGTTCGGCGCGGTCGAGATCAGCTCGAGGTTGAACTCGCGCTCCAGCCGCTCGCGCACGATCTCGAGGTGCAGCAGCCCCAGGAAGCCGCAGCGGAACCCGAAGCCGAGGGCCGCGCTGGTCTCCGGCTCGTAGACCAGCGCGGCATCGTTCAGTTTGAGCTTGTCGAGCGCCTCGCGCAGGTCGGGATACTGCGAGCCATCGATCGGGTACAGCCCCGAGAACACCATGGGCTTGGGGTCGCGGTAGCCGCCCAGCGCCCCGGACGCCGGCTTGGAGGCGTTGGTGACCGTGTCGCCGACCTTGCTCTGCCGCACATCCTTCACACCGGTGATCAGGTAGCCGACCTCGCCGACGCCCAGGCCCTTGGTGGGCTCGGGTTCCGGTGAGATGACGCCGATCTCGAGCAGTTCGTGGGTGGCCTTGGTCGACATCATCAGGATGCGTTCGCGCGGCGAGAGGTGACCGTCGATGACCCGGACGTAGGTGACCACGCCGCGATAGGTGTCGTACACCGAGTCGAAGATCATCGCCCGGGCCGGGGCGTCGATCTGACCGGACGGCGGCGGCACCTGCCGGACGATCTGGTCGAGCAGCGGCTCGACGCCCATGCCGGTCTTGCCGCTCACCCGCAGACAGTCCTCGGGCTCGCAGCCGATCAGGCCGGCCAGCTCCTCGGCGCACTGCTCCGGGTTGGCTGCGGGAAGGTCGATCTTGTTGAGCACCGGGATGATCGCGAGCTCGTTCTCCATGGCCAGGTACAGGTTGGCCAGGGTCTGCGCCTCGATGCCCTGGGCGGCGTCCACCAGCAGGACGGCGCCCTCACACGCGGCCAGCGAGCGCGAGACCTCGTAGGTGAAGTCGACGTGCCCGGGGGTGTCGATCATGTTGAGGGCGTAGGTCTCGCCCGCGGATTCCCACGGCATGCGCACGGCCTGCGACTTGATCGTGATGCCGCGCTCGCGCTCGATGTCCATCCGGTCGAGGTACTGCTCGCGCATCAGCCGGGGGTCGACGACGCCGGTGATCTGCAACATCCGGTCGGCCAGGGTCGACTTGCCGTGGTCGATGTGGGCGATGATGCAGAAGTTCCGGATCTTCTCCGGCGGGGTCGCGGACGGCATCAGAGCCGTTCGGGCCATCGGTGACACGCGGGAACCTCTCGGGACGTAGGTGACCAGCCATCTTCCCACGCCCCCACTCCCCCACCCGCCACCCCGCGGCACACCCCCACCCAACCCGCTCATGCTCCGCAGCCGACCGGCCATGCTCCGCAGCGGACCGATTCTTGTCCTGGTTTGTGAAGGTTGGCGCACTCCCCGCGGAGCATCGCCGCCCCTGCCGCGTTTGGCCGCCGCCTCCCGAACCGAGACCATGACCGATGACCACCCGGGAGGCCCTGTGCAGCGTGTGGACTACACCGCCACCTCGCGTCGTCCTGAATGGCGCGATCTGCCGGACGGCGTGCGCGCCCTGATCGAGCAGGCGGCCGGTGGCGCGGTGCGATCGGCCGAACCCTCGGTGGGCAGCGGGTTCACCGCCGGGTTCGCCGCCGTGCTGAACCTGGACGACGGACGCCACGTCTTCGCCAAGGCTGCCTCGACCCGCAACCCGCACATCCTCGACTCCTATGCCCGCGAGGCGGTGGTACTCGACGCCCTGCCTGACGCCGTCCCGGCGCCCCGACTGATCGGCCGGGGTCACCTCGCGGCCGGAGAGTGCGCCGCCGACCCCGACCACGCCTGGCAGGTGATCGTGGTCGAGGCGATCAGGGGACGCATGCCGCTGCCCTGGCGCGAGGCCGACCTGGACGCCGTGCACGAGGCCTGCCTGCGGGCCGCCGCAGCGCTCACCCCGCCGCCGGCCACGTTGGTCGAGGCCGGTCTGCTGACCTCGATGGTCGAGGACCTGATCGGGACCGAACGGCTGGACACGGTCTACTCCCGACTGGCCACGGCGGATCTCGCGATCACGAGCGGCCAGCCCGAGTGGCTGCCCGACCGGCTCGACGACCTGACCACCCTGACCGACCTCGCCGAGATCGCGCTCGCCGGAGATACGGCAACCCACGGCGACCTGCGCGCCGACAACCTGCTGGTCCGCCCCGACGGCAGCGCGGTGTTGGTGGATTGGAACTGGCTGAGCACCGGCGCCGGGTGGACGGACTTCGTCGGCGTGCTACCGCTGGCCCGCGCCGACGGCCTGGACGCCGACGCCTGGCTCGCCCGCAGCCCGTTGACGGCCGAGGTCGACCCCGACCACGTCGACTGCTGGCTCGCCGTCGTGGCGGCGTTCATGCTGGCGCACGCCGACGATCCGCTGTTCCCCGGCGGCACCCCCGTCATCCGCGAGCACCGCCGCTGGTACGCCCGCGCTTTCCTCGACTGGCTCGCCGCCCGCCGCGGCTGGGCCTGATCCACCGCGGACGCCCACTGACCCGCCCCTCAGCGACGAACCGGATCCGCCTCCAGGTCGGCACCGGCCACCAGGTGCCCACCCCGCAACACCAGCCTGATCCGATCCGGATCGAGCAGCGCCGCCGGCTCGGCGAGCACGTCGGCGTCCAGCACGACCAGGTCGGCCCGAAGCCCCGGTGCCACCGCGCCCAACTCGCCGTCCAGCCCGAGGGCCACGGCGCTGCCGGACGTCGCGGCCGCCAGCGCCGCGGCCGGGCTCATCCCGTGCTCGACCAGGCGCAGCAGCTCGACCGCCGCCCGGTCGACGTCCGGCCCGTCGGCCCCCATCGCGACCGTCACCCCGGCGGCGAGGGCGGCCTGCAGGGTGCGATGGGCGGCGTCCAGGTTGGCCTTGCCCTGCTCGATCAGCTCGGGGGTCCAGTCGCCGTCCTCGGCGACCTTGTGCAGGAAGTTCAGCGTGGGCACCAGCACCTGACCGCGTGCGGCCATCGCATCGAGCAGGTCGGGCCGCGCGTGCAGGAACATGCCGTGCTCGATGGTGTCGACGCCGCACTCGATCGCCAGCTCGGTACCCGGCATGCCCTCGCAGTGCGCCGCGGTGCGCAGCCCGAGCCGGTGCGCCTCCTCGACGAAGGCCTCGACCTCGGCGCGCACCACCTGCGCCGGGTGCGGGTCCTCCAGTTCCACCGATCGGGCCCCGGTGGTCATGATCTTGACGAAGTCCGCCCCGCGGCGGTGCTGGGCGCGCACGGCCGCGCGCACGGCGTCCGGCCCGTCGGCCTCGGCGTACATGCCCTCGAAGAACCGCCCGCCCGGCGAGGTGGCCGCCACGATCCGGCCGCAGGCCAGCACCCGAGGGCCGGCGAAGGCGCCGTAGCGCATCGCCTGCCGGGCCTCGAGCACCACATCGCCGTACGCGCCGACGTCGCGCACCGTGGTGACCCCGGCTCGGACGGCGCGGCGCAGCGCCGCGGCCACGAGGTGCCCGGTGAGCGCGGGGTACAGCGGCTCGGCCCCGTGCGGCGGGTCGGGCCGGTGCGCCGAGCCGTCGAGGATGGACAGGTGGGCATGGGCGTCGATCAGCCCCGGCACGAGGTAGCGGCCGGCCAGCTCGACCGATGGCAGCCGGCCGGGAGCGTGACCGCCGGGGATCACCTCGCCGATGCGGCCGCCGTCCAGCACGACGGTGGACGGCGCGGTCCAACCGCCGTCGGCGAGGACTCTCACCCCCACCAGAGCCGAGCGGCCCACGGCAGGTGCCGGCTCGGCCAACGACCACGGCGCACGACCGGACATGCGGTCCTCCAAGGGCGTCCACTAAATGGTGACTCGATCGTGACCCTGCGGTGAGCAGGAATCCCTTGACACCTCACCACACGCGATGCATGACTTAGCCCCACTTTGCACGACGGTCCGCGCGTCCCACGTGGGATCCGCAACGGAAGGTAGCCAGCCCATGATCGATCGCCGGGAATACGACCGGATCCGGCGGGCCGCGAGCCCGCTGCAGCTCGACCTCATCGAGTCCTTCGCGGCGGGCAAGCTCGCCCGACGCGACTTCGTCCGCATGGGCCTGGCGCTCGGCTTGTCCAGTGCCGCTCTGGCCGCGTGCGGCGGGGCGAACTCGACCACGCCATCGGGTGGCACCGCCACCGTTGCCACCGGCGTCGGCGTGGGCGGGGGATCGGCCGCCAACGTCAAGCAGGGCGGCACCATGAAGATCGCCAGCATCGCGCCGTCCAGCCCGCTGGACTCGGTCAAGATGGTCGACCTCGCGGCGTACGGCCTGATCGCCCAGTGCTACGAGTTCCTGGTCTACACCGGCGGCGACCTGCAGCTGAAGGCCGGTCTGGCCGAGAAGTGGGAGCCCAACGCCGACGGTTCGGAGTGGACCTTCACGATCCGCCAGGGCGTGAAGTGGCAGGACGGCAGCCCGTTCAGCACCGCCGACGTCGTCGCGACCATGGAACGCCTCATCAAGGCGGGCAACTCGGCACTCAAGGGCGTGATCCAGGCGGGTTCGGTCACGGCCAAGGACGAGAAGACCGTGGTCTTCAAGCTGACCAGCCCGAACGGCAACTTCCCCTACCTGGTCTCCACCGACAACGCCCAGGCCGCGATCATCCCGAAGGCGTTGCCAGACGGCACGACGCTGGACAAGGCGCCCAACGGCACCGGCCCGTGGAAGCTGTCCAAGTTCGACGCCAAGGTCGGTGCGACGTTCGTGCGCAACGACGCCTGGTGGGGTGGCAAGACCCCGCTGGACAGCGTCGAGTGGGTCTTCTTCCAGGACCTGCAGCCGCAGGTGGTCGCGCTGCAGTCCGGCCAGGTGGACGCGATCGTGCAGTTCTCGGTCACCGGCGGTGAGGGGCTGCTGAACAACGGCAACCTCAACGTCATCGCGTTGCGGGCCTCGACCCACCGTCAGGTGTGGATGCGCACCGACAAGGGCCAGTTCAAGGACCCCAAGGTCCGCGAAGCCCTCGCCTGGACCCTCGACCGCGACGCCATGGCCCAGTCGCTGTTCAAGGGCAAGGCGGACGTCGGCGCCGACACCGTCATCGCGCCGGTGTACCCGTACGCCGACGCCTCCCTGCCCGGTCGCAAGAAGGACATCGCCAAGGCGAAGTCACTGCTGGCCGCCGCCGGCGTCACCAACCTCACGGCGACCCTGCACGCGGTGAAGTTGCAGGAGGTGCCCGACCTCGCCGTCCTGATCAAGGGTGGTGCGCAGGAGGCGGGCATCAACCTCAACGTCTCCGTCGAGGACAGCGGCAGCTTCTACGGCAAGTCGTGGTGCCCCGAGACCCCGGCCGATCCGCCGTGCTCGGGTGCCGCCGAGATCGGCATCGTCGACTACGGTCACCGCGGCACGCCGGACGTCTTCCTCAACGCGGCACTGTCGACCGGCGGTGTCTGGAACTCCTCGCAGTACGCCAGCAAGGAGTTCGACGCGGCGTTCAAGGCCTTCCAGGCCTCGATCGGCGTGGACGCGCAGAAGAAGTCGGCCCGCGCGATCAGCGACATCCTGCAGCGCGACACCCCGCTGATCGTGCCGTACTTCTACCAGTACCTCGCGGCCCACTCGAAGAAGTTCGCGGGCATGGCCACGACCGCACTGGGACAGGTCGACGTCACCAAGGCGGGTCTGGTCGCCTGAGGCGCCCTGCCTGAATTCCGTACCCGCGTACGGAATAGTTCCACCGCCGGTGGCGGTGCGGGCTCACGGTCCGCACCGCCACCTGCGTCATCCGGCACCAGCACTCGACGAGGGGGCCGCCTTGCTGGTCTACGTCATTCGCCGCATCGCACTCGCACTGGTCACCCTGCTCCTGCTCTCACTGATCATCTTCGCGATCTCGAATGTCCTGCCGCAGAACGTCGGCCGAGCCATCCTGGGGCCGTTCGCGACGCCCGAGGCGGTCGCCGCGCTCAACCACACGCTGGGAACCGACCAGCCCCTGGTGAACCAGTACGTGCGGTTGCTCAAGGGCATCGTCACCTTCGACTTCGGCACCTCCTATCAGAGTGGACAGCCGGTGCGTGAGGTGGTCACCACCACGCTGCTCAACTCCTCCAAGCTGGCCAGCCTGGCGCTGCTGCTGACCATCCCGCTGGGACTCGTCGGCGGCGTGTTCGCCGCCCTGCGCAAGGGGCGCCTGGCCGACCGCGTGATCGTCACCCTGGGTCTGGCCGGTTCGGCCATCCCCGAGTTCGTGACCAGCACCTTCCTGATCTTCCTGCTAGGGCTCAAGCTCAACGTGCTGCCGGTGCTGGCCACCTGGCCGGACGGCGCGAGCGTGGGAACGCAGGTCTATCACCTGCTGCTGCCGGCGCTGTCGCTGGTGCTGGTCTACTTCGGGTACATCGCCCGGATGGCCCGCGCCGGCACCATCACGGCGCTGGAGTCGGACTACACCCGCACCGCCACCATGAAGGGCATGTCCCGGACGGCGGTGCTGAAGAAACACGTGCTGCGCAACGCCCTGCTACCCACCATCTCGGTGATCGCCACCCAGACCGGCTACCTGTTCGGTGGCCTGCTCGCGGTGGAACTCATCTTCAACGTCAACGGCCTGGGACGACTCCTGGTCACGGCGGCCAAGGCCAAGGACCTGCCGGTGCTCTCGGCCGGCGTCATGGTGATCGGCGTGATCTACATGATCGCCACCCTGCTGGCCGACCTGCTCATCTCCTGGCTCAATCCGCGCATCCGGTTGGGGGCCACCTCGTGAACACCACACCACCGCCGGGTTCGCCCGGACCCGACCCGGTCGAGAGCGCTCCGGCTCCCAACCACACCGAACCGTTGGCCCCAGGCATCCCGCCGACCACCCACGGGGTCATCGACAGCACCATGGACTCCCAGATCCCGGTGCCCGCCGGCCCGGCGATGTCCGCGGCCGCGGCGGCGCTCACCGCCCGCAAGGCCGCTCGACGCGAGACCTTCCGGCTGTTGCTGCGCCGTCCCGAGTTCGTGATCGGCAACATCATCGTGTGGTTCTGGGTGTTCTGCGCCTTCGGCGGCCGCGCCGTCGCCCCGCACGACCCGTTCACCGGTGACCCGTTCAAGACCCACGCCCCGCCCAGCGGTGAGTTCTGGCTGGGCACCGACCGGCTCGGGCGCGACGTCCTCTCGCGGGTGATCAGCGGGGCGCGTGACGTCCTGCTGGTGGCGCCGATCTCGGCGGTCATCGGCGTGGGGGTGGGCACCATCCTCGGCCTGGTGATGGGCTACTTCCGCGGCCCGACCGACGACATCCTCAGCCGCATCGTCGAGGCGTTCCTGTCGCTGCCCGTGGCGGTGGTCGGCCTGCTCGCCCTGGTGGTGCTCGGCCCCTCGAACTGGACCGTGATCGGCGTGGTGGGCCTGCTGTTCGCCCCGATCGTCGCCCGGACGGTGCGCGCCGCCGTGATGTCCGAACGCGAGCTCGACTACGTGCAAGCGGCTCGGCTGCAAGGCGAATCGGCGCCCTACATCATGTTCCGCGAGATCCTGCCGAACGTCACCGGCCCGATCATCGTCGAGCTCACGGTGCGTATCGGGTACGCCATCTTCACCATCGCGACGCTGTCGTTCCTGGGCGTGGGCATCCAACCGCCCTCACCCGACTGGGGGTTGATGATCTCGGAGGAGTACTCCCAGATCATCAACGGCTACTGGTGGCCGGTGGTCTATCCGTCCCTGGCCATCGCCAGCCTGGTGGTCGCTGTGAACCTGATCGCCGACTCGCTGCAGGGGGTGCTCTCGCGATGACCGAGAACCAGACCGAGGCCCGAGACGCAACCCCGGCGCTGAAGGTCGACAACCTGCAGGTCGACTTCGTGGTGCGCGGTATCCCGCGGCGGGTGCTGCGCGGGGTGTCGTTCACCGTCGCCCCGGGCGAGTCCTACGGGTTGGTCGGCGAGTCCGGCTGTGGCAAGTCCACGACGGCCTACGCCGCGCTGGGCCTGTTGGCCGAGAACGGTCGGGTGGCCGGTGGCAGCGCGGCGATCGCCGGCCGGGAGGTCACCTCGCTCTCGTCCGGTGACCTGCTCAAGGTGCGCCGGGACGACGTGTCGATGGTCTACCAGGACCCCGGCGCCGCGCTGAACCCGACACTGCGGATCGGCACCCAGGTGGCGGAGTGCTTCCAGATCCTGGGCGCCAGCAAGGCCGAGGCCGCCGATCGGGCGTTCGAGGCGCTGCGCCGGGTGCAGATCTCCGACCCCCGTGGGGTGATGGACCGCTACCCCCACCAGCTCTCCGGCGGCATGCAGCAGCGCGTGGTGATCGCCATGGCGCTGGCCAACGACCCCAAGCTGCTGGTGCTGGACGAACCGACCACCGGCCTGGACGCCACGGTCGAGGCCGAGGTGCTCGACCTGGTCGAGACGCTGCGGGCCGACACCGGGGCCGCCGTCCTGCTGATCGCCCACAACCTGGGCGTGATCCGGCGAATGTGCGACCGGGTGGGCGTGATGTACGCCGGCAAGGTGGTCGAGCAGGGGTCGGCGAGTGAGGTGTTCGACCATCCGTCGCACCCGTACACCGTCGGCCTGCTGCGCGCGCTGCCGCGGCACGGCGCCCGCAAGGCGCACCGCCGGCTCGAGACCATCCCCGGCTTCCTGCCCCAGATCGGCGAGGAGCTGCCCGCCTGCGTGTTCGTCGAGCGGTGCCCGCTGGCCACCGAGATCTGCCGGACGACGGTCCCCCCGCTGGTCGAGGTCGGCGCCGGGTCCACGAAGGGCTACGTCTATTGTCACCACACCGATCGGGTGGCCGAGCTGACCTCCCCCGCCGCCGCGAGCGGTGCCGGGCAGGCCTCGGTGATCTCGCCCGAGATCATCCTGCAGCTGCGCGACGTCAATGTGACCTTCCACCAGAACCGCAAGGACATCCATGCGCTGGTGGGCATCGATCTCGAGCTGCGTGCCGGAGAGACCCTCGGCCTGGTCGGTGAATCCGGATCGGGCAAGACCACCATGGCCAAGGCGATCCTCGGCATCCAGCCGGCCGATCAGGGCAGCCAGGTCATCCTCGACGGCACGGTGCTCGAGCCGTCGACCAAGGGCCGGTCGCAGCTGGCCCGCCGGGCGATCCAGATCGTGTTCCAGAACCCCGATTCGGCACTCAACCGCGGCCACTCGGTGCGCAACATCCTCGGCCGGGCGTTGGCCAAGTTGGCCGGCATCACCGGGGCCGACGCCGAGAGCCGGCTCGATCAGCTGATCACCCACGTCCGGCTCACCCCCCGTCACCTCGACCTCAAGCCACGACAGCTGTCCGGCGGTCTGAAGCAGCGGGTGGCGATCGGACGCGCCTTCGCCGGCGGCCCGCGCATCGTGGTGTGCGACGAGCCCACCAGCGCGCTGGACGTCTCGGTACAGGCCGCGATCCTGAACCTGCTGGCCGACCTGCAGCGCAACGAACGCTCCAGTTACGTGTTCATCTCGCACGACCTGGGTGTGGTGCGCTACCTGTCCGATCGGATCGCGGTGCTGTACCTGGGCCGGCTGATGGAGGTGGGGCCGGCCGAGGTGGTCTTCAACGGTCCACACCACCCCTACACCGAGGCCCTGCTCTCGGCGGTGCCGACCGTGGACGGCGCCCCGGAGTCGCGCATCCGGTTGGAGGGCGAGGTACCCAGCGCCGCCAACCCGCCGTCCGGCTGCGTGTTCCACTCCCGTTGCCCCCGCAAGTTGGGCACCATCTGCGAGACCACGGTGCCGCCGCTGGTCGAGGTGGAACCGGGCCATCAGATGGCCTGTCACATCCCGATCGCGGACTTGCGGCAGCTCCAGCGTTCCGAACCCGGCGCTGCCTGAACCGATGGCCATCACCGGCGCGGGTTCGGCCTCTCGCGAGAACCAGTCCGTGCGCAAGGCCGCGGCGCTGTTGCGCGCCGCGGCCGATCACGGCGCCGGGGCCACCGTGTCGGCACTGGCCCGCACCGCCGAACTGCCCCGGGCCACGGCGCTGCGGATGATCGAGTCGTTGATCGCCGAACGCCTGCTGGCCCGCCTGCCCGACGACCGGATCGTGATCGGGCCGGGGCTGCACCGGCTGGCCCGGACGGCAGACCTGACCGAGCTGGTGCTGCACGCCTGCCAGGGGGTGCTGGAGCAGCTGGCCGAACGCACCCTCGAATCGGCCACCGTGACGGTGGTGATGCCCGACGGCTCGCTGTCGCTGGCCCGCCAGGTGGACGGCCCGCACATGCTCGGGTTGACCAACTGGGTCGGCCGACCGGTGCCGTTGCACGCCTCGAGCAGCGGCAAACTCGCTCTGGCCCACGCCGATCCGGCGCGGATCGAGGCGATCCTCAGGCAGCCGCTGGACAAGATCGCCAGCCGCACCATCACCGACCCGGAGCGTTTGCGGGTCGAACTGGACGCCATCCGCGCGGCCGGCTGGTCGCAGATCGAGGACGAGGTCGAGGATGGGCTGGCCTCGGTCTCGATGGGGATCCTGGTGGACGGCGCCCTGGTCGGTTCGCTCAACATCTCCGGCCCGGGAACGCGGTTCACCCCCGACGCCCGGACGGCGACGCTGCCGCTGTTGCGGAAGTCCTGCGCCACCGTGGCCGAGCGTCTGGGGTCGCGGGACTGATCAGGCCGCGAACGGGGTGGACCAGCGCAACCCGGGGAATCGGGCAAAGCCTCGATCGTTGGTGACCCAGGTGCAGCCGTGCTCGATCGCCAGCGCGGCGTGGTAGGCGTCGGGAACCACGTTGCCGGTCACCTTCACGGCGCGGCACAGGTCGGTGAAGATCGTCAGATGACGCGGGCCGGGACGCAGCCGGGTGCACACCGGGGAGTTCACGATGTCGTCGACGAAGGCCAGGGCCTCGCGCAGCGGGGTCGGATCTTCATACACCCGGGTGTTGGTGACGATACGAACGAAGGCGCTCAGCACCAACTCGCTGACCGCGAAACTGGACGACCCGTTCACCAGCTCGGTCAACCACACCCGATGCGCCGGATGCTGCTCATCCTGCTCTCGATGAGCATGGATCAGCACATTGACGTCAGGGAGCAGCATGGTCACCCCTGCCTCGGGCCGACATCACGGCCGGAGTCGGACCTGCGGCGGGCGTCCTCGTCCTCGTCGAGTAGATCGTTCAATCGTCGGCTGTCGTCGATGTCGAGGGGTCGGCAACAGGAACGGGATACCACGATGGCGCCGGGTCGGCCACGGTCAGGAGGCGGCGACGATGCGCTGCACTTCGGCGACGACGAGGTCCGGCTGTTCCGAGGCGAGGTCGTGCCCCGACTGCACCGTCACCAGCCGGCCGTGACCTCGAGGCCGAGGAATGGGCGGACCTGAACATCGGCCGTCCCCAGGAGGCCGCCTGCCCGTAGCTCGCGGTCGCCGGGAGTGTGCCCGTCAGTCGCCCAGTTCGGTGCGGCGCCGATCGACGAAGCCGAGCAACTCGGCGCGGGTGGCGTCGTCCATCGGTGGCGGCTGATAGCCCTCGACCGCCGCCCGCCAGATCTCACCGGCCCGGGTCGCGGCGTCCCGCGATCCCTTCGAGACCCAGCGCTCGTAGTTCTCCGTCGAGCTGACCAACGGCCGGTAGAAGCAGGTGCGGAACCGGGTCATGGTGTGCTCGGCACCCAGGAAGTGCCCGCCGTGACGCACCTCATCGTGCGCCTCGAACGCCAGCGCCTCCTCGTCGACGATCAGCGGGGTGAACTGCCGGCGCAGTACCCGCAACGCCTCGACGTCGACCACGAGTTTCTCGGGGCAGCTGACCAGCCCCGACTCCAGCCAACCCGCCGCCTGGACGACGAGGTTCGCCCCGGCCAGGAACGCCGCCTTCAGGGTGTTGAACGACTCCGCTGCCGCCTGCGCGTCGACGGTCTGGGACGACGTCAGGCTGCCGCCGCCGGCCCGCCACGGCAGCTTGTAGCGCCGCGCGAGCTGGCCGGAGGCGTAGAGGCCTTGGGCCGATTCCGGGCCGCCGAACGCCGGTGAGCCGGACTGCATGTCGATGGTGGACAGGAACGAGCCCATCACCGCCGGCGTGCCCGGGCGCACCAGCTGCATCAACACGATCCCGGCCAGCGCCTCCGCGGTCTGCTGCGCCAGGGCCGCCACGGTGCTGACCGGGGCCATCGCCCCCATCAGCAGGAACGGGGTGACCACGACGGCCTGCCCGGCGGCGGCATAGACCAGCAGCGCCTCGAGCATGCGGGTGTCGTAGCGCAGCGGGGAGTTCACGTTGACGATCGACATGATCGAGCAGGTGGGCCGGCCGTCGGCGTCCGGTGGGGCGGCGATCGGGGTGTCGCCGAAGACGATCTCGGCCATCCGCACGCTGTCCTCGGCGTTGGCGGTGGACAGCGCCGAGGTGAACACCGGCTTGTCGGTCAGCGTGAACGCCGCGAACAGCATGTCCAGGTGGCGCGAATCGAGCGGACGGTCGTTCGCCTCGATCATCGGCATGGTCGGGATGTCGAGCTGCTCGAAGTGCTGGGTCAGCTTGGCGAACAGCTCGTAGTCGGCCAGGGTGCCGTCGCGCCGCTCCTCCCCGATCCGCACGAACGGCGGGCCGGACACCGGGGTGAAGACCATGTGGTCGCCGCCGAGGATCACCGAGTGCTCGGGATTGCGTGCCCGCAGGTGGAACTCGCTGGGCGCCAACGCGAGCTGGGCCATCATGAACTCCGGGTCGAGGTGCACGATGTCGCCCTCGACCCGTTGCCCGGCCGCCTCGAACAGCCGCAGCGCCTCCGGGTGGTCGAACTGGATGCCGATCTCGTGGGCGATCCGTTGCCAGCCCTTCTCGATCACCTCCAGGTCGGCCGCCGAGAGGATCTCGTAGTGCGGCATGCGGTTACGGAACACGATGGGCCTCCACCCTCTGGCCTCGCGGCCGTTCACCCTGCGGGTCGTACGGGCTGTCGGCGATCACTCGCGCCGGGCGGCGCCGTCCGACGACGGTCACCTCCAGCTCGGCTCCGACGGTGGCGTGCGTGCGGTCGAGGTAGGCCAGGGCCAGGCTCGCCCGGACGGCGTGGCCGTAGCCGCCCGACGTGACGAACCCGACCCGATGTGTTCCGTCCCAGACCGGTTCGAACGGACCGGCGTCGGCGGGGGCGCCGTCCTCGACGCTCACCTCGAGCGTGACCAGCGTCTGGGACGGCGGCTGGTCGCGTTCGCGCAGCGCCGCATCCCGGCCGATGAAGGCGGCGGGTTTGTCGTAGGCGACGAAGTCGGCCAGGGCGTTCATGCCCGGGGTGTAGGCCCAGGTGAACTCCTTCGACCAGATGCCGTAGGACTTCTCGAGGCGCAACGAGTTGAGCGCGTTGTAGCCCAGGTCGACCACCGGGATTCCTTGGGCGGCAAGGGATCTGCCCGCCTCACGCAGCGTGCGGTACAGCGCCGTGAGCTGGGTGGCGGGCACGTTGAGTTCGTAGCCCAGCTCACCGGTCACCGACAGTCGCCCCACCCGGGCCCGCACCGGGCCGACGTCCAGGGTGGTGGCCTGCAGGAAGCCGAGGGTGCCGACGTCGTCCGCGGTCACGCCGGCCAGCAGGTCACGGGAGGCCGGGCCGGACAGGCTCACCCCGGCCATGGCGTCCGAGATGTCCTGCACCACCACGGATCCGTCGTCGGGCAGGAGGGCGGTGAAGTGGCGCAGGTGCCACTCGCGCAGGTAGTACGAGCCCATCAGCCAGAACTCCTCACCCGCCGAGCCGGCGGAGCCCGCCGAGCCCCAGCAGGTGACGGTGAGGTCGCCGAGCAGCCGGCCGGACTCGCTCAGCATCGGCGCAAGGCGCACCCGCCCCGGGGCCGGGATCCGTGATGCCAGAAGGCGATCCAGCCAGTCGCGCGCTCCCGGACCGGTGACCAGGTACCGGGCGAACGAGGTGGTGTCGAGCAGGCCGACGCCGTCCCGGGTGGCGCGCACCTCGCGACCCACCAGGTCGAAGGCGTTGCTGCGCCGCAGGGTCGGGGTCTCGACGAAGTCCTCTCCCCCGTCGTCCTCACCGACGAAGTAGAGCGGCACCTCGAGCCCCCAGGAGGTGCCCCAGCGAGCACCCGCGGCGTCCAGGTCGGCATGCAGCGCCGAGGTCTTCAGCGGACGCCCCGCGGGCAGCTGCTCGTTGGGGTAGGTCATCACGAACCGGCGCTGGTAGAACTGCCGGGTCGTGGCCTGCAGATACCCACGGGCCGAGGCGAAGTCGCCGTAGCGGGCGACATCCATGCCGAACACGTCCCGGCCCGGCTCGCCGTGCACCATCCACTCGGCCAGGGCCAGGCCGACCCCGCCGCCCTGGCTGAAGCCCGCCATCACGCCGCACGCCGTCCAGTACCCGGGCAGGCCGCGCACCGGGCCGACCAGTGGGTTGCCGTCGGGGGTGAAGGTGAAGGCGCCGTTCACCCAGGTCTTGATGCCGGCGCCGTCCAGGCAGGGGTAGCGGGCGAACCCGACCTCGAGCTGCGGGGCGATCCGCTCGACGTCGGGCGGGATCAGCTCGAGGCCGTAATCCCAGGAGACGCCGTCGGTGTTCCAGTGCCGGGGGTCGAGCTCGTAGACCCCGAGCAGCATGCCCTGGCCCTCCTGGCGGGCGTAGGTGAAGCCCTCCAGGTCCATCATCATCGGCAGCTCGCGGTCGAGCGCGGCCACCTCGGGCAGGGCGTCGGTGACCAGGTAGTGATGCTCCATCGGGGTCACCGGCAGGTCGACCCCGGCCATCCGGCCGACCTGCTTGGCCCACAGGCCGGCGGCGTTCACCACGTGCTCGCAGGTGATCGTGCCCTGCTCGGTGACGACCTGCCAGCCGCCGCCGGACAGCGCCGGGATCGGTCGCAGTTCGAGCACCCGGTTGTGCAGCACGATGGTCGCGCCACGCTGCTTGGCCGCGGCGGCGTAGGCGTGGGTGGTGCCCGAGGCGTCGAGGTGGCCCTCGATGCTGTCGTACATCGCACCGAGGATGCCCTTCGGGTCGATCACCGGGCAGAGCGCCTCGACCTGCTCCGGCGTGATCAGCTCGACGGTCTCGATGCCGATGGTCTGGTAGATCGCCCACTGCGCCTGCAGCCATTCCCAGCGTTCGGGGGTGCTGGCGATGCTCACCCCACCGGGCAGGTGCAGGCCGCACGAGCGGCCGGTCTCGGCCTCCAGCTCGGAGTACAGGTTGATCGTGTACGCCTGCAGCGCAGCGACATTGGGGTCGGCGTTGAGGGCGTGGAAGCCGGCCGCGGCGTGCCAGGTCGAGCCGGCGGTCAGCTCGGAGCGCTCGATCAGCGCGACGTCCGTCCAGCCGAGTTTGGCCAGGTGGTAGAGCACGCTGACGCCGACGACGCCGCCGCCGATGACCACGGCCCGGTAGTGGGTGTCGATGACGATCTCCTTTACTCGACGGGACGTCGGCTCAGCCCATGACGGTGAAACTGCTGCCGGCGTGCATCTGGCGGCGCCGGCTGAAGGCGGCGAGGTCCACGCTCGACCCGGTGTGCGGCAACGGGAACTGCACCGGATGCTGGTCGTGGTCGGTGCCGCCCTCGCAGGCCTCGACGATCGCGGCCAGGTAGCGGCCGGCCAGCGGGGCGTTCTTGAACTGGTTGCCGCTGGTACCGATGGCGACGTAGAAGCCCGGCAGCGCCGTCCGGTCGTAGATCGGGATCCAGTCGTCGGCGACGTCGTAGACGGCACCGATACCGACCGGGCGGTTGGGCACGGTCAGGTCGGGCATCCGGCGGGCGGCCCGGTAGAGCTGGGCGGTATAGAGCTCGGCGGTGGGGCCGGGTTCGTAGACGTCGGGGTCCTCCAGCCAGTGCAGCGGGTCGCAGGCCGGCTCGGCGCCTCCGACCAGCAGCTCACCGGCGAGCGTGCCGCGAAAGTAGGTCCCCAGGTCGAGGTCGGCCACCAGGGGGCCGGGGTTGCTGGGCCGGCCCGCCTCGCCGGGAGCGTTGTACCCGGGCGGCGCAGGCACGGTGTTCACCTCGGCCCGCATCGGGCGGGTTCCGATGGCGAAGTCCTCCCCCACCCCGGCGAGAGCGTTGATCCGGCCCGAGGCAGGACCGGCGACGTTGATCACCACCGGCGCGCTGACGTGCTCGCTCACCCCGCCGGTGACCACGTCGACGCCGCTGACCCGGCCCGCCGCGGTGGTGATCGCCGTGACGGTGGTGTGGAACCGGAACTGCGCCCCGCGGCGTTGCGCGGCAGCGGCGAGGTTCTGTGCGGCCAGGCCAGGGTCGTCGATGAAGCCGGAGTCCGGGGTGTAGTAGCCGCCGAGTTCGCCGTCCGCGTCGGCCCAGAACTCTTCGCTCGCAACCGGTTTGGGCGGGTAGTACCGAGCCGGGTCGAGCGCGGGCACGCGCGCGCGGATGGTCGCGGCGTCCCAGAGTTCGTAGGGCACGCCGATCTGGTCGAACAGGGTGAGCACCTTGGCCGGGTCGTGGGTGGGGCAGTCCAGGCAGAGCGATCCGGTGGGCACGAACCTGGCGAGGCGTCCCGCGCCGGCCCCGCGGTCGGCGTCCGGCGCCTCGAGCACGGCGGCCCAGTTCAGCCAGTCGTGGCGGGCCTCCCAGGCGGTGGCCACTCCGGCGAAGGTGGAGTAGTTGAACCGGATGATCGCCGACGAGGCGCTGGTCGAGCCCTGCCCGGGGGCGCCGTTGCGCTCGATCACGATGACCGATCGGCCGGACGACGCGAGCGCGTAGGCGACCGCGCTGCCGATCACTCCGGCCCCGATCACGACCACGTCCGCGGTGGCTGCGCCCATGGCTGCCTCCAAGCTCGCCAAGGCGGCCACTCGGCCGCTGGCCGTTTCTATCAGTCCCGATGCCCGGCGGCCAGCCCCTCGACTCACCGATATCCGGTCAGCCGACGCCAATCAGTGGTCATCATCCCCACCACTTCTCCACCCCCACCAAACCCGCTCATGCTCCGCAGGTGACCACCCCACGTCCAATGACATCGTTATCAAGCGGCATCAGCGGAGCATGGCGAGTCGGCTGCGGAGCATGAGCGGGTTGTGGGGGGTGGACCGGGGCGGGTTTGGGGGGGTCAGCGGAGGCGGGTGATCTCGACGTTGACGAAGAGGGTGGAGGCGGGGGAACCGGCGTAGACGCCCTTCAGGGGAGGGACGTCGGCGTAGTCGCGGCCGCGGGCCACCAGGACGTGGTCGGTCGAGACGGTGCCGGTGTGGGTGGGGTCGTAGGCCGACCAGCCGCCGGCCCACCACTCCAGCCAGGCGTGGCTCTCCGCCTCGACGGTGTCACCCAGGCCGGCGTCCGGTTCGGGGTGCAGATACCCCGAGACATAACGCGCAGGTATGCCCAGAGCGCGCAAGGCACCCAAACCGAGATGGGCGAAGTCCTGACAGACCCCGCGCCGGGCGGCCCAGACCTCGCTCGCCGGGGTCCGCACCGAGGTGAACCCGCCGGCGTAGGTCATCGGCTCGATGAGTGCCTCGCAGACCGCGCGCGCGGCGGCGTCCGGGGACAAACCCGCCGCCGCACCACGCGCCAGCTCGACCACCTCGTCCGGTGGCTCGGTCAACGGGGTCTGCACCAGGAACTCGCGGAACTCGTCGCTGATCGGGTCGCGGCCCAGATCGTCCCAGCTGACCCCGGGCACGTCGCCCTCGTCGAGGTGGAAGACCTCGACCGTCGACGAACTCACCACGCTCATCTCGGTGTGCGGCACCAGGACGTCGAACGCGGTCACCTGGCTGCCCCAGTAGTCGGTGTAGCGATGGGTCCAGGTGACCGGGGTGACGTCGACCATCTCGTCCAGCAGGGCCTGGCGCGAGGTGTTCAGCGGCGTCATGCGTGCCTCGTTGTACGAGGCGGTCACCGGGGTCTCGTAGCGGTAGCCGGTGGTGTGCACGATCAGCAACCGCTGCGCCGCCGGATCGGGGTTCAACGGGATGGTGTTCATCGGGATGATCATGATGCGTCCTCCACCCAGGCCGTGGTGATCGACCGCGGGAAGTAGCGCTTGGCCACCCCGTCGCTGGCCGCGGAGACCGCGCGCTGCACCCGGCCCATCTCGCCCGGCACGTCGGCGAGCACCTCTTCGAGGGCGCGGTACTCCAGGCTGGTGCGGATCCGGCCCAGCAATCGGCGGCTCTGGTCGGCGATGCCGACGCGTTCCAGTGGCGGCGCCAACTCCTCCAGCACCTCCTCCGCGGTGACCAGGGCATGGATCACCGACCGTGGGAACAGGCGGTCGAGCAGCAGGAACTCGGCCGCCCGCGCGTCCGTGGCCACGCCGCGATAGGTGCGCAGGTAGCTCTCGTAGGCACCGCACGAGCGCAACAGCGAGGTCCAACTGGGCACCGCCGCCGAGATGGTGGACGTCGCCACGAGCCGCGCGGTCATGTCCGCCCGTTCGAGGTTGCGGCCCAGGATCAGGAACCGCCACGCGTCGTCCCGGCTCATCGTCTGTTCCGCGATGCCGGCCACCAGCGCCGTCCGCTCGCGCACGTAGGCGAGGAAGTCGTGTGCGGTGGTTGCCTGCAACCGCACCCGGTCGATGCCGATCCAGGTGGTGTTGAGCGCCTGCCACAGGTCGGTCGAGATGGTCTCGCGGGCGCGACGAGCGTTCTCACGGGCAGAACTCAGCGCGCCCACGATCGCGCTCGGGTAGACCGCGTCGTAGGCCAGCCGGTCGAGCACCATCGTGCGGTCGACCTCCTCGTCCTCGGCCGGCTCCATGCCCATGACGGCGAGCAGGCCGCGGCAGGCCTCGGGCTCCGGCAGGGCCGGGTCCTCGAGCAGCATCTGCAGGTGGACGTCGAGGATGCGCGCCGTGTCGTCGGCGCGTTCCATGTAGCGCCCGATCCAGAACAACGACTCCGCGATGCGGCTCAGCATGTCGGCTCGCCCGCCTTCCGTTGCCGGCACCGTGGTTCGTGTTGCTGTTGCTGCTGCTGTTGTTGTTGTTGCAGGCCGCCGCCCTCCTCGTGAGGTCCAGGGTCGGGGTGGGGCATCGTGACGATCCGATAGGGGGTGGCGGCGCGGCGCGGCCGCAGCGGCGCCTTCTCACCGGACAGCACCCAGGTGTCCTTCGAGCCACCGCCCTGGCTGCTGTTCACCACGAGCTGCCCCTCGGGCAACGCCACCCGGGTGAGACCGCCCGGCAGCACCCACACCGAGCGGCCGTCGTTGACCGCGAACGGGCGCAGGTCGACGTGCCGGGGACGCAGCGTGCCGTCGATCAGGGTGGGCACGGTCGACAGCTGCACCACCGGCTGAGCGATCCAGCCGCGCGGGTCGTGCTCGATCTGGGCCCGCAACGTGACGAGCTGCTCGCGGGTCGCCTTCGGGCCGATGACCAGGCCCTTGCCGCCGGCGCCGTCCACCGGCTTGAGCACCAGCTCGTGCAGCCGGTCGATCACCTCGGCCAGATCCGCCGGCTCGGCCAGGCGATAGGTCTGCACGTTCGGCAGCAGAATCTCTTCGCCGAGGTAGAACCGGCACAGATCCGGCACGTAGGTGTAGATGAGCTTGTCGTCGGCCACCCCGTTGCCGATCGCGTTGGCGATGGCCACGTTTCCCGCTCGAACCGCATTGACCAGCCCTGGTGTGCCGAGCATCGAGTCGGCCCGGAACTGCACCGGGTCGAGGAAGTCGTCGTCGACCCGGCGGTAGATCACATCGACCTGTTGCTGGCCATCGGTGGTGCGCATCAGCACCCGCCCACCCGAGCAGTACAGGTCGCGGCCCTCGACCAGCTCGACCCCCATGGTGCGAGCCAGCAGGGTGTGCTCGAAGTAGGCGCTGTTGTAGATGCCCGGGGTCAGCACGACCACGGTGGGTTCGCGCGACTTGTCCGGAGCCGCGGCGCGTAGGGCCGCCAGCAACCGGTGGGGATACTCGTCGACCGGGCGGATGCGATGCGTGGCAAAGGATTCCGGGAACACCGTCGCCATGGCCCGGCGATTGGCCATCACGTAGCTCACCCCGGACGGCACGCGCACGTTGTCCTCGAGCACCCGGAACGCGCCGTCCTCGTCGCGGATCAGGTCGATGCCGGCGACGTGGATACGCACCCCGTTGGCCGGACGCAACCCGTGGGCGATCCGATGGAACCCCGAGGCCGAGGCGATCACCCGCCAGGGCACCACCTTGGCCTTGACCACCTCACGTGGCCCGTAGATGTCGGCGAGAAACGCCTCCAGCACCCGAACTCGTTGCGCCACACCGGCTTCGACGAACTGCCATTCCTCCGGTGAGACCACCCGGGGCACCACGTCGAGCGGGAACGGCCGCTCCTCGCCCGCGAAGTCGAAGGTGACACCCTGGTCGAGATAGGTGCGCGCGAGGGCCTCTGCCCGGTCGACCAGATCGTCGCTGTCCAGCGCGCGCAGCGTGGCATGGACGGCGCGATACGGCTTCCGCGGGCGCGAGGTCACCGAGAGCATCTCGTCCCAGGCGCGCGCCGCCGGCCGGACGACGGCCTGCCCGTTGAGGGCGACAGCCGCAGCCGGCCCGTCGGCGACGGTGTCGGATGGCCCGCCGTCGACCAGGTCTCTGTACCCGTCGAAAAGGTCCGTCATGCATCGAACGCTATGTGCATCCTGTTACGTCCGTGTGTCGACTGTGGGTCATGCCCCGGGGCGGACACGTCCAGGCCACGAACGGCGAAGAAGCCGACGCGGGCGATGTGTCAGCATCGTCGGGTGATTCCCCGCGCGACGTCCGTGGAGTTCGGCCGACGGCTGGCCCGGTTGGCCGGACGGCTGCTCACCGGGCGCGACCGCGCGACGGATCACGGCCGCTCGGCGGATCCCGACCACTCGGGGTATCCGGGCGACTTCACCGGACCGGCCACCGCCATCCGGCTGGAGTACGCCCCGCACGCCGACGGCCGGCCGGACTGTGGCGAGATCGTCTGGGCCTGGGTGCCGTACGAGGAGGACCACCGCCAGGGCAAGGACCGGCCGGTGCTGGTGATCGGACACGACGGCGGGTGGTTGCTGGCCCTGATGCTCACCAGCACCGACCACGATCACGACACCACGGTCGAGGTGCGCCGGGACCACGCCGGACGGGTGTGGATGGACATCGGAACCGGCCCCTGGGACCCGCGCGCCCGGCCCAGCGAGGTGCGCCTGGATCGGATCCTGCGGCTGGACCCGAACACCGTGCGGCGTGAGGGCTCGGCCCTGGAGCGGGGGCTGTTCGAGCAGGTGGCGAAGGCACTCGGTCGCGGCTGGTAATCTGGTCGGCCGGTACGCGGATCGCTTTGCGTCGTCCGCGCAGACGTGCACCCAACCGCAGCAGAGAGACGACACGTGGCCAACATCAAGTCCCAGATCAAGCGCAACACGACCAACGAGAAGCGCCGCCTGCGCAACAAGTCGGTCAAGTCCGAACTGAAGACCGCCGTGCGCGCCTTCCGCGAGGCGGCCGCTTCCGGTGATGCCGCAGCCGTCGGTGCCGCGCTCGCCGCTGCCGGACGCAAGCTCGACAAGGCAGCCAGCAAGGGCGTCATCCACAAGAACCAGGCCGCCAACCGCAAGTCGGCGATGGCCCAGCAGGCCGCCTCCCTCTGAACTGATCGGCCGGTGCCCACCGGTCGTGATCGGCGTCGCGCGCCGGGGCACTCCCCTGGCGCGCTTCGTGTGTTTGCCGTCCGTATCAGGCCGGCTGCCAGCAGCCCCGGTGCGCGCTCCCGGCCCGGCACCCCGCGGCGGCCCGTGAGGTCGGGCGGCCGGCCCAGGCGCGGTTGCAGGGGTCGCACCCCGGTGCCGGACCCGGCATCCTCACGTCCATGATCACGTTCACAGGGCAGTTTGTCCCCCGTTAATGGGTGCGAATTGCCCCCTGGCGGTGATCACGTTGATGAAGCGGTGGCTCCAGCGCCCTCCCCACGCTCATGATCACGATGATGGGGCGCCCCGCCGCCACCAGATGGGCACGCACCGCCCCCCGAGGGTGATCAGTCGGGACCCGACGCGCGCCGCGGCGGGGTGAAGGTCAGTCAGCAGGGCTATGGGCGGGCGGCGTTGAGGGCTCACGAGGCCACCACTGCCCGACTGATCAGCGTCATGGGGCCGTTCGTACCCTTTGAACGAGGCCGAATCGCCCCATCAACATGATCATGAGCGTACCTGTGCGCCGTCCGGGGGCCGGCCACAGGCGAGGATCCCCGCGCGGGTACCCCGACTTCGGCGAACAACACGTCCCCCCATCCACATGATCACCTTCAGCGGGCAGCCCACACCCGCCCCGCGGGCATGAACCGCCCCCTCACCGTGATCATGGGGGTGGCGGAGCGGGACGAGGGTCAGGTGCGGCGGGCGTTGGCGATGGTCATCACGGCCCGCTCGACGGCGTACACCGGGTCGCGGCCGCCGCCCTTGACCGCGAAGTCGGCCTCGGCCAGTGCGGTCACGGCCGTGGCCAGCCCGGCATCGCTCCACCCGGCGAGTTCCCGGCGCGCCCGGTCGACCTGCCAGGGGGCCATGCCGAGCGCGGCAGCCAGGTCGGCCGACCGGCCCCGTCCCGCCGCCGACACCTTGGCGATGGCGCGGATCTTGGCCGCCAGGGCCGCTACCAGCGGCACCGGGTCGGCGCCGGTGGCCAGGGCGTGGCGCAACAGGGACAACGCCTGATCCGGGCGTCCGGCCACCGCGGCGTCGGCGACCCGGAACCCGGTCACCTCGACCCGGCCGCCGAACCACTGCTCGACCACGTCGGCCTCGATCCGGGCCGGGGCGCCGTCCGGGCCGTGCTCGGGAGTGTCGACGGCGAGCTGATGGCACGCCGCGGCGAGCTCGCGCAGGTCGCTGCCGACGGCGTCCACCAAGGCGCGGACCGCCTGGGGCGAGGCCCGCCGTCCCAGCCGGGCGAACTCGCCGGTGGCGAAGTCCACCTTCTCCTCGTCCTTGGTGATCGGCAGGCAGGCAGCCTCGGGGGCACCGGCCTTGCGGGCGGCGTCCAGCAACGGCTTGGCCCGATTGCCGCCGGCGTGGCGCAACACCAGCCACACGCCGTCCGGCATGTCGGAGGCGAGGTAGGCAGTGGCGTCGGCGACGAAGGCGTCATTGGCCGCCTCGATGCCCGAGGCGACGATGAGTGCACCACCGCCGAACAGCGACGGGCTGGCCAGCTCGCCGAGCCGGCCGGCCTCGTAGCCCGGCGCCTCGACCCGCTCGACGCTCGCCTCCGGGTCGATCGCACGCACCGAGGTGGTCACCGCAGCCACGGCGCGCTCGGCGAGCAGGTCCTCGGCACCGGTGATCAGGACGACGGGCGCCGCGGTCAGCTCGGACGGCGCGACCGTCGCCCGGGACGACGACCGCGCGCCCGAGGGCTTGGCCGCAGGACGGCTACGAGCGGCCACCGAAGAGCTTCTTGATCCACGCGATCAGGGACGAGAAGAACAGCTGCAGCGGCTTGACCTCGGCGGCCTTGATCTCGGCCCGCTCCTCGACGGTCGTGGCCGCGAGCTTGCCCTCACAGCACTGCACGAACTCACCGATCAGCCGGTTGGACATCTCGGTGATCAGGCCGCCGCGACCGAACTGGGCGGCGGCGCCGGTCAGGGTGACGTCGGCATCGACCGTCACGCTGGTGGCGTTGCCGTCGGCCGTGGGCGCCAGGGCATAGGTGACCTTGACCGCGCCCCGGCTCTTGCCGCGCCGGTCCTCACCCTTGCCGTCGATCAGGCCGGTGCGCGCGGCCGCGTCCGGGGTGACGGTGGCCGAGCCGTCGAAGGTCGCCGACATCGGGCCGAGTTTGACCGCCACCCGGCCGGTGTAGGTGCCGTTGCCGTCGTCCGAGAGCAACTCCGCACCAGGCAGGCACTGGGCGACCTCGGGGATGTCCTGGAAGAAATCCCAGACGACCTGCACCGGCCGCTTGACCTCGAACTGCTGGGTGATCTTCATCCTCGTCCTTCGCGTCGATCGAGCACCGACACCACACAGAGCACCGACACCACACGGGGCTCCAGACCGGCTCACCGGCCACACGGCCTGCGGCAACGCAGTACACCACACGGTCGCTGCCGCGTCACGACGGTGCCTCAGGTTCGGCCCCGACGGACGCCGAGGACGCTCGGAGCGTCCGGCCGATCGGAGGGTGCCGCGGTCACGGCCACCCGGTGATCGGTGTCGGTGCGAGCCACCGTCACCCCCAGCCGGGTCAGCATGCTCAGCGCGGACCGGGCGGGATGGCCGTAGTCGTTGTCGACCCCCACACCGATCAACGCCAGCCGGGGTGCCAGGTCACCGTAGAGCCGCGGATCCTGCTTGGCCGAGCCGTGGTGGGCCACCTTGACCACGTC
Source organism: Kineosporiaceae bacterium (assembly GCA_046330955.1). GTDB lineage: Bacteria > Actinomycetota > Actinomycetes > Actinomycetales > Kineosporiaceae > JADJPO01. The sequence goes on along the minus strand of JAXLRT010000022.1, from coordinate 31,636 downwards.
GACCCGGCCGTCGTCACCGAGGGCACCGGCCGTCCTGGCCGCTCGCCCCAGCTCGCCGTGCAAAGCGGAGTCGAGCCATTCCTGGCCCCCGACCTCGAGGTCGCCGAGGGCGGCCAGGCGCAGCCGGGCGCCGTCCGGGGTCTGCACCACCGCGAAGGTGACCAGACTCGTCTCGTTGACCTGGGCGTCCTCCTGCAGTTCCCCCGTGGGTACCGGCGGGACGGCGAGGTACCAGTGCACCTGCCAGCCGTCGGCCCCGAAGGTGCCGGCGATGTCGGTCGTCACGGTGGTGAGGTGCACCCCCGCCCGCGCCACCTCGTCGGCCACTGCCTGGGCCTGGGGGCGCGGGCGAGCGACCGGGCCGGTGAGTACCTGCGCCACACTGCGGCCGCTCAGCACCCCGGGTAGGCCGGTGACATGGTCGGCGTGGAAGTGGCTGAGCATCACCAGGTCGACCACGCTCACGCCGAGGTCGCCCAGGCACCGGTCCACGGCGCCGGGCTCGGGTCCGGTGTCGATCACGAGAGCGCGCCGCTGGCCGCTGCGGACGACGAGCGCGTCACCCTGGCCGACATCGCACTGCGCCACGACCCAGTCCGCCGGCGGCGCCGGGCCGCGCAGGCCGAGCCAAGGCAGCCACCACGACCGCCCCCACCAGCCGACCGCGAGCACCGTGATCATCAAGACCACCAGGGCCAGTGCCACGGCCGGACGCCGCCTCAGGCCGGGCCGTGGCAGCGCGCCGGGCCGCGGCAGCGATCCGGCTCCAGCAGTCGAGCGCGTGGCTCGGGCCGGCACGAGCAAGGTCACGGCCACCACCACCGCGGTACATCCGGCGAGCACCACGGCGGCCACCACCGGGCGTGCGGACGGCAGCCAGGGCAGGTTGGCCCCTGGCAGGTGAGCGAACCGGGCCGCCACCTGAGTGATCCACCAGGTGGCCAGACACCCCACGGCCGCCAGGGCATGCGCCCCACCAGGCCAGAACGGCGCCACCACCGCGGCCAGCACCCCGATCACCGTCGCCGGCATCACCGCCGGGTCGGCCAGCAGGTTCGCCGGCACCGCCACGGTGCTCACCGCGGGTTGCAGCAACACGATGACCGGCCCGCAGGCGGCCTGCGCCGCGGCCGGGGCGGCCAGCGCGAGAGCCGCCGGACGGGGCAGCCGGGCCTCGAGCCGACGTGCCCACGGCGGCGCCAGCAGCAACAACGAGCCGGTGGCCACCACGGACAGCGCGAACCCGGCACTGCGGGCCAGATACGGGTCGAGGCACAGCAGCACGATCACTGCCGCGGCCAGCATCGGCACCCTGCGACCGCGGCGGGCCAGCACCAGACCGGCCAGGCCGACCGCTCCCATCACGGCCGCCCGCAGCACGCTCGGTTCCGGCCGGGCCACGACCACGAACGCAACCAGGGTGAGCGCGCAGCTCAGCACTCGCAGCCGCAGCCTCAACCCAGCGCGCGCTGCCACCGCGGCCACCGCCCCGAGCAAGATCGCCACGTTGGCGCCACTGACGGCCGTCAAATGGGTCAATCCGCTGCCCTGCAGATCGGCCTCGACCTGCGGCGGCAGGGCCGAGGTGTCCCCCAGCACCAGCGAGGGAAGCAACCCGGCGGGAGCCTCGGGCAGGCCGGTCAGGCTGGCGCGCAACGCCGTCCGGACGGTCTGCGCGACGCGCCACCACCACCGGCCCTCACCGAGGACGCGCGGCGGGCCGAGGGCCGTGAGCATCGCCAGGACGTCGTCACCCGCCTCGGTGGGTGACGACCGCGCATCGAGCCGGACCGGCTGGCCCACGTGGAGGCGCTGCCACCCCTCGCCCCCGAGCACCACCACCGGCGCGTGCACCCGGTGCGCCACCCCTCGGGCACCGACCTGCTCGGCCGCCACCCGCACCACCCACCGGCTCGCGGCCGACCCCTCGCCGGGGGTGTCCCATGGCCCGGGCGGCACCGCGTGGGGATCGGTCGCCACGGTGCCGGTCACCTGCACCACGGCCCGCTGCGCGATCCAACCCGGGAACGGCCCGGCGGTGCGCAGTGCCGTACCGACCGCGGCGGAGCAGAGCACCACCAGGACACAGGCCGCCACCAGCACCACCTGCGCTGCCCAGCGCCGCGACGAGCCGGAGCCTCGGCGGCCGCCACGCCGGTGAGACCGCAGCCCCACCACCACCGCGACCACGGCGCATCCGGCGGCGACCCCCGCGGCGCATCCGTACGGCTGGGCGGTGGCCCACCAGCCCGCCGCCCACGACACCACCGCGGCCGGCACCAGTCGCAGATCCGGCCCCGTCGGCCGGGCAGAGTTCGCCGGGACGTCCCTCGTTGAGACGTCCCTCGCCGCGACGTCCCTCGCCGCGACGTCCTCGGTCGGCCTCACACCCGCACCCTGGGCCGCAACCGCTCGAGGGTCTTGGGGCCGATGCCGTCGACCTCGGCGAGCTCCTCGACGCGGCTGAACCGCTGATGCTGGGTCCGCCACGCGATGATCGCGGCCGCGGTCACCGGCCCGACGCCCGGAAGCTCATCGAGTTGGGCCTCGGTGGCGGTGTTGAGGTCGAGCACCGCCGGTTCAGCAGCGCCACCGCCGGCTCCCCCGCCCCCCGCTCCGCCCCCGGCCGCGCCGCCAGCCGCCAAGGTGTCCCGCGGCCCGGGCACCACGATCTGCTCACCGTCCACCACCCGACGGGCCAGGTTGAGCCGGTTGGGTGCCGCCCCGGACGCCGCGCCGCCGGCCGCCGTGATCGCCTCACCGACCCTGGCCCCTGCCGGCAGGGTCACCACCCCCTGATGCCGCACCCGGCCCACCACGTGCACCACCAACCGGGTGCCGGCGGAGGCCATCGCCGATGCGGCCACTCCGCGCACCGCCCCGGTGGGCAGGGCACCACCCTGACCCGCGCCCACCGTTCGAGCCGCCACCGGGATCGTCTCCACGGCGGCCCCGGCGTCGCTGAGCACGCCCCGGGCGAGCAACCCGCCGCAGACCACTACGGCGGCGAGCAGCGACGCGACGATCACCCGCGGCGGCATTCCCCGCCGGCGCGGTGCGTCGTCCGCGGTCAGGGGTCCGAAGTCCGGATCCAGCACCGGCAGGGCCTCGGTGGCCGGCTCCGGTTCGGGCACCCACCCACCGGCCCCGCGGGTGAGGACGGCCAGACGAGCCCGGGGATCCCGGGAAGCAACCGGAGCAACAGCCATGCCGGCGACGCTAGGCGGCCCGATCACCCGCGGCCGCCCGACGATCAGCGCCTGTGGACAGTGGGACGACCCGGCGAAACTGTGGACGCAACGACGCCCACATCGCGAGCCCTCACCTACCAGCTCCGTGAACTCAGCCCGCGACCTCTCAGCCCGCGGGAGCCGACACCACGCCCACCAGGCCCGGCCCGGCGTGCGCCCCGATCACCGCGCCGACCTCCCCGACGTAGAGCGTCCCGAGCCCGGGCAGCCGAGCCCGCAACCGTTCCGCCAACTCGGCCGCACGATCGGCGGCGGCCAAGTGCTGCACCCCGACGTCCACCCGGCGCGTCCCAACCGCGCCGACCACGATCTCCTCCAACCGGGCCAGTGCCCGCGAGGCGGTGCGCACCCGCTCCAACGGCTCGATCCGGCCGTCCACGAGCTGCAGCAACGGCTTGACCGACAGCGCCGACCCGACCACCGCGGCCGCCGCCCCCACCCGCCCGCCGCGGCGCAGGTACTCCAGGGTGTCCACGTACAGCCAGGTGCCGGTGTCGTAGGCACACCGCGCCGCCCGCTCGGCCACCTGCTCGGCCGGCTCCCCCGCGGCGGCGGCCCGGGCCGCCGCCAGGGCCGCGAACCCCAACCCCAGAGCCAGGTTTCGCGAATCCACCACCCGCACCGTCACGCCCTCGTCGGCCACCTCGCGCGCCGCGATGCGGGCGGCGTCCACGGTGCCGGACAGATCCGCCGACAGGTGCACCGACACCAGCTCCACGTCCTCGCCGGCCGCGCGGGCGGCGTCCCGGTAGGTCTGGGCGAACAGGGCCGGCGAGGGACGCGACGTGGTCACCGAACGCCCGGCGAGCAACGCCTCGGCCACCTCGGCACTGTCGACCTCGATGCCCTCGGCCAACGATCGCCCGCCGAGCACCACCTGCAACGGCACCACGATCAGGCCGTGCGCCGACGCCAATCCGTCCGGCAGGTAGGACGTGGAATCGGTGACGACGACGACCCGCGCCATCGCAGGCTCAGGCCGGAACCACGTTGACCAGCCGCGGCTGACGCACCACGACCGTACGAATTCCCTTCTCGCCCAAGGCCTTCTGAATGGCCGGTCGAGCCAGGGCCAGCTCGCGCAGCTCGTCCGCGCCGATTCCCGGCGGCACCTCCAGCCGGTCGCGCACCTTGCCTGCGACCTGGACGACGCAGGTCACCGTCTCCTCCACCAGCAGGGCCTCGTCGACCGCGGGCCAGCCGGCCAGCGCCACACACGGCGCATGGCCCAGCCGCGCCCACATGTCCTCGGCGGTGTAGGGCGCGAACAGCGACAGCATGATCGCCACCGCCTCGGTGGCCTCGCGCACCGCCGGATCGGCGCCGCCTACCCCACTGTCGATCGCCTTGCGGATGGCGTTGACCAGCTCCATCACCCGAGCGACCGCCACGTTGAACCGGAACGACTCGATCAGCTGGCTGGCCTCGTGCACGGTGCGGTGGGTCAGTGCCCGCAGCGCGGCGTCCCCGGTCGAAACCGCCACGCCCACAGGCGAGGTCACGTCGCCGGACAGTCGCCACGCCCGCGCCAGGAAACGTGCCGACCCGGCCGCCGAGACGTCGGCCCAGTCGATGTCGTCCTCGGGCGGCCCGGCGAACACCAGGGTCAGCCGGACGGCGTCCACACCGTGCTCGTCCAGCTGCTCGCTCAGCTTCACCAGGTTGCCGCGGGACTTGCTCATCGCCGAGCCGTTCATCTGCACCATGCCCTGGTTCAGCAGGCGGGTGAACGGCTCGGTGAAGGTCACCAGGCCCATGTCGTGCAGCACCTTGGTGAAGAACCGCGAGTACAGCAGGTGCAGGATCGCGTGGGTGACGCCGCCGACGTACTGGTCGATCGGCGCCCACTTCTCGACCTCGGCGACGTCGAACGGCACGTCGTCCCGACCGATCGAGGTGTAGCGCAGGTAGTACCAGGACGAGTCGACGAAAGTGTCCATGGTGTCGGTGTCGCGCTGCGCCGGGCCGCCGCAGCTCGGGCAGTCGACGTTGACCCAGTCGGTGGCCCCGCCCAGCGGCGAGGTGCCCTTGGGACGCAGGTCCAGCCCGGCGGCGGGCGGCAGCTCGACCGGCAGCTCCTCGTCCGGCACCCGCACCTCACCACAGGTCGGGCAGTGCACGATCGGGATCGGCGTGCCCCAGTAACGCTGCCGCGAGATCAGCCAGTCGCGCAGCCGGTAGTTGGTCGCCGCCCGACCCAGCCCCCGGTCGGCCAGGGTCTCGATGATCTGCTCGATCGCCTCGGCCTTGCGCAGCCCGTTCAGCGGCCCGGAGTTCACCAGGACGCCGTCGCCCGCGGTGGCCTCGAACGTCACCGCCGGGTCGGGCAGCGGTTCGCCGTCCTCGCCGCGGACGTCGACCACCACGCGCACCGGCAGGTCGAACGCCTTGGCGAAGTCCAGGTCGCGCTGGTCGTGGGCCGGCACCGCCATGATCGCGCCGTGGCCGTAGTCGGCCAGCACGTAGTCGGCCGCGTAGATCGGGATCTGCTCGCCGTTGACCGGGTTGACGGCGTGCCGGCCCAGGAACACCCCGGTCTTGGGGCGGTCGGTGGCCAGCCGGTCGATGTCACTGGCGCGGCGCACGTCGTCCAGGTAGGTGGCGAACGCCGCCTGGGTGGCCTCGTCGGCCATCGCGGCCAGCTCGGCCGCCAGCTCGGAGTCGACCGCGACCACGAAGAAGGTGGCCCCGTACAGCGTGTCCGGCCGGGTGGTGTAGACCGTGACCGGCTGCTCGCGCCCCTCGATCGCGAACACCACGTCCGCCCCCGCCGAGCGCCCGATCCAGTTGCGCTGCATGCTCAGCACCTTGTCGGGCCAGGCACCCTCCAACTGCGCCATGTCGTCCAGCAGCCGGTCGGCGTAGTCGGTGATCTTGAAGTACCACTGGGTCAGCTTCTTCTTGGTGACCGGGGTGTCGCAGCGCTCGCACAGGCCGCCGACGACCTGTTCGTTGGCCAGCACGGTCTGGTCCTTCGGGCACCAGTTGACCTGGCTCGGACGGCGATACGCCAGGCCGCGCTCGTGGAACCGGTTGAACAGCCACTGGTTCCACCGGTAGTACTCCGGGTCGGAGGTGTGCAGGATCCGGTCCCAGTCGAACGAGCAGGCGTAGCGGCGCATCGAGGCCAGCTGCTGGGCGATGTTGTCGTAGGTCCACTCGCGCGGGTCGGCGGCGCGCTTGATGGCGGCGTTCTCGGCGGGCAGGCCGAAGGAGTCCCAGCCAATCGGGTGCATCACGTTGTACCCGCGCTGCACCCAGTACCGGGCGACCACGTCGCCCAGCGCGTACGCCTCGGCGTGACCCATGTGCAGGTCGCCGGAGGGGTAGGGGAACATGTCCAGCACGTACTTGCGCGGGCGGGCGTCGTCCGGGCGACCGCTGCGGAACGGGGCCAGCTCGTCCCACACGCCCTGCCAGCGGTCCTGGATCGCGGTGACGTCGTAGCGCGCGGCCTCGGTCTCGGCCGCGACATCCATCTGGGTCATGATCGGGGCAGTCCTTCGGGTCTCGGTCGCCACGTCAGCCCTCGGCCGGCGGCGTTCGAACACATGGCGGGGCGCCGCGCTGAGCAGCTGACGGGTGCGAACCCGCGCTCAGCGCGGCCCGGTAAGGAGCAGTCCGGTCACGGACGGCAGCGCGCCACGCACCCGCTCAGGGTATCGGACGACGACCCTCGCCTCGGACCCGATATCGCGCCGCGCCGCCGCCTCAGAGGTCGCCGTGACGTCCCGATCACCCGAGCGCACTGGCGCCTCGGGACCTTTGCTTTCCTGATCGCCGGGGCTTCACGGCCTCGCAACGAGCCTGAGCTCGTCACCGATTTGGTTGATTCACATTTCTTGTTATCGCACATCTGTTCGATTATAGTACGGATATGTCCGTGATGGAGGCCTGCATCGCCGAGTCGGGTGACCCCGACGAGGTCGCTGCCTTGCGCGCGGAATGCGCCCGGTTGCGGGCTCGGGACGGCGAGTTGCGGACGGCGTGTGCTCGCCTGGAGCGGCGGGTGAACCGGCTCGTCGAGGAACAGGAGTGGGCGACCCGTCGGATCGCCCGCCTCACCGACCGGTGCACCCACCTGGCCAGGTTGGTGCCGGTGGCGCACGCGGAGACCTCAGCGGACGACGCATGCACGGTGGACGGCGGAGCCGCCTCGGGCGGTGCGGCTGCGGGTGGTCTGGTGGCGGCGTTGGCCGGTGAGGGTGGTGCCCGGCTGGCCGCCGCGATCCAGACCGCGGTCGGTGACCTGGCCGCCCTGTCCGTCCCCGACCCCGACACCGGGGTCGAGTTGGGGTGTCTGGCCGACCTACCCGACCGGACCGTCGCCGACCTCGCCGCCGCCGGCTGCCGGCTGGCGACCTGGGCCAAGTTGGCCGCGACCGTGGCCGCGGAGGAGCTGGTCACTCGGTGGGAGAACGGTGCCGCCGACGAGGAGGCCAGCCCGGTGAACGCGCAACCGGTGTTCCCCGACCACGACCTGGGCTTCCGGGCCGCGATCGCCGAGACCGCCACCACCTGCTTCATCTCCGAATCCACCCTCACCGCACGGGTCGACACCCTGCGCGACCTCCCCGCCCGCCTGCCCGGACTGTGGCACCTGCTCGCCACAGGTGCGGTCGACATCGACACCGCACGACTGGTCCACTCCAAGACCCGTCACCTGCCCGGGGAGGTCTTGTCCCGTCTGGAATCGCAGATCCTGGTGAAGGTGACCGCCCTGACCTGGGGTCAACTCGCCGCCTGGCTCGACCGCATCGTCGCGAAGGCTGATCCGCGGGAGTTGGCCGAGCAGATCGCCGACAACCTCGAACGTCGCAACGTCTCCTTCCGCACCGCCGGCCCGGGGACGGGTCGGATGACGTTGACGGCGTCGGTGGAGGCGATCGAGGCGATCCGGATGGCCCTACTCGGGTATGCCTCCGCCGGGGACGACCCGGACCACCACCGCCCCGCCGCCGCGATCCGGGCCGACATCATCACCGACCTGATCATCCGCCCCGGCACCTGCACCGCGGCCGCGCCGGCCTCGGGGACGGCCCCCACCGCTGGCACCGGCACAGCTCCTGCCGCGACCCCCGGCACTGGCACTACCGCAAACACTGGCCCAGCCGCTGCCTCTGCCACAGGCACAGGTGCTGGTGCTGGCGGTTCCGACGCTGAGACGGACACCGGCTCACACATCGACGCTCACGGCGATGACGATCCCGGAACCGGGACCGAACCCCCACCGAAGGTCGACCCCGAATCCCACGACACACGCACCCCCACCGACCAGGAGGACGGGCCACCCACGTGTCGGTCCCGCCCGCCGTCCCCGCCGTTCGACCCCGAGGCCTTCGCGGCGCTGCCCGGCCCCCGCGTGCACGTCACCGTCCCGCTGTCGGCCGTCCTGGGCGGCGAAGGCATCGGGGAGATCAACGACTACGGACCCCTCACCGCCCAGGCCGTCCGCGAGCTGCTGGCCGGGCTGCACCGGATGGGGGTCACCGCGACCTGGCGGTGCCTGATCACCGACGACAACCCCGCATCACCCACCCACGGAACAATGCTGGGCATCGGCAAGGCACCGCACGCCCTGGTCCGCACCGCCACCGGGTTGCTCCGCGAGTTGGTTCAGGCCCGGGAGCAGTGCTGCACGTTCCCCGGCTGTCGGCGCCGGGCGGTGACCTGCGAGGTCGACCACCGCATCCCCCACAGCGAGGGTGGGCCGACGTGCGAGTGCAACCTGCACCCGCTCTGCAAGCACCACCACCGGCTGCGCGAACGAGGGTTCACCCCCACCCTGATCGACCCGGGCACCGGACTGCCCATCACCCAATGGATCACCCCCACCGGCCGGGTCATCACCACCGAAACCGAACACCCACCCTTCTGACGGCCGCCCGGGTGGTCAACAACATGTCCCATGAACTCGCACAACCCGCCTCAGATCGACGACGAGTCCGAGGCCGAGGTCAGGTAGCCCGCGATCACCAGCGCCACCGCGACCAGCACCCCGACGAAGGCTCGCCGCCCCAGCCGCGGGCCGACCACCGCCACGCCCAGGCCCACCGCCGCCCCCAGTCCCAGGACGACGACCCTCACCTGGGCCAGCCCCGGCGCGCCCGGGGTGGTCAGCAGGCACAGCGCCGCGACGGCCAGGCACCCGGCCGCGACGTGCAGCGAGTGCTGCGGCCCGAGGCGTTGCGGCAGGCCCCGCACCCCGGTAAGGGCATCGGCCTCGGCGTCCGGCACGGTGTTGGCGAAGTGCGCCGCCACCCCGAGCAGCGCCGCGGCCAGGGCGACGGCCACCGGGGGCGGCGCCACCACGGCGGGCAACAGCCCGAACGAGAGCGCGTAGGGCAGCGGTGACAGCGGGCCCCGCTTGACCCCCAGGTTGTAGGACCATCCCGAGGCCACCGCGATCAGGTGCACCGCCCCGGGCCGCAACCCCAGGGCCAGGGACGCCGGGACGCAGGCCACCAGGGCCAGCCCGGCTGCCGTCGCCACCGTCCGGACGCCGACCTGGCCCGCCGCCACCGGTTTGTCGTTCCGTCCGGCGGTCGCATCGCGGGCGGCGTCCAGGGCGTCGTTCCCCCAGCCGATCGACAGCTGGCCGAGCAGCACGGCGAGTGCCACCGCCCCCGCGCGCGCGGCGTCCGCGACGACCAGCGCCCAGGCGGTGACGAACAGCGTGACCGCGGCACACGGCAGCGGGTGGCAGGCCGCCAGGAGCGCCGCCGTGCGGGCTGCGGTCAGCTGAGCCGGGTGCCCTCGGTGTTCTCGCCCGACGGCGTCCCGCTCGCCCGGGGACCCAACGGCCCCGCCAGCCGGTCCCGGCTCTGGCGGCGCAGCGAGCGACGCATCTGCATGTCCACCTCGCCGCGGGCCACCAGCGCGCCCAGGTCCCCGTCGTCCCACGGCACCAGAGTGGCCGATCCGATGCTCACCCGCCCATTCCAGACCTCCACCGGCACCGGCGGGTCGGTGATCAGGCGGGCTCGCACCCGGCGCTCCAGCTCCAGCGGCGACATCCCGGTGCCCGGGCCGAGCACCACGAACTCGTCCCCGTTCCACCGGCACACCACGTCGGTGCCCCGGACGCAGTGGTGCACCACCGCGGCGACGTCGCGCAGCACGGCGTCCCCACCGGCCAGGCCGACGGCCTCGTTCACCGCCCGCAGTCCGTCGACGTCGATGTACAGGCAGTGCACGGCCTGACCGCTGCGCCGTGCGTGCTCGATCATGGGGGCGGCTGCCAGCTCGATCCCGGCGCGGTTGGCCAGGCCGGTCAGCGGGTCGCGGGCCAGGCCCTCCGACCGCTCCGCGGAGGCCTCGGCGGGTGGGTGGTAGGTCACCAGGGTCTGCACCGCTCGAGCCACGAGGGCGGCTCCGGCCACCATGGCCACCGAGTAGGCCCAGGCTCCGGCCACGCGGCCCGAGGGCTCGCCGGCGGTCGACCCCGAGACCAGGTGCACCACGATGCCGTAGGCGCCGACCCCGACCCAGGCCGCCAGCGCGGTGGTCGAGACCAGCAGCAGGTGCAGCCGGGGCAGCAGCAGCGCCGCCACCAGCAGGCAGATCCCGGCGTCCAGGCCGATCAGCGGTTCGCCGGAGGCGACGGCCCGGGCGGCTGCCAGCGCCGGGGCGAGGGCCAACGGCAGCGTCAGGGACCAGGGGTCCGGACGGCGCGCCAGCAGCACGGCCGTGGTCAGCGACGCCGTCGCCAGGACGTCGACCGCGATGGTCATCGAGAGCTGCTGACCGGACAGCAGCAAGGGCGCGAACACCGCGTGCAGCCCGGTCCAGCCGGCCAGGACCGCCAGGACGGTCACGGCCAGGCCGTACCGGACGCCGTCCTGCGGGCCGGGCGAACTGGGTGAGGTGGGTGAGGTGGGCGAGACGTCGTCGTCCCTGGCCGCCTCGGGAGCGGAGGGCTGAGCGCTGCGCCTGCGTGCGAACCCGGTCACCGTCTGGTTCTCGGCCTCCGGCGGCTGATCCTTGACCACTCCTTGACGCTGGCCCCGAGCACCGAAAGCATGACCTTCCCGGCGTTAACCGCCCATGGACCAGAGGTGACAGAACAGTGAACCGCCTCCCCCGACGTCCAGCTGCCACCTACGACCTGGCCGTTCCGCCACGCCGCAGCCTGTGGCAGACGTTGCCGACCCTCGCACCGGGTCTGGGGGTGCTGCGCGCCTACCCGCGCCGTTGGCTGCGCGCCGATGTGTTCGCCGGGGTGGCCGTGGCCGCCTACCTGGTCCCCCAGGTCATGGCCTACGCCGCCATCGTCAACGTCCAGCCGGTCGCCGGGCTGTGGACGGCGCTCGCCGCCTGCCTGGTCTACGCCGTCCTGGGTGGTTCCCGGGTGCTGTCGGTCGGACCCGAGTCCACCGTCGCCCTGCTGGCCGGCGCCACGGTCGCACCCATGGCCCACGGGGACGCCGCCCGGGCCGCCACCCTGACCTCGGGGCTGTGCCTGGTGGTGGCTGCCTGGTGCCTGATCGCCCGGTTCGCCCGCCTCGGCGTGATCGCCGACCTGCTGTCCCAGCCGCTGCTCGTCGGGTATCTGGCCGGCGGTGCGGTGCTGATGGTGGTCGGGCAGCTGGGCCGGGTGACGGGCACCAAGGTCGACGGCGAGTCGATCGTGGCTCAGATCAGGTCGTTCGTCGAGGTGGTGCCGAAGACCCATTGGCCCACGCTGGCGGTGGCCACCGGCACCCTCGCCCTGCTGCTCGGGGTCATCTGGCTGCGCCCGAAGTGGCCGGGGCCGCTCATCGCGGTGGCCGCGGCCACGCTGGCCAGCGCCGTGCTCGACCTGCCCTCGCGGGGGGTGAAGGCCACCGGCGAGGTGCCCTCGGGGCTGCCCGGGCTGCACGTGCCGGTGCTGGGTCTGGACGATCTGAAGTCCCTGGCGCTGGCCGGGCTCGGGGTGGCGATCGTGGCCTACAGCGACAACACCCTCATCGGGCGGGCGTTCCGGCCCCAGCAGGAGGAGGGTCGGCCCCGCGAGAACACCGACGTCGACCCCCAGCAGGAGTTGGTCGCCCTCGGCGGGGTGCACCTGGCGAGCGGACTGTTCGGCGGGTTCCCGGTGTCCTCGTCCGGCTCGCGCACCGCCCTGGCCATCGCCGCGGGGGCGCGCAGCCAGGTGTACTCCCTGGTGGCGGCGGGGTGCATCATCGCGGTGCTGTTCGTCGCCGGGCCTCTCCTGGCCCAGCTGCCCTCGGCCGCCCTGGGGGCGGTGGTGATCTACGCCGCGAGCAAGCTGGTGTCGTGGAACGACATCGTGCGACTGGCCCGGTTCCGCACGGCCGAGCTGGTGCTGGCCGCCATGGCCTGCGTCGGCACCGTGGTGTTCGGCATCCTCGCCGGGGTCGGCATCGCGATCGCGCTGAGCCTGCTCGAGATGGCCCAACGGCTGGCCCGGCCGCACGAGGGGGTGCTGGGCCGGGTCGAGGGCGTGGCGGGGATGCACGACGTGGACGACTACCCGAACGCGACCACGCTGCCGGGTCTGGTGGTCTACCGCTACGACGCCCCGCTGTTCTTCGCCAACGTGGGCGATCTGCGCCGCCGGGCGATGCTGGCCATCGACTTCGAGAACCAGGCCGACCCCGACCACCCGGTGCGCTGGTTCATCCTCAATGTCGAGGCCAACGTCGAGATCGACATCACCGCGTGCGACGGCTTGCGCGCCCTGCACGGCGACCTGACCGAGCGGGGGGTGATCATGGCCCTGGCCCGGGTGAAGAACGACATGCTGGCCCCGCTGGAACGCGCCGGGCTGGTGGAGCTGATCGGTGAGGACCGGCTGTTCCACACCCTTCCGGTGGCCGAGGAGGCCTACCTGGACTGGGCCGCTGCCCATCCCCAGCCATCACCCGAGGCCGCGACCCCGGAATGACCCGGGGCCGCGGCCTGCGCGGATGAACGGTGACGCGATGAGCCTCGGACGACCGAGCTCAGGGGACGAACTCAGAGGATGAACTGCCCGGTCAGCTGGCGTAGTTCGGCGGCCATGCGGGCCAGCTCGTTCGTCGCCTGCTGAGCCTCGGACACCCCGGTACGGGTGCTGTCCGCCGCGTCCGAGACCCGCTGGACGTCGGAGCTCACCTGTTCCGAACCGCCCGCCGCCTCCTGCACCGAGCGGGAGATCTCGGCGGTGGTCGCGGTCTGTTCCTCCACTGCGCCGGCGATCGTGGTCTGCAGCGAGCTGATCGTGGCGACCGTGCCGGTGATCTGATCGATCGCGGTGACCGCCTTCAGCGTCTCGGACTGGATCGCCTCGACCCGCGCCGAGATGTCGCTGGTGGCGCTGGCCGTCTGCTGAGCCAGTTCCTTGACCTCACCGGCCACCACGGCGAAGCCCTTGCCCGCCTCCCCGGCACGCGCGGCCTCGATGGTGGCGTTGAGGGCCAGCAGGTTGGTCTGCTCGGCGATCGCATTGATCAGCGCAATCACCTTGCCGATCTCCTGCGAGGACTCACCCAGAGCACGGACCGTCTCCTGGATCGCCTCGGCCTCACTCGCGGCCGAGGACGCCGTCGTGGCCGCCTGCGAGGCGTTGTCGGCGATCTCGCGGATCGAGGCGCTCATCTGTTCGGCGGCACCGGCCACGTTCGCGACCGAGGCGGTCACCTCGGTCGAGGCCGCCGCCATCACCGAGGCCTTCTCCGAGGAATCGGCAGCGGCCGAGGCGATCTGGCTGGTGGTGGCCGACAGCTCCTCGCTGGACGCCGCCACGGCGTCCGCGGTCGCGCTCACCGAGCGGACGACGTCCTGCAGTGCCTGGACGGCGCCGTCCAGGTCGGCGGCCATCCGGCCGATCTCGTCGTGGCTGGTGACCCCGCTGCGCACGGTGAGGTCGTTGCGCGCCAGGCCCTGGGCGACGGCAGCGGTCCGGTGGAGAGCACCCTTGACCTGCCGCGCGATCAGGAACGCGATGAGCAGGGCCGCCAGGACGCCGGCGACGAGCAACACCACGACCAACGTGGTCGCGCTGACGTACGCGGAGTGGGCGGCGTTCACCCGGTCCTTGGCCTGCGTCGACTCGGCCGTCGTGGCCTTGTCCACGGCGGTGTTCAGGTCGGCGATGACCGGGTCCGCACCCTTGGCGCGCTGCGCGGCGAACTCGGCCAGGTCACCCTTCTTGGCGAGCGGCACCAGGGTGGCGTCGCGGAAGGTGACGTACTTGTTCCAGGCGGCCCGCAGGTCCTTGACGGCGCTGGGGTCGGCCGCCAGCGGCTCGTACTTGTCGATCAGCTCCCCGACGGCCTTGGTCGCGTCCGTCATGGTCGCGGTGGCCTTGTCCCGAGCCCCGTCGTTGGTGGCCGCGGCGAGGTTCATCAGCCCGAAGCGGGCCGTGACCACGTTGGTCTTGATCGAACCCAAGTTGATCGAGGGCTCCATGTTCTCGCGGTAGAGCTGCTGAGTGACCGCGGCCGTCGACGACAGCTTGGTCAGCCCGACCACCGTGGCCGATCCGGCCGCCACCGCGGCGACCAGGGCCACGATGACGATCCTCGCCAGGATGGGCAGGTCGCCAATCCGCAGTCCTCGTCCCCGGCTCACATCCGTGCCAGCCGCCATGGTTCCGGCCCCTTGTCCGTCAAGTCCGTCCCGGCCGGCCGCCGGGAACGTTTCACCAGGCGTTGTCGACCCGGGGTGCTCCCGGCTTGAGCCCCGGTCGTGAGAAGCTCCCCGACATGACCAACCCGTCCGCAGCCCCCGATCAGCAGCTCGACGCGGCGGGGCACATCGCCCTGACCGAGCGATTCGCCGCGCACAACTACCACCCGTTGCCGGTGGTGCTGGCCCACGGCGAGGGGGCCTGGGTCACCGACGTGGCGGGCCGGCGCTACCTGGACTGCCTGGCCGGGTACTCGGCGCTGAACTTCGGGCACGGCCACCCGCGGCTGCTGGCCCGCGCCCACGCCCAGCTCGACCGGCTCACCCTGACCAGCCGTGCGTTCTACAACGACCAGCTGGGGCCGTTCGTCCGCGACCTCGCGGCGCTGACCGGCAAGGACGCCGTGCTGCCGATGAACACCGGCGCCGAGGCGGTCGAGACCGCCATCAAGGTGGCCCGCCGCTACGGCCAGGAGCGGCACAAGGTCGACCCCGAACGGGCCAACATCATCGTGATGGCCCACAACTTCCACGGCCGGACGACGACCATTATCAGCTTCACCACCGACGAGGACGCCAAGCGGCACTACGGCCCGTTCACCCCCGGCTTCCGGGTGGTGCCCTACGGCGATCTCGAGGCGCTGCAGGCGGCCCTGGACGACGACACCGTGGCGGTGCTGCTGGAGCCCATCCAGGGCGAACGGGGCGTGGTGATCCCCCCCGAGGGTTACCTGGCCGGGGTTCGCCGGGTGTGCAGCGCCCACGGTGCCCTGATGATCGCCGACGAGATCCAGTCGGGGTTGGGGCGGGCCGGGGCCACGTTCGCCTGCGACCTGGAGGACGTCGTGCCCGACATGTACGTCCTGGGCAAGGCGCTGGGCGGTGGGCTGGTGCCGGTCTCGGCGATCGCCACCGACACCGAGGTGCTCGACGTGATCACCCCCGGATCGCACGGCTCGACCTTCGGCGGCAACCCGCTGGCGGCCGCGGTGGGGCACGAGGTGGTCGCCATGCTGTCGACCGGTGAGTTCCAGGAGCGTGCCCGCACCCTGGGCGCCCAACTCGCCGAGGGCCTGGCCAAGCTGCCCACCGACCGGGTGCTCGCCGTCCGGGTACGCGGGCTGTGGGCCGGGGTCGACATCGACCCGGCCTTCTCGACCGGACGGGCCGTCTGCGAGGCGCTGCTCGAGCGAGGGGTGCTGGCGAAGGATGCCCACGGCTCGACGATTCGGCTCGCTCCACCCCTGGTCGCCACCCCCGAGGACATCGACCTGCTCCTCGGCGCCCTCCACGACGTCATCACGGGGCCTGCCGCCGGCTGAAGACCTCGACAAAGGTGGGATGACCGAACACTGACCCCTGGTGTCCGCATAGCGGTGACCGTAGCCTGGGCGCCTGACCGCGACCCGGGAGGGGTGCATGAGCAGGTCCAGCACGGACTGCGTGGCCGAGTTGCTGAGGTCACGGCGTCCGGGGCACTCCCTGCCTGGCCCGTTCTACACCGGCGAGGCGGTCTTCGAGGCCGACCTGACCCACATCTGGCACCGCGAGTGGGTGCTGGCCGGTGCCGAAGCCGAGCTGGCCGCTCCGGGGTCCTTCCTGACCCTGACCGTCGGCCGGTACCCGCTGATCGTCGTGCGCGGTCTGGACGGCGAGCTGCGCGCCCTGCACAACGTCTGTCGCCACCGAGGAGCGCTGCTGTGCAGTGAGCCCGCCGGGCGCATCACCCGCACCCTGGTCTGCCCGTACCACCAGTGGGCCTACCGGCTGGACGGCGCCCTGCACCGGGCGCGTGCCATGCCGTCCGACCTGCCCACCGGCGATCCGGACGGCGAGCTGAGCCTGGGCTCGGCCCACTGCGTGAGCGTCGGCGGTCTGGTGTTCGTGTGCGTCGCCGAGACCCCGCCGGACGCCGCGCCGCTGCGCGCCCTGGTCGAGCCGTATCTCGCGCCGTTCGACCTGGCCTCGGCCCGCGTGGCCCACTCCGTGGCGATCGTCGAACAGGGCAACTGGAAGTTGGTGATGGAGAACAACCGGGAGTGCTACCACTGCCGCGCCAGCCACCCCGAGCTCTGCCGCACGTTCCCCGAGGCCCCGCTGCACTCCGGCGGCGGCTCGCCCGAGGAGGCCCGGGCCACGGAGGAACTCGTCGCCCGCTGCCAGGCCGCGGGGCTGCCGAGCGAGTTCGCGAGCAGCGCCGACCACGCCTACCGAGTGATGCGCATGGCCCTGCTGGACGGCGCGACGGCCATGACCCTGGACGGCAGACCGGCTGTCGCCCAACGGTTCCCGGCAACCCAACTGGTGCCGAGAGGTGAGGTCGGCGACCTGCTGCTCTACCACTACCCGTCCACCTGGGACCACGTGCAGGCCGATCACGCCGTGCTGTTCAGGTTGCTGCCGCTGACGCCGACGACCAGTGAGCTGCGCACCACCTGGCTGGTGCCGGGCGATGCCGTCGAGGGGGTCGACTACGACCTCACGCGGCTCACCGAGGTGTGGCTGACCACCAACGGCCAGGACGCCGCCCTGGTCGAGCGCACCCAACGCGGGGTCGCCTCACCCGCCTATCGCCCGGGGCCGTACGCACCGGTCGAGGAGGAGGGCGTGATCCAGTTCGTCGACTGGTACTGCCGGCTGCTGACCGCCCGACTCGAGGAGACGCCGTGACCGACGACCCGTTGCTGCGCCCGTTCAGCCTGCGGCACCTGACGTTGCGCAACCGGCTGTTCTCGGCCGCCCACGAGCCGGCCTACTCCGAGGACGGCATGCCGAAGGACCGCTACCGGCTCTATCACGTCGAGAAAGCGCGCGGCGGAATCGGTTTGACGATGACGGCGGGCTCGGCGGTGGTCTCGCGGGACAGTCCGCCGGCCTTCGGCAACCTGCACGCCTACGACGACGCCATCGTGGGCTGGATCCGCCGGCTCACCGACGACGTGCACGAGCAGGGCGCCGCCTGCATGATCCAGCTGACCCACCTGGGCCGGCGCACCGGATGGGGCACCGGCGACTGGTTGCCGGTGGTGGCGCCGTCCCCGCTGCGCGAGCCCGCCCACCGGGCGATCCCGAAGCCGATCGAGGACTGGGACGTCGACCGCATCACGGCCGACTTCGCCGATGCCGCGGCCCGGATGCAGGCCGGCGGCATGGACGGCATCGAGCTCGAGGCCTACGGTCACCTGCTCGACCAGTTCTGGTCACCGCTGACCAATCATCGCGACGACGAGTACGGCGGCCCGCTGGAGAACCGGATCGCCGTCGCCCAGAACGTGTTGCGGGCCATCCGCAAGCAGGTCGGGCCGGAGTTCATCGTCGGCATCCGGATGGCGATCGACGAGGTGACCCCCGGCGGTTTCGACACCACCACCGGCCTGCGCATCCTGGCGCTGCTCGAGGCCGAAGGCCTGATCGACTTCGTGAACGTCATTCGCGGCACCATCGCCACCGACGCCGCGCTGACCCACGTGATCCCGATTCACGGCATGCCCTCGGCCCCCAACCTGGACTTCTGTGGCCAGGTCAAGGCCGCCACCGCCCTGCCCGTGCTGCACTCGGCGAAGATCGACGACATCTCGACCGCCCGGTACGCCATCGAGGCCGGCAAGCTCGACCTGGTCGGCATGACCCGGGCGCACATCGCCGACCCGCACATCGCGCGCAAGGTCGCTGCCGGGCAGGAGAGCCGGATCCGGCCCTGCGTCGGGGCGACCTACTGCCTGGACCGGATCTACGAGGCCGGTGAGGCGCTGTGCGTGCACAACGCGGCCACCAGCCGCGAGGCCACGATGCCGCACGAGATCCCGCGCGCCGAGCGGTCGCGCCGGGTGGTGGTCATCGGCGCCGGCCCGGCCGGGCTGGAGGCGGCCCGGGTGGCCGGCGAACGGGGGCACCAGGTCACCGTGCTCGAGGCGATGGAGGCCCCCGGGGGGCAACTGCGCCTGGCCGTGCGCAACCGTCGGCGCACCGACCTCATCGGCATCGTCGACTGGCGCCTGAGCGAGCTGGCCCGGCTCGGGGTGAGCGTGCGCTGCAACACCCTGGCCGAACCGGACGACGTGCTGGCGCTCGACCCCGAGGTGGTGATCGTGGCCACCGGTGCGCTGGCAGCCGACGTGCAGCTCGAAACCGGGGCGCAGCACACGGTGACCAGCTGGGAGGTCCTGGGCGGCGAGGTGCACCCGCGCGGCGACGTCCTGCTCTACGACGACTTCGGCACCCATTCGGCGCTGTCGGCCGCCGAACTGATCGCCCGCTCGGGTGCCCGGCTCGAGATCGTCACTCCCGAACGGATGCTCGGCGTCGAGGTGGGCGGCATGAACCACGTGCCGTACGCCCGCGCGTTCAACGAGACCGACACCCGGATCACGCTCAACCAGCGGCTGCTCGCCGTGCACCGGCAGGACGACGGCCGGCTGCGCGCCGTCCTGGGGTCGGACCACAGCGAGCACCGCAGCGAGCGGATCGTCGACCACGTGGTCGCCGACGTCGGCGTTGAGGCCAACGACGAGCTGTACCAGGAGTTGCGCGACGGCTCGATCAACGGCGGCGCCGTGGACCAGGCGGCGTTGCTGGCCGGGCGGCCCCAGCAGCTGGTGCGCAACCCGGACGGCGGCTATCAGCTGTTCCGCATCGGGGACGCCGTGTCGGGACGCAACATCCACGCGGCGATCTACGACGCGCTGCGGCTGGTCAAGGACCTGTGACGGGCGTCCGCGGCGGCGGTGGCCGATCCGCTGCAGGCGCCATCGTGCGAGCGAGAGTGCGCTCGTTCTCGAGCTCGTTCTTCCGCCCGGCCTTGCGCTCGGCCTTGGCGGAGTACATCGCGATGTCGGCCCGTCGCACCAGATCGGCCGGTGAGACACCGCCGGTCTCGGTGGCCACCCCCACGCTGCAGCCCACCGTCACGATCGTGTCGTCGAGCACGATCGGTGACTCGATCGCCGCGGACACCCGCTGCACCACCGCATCGAGGTGGGCCTGACCCGTGCTGGTCAGGGCGACGGCGAACTCGTCGCCACCCAGCCGGGCGACCACGGCCTCGCACCCGACCGCGGCGTTCAGCCGGCCGGCCACTCCGATCAGGACCTCGTCGCCGGCGTGATGCCCGAACGCGTCGTTGATGGGCTTGAAGTCGTCCAGATCGATCAGGATCACGGTGGTGGCGACGTCCCGATCGCCACGCCCCGTCTCCAGGGCCTGCTCGAGGTGCTGGAAGAACCAGGCCCGGTTGGCCAGCCCAGTGAGGGAGTCCCGATAGGCCAGCTGCTCCAACCGGGCGGTCAGGCTGCGTCGTTCGATCAGCAACTCGTGGTTGTCCGCGAACGAGATCAACTGCCGGGCGATCACCAACCCGGTGCACACCGTGACGCTGCCCACCATGGCCCAGGCCCCGGGGTGCAGGCCGTACTCGGTCAACGAAATGATCATCAAGGCATACGCGACGGCCACCGCGACATAGGGGATCGGACTGTAACTGCGGCGCCGGGTGACGGGTAGGTCCGAGGTGACCGTCACCTCGAGTTGTTGAGCTCGGGCACAGCTCAGGGTGCAGAGGTTGGCGAAGGCATCCAGTACGAAGTACCAGTGCTGCTGTCCCGGTGAGCTCAGGACGTGGGCCAGGCTGGTGTTGACCGCCAGCATCGTGCTGGCGGCCACGCCCAGCAACCCCGGCAGCAAGCTGAAGGGCGCTCGGCCGGAGAGCAACAATTTGATGACGCTGAACACGAGAACCAGCCAGAGCGCCGGACCGGCGACCAGGGCGGCGAGCGGGCGCCACGCTCCCTGGTGCACCGCGGCGGTGACGACGGTGGCGCAGAAGGCCCCGACGGCGACGGTCGCCGCCATCACGGTGGCCATGTCGAGCCCGAAGATCAACCGAGCTCGCTTCGGGCCGATCATCACGCGGTCGGCGAGCATCACCACGATCAGGGTGAGGGCGCCGAGGGTTCCGACGAGGTGCGCCGAGGGCAGGAGCTGCGTGGCGACGTCCGGGGCATTACCTCGCACCACCGTGACGAGTTGGATCGCATTGCCCAGCCCGATCGATCCGGTGGCTCCGGCCAGGGCGAGCCAGAACCGGCGAGCGCGGTGCCCGCGCAAGCGGGCCGCGACGTCGTAGGCAGCACCGGCCGCACCGAGCAGGCAGACCACCGAGCCGGTCCAACCGATGATCGCGCGGGAACGTTCCCCCGGCAGGTCGAGGGCGAACAGCACGATCAGAACCGCAGTGATCAGGGTCGCGGCGCGGATCACCGGATCACGCCAGACCAGCAACCGAGGCGTCGCAGGCTCGGTCTCGACAGGTTCCGGCGAAGCGACCACGAACGATCCGCCCTCCCCCGACACCGATCTGTCCTGACTGTCGTTGTCGACCGTGTCCTGGAGGTTCTTGAGCGTCGCGTGAGGCCAGGACCGCTCACGGGCGGTCGGGTGACCGGCCATCCGTCGCGAGGAGTTCCTCCGCCCTGATCGGGCGCGGTACCACCGGCGGACGCTGCGCCGCGGCACTCTTGCGCTCGCCCTTGGCCCGGTACATCGCCAGATCGGCCTCCCGTACCAGGTCGGCCGCCGGCACGACTCCCCCGGTGTCGACGGCGAGCCCGACGCTGCACCCGACCCTGACGGTGCGGCCATGCACGGTGAGGGGCTGAGCCACCGCCTCGGCGATCCGTACCACGACCGACTCGACGTATTCGGGGCTGGTGGCGGTGAGGACGACGGCGAATTCGTCGCCCCCCAGCCGGGCAGCGGTGTCGCTCTGGCGCACCTGGGCGAGCAGGCGTTGCGCCACCGCGATCAGCACCTCGTCACCGGCCTGATGCCCGAGGTCGTCGTTGATCGGCTTGAAGTCGTCGAGGTCCATCAGGATGACGGCCGTGGTGCCGGCGACCGGTCGTGCCTCCCCCAGGGCGCGTTCGAGGTGGCGGAAGAACAGCGCCCGGTTGGCGAGCCCGGTGAGTACGTCGTGATAGGCCAGCTGCTCGAGCTGAGTGGTCAGCCTGCGGCGCTCGACCAGCAGCCGGTGGTTGTCGGCGAAGGAGGTCAGCTGGCGGGCGATGACCAGACCGGTGCAGGCGGCGACACTGGCGACCATGAACCAGTCCCCCAGCTCGAGGCCGCGCTTGGCCAGTGCGGCGATCAGCAGGGCGTAGGCCAGCGCCACCGCGACATACGGGGCCACGCTGTACGCACGTCGACGGGTACTGGGAATGCCGGCAGCGATGGTCACCGCGAGCTGTTGGGAGCGCGTACAGGTCACGACGAAGACGTTGGCCAGCACGTCGAGCACGAAGAACCAGTGCTGCTGAGGCGGGGCCCCGAGGGAGGGGGCCAGGCCCGTGCTGATCGCCATGACCGAGGTGGCGCCGAGGCCGAGCAGGCCCGGCAGCCGGCTGAACGGAGCGGTGCCGGTCAGCAGCAGCTTGCTGATGCTGAACACGACCATGAGCGACAACACCGGACCGGTGATGATCGAGAGCGCCCATGGCCACACGCCGCGGCTGGTGTCGATGCTCGTCCCGGCACCGAAGAAGGCCCCGAAGGCCACGGCAGCGGTCATCACCGTGGCCATGTCGAGCCCGAAGATCAGCTTGGCCCACTTCGAGGAGAACGGCACCGGATAGGTGAACATCACCAGGATGAGCACCAGGGCGCCGGCCCCGCCGAATCCCTGCGCGGCAGGCACCAATTGAATGGCGTTGTCCGGTGAGCCGCCCCGGATCACCGCGACCAGATGGATCACGTTCCCGAGCCCGATCAACCCCAGGGTAGTCGCCATACCGAGCCAGAACCGGCGTGCGGTGTGGCCCCGCAAGCGAGTGGCCGCACCGTGAGCGGCTACCGCCGAGACGCACAGCGAGACCACCGAATTGGTCCAACCGAGGATTGGACGCAGCCGGTCTCCCGGAAGATCCAGACCGAAGATCACCAGCAGGGCCGTGGCGACGAGGATCGCCAGGCGGATCCAGGGGTCACGCACCACGGCGGCGACGCCCGAGCCGGCAGGCGGCCGGACGGCGACTGGCGCCGACCCGTGCGCATCGGCCACCCGAACGACCCGCCCTTCGCCGCACTGCCGAGACATGCCTATCTCCAAGGCACTCGGCAGGGTTCGGGCAGCGCTTGAGCCTGCAGCCGGAGCCGCGACCCAGGGCCGCTTCAGGCGAGCAGTGCCTCCCAGGCGGTGTCGTAGAGCTTTTCGACCTCACCCAGATCACGCAGCGTGACCAGCGAGTCCACGACGTCCTGGGACGGGAAGACCGCCGGATCGTCCTGCACCTGCGTGGGCACGAACTGCTTGGCCGCCTGATTGCCGGTCGACACCAGGTTGTAGGCGGCGTTGGCGGCCGAGACCTTGGGGTCCAGGTAGAAGGCGATCAACCGGTTGGCCCCACCGGCATTCGGTGCACTGGCCGGCACACAGAGCAGGTCGACCCACCGGGTACCTCCCTGCTTCGGGATGGTGAAGGCGAGCTTCGGGTTGCGCTTGCGCGCCTGCAACACGTCGGTGTTGAACCCCTGTGCCATCACCAGCCGGCCCTCGGCCAGATCGTCCAGGTAGGTGGCCGAGTTGAGGGTGGCGTTGGCGGTGAACTCGCGCAGCGTCTGCTGGGCGGCGGTGATGTCGGCCGCGGACGTGCTGTTGGGGTCCTTGCCCAGGGCGAACAGCGCGGCGGCGAAGGCCTCGCGTCGCTCACGCAGCAACGACATCTTGCCCTTGTGGGTGGCGTCGGCGAACGTGTCCCAGGTCGGCGGGGTGCTGAACACGGTGCTGTCGTAGCCGATACCGGTGAACCCCGTCGCCCACGGCACCGCGTAGGCGTTGCCCGGGTCGACGTCCAGGCGGCGCATGGCCGGATCGAGATGGCCCAGCAGCGCCTCGGTGACGATCGACGTGTCGAGCTTGCGCAGCGCATCGGTCTCGCGCAGCTGGCGGAACAGGTTCGAGCTGGGCACGATCAAGTCGAAGCTGGTCGTCTTGCGGCCACCCTTGCGGGTGACGTCGGCCGCCGAGAGCCGTTGCGCCAGTGCGTCGTTGCTCTCATAGGTCTCGTAGCCGACCTCCAGCCCGGTGGCCGTGGTGAAGTCACGCAGGATGGTCGGGTCGACGTAGTCCTGCCAGTTGAGGAAGCTGACCCGGGTGTCGGCGGCGGTCGTCGAGGAACACCCGGTCAGGCCGGCGAACAGCAGACCGGCGCCCAGCGCCGTCCCCCCGGTGAGCAGCGAACGGCGCGTCAGGCCCGTCGTCCCGAGCTGTGCGCTCATCACGCCACCACCATCACCGGGACGCCGGCGTGCCGGATCACCTTGTCGGAGACGCCGCCCTGCAGCATGTTGCGCACGCGGTCGAGCGCGGGCCGGACGCCGCCCAGCTCGGCGGACAGGCCCTGGCGACCCATCACCACCAGGTCACAGCCTTCGGACTCGATGGTGTCGAGGATCGCGTGCGGCACATCGCCCTTGACGACCAGACCCCGAGCCCGGGCGCCGCGCGCAACCAGCAACTGCACCGCCTCGGTGGCCAGCTCACGCGCCTCGGCCTCGAGGTCGTCACGGACCGCCTCGATGTAGGCGGCACCGCGGCCGCGCATGGTCAAGGGCTGCTCGAAGCCGACCAGCACGATGATCTCGGCGCGCTCGACATCGCAGATGTGACCGGCCCAGGCCAGTGCCCGCTCGGCGTTGTGTGACCCGTCGAACGGCACCAGGATGCGCTGCGGAGCGGCGATCTCGGGCAGCCGGACCGGGTCCTCCCAGTCCTCGGGACGTGCGATGGCGTTCATCCCTTCAACTCCCCGGTCTCGAAGTCGACCCGTTTGTCGATGCCCCGACGCACCTTGCCCGGGCGGAGCACGAAGTAGGCGATCACCCCGGTCGCCAGCCCCATCACGGCGTACCCGATGCCGGCCAGCAGACCGGACTCCAACACGGTGAAGTACACCGCGATGGAGATCACCGTGGCCGGCAGGGCGATCAGCAGGTAGGGCACCCACGGACCGCCGGGCACCGTGAACGGCCGGACCAGCTCGGGGTGGCGGCGGCGCATCACGATCAGCGTCAGGAACTCGAGCATGATGACGCAGCCACCCACCAGCACCGACAGCGCCGCCAACTGCTCGAACGGCAGCAGGGTGACCAGCGAGCAGATGATGCCGGCGATCACGATGGTGCGCACCGGGGTGCCGCGCGTGGGGTGCACTTCCGCCAGGCCGCTGGGCAGGTAGCCGTCGTTGGCCAGCGCGAACGGGATCCGCGAGTAGCTGAGCAGCCAGGCCGAGAACAGGCCCACCGCCGAGACGATCGCGCCGAAGGACAGGAACAGACCGAGCCAGCGGCCACCGACCGACTCGGCGATCACCGTGAAGGCACCGGCGGTCCACTCCACGTCGTCGGTGCCCACCACGGCCAGGGCGACCACAGTGGGGATCAGGTAGATCAGAGTGATCATCGGGATGGTGATCGCGAGGGCCTTGGGGTAGTTCTTGCGCGGGTTGTCGATGTCACCGGCCACGGTGCTCAGGCCGTCCCAACCGGCGTAGTTCCACATGATCACGAACAGGCCGGCGCCGAACGCCTCGATCGGCGAGAGACCCTTGGGTACGAACGGGGTGGTGGGGCTGAACTTCATCTTGAACAGGCCGATCACGGCGATCAGCACGAAGGGTGCCAGCACCAGCACCAGGAAGATCTTGGACGAGTCACCCACGATGGAGGACCCGGCCATGTTCATCAGCGCGAACGCCCAGATGAACACCACCCCGACCAGCCACTTCACCGACAGCTCGACCGGCCCCAGGCTCACGGTGGCAGTCTGCAGCGAGGGCAGGAAGTAGGAGCTGAACTCGACGAACAACACCGGATAGATGGCCAGGTCGAACCAGCTGGCGACCCAGGCCCACCACCCCGCCTGGAACCCCCAGAAGGGGCCGAGCCCCTCCTTGACCCACTGGTAGTAGCCGCCCGAGACCGGCATCAGGGTCGCGAGTTCGGCCACCATGAGGGCGATCGGCAGGCTGTAGATCAACGGCGTGATGATGATCAGCAGGATCGCCATGCCGGCCCCCGAGGAGCCGACCACGTCCTCCAGGCCGTAGGGACCGCCAGAGACCGAGAAGAAGATGATGCCGATGATGGCGCCCAGGCCGAGCTTGCGCGTGACCGTGCGGACATCGATGCCCGCCTCGGTGGTGACCACCGGCGGGCTGGACCCGTCAGACATAGCGTCCTCCTTCCACCCGATCACCGGAGGACCCCGGCGCGCGCACCGTAGCAGCGCCCTGATCACGCTGAACAGAGCCCGGAGCGCAGGGCATGGCACGGAAACCTTGGGGTCCGACCATGGCGAGGGAGCCGGTGCGTCGGCTGCGGCAGGTCGGGTCGGGTCGCCGGAATCGAGGGCATTGACCAGACTCGTGCCCCATGACGGGCCTGCTGGTGGCCTCGGGTGCCCTGGTGAACGCGGTGATCCTGGGCGGGCTGGCCCGACGTCTGCTCGGGGTGCCGGTGGGCTGGCCCCGGACGGTGCTGGTCGGGCTGGCGACCTCGACCGCCGTCCAGGGAGTGGTCGTCTTCCTGGGCCGGGTGAGTGGCCTGGCCACCGCTCCGGGTACCGTCCCGGCACCGGGCGTGGCGAGCGTTCAGTACGGGTTGCTGGTCGCTCTCACCCTGGCCTGGGCAGTGGCCGTCGGGCTCGGCGTGCTGGTGGTGCTCGAGGCGTTCGTCCCCACCGGCAGCCTGCCGGCACCCGTCACGTGGGCGCGGGGTCTGCCGGCGCGATGGCGCCGAGCTCGCCGGTACACGCAGGTGGTGGCGATCGCGACGCGTCACGGCCTGGGCCCCTACCTACGCGGACGCGGTGGGGGCTCGCCTCGGGCCCGGGCGGACGCCGCATCCGGCGCTGCGGCGGGTGCCCTACGGCAGGCGCTCGCCGAGGCGGGGGTCACCTTCGTCAAACTGGGCCAGATGCTCGCCGGGCGACCCGATGTGGTGGGCACCGCCGTGGCCCACGAACTCGGTCGGCTGCAGGCCGATGCGCCGCCGGTGCCGTGGCAGGCGGTACGCCCGACCGTCGAGGCCGAGGTGGCCGTGGCGGCGCGTCCCGGCGGCGAGGGTCTGGAGCACGTGTTCCGGCTGATCGATCCCCACCCGTTGGCGGCCGCCTCGGTGGCCCAGGTGCACGGTGCCGTGTTGGCGGGCGGCGAGTCGGTGGTGCTCAAGGTGCAACGCCCGGACGCCGCGGCGCAGGTCCGAGCGGACGCTGACATCCTGCTGCGGCTGTCCGCCTGGCTGGAGCGCAGCACCAGCTGGGGCCGGTCCCTGGGCGTCCACGACCTGGCGCGCGGTTTCGTGGCCAGCCTGGCCGAGGAACTGGACTACCGCATCGAGGCGGAGTCGATGCGAGCCCTGGCCGCCGCCCTGGTTGCGGCCGGCGGCCGGATCCGGGTGCCGCAGGTGCACGAACACCTCTCGGGCCGGCGGTTGCTCGTCATGGAGCGGATCGATGGGGTCCCACTGTCGCGCGCGGCGTCCCGGTTGCAGTTGCTGCCTGCCGAGCGTCGCCGCGAACTCGCCCACGATCTGCTGGACGCCGTGTTGCACCAGATCCTGATCAGCGGCGTGTTCCACGCGGACCTGCACCAGGGCAACGTGTTACTGACCGTCGAGCACCGCCTGGTGCTGCTCGACATGGGATCGGTGGGTCGCCTCGATGCCACCACCCGCACCGGTCTGGGACTGCTGCTGCACGCCGTCGACCGAGGTGACTCGCTGACCGCGACCGATGCCCTGCTCGACCTGGTCGACCGGCCCGATCACCAGTTGGACGAGCGGGATCTCGAGCGGGAGATCGGCCAGGTGATCGGCCGCTACGCCGGCGAGGTGCCGGCCGGCCAGGGCACCGAGGGCATGTTCCTGGCGCTGATGAGTCTGGTGGTCCGGCACCGGCTGCGCGTCCCACCTCAGGTCGCGGCGGCGCTGCGCGCCCTGGGATCGCTCGAGGCCACCCTCGCGGTGCTCGATCCCGGCATCGATCTGGTGGCCACCGCGCGGCGGCGCGGGCGGGCGCTGCTGGGCGAGCGGTACACGCCGGACGCCGTCCGCGACCGGATGGAGGATCAGCTCGCGGCGTTGCTGCCTGTGCTGCAACGGCTTCCACGACGGATCGACCAGATCACCGGGTCACTGGCCGGGGGCCGACTCGGGCTGCAGGTGAGGTTGCTGGCCCACGAGGACGACCGCCGGTTCCTGCGTACTCTCATGATGCAGCTGACATCCGCACTGCTGGCCACGGCCTGTGGTCTGGCCGGGGTGATCCTGCTGGCCACGCAGACCGGGCCGATGATGCTGCCCGCCCTGCCGGTGCACCACGTGATCGGGTACACGCTGTTGCTGTTCGCCCTGGTCATCGGTTCCCGCGCGCTGGTGCACGTGTTCCGGCTCGGCGCGCGCGAGGGCGGATGAGCTGTCCCGACTGCTCGAGCTCAGGTCAGCCGGCGGCGGTAGATCCGAGCCTCCCAGGGGCGCAGTCCCAGCCGGTGGTGCGCGGGGTCGGGCGCCGGGGCGTTGCTCACCAGCACGGGCGCGCGCTCCCACGCCGCGGCGTCCGGCAGCTGGTCGGCCATGGCCGTACGCGAGGACAGGTTGGCCAGCACCAGCAGCTCGACGTCGCCGTGGCGTCGGGTGAAGGCGTAGAGCTGGTCGTGCTCGCCGAGCAGCAACGTGAAGTCCCCGTGGACGACGGCAGGTTCGGTGTGCCGCAACGCGATCAGCGCTCGGTAGTGGTGCCAGACCGAGGTCTGGTCGGCCATCGCCGCCGCAGCGTTGATCTCGGGGTGGTTGGGGTTCAGGGCGATCCACGGCGTGCCGGTGGTGAAGCCCGCCTGCGGGGTGTCGTCCCAGGGCATCGGGGTGCGGGCGTTGTCGCGGCTGGCCGGTCGCAGGTCGGCCAGCACCTGCTGCGGGTCCTGCCCGGCGGCGACGGCTGCGGCGTAGTGGTTGAGCGATTCGATGTCGCGGAAGTCCTCGATGGTCGCGAAGGCGGTGTTGGTCATGCCGAGTTCTTCACCCTGGTAGATGTACGGCGTGCCGCGGTGCAGGTGCAGCACCGTGCCCAGGGCCGTCGCCGAGCGCACCCGGTGTTCGGGGCTGTCGTCACCGAAGCGCGAGACCGCGCGGGGCTGGTCGTGGTTGTTCCAGTAGAGGCTGTTCCATCCGATGTCGGAAAGCCCCACCTGCCAACGGTTCAGGCTCGCCTTGAGGTCGGCCAGGCGTAGCGGACGGCGCTGCCACTTGCCGCCCTCGCGGTCGACCTCGACGTGCTCGAACTGGAACACCATGTCGACCTCGGCCCGAGCGGCATCGGTGTAGAGCCGGGCCTGCTCGACGGTGCAGCCGGGGGTCTCGCCCACGGTCAGGAACGGCTGGGTCCGGCCGGCGAAGACCTCGCGGTGCATCTCCTGCAGGTAGTCGTGGATCCGGGGGCCGTTGAGGAAGTGCGGTGTGCCGTCGCCCCAGATGCCGCCGTGGACGACCCCGTCGGGCAGGGCCGGGTCCTTGGAGATCATGTTGATGACGTCCATGCGGAACCCGTCGACACCGCGGTCGAGCCACCAGCGCATCATCGCGTAGATCGCCTGACGCACCTCGGGGTTCTCCCAGTTGAGGTCGGGCTGCTTGCGCGAGAACAGGTGCAGGTAGTACTCCCCTGTGGCCTCGTCGAGCTGCCAGGTCGAACCGGAGAAGAACGAGTGCCAGTTGGTCGGCTCGGCGCCCGGGTCGCCGGCGGCCATCCCGGCGCGCGGCGGGCGCCACCAGTACCAGTCGCGTTTGGGGTTGTCGGCCGACGAGCGGGACTCGACGAACCACGGGTGCTCGTCGCTGGTGTGGTTGACCACCAGGTCCATCACGAGCCTCATGCCCCGGGCATGGACGCCGGCGAGCAGGGTGTCGAAGTCGGCCAGGGTGCCGAACACCGGCTCGATGTCCTGGTAGTTGCTGATGTCGTAGCCGTTGTCGTCCTGCGGCGAGGGGTAGACCGGCGACAGCCAGATCACGTCGACCCCGAGCTCGGCCAGGTAGTCGAGTCGAGCCGTGATGCCGGGCAGGTCACCGATGCCGTCACCGTTGGAGTCGGCGAAGCTGCGCGGGTAGATCTGGTAGACGACGGCGGACTTCCACCAGTCGGGCTCGGATCGGTCGGTGGCCACGCTCGGGGGATTCACACACGCATTCTCCCGGTCGGGGTGCGTCGAGTCAGTAGGCGACCTCTCTGCACTTGTCGACCGCCACCACCGACGCCAGCGGCAAGAAGCCATTCATCCCACCCGACGGGCCCAGGAACGAGCGGACCCGCACGACACATCCACCCCCGCAGCTCGTCATGGTCTTCGAACCTGGCCCGTGCAGCAGTGGCCAACCGGGCGGAGCCCGGCTTACGGTGGTCGCGTGAGAAACCGGCCGGACGACGCGCGCTCCCGCACGCTCGCGGTGATCACTGCGCTCGCGCTCGCCCTGGTGGCCGGGTGGCTGGTCGTCGTCCAGCTCTGGGCCTCGGCCGGTGGTCCCGCGATCTCGGCTCCCGCCGTGATCCTCGCGGTCGCCCTGGCGGTCGGTGGCGCGCTGCTCGCGGCGCGGCTCGCCGTCCAGCTCACCGCGCGGCGACCGGTACGGGTGCCGGTCCCCCGGCGGGACGCCGTCCAGCCGATGCTGCGGGCGGTCGATCCCGATCGGCCGAGCAGCTCGCGCTCCCGAGCGCCGGGGTGTGGCCGGGTCTGATCCCGGCCGGACGTTTCCCTTCTGCCACAGCACGTTCCCGATCCGCTCCTGGCCGGGGCAGGCCTTCGCGTTCCCACCCACCCGTCGTGCCTCGCCCTCGCGTCTGCCCAGGAGCCCCCATGCCCACGTGGTTCACCACCCTGCTGCACCCGTTCCAGCTCGCCGTTGCCGCCGTCCTCGCCGGTGCCCATCACCTCGCCGTCAGCCTCGGCGCCGCCCCCGGATCCGGTCTGGCCTGGCTGCTGGCCGTCATCGGGCTGGTGATCACGGTGCGCCTCGCCCTGATCCCGCTGACCATTCGCCAGGTGCGCCTGGCGCACGCCAGCGCCCGGGCCAAACCAGCCCTGGCCGAGATCCAGCGCCGCTACGCCGGCCGCACCGACCTCGACAGCCGGCGCGCTCAGCTCGCCGAGCTGCGCGCCGTCCGGGGCGAACACGGCCTGAGCGCCTGGGGCGCACTGCCGCTGCTGATCCAGGTGCCGGTGATGCTGGCCCTGTTCCGGGTGCTGCGGGACGTCGCGGACGGCGTCGGCATCGGGGTCATGTCCGCTGCCCTGGTCGACTCGGCCCGGTCGGCGGACGTGCTCGGCGCCGGTCTCGGCGCTCACCTGACCGCCGTGGCCACGTGGCCGGACGGCGCCGTGATCGTCGCCGTCGCGCTGGCCACCGCGGCCCTCACCTACCTGACCAGTCGTTACCTGGTGCTGGCGAACCTGCCGTCGCCGGCGCCGTCCGGTGCGCAGCCCGGTACCGACCCGGCGGCCCAGCTCGCGGCGCAGCTGAGCGCGACGATGATGCGGGTGATGCCCACCTTCGCGGCGATCGGCATCGTGGCGTCCGGCTGGGCGGTGCCACTCGGCGTCCTGCTCTACTGGCTCATCAGCGCGATCTGGACCGCCGGGCAGCAGGCGGTGATCAACCGGTGGGCGCCGACCCCCGGCTCCCCCGCCCACGCCCGCCGGACCACGACCTGAGTTGGCTCACGCCCGCCTGGCTGG
>JAXLRT010000021.1:0-109647 GCA_046330955.1 Kineosporiaceae bacterium | reverse complement strand
GGACGCCGAAGGCCATGCCCCCGAACAGCGTTGGCGCCTGCCCGCGGGCGATCCACCACAGGAAGTGCGCGGGCGATCTCGCGTCGGCCTCGCCGGGGTCGGCAACGGGCAGGCGGCGCATCGTTCCACGGTAGGTGGCACCTACGCCACAGGGGGGGTGATGGTGGTGAGTCCTGCCACGGCTGTGGGACTCTGGCGCCATGCTTGGGTCCATGATGCAGGCCTCGACGCGATGCGGCCCGTCGCGGCGTGCGGTGGTCGGCGCCGTGCTGGCGGGGGTGGCCGCCTTCGCCTCCGGCTGCACCCACGCCGAGGTGCCGGCGGCGCCCGAGCGCAGCCCGCAGCAGGTGCTCGCGGCCGCGCAACAGAAGCTCGACGCCACCAGCGGCGTGCGGATCGCGTTGCGCACCAACAACTTGCCTGCAGGTACCTCCGGGCTCACCGAGGCGATCGGTACGGCCACCAACGCGCCGGCCTTCGAGGGCACGCTGAAGGTGATGTTCGGCGGGTCGAGTGTCGAGGTGCCGATGGTGGCCGTGGCCGGAAAGGTGCGGGCGCAACTGCCGCTCACCACGGGCTGGTCCGATATTCGGCCGAGCGATTACGGCGCGCCCGACCCGGCCGCGTTCGTCAGCAAGGGGGCCGGATTCTCCTCGCTGCTGCCCACGACGTCCCAGCCGACCCGCGGGGCCACCGTCCGCGGCGGCAGCGACAACTCCGAGGTGCTCACCGAGTACACCGGAACGGTGCCCGGCTCGGCGATGAAGACCGTGATCCCCAGCGCGAGCGGGGACGTGTTCTCGGTGGTGTACACGGTGACCGCCTCCGATGAGCTGCGCACCGCGCGGTTCACCGGCGTGTTCTACCCGAACAGTGCGCCGATGACCTACAGCGTGACCTTCGACCGGTACGGCACCACGAAACAGATCACCCTGCCGTGATCGGACGCCGGGCGCGGCTGCTGTTGGGGCTGGCCGCGGTGGCCGTCGCGTTCGCGGCCGCTGACACCTACGTGGTGGTGCTGGCGCTGCAGGACATGGTCAGCGGGGTGGGTGGTGACGTCGTCCAGCTGCAGAAGGCGGCGCCGATCGTGTCCGGCTTCCTGCTCGGGTACGTCGCGATGCTGCCGCTCATCGGCCGGATCGCCGACCTGCGGGGCCGGGTGCCGGTGCTGCTGGCCTCGCTGGTGATCTTCGCGGCCGGCTCGGCGGTGACCGCGTTGGCCTACGACATGCTCACCATCGTGCTCGGCCGGTTCGTGCAGGGGGTGGGCGGCGGTGGGCTGGTGCCGGCCACGCTGGCGCTGGTCGCCGATCTCTACCCCGCCGATCGGCGCGGCGTGCCGCTCGGGGTGGTGTCCGCCGTCCAGGAGATCGGTGCCGTGCTCGGGCCGGTGTTCGGGGCCGTGGTGCTGGCGGTGTCGACCTGGCGGATGATCTTCGTGATCAACCTGGTGGTCGCGCTGGTGCTGGCATTCGCCCTGCGGGCGCTCGCCGCCGACCGAACGGTGCCGGCCGAAGTCGGTCGTGCCCCCGCTGGTGGTCGCGGCGGCGGGCGTCGACCTGGGCTGCCGGACGTCGCGGGGCTGGCACTGCTGGTGCTCGCGCTGGCCGCGGGGGTGGTGGTGTTCGTGCAGCCGGCCGGGCTGCGGGCCGACCTGACCTGGGGGGCGTGGTTCGTGCCGGTCGCCGGCTCGGCCCCCGGGTCGGCCTGGACGGTGATCGCGCGCTGGCTCACCCCGATCGGGGCGCTGACCGCGGCGGCCTGGACGGCGTTCGCGGTGCGGATGCTGCTGGCGCGGCGTCCGCTGATCGACGTCCGGTCGTGGTGGCGGGCGATGCGCGAGGCCGACCTGGCGGGGGCTGCCTGGTTGGCGGTCGCGCTCGGCGGCGTGGTGCTGGCCTTCGCCACCGCCGACCCGCGACTCGAGGTGTTCTCCGATCGGGGCTGGTGGTACCTGGCGCTGGCCGCGATCGGCGCGGCGGGTTTCGTCGTCCACGGACGGCGGGCCGCCGCCCCGCTGGTGCCGCGCGGGGCGCTGCGCGCGCGGGGCGCCTGGGGGTCGCTGGTGGTGAGCGGCTTCGTCGGGGCGGCGCTGATCGCGGCACTGGTCGACATCCCGATCTTCGCCCGCACCACGATCTACCCGAGCTCGCAGGTGCCGGCCGCGCTGGTGCTGGTTCGGTTCCTGCTGGCGGTGCCGGTGGGGGCGTTCGCCGGCGGCTACCTGACCCGACGCTGGCCGCCTGGGGTGATCGCTGCGCTGGGGATGGTGTGCGCCGCAGTCGGTTTCGTGGTGATGGCGCGTTGGCAGGCCGACGCCCTGCGCTCGCCCGCGGCGACCCTGCCACTGCTGCTCGGCGGGCTCGGCTTCGGGCTGGCGCTGGCCCCGATCAACGCCGCGGTGCTGGCCGGCACCGACCGTGCGGTGCACGGCCTGGCGAGCGCGCTGGTTGTGGTGGCGCGCATGGTCGGCATGCTGGTCGGCATCTCGGCGCTGACCACGCTGGGGCTGCGCCGGCTGTACGCCGAGCAGGCCGACATGCCCGCGGTGACCGTGGTCTGCGGCGGCGCCTCGCGCTGCCCGGCCTTCGAGGAGCTGCTGCGGCAGGCCGCCCTGGTGCAGGAGCACACGGTGTTCCTCGGCGCGGCAGGGTGCGCGGTGATCGCGGCCGTGGTCGCCGTTGTGCTGCTGCGCGCGCCGGTCAGCCGGGAGGCGCCACCGGTGGGCATACCAATCGGCTGAGCAACTGCTCGCGGATCGCGGGCCGGCTGCCGAAGGTGAGCAGAAAGGTGGCCTCGCGGATCAGGCGCCCGGCGTGGGAATCGGCCAGCACCGAACGCGACCCCTGCTGGACGGCGAGTGCCCCCGCGGCTCGCAACGCCAGCTCCGAGGCGGCCGCCCGAGCGGACGGCGCGTCGTCCGCCGTGGCCGTGAGCAGGCGCCGGCGTACCTGGTCGAGTTCGGCGGTCAGCGTGTCGATCACCTGGACCTCGAACGGTGCCTCGACGCCGGCCTCCCGCATCAACCGGATCGCCCGCCCGGTAGCGCCCACGGCGAGGAAGCCGTTGAACGTCACCGACTCGGCATCCCGCGCCAGATAGGCGGCGTGGGGCTCGATGGTGAGCACTCGATCGGCCGACACCAGCACGTCGTCCACGGTGAGGGTGACCGTGCCGCTGGCATTCACGGCGAGCAAGGTGAGGACCTCGGGGTGCAGACCGAGGGAGTCCGTGGGCACCAACGCCCAGATCAGCTGGTCGTCGCCGTCGCGGGCCGCCGTCAACAGCACGTCGACCATGCCCCACCCGGTCACCCAAGGTGCCCGGCCGCTGAACCGCCAGGCGCCGCCGGGCTCGGCGACCGCCCGGATCACCGGTGGCCCGGAGCGGGTGGCGGCCCCGATGGCCAGGCCGGCGCGCAGCCGCCCCGCGATCAGGGCGGGCAGGTACTGCTCGACCGTGGGTGAGACGTGGCCGGCGGCAGCACTCACCACGGCCCGCAGCGCCCCGCGATGCTGCAGCCAGACGAACGCGGCCGGCAGGCAGCCACCGGCGAAGGCCTCGACCACCGCTGCCCGCGCAGCGTCGTCCGGCAGGTCGAGGCCCGACAGCTCCGGCGGTGCGCCCAGGCCGTAGAACCCGTTCTGCGCCAGGGCGTCGAGCATCGCGGCCGGTACCCGGTCGGCGCGGTCGACCTCGATCGCCGCCGGGAACAGCACCTCGTCGGCCAGGCGTCGGGCTCGCTGCACCACCTCGGATTCCCTCGCACAGTCCATGCGGTGAAGGCTACGGCGTGCCTCGCGGGCGGGGCATCGGCGGCGGGTAGCCTGCGCCCACCATGGACATCACCGACTTCGGGTTGCACCTGTTCTCGCTGGCCGGACGCCGCGCGGTGGTCACCGGTGGCAACACCGGACTGGGCCGGGCGTTCACCCTCGCCCTGGCCGCGGCCGGCGCCGACGTGCTGGTCGCGGCCCTGGCCCCGGACGACGGCACCACGGCCCGGCTGGTTGAGGCCACCGGCCGGCGGCTGGCCTTCGTCGAGGCGGACATCACGGCACCGGGCGCCGCCGCCGAGGTGGTGGGACGCTGCGTCGACGAGCTCGGCGGGATCGACATCCTGGTGAACTCGGCGGGCATCTGCGAGCTCGCCCCGGTCGAGGACTTCGGCCGCGCCCAGTGGGACCCGATGGTGGCGGTCAACCTCACCGCGGCGTTCGAGCTGGCGCACGAGGCGGCGCGGTTCATGATCCCGCAGCGTTCGGGAAAGATCATCAACATCGCGTCGCTGTTCTCCTACCTGGGCGGGCGCACCTCGCCGGCCTACGCCGCCACCAAGGCCGGGCTGGTCGGCTTCACCCGGGCCTACTGCGACGAGCTGGCCGAGCACAACGTGCAGGTCAACGCTCTGGCGCCGGGCTACTACGCGACCGCGATCACGCAGGCCACCCGGGCGAACCCCGAGACCAACCAACGGGTGCTCGACCACATCCCCACCGGGCGGTGGGGCGAACCGGCCGACCTGATGGGGGCGCTGGTGTTCCTGGCCGGACGCGCCTCGGACTACGTCAACGGCCAGGTGCTGGTCGTCGACGGCGGATACCTGGTTCGGTGAGCGCCATGACCCACCCCGCGACCGACGCCTCGACCGACCCCACCTTCCCGCCGCCACCCGCCCGGCTGCCGTCCCGCTCGCCGCTCGACCGGCCGGCGATCGTCGCCGGGTTGCGCAGCCTGGACGCCGGCGAGGTGGTCACCGATGAGCCGGCGCTGCGCGAGGCCAGCGTCGACCGGTTCCGTAAGTACACCGCCGTCCACGGTCTGTACGCCGGGCCGATCCCGGCGGCGATCGTGCGCGCCCGCTCGACGGACGACGTCGCCGCGGTGTTGCGGTTCGCCCACGACAACCTGATCACCGTCGTCCCCCGTACCGGCGGCACCGCCACCGAGGGCGGGCTGGAGACCATCGTCGAGGACTCGATCGTGCTCGACGCCTCGGGGCTGGACGCCATCCTCGCCCTCGACGAGACCAACCTGATGGCCACGGTGCAGTGCGGGGTGCCGCTACAGGTGCTCGAGGACGCCGTGCGCGCCCGCGGGCTGACCACCGGGCACTCGCCGCAGTCCAAACCCCTTGCGCAGTACGGCGGTCTGGTCGCCACCCGCTCGATCGGTCAGTTCTCGACGCTGTACGGCGGCATCGAGGACATGGTGGTCGGGCTGGAGGCGGTGTTCCCCGGCGGTGACGTGGTGCGCATCAAGAACGTGCCGCGCCGGGCCGCCGGGCCGGACATCCGCCACGTGATCATCGGCAACGAGGGCGCGCTGTGCGTCATCACCGAGGTGACCGTGAAGCTGTTCCGGTACACCCCCGAGAACAATCGCTACTTCGCCTGCCTGGTCGACGATTTCGCGGCCGGCGTCGAGGCGCTGCACGACCTGGTCACGGCCGGCTACCGGCCCTCGGTGTGCCGGGTCTACTCGCCCGAGGACGCCCGGCAGCACTTCGCGCACTTCCACCAGGGTAAGAGCGTCGTCGTCCTGATCGCCGAGGGCCCGAAACCCTTGGCCGACGCCATTGCCGGGGCCATCGAGCAGGTCTTCTCGACCCGGCCGCACACCCCCGTCGACCCGGCGCTGATCGAGGCCTGGTTCGACGGACTCAACTGGGGTCAGGACAAGATCGACGCCGAGAAAGTGGTGATGCGCGAGCAGGCGCACCTGGGGTTCACCACCGAGGTGAGCTGCGACTGGTCGCGGGTGGGGGAGCTGTACCAGGCGGTGATGCGCCGGGTGCGGGCCGAGTTCGCCCATGCCGGCGACCTGACCATGCTGGGCGCGCACTCCTCGCACAGCTACCAGACCGGCACCAACCTGTACTTCGTCTATGACTACCAGATCCGTTGCGCCCCAACGGATGAGATCACCGAGTACCACATCCCGCTGAACGCCATCGTGGTCGAGGAGGCGCTGCGGGTCGGCGGCTCGATGGTGCACCACCACGGCGTCGGCAAGTACCGCACGCCCTGGGTGCGCGAGGAGCACGGGTCGGCCTACCGGCTGCTGGCGGGCCTGAAGCAGCAGTTCGACCCGCACGGGATCATGAACACCGGCACCCTGTTCGTGCCGGAGGCCCCGTGACGCTCGACCCGCCCGGCGACGGCCCGCTGGTGCTGGCGATCGACAACGGGTCGCAGAGCACCAAGGTCGCCCTGGTGGACGCCGCGGGCCGGGTCGTCGCCTCGGGCCGGCGGCAGCTGCGTCCCTATGCCCACCCGGCGCCCGGTCACGTGGTGCACCCGGACGACGACCTCTGGGACTCGATCGTGGCGGCCTGCCGTGAGGTCCTCGATGCCTACCGTGGTGATCCGGCTCGCATCGTGGGGGTCGGGCTGTGCACCATCCGGTTCTGCCGGGCGCTGCTGGACGCCGACGGCGCCCTGGTCGAGCCGCTGCTGAGCTGGATGGACGTCCGGGTCGGGCGGCCGCTGCCCACCGCCGCCGAGGGGGGTGATCCGCGGGTGAGCCGGCTCGCGGCGTCCTCGGGGTACATCACGCACCGGCTCACCGGCGCCTTCACCGATACCGCGGCCAACTACCAGGGCGCCTGGCCGTTCGACCCGGCGACGATGGCCTGGTCGCGTGACCCGGCGGCGTTCACAGCCCTCGGCATGACCCCGGCGATGCTGCCCGAGCTGGTGCCGCCGGGCGCGCAGCTGGGCACGGTGACCCCGGACGCCGCGGCCGCCACCGGCATCCCGGCGGGGCTGCCGGTGTTCGCCACCGCGAACGACAAAGCGGTCGAGGCGCTGGGCTGCGGACTGCTCAGCCCCGACACGGCCCTGCTCTCGCTCGGCACCTACATCGCCGCGATGACCCCGGGCGCGGTGGCGCAGGGGAGCAGCGAGGCCTACTGGGTGAACACCGCCGCGGTGCCGGGGGAGTACCTCTACGAATCCGGCGGCATCCGGCGCGGCATGTGGACCGTGGGTTGGTTCCGGGACCTTGCCGGGATCGCTCCCGGTGATGAGGACCTGTTGAACGCCGAGGCGGCGGCCGTGCCCCGGGGGTGTGGTGGGCTGATGGCGGTGCTCGACTGGCTGGCGCCGTCCGACGCCCCGTTCCGGCGGGGCGCGCTGCTCGGGTTCGACGGCACCCAGGGCCGCGGCGCCGTCCACCGGGCGATCCTCGAGGGCATCGCGCTGACCATGGCCGGCCACGTCGAGGCGATGGAAGCCGCTCTGGGGCGGTCGTTCTCGACCCTGCTGGTGAGTGGGGGTGGGGCGAAGGCCGACCTGATGATGCAACTCCTGGCCGACGTGTTCGCCCGCCCGACCCGGCGGACGGCGATCGCGGACGGCGCGCTGCTGGGTTCGGCGATCTGCGCCGCGGTCGGGGCCGGCGTCCACCCGGACGTGCAGGCCGCGGTGGCGGCGATGGTCGAACCGGGCGCGGTGTTCACCCCCGATCCACAGGGTGTCGCCGAGTACGCGGCGGTGCGGGCGGTGTCCGCGCGACTGCGTGAGTTCACCGATCCGTTGTTCCGCTGGACGGTGGAACGGGATTCCGGACAGGGTGTGGCGCATGAGCGATGAGGTGTTCGCCGACCACTACGCCGCGCAGGGTGAACTCGCGGTCGAACGGCTGCAGCAGATCGAGCAGCTGGTGCGTTCGATCGTGCCGGACGTGACCGCCGCGATCGCCTACGGCATCCCGACGTTCAAGCTGAAGGGCAAGAACTTCGTGCACTGGGCCGGATTCGACAAGCACGTCGGCTTCTACCCCACGCCGCCGGTGATCGAGCACTTCGCCGGCGAGTTCGGTGAGCGCACCTGGGCCAAGGGTTCGGTGCAGTTCCCGCACATCGAGCCGCTGCCGCTCGACCTGATCGAACGCATGATCCGCTACCGCCTCGAGGTGTGACGCCGGACGCCGGACGCCGCGCGATCGCGTTCAGCGGGCGGTCTTGCCCCAGCTCCTGGGGCGGATCAGCCCGGTCAATGTGATCTTCGTGGGCGTGGCAATGGGCCAGGTCACTCAGCGACACCTGGAACACGGTCCACCCCCGAGCCCCGGCACCGGTGGTGACACCGGGCACCCACCCGGCTGTACCGGTGATCCCCCGGTGTACCCCAGTGCTCGCATGACCGGTGGTCTCCCTGATCCCTGGCGTCGTCCCGGACCGAAAACTCTCTGTTACCCGGGAGTAACCGGGCTGTGCACAGCGACCCTCAGGAGGCAAAGGTGCGACAACGGACCGTCCCCCGCCTGTTTGCAATGGCCCTGACCGTGATTGCCCTGCTCGTGTCCGGGCTGGTCACCTCAGCCCCGGCTCAGGCAGCCGGACCCCGACCCGTGGTGTTCGTGCACGGATACCTGTCCGACGGCTCGGTGTGGGGAACCGCCAAGAGCGTCTTCCGCTCGGCGGGCTACACCGACAGCCAACTGTTCAGCTTCAGCTACAACTACAACGGCGACAACCGGCGGAACGCGGCCTCCCTGGCCTCGTTCGTGGCGTCGGTCAAGTCGCGCACCGGCGCCCGTCAGGTCGACATCGTCAACCACTCCATGGGTGGGCTGGTGACGATGTACTACGAACACGAGCTCGGTGGCACCGCCAGCACCGCGCGTGTCGCCTCGCTGGCCGGGGCAAACCACGGCACCACCTGGGCCGCAGGCTGTATCGCGTTCACGTCGTGCCAGCAGATGTACCCGGGATCCTCGTTCATCGCCACCGTCACCCGCGGCGACGAGACACCCGGCCCGACGTCCTGGGCGACCTGGTACTCCCCGTGTGACGGGATCATCATCCCGTACACCAGCACGCCGCTGTCGGGTGCCCGTAACACCTACGTCTCGTGCGTGACACATCTCGGGTTCCTCACCGACACCTCGGTGCTCAGGCAGGTGGCCTCCTACCTCCGCGCCTGACCCACCCTGCTCGGCCGTCCATCGCCGAACCGGGTAGCTGGCCCGCCGGTCACTCCAACCGGCGGGCCAGTTCCATACGCGAACGCACCCCGAGCCGGGCGAAGATGTTTCGCAGGTGGTACTCCACGGTCCGGGTGCTGAGCTGCAGGGCCTGGGCGATCTCGCGGTTCGTCGCCCCGGACACGACCAGGGCGGCCACCTCGCGTTGCTGGGGCGTCAGCGGATCGGCCCGATCCTCGCTCGGCGCCTGCCCGGCCCGCAGCTCGCTGCGCGCCTGGTCGGCCCAGGCCGGTGCGGGGTACCGCTCGAAGACCTCGAGCGCGCTGGTCACCAGCAGCCGGGCCTCGCCCGAGCGGCGTCGCCGGCGCAGCCGCTGCCCGTACAGCAGGGCGGTCCGGGCGGCGTGGAAGCTGCCACCGGCAGCCCGGTGCCACCGGTCCGCCTCGGCGAACCACCGGTCGGCCTCGTCGTCGTCCTCGGTGAGCAGCGCTCGGCAGCGGGCGGTCAACGCCAGCCAGTGCGGTCGCCCGGTGTGCTGTGCCCACGGTTCGAAGGTTCGGAAGGCGGCCCGCGCGGTGTCGTGGTCGCCGATCTTGACCGCGGCCTCCACGAGTTGCGTCGCCGTCATCACCTGCATCACGGTGCGCCCGCCGGGCCCGTTGAGTCGCCCCACCGTGCGCAACCGCTCGACGGTCTGGGCCGGACGCCCTGCCGCCAGGTCCCCGTAGGCCATCGCCCAGTCGGCCACGGCGTGCACCTGCGCCGCCCCCTCGCCGCGTCCCGCCCGAACGCGTGCCTGGGCGACGTGGTCGGCGCAGGCCGACAGGTCGCCGCGCATGGCAGCGACCATGGCCAGCCAGGCCAGGGCGTGGGCGCGGGCATCCTGCCGGCCGCGCAGCACGGCCTGGCGCACCCCCTCGGCCAACCAGGCTTCCGCATGGGCCAACCGGCCCAGTTCCAGGTTGGCGCGCACCAGGCACTCCACCGCTCGCGGCGCGACGAACCCCTCGCCCCGAGCCCCGCCGACGGCCAGAGCCCGCTCGGCCAACTCGTGCGCCGTCCGGTCGTCGCCGAGCAGGATGGCGCAGGACGCCGCGCGCACCAGGGCCACAGGGGTGTCCAACCCGCGCGCCAGCGAGAACAGCTCCTCCAACGGCTTGACGGCGTCCGTGTACCGACCCTCGATGAGCGCGGTCATGCCCTCGAACTGCCGGATCAGCAGCCGCGCGGACGGCGTGGTCAAGCGGTCGCTCATCGCCAGGACCTGCGCCGCGATGGCCGCGAACCGATGGTCGCCACCGTGGCGCAGCAACAGGTCACCGGCGCGTACCAAGGCATCGAGGGCGCGGTCCGAATCGGTGGGGAACACCCGCAGCGCGGCGTCCATCAGTCGGTGGAACGCGACGTCCGGCGGGTCGGTGGTCAGCGACAACTCGGCCCGCAACAGGTCGGCCCGGTCGATCATCACCGGGGACAGCCAGGTCTGGTCCGTCTCCGGGGTGGCCTCGGCCCGCTGCGAGGCGAGCCGGCGGGCCTTCACGGCGTCCCCCGACAGCCAGGCCCGCTCGGCGGCGGCGAGCCGGCGGTAGGCGGCGTCCCGGGGGTCGGTGCTGAGCCGGGCTGCGTGGTCGAGCGCGAGGCAGGCCTGGCTGTGCGGGACGTCGGCGGCCCAGGCGGCGGTCTCGAGCTCGGCCGCCAGCCCGTCGGACGGCTCCCGGGAGGCCGCGGCGTGCAGCAACCGGCGCAGCGGGTCGGGGCTGTTGGCCAGCGCCCGGGCCAGGACGGCGTGTGCGTGCTGCCGCCGGGCCAGGGACGCCTCGTGGTAGACCACCGAGCGCATCCAGGCATGCGGGAACCTCACCGTGTGCGAGGTGACCTCGAGCAGGCCGGCCACCTCGGCGGGTTCGAGGTCGGCCAGGTCCACCTGCGCCAACCGGGCGGCCTGCACCAGGGTGCCGATGTCCGAGTGCCCGACGGCCCCGGTCGAGGTGGCGGCGTCGAGCTGCTCGTCGGCGGCCACCAGCAGCAGCAACAACCGGGTCGCCGGCGGCAGCCGGTCGAGTTGTTCGCGGGCGACCTGGCGCAGCCGGCTGTGCCGCGGCAGGGTCGTCGGCGGCGGCGCGAGCCCGGCGAGCTGGTCGGCGGTCAACGACCCGGCGAGGTCGACCAGGGCCGCCGGATTGCCCTGGCCCACATCGGTCAGCACCCCGGCGAGAGCCTGGCCGGGCACCAACGGGTCGATGAGGTCGAGGCTGTCCGCCCGATCCAGCGGGGTCAGGCGCACCACCGGGACGCCGAGCATCAGTTCGCCCGGCTCCACGCAGGTCGTCATCACCACCACCCGGGTGCCCTGCAGCCGGTGCGCCACGAAGGCCAGCACGTCGCGGGAGCGCGCATCGAGCCGGTGCACGTCGTCGATCCCGATCAGCAAGGGCTTGACCGTTGCCAGGGACCGCAGCGTCTGCAGCACCTGCACGGCCAGGTCTCGCCCCGGCGGCTGTGACCCGCTCTCGCTCGCATCGGGCGCGATCGCATCGGCCTCGATCGCGTCCAGCAGCGTTCGCACCTCGGGATTGGTCGATCCCACGTGCAGCAGCCGCAGCACGCCCGACCAGGCCAGGCCCGCGTCGGCGGGCGCCGCCTCGATCACGGCGACCCCGAAGCCGCGTTCGGCCGCCAGTGCGGCGCACTCGGCGAGGACGGCACTGCGTCCCAGCCCCGGCTCGCCACTCAGCTGGACGGCCTGCCCCCGGCCGGACGCCGCGGCGTCCAGCATGCGGGTGATCTCGAGCAGGACATCGTCGCGTCCCACGAGG
Source organism: Kineosporiaceae bacterium (assembly GCA_046330955.1). Classification (GTDB taxonomy): domain Bacteria; phylum Actinomycetota; class Actinomycetes; order Actinomycetales; family Kineosporiaceae; genus JADJPO01. Next base: position 97,897 of record JAXLRT010000021.1, on the reverse strand, counting down.
GCGGGTCTCGCCGGCGAGGGCAACGATGTCGGCACGCGCCCAGTGTCGCGGCCCGACCTATCGCCGTGAAGACCAGCGGCGACATCGTGACTCGGCGAGCTTCGTGGGTGTGACCACCGAACTCGGTGGTCAATCCGACGAACCCTCAGGGGCCGGATCACCCCAGAGGCGTATCGACACCCTAGGTAGTCACGCCATAGCTTTGTGTTATCACCGGAACGCAGCCAGCGACCGGATGGACGCGGAGGTGGCCCTCGCATGGCTCGACGGACGCCGTCCGAGTGCGTCCGTCGAGCCGCCACCGCGCTGGCCGTTCTCGCCGCCCTGCCGCTGGTGGCTGCCACCGCCGTGGTCGCCGACACCCTGACGGCCGCGCCGGCCGCCGCCGCGCCGCTGCAGACCCTGGTCAACCCCACCTTCGACGGCACTGCGGGCTGGTTCGAGTCCACCACCCGCGGCACCCTGACCTCGGTGCCCGGACGCCGCGGGACCGGGGCCCGGCTCGCCCACACCGCGCCCTCGCGCTACACGGTGATCCTCAACGACACCCGGAACACGGTGTCGCGCACCGTCGCCGGCGCCAGCTATACCGCCACGGCCTGGGTGCGCGCCGGCCGGGCCACCCCGGTGAGCATCCGGCTGCAGGAGTGGGCCACCACCAAACGCGGTGAGGCGGTCGCGACCGTCACGGTCGGCACCGCCTGGACCCTGATCGGCGTCAACTACGTGGCCACCACCGGCGGGGCGAGCCTCGACCTGAACGTGCTCGCGCCGTCGCTGCCGGCCGGTGGCACCGTCGACGTCGACGACATCACCTTCCGATCGCGCCCGCCGGTGTGGGCTGACGAGTTCTCCGGCACCGCGCTGGACACCTCGTCGTGGACGGCGCTGAACGACTCGACCTTCGGCGACGGCAACCTCGAACTCGCCTGCCTGACCAGCCGCCCGGAGAACGTGTTGGTCGGCGACGGAGCCCTCGCCCTGACCGCCCGCCGCGAGCCCACGCCGCTGACCTGTGGCAGTGCCGATGCCCGGTTCCCCGGCGGGCGGGACTACTCCTCGGCCTTCCTGCAGACCAAGGGCAAGCGCGCCTTCACCTACGGCCGGTTCGCGATGCGGGCGAAGCTGCCCACCGCGCCAGGGGCCTCGCAGGGGCTGTGGCCGGCGTTCTGGATGCGTCCGGTGGACGGCGGCACCGGTGAGCTCGACATCATGGAGGCGATCGGCAGCGGGCCGAACACGGGCGCCGAGGCCACCCGGGTGCACCAGAGCCTGCACTACGACTACCGGCCGACGTATCCGATGCAGACGGCGATCGCGACCTTCCCGGCGGGCACCGCACCCAGCGACGGCTGGCACACCTACGCCGTCGAGTGGGACCCCGGGCAGATCCAGTGGTTCCTCGACGGTCGCCTCACCCTGACCCGCACCACGGCCACCACGCCGTGGCTGACGTCGGCGTTCAGCCGCCCGATGTACCTGCGGCTCAACCTCGCTGTCGGGGGACGCTGGCCGGGCAGCCCCGACGACGCCACAGCGTTCCCGGCGAGCTACGCGATCGACCAGGTGAGCGTGCACGGCCCCGCCACCGCGTGAGCCATCGCACCGGATTCGTCAGAACCGGCCGTTCGGGGGCGCGAGGGCCGGGTTTCGAGCAGTTGTGACGAATCTGGTGCGATGCGCCGGGACCTCCGACATCCGTCGACGATGAGGGGTCGCGGCAGGAGTGCTGTCGCCTCGATCTCGAACCGGCTCCAGGTCCGGGTCGCCGTCCCCGGACCACGTCGGAGCCTGGTTCGATCGGGGGATGACCTCCGTTCGCGATGCCGATCCGTCGGCAGGCAGCACCACGCTGGTGCGCCTCGACGGCGTGCACGTCGGGTACGGGCTGCCGGTGTGCCCGCCGGTGAGTCTGACCGTCGCCCCCGGCGATGTCGTGGTGGTCGTCGGGGCGAACGGCACCGGCAAGTCGACGCTGTTGCGCACCGTGGTCGGCCTGCTGAAGCCGTTGGCGGGATCGGTCGAGGTCTTGGGTGGGCTGGTCGACGACCGCACGCGCCGGTTCCGCTCACATGTGGCGGTCGACCTGGGTGAGGAGGCGTTCTTCCCGACCCTGACCGTGCGCGAGCACCTGCTGCTGACCTGCGCGGGACACGGGGTCGCCGACCCCGACGGTGTGGTCGAGGCCCAGCTCGACGACTTCGGATTGGTCGAACGGGCCGATGCGTTGCCCGCAGCGCTGTCGTCCGGCCAGCGGCGCCGGCTGCTGCTCGCGGCGGCGTTCGCCCGGCCGCGGTCGCTGATGATCCTGGACGAGCCCGAGCAGCGGCTCGACACGGCCATGCGGCACCGGTTGGGGGAGTTCCTGATCGACGAGCGGGACGGCGGGGGCGGCGTCCTGATGGCCTCGCACGACCCGCAGCTGGTCGCCCGGGTGGCGACCACCGTGGTCGCCATCGCCGAGCACACGGTGCAGGTCGTGGACGCGGCCGCCGGGGCGGACCTGATCCGGGCCGAGCTGTGACGGGCCGGCGATGACCACGGTGGAGGCCGAGCCCCGGCTGCCGACCGGGGCCGAGATCCGGCGCTGGACCCGGCGCAGCGGGCGCCGCAACGCTGCGGCCGGCTTCTCGGACGCGTTCGGTCACCTCTACATGGTCGGCGTGGCGGTGCTGATGGCCGCGGCCATGGTGTTCTCGCTGGCCGGTCGGCTCGCCCCCGGGCACGCGTCCGCGCAGCCGGACGTCGCGGCGTCCGGCCCCTGGCTGGACGCCGGGTGGCTCGGGCTGCTCGCCGCGTGGGCCGTGCTCGGTGCCCTGGTCGGGCTGGCCACCCGGCTGGGTCCGTTGGCCGTCTCGTCCGCCGAGTCGGTGTGGTGGCTGTCGCTGCCGGTCGAGCGCCGCACCCTGTTGCGGACGGCGGCCTGGCGCTGGCCAGGGATCGGGCTGCTCGGCGGCGCGGTGACCGGAGCCGCGGTCGGCATCGCGGCCGGCGCGGCGCCGTCCGGGCTTGTCGGGGCGGCGGTCACCGGTGGGGCGCTCACGGCGTCCGCGATCGAACTCGCGGGGCTGGCCCAACCTCACCCCGGTGTCCACCGGATCATCGGCCGCGTCGCCGACGTGATGGTGACGGCCACGCCCGTCCTCGGCGTGCTGGTGGCGGTGGCGGCGTGGCCGGCACCGCGGCTGCCCGGCGGTGTGATCGTGGCCGCCGTCGCGTTCTCCGCCGCGGCGGTCGGCCTGATGCTGCGCTGGGACGCGCGGCTGGATCGGGTGCCCGGCGTGAGCCTGCGCAGCCAGGGCGCGAGCGCGGACGAGGCCTTGGTCGCCGTCCTCTCGCTCGACCCGCGAGGCCTCGGCCGGGCGCTGTCGGCGCGATCCGAACCGGCTCGGCGCCGGGCGCGCTGGCTGGTTCGGGCCACGCTCCGGGTGGCCGGTCGGTCGCGGCGGGCGCGGGTCGCGCTGGTCGTGGTGCTGGCCGAGTGGGCGCTGTTCGTGCGGACCCGGCGCTACCCGGTGCAGGTCATGGTGGCGGGCTGCCTCCCGGCGCTGGCGTTGTTGGTGCCCACGCCGCGGCCGGCGGTGGTCGTGAGCGCCACCCTGGTGGGGGCCTATCTGGCGGCGCTCGCCACCGTCGACGGCATCCGGCGGGCTCAGGTGGTGCCGGCGCTGAACACCATGCTGCCGCTGGGCGAGACGGGCCTGCGGCTGGCCCGGTTGGTGGTGCCGACCGTGGTCATGGCGTTCTGGTCCGCGGCGGTGACGACGCTGCTGGCCTGGCGGTTCGGTGAGGTGGTCGGGCACCTGGAGCTCGGCCTGCTGGCCGCCCCGATGTGGGCCGCGGCGGCCGGTCGGGGCGCCTCGCGTCCGATCCCGGACTTCTCCGGACCGTTGATCATGACCCCGATGGGGGCGATCCCGCCGGGCCTGTCCGCGGTGGTCGCCCGAGGGCCGGACCTGGCCGTGGTGGGGAGCATTCCCGTGATCATCGCTCTGGTGACCGGACGCGTCACGATGTCGCTGCTCGGGATGCAGGCGGTGTGCACGGCCGTGGCGCTGTACGTCGCGGTTCGCCACCCGCGGGCCGAGCAGTAGGTCAGTGCGTGACGGCGTGTTTGTCGAGGTAGGCCTTGATCTGCTCGGCGTCGGCCGGCATCACCTCGAAGCGGCGCGGGCGCTGCTGCAGGTCGGCCACGGCCGCGGGCAGCGGCGGGGTGACGCCGGTTGCCTGCTGGACGACGTCCGCGAACTTGATCGGCTGGGCGGTCTCGAGCACGACCATCGGGACGCCCTCCTCGACGTGATCGCGCGCCACGTGGACGCCGTCCGCGGTGTGGGTGTCGATCAACCGCCCGGACGCCGCGTGCACTGCGGCGATGGTGGCCAGACGGTCTGCGTGAGAGCTGGTTCCGGCGACGAAACCGAAGTCGGCGATCCGGGCGTGCTCGGCCGCGCTGATCGTGAACCCGCCGGCTCGGGGCACCAGCTCGCCGAACAGGTGAGCGATGCGCGCGGCGTCCCGGTCGAGCAGGTCGAAGACGAACCGCTCGATGTTCGAGGCCTTGGAGATGTCCATCGACGGGCTCGACGTCTCGTGGGTGTCGGCGGCGCCGCGCACCCGGTAGGTGCCGGTGCGGATGAATTCCTCCAGCACGTTGTTCTCGTTGGTGGCCAACACCAATCGGCGGATCGGCAGGCCCATCATGCGGGCCACGTGCCCGGCGCAGATGTTGCCGAAGTTGCCGGACGGCACGGTGAAACTGACCTGCTGGTCGTCACCGGCGCCTTCCTCGCGGCCACGGCGGGCCGGGTCGGTGGCCGCCAGCCAGCCGGCGACGTAGTAGACCACCTGCGCCACCAGCCGCGCCCAGTTGATCGAGTTGACGGTGCCGATGTGCAGCCGGCGCTTGAACTCGAGGTCGGCCGAGACGGCCTTCACGACGTCCTGACAGTCGTCGAAGACGCCCTCGACCGCGAGGTTGTGGATGTTCGGCTCGGCCAGGGTGAACATCTGGGCCTGCTGGAACGGGCTCATCCGGCCGTACGGGCTGAGCATGAACACCGCGATGCCGGCGCGCCCGCGCATCGCGTACTCGGCGGCGCTGCCGGTGTCGCCGGACGTCGCGCCCAGGATGTTCAGGACCTGCCCGCGGCGACCGAGTTCGTACTCGAACAGGGCGCCGAGCAGCTGCATCGCCATGTCCTTGAACGCCAGCGTCGGGCCGTTCGAGAGCTCGAGCAGGGACAGCGCGCCGCCGTCGAACCCCGCCAGCGGCGTCAGCGGGGTGATCGCCTCGGTGCCGAACACCTGCGCGGTATAGGTGCGCTGCACCAGGTCACGCAGGTCGGCGGCCGGGAGGTCGTCGATGAACAGCGCCAGCACCCGCTCGGCCAGCTCGGCGTAACTCAGGCCGCGCCACGAGGCGAGCGTCGCGGCGTCCAGCTGGGGGTAGCGGGTCGGCAGGTACAGGCCGCCGTCCGGGGCCAGGCCCTCGAGCAGGATCTCGCTGAAGGTGCGCGGCGGCGCATCGCTGCGCGTGCTGAGGTAGCGGATCGGCGGCTGGGACTCCACAGCGCCCAGCCTACTGGGGCGGGTTTTCATGATCGTGACGAGTTGTTCCGTCCATCACGGACGAACTCGTCACGATCATGGACGACGCGCCTCAGGCCAGCAGCGGGGCCACCTCGGTGGCGATCAGGTCGAGGTGGTCGAGGTCGGCCAGGTCGAGCACCTGCAGGTAGAGCCGCTGCGCCCCGGCGTCCCGCCAGGCTCGCAAGGTGGCGGCCACCTCCTGCGGCGTGCCGGCCGCACCGTGGGCCCGCAACTCGTCCGGCTCGCGGCCGATGGCCGCGGCGCGCCGTGCCACCTCGGCCTCGTCGGCGCCGCAGCAGACCACCAGGGCGGCCGAATAGATCATGGACGACGGATCGCGCCCGACCGCCGCGCACGCCGCCCCGACCGTGGCCTGGCGCTCGGCGAAGGCCTCCAGCGAGTTGAACGGCAGGTTGAACTCCGCGGCATACCGGGCGGCCAGGCGCGGCGTCCGGGTCGGACCACCGCCCCCGATGATGATCGGCGGGCCGCCCGCCTGGGCCGGCTTGGGCAGCGCGGGGGAGTCCTTCACCTGCCAGCGCTCGCCGGCGAAGTCGAACCGCGCGTCGTCCGGGGTGATCCACAGGCCGTGGATGATCGCGAGCTGCTCCTCGAGGTTGGTGAACCGGTCACCGACCGAGCCGAACGGGATGCCGTAGGCGGCGTGCTCGGCCTCGAACCAGCCGGCCCCGAAGCCGAACTCGACGCGTCCGGCCGACATCGCATCGACCTGCGCCACGCTGATCGCCAACGGACCCGGCAGCCGGAACGTGGCCGCCGACACCAGCGTGCCCAGCCGGATGGTCGAGGTCTCGCGCGCCAGCCCGGCCAGCGTGATCCAGGCATCGGTCGGCCCGGGCAACCCCGAGGCGTCCCCCATGACCAGGTAGTGGTCGCTGCGGAAGAACGCTCCGAAGCCGAGCACCTCGGCGCGCCGGGCCACGGCGAGCAGGTCCGCATAGCTCGCCCCCTGCTGAGGCTCGGTGAAGACGCGCAGGTCGGTGAGGTCCATGGCGGGCAGGCTACCCAGCGGATCGGGGCGGAGCCTCCTCGGTGACATCGGCTCGACCCCTGTCGCTCATGTCCGGTCAGCTCAGGAGTTTCGATCGGCCCAGGAGTATGGCAACGACCCCACCCAGCCGATCATCACAGGGTCAGCAGAAGGTGATCGTCGGATCCGCACTCCGGATCCAGCCTCCCAGGAGTTGCCCCATGTCCCACGGACGAGACATCCTCGCCGACCTGCACGACGACACGGCGAAGTTGCGCAGCCTGATCCCCGAGATCTATGACGGCCACGCGACCACGCACACCGCAGCGCTGCACGAAGGTGTCCTGAGCACCAAGGTGAAGGAACTGATGGCCCTCGGCATCGCGATCTCCAAGCAGTGCGACGGGAGCATTGCCACCTACGCCAAGGGCGCGGCGCGAGCCGGTGCCACCCTCGAGGAGGTCGCCGAGACGATCGCGGTGGCCTTGGTGCTGAACGGTGGCCCGGCCACGGTCTACGGCTCGCGGGCGCTGGCCTCGTTCATCGAGTTCCACGAACACTTCGACCGGCTGAAGAAGCAGCAGCCGGTCGCCTGAGTTGGTTCGGCGCGCGGGGTTTGATCGGCACCGGCGCGGGTAAGCCGCCTCCGGGCGTCCCCGAAGGGTGATCGCCCCGGACGCGAACGGAGTCGACATGGCTGCGCGACCTGGTGAGCACCATGGCTGAGCGGGTGCCGAGATTGCCCACGGAGGTCTCCGAGCGGGTCGGGGCCTTCGATCGGTTCGCCGGGGCGGCCTCCCGCGTGGCCGGCCGGGCGTGGTTCTTCGCCTTCTGCCTGGGTCTGATCGTCATCTGGGCGCCGTCCATCGTGCTGCTGGGATCGGTGGACACCTGGCAGTTGGTGATCAACACCGCCACGACGATCATCACCTTCCTGATGGTGGCGCTGTTGCAGAACAGTCAGACCCGCAGCGACCAGGCGGTGCAGCACAAGCTCAACGCCCTGGCCCAGGGGCTGGGCGATCTGATGGAGCACCTGCAGGGTGTCGACGGGGCGCGCGACCTCGACCGGGACCGTCGAGAACTGCTCGCGGCGGTCGGCCTCGAGGATCGCGAGGGGACCAGCCACAACACCGCCGATCAGGAGTCGGGTCAGGAGTCCGATCAGGAGTCGGGTCAGGACACGTCCAGCCCCGTCAAGGCGGCGGCCAGCGAGGTCCCGTCGGGGGCGCGCACCTCGGGGACGACGCTGCGCGCCGGCCCGTAGTGCTCGCCGATCCGGTTGGTCGCCGAGCCGTGCGCCAGCATCTGCTCGGTCACCGTCAACTGCCGGATCGCGATCACCCGCACCCGGTCGGGCCGCTCACGGGCGAACTCGGCGTACAGGCTCGGGTCGCGCTGGCCGTCGTCCCCGACCAGCACCCAGCGCACCGAGGGCAGGTCGGCGGCGAGCGCGCGCAGGCACGCCCGCTTGTGATCGGCCCCGCTGCGGAACCACCCGGTGTTGGTCGGCCCCCAGTCGGTGAGCAGCAACGGACCCTCGGGGTAGCCGTGGCGTGCCAGGAAGCGCCGCAGCATCGCGGCGGTGTTCCAGGCCCCGGTCGAGACGTACACCGTCGGCGCTCCCGGGTGCGGGGCCAGCAGCCGGCGGTACAACTCGGACATGCCCGCAACGGGACTACGTGAGGTCTCGCGCAGCACGAAGGTGTTGTAGGCCGCGAGCAGCGGCCGGGGCAGCAGGGTGCGGATCACCGTGTCGTCGATGTCGCTGACCAGGCCGAAGGTCTGATCGGGGGCCACCACGAACACCCGCGCGGTGACGGCGTCCACGGTGTGCTCGTCCGGCGCCGCGATGCGCAGGGTGACCTGCTGCCAGCCCGGCGCCTGCTCGGGGGCGGGTAGGCGCACGTCCACGATGCCCGACCGATCGGCCCTGACCGGGTGCTCGACATCGCCCACCGACACGGTCACCGGGACGTGGGCCGCGGGCAGGGTGAAGAACGCCCGCCACCCCCGCCGGTCGGGCAGGCCCGGGGGAGCGGTGCGGACGGTGCCGGCTCGACCGGACGGCGCCCGCGCCGACCCCTTCCGCGCCGACCAGTCCCGCAGCGAGCGGGCCCGGGCCCCGACCGAAGCCCCGACCGAGGCCAGGGCAGCGGCCGACGCCCGCCGATTCACCCGCGGCTCCTGCCCCGGCACCAGCAGCACCCGGGCGAGCACGCGGACGAAGCCCTCGTCCCCCGACCTGCCGTAGCCCTGGTACGGCACGATCACCGGCCGCCACCCGCGCCGCCGGAACACCGCGCCCCACGCGGCGTTCCAGACGTCCTCGAGCCGTCCGGCGGGATGGGTACCCACGCCTCAGGTGACGTCGCGGCGAGTCGTCAGGAAGGCTCCGATGGCGGCCAGCACCACGGCGTACGCCAGCAACACCAGCCCCGATTGCCACCAGTGGTCGAAGTACTGCGCCTGGGTGGCCGGGTCGATCTGCTGACCCTCGACGGGGTTGCTCGTGACCAGCATGTTGACGGTGAGGTTGCCCGGCAGCCACTTCATCGCCGAGTACCACTCCTTGACGGTGAAGATGATGTTCAGCGCGATCTGGGCGATGAACGCGACCCCCACGCCGATCAGCACGGCGGCGATCTGGTTGCGGATCAGCATGCCGATGCCGAAGCCGAACATCATCCAGATCGCGAACGCGGCCACCCCGATGCCCAGCGACTTCCAGACCTCGCCCTCGCCCAGCATCGTCGGCTGATGCTTGACCGCCGCCAGGATGCTCGCCCCACCGCCCACGCTCGCGGCGGCGTGGACCACGGCATAGACGGCTCCGACGGCAGCCACCGCCACCATCTTCGAGAACAGCACCACCCAGCGGTTGGGGGTACTCAGGAACGTGGCGCTGATCGTCTTGTGCCGATACTCGCTGGTGATCAGCAAGGTGCCGAGCGCCAACGGGAACAGCGTGGTCATCTGCTGGACCAACCCGGCGTTGTAGATCAGCTGGGCCGTTCCCACGGTCATCCGGGCGAACGGATTGCCCTGGTCACCGCCCGGCCCGCCGCCGCCGTCGGCCGCGTCGGAGGAGACGAGCGCCGCGAAGCCCATCGAGATCAGGGAGGCCAACAGCGCCATGCCCAGGGCCATGCCCCACCACAACCGCGTGGTGAACACCTTGCGGATCTCGGATCGAATCGCCCCGGTCATGCCACTGCTCCCGTCTGTGCTCCCGCGGGGGCCGGCTGCCGCGATTCGGTGAGCGCGAAGAACAGCTCCTCCAGGTCGCCCCCGTGAGCCCGCAACTCCCAGATCGCCAGCCCCGCCTCCAGCGCGATGTTGCCGACCAAACGCAGGTCGGACGTCGTCACGACGAGCGCGCCGTCGTCCTCGCCGGTGCCGGGCCGGCTGCGCAGTCCTGCGGCGGCGTGCAGGGCCTGGGCCAATCGCGTCGGGTCGGGGGTGCGGACGACGCAGGTCGCCTCGCCGTGCAACTCCTCGATCGCTGCGGCCTTCACCAGCCGACCGTGGTTGATGATCACCACGTCGTCCACGGTCTGTTCCACCTCGGACAGCAGGTGGCTGGAGATCAGGATGGTCCGCCCCTCGGTGCTCAGCTGGCGCAGGAAGCCCCGCAGCCACCGGATCCCCTCCGGGTCGAGGCCGTTGGTCGGCTCGTCGAGCAGCAACACCTGCGGGTTGCCGATCATGGCGGCGGCCAGACCGAGGCGTTGGCGCATGCCCATCGAGTAGCCCCCGGCCCGCTTGCGGGCGGCATCGGTCAGGCCGACGAGGTCGAGCAACTCGTCGACCCGCCGACCGTCGACGCCCGCGGTGTCGGCGAGCACCAGCAGGTGGTTGCGGCCGCTGCGGCCGGGATGGAAGTTGGTCGCCTCCAGCGCCGAACCCACCACCCGCAGTGGCTGGCGGATCTTCAGGTACGACTGGCCGCCGATCGTGGCCGTCCCGCTGGTGGGCCGTACCAGGCCGAGCGCCATGCGCAGCGTGGTGGTCTTACCGGCACCGTTGGGGCCGAGGAAGCCGGTGATCCGGCCCGGGTCGACGTCGAAGGACAGATCATCGACGGCTGTCACGTCACCGAACCGTTTGGTCAGGTTGCGGATCTCGATCCGCGTGCCCGACCTGGGTTCTGCCGAGTAGGTCATGGGTCGATCCTTGCAGCCTCCACCGACACGTCGGCAACCGGAAACGCCACGGCAACGCCCGTGACGCGACCGGGCGAGCCGTTCCCAGCCGATCTCGAGGCAGTTCACCGACCCGGCGCAGACGGACCACAGGGTGATCACAGTCGGGCGGACGAGGTTGGGGGCATGAGCCTCGACACCCGACCTCGACCGCGCCAGTCCGACGAGGGGGCAGCCGGCCGCCCGGCAGCCGGCATCGGCCTCCCGCGGCATCCCGAACCCCGATGGGCACGACCCGCGCTGTGGCTGCTGCTCGCCGCGACCCTCGGTACCTACCTGCTGAACCTGACCGCCAACGGCTGGGCGAACGCCTTCTACTCGGCCGCGGTACAGGCCGGGTCGACCGGCTGGGAGGCGCTGTTCTACGGCTCGCTGGACGGCGCCAACTCGATCACCGTCGACAAGCCGCCCGCCGCGTTGTGGGTGATGGTGGCCTCGGTGAAGCTGTTGGGACTCAACTCGTTCGCCATCCTGCTGCCCGAGGTGCTGATGGGCGTGGCGAGCGTGGCGGTGGTGCACGCCACGGTGAAGCGGACCTCCGGCGCGGTCGCCGGGCTCATCGCGGGCCTGGCGCTGGCGCTGACCCCGGTGGCGGCATTGATGTTCCGCTTCAACAACCCCGATGCCCTGCTCACCCTGCTGATGGCCCTGGCCGCCTGGGCGACGGTGCGAGCGGTCCAGGCCGGGGCGATCCGCTGGTTCGCCCTGGCCGGGGTGTTCCTCGGGTTCGGCTTCCTGACCAAGACCCTGCAGGTGATGCTCGTCGTCCCGGCACTCGGGCTGGCCTGGGTGGTGATGGCCGCCACCACGCTGCGCCGCCGGCTGCTCGGCGCCCTCGCCGGGGTTGCGGCGATGGTGGTGACCGGCGGCTGGTGGGTGGCGATCGTCGAGTTGGTCCCGGCCGGTGCCCGGCCCTACATCGGGGGCAGCCAGACCGACTCGTTCCTGGAACTGACCTTCGGCTACAACGGCCTCGGGCGCATCAACGGTGACGAGACCGGCTCGGTCGGCGGCGGCAACGGCTGGGGCGCCACCGGAATCGGCCGGATGTTCAACGACGCCATCGGCGGCCAGATCTCGTGGCTGATCCCGTCGGCGCTGATCCTGCTGGTCGCCGGCATCATGCTGCGGGGCCGGACGCCGCGCACCGATCTGCGCCGGGCCGGCTACCTGGTGTGGGGTGGCTGGCTGCTGGTCACCGGGCTGACGTTCTCGTTCATGGCCGGCATCTTTCACGAGTACTACACCGTGGCGCTGGCGCCGGCGGTGGCCGCGCTGATCGGCATGGGGGCCGCCGAGGCCTGGGAGCGGCGTGACGGCCTGCCGGCACGCGTGGTGCTCGCCACGGCCACCTGGGTCGCTGGGGTCTGGTCGTTCGCGCTGCTGAGCCGCACCACCGAATACGGCGCCTGGCTGCGCTACAGCGTGCTCGCGGCGAGCGTCGTGGCAACGGCGGCGCTGCTCGTCGTCCATCGGATGCGGACCGTGGCGGTGGCCGCCGTGGTGACCGCATCGCTGGTCAGCGGGCTGGCCGGTTCGGCCGCCTACACCGCGACCACGATCGCGCAGCCGCACACCGGGTCGATCGTGACCGCTGGACCGCGGACGGGCAACGGACCTGGTGGTGGCCCGGGCGGGATGGGCGGCGGGATGCGTGGTGGTCCCGGTGCGGCCGGTCAGCCCGGTGGCGGTATGGGTGGGTTGCTGAACGCCGGCACGCCCAGCGCCGAGCTGGTGACGGCACTGCGCGCCAACGCCGACGACTTCACCTGGGTGGCCGCCGCGGTCGGCAGTCAGCAGGCGGCGGGCCTGCAGTTGGGCAGCCAGTTGCCGGTGATGGCAATCGGCGGGTTCAACGGATCCGACCCGAGCCCGACGCTGGCGCAGTTCCAGGCCTACGTCGCCTCGGGCAAGATCCACTACCTGCTGGCCTCCGAGGGCGGTGGTGGTCGCGGCGGCCCCGGGTCGTCCGGTGCGGCCGGCGAGATCAGCACCTGGGTGCAGCAGAACTACACCCAGGTCACCATCGGCAGCGTCACCCTGTACGACCTGACCCAGCCGGTGAGTGCGTCATGACCGCCGTGAGGCGGCCGCTCGATGGCCTGGTGCTCGACGTGGTGATCCCGGTCCACAACGAGCAGCACACGCTGGCCCGGTGCGTGCACCGGCTGCACCGCCACCTCGAGGCGACCTTTCCCTACGCCTACCGGATCACCATCGCCGACAACGCCAGCACGGACGAAACCCCGCTCGTGGCAACGGAATTGGCGGCGACGGTGCCGGGCGTGACCTGGGTTCGGTTGGAGCAGAAGGGCCGGGGCCGGGCACTGAAACAGGTGTGGTCGGCCTCGCCCGCCCAGGTGCTCGCCTACATGGACGTCGACCTGTCGACCGATCTGGATGCGTTGTGGCCGTTGGTGGCTCCGCTGCTGTCGGGGCATTCCGACGTGGCGATCGGCACCCGGTTGCACCGCGACGCGCGCGTCGTCCGCGGTCCGAAGCGCGAGGCGATCTCGCGGGCCTACAACCTGATCCTGCGGACGGCGCTGGGCGCGAGCTTCACCGACGCGCAATGCGGCTTCAAGGCGATTCGAGCGGACGTCGCAGGCGAGTTGCTGCCGCTGGTCGAGGACCCGACGTGGTTCTTCGACACCGAGTTGCTGGTGCTGGCGCAACGCTGCGGGCTGCGCATCCACGAGGTGCCGGTGGACTGGGTCGACGACCCGGACTCGCGCGTCGACCTCGTGACCACCGCGACCGACGATCTGCGCGGCGTCCGGCGGTTGCACCGCACGCTCGATCGCCTTCCGCTGGAGTCGATCCGGGCGCGGCTCGGACGCACCACGGCGCAGGCCGGGCTGGGCGCGCAATCGGTGCGGTTCGCGGTCGTGGGGGTGTTCACCACGGCGATTCACCTGGGCCTGTTCGCGCTGCTCGACAGCTCGCTGCTGGGTTGGCCCGCGCAATGGGCCAACACCGCATCGCTGGGCTTCGCCACCGTGGTCAACACCGGCGTCAACCGGCGCTGGACCTTCGGCATCCGCCGGCGCGAGGGCGCGTTCATCAACCAGGTGCAGGGCTTCGGCGTGTTCGCCCTGACCTGGGCCGTGACCGCGCTGGCGCTGTGGGCCATCGGCGCCGTCTGGCCGACCGCCCCGACCCTGGCCAGCACGCTGATCCTCGCCGTGGCCACGGTGACCTCGACCGCCCTGAAGTTCGTGCTGATGCGCCACTGGATGTTCGCCACCCCCGCCGAACCGCCACCCCCCTGGGCGCAATGTCACGTCACGCTCGCTGGACGAGTGCAACGTGACATTGCGCTCGCCGGGGACGAGCGTGACGTGACATTGCGCTCAGGCCGCGGACGGCGTTATTCAACCGAACGGTTGACAAGCACGCATCCGACACCTACGGTCTATTCAACCAAGTAGTTGAGGACGCGGGATGACCGATCAGCTCTCCAAGGTGTTCGCCGCCCTGGCCGACCCGACCCGGCGCGACATGGTCGCCCGGCTCACCGGGGGTGACGCCACCGTCGGTGAACTCGCCGCGCCGTACGACGTGAGCGTGCAGGCGGTGTCCAAGCACCTGAAGGTGCTGGAAGAGGCCGGTCTGGTCACCCGCAGCCGCGACGCGCAACGGCGTCCGGTGCATCTCGAGGCGGAGGTGTTCGACCTGATGACGAAGTGGATCGAGCGCTACCGCCGTCAGGCGGAGCAGCGATACCAGCGCCTTGACGTCGTGCTGGCCGCGATGAACGCCGCCGACCACCCGAACGACGACCCGAACGACTCCCAGTCCACCCTGCAGGAGGGAACCGCATCATGAGCACCGCACCCAGCCACCACGACACCCGCTACGTCGAGGCCGCCATCGAGGCCGACCCGACCGTGCCGGCGATCCGCATCACCCGTGACTTCGCCGCGACGCCGGCCCAGCTGCTGCGCGCCCACACCGACCCCGAGCTGTACACCCAGTGGGTCGGGCCCGACGGCACCAACGCGACGATCGACTACTGGGACGCCCGCACCGGCGGCAGTTGGCGCTTCACCGGTCAGCACGGCGACGGCTCCGACGGCATGACCTTCGCCTTCCGCGGCTGCTTCCACGAGGTGCGCGAGGATCGCATCGTGCAGACCTTCACCTGGGAGGGTCAGCCGGACGGCGTCTCACTCGAGACCCTCACCTTCGAAGACCTCGGCGACGGCCGCACCCGGTTGCACGCGCAGTCGTTGTGCGACAGCTTCGAGGACCGCGACGCCTGGCTGCGCAGCGGCATGGAGACCGGCGTCAACGACGGTTATGCCAAGCTCGACGCCCTGCTCGCCGACGGAAAGGTGTGATCGTGGCCCTGCCCGAAGACCCCGCTCAGCGCCACCGCGTGGTCGCCGGGGCGTTCACCGACCTGGTGCTGTCCGCCGACCCGCGGTCGTGGGACGCCTCGTCGCCGGTCGCGGGCTGGACGGCGCGCGACGTCGTGCGGCACCTGACCGACTGGCTGCCGGCCCTCCTCGCCTCGAGCGCCGGCATCGACCTGACCCGGGGGCCGTCGGTGGACGAGGACCCGGCCGCCGCCTGGACCACTCAGGTCAGCGCGGTGCAGGCCCTGCTGGACGACCCGGCGGCTGCCTCCCGGATGCTGACCAACCCGCATCTGGGTGAGGCGCCGGTCGGCGCGACGATCGACCGGATCTACACCTCCGACGTCTTCATGCACAGATGGGATCTCGGCCGCGCGCTGGGACGCGACGTCGAGTTGGACGCCGACACCTGCGCGGCGATGGTCGAGGGCATGGAGCAGATCGACGAACTGCTGCGCAGCTCCGGTCAGTACGGCCCGCGGGTCGAGGTACCCGAGGGCAGTGACCCGCAGACCCGCCTGATCGGCTTCATCGGCCGCGATCCGTTCTGGACCGCCCCGGAGGCCGCGTCGGCCTGACGGCGCACGATCGGTCGAGCGCCGGGCCGTAGTTCTTGCGGGCACGGGCGTCGGCGTAGCGGTGGGGGTCGTCCCCGAACTCGGCGAGCACCCGGGCACCCAAAACGACACCCAGGCCGGGTTGGCTGGTGTAGATCTCAGCGTCCGGGTGCTCGCCAAAATGGGCCTCCACCTGGCTCTCCAGGGCCGTGATCTGCTGCTGCAGGACGGTCAGGATCGCCACCTCGGCCTGCACGGTGGCCGCGTAGGCGCTGGTGACCACCGCGGACCGTCCCAGGTGCTCACCGCGCAGAGCAGCCCGGATCGCTGCGACCTTCGCGTCGCGGTTGCGGCGGCCGGCCCGCTTGAGCGCGGCCCCGATCCGAGCGGTGCTCAACCGGGCCGCGGACGCCGGGTCGGGGGCCTTGGCGAGCAGTTCCAGCGTGTCAGGGGCATCGAGGTCCTCGAACGCGACCAGCGCCGCGGGGAAGTACTCCAGCAGCGCCTGCCGCAGTCGCTGACCGTGCCGGGTGCGTTCCCAGATCAGCGTCTTGTGCGCCCGGGTGACGACCTTGACGGCCTCTGCCAGCTGCGAGTCACCGGCCGCCGGCCGCAACTGGTGGGCGTCGGTGCGGACCATGTCGGCCAGCACGTGCGCGTCCGCCGGGTCGCTCTTGGCCCCGGACACGCTGTGTCGTTCCCGATACCGCGCAGCCTGCAACGGGTTGACCGGATACACCCGGTAGCCCGCCGCAATCAGCGCCTGCACCCACGGACCACGATCGGTCTCGATACCGACCAGCACCTGCGGCTCGAGATCAGTGACCACACCGGATCCTGGGGCCTGTTCCGAGCTGGTGCCGGGCTCCTCGACGGCAAGGAACTGCCCGATCAACGCATGCAGACGCGACATCCCGACGATGCCCTCCTCCAGCCGTGCCCGGGCCAGCCGGCGCCCGGAGGCGTCCATCACCTCCACATCGTGGTGATCCTCGGCCCAGTCATCTCCGACGAACAGCACAGCCCCTCCCATGGCTCCGAACCCGTTCAGCAGCAACAGCTCAGCTCAGTAGCAGCAGGAAGGAACTCGGCAACCTAATGATCAAGTGCTCAGGTCAGCAGACGACCGGCACGACATCCCATCAGCGATCACCCTTCCCGACCACCAGCGGGGGCACGATCTGACTTTAGGACTCCAGGTCCGGGCCAGAGGAGTGCTCACCCGCGGGCAGCTACCGCGCCCGATCCTGCCTCAACGGCCGACCAGGTATGTCTCATTAGGTCAGCGCGGTGCAGGCCCTGCTGGACTACCCGGCGGCTGCCTCCGGATGCTGACCAACCCGCATCTGGGTGAGGCGCCGGTCGGCGCGACGATCGACCGGATCTACCTCCGACGTCTTCATGCACACCTGGGATCTCGGCCGCGCGCTGGGACGCGACGTCGAGTTGGACGCCGACACCTGCGCGGCGATGGTCGAGGGCATGGAGCAGATCGACGAACTGCTGCGCAGCTCCGGTCAGTACGGCCCGCGGGTCGAGGTACCCGAGGGCAGTGACCCGCAGAACCGCCTGATCGGCTTCATCGGCCGCGATCCGTTCTGGACCGCCCCGGAGGCCGCGTCGGCCTGACGGCGCACGATCGGTCGAGCGCCGGGCCGATCGCACCAGATTCGTCAGAACTCGCCCCCGGCAGCCCCATCGGTGGCTGTCGGCTCGGTTCTGACGAATCTGGTGCGATCGAGCGGGCTGCAGCCCGCGGCGGTGACCCGAGAAGCCGGCCTGGTGCCTAGGATCGGCCCATGACCGATCCCCTCAGTGTCCCCTCGATCACCCTGCGCGGCGGCGTCGGTGGCACCGCGCCGGTGTCGATCCCGCAGGTCGGTTTCGGCGTCTGGCAGGTGCCGGACGACGCGGTGCAGTCGGCCGTCGAGACGGCGCTCGAGGTGGGCTATCGGCACATCGACACCGCGCGGATCTACGGCAACGAGCGCGGTGTCGGCAAGGGCCTGGCCGCCGCCGGGCTGCCGCGCGAGGACGTGTTCGTCACCACCAAGGTGTGGAACGACGACCACCGCACCGTGCGCGTGGCGTTCGAGGCGTCCATGGAGCGACTCGGGCTCGACCAGCTCGACCTCTACCTGATCCACTGGCCGGTGCCGAGGGCGAACACCTACGTCGAGGCGTGGCGTGAGCTGCTGGCGCTGCGCGACGAGGGCCGCGTCCGGGCGGTGGGCGTGTGCAACTTCCACGCCGATCACCTGTTGCGGCTCGAGGCCGAAACCGGCGAACTGCCGACCATCAACCAGATCGAACTGCACCCCTACCTGCAGCAGGCCGAGCTGTGCGCCTTCCACGCCGAACGCGGCATCGTCACCGAATCGTGGAGCCCGCTGGCATCGGGTCAGCAGGTGCTCGACGACCCGGTGATCGGCGCGATCGCGGCCGAGCACGGGGTCACCCCCGCCCAGGTGATCATCCGGTGGCACCTACAGCTCGGGCTCGTCGTCCTGCCCAAGTCGGTCACCCCGCACCGGATCGCACAGAACCTCGACGTCTTCGGCTTCACCCTGGACGACGCCCAGCTGGCTGATCTCGCGGCGCTCGATCGCGGCTTCCGCACCGGGCCGGACCCCGACGAGCTGCACCTGGACGCCCTGCTGTAGCGGCCAAAGGTCGTGGGTCACCTCGATTGCCCATGAAGTGGACAACGCGGTAGGACTGGTCATCGCACTGTCCCGGGGACGCCGGCACCGCCGGCGCCCCCGCTCGAGATGCCCAGCGCGTGACGCCTCGGCGCCACGGGGAAGAGAGAACTCGCGTGCAGAGAACACGGATGTTGCTGTCGGCGACCACGCTCGTCGCGGCCGCCACCCTCGGCTCCACGTCGCTGGCGGCCGCCGCCCCGGCACCGGTGGGTGAGGCGGCCCCGGCCGCGGCCGACGTGGTGGCCGGGGTCACCTGGGGCGCGTGCCAGAGCCCCGGACTGATCCGCCGGAATGCGGAGTGTGGCTTCGTGACCGTGCCGCTCGATTACAGCAAGCCCTCGGGAGCCAAGGCGCAGATCGCCGTCTCACGCATCAAGCACACGGTGCCGGATGCGCAGTACCAGGGCATCATGCTGGTCAATCCCGGCGGCCCGGGTGGCTCGGGGCTCACGCTGTCGATCCTGGGTGAGTTCGTGCCCAACGGCGCCGGCGCCGCCTATGACTGGATCGGTTTCGACCCGCGGGGCGTCGGCTCCAGTCTGCCCGCGCTGAGCTGCGACCCGAACTACGCCGCCGGGCCGCGCCCGATCTACGAGCCGACCACCTCGGCGATCGAGAAGGCCTGGCTGGCCAAGTCGAAGGCCTACGCCAAGGCGTGTGGCACGGCGGGCGGCAGCGCCCTGCTGTCCAACCTGCGCACCACCGACTCGGTGCGCGACATGGACCGGATCCGGCTCGCGTTGGGTGAGAAGAAGCTGAACTTCTACGGCTTCTCCTACGGCACCTACCTGGGCCAGGTGTACGCCACGATGTTCCCCGACAAGGTGCGCCGCATGGTGCTCGACAGCAACGTCGACCCGCGCAAGGTCTGGTACCAGGCCAACCTCGACCAGGACGTCGCGTTCGAGACCACCGAGACCGCATGGTGGGCCTGGCTGGCCAAGTACGACAGCGTCTACCACCTCGGCACGACCGAGAAGCAGGTCGAGGCGTTGTGGTACGCCGAGCGCGCCAAGTTGGCCAAGAACCCGGCCGGCGGCGTGGTCGGCGCCTCCGAGTGGAGCGACATCTTCCTCAGCGCCGGGTACTACCAGATCACCTGGCTCGACCTGGCCGACCTGTGGGCCACCTGGAACGCGACCCACGCCGACCCGCAGCCGCTGATCGACACCTACAACGACGGTGCCGGGGTCGGCGACGACAACGGCTACGCCATGTACCTCGGCGTGCAGTGCGTCGACGCCTCGTGGCCACGCGACTGGTCGACCTGGCGTGAGGACAACTGGCGCACCTACAAGAAGGCGCCGTTCCTCACCTGGGGCAACGCCTGGTACAACGCGCCGTGTGCGTTCTGGCCGGTCAAGTCCTCGCGCCCGGTGGAGGTCAACGGCCGGGGCGTGGCGCCGATCCTGTTGGTGGGCGAGACCCTGGACGCCGCAACCCCCTACGAGGGCAGCCTCGAGGTGCGCAGCCGGTTCCCGAACTCGCGCCTCATCGGGCTCCCGGGCGGCACCAGCCACGCGATGTCGTTGTTCGGCGACGAGTGCCTGGACAACCAGATCGCGGCCTACCTGGCCGACGGCACCCTGCCGGCCCGCAAGTCCGGACGGCGCGCGGACGCCACGTGTGCGCCGTTGCCGATCCCGGACCCGACCGCTGCTGCGGCGGCGGGGGCCTTGAAGGCGGCCCCGGCCGGGGCCGATCGCGCGGAACTGTCGGCGCTGCTGCACACCGGCAGGTGGTGAGGTGAGGTGCGCCGGGTCAGCCGAGTCTCGGCTCGGCGACCCGGCGCATCCGCACCATCAGGGCTGCGGACGGGTGGCCTACTCGCCCGCACGCTGGTGGCCCAGCCCTCGGTGGCCTCCACGGCCTCGAGGACGGCGTCGTAGCGCTCGACCAGATCCACCAGAACATGATCATTGCAGGTGAGCGGCGGAGCGCAGGACTCGCTCGAGGTCAGGATGAAGCGCCTCGGTCATGCTCCAGAGGTTTCACTTCTGATAATGCCTGCTGGGCATCCGTGGACGTCGAGATGCTCGCCCGCCAGCGGGCCGAGACGAAGCCGGCGGTCACGGCGTCGTCCAGCAACTGCACCAGGGGGTCGTAGAAGCCGTCCACGTTCAGCACCGTGATCGGTTTGAACCGGGCGTGCAGCCCCAGCTGGTTCCAGGTCGCGGCCTCGAACAGTTCCTCCAGCGTGCCCAGCCCGCCGGGCAGCACCACGAACGCGTCGGCCAGGTCGTACATCAACGCCTTGCGGGCGTGCATGTCCGGCACCTGGTGCAGCTCGGTCAGTCCCGAGTGGGGTACCTCGGCGGCGAACAGCTGCCGGGGGATCACCCCGATCACCTCGCCGCCGGCCGCCAGCGCGGCGTCCGCCACCGCGCCCATCAGCCCGACCTGGGCGCCGCCGTAGACCAGGCCGATGCCGGACGCCGCGAGCGTGCGTCCCAGCTCGACGGCCGCCGCCAGGTGGGCCGGGTTGCTGCCGGGGGAGGACCCGCAGAACACGCAGATACGTCGTCGCTCGCTCATCGTCCGGCAGGCTATCCGGTCGTCCGGTAGGCCATCCGGTCAGACGGGCCTTCCGGTCAGGCGGGGACGATGGTCAGCTCGGTGAGCACGCCCGCGGCGTCCGTCGCCACGGCCAGCGTCAACCGAACCGGGCCGTCGAGTCGGAACGTGGCCCGCGTGGCGCCGTCCCCGGCGATCGCCGGACCCAGCCCGGCGCCGGCCGACCAGGCCGCCGCGACGGCCAGCTGCCGCCGGGCGTCCGCGCGCAGCGCGGGCACGATCGGGACGTCGTCCGGCCAGGTCGGGACGGCGTCGCCGAGGGCTCGCGTCACGCGATCGGCGGTGTCGCGCAACGCTGTCGGCGGGTCCGGCACGGCGGTCACGTCCAGGGTCTGCACCCGGGGCGGCAGCTCGGGGTCGAGCTGGATCTCGACCCGGACCCGGCCGCCGGGGCCACGCAGCCACCAGACGCAGTGGGCGGGGGAGTCCGACCGGGGTGGCTCCTGCAGGTCCGGCGTCAGCGGGCCGAGCCGCGTGGCGACGTCCGCCCAGTGCGCCCGGCGCCGGGTCAGCGGCTCGTCGAGGTCGATGTTCATCGCCAGCAAGGCCTCGGCCGCGGCATCGGTCCCGGTGGTGATCAGTCGGGTGACCGCAGCCCGCGCCGCCTCGGTTGCCGGCCACACCACGCCGCCGGCCGGCGCGGGCCGCCGGGCGATCCCGGGGGAATCCCGTTGCGCCAGTAGCGCATCCATCATCAGGCCGGCCAGCACCCGCGCCGGCGCATAGGTGGCATTGGCCAGCACGATCACGCCCAGGCCGCTGGTGGGGTGCCAGCGCATGTGCGACCCGAACCCGGGGTAGCCGCCGCTGTGCGAGACCAGCGTGCCCAGCGCGGGGTCGTGTTCGGCCAGCAGCCCGAACCCGTAGCCGGTACTGCGGATCACCGGTGGCTCGGCGACCGAGCGCCAGGCCACCGTGGGCGCCAGCGTCACCTGGGCGAGCTGCAGCTCGCGCCGCGAGGCCCGGCTCAGCGGGCCGTCGTCCGGATCGTCGCGGGGCGGGAACGCCTCGGCGAGAAAGGCCACCCAGCGCGCCAGGTCGCGCACCGTGCTGAACAGTCCGCCCATCGGGGCGAAGGCGCCGTAGGCATCGAACGGCACCGGTTCCCAGGCGGCGCCGGTGCGCCGGTACCCGGTGGCGCGCCGCTCGGGCTCGACCACCGCCTCGCCGAAGCCGGTGTCCCGCAGGCCGAGTGGGGTCAGCAGGCCCCGGTGGACGACGTCCGGGTACTCGGCGTCGGCGGCCCGGGCGATCACTCGGCCGAGCAGGGCGTAGCCGGTGTTGCTGTACTCGTACACGGTGCCCGGCGCCCAGGCGAAGCTCAGCCCGTCGGCCAGCAGCGCGGCGAACCGGGCGTCGGGCAGATCCTGCTGACGATCACCCCACGGGTCGTCGGTCGGCAGCCCGGCGATCATGGTGAGCAGGGACCGCACGGTCAGCTCGGGGGAATCGGTGGTCGGCAACCGGATCGCGGCGACCTCGGGGACGTACCGGGCCACCGCGTCGTCCAGCCGCAGCCGGCCCGCATCGCGCAGCAGCAGCACCGTCGCCGCGGTGAAGCTCTTGGTCATCGAGGCGATCCGGAACAGGGTGTCGGCGTCCGGGGTGTGCCCCGGCTGCCCGACGTCCCGGACGCCGCGCCCGCCGGAGTGCACCAGCCGGCCGTCGAGCACCAGTCCGTACGCCAGCCCGGGCTGCGCTCCCGCGGCGGTGTGCTCGTCGACGAGTCGCTCCACCAGCTCGAGGTCCAGGTCGAGGTCCGGGTCGATGTCCGCCACGGCAGGATCCTGCCACCCCGGCCCCGCCCGGCCTCCGCGCCGGCCCCGCGCCGGCCCCGTGCCGGCCCCGACCACCCACTCGCGACGTTCCGATTCGTGGAGTGACCGGACGAGCGCAGGTCGGATTCTCCTCCCCTCGGGCAGGAGCCCGTGAGTACCCTGACCGCCATGAAGATCCTTCTGGTCGGCGCGACCGGCCAGGTGGGCTACGCCCTGGCCCACGCGTTGCACGCCGCCGGGCACGACCTGACCGTGCTGGTGCGTCGTGATCGGTTGCCGTTCCCGGACGGGGTGCGGGTCGAGGTGGCCCCCGAGTTCACCTCCGACGTGTTCGCGCAGGCCCTGGGTGGCATCGACTGCGCCGTCTACGGGGTGGGGCTGCCCGAACAGTTCACCTTCGACACCCGGGTGTTCGAACAGGTCAACCACGGCCTGCTGACGCGCTTCCTGGCGGCGGTCGAGGAGTCGCCGCTGCGCCGGCTGGTCTACATCTCGACCTATGAGGTGTTCGATCATCGTGGCGGGATCATCCGCGAGAAGTACCCGCTGAACGACCCGGCCGGGCTGACGCCGTACTTCCGGGCCATGTACCACGCCTACGCCGAGACGGTGGCATTCGCCGAACGCACCGGCACCCGGCTGACCACGATCCACCCCGCGGCGCTCTACGGCGGGCTGGACACCGGGTACGGCTTCACCTCGGTGATCGAGAACCTGATCCACCGCCGGTTCTGGCGGCTGCCGGTCGTGCCTCGCGGGCGGTTCCCGCTGATCCACGCCGACTCCCTGGCCGAGGGCATCGTGGCGAGCCTCGATCACGATGGCGCGTTCATTCTCAGCGACACCATGTGTGACCTGCCCACGCTCGCGCGCGAGGTACGTCGGCAGACCGAGAGCCTCGTCCCCCCAACGGTTCCGGCCCCGCTGGCCTACGGCGCCATCTGGCCGCTGGAACAGGTCGGCAAGCTGGTTCGGGTGCGGCCGATCCTGGCGAAGGTGCAGCTCGACTTCATCACCGCGGGTCTGGAGCCTCGCCCCGAGCGCGCCATCGCCGAGCTCGACTGGTACCCGATGCCGCTGGCCGAGGGGCTGAAGCGCTACCTGGCCGATCGCGACCACCTGCTGGGGCTGCGCGCCGGCTGATCGCACGCCACCGACGGCGCTCGTGGACGGCGCGCTACGGCAGCAGCACCACCTTGCCCCGGGCGTGCCCGGTGGCGAGATAGGTGTGGGCCGCCGCGACGTCGTCCAGGGCGAAGCTGCGGTCGACGGTGACGGTGAGCCGGCCCTGCCCGGCCAGCGCGACCACCTCGGCCCGCGCCGCCGACCGGATCGCGGTGCCCGGGTCGGCGCCCGCGCCGCCTCCCAGCAGCTGGATGCCCAGACCGGGGGCGCGGCCGAAGGCGGCGATGGTGGCGATCCGGGTGCGGTCGGCGACCAGGTCGAGCGAGGTGTCGACGGCCTCGTCGGTGCCGACCGTGTCGAGGGCGGCGTCGATGCCGCCGGGGGCGAGGTCACGCACCCGATCGGCCAGCCCGTGGCCGTAGCTCACCGGGTCACCGCCGAGGGCGCGGACCGCCTCGTGCCGGCCCGGGCTCGCGGTGCCGATCACCCGAGCCCCCCGGACGACGGCCAGCTGGGTGGCCATGGAGCCGACGCCGCCCGCGGCGCCGTGGATCAGGACGGTGTCGCCGGGGCCGACGCGGGTCGCCGTCAACAGGTGCGCCGCGGTGACGCCGGTGAGCAACAGCCCGGCGGCCTGCTCCGGGGCGAGGTTGGCGGGGCGGCGGAACACGTTCGCGGCACCGGTGACCACGTGGCTGGCGTAGCCACCGCTGACCCGGTAACCCAGCACGGCGTCGCCGACGGCGAGCGGCGCGCCGGTGCTGTCGGCGGTGACGCCGTCCCCGAGGGCGGCGACGATGCCGGCGACCTCGGCGCCCAGGCGCATCGGCAGCGACGCCGGGTCGCGGCCCATGGTGCCGCTGTAGACCTTGTGGTCGAACGGGTTCGTGCCTGCGGCCTGGACCTCGATCAGGACCTGGCCGGCCGCTGGGGCCGGCCGCTCGACGTCCAGCACCGCCAGTACCTCGGGGCCGCCGTAGGCGGTGGCGACGACGACCCGGCTGCGTCCTGGCTCGATGGTCATGGGCGTGACCCTACGGCGGTTTCGCCGGCCTCACTGGACACTTCCCGGCCGCCCCACCGAGCGTGGTGCCCGAGAATCGTCCAGTGTGGCTCGTCGGTGGACCCACCTACGCTGGGGCGATGGCCCACCCGCTGATGTTCGACGACGACGACCCGCTGCTCGCCCGGGTGCGGGGCATCGCCCTGGCCCTGCCGGACGCCGCCGAGAAGATCTCGCACGGGCACCCGGCGTTCTACACCGCCAAGGTGTTCGCCTATTACGGCGGCTCGATTCGCCAGGACGGCGAGTGGGTCGCCTACCGTCATTCGGTGGTCGTGCTCGCCGACGACGAGGAACGTCCGGCCCTGCTCGAGGATCCGCAGTGTTATCGCCCGGCCTACCTCGGTCCGAGCGGGTGGGTGGGCCTGCAACTGAGCGAGCGGGACACCGATTGGCATGAGGTGGCCGAACTGATCGAGACGTCCTATCGACTCACCGCCGGCCCGCGGAGGGTGGCCCGACTCGACGCAGCTCCATGATCACCGTTGGATCGCAGTTCACCACCGCTCAGCCGGAGCATTCTGCGACGAGACGGTGATCATGGGCCGAGATCAGGGGCTGATGAGCGCAACGTGACATTGCGCTCATCCCTCAGGTGCCGCAGAACGTCCGGTAGGTCGCGGTGACGTCGGTCGGGGCGGGTTCGGCGAACTCGGCGTCGTCCGGGCGTTCGGTGAACGGGTCGGCGAGCACGGCCAGCAGCCGCTCGAACGGGGCGAGATCGTCGTGCTCGACCGCGGCCTCCAGTGCCGCCTCGACCCGGTGATTGCGGGGGATGTAGATCGGGTTCGCGCGGCGCATGGCATCCAGATCCACCGCGCCTCGGGTGTCACCGGACCCGTTGCGCTGCAACCGATCACGCCAGCGTCCGAGCCACTCGGCCAGCGCCGTCGCGCCGTCCGGCCCGAACCGGTCGCGCAGCCGCCGGTCGTCGTCCGCGGCGGCGAGGTCGACCAGGCCGCGCCAGCCGAGGGTGAAGTCGACCTCGTACCGGCGCAGCAGCTCGAGGTAGTCCTCGCCGAGGGCTCGATCCGCGGCGGCATCCCCGGTGTCGGGGTCGGTGTCCGCGGCAGTGAGGCCGAGCTTGGCCCGCAGCACGGCGGTCCAGTGGTGGGCGTAGCGGGTGTCGACGTCCTCGAGGGCCGCGAGCAGCTGTGGCACCACCACGTCACGATCGTCGCCGATCAGCGGGCCGAGGGTCTCGGCGAACCGGGTCAGGTTCCAGCCGGCGATCGCGGGCTGGTTGCCGAGGGCGTAGCGGCCGCCGTGGTCGATCGAGCTGAACGCCGTCCGGGGGTCGTAGGCCTCGACGAAGGCGCACGGGCCGAAGTCGATGGTCTCGCCGGAGATCGTCATGTTGTCGGTGTTCATCACGCCGTGGATGAACCCGACGCCCATCCAGCGGGCGATCAGCGCGGTCTGCCGGTCGATGACGGCACGCAACAGCGCGAGGTAGCGCTCGGCGTCCGGCTCGATGGTGGCGAGCTCGGGGTAGTGCCGCGCGATCGCGTACTCGGCCAGCCGCCGCAGCAGGTCGCGGTCGCGCCGGGCGGCGAACTCGAAGGTGCCCACCCGCAGGTGCGAGGCGGCCACCCGGGTCAGGACGGCGCCCGGCAGCACGCGCTCGCGCCGCACCTGCTCGCCGGTGGCGATCGCGGCGAGCACCCGGGTGGTCGGGATGCCCAGGGCGTGCATCGCCTCGCCCATCAGGTACTCGCGCAACACCGGACCCAGGGCGGCCTTGCCGTCGCCGCCACGCGAGAACGGAGTACGGCCCGAACCCTTGAAGGCCAGGTCGCGGCGCACCCCGTGGACGTCGTCCAGCTCGCCCAGCAGCACGGCGCGGCCGTCGCCGAGCAGCGGGCTGAAGCTGCCGAACTGGTGACCGGAGTAGGCCTGGGCGATCGGCTGGGCGCCGTCCGGCACGGTCGATCCGCTGAGCACCGCGAGCGCCTCGGGGGAGTCGATCCAGCCGTCGGGCAGCCCGAGTTCGGCCGCCAGGGCATGGTTCAGCCGGACGGCGCGTGGTTGCGGGGGCGCGGTGGGCGCCCACGCGACGTACGCGCCGTCCAGCTCACGGGCGTAACTGTTGTCGAGCAGCGGGGTGCTGCCCGGAACCGGTGCCGCCGCGGTCTGCGTCACGCCGGCTCAGTGCACCTTCTGCAGCGAGACGGCGTTGATGCAGTACCGCAGGCCCGACGGTTCGGGACCATCGGGGAAGACGTGGCCGAGGTGGGCATCACACACGTTGCAGATGGTCTCGACCCGCTGCATGCCGTGGCTGGTGTCGAGGTTGTAGGCCACGACGTTCGGGGCGACTGCCTGGGTGAAGCTGGGCCAGCCGGTGCCGCTCTCGAACTTGGTGCTCGAGTCGAACAACTCGGTGCCGCAACACACGCACTGGTAGCGACCGGGGGTGAACAGGGAGCACATGTCCGAGCTGAACGGCATCTCGGTGCCGGCGGATCGGGCCACGCGGTACTGCTCCCGGCTGAGCACCTCACGCCACTGCTGGGGCGTGCGCTCATCACGTCGGGGTGGGGTCGGGTTGCCCTCGCGGGCCAGGCGCAGCACGCCGGGCCAGGTCAGGGGCTGGTCGGTCGGGGTCGGGGTGCTCGGGCTCTGGGTGGGGGTCGGCTCGCTCACACCCGGTCAAACTCGGACGGCGCCGCGCTTGTTCCGCCCCGCGCCGGCTGCCGCCGGGTCACGCGATGATGACGGCGTGATGGACGTGCAGATCGCCGGGGACACGATCCGGCTGGGCCAGTTCCTGAAGCTGGCGGACGTGGTGCAGGCCGGGGCCGAGGTCAAGGACCTGCTGGCCGACGAGGTCGTCCTGGTGAACGACGAGCCCGAGGATCGGCGGGGTCGCCAGCTCGTGCCGGGCGACGTGGTCGCCGTGCGGGGCCGCGAGCTGCGGGTGATCCACTGCTCGGCGTGACGCTGGGCTGTCGCGAGTCAGTGGACGCTGATGACCTGGAGTTCGCCGATGTGTACGGGGTGCCGGCGGCGTTGGCCCCGGAGCCTGGTTCGACAGTTACCTGCGGCGTATCGTGCAGCGGGATGCCGTCGAGGTGCTGGGCACGCCGCACCCTGAACGCCTTCGATCGTTGCTTCGCCTGCTCGCCGCCAAATAGGCCGGTGAGTACGTCCGTGCTCGGCTCGCGGTGCAGGCAGGCATCCCAGCGGCGTCGATCATCAACTACGTCGATGCGCTGCGCACCCTGTTTCTCGTGGCGATGATCGAGCCCTGGACGCCGAACCTCACCCGCCGCGAGATCGGTCGTCCCAAGGCCGTGGTGGTGGATTCAGGTCTCGCGATGCGTCTGGCCGGCCTGACCGCTGCCGGACTGGTCCCGATGACCAGCGGGGAACATCTCGGCGCTCAGCTCGAGGGCTTCGTGGCGTCAGAACTGTTGCGCCAGCAGGGGTGGAGCAACACCGGGTATCGGCTGACGCACTACCGCGACCGCAACGGCCTGGAGGTCGACCTGGTGCTCGAGCTGGACGACGGTCGGATCATCGCCCTCGAGGTCAAGGCCGCGACGAGTGTGCGCCCGGAGGATCTTCGTGGCCCGGCGGCGCTGCGCGATCGACTGGGTGATCGATTCGCCCGCGGGGTTCTGGTGCACCTCGGCGAGCGCATCCTTCCCCAGGGCGATCGTGTGATCAGCCTTCCGGTGCAGCTGTTGTGGGGTCACGCGTCGTGACGTTCGGCGCCGTGTCGCCGAATCACACCTCGGCCCGCTGCTCGGCGCGCACGGTGTGGATCAGCCACCACGCCAACCCGGCGGCCAGCGTGCCGGCGGCCAGGAAGCCGAGCAGCTCGACCGCCATCGACGAGGCGGCCTGCAGGTTGCCGGCGAAGTAGTAGCCGACCCCGAGGTAGAGGCAGACCCACACCAGTTCGCCGAACGCGCCCCACAGGGTGAACACGAGCCACGGCTGGTGGGCGGCCCCCGCGGCGAAGTTGACGTACGGCCCGAGGGCCGAGACCAGCCAGCGCGACAGGAAGACCGCGAAACCGCCGCGCTGCTCGAGCAGGTCCCTGGCCCGGGCCAGGGGGGCCGCGCGCGAGACCAGCCGCTGGGTGAGCGCACCACCCCCGCGGCGGGCCAGCAGGTAGCCGGTCTGGTCGCCGGCGATGGCGCCCGTCAACGCCGCCACTGCTGCGGCGGCGAGCGAGAGCTCACCGGCGGCCGCGAACCCTCCGGCAGTGATCATGAGGACGGAGCACGGCACCGGCAGGGCGAGGGCAGACAGGAACGTGACCCCGGCCAGCAGCCACGCGCCGTAGACGGGTACCAGCGCCAGCAGCCAGTCGGTCATTTCGTGGTCTTCAGGGTGGTGAGCGCGGTCTCGACCTGCGTGATGACCGTGTCCACGGGGACGTGACGCTGGTTGGCGATCTCCTGCAGGGTCAGCCGGTGGTGGTCGGTGGGCTGGGGTAGTCCGGCGGCCTCGTCGAGTGCTCTCGGATCGACCCCCCAACTGCGGCCGACATAGCCGGCGGTCATCCACGGCTGGATGGTCTCCTGCTGGTGATGCGCCCAGTAGACGGCCCCCGCGGTGAGCCTGACGGCGAACAGGACGGCGATCAGCGACGTCACGGCGATGGCACTGACCAGCCAGGGATGCCGCCGGTAGATCGCGGCGAGGTGGGTGAACCTACCCGCGGCCCGGGGTCCCACCTCGTTCATGCGCAGCTCCAGAGTCGGGGACCGTGCGGGTCGGGACCCCTCGGACCGTTCACCACGGCGTCGGGCGTCGTCCCCGCCACGAATGTAGCGGGGGACGGGCTCGCCGGCCCGCGGGCGCCCGCGGTGGGCCGCCGCCGCGCCGTCCATGATCATCGATTGAGCGCAGGTTACTCCGCTCGGTCCGGTGCGGGCCGCGATCTGACGGTGATCTTCGAGCGGCACGTGGTGGGGCCCGGTATCAGAATGACCATGACCTGCCTCTGTGAAGGTCATGACGCCCCAGGACCTGTGCAACGCCTTCTACGCCGTCGACAACGTCCTCACCGTGCGGATCACCATGGCGCCCGCCGATTGGGCCGCGTTGAAGGACGCCGAACCACGCGGTGGCTTCTGCAACTTCGCGTTCACCGGCGAGCGGTTCGACTGGTTCCACGCCACCTCGGTCGAGCTCTCGGGCACCGCCTTCCCGGCCGGCGGACCGCACACCTTCACCGACGTCGGCATCTCGAAGAAGTCGTTCTGTGGCTCGTTCAGCAAGACCAAACCCTCACTGCGGCTGAACTTCTCACGGTTCACCGACCACGAGGACGCCATCGAGGCACTGATCGGCACCCAGTACGTCACGTTGCACAACAGCGTCCAGGACGCCTCCTACATCCGGCAGCCGCTGGGCTACGAACTGTTCCGGGTGGCCGGCATGCCCTACTCGCGCTGCAACATCGCCCGGGTGATCGTCAACGGTGAGGAGCAGGGCGCCTACGTCAACTGCGAACCGGTGCGCAAGCGGCACATCCAGAACACCTTCGGCAACGACGAGGGCAATCTCTACGAGATCGAGGCCGGTGAGGACCTGACCGAGGCCATGGTCACCGCCGGGCGCCTCACCCACCAGGGTTTCTCGGACGTCGAGGACGGCTCGGACCTGCTGCTCGCCGCCCAGCGCATCGCCGCCGGACCGGCCGCGGCCGCCGAGGTGGTCTACCTGCCGAGTTTCCAACGGTTCTACGCCATGGAGACGTTGCTGAAGCACTGGGACGGCTACACCGGCAACGCCAACAACGCCTACGTCTACAACGACGTCGTCCCGATCCCCAACCCGGACGTCGCGCACGTGCACCTGAAGTTCATCCCCTGGGGTCTGGATCAGATCCTGCAACCCACGACGGCCTTCAACCTGGACGACGACTGCGTGCTCGCCCGGTTGGTGCGGCAGGACCCGACGCTGCTGGCCGGCGTCCGGGCTCAGATCACCGACCTGCTGCACACCGTGTTCTCGCGCGATTCGATCGAGACCGTGGTGCTGCCGTACATCGCCCGGCTGGAGGCCGCGCTGGCGACCGCGGGCGCCACCGTGCCGGCGAGCGAGATCGAGACGGTCCGCGACCAGGTCAGGCTGATCCGCTCGGGTGGCCTGTTGCTCACCGACATCCCCTCGGATCGGGCGATGGCGTTGCTCGAGCGCGGCAGCCTGCAATGCGCTCATGCCAGCCAGAGCGAGACCATCGGCCAGCACCAGGAGGTCTACCACCACGCCCTGACCAGCTCGCGATCCGACCGGTGGTTCATCCGCGGACTGGCCACCGGGTCCGAGCTGGTCAACGAGAAGTTCGGCACCTTCCTGCACGCCAGCACCCAGATCCTCACCGCCGGCGGTAACCCGAACGTGTACGCCTTCCGATTCACCCCCTCGGACGGCAACGTCTTCGTGATCACCCCGCAGGACGTGGAGAGCCCGTTCAAACTCAGTGGCTACCTCACCCTGCGCGCGGTGCAGTCGGGGATGTTCGTGCGCTTCAGTACCACCGATCTGACCGGTGCCGGCAACCCCCAGGTGCACCTGGCGCCGCCCGACCAGGCCACGCGGCTACGGCTGTACTGAACCGGCCGCGAGTCCGGGCCTCTACCCTGGGCGGTCGTGGAGATCCTCGTCGACCCGTTGACCGGCCCCGAGATCGCGGCGTTCCTGGCCGAGCACACCGCCGAGTTGCGCTCGATCACGCCGCCCGAGAGCACCCACACCCTCGACCTGGACGACCTGCGCACCGGCGGCGCCACGGTCTGGTCGGTCTACGACGACGGCCGGCTCGTCGGCTGCGGGGCACTCAAGCCACTCGATGCCCACCACGCCGAGCTCAAGTCGATGCGGACGGCGCGCAGCCACACCCGCCGCGGCATCGCCAGCGCCCTGGTGGCCCACATCCTCGACCACGCCCGCGCCCAGGGGTTCACCCGGGTGAGCCTCGAGACCGGCTCGGAGGAGTTCTTCGCCCCGGCCCGCGCCCTCTACGCCCGCCACGGCTTCGTCGAGTGTGCGCCGTTCGGCTCCTACCGCCCCGACCCGCTGAGCACCTTCATGACCCGCACCCTCGACTGATCCCCACTCGCCTCGGCACC
The DNA here is from genome assembly GCA_046330955.1 of Kineosporiaceae bacterium. Lineage (GTDB taxonomy): Bacteria > Actinomycetota > Actinomycetes > Actinomycetales > Kineosporiaceae > JADJPO01. The sequence goes on along the minus strand of JAXLRT010000021.1, from coordinate 65,852 downwards.
AGGTTGACCAGGCTGACCAGACCATTCAGACTGAGTTCATGCGAACCGTCAATGTGCAGGATGCCAAGACCAACCTTTCCAAGCTGCTGGCCGCGGTGGAAGCCGGCGAGACGATCACCATCGCTCGGGCCGGGCGGGCGGTGGCCCAGCTGGTGCCGGCGCAGTCCGTGCCGAGCCGTACCTTCGGCGTCATGCACCTGAGCGTTCCTGACAACTTCGACGCACCCCTGCCCGAGAGCGAGCTGGCGGTCTGGGAGTGACGTTTCTCCTCGACACCCACGTACTGCTCTGGCTGCTCGCCGACCCGGTCCGCATCCCGGACGACATCCGCGCCGACCTCGCCAACCGCGCCAATCGCCTGCTCGTCTCGGCGGCGTCGGCTCTCGAGATCTCGACCAAGACCCGGCTGGGAAAGTTGGACGGCGCCGGTCTGGTGAGTGCGTGGGCGCGGCGGATCGATGAGATCGGCGCTACCCAGCTGCCCGTCACGGCTGAGCACGCACTGCTCGCCGGGTCCATGGCGTGGCCACACCGAGACCCCTTCGACCGGATCCTGGTGGCGCAGGCCCAGCACGAGAGCGCTGCTCTGGTCACCGTCGACGGCGCGATGACCGCGCTCACCACGGTTCGGCTGGTCACCTGGTCCTCGCCTCACTCCAGGTAGGGCCGGGTTTGCCCTCGACAGCGAGGGCAAACCCGGCGCAACCCAACCGTCAGCCCGCGCGACCGCTGCCCAGCAACGGGAACGGCTCGGTCGAGAACACCACCTCGACCGGCACGTCGAAGAATGCGGCGATCCGCAGCGCCAGGTGCAGGCTGGGGGAGTACTCGCCCCGCTCCAGGTAGCCGATGGTCTGGTAGTGCACGCCGAGGGCAGTGGCCAGATCGCGCCGCGAGACCCCGCGCTCGGCACGCAACATGGCGATCCGGTTGTGGACCTGTTCGGACACGGCGTTCAGTATCCGCGAGACATGATGCGGTCACGGGCGGCGGCCACCTGTGAGCCGGACTGCCGCCGGGCCATCCGTCGCAGCGCGCCGGGGGCGAACACCAGCCCGGCCAGCGCCCAGGCCCCGAGGATCACCACCATCGGCGCGAGCCGCCAGGACTGCCCCAGCTCGAGCGCCACGGCCTCGGGTGGCAACAGGGCCGACCGCAGTCCGATCCCGAGCCAGTACGTGGGCAGGCACTGACCGACCCACTGCAGCCACCCGGGCAGCGCCGACAGCGGGTAGAAGACGCCGGAGATCGCCATGGCGCCGTACAGGAACAGGCTCGAGATGCCCAGCACCACCGGGCTGCGGATCAGCGCCCCCACCAGTGCGCCGATCGGCAGGGTGGCGAACAACCCCAGGACGGCGACCCACCCGAACCGCAGCCAGGCGCCGGCGCTGGTCGGGGTGACGCCGTCCACCAGCAGCGAGGCCGCCACCAGCAGGGCCGCCACCGGGATCAACGACCCGCCGGTGAAGACCACGACGTTGGCCAACAGGTGTGCCTGCATACCGTGGGGGATTGCCTTGGCGCGCAACAGGGTTCCATCGTCGCGCTCGGTCATCAACTGGCCGGCGACCCCCATCACCCCGCTGCTGATCAGGTTCATGGCCAGCAACCCGGGGATGCCGATCTGGGCCAGGCTGACCTGACTGTCCATCACCTCCTGGTCGCGCAGGAAGAACAGCACGATCAGCCCGATGGCGGGGAACATCACCCAGCCCAGCGCCGTCCACGAGGTCAGTTGCACGCGCAGCTCGATCCGGGCCTGGCGCAGCGCGCTGCGAAGGATCGTGGTGGTGACGACGCCGCTCATCGCGCATCCCCCGAAACCCGTGCGGTGGTGACGAAATCGCGGACGGCGGAGTCGGGATCGTCGTCCGGGGTGGCCGCCTCGAGACGGTGCACCAGCGCCAGATACGCCTCCTCGAGACTGGCGCGGCGCACCTCGAGGTCGGTGATCGGCCCGCCAGGGGTGTTCAGCACCTCGCGCAGGTAGTCGGCGGGGGTCTCGGTGGCGTGCACGTGCGTGGCGCCGTCGCGCGCCCAACGCACCTCGGTGGTGGCGCCGGCCTGACGCCGCAACGCATCCGGCGAGGCGTCGGCGATGATGCGGCCGCCGGCGAGTACCAGGATGCGGTCGGCCAGGCGCTCTGCCTCGTCGAGGTCGTGGGTGGTGAACAGGATCGTGACATCGGCGTCGGCCAGGCTCCGGATCAGATCGTGGAAGTCGCGCCGGGCCTGCGGGTCGAAGCCCGCCGTCGGCTCGTCGAGGAACAGCAACTCGGGGCGTCCGACGAGGCCGACCGCGACATCGAGCCGGCGGCGCTCGCCACCGGACAGCCCCATGATCTGTCGATCGGCCTTGTCCGACAGGCCGACGCGGGCGAGCAGCTCATCGGTGTCCCAGGGACGGGGACGCTGCGCCGTCGCGTAAGGACGGTAGAACTCACCGAGATGGGCGAGCAATTCGCGCACCCGCCATCGGGCGTGGTCGCGCCAGGACTGCAACACCACGCCCACGCGGGCGCGCCAGGCCTCGTCCGCGGTCAGCGGCTCGACGCCGAGCACCCGCACCACCCCCGAGGACGGCGCCCGGAAGCCTTCGAGGATCTCGATCGTCGTGGTCTTGCCGGCGCCGTTCGGCCCGAGCAGGACGACGACCTCACCCGCGCTCAGCCGCAGGTCGACCCCGCGTAGCACGGGCGTGGAGCCGTAGGACATGTGCAGGCCGGCCACCTCGATGACCGTCTCGGATGCAGCCATGATGTGAATAGTAGTAGATGTACTACATACCACCCAAGAAGTGCGCCGCCCCGGATCGGGCGGTCAGGACGGTGCCTGATGAACCAGCTGAATCCGGACGGCGAGCCGGTCGCCGGCAGCGATCCGCTCGGCAGTCCGGACCGACTTCTTCACCGGCAGGATGTAGGCCTTCTGCTCGGTCGAGGGGAACACCGAGGTCTCGAACGCCGTCCCCCCGAGGTGCGCCCGCACCTTCACCGAGCCGAAGCCGCCCCGGAGCCCGGTGGTCAGGTCGGCGATCTCGTCGCTGATGTCCTCGGGGACGGTCACGAAGTGCCACGACCCGCCACCCCCACCCGACCAGAGCCACAGCGTGGCCTCGAACTCGAAGCAGGCGCCGGCGTCCGATGGGTCGGCGTGCGGGTCGGTCGAAGGTCGTCGGGCCATGCAGGGCAGCGTAGGTGGGGGTGGTGACAGGCGACGGTGGGATCGGCCGCGATCACCTGCGACGCTGGTGTCATGGAGCCCGACCTGCCGGTCACCGCCTCGCTCGCGATCCCCGCGAGCGAGCTGACCTGGCGGTTCTCGCGATCGAGCGGGCCCGGCGGTCAGGGGGTGAACACCACCGATTCGCGGGTCGAGCTGATCTGGGACGTCGAGGGCTCGCCGAGCCTGACCGATGAGCTGCGGGCACGCCTGCTGGACCGGCTCGCCGGCCGCCTCGTCGCCGGCACGCTGGTCGTGGTCGCCTCGGAGTACCGCTCGCAACGCCGCAATCGGGGCGCCGCCCGGGATCGGCTCGCGGCCCTGCTGCGAGAGGCCCTTGCACCGCCGCCGCCTCGGCGCCGTCCCACCCGGCCGAGCGCCGCGGCCCGACGACGGCGGGTCGAGGCCAAGAAGCGGCGCTCCGAGACCAAGCGGCTGCGTCGTCCCGGTGACCTCTGATCACGGAAGAGGTCAGACCTGGCGCGGGACCGCTCCGGTGAGTCGGCAGAAGCCGCGCATCATGCGGTGTCCGCGGTCGGCGTCCGCACCGAACATCAGCGGGCAACCGCCCGGGATGAGCCGGACGCCGAGCTGCCGGGCGACGTCCACGGCCTCTGCGCTGTAACTGCCGCCGCCCAACGACCGGTGCATCCAGACCTTGGTGATGCCGAGCTCGGCGCACTCGCGCACGGTCGCGGCGGCGTGTTCGGGCCGGGTCGCGATCACCACGGCGTCCACGCCACCGGGGATCGCCGCGAGGGTGGGGTAGCAGGGCACCCCCTCGAGCTCGGTGGCCTGCGGATTGACCGGGATCACCTCGAAACCTCGGCGACGCAATCCGGCCAGGACGGCGTTGCCCCCGTGCGATCCGGCCTCCCGCGAGACCCCGGTGACGGCGATGCGGCGTGCGGTGAGGAACTCGGCGGCGGCCTCGGCGATGCGCGCCATGACAGACCCCTTTCGGGATGGTCGCCCTTCTCGGGATGGTCGAACCCCCAGCGTTCGCCCCTCGCCGGGCTCCGGACCGGGCCGTTCGTCATCGGGGGGCCGCCGACTTGATCTGCCGATCGGGTGAAGATGGCCGGCGCCGCCGGCCCGATGCTGCAGTGAGCGCGGTCGCTGCCGACAGGGGCGGGCGTCGGTTCCCGTCAGCGTCGACGTCATCGACATCCTGATCACGTCCCTGCCTGGGGGTTCAGCATGCCTGTTTCCACGCTCGCGCAGTCGACTCGCACCGTCGCCATCTCGCAGGTCCTGGAGGTGAACGAGCGCCTCGCCGCCTGGGACGAGGACACCCAGGGGTGTCTGCTCATCACCGCCGAACTGCTCGGGTTGACCGGTCTGGCGATCCACTCGCACGTCCTGGACCACGCCGCCCTGAAGTTCCTGGGCACCGACCGTCGCCGCAGCCAGACGAACGAACTGCCGGGCAGCGCGCGGCTGCGCGAGGTGATGGCCACCGGCGACCCCAGCTTCCCGCACCTGTACGCGATCTTCGGTGAGGCGATCGGACGGCGCCGCCTGCCGGCGCGGGTGCAGCCGCACCAGATGAAGATCATCAGTTCCACGCTGAAGCTGCACGGTCACCACTGGGGTCACTGACTCGGCGGTCGGCCCGAGGGGACCACCTCGTGCGGACCTGCCTGGACTCATGGGGAACCATGGCGGGGTGACGGACACCCCGCCGAGTGAGGACCCGCTGGCCGGACTCGCCTGGCCGATCGCCACCGACCGCCTGACCCTGCGTCGGGCGGTGCCGGACGACGACCGGACCACGTGGCCGATCCGGCGCCTGCCCGAGGTCTACGAGTGGATCACCACCGCCCCGGAGACGTTCGAGCAGTACGCCGGCTACTTCCGCGCGCCGGACCGGCTCGCCGTGACGGTGATCATCGAGCGGGCCGGTGAGGTGATCGGTGACCTCATGATCAGGATCGACGACGCCTGGTCCCAGACCGAGGTGCGAGCGGTTGCCCAGGGCGTCCAGGCCGAGCTGGGCTGGACGCTCCACCCCGATCAGAGGGGTAAGGGGTATGCCACCGAGGCGGTTCGGGCCGCGATCGAGCTGTGCTTCGGGCCGCTCGGTCTGCGCCGGGTGGTGGCCGGCTGCTTCGCGGACAACACCGCCTCGTGGCAGCTGATGGAGCGGGTCGGACTGCGGCGGGAGGGTCACGCCGTCCGGGACGGCCTGCACCGCTCGGGCCGCTGGCTCGACGGCTACACCTATGCCCTGCTGCGCGAGGAGTGGCCGGATCGCTGAGTGGCAGATCGCTGAGCCACCCCCCGCGTCAGCGGCGCACGGTGGTCAGCTGGTCGGCAGGGTGGGCAGCAGGTGCCCCGGGTGCTCGCCGTCCTCGAAGATCTGGGATGCCTTGCCGACGATCTGCGGGTCCGGCGCGCCGACCAGCTCGTGATCCTTGGCGGGGTAGTCGAAGTGCGACAGCACGACCCGCATCGCCTCGAGCCGGGCGCGCTTCTTGTCGTTGGACTTGATCACGGTCCACGGGGCGACGGGCGTGTCGGTGTAGAAGAACATCGCCTCCTTGGCCTCGGTGTAGGCGTCCCACTTGTCGAGGCTGGCCAGGTCGGTGGGGGACAGCTTCCACTGCTTGACCGGGTCGACCCGGCGCGAGGCGAAGCGGGCGGCCTGCTCCTCCTGCCCGACCGAGAACCAGAACTTGAACAGGTGGACGCCGGAGTTCACCAGCATCCGCTCGAAGTCCGGGCACTCCCGCATGAACTCGAGGTACTGGATCGGGGTGCAGAAGCCCATCACCCGCTCGACACCGGCCCGGTTGTACCAGGACCGGTCGAACATGCAGATCTCCCCGGCGGTGGGCAGGTGGGCGACGTAGCGCTGGAAGTACCACTGGCCGCGCTCGACCTCGGTGGGGATGCTCAGGGCGACCACGCGGGCGCCGCGGGGGTTCATGTGCTCGGTGAACCGCTTGATCGAGCCGCCCTTACCGGCGGCGTCGCGGCCCTCGAACAGGATCACGATCTTCTGCCCGGTGTCCTTGACCCACGCCTGCAGCTTCAGCAGTTCGATCTGCAGGGCGTACTTGGTCTTCTCGTACTCCTCGCGGTTGATCTTCTTCGGGTACGGGTACCCGATCTTCCACGCGGGCGTCTTCTTACCGTCGGCGCCGTCGGTGCTGTCGAGCTCGGGGTCCTCGTCCGGCTCGAGCTGGTGCCGCAGGCGCTGGATCTCCTCGGCGGCCGCGGCGAGCGCGCCGTTCGAGGACTGCGGCTCGGGTGGGCTGTCGGTCGCGGGGGCGGTCGACCCGGCCGGCGACGCGTCGTCCGGGGACGGTGCGGCCTCGACGGGGGCGGGCGGGGAGGCCTTCTCGGCCGGGCGGCGGGCAGTCATGCCCGCCAGGGTAAGAGCCGACTCTTCGGTCACACGGGACCCTGGTCCGTTGACGCCCTCTTCTCGTCAATCGGGTGAACGGATGAAGCGACCATCAGCTGTTCAGCGCTTGGTGCGGGGGTCCAGTCTGCGGAGCAGGAGGTAGCCGAGGGCCACCCCCAGTGTGGCCAGGGCGGCGAGCATGCCGACGTCGCTCCACCACGTGGCGGCCGAGGATTCCCAGGTCGGGTCGGGGGTTGCCGTCGGAAGGGACATGCCGGTCAGCCCCACCGTGGCCGCCGTCGCCGAGAAGGCCCACCGCGCCGGGAGGAGCCAGCTGAGCTGTTCGAGCACGGGTCGGTCGACCACGGGAACCAGGGCGCCGCACAACACCAGCTGAGCCATGCTCAGCAGCACCAGCAGTGGCATCGCCTGGTTCTCGTCCCGCACCGCCGCCGAGATGCACAGGCCGAGGCAGGCCGACACCGCGGCGACCAGCGCGACCACCACCGTGATCTCGAGACTGCCCGATCCGAGCACGAGCGCACCGCTGGCGCGGGGACGACCGAGCATCGCCAGGCTCGCCAGGACGGCGCCCTGGGCCATGGCGATCAGACCCAACACCAGGATCTTGGACGTCAGGTAGATCCCGCTCGACAAGCCGATGGCTCGTTCGCGACGGTAGATCGCCCGCTCCTTGACCAGTTCGCGCACGGCGGTCGCCGCACCAGTGAGGGAGGCGCCCACGATCAGGACCAGCAGCAACTGTCGGGCATCGGTGTTGCCCGCGCGCCGGGCCAGGCCGTTCTGCCCGGGGATGACCCGGGTGATGGCCGCCAGGATCGCCGGCAGCACCAGCAGGATCGTGGTGAGGGTGCGGTCGGCGAGCGTGACCCTCACCTGTCGATGGATCAGCGTGCCCAGTTGGGCCAGGGGGGACGGCGCGCGTTGCGGGGCCAATGGGGTCAGTGGCGTCGACGATGAGTCCCGGCCGATCGAGGGCATGGGTGCCGATGCCGGTGATCGCCGGCCCCAGGAGCGGAATCGATGGGCCCACTGCTTGCCGTCCGAGGTCTTCAGTGCCGCGAACACATCGGCCCACGTGCGGGCGCCGAAGTAGTCGAAGGCGGCGGCGGGTGGCCCCAGGTAGGCGACGTGGCCGCCCCGTGCCAGCACCATGACCACGTCGCAGACGTCGAGATGCTCGAGGTTGTGTGTCACCACCACCACGGTGCGGCCGTCGTCCGCGAGGCTGCGCAGCCGGGTCATCACCTCCCGGTCGAGGTCCGTGTCCAGCCCGCTGGTCGGCTCGTCGAGCAGCAGCAGGGAGGGGCGGGTGAGTAGTTCGAGCGCGGTGCTGGCCCGCTTACGCTCACCGCCACTGAGCCGAGCGATGGGAGTGCCCAGGCGCTCGGTCAGGCTCAGCTCGGCGGCCACCTCCCGAACCCGGACGCCGCGTTCCTGGCGACTCGTGTCGGCCGGGAACCGCAGTTGCGCGCCGAAGGTGAGAGCCTGCTCGACCGTCAGCGCGGTGTGCAGGATGTCGTCCTGGGGAACGAACCCGATGCGTTGGCGGAGTTCGCCGTAGTGGCGGTACAGATCGCGGCCGGCGTAGGCCACCGAGCCGGAGGTCGCGGGCCGCAAGCCGGTCAGGGTGCCCAGCAGGGTGGACTTGCCGGCCCCGCTGGGACCCACCACGGCCATCAGGGTCCGGGGTCCCAGGCTGAAGCCGACGTCGTCGAGCAGGCGCCGGCCACTCACGTCGACGGTGAGCCCGGCCGCACCGAAGACGATGTCGCCGCTGTCGACCCGTTCGTGCAGTGAGGTTCCGTCGAAGTGGAGTTGGAACGGCCCGATGGCGATGGTCTCGCCGACCCGCAGTGGCGCCGAGTTCACCGGGCGACCGTCGACGAAGGTGCCGTTGGCGCTGCCCAGATCCGTGAGCTGGATCCCGTTCGGCCCGATCACCAGTTCGGCGTGATGGCGCGAGATCAGCAGATCGGGTAACACGATCTCGTTGTCCAGGGCGCGCCCCAGGCGCATCCGGCCGGCGTGGAGCGGATGCAATCGGGCGGCTTCCCGGTGGGTGGACGGCGGGTCGAAGATCAACTCGATGCCGTCGTGCCAGCCACCCACCCGTACCGAGACCCGTTCGCCGGCAACAGAGATCTGGTCGACCTGCACCCCGTCATGCCAGGTGCCGTTGGCGCTGCCGGCGTCGAGGATCCGCCAGTTCGACCCGACGCGCTGCACTCGGGCATGCAGGCGAGAGACGCCGGGATCGTTCAGCACGATCGCGCAATTCGGGCTACGCCCGATGGTGAATTCCTCGTCACCGCGAAGCCGCAGGCTGCGTCCCTGAATGGGTACCGTCACCGAGATCGTGTCACGATCCCTTTCCCCGTCATCGGGCACTGACACGCCGGTATCCCCCTCTGGCCGATGTTCCCCCGGAGCCAGGATCGCGCACGTCGGAGCCGAAGCCACCCATTTCCTTCAGCTGTGACCTGTGGCGGTGATGACTTCTCATGGCAGTGGCGGGCGATTTCTGGCCTCAACCGGTCGAAGGGGCGGTGGTCGATCCTCCTCGCATGATGAACTGGCGCAGGGTTGTCGGAGGAGGAACGGGTGGGTGGACGGGCTTTCGGGTCGCGATATGTGCTGGGTGAACTGATCGGCAAGGGAGGGATGGGCCGCGTCTATCGCGCGTCCGTGCGCGACGGGGGGCCCGACGTTGCCGTGAAATTGCTCCGCGATGATCTGGCCTCGGTCCCGGATGTGGTCTCCCGGTTTGTCCTCGAACGCGATCTACTGCGTGCGATCACGCACCCCCAGGTGGTCCGGGTGCGCGATCTCGTGGTCGAATCCGACGATCTCGGCATCGTGATGGACCTGTTCGGTTCGGGGAATCTCCGAACGGTGAAGCCGCCGCCGCAGGCGCTGAACGAGTTGCTGCCGGTGATGGTGCAGGTGGCTCAGGGCTTGGCCGCCGTTCATGCGGCAGGGGTGGTGCACCGCGACGTGAAGCCGGAGAACATCCTGGCAGAGGTCGGCCCGGACGGTACCGCGCGTATCAGGTTGACGGATTTCGGCATCTCACGGCTGATGGGCAACACCTCGACCCATCTGACCTCGGTGATCGGAACTCCGGGGTATATCGCACCCGAGGTCGCCTTGGGAGGGTCGGCGGGCGCTGCGGCCGACGTCTACGCATTCGGCGTGCTGATGTACGAGTGGGCCACGGGCCGGCAACCCTTCGCTGCCGAGAACCCGGTCGCGATGTTGCGTGCCCATGCGCAGGACGCCGTTCCGCGCCCCACAGAGATCCCGGACCCGCTGTGGCAGCTGATCGAGTCGATGCTCGCGAAGCGGCCCGAGCAACGTCCATCGTCGTCGGAGCTCGCCGAGCGGCTTCTCCAGCTGACGCCCTCGAGGTTCCAGGCAGCCTCGACCGTGCCGATGGCTCGGGCAGCGCCGCTTCCCCTCCGCGCCCCGGCTCCCGGCCTGTTGGCCCACGACGCTGCCACCGTTGTGCGCGTTCCAGCCGCCCACCGCCCTCCTTCTGCCCTCCCCGACCTGGAGGTTGTCGCACCACCCTCTCGTCGCGTGGCTGCACGACCGGGGTGGGTGACTCTGGCCGCGGTGGCAGTGGGTGCGGCCATCGCTCTGCCGGTGGGTTGGTTCTCGTTCGGCCGTGGGGCAGACCAGGGCACAGCCGCCACTTCTGCCGGCTCCGCGGCGGCGGCCAGCGGGGCTGTGCGGGCTCCGTCCGCTGCCGCCTCGGCCATCGGGTCGACGCCAGTGGCCTCGATGCCGGGTTCCGCAGCCTCAGCGCCGGGTGCTCCGGTGGTCGCGCCTCCCACCCACGTGGGACCGCGAGCTTCGGTGACCCGCGCCCCGGGCACGTCCAGTGGACCATCGGGAGTGCCGTCGGCACCAGTGCCCACCTCGCCGGTTGGCGTGGTTCAGCGCCCGTCGGCGGTGTCGTCGATGAGTTTGTCGGGGGCCACGGCCTCGACCTTGGATCTGGCCTGGGGTGCGGCGACGGGGGCGACGAGTTACCGGTTGTCGTGGAGCGAGAGTGGTGCCGATGGTCGGAGTTGGTCTTCGGATGACTCCGAGTACGGGGCGGGGCGGCGGGGTGTGACGTTGATCGGCTTGCGGGCGGGGCGGACCTACACCGTGGTGGTGACCCCGTTGAACGCGGCCGGCGCCGGCCCGGCCACCACCCGCACTGCCGCCACGACCCCATGACGCACCAGGCTCCCGCAGGTCGTCGGCCGGCCGAGACGGCATGATGGCCCGATGTCCACCATCGTCTTCGTTCACGCCCACCCGGACGACGAGGCCAGCCTGACCAGCGGATCGATGGCCCGGGCGGCCGACGAGGGCCACCGGGTCATGGTCGTGTTCGCCACCAATGGTGATCACGGCGAGGCGCCGACCGACCTGGCGGACGGCGAGACCGTGGCCCAGCGTCGCCGGCTCGAGGCGCAGGCCTCCGCCGACGCGATCGGCCTCGCCCGGGTGGCCTGGCTCGACTACTCCGACTCGGGGATGACCGGCTGGGAGCAGAATCACGACCCCGATGCGCTGCACAACGCCGACGTCGACGAGGCCGCCGGGCGCATCGTCGCGGTGCTCGACGAGGAGGACGCCGACGTCCTGATCGGCTACGACTGGCACGGCGGGTACGGGCATCCTGATCACATTGCGGTGCACCGGATCACGCATCGTGCGGCGGACCTGGCCAAGCGGCGTCCGCGGCTGCTCGAGGCGACCATGAACCGCGATGCCATGCGCGCGCTGTACCAGGCCGCCGCGGCCTCCGGGATGGATACCGGAGACTGGAACCCGGACTCACCGGCCGACGACGGCAATCCGATCGGCACCCCCGAGGCGGAGCTGCACTGGAGGGTCGACGTGTCGGCCTACCTCGACCGCAAGCGCGCCTCGCTCACCGCCCATGCCAGCCAGACCACGGACGTCGGAATGATGCTCGCGATCCCGCCGGAGCCGTTCGCGATGATGTTCGGCACCGAGTACTTCATCGAGCCGGGACGTGCCCCGGGGATGCGCACCGGCTGGATCCTCGACGACGACCAGGTTCGCTGATCGGACGGTCAGCCGACCAGGGCGTCGACCACGATCGGCTCGGCGACCAGGCTGGTCACCAGGGCGGTGACCGCCGCGCGGGTGGCGTCGTCCACGATCGTGTCGCCGGCCAGACCCTGGTGTGCGGTAGCCAGGCCGACCGTCTCGGGCAGCACCTCGGCGCCGGCCACCGTCAACGACCGCGCAGTGATCTCGCGCGCCCACTGGGCGCCGCGGGGGGCCATGGTCGCGGCCAGGACGGCGGCCCGCTTGCCGACGATCGCCGCCTCGCCGCGCGGGCGCGAGACCCAGTCGATGGCGTCCTTGATCACTCCGGACGGCGCGCCGTTGTACTCGGGGGTCACCACCAGCAGCGCATCGGCGGCCAGTACGGCGCGACGCAACTCGGCGACCACCTCGGGCGCCGGGTCGACGTCCAGCGACTGGTCGTAGCGCGGCAGCTCGGGCAGCCGGTCGAAGAACCGTGCCTCGACCCCCTCGGGCAGCTCGGCGACCGCGGCGCGGGCGAGGCGGCGGTTGAGCGAGTCGGGACGCAGGCTGCCGACCAGGACGAGCACGTTCACGGGTCCTCCGAAATAGTTGAACGTTGAATTGATCACCTCACCCCTGATCGTCGATGATCTGTTCCGCCCTGCTGAGTGAGCTGGCTCACGGGGTGACGGCCATGCCCGCCAGCACGCGTCGTCCGAGGTGCTCGTCGCCCTCGATGACCACTGCACCCGGTTCGGGGGAGCGCCGTCCACCGGCCAGCATCGCGAAGCTGCCGACGTCCATCCGCAGGCGCACCGTGGGGTCGGCTGGCAGCTCGCGCATCGGCTCACCGCGTCCGGAGGCCGAGACCACGAAGCCGCGGGGCCGGTCGTCCCCGATCTCGACGATCAAGGTGGCCCCGGCCGGAGCCCCGGCGCGCTTGCCCAGGACGAAGCCGAGCGAGCGCGCCAGCACGCCGACGGTGTGCCGGGCGGCCGGGCTGTCGAGGTTGCCGGGGCGGTCGAGTGCGCGGCGCAGGTCCTGCTCGTGCATCCACACGTCGAGCGGACGATTCCGCAGCAGGGTCTGCCAGTCCCAGTCGATCCCGTCGAAGATCCGCTCGGGCTTCGCCGCGGCGTCCGTGGGTGGGTTGGCCGCCAGTTCGGCCCGGCGTCGTGCCGCGGACCGGCGCAGCTCGGCGATCAGGGCCGTGGGGGTGTGGCCACGACGGGCCACGACCCCACGCTCGGTGTAGATCGCGGTCGGGTGGGTGGCGTGAGGCGGGGGTTCGCCGTCCGGCGCATCCTCCGGTGCGCCGGCGAGCACGGCCTCGAGGTGCGCCAGGTGGGCCACGACATCGTGCACGTCCCAGCCCGGAAGGTCCGTGGGACGGTGCCAGTCCGGCGGTGACAGCTCGGCGTCCAGTGTCTCGAGCAGGGCGATCACGTCGTGGATCGCCTGCCACCAGGTGTCGACGTAGCCGGCCAGCCGTTCGCGATCGTCCATGACCGCGAGCCTAGGCAGCCGGGCCATCTCAGCGGAATGGCCGGCGGCATCGGCGTGCGACGATGCCGCCTGTGCACTGCTCCACATCTGGCGCAGTGCACAGGAGGGTAGTGAGGACATGACCAGGCAGACCGCCCGCTCGATCCGGATCGGGTTCCAGGTGCAACCGCAGCACGCGGAGTACGCCGCGATCCGGCGCGCGGTGGGGCAAGCCGAGGACCTCGGGGTCGACGTGGTCTCGACCTGGGACCACTTCTACCCGCTGTTCGGCGACCCCGAGGGCAAGAGCTTCGAGTGTTGGACCATGCTCGCCGCCTTCGCCGAGCAGACCTCGCGGGTGGAGCTGACCGCGCTGGTCACCTGCAACTCCTACCGCAATCCCGAGCTGCTGGCCGACATGGCCCGCACCGTCGACCACATCAGCAACGGCCGGCTGATCCTCGGCATCGGATCGGGCTGGTTCGAGAAGGACTATCTCGCCTACGGCTACGAGTTCGGGACGGCGGGCAGCCGGCTGGACGATCTGCGCGACGCCCTGCCCCGGATCGAGCGGCGCTGGACGGCGCTGAACCCCCCGCCGGTGCGGCGCATCCCGATCCTGATCGGTGGCGGCGGCGAGAAGAAGACGCTGCGCCTGGTCGCCCGCCACGCCGACATCTGGCACAGCTTCTGCACCCCGGAGGAGTTGCGGCACAAGCGATCCGTGCTCGCCGAGCACTGCGCCGCCGAGGGACGCGACGTGGCCGACATCGAGGTCTCGGTCGGTCTCAACCAAGGCCAGGGCCCGGACGACGTGGCCGCCGGCCTGCTGGAGGCAGGCGCCACCTTCATCACGATCAGCGCCGGCGGCCCGGACTACGACACCACCAACCTGCGCCGCTGGATCGCCTGGCGGGATGCCCTGGGCGTATGAGGGCCACGCCGGCTGAGGTTCAGGCCGTCTACGAGGTTCAGGCCGGGTGCGGGACGGCGCGCTGGGTGGGCCACCAGACGTGACGCACCACGGCGCCGGTGAGCACCAGCCCCATCGCCAACACCGACCACCCGATCGGCAGTCCGAGCGCCGCGACGCCCCACACCGCGACGGCCACCACGACCGAGGGCACCAGGTCGCGGAACCCGTTGCGGTCGTGAACAGCCCGGATCGACCCGAGGGCCAGCACGAAGATCGCCAGAGCGGTGGCGAGCAGCAACGCCACCACCCGGGCGCTGGTGTGCGCCTCGTGCTGCGCGACGTCCACCGCCGCGGCCAGCGTCGCCCCGACGGCAGCGGTCGAGGCGAAGATCGGCAGGTGACCGTAGCCGAAGATCCAGACGCAGCGGGGGTCGTCGACGATGTCGTGGTGTTCGCGCGCGAAGTACAACCACCAGAGCGCGAACACCAGCAGCAGGCCTCCGATCACCAGCGGAACCATCGCCCACCCGAACCCGTCGGGCGTCGAGATCACCCCCTGCACCGCCTGCACCGACGACAGGATCACCTCGCCCAGCACGATCAACGTCAGCAGGCCGTAGCGCTCGGCGATGTGGTGCGGGTGGAACGTGCTCGACTCGCCGGCGCGCTCGGCCACCAGGGGAATCGACAGCTCGAGGGCCACGCAGGCGAAGAACGTGATCACCAGCCAGCCCTCGGGGGCCCAGAGTCGCGCGACCCAGATCAATTGCACGGCGGTGATGCCGATGGCGTAGGTGAGGGCGGTGCGCCGTCCGGCCGGGTTGGCGGCGGCGGCGCGCAGCCACAACCCGACCATGCCGAGCCGCATCACGGCATAGCCGAGGACGACGATCAGCGACTGGCCGTCGGCGAAGATGTCCGGCACCCCGGCAGCCAGCATCAACGCCCCGGCCATGATCAGCAGGCTGAGCAGGCGGAAGCCGACGTCGTTGTTGTCGTAGGACGACGCGAACCAGGTGTAGCCCATCCACGCCCACCAGATGGCGAACCAGGTCATGGTGTAGCCGACCAGCGCGTCGTAGTGGCCCTCGGCGATGCCGTGGTGGAGTTGGGCGGCGTTGCTCGCGATCGCCACCACGAACACCAGGTCGAAGAGCAACTCGAGGGGCGTGGCGGCGCGGCCCGACTCGTGCCGATCCCGTGCGAGCAGCGGCCGTCTCAGTGGGACGTGGTCGACGGAGGTCATGCCCGCAGTATGGGTGATCGCACCTACCCCATGCTCTTCTGACCGTCGATGCTCTCGCGCAGGATGTCGGCGTGCCCGGCGTGCTGGCTGGTCTCACCGATCACGTGCAGCAGCACCCGGCGGGCCGACCAGCGCGCCCCCGGCGGGAACCACGGCGCCTCGGGCAGGGGCTGGTCGGCGTCCAGGTCGGGCAGCGTACGCACCAGGTCGTCGGTGCGCGCGGCCACCTTCTCGTAGTCGGCCAGCACGCCGGCGAGGGTTTCGCCCTCGAGCAGCTGGAACAGGTTGGCCCACTCGCTCCAGTCGGCGTTGGGGTCGTTCACGTCCGGCCCGGCCATCGCTGCCGGCCCGTCGAGGACGAAGTCCATCCAGCGGCTCTCGGTGGCGGCCACATGTTTGATCAACCCGCCCAGGCACAACTCGCTGGCCGTGGGCCGCAGCCGGGCCTGCTCGTCGGTCAGCCCGCGCACGGTGAACCGCAGGAAGAAGCGCTGCTTGCCGAGGGCCTCGATCAGGTCGTCGCGTTCGCTCATGATGCCTCTCTCGTCCGGGTGCCGCCACGCTAGTGCCGTCCGGCACAGGTGTCAGGCTGGGTGCATGGCGGCCGTCCCCGAGTTCACCGATCAGCACGGTCATCGGATCCGGTTCGAGTGGGGGCCGGTCGGCGCGCGCGCCCTCGTCGACCAGGTACGCGCCTGCGTGATCGTCGACGTGCTGAGCTTCAGCACCGCTGTGAGCGTGGCAGCCGATGCCGGGATCGTCGTCCATCCCTGGCCGTGGCTGCCCGAACCAGGTACCCCGGATGCCGAGACGGCAGCCCGCGCACTCGACGCCACTCTCGCCGTGCACCGTGACCGGGCACGGAGCGATCCGGCGGCGGTGAGCCTGTCGCCGGCCTCGCTGCGCCGCACCGCGGATCGGGTCAACCGGGTGCTGCTGCCCTCGCCCAACGGTGCGAGCATCAGTGCCGCGCTGGCCGATCGCGGGGTCGAGGTGCTCGCCGGCTGTCTGCGCAACCGCACCGCCGTCGCCCACCGGCTCGCGGCCGTGCTGGACGCCGGCGCCCCCCAGGACTGCATCGCGGTGATCGCCGCCGGTGAGCGCTGGCCGGACGACACGCTGCGGCCCGCGGCCGAGGACCTGCTCGGCGCCGGCGCGATCCTGGCGGCCCTGATCGACGCCGGACACGACGACCTGTCGGTCGAAGCGCGCCTCGCCGCGGAGTCCTGGCGACTGGCCTCGGGGTCGGCCGGGTTTGCCCCCCGAGACGCATGAACCGGCCCGACCCCCGGCGACTCCTGGGTGCGTGCGGTGCTCGGGGATGTGGCGAGTGGTCGGGAGTTGGCGGGTCGTGGGGATGCGGAGGATCTCGATATCGCCGCCGAGTGCGATGCGAGTTCCGTTGTGCCGCAGTTGGTCTCGGGTGGCTTCGTGCCTCACCACGGCGAGGTGGCGATCCGACCGGCCACGGTCCACGACGCCGAGCAGGTGGCCTCCATGTGGCTGCGGTCCTGGGACTGCGCGCTGCCGAGCGTACGTCGGGCGCACTCCGACGACGAGGTCCGCGGCTGGGTGCGCGACGTCCTGCTGCCGGCCGGCCGGACCTGGGTGGCCGAATCCGCCGGCGAACGGGGCGACCGAGGCGCCGTGGTCGGCATGCTCACCACGCACGACGGCTGGGTCGACCAGCTCTTCATCGATCCGGCGGCGCAGGGTCGCGGCATCGGCTCCGCCCTGCTCGCGCTGGCTCGGGTCCGAGCCGAGGCCCGCGACCCCAGCGGCCTGCAGCTGTGGACGTTCCAGGTCAACGCCCGGGCGCGCCGGTTCTACGAACGCCACGGCTTCGTGGCGGTCGAGTTCACCGACGGGCAGGGCAACGAGGAACGCGAACCCGACGTCCGGTACGCCCGACCTGCCGCGCCGCCGTGAGAGCCCTACCGTGGCCGGGTGGACGATCAGGGCGCCGCCTCGGTGAACGACTCGACGCGCCCCCGGCGCCGGCACATCGTGATCATCGGGGCAGGTGTCGCCGGGCTGGTCGCGGCCCGGGCGCTGGCGGCCGACCACGAGGTGGTGGTGCTCGACAAGGGCCGGTACCCCGGCGGCAGGCTGGGCACCCGCGATCTCGGTGAGCCGGACCGGGCGCCCGGCTCGAGCCTGCTCGCCGATCACGGGGCACAGTTCATCACCACCCACACCGCCGAGTTCGCCGCGCTGGTCGCGCAGTGGCAGGCGCTGGGCCTGGTGGCGCCCTGGTTCCACGGCCAGATCGGCCCCCGCGGCCTGCCGGACGACGCCCCCACCGACGGGCACCCGCGCTATCGCGGCGTCCGCTCGATGCGCGCGATCGCCGAGCAGCTGGCGACCGGGCTCGACGTCCGGATGCAGACCACGGTGGGTGCCATCTGGCGCGACGGCGACGGCTGGCTCGTCGACACCGGACCCGACACCGATACCGCCGCGACCCTGCGTGCCGACGCCCTGATCCTCACCCCGCCGGTGCCGCAATCGCTCGACCTGCTGGTCGCGGGCGGCACCGAACTGGCAGCGGACGACGAGGCCGCGCTGCGCGCCGTCCGCTACGACCCGTGCCTGGCCCTGCTGGTGCCGCTCACCGGCCCGTCCGGCCTGCCGGAACCGGGTGCCATCGACCCGGCCACCGGACCGATCGAGTGGCTGGCCGACAATCAGGTCAAGGGCATCTCGGCGAGCCCGGTGCTCACCATCCACGCCGACGCGCCGTACAGCGCGCGGGCCTGGCAGGCCCCGATCGAGGACGTCGCCACCGACCTGCTCGCGGCCGCGCGGCTGGCCGACCACGGGGACGCCGAGCCGCTGCCCGAGCTGATGCAGTTGCAGCGCTGGCGGTACGCCCGGCCCACGGTGACCCACTCCGGCCGGTGCCTGCGGGCCACGGGGGTGCCCCCGCTGGTGTTCGCCGGGGACGGTTTCGGTGAGGCCAAGGTCGAGGGCGCGATGCTGTCCGGCGCCGAGGCGGCGCGGCGCCTGCTGAGCTGACCATGAGCAGCGGCATCGGTATCCGCGCCGAGAGGCCTCGGGCCGGCGCTCATCCGTAGGATGGCGGGTCGTGACCATGGACACCCCGCCCGCAGCCGTCCCGGAGCCGGCCGCCGCCGCACCAGCCTCGGCGTCCGAGCGGTTCCGCCGCTGGTTCGTCGATGCCGGCGCCAACCCCGACGGCGGGTTCTACGAGAGCGAGCACGAGGCTGCTCAGCACCAGCACGTGCAGCCCTGGTTCCGGGTGATGTGCCTGACCGGGGTCGACTACTTCTCCACCCTGGGGTATCAGCCCGGCATCGCGGCCCTCGCCGCCGGCGCGCTGGCACCGATCGCGACCGTCGTCCTGGTGTTGATCACCCTGTTCGGCGCGCTGCCGATGTATCGGCGCGTGGCCGGCGAGAGCCCACACGGCGACGGCAGCCTGTCGATGCTCGAGCGGTTGCTGTCGTACTGGCCGAGCAAGCTGCTGGTACTCACCCTGATCGGTTTCGTGGCAACGGGTTTCATCATCACCATCACGCTGTCGGCGGCCGACGCCAGCGCCCACATGATCGAGAATCCCCATCTGAAGTCGGCCCTGTCCGGTCGCCAGGTGATGGTCACGCTGGTGCTGCTGGCGGCGCTCGCCGCGGTGTTCCTCAAGGGCTTCAAGGAGGCCATCGGGCTGGCGGTGATCCTGGTGATCGCCTACCTGGGGCTCTCGGCCATCGTCATCGGCGACGGCCTGCAGCGGGTGGCGGCCCACCCCGATCTGTTCAGTGGTTGGCGGGCGGCGATGCTGGTCGAACACTCCTCACCGCTGGGCATCATCGGTGCGGCGCTGCTCGTCTTCCCCGCCCTGGCCCTGGGGTTGTCGGGGTTCGAGACCGGGGTGGTGGTGATGCCCCTGGTCAAGGGCGACCCCACCGACACCCAGGCCAACCCCCTCGGGCGGATCCGCAACGCCCGCAAGCTGCTCACCACCGCAGCGGCGATCATGAGCGTGATGCTGGTCGGCTCGTCGCTGGTGACCACCCTGTTGATCCCGCACGAGGCGTTCCTGGCGGCCGAGAACGGTCGCCCGGCCGGTGAGGCCAACGGCCGGGCGCTGGCCTATCTCGCCCACGCCAACCTGGGTGAGACCTTCGGCACCGCCTACGACATCGCGACCATCGGCATCCTGTGGTTCGCGGGCGCCTCGGCGATGGCGGGTCTGTTGAACATCGTGCCGCGCTACCTGCCGCGCTACGGCATGGCGCCGGACTGGGCGCGTTCGACCCGTCCCCTGGTGGTGGTGTTCAGCACGATCGCCGTCCTGGTGACCCTGTTCTTCCAGGCCAACGTCGACGATCAGGCGGGTGCCTACGCCACCGGGGTGCTGGCGCTGATGACCTCGGCGGCGGTCGCGGTGTTCCTGACCGAGCTGCGCCGAGGGCATCGGGGCGCGGCGGCCTTCTTCGCCGCGGTGAGTGCGATCTTCATCTACACCAGCGTGGTCACGGTCGCCGAGCGTCCCGAGGGTCTGGTCATCGCCGCGGTCTTCGTGGTGATGATCCTGCTCGTCAGCCTGATCTCGCGGGTCACCCGCAGTACCGAGTTGCGCGTGCCGCGGGTGGTGCCGGACGACGCCGCCGAGGCGCTGCTGGCCACGCTGGTGGACGGCGAGCAGCCGGTGCGGTTCATCGCCAACCGGCTCGATGCCGGCGACACCGAGGAGTACCGCGAGAAGTCGCTCGAGGTGCGCGCCGACAACCACCTCACCCGGCGCCACAAGGTCACCTTCCTCGAGGTCGAGGTCACCGACGCCAGCGACTTCACCGCTCCGGTGCCGCTCACCGCGGTGACCGTGGGACGGCACAAGATCCTGCGCGCCACCGGGGTCAGCGTGCCCAACGTGCTGGCCGCCGTCCTGCTCTACGTGCGCAACCGGTCCGCCGAGCCGCCACACGCCTACTTCGAGTGGAGCGAGCGCGATCCGGGGGCCAACGCCCTGCGGTTCCTGCTCGCGGGCGAGGGCGACATCCCCCCGCTGACCCACGAGATCCTGCGCCGCGCCGAGCCCGACCCGGCGCGCCGTCCCCAGGTGCACGTCGGCGGCTGAGCCGCCACCGTTGCCGGTCGGCGACGGTGGTCAGGGGACGACGATGACGGGCACGGGTGAGTACCGCAGGATGCGGGTGGCGGTCGACCCCAGGAACACCCGCGAGACCAGGGACTGCGAGCTGCTCGAGCCGAGTACCAGCACGTCACCCTCCGCCCAGCCGGGTTCCTCCATCACGTTGCGCCAGGTGGTGGCCTCGGCGACCAGCTGCTCGACGCCGGCGCGGCGATCGTCCGGCAGCGCGGCGATCGCGGCGTCCACCACCGCGGCAGCCTGGTGTCGCCAGGCGGCGATGACCCGCTCCTCGATGTGGCGGCCGAGTTCGGGGGCGTGCAGCGTGCGCGATCGGACGGCGAAGGTCACCACCCGCAGCTGGGCACCGGCGGTCGCGGCGATGTCGGCGGCACTGCGCAGCACGGCGGCTGTCGACTCGCTGCCGTCGACCGCGACCGTGACCCGACGTACCTTCTGGCCGGAGTGGCCGCGGAAGCCTCGCGGGGCGATCCCCACGGGCACGGGGCAGCTGTGCAGCAACCGGTCGGTGACGCTGCCCAGGGCGACGTGGCCCCAGCTGCCGTCGGCCGAGGAACCGGTGACCAGCATCCACGCCTCGCGGCGCTCGGCGACCTCGACCAATCCGGCCGGAGCCGAGCGGGCGGTGACGACCTGCACATCGACCCCAGCGGCCACCGGACCCAGCGCCTCCCGGGCTCGATCGAGCGCGGCGTGGGCCAGGCTCTGCAGGTAGTCCTGGTAGTCCCGGTCGATCTCGACCGGCCCGCCGATGCCCTGCCAGCGATCGGGGATGACACAACAGATGATCACCGGTTGGCCGGACGAGTCGCTCATCAGGCGCGCCAACTCGAGTCCGCCGCGGCCGCGTCCCTCGGGTCCGTACGAGACCACGATGCTCACAGTTCGTTCCCCCTCGAGGTCGGCCGGCGGTGGGAGTGCTCGATCGCGTAGCAGAAGTAGAGCACCACACAGTCGTCGTCCCACGGGCCGAAGGCCACGATGTCGGTGGTTGGATGGGGCCGGTGCAGACGGTCTGGGTGCTCGGTGATCAGCTCAACCGGCGGCTGGGCCCGCTGCGGGCGGCCACCCCGACCACCACCCGGGTGCTCATGGTCGAGAGCACGGCCAAGCTCCGCTCCGCCCGGTGGCACCTGCAGCGGGCGCACCTGGTGATCGCGGCGATGCGCCGGTTCGCCGCCGCGTTGCGTGCCGAGGGGTTCGAGGTCGACCTGCGCCGCGCCGCCACCCTGCCGTCCGGCCTGGCCGACCACCGCGCCGCGTACCACCCGGATCGCGTGGTGGCCATGGAGCCGGCCTCGTACGACGGCCTGGCCATGCTGCGCCGGCACGGTGTCGAGATCACCCGCTCGGACCAGTTCCTCTGTCACTACAGCGATTTCGCCGACTGGGTGGGGTCACGCCGCGCGGTGCGGATGGAGGACTTCTACCGCTGGCAGCGGGTGCGCCTGGGCTATCTGATGGACGGCGACGAGCCTGCCGGCGGCCGATGGAACTTCGATGCCGACAATCGTGAGCCACCACCGAAGGACGGTCGGGCCTGGCCCGAACCGCTGCGCACCCCGCTGGACGACGTCGATCACCAGGTGCTGGCCGACCTGGCCGCGCTGGGGCCAGAGGCCACCTGGGGTGCCCCACCCGACGGCACCTGGGCGACCGATCGGCCCGAGGCCCTGCGCCGGCTGGAGTACGTCGTCCGCACGGTGTTGCCGGTGTTCGGCCCGCACGAGGACGCGATGCTCTCGTCCAACTGGCACCTGGCCCACACCCTGCTCAGCCCGTACCTCAACCTGGGACTGCTGCTGCCCGCCGAGGTGTGCGACGCCGCCGAGGCCGCCTACCGTGCCGGGGCGGTGCCGATCGCCTCGGCCGAGGGCTTCATCCGTCAGGTGATCGGGTGGCGGGAGTACGTCTGGGGCCGCTACTGGCAGTGGGCTCCGGACTACCGCGCGGCCAATGTGCTGGCTGCCCAGCGGCCGCTGCCACCGGTGCTGGCCGATCCGATGGCCCGCCAACGGTCCGAGATGCGTTGTCTGGCAAAGGTTCTGCGGGACGTGCACGATCACGGCTGGACCCACCACATCCAGCGCCTGATGGTGCTGGGCAACCTCGGGCTGCTCGCCGGCATCGACCCCTGGCAGCTCACCCGATGGATGTGGTCGGGCTTCGTCGACGGCGCGGAGTGGGTGATGCTGCCCAACGTGATCGGCATGGCCACCTACGCGGATGGCGGCCGGATGACCACCAAGCCGTACGCCGCGGGCGGCGCCTACATCGACCGGATGAGCGACTACTGCCGGGGCTGCCGCTTCGACCGGCGGCGCCGCACCGGCCCGGACGCCTGCCCGTTCACCACGCTCTACTGGGACTTCCTGGCCCGCCACGCCGAGCTGCTGCGGCGCAATCCTCGGGTGGCGCAACAGGTTCGGGCCGCCGAACGGTTGGCGGATCTCGGTGCGGTGCGCGAGCGTGCCGTCGAGGTGCTGGCCGACCTGGACGCCGGGCGGTTGTGAGGTCGCCGTCCCTGCTGGAGGAGAATGTCGTCATGATCGATTTCACGAACGGAGCCGTGTTCCGGCTCAGCCCGGAGGCGCCCGAGGCGATCGCGCCGGCCGTGGCCCCGCTCATCATCGAGGGCGAGCAGATCCTGGCGTGCTTCAAGGCGGTACGTGACTTCGTGGTGTTCACGAACAAGCGCCTGATCGCCGTCAACGTGCAGGGGATGACCGGCAAGAAGCGGGACTACACGTCGCTTCCCTACAGCAAGGTGCAGGCCTTCTCGATCGAGACCGCCGGCACCTTCGACCTGGACGCCGAACTCGAGCTCTGGTTCAGCGGCCTCGGGAAGGTTCGGCTCGAGTTCAAGGGCAACTACGACGTGCGCTGGCTCGGACACCTGATCGCCACCTACGTGCTGTGAGTGCCGGCCGATGGGCTCGCCGTCCCGCTGGTGGATCGGGTGGCCGCGTCGGGAACCTGCCGTGGCTCGTCACCCCACCAGGATGCACCGCGTGGCGACCGCCCCATGATCACCGTGATGTTGCAGTCTGCCCCGGTTCATCCGGTGCACACTGCGACGAAACGGTGATCATGGGAGGGGGGCTGGGGTCGACCCCACGGCGCGGTGCGTCCGAGCTCCCCGAATCTCGTCCGAGCTCCCCGAACCTCGTCCGAGCTGCCCGAACTGTCGGAGCCGCTCGAACTCAGTGCATCACCATCGGCGCCGCGCCCGGCTCGGCGTCGTCCAGCAGGTGGGACTCCTCGCGCTTGCGCGGCAGGAACAGCGCCGGGATCAGGGTCAACGTGACCATGAACGCGGCCACCCAGTAGGTGCTGGAGAAGGCCTCCGCCGCCTGCGCCAGGCCCTTGGCCACGCCGGCCTCGCCGCCGATCTTCGCGGCGATCGACGGGTCACGCCAGGTGGCGATGGCGGGCAGGGCGAGCGGGGTGTCCTTCAGATGGTTGGTCAGCAGCACCGACATGATCGCCACCCCGATGGAGCTCGCGATCTGCTGCACGATGTTGATCAGGGTGGAGCCGCGCGCCACCTCGTGCGACGTCAGCGTCTTCATCGCCGAGGTCATGATCGGCATCATGGTGCCGCCCATGCCGAGCCCCATCACGAACAGCGGGACGACGATCTTCCAGTACGGGGTCGTCGAGTCGACCTGGGTCAACCCGAACATGCCGGCGATGATCAGCACCAGGCCGAACGGTGCCACCCGCCCGACGGGGATCCTGTCGACCAGGGCGCCCGCGATCGGCATGGTCAACATCGCCCCGATGCCCTGCGGCGCCACCAGCAGCCCGGCGTGCAACGTCGACTCGCCGCGGATCTGCTGGAAGTAGGTCGGCACCAGCAGCAGGCCGCCGAAGAACGCCGCCGCGAACAGGAACATCGTGATCGTGGCGACCCGCAGGTTGCGGTTGCGGAACAGCCGCAGATCGAGCAGCGGATGCGCCGGGCGGAACGCGTGCCACACGAAGGCGGCCATCAGCACCAGCCCGATCGCCATCGGCACGTAGACCCGCGGGGAGTTCATGGTGCCCTTCATCGGGATCGAGGAGATCCCGAACAGGAACAGCGCCAGGCCCGGCGACATCAGCAATACCCCGAGGAAGTCGAGCGACTCCGACGGCTCGGTGTGGTCGCGGGGCAGCGCGACGCTGGCGTAGATCACGGCGATCAGGCCGATCGGCACGTTGATCAGGAAGATCCAGTGCCAGCTCGCGTGCTCGATCAGCCAGCCGCCGAGGATCGGCCCGAGGATCGGGCCGAGCAGCATCGGGACGCCGAGGATCGCCATCAGCCGGCCCATCCGGGCCGGACCGGCGGCCCGGGTCATGATCGTCATGCCCAGCGGCATCAGCATGCCGCCGCCCAGGCCCTGCAGCACCCGGAAGCCGATCAGCATCTCGATGCTGGACGCCGAGGCGCACAACGCCGATCCGGCGGTGAACAGGACGACGGCCAGCATGTAGAGCCGCTTGGTGCCGAAACGGTCCGCGGCCCAACCGGTCAGCGGGATCACCGTGGCCAGCGAGAGGGTGTAGGCGGTCACCGCCCAGGCGACCGTCGAGTAGGCCACCGGGTGCGCGGCGTCCGGGGCGAAGATCGTCTGGAACACGGGCAGCGCCACGTTGACGACCGTGATGTCGAGGATCGACATGATCGCGCCCAGGACGACGACGCCGGCCACCTTGAGGACGGCGGCGTCGATCTTCTCGGGATAGACGGGTTGAGCGGGGGCAGCGGTGGACACGCGAGACCTCGAACTGTCGGGGGATCGGCCGCGAGCGACGGCACAGGTGAGGTCCACCTTAGCTCTCGGTCCTCGGCCTGCCGATCGGAGGGTGCTGCCCGAGGACGATCTACTACCGTGGCGCGAGTGGGGGCGGCGGAACACGACCCGTTGACGCGCCGGGGGGTGCCGCTGGACGGCGAGCTGCGCGTGCTCGCACTGGCTCAGCTGGTGAATTGTCTCGGCTACGGGGCCGTGATGACCACCAGCGCGGTCTACTTCACCCGTGTGGTGGGCCTGTCGGCCGCCCAGGTGGCCCTCGCGCTGTCGGTCTCGACCGCCGTCGGGCTGTCGGGCCAGTTGCCGGCCGGTCAGCTGGCCGACACCCGAGGCCCTCGCGGCGTCCTGGTGTTCCTGCTGGGGGTGTCCGCCGCGGTGTCGGTGCTGCCCGCGCTGGTGCGCACCGTGGTCGCACTGATCGTGGTGCTGAGCTTGTGGAACCTCACCGCCACCGCGGCGGACGCGGTGCG
The DNA here is from genome assembly GCA_046330955.1 of Kineosporiaceae bacterium. Lineage (GTDB taxonomy): Bacteria > Actinomycetota > Actinomycetes > Actinomycetales > Kineosporiaceae > JADJPO01. Next base: position 40,140 of record JAXLRT010000021.1, on the reverse strand, counting down.
CCAAGGGGTGATCGCCCAACTGGCCCCCGGACCGCGAGGAGTGATGTTCAAGGCCTATCTGCGGGCCGTGACGAACGTGGGGATCGCCCTCGGATCCCTCGCCGGCGGTACCGCCCTGCTGATCGACCGGCGTCCGGCGTACCAGGCCGTGTTCGTGCTCGACGCCCTGCTCGCCGCCCTCACGGCGCTGGTCGTCCGGCGATTGCCCGTGCTGCCCGCCGTGCCCCGGCAACCGGGCGAGCCGATGTTCCGCGCGGTCCGCGACCTCCCGTTCGTGGTGATCACCGTCCTGACCGGGATGTTCTCGGTGCACTTCACGGTGATGGAACTGGGCATCGCGCTGTACGTCACCCAGCGCACTCACCTGCCCCGGGTGATGATCGCCCTGCTGCTGCTGCTCAACACCGTGGTGGTGGCGCTGTTCCAGGTCCGCCTGTCGCGTCGCACCGACTCGGTGACCGCCGCGGCGGCCGCGCTGTTGCAGGGTGCCGGCTGGATCGCCGCGGGATTCGTGCTGATCGGGCTGGTGGCCCGTACCGACACCTGGCTGCCCGGCACCGCGGGGGTCGTCGTGGGGATCGCGCTGCTGGTCGCCGGAGCCGGCGGCCACGTGGTGGGGGAGATGATCGGCGCCGGCGGCCGGTGGGGGCTGCAGATGGGGTTGGCCCCCCACGAGCGGCAGGGGCAGTACCAGGCCCTCGCCGGCATGGGCCGGGCCATCCCCGGCATCGCCGGCCCACCACTGGTGGCGGCGCTGTGCGTCGGTCTGGGCGAGGTCGGCTGGTACCTGCTCGCCGCCTCGATGCTGGCCGTGGCATCGGTCACGATCCCGGCCGCCCGCTGGGCTCTGGCGACCCGGGCGCGCTACGGCGTGACCACCCACTCGGGCTGAGGCAGCCGGTTCGGTGACGGCGGAGCGTGACAACTCACTCGCTCCGATGTCCTGCCGTGGAGGCGACGAACTCGCTACCGTCGGCGAGTGGCCTTCCCTGCCCGCGAGCATGACGTCGTGCTGTTCGGCGCGACGGGATTCGTGGGACGGCTGACGGCGAGGCACCTGGCGGCACATGCGCCGTCCGGGGTGCGGGTGGCCCTCGCCGGGCGGTCCCGGCACCGGCTCGAACACACCCGGGCCGCCCTGGGGGAGGTCGCCGCCGGCTGGCCGATCCTGGTCACCGACGCCCTGGACACCCGCCAGATGACCCGCCTGGCCGAGAGCACCCGCGTGGTGGCCACGACGGTCGGCCCCTACGTCACCTACGGCCGCGAGCTGGTGGGTGCCTGCGCCGCCGCCGGCACCCACTACACCGACCTCACCGGCGAGGTGCTCTTCGTCCGGCAGAGCATCGACGACAACCACAAACCCGCCCAGCGCACCCGGGCGCGCCTGGTGCACGGCTGCGGATTCGAGGCACTCCCCTCCGATCTCGGCGTGTGGCTCACCGCCCAGACCGCGGCAGCGGACGACGCCGGCGAGCTCACCCGGGTGCTGTCGCACGTTCGTTCGCTCTCGGGCGGGATCAGCGGCGGGACGATCGACACCGCGCGGCAGCAGGCGCTGGCCGCAGCCGCCAGCCCTCGGGCTCGCCGCATCCTGGCCGACCCGTACGCCCTCAGCCCGGCGCGCCACGAAGAGCCGGACACCGCTCCGAGCGGCCCCTGGGTCCGGCCGCCGCGCCGTCCGGCGCCCCGCCCGAGCTGGCTCTCCCGGCTCGACACCTACGGCCGGTTGAACCGGCTCGAGCTCGCGGTGCGGGCGCTGCCGATCGACCGGGCCGATGCCTCCGGCGTCTACTCGGTGCCCTCGCTCATGGCCGTCTTCAACACCCGGATCGTGCGCCGCAGCAACGCCTTGACCGGCTGGTCGTACGGCCGCCAGCTCGACTACGACGAGGTGCTGGACACGGGTTCGGGGGCTCGAGGCGTCGTGTTGGCCGGGGGCGTGGCGATCGCTCAGGCGATGCTGGACGGCGGGCTGCGGTTCGCACCCACGCGCGCCGTCCTCGACCGGATGCTGCCGGTGCCCGGTGAGGGACCGAGCGAGCAGACCATGAGCGCCGGGCACTTCGCGGTCGAGATCGAGGCCGACACCACGTCGGGCGCCCGGTACCTGACCCGGATCGCGGCCGCCTACGACCCCGGCTACTCCGGGACGGCGGTGATGTTCGGGCAGAGCACGTTGTCGCTGGCCTGTGACGACCTGCCCGATCGCGCCGGGGTGTTGACGCCCGCCACGGCGTTCGGCGCGGCACTCGTCGACCGGTTGCGCGCCCACGGATTCACCGTGAGCTGCCGCCGGCTCTGATCGAGCCTCGGCCCTGGCCGGTCGAGCCTCAGTCCTGGCCGGCGTCCTCGCGGTGCCCGTTGGCTACGGCAGATCCCTTGCCCGACAACTGGTTCGACAGTTCGGCGATCCGCTCGTCCCGTGCCGAGATCACGGTGCGGAGTCGTTCGGCCAGCAGCCGTTCGGCCTCGAACCGCTCCTCCTGCTCGCGCGCGGTGCGGGTGGCGAGGTTCAGCTGCGACTGCAGTTCGTTGAGCTGCTGCTGATGCGTGCTGATCACCGAGTCGAGCGCCCGGATGGCACCCACCTCGATCCGCCCCATCTCGGCGTCCTTGTGATCGGAGACCTGTGCCACCGCTCGTCGCAGGTCGTCGACCTGGGCCTCCGAGGTGCGCAACCGCCGCTCGAGCTTCGACAGCGCCGGCTCGAGATCGTCGCTGTCGAGACCGTGCGCCGGGGTGGGGGGCGAGGTGGGAATGCCGGCCGCGGGCGTCGGGGACCCACCGGGATGCACCGTCACCGAGCCGGGGTGCCGAGGCAGCAGGTAACGCCCCACGAGCAGCCCCACCAGGGCCGACACCGCAGCGAGGGCGGCGACCTGGGTGAACAGGTAGGCGAATCCCGTCATCAGCGCTGGTCCTCGAGGTAGACATCGACGCGCCGGTTCAGCGCACGTCCGGCGATGGTGGCGTTGGACGCCACAGGCTTGGAATCGCCCTGGACCTTGATGATGATCCGTTCAGGCGCAACCCCCCGGGTGGAAATGTAGGTCTTGACGGCTTCGGCTCGCAATCTCGAGACCTTGGCATTGACCCGTGCCGAACCGGAACTGTCGGAATTGCCCAACACCACGATGCGAGCACTCATGTGGTTCTTCAAATACACCGCGACCGGGTTCAGCGAGGCCATGGCCCGCCGGTCGAGGCGGTAGACGTCCTGGCCGAAGAGCACCCGAACCGGGACGAAGGCGTTGGTCGCCCGGGCAGTGGTGGTGGCCGAGGGCGAGACCGATGGGGACGGCGTGGCTGCCGGTGACGGGGACGATGACCCGGACGCCGCTGCGGACGGTGACGTGGCGTCCGTGGGGGAGGCGGTGGGCAGGTCGGTCGTGGAGACCGTCGTCGTCACGGACGGTGAGGCCTGCGGCGCTGCGACCACCGACCCCGCATCGACGATCACCAGGCGTACGCCGTCCACGTGGGCGGCGGCGACGGCGCCGTCGTTCCGGTCATCGGTCGACGTCGCCGGCGGGCTCAGCGTGACGTCGCGACCCGAGACCCGTACCTGCGCCGACGACCCGGTGGCCCGCACGGCTTCCGTTGCGCGCGAAGTGACATCGGACTCGATCCGGCGTGAGGTCCACCACGATCCGCCGAGCACCACGACCAGCATCAGGGCGAGCGCCAGCGCCGGCCGTCGCCTCGCGTCGGCCGCTGCGCTGATCGGGTCGTGGGACTGCACTCTCACCCCTCGCGTCCCCGGGACTGGTCGGGATCGCTGTACGATCCCGATGCTATTCAAGCCCACGCAGCGTCGTGCCATCCGCGTAATCGGCGAACACGGACGGACGGGGGTTGGCAACTGTCAGTAGTGTCTATGCCACGCTGAGCCAAGCCGTTCGGCGAGCAGCATCGGCGGGAAACCGTAGGTCGCAAGGAGCAGAGAATGACCGAGCCAGGGCACACACCGCCGGGTGACGAGCCCGTGCGGGGCAAGGGTGAACTGCTCGACCTGCTGCTGCGGGACGTGCGCCACGCCGTTCCCGAGCTGAACGGCGTGATGATCGCCTCGCTGGACGGCCTGCCGGTGGCGCACGACTTCGCCGAGACCGACGCCGACCGGGTCGCGGCGATGGCCGCCACTGCGCAGGGCCTCGGCACCCGGATCAGCCAGCGCATCAGCCTGGGCGATTTCCAGGAGGCCGTGGTGCGAGGGGATTCCGGATATCTGGTCGCCTATTCCGCCGGCCGGCAGGCCGTTCTGGTGATGTGTGGCCCCAGCGACGCCAATCTCGCGTTGATGCGGATCGAGGCCCGTGCCGTCTCGGTCAAGATCAATCAGCTGCTCACCTGAGGCCGGCGGATGGACACCATGGCCGTGATCGCCGAAGCGGCGATCGCCGACATGCCCCCTGCCGGCCGGTTCACGTCGGCCGATGCCGAGCTGATCCGTTCTCGGCGAGCGGAATTGCTGAGTCTGGGCGATCGGCTCGTGGCCTCGTTCTACGACACGGTGTTCGCCCACCCGCCGACCGCCGGCGTGTTCCGGGACGGCGAGCGCGCGGCGCGCGAGGGCACGCTCGCCCAGTGGTGGCAGCGGACGGTCACCGGACCGCTGGACCAGGACTACTTCGCGTGGATGGCGCTGGTCGGTCTGGTGCACGTGGTGCGTCGGGTGAGCAATCCGATGATGCTCGCCATGGCGGACTTCACGGTCACCTTCGTGGCCGAACATGCTGGGGCAGCAGGGATCGACGCCGCCACGGTCGATTCCCTGGTGCATGCCTTCCGGCGGCTCGCGGCCACGGTGGGCGCGATCATCGTCGGGGCCTCCGAACACGCGGTCAGTTCGGCGCTCTACGAGGTCGTGGGCATGCCCGAGGCGTTGCTCGAGCGACTACGGGACGCCGAGGTGAACGAGGCGCTCGACGCCGCTCGGGTCGAGACCGGCCACCGCTGAACGGGTTTGGTGCTCAGCCCAGGTCGCGACGTCGGAACCCGGTCGACCCACCGGTCAGCGCCAGCACCGCCACGGCGGCCAGGGTGGCCAGCGGCAGGACGGTGACCACGCCCCCGGGCAGGGCCGGCAGGTGAGCGAACGGCGAGAGCCGGCGGACGACGTCCGGCAGGCCCAGCAGGTCACCGAACTCGCCGACCACGACGAACGCCATCAACAGGATCCAGGCGGTCGAGGTCCACTGCGGCACCAGGCCGAAGATGAGGGTCGTCAGGCCGATGCACACCCACACCGCCGGCAACGGGGCCAGCGCCGCGCCGATCAGCGTGGCAAGCTGGCCCGCCAGGTCATCGGTGGCCAGCCCGCGCAGCAGCCCGACCACGGCCCCCAGCACGACCGCCAGCCAGGTGCTGCCGAGCAGCGCGATCACCAGATGGCTGCCCAGGAACCGCCACCGGCTGGTGGCCGTGGCCAGCACCGGCTCGGTGTGGTCGTCGCGTTCCTCGCCGCGCAGCCGCAAGGTGGCCGCGATGCCGTACCCGGCGATCGCCAGCGCGGCGAAGGTGAACTCGGCGGACAGGAACAGGCTGGTCAGGTCGGTGACGTCGTTGCCGCTGAGGCGACGCAACATGTCTTGCGTGGCAGGGTCTTTCAGCATCGACTCGACGCTGGCCGCCAGGGATCCGACCAGGGCGCCCACCAGGATCATCGCGATGGTCCAGGTCAGCAGGCTGCCCCGTTGCAGTCGCCAGGCCAGGCCCATCGTGCTGCCGAGCCAGCGGCCGGCGCTCGCCGGGCCGGGGCGTTCGGCCACCAGGCCGGCGCCCAGGTCGCGCCGTTGCAGCAGTGTCACGGCGAGGGCGAACAGCGCCACCGAGACCACCAGGGGGAGCAGCAGGACGCCGAACCGGTTGGCGCCGTAGGGCTGCAGCTTCACCAGCCAGCCCAGCGGCGACAGCCAGCCGAGCCAGGAGGCGCCGTCCACGGAGTCCCCGATGGCGCGCACCCCGAAGGCGAGACCCAGCGTTCCCAGCGCGATCGTGGTGCAGCCGCGGGCGGTCGAGGTGAGTTGGGCGGCCACCGCCGTCACCGCGGTCATGGTCAGTCCGAGCCCCAACCAGCCCAGCCCGAAGGCCGTGGTGCCCGCCGGGTCCATGCCGAGGGCGAGCATGCCCAGGGCGTTCACCGCGCAGGTGAGCACGACCAGGATCATGGCCGCCAGGCAGGCCGCGAGCAGGGGGGCATACCGGCCGACCACGCCGGCGCCGATCAGTTCGAAGCGGCCTTCCTCCTCCTCGGTGCGGGTGTGCCGACGCACGATCGCCACCACGGCGATCGCCAGGAAGATGGCGCCCATCATCACGGTCTTGAACACGGCGAAGGCATCCAGCGACGGGGGCATCGGGATCGGCCCGTACATCGCCGTGAACGCCGGGTTGCCGGCCACCCCGGCGACCTCCTGGGCCAGGCGCGCGGTGTCCTGCTCGCTGTACAGGGCGAACGTGGCCTGCGCCGAACTGATCACCAGGACGGCGAGAGCGGCCGCCACCGAGGGGATGAGCACGCGATCGCGTCGCAGAGCGAGCCGCAGCAGCGCCGCCGCCCCGGTGAGGCCGGTGGTGTTCATGGCCGGACCTCCTGGGGGGTCCGGGCCGCCGTGCCGTCGTAGCTGCTCATGAACAGCTCCTCCAGCGAGGGTGGCTGGCTGACCAACGACCGGATGCCGAAGCGTCCCAGCACGGCGAGCACCTCACCCAGATGCGCGGCGTCCACACTCAGCATCACCTGATGGTCCTCGAGGTGCACGTCGTGGACGCCGTCCAGCCGGGTCAGCTCGGCGGGTGCCGGCGAGCGGTCGAGGCCGGCGCGCACCGTCGTCCGGGTGAACGAGCGCAGCTCGTCCAGCGTGCCGGTGCGCACGGTGCGCCCGGCCCGGATGATGCTCACCCGATCGCACAGCTGCTCGACCTCGGACAGGATGTGGCTGGACAGCAGCACGGTGCGTCCCTCGTGCCGGATCTCGTCGATGCAGGTCTGGAACACCCTCTCCATCAACGGGTCCAGCCCGGAGGTGGGTTCGTCGAGGATCAACAGCTCGGCGTCCGAGGCCAGCGCCGCGACCAGGGCGACCTTCTGCCGATTGCCCTTGGAGTACGAGCGGCCCTTCTTGGTCGGATCCAGTTCGAAGCGCTCCAGCAGCTGGGTTCGGCGGGTGGGGTTGATGCCTCCCCGCAACCGGGCCAGCAGGTCGATCACCTCGCCGCCGGTGAGGTTCGGCCAGAGGCTGACGTCACCGGGCACGTAGGTCAGCCGACGGTGCAGACTCTCGGCCTGCGCCCAGGGGTCGCCGCCGAACAGTCGGGCGGTGCCGCCGTCGCTGCGCAGCAGGCCGAGCAACACCCGGATCGTGGTCGACTTGCCCGACCCGTTCGGCCCGAGGAACCCGTGCACCTGCCCCGCGTCGACCCGCAGGTCGAGTCCGTCGAGGGCGACGGTCGCCCCGAAGTGCTTGCGCAGGCCCTCGACCAGAATCGGCGTCTCGCTCATGTCTCGAGTCTGGCACCGGGCAGGGGCCACGCAAACGACCGATGGCCCGGACCGCGAGGTCCGGGCCATCGGGTGAATCAGGTGGATCAGAAGGCCGCCGCGGTGAAGGTGGCGGAGGAGGACACGACCGAGGCCGACGGCGAAGTCGCGTCGTAGGCCTTGTCGTCCACGACGGTCACGGTGAACGCGGCGTCGTTGGTGTCGGCGGTGCCGAAGTCCGGCGTGGTGCAGACCAGCTGGGTGTCGGAGACGACCTGGACGCTGCCGCACACCGCAGCGGCCGCGGAGCCACCGACACCGTGAACCGCCTTGGCGTAGACGCCGGGCACGAACAGCACCGCGGCGTGGTTGGCGCCGGCCGAGAAGTCGAGGGCGTCGAAGCCGGCGCCGGTCACGGTGATCACGTCACCGCCGTCGACCACCCCGGTGCTGGGGCTGACGGTCACCGCGTTGAGGTAGGTGTAGGCGTTGCCGGCGCCGGTCGCCGACGTGCCACCCTCGGTGGTGACCTTGATGTTGGTGGCGCCCTTGGCGGCCTTCGGGGTGACGAAGGTCAGCGAGGTGGCCGAGACGAACTTGACGCCGGTCGCTGCCACACCGCCGACGGTGACCGTCGCCGCCTTGGTGAAGTTGGTGCCGTCGACGCTCACGGTCTGGCCACCGGTGGTGGGGCCCTTGGCCAGCGAGGTCGCGGTCACCGTCGGCGCCGAGTACACCGTGTAGGTGGCCTGGCCGATCAGCGCCGGGGCGCTCGAGAAGACGCACAGCACGTAGGCCTTGGCCGCACCACCGCTACCGGCCGCCAGGGACGGCGTGGTGATCACCAGGTTGGTCGCCGACGCCACGCTCTTGGTGGTGACCGCGGTGCCGCTGCCGGAGGTGGTCGCGCAGCTGGAGCCGGTCTGGAACTCGACCACGCCGACCTGGTTGGCGCCGGCGGCCGAGCGGAACCCGGTGCCGGTCACCGAGATCACGGTGGTGGTGCTCGTGGCCGGACCGGTCGCGCGGCTCAGCTTGAGCGCGGTGACCGCGGCGTTGGCCGAGCCGGAGCCGAGCCCCAGCGATGCGGCGGTGGCGACGCCCAGGGCGAGGCCGATGCGGGCGGTACGCGACGTGGTCAGGTTCTTCAGGGTGCTCATGTGATGGTTCTCCTCCGTGAGACGTGATCATGGTGCCCAGTAGTGGGGGTGTAGGGCCCATGTCGTGGGTCGTCCGTGCCCCTCGCGGAGATTCCTCGACCGGACGCCGGAACGCTTGACGATCGCGGCGGGACATCACTCGCCTGCGGGGCATCGACCCGTCATCGGACACGGCGGGCGCATCCGGGGCGCTCGCGGCGCTCGGATGGCGGCGGCGGTTCGGGTCAGCGCCCCGCCGGTCGGGCGATGTGCCGTTGACGCGCGGTGATCGGAGCCCTCGGGGCGTTGCGCCGTTCGGGGTCGACCGCTCAGCGGGCGGTCTGCAGCTTGCCCGCCTCGACCGCCAGCCGGTCGACCAGGTCGTTCATCGGATCGCCCGAATGGCCCTTCACCCACCGGAAGGTCACGTCGCCGCGCTCGCGGACGGCGTCCACCAGGGGTTCCCACAGGTCGCGGTTCGCGACCGGCTTGCGGGCGCTGGTCTGCCAGCCGCGCGCGAGCCAGCCGCGCCACCAGGCATCGCGGAAGCAGTTGACGACGTAGGTCGAGTCGCTGACCACGATGAGTTCGCCGGGCAACGCGCGCACCGCCTGGAGCGCGGCGCTGATCTCCATCCGCTGATTGGTGGTGTGCGGCTCGCCGCCACTGTCCTGCCGGCCGTCGGCGGTGGCCCAGGCCCAACCGCCGGGTCCGGGATTGCCCGAGCACGCGCCGTCCGTGTAGACCTCGAGCACGCCGGCGGGCCCGGGCACCGAGGTTGAGGGCACCGAGGTTGAGGGCACCGGCGGCGGGGCGTCGGCCGTCGCGGCGGTGGCCGTGATCGCGCACGCGTCGTGCGCCCAGCGTGCCGCCGAGCCGCTGGGCATCGAGCGGATCTGCTCGCCCGGCCGGATCGGTTGGCCACACACGCCGCAGGTGGTCGCGTACTTCGCGGTCAGCGCCATACGCGTGAGCTTACGGTGGCACTGCGCGACCGGGTGGCGGGGTGGTCGGTGGCGATGACGCACGGCATGCTGGAGGGGCAGAGCCGCTCGAGGGGGCTGCGTGATCGAGCGAGACCGAGCCGGAGGGGCCATGCCCGACAATCCATCCACCATCCGCGTACCCGACGAGGCGGCTCGGCGGCGTACGCAGGAGCTGGCCACCGAGTTCCTGGACGACGCCCCCGGCACCGACGCGCCGGACGACGCGCCGCCGGACGGCGGGTTGGCGGCGGCGCTCGAGCCGGTCGCCCCCGACGGTCCGGAGGATCACGACGGCCCGATCCGGCACGGTCACCTGGACGACGACCGCTCCCCGGGGCTGCTGGCGCGCCTCGGCGGGACGGTGGTGGCCGTCATCATCGGCATCGCCGGTGCCGTGCTGATCCTCACCTGGCTGCTGGGCCGGACCGTCTCGGGGCTCAACCCGTTCCACGAGCAGACCGTCGACCGCTCGGGTCCGGCGGTGGTGCTGAAACTGACCGACCTGAAGACCTACCAGGCGGCGTCCGGGTACTACGAGATCGTGATCGACCAGGAGAAGGACGTCACGAACCTGCCGGCCTTCCTGGCCGGTGAGCGGGTGATCTTCGTGGCCGCCGGGTCGGTGGACGCCACCGTCGACTTCTCCGGGCTCGGCTCGGGCAGCGTCAGCGTGAACGGTGATCGCACCGCGGCCACCGTCCGGCTGCCGGGACCGGCGCTCGGCGCCCCCCGGCTGGATCTGTCCCGCAGCTACGTGGCCGACCACCGCCGGGGGTTGAAGGAGCGGCTGCAGGACGCCATCGACAACCAGGGCGGCGGCACCAACACCGAGCAGCTCTACCGGATCGCGGAGGCCAGGCTGGCCGAGGCCGGGGCGCGCACCGACGAGTTGAAGCAGCGGGCGCGCACCAACACCCGCGCCATGCTCACCTCGTTGCTGACGTCCCTCGGGTTCCGCGACGTGACGGTCACCTTCGTGGACGAGCGGTAACCCGTTCATCCGGTCGGTGCGTTCGATCGGTCGGTTCGGTCGATCGGATCAGCCGAGCTTGTTGTTGCCCCACTTCAGGCCGCGGTACACGCTCTCGGACTCGGGGTTGGCGCCCTGGCCGTGGATGGTGAAGCTGCAGTCGCCCTCGTGGCAGACGTTGAAGTAGGCGAAGTAGAGCACCTTGCCGGCGGCGGCCTTGGGGATGTTCTCCCCGATCTGCCAGGTGGCCGTGTTGGCGTTCTTGGTCAGCCAGGCGTTCAGGCCCTTGATCCACTCGGGCTTGTCGCCGCCACCCTGGCTGGCCGGCTTGAGCCCGACCTCGGGGAAGGCCATGGGCTTGCCGTGCTGGGCCGCCCAGCGCCGCCACGCCTCGGGGCCGGTCGGGTTGCCGAGGTTGTCGTAGGTGTCGGACTCGTCGTTCCAGCCCGAGACGCTGCCGTTGGCCTGGTCCTGGTAGTCGTTGTAGTAGTCGGGTGCGATGACGTCGACGACGTCGTCGCCGGGATACCACTCCGAGATCGGCAGGCCGTTGCAGGTGCCGTAGTTCGGCGAGAAGGCGACGTACACCTCGGGCAGGGCCGCCCGCAGGATGCCGGCATACCGGGCGAACGCCTTCTTGAAGTCGGCGGAGTTGTCGCGGGTGACGGTCCAGTTCGCGTACCAGTCGCAGTTCATCTCGTGGAATGGGCGGACGAACGTCGGACCCTTCTTGCCCTTGCGGGTCTCGGCCAGCACCTTGGCGGCGGCGCGCCACCGGTCGTCGTAGGCGCCGTTGGCGGCCTCGGCGTAGTTCTCACCGCTGCCGAGGATGGTGCCGCCGACGGCGAGGTCGAGGCCGCCCTGCCAGTCGCGGTACTCGTCCTGCAACGGCGACAGCGTGCGCTGCACCTCGTCATCGGTGTCCGCCCAGGTCGCCGCCAGCGTCACCGGCTGGCCCAGCCAGGACTGGAAGCTGCCGTCGGTCACGCCCACGCCCGAGGCCCCGTTGTACAGGCCGCCCATCATGCGGCCGTCGAGCACCACCCCTGCGCGGGCGTTGGCCGGCGACGAAGACGTGGTGGTGTTGGTCCTGCGGGCGCGGGTGGCCGTCGAGTCCGCGGTCTGGGAGGGGTCGTTGGTGATCGTGCGCGGCGGCCGGGGGTGGCGCTCGTCCCATTCGGTGAGACCGGCCATGGCACCGGACTGCTCGACCGCCACCAGGTCGTCGGAGCGGCCGAGGCCGAACTCACCCGAGGTCAGGGTGGTGGCGCCGACGCCGAGCGCCGTGAGCGTGACCGCCGCCAGCGCCCGCAACCGCGCGACGCGGCGCCGTCCGGCGCGTTGTTCGCGGACGCCCGAGCGAGGAGCCACCCGGGTGGCCACCACCTCGGGTGGGGTGGCGCGGTGGCGGCGGTGGTCCTTGACGTGACGGGTGCGGTCGGACTGCTCGGTCTCGGCGGTGATCGCCGTGCGGTTCGCCCGGCGGACGTCGGCCCGGGTCGGGGTCACGTCCTCGGCGGGGAGCTCGAGCTGCCGCTCGACCCGGTTGCCGGCTCGGTTCTCGGGACGGTTCGCGGCGCGGTTCTCGGGACGGGACCGACGGCGTGCCTCGGCCCGGGGCGACGGCTCGATCGTCGGCAGCTCGAGGCCGGCGGTGGGAGGTGCGCTGAGCGTGGGCGGGCGGTGCGACGCCGGACGGGACTCGGCTCGAGAGGTGCGCGCCCGGGCGTCGCGACGCGAGGTCACGACGGGTTCGGCGTCGAGGGGGGCGTGCGCCACGGTTCGTCGACCACGGGAAGCGGGGGGCATGGCGGTTCGGCGAGACTGGTGCACGCCGAGAACTTCACCCGAATTCGGACGCGTCAACATCAGGGGACTGTTAACACTCTCCAAGTGTGACCTGACCGACACCGTGGCGTCGTCGCGTCCCGTACCGTCCCGAGGTTCGTCGCCCTCGTCGCGCAGGTCGATGACCGCGACATCCGCCCGTGATGCCGTTCTGCGCCCCACGTGTCTCCCCTTGTCGATCCGGCCCGTGATCGTCGTGGCCCCCCGGCCGAAGTAACGAACAGTAGTCAATCACCTACCACGATGCGCGAAAGTGGGAAACTTCCGTCGTGTCCCGCTCTGGCTGGGCTCGCCGGCCCCGCCGCACTCGATCGGGTGCGCGCGGACCGGCGGGCGATGCGACCGCTGGTGGAGTGGCTGACCGCGCACGTCGGCGCCGCAGGCTGACCGGCTGGACAGTCAGGGCGGCGAGGGAGATCCTCGGCTGTGGCCTGGCGGCAGACGGTCGAGGCGGTGACGGCAGCGGCCGTCGCCGAGTTCGGTGACGCCTCCGGGGAGGTCGGGGTCTACGCGCACGGGTCGATCGCCCTCGGCGGGTGGGTCCCCGGCCAGAGCGACGTCGACCTGATGGTCGTGGTGCACCAGGTGCCCCCGGAGCGGCTCGAGGTCTTCGCCGAGGAGTTCGCCGAGTGGCAGGGGCAACCGCTCGAGGTGACGCTGATCGAGGACTCGCTCGCCCGCAACCCCCGCGCCGCCCGGCCCGAGCAGGTGCTGCCGCTGGCGGTCACCCGGGCGTGTGGGGTCGTGGTCTGCGGGCCGCCGGTCGTCGAGCAGTTCGGTGACGTGCCCCGGGCGCTGGTGCGCCGTGAGCTGGTCGAGCAGCTGGAGTCGCGGCTGCACGTCGGCAGCGAGCACGAGGTCGTGCTCATGGCCTGCCGCGCCCTGGCCTTCCAGGAACAGAACCGGTTCCTGTCCAAGCAGGACGGCGCCACCTGGGCGCGCTTCCGGCTGCCCCGGCACGCGGCGCTCATCGGGCGGGTCCTGGAGGAGCGTCAGGTGGCGGTGCGAGACGCGGGGTTCGTGCTCACCTGGGAACGCCGTCCGGGGCAGGACGCCCACGAACTGGCCGCCGATGTGATCCGGGCCCTGTGCGGCCCCGATCTGTGGGGATGATCGACCTCTGCCGAGGCCCGGGCGTCAGCCCGACTTGCGCCGGAACGTCCGCTGCGGCTTGGCCGGTGAGCTGTGGGGCGCCGACGATCGAGGGTCGTGCGCGCCACCGTCGTGGCCGTGGTGGCCGAACTTCTTGCGGTCCAACGCCTCACGGAACTTGCGTCGGGCGGCGTCCTCGGCGCTCTCCGGTTCGGAGGCGGGCGCAGAGTTCTCGGGCGCGGAGTTCTCGGACGCGGAGTTCTCGGTGCCGTCGGCGGTGTCGCTCATGGGCACATCCTGACTCGAGGCGACCGCGCGAGCGAACTCATTCCTCGAGCGTCACGGGCTCGTCGAGTGTCACGGGTTCATCGAGTGTGACCGGCACGTCGGCCGGTTCGACCAGCAGCGCCCGGTGCGGGCACGCCCGCCCCGCGATCCGCGCCCGGCGCTCGTCGCCCGGCGACAGCGGCTCCGCCGACACGATCGGGTAGCCCCACCGGTCGAGCCGCACCAGATGCTCGGCCAGGTGGGCACACAGGCCCACGCCCCGGCACGAGATCGGGTCGAGCACCATCCGGCTGCCGGTCATCGTCCGATCCCCGGCAGGTGGGCCGCCTCGCCGGAACCCAGGCACCGGCGGTGATCGCGGTGCGAGGTGATGTCCGGGGCGAAGACCCGCATCGCGGTGACGACCAGCGAGGTCGCGCCGTCCGGGTGGCTGCAGCCACCGCGTCCGGTGACCTCGCCGACGAGCCCGCTCAGCTCGGTCACCGCGGACGTCGTGTGCCGCCCGCCCCGGGCCAGTCGGCTCACCTGGCGGGCCAGTTCGGGCAGGCCGAAGCGGCAGGGACCGCACTGCCGCGCGCTCTGCTCGGCGAGATAGGTCGCGATCGCCGCCGTGGTGGCGAGGCCGCAGTGCCGGGTGGCGAGCGGGATCAGCACGCCGGCTCCGATGTCGGCGCCGGCCGGGTCGGCCGGGGTGTGGGCCAGCCGTTGCCACGGCACCCACGACCCGCCGTAGCCACCGAGCAGCACCGCGGTCGGAGCCCAACTCACGCCGGCCCGGGCCAGCACCTCGGCGAACGTGTCCGCGCCGCTGGTCTCGATCACGGTGCGGCGCCGGGTGACGACGGTGAACAGGCCGCCCGCGGCGGGGCGCTCGCGGGCGAGCAGGGCCACCCGGGCAAGGGTCTCGACGTTGTGGATGGCGGTGGGCCGGCCGTCGAATCCGCTGCGGGCGGCCGGAACCCGGCGGAAGGTCGGCAGGACGGCGCCGCCGTTGAGGCCGGACAGCAGCGCCGAGGACTCCCCGGTGAGGTAGCGCGCCGGCCCGGTGACGAACTGCGCTCGCGGCTCGACCGTTCCCGAGGCCTGGCGTTCGGTCTGCGCCTGGCGCAACGCCGCCAGCGTCGCGTCGTCCCCCTCGTGCAGCCACACGATCGTGGTGTCGGCGCCGAGCTCGCGCGCGCAGGCGGCCAGGCCATCGAGCACCAGATGCGGAAACCGTTGCAACAGAACGGCATCCTTGGCGCTGGCCGGTTCCGACTCGGCGGCGTTGGCCACCACCACCGCCGGGCCCTCGGACGCCGCGATGGTGCGCCACTTGCGGGCCACGGGGAAGTGCGCCCCGCCGCGTCCGGTGAGGGCGGCCTGCGCCACGAGGTCCGTCAGGGCGCCGCGGCTCAGCGTGGGTGCCGCTCCGAAGCGCCGCCGGTGTGCGGCGGCGTCCTCGGCGGGGGTCGTCAGCCGCACCGCGCCGTCGAGCTCGCAGCTGACCGCCTCGGTCAGGCCGAGCGGTGAGGTGAGGCGGGGTTTCACCGCCGTGGCGGTGCCGGTCACGACGGGATCCAGGTGGCCTGCAGGTCGGGCATCGGTCGGGCGATGTTCCGATGGCGCAGCGCGACCCGGATCGCGACCGCCGCGCCGGTGATCACGTAGAACCACTGCAGGCTGTCGCTGTCGGTGCCGGTGAGCACGGCGTGCAGCCAAGTGGCCAGCGCGATCAGCGCGCCGGCGCGATGGATCAGCGCCCAGTGGCGGCCGAGCAGGCGTCCGGCGAGGGCCGCCGTCACCGCGGCGATCAGGGCGGCGTAGGTGGCCAGGACCCCCAGGGCGACCGGGACCGGGTGATAACTGCTGGCCATGGGCACCAGGGCGCCCAGCCAGCCGACACCGGCGTGCGGGTCCAGGGCCAGCACGACGATGTGCCCGGCGGTGAAGCAGACCATGAAGACGGCCAGCGCCAGGTGCAGCCGGATGCGCGCCGTCCGGTTCGTCGTCGAGCGCCGCGCCCGGTGCGGATCGGCGAGCGCCGTGCCCACGAGGACCAGGGCCATCATCACCAGATAGGCACACAAGCCCGCAGCGCGGGCGAACAGCCAGGTCGACGCCCTGCGCTGCGACAGCAACTCCACCGACCACGCGATCAGGGTCACCGAGAGACCGGCGCCGAGGCAGGCGGTGAGGAGCTGCCCGACGCGACGCAGGCGGCTCATCACGAGCCACCCGTGCTGGTGTTGGTCTTCGGCGCGGGCTTGGGGGCGCTCTTCTTGGGCGCGGGCTTGGGTGCGGGTTTGCGGGTCGGCTTCGGAGCGGCCTTGGGTGCCGTCCGCTTCACCCGGGGCGTCGTCCGGTGGGTGGTGCGTGCCGCCGTCCGGCGGGGTGAGGCACCGGATCGGGGGGCAGCGGCCCGGCGTCCGGCGGACGGCGAGGCGCTGGGCCGTGGCGTCGCCGCCGAAACCGGGGACTGCAGCTGATCGAGCCGCTGCTGCAACTGCTCGACGGCGGCCGTGTCCTGGGCGATCTGGGCCTCGAGGTCGCTGATCCGGGCCTGCTGGGTGGCGTCGGTCTGCTGGCTCGCCGCGGCCACGTTCGCCAGCGGTTGGGTGTGCCCGACGTAGAGACTGACGCCGGCGAACACCGCGGCGACGGCCGGTGCCGCCCCCAGGGCGCGGGCCAGGGTGGAACGCTCAGTCATCGATGTCCTTGGACCCCTCGTCGGTATCCGGTTCGTGCTCTGACGCCTGCTCTGATGGGTGTTCCGATACGTGCTGGGACCTCGGGGTTGTCGATCGAGGGGCCGGTGCCGTGGTGCGGCGCGACGGGCTGCCCTCGGAGGTGGTCGCGGCCCGGGGGTTCTGCGTGACCGAGGTCGTGGTGCGGCGGGCGGGTGCACCCACCGGCGAGGACGGCGAGCCGTCGGGCTTCGTCGGGGCTTCGGCCTGCCCGGCCGACTCGGCACGGTAGATCTGATGCTGCAGCGTCTCGATCTGCTCCCTCAACGTCTGGGCCTGCTGGGCCAGCTCCTCGG
This sequence comes from Kineosporiaceae bacterium, assembly GCA_046330955.1. Classification (GTDB taxonomy): domain Bacteria; phylum Actinomycetota; class Actinomycetes; order Actinomycetales; family Kineosporiaceae; genus JADJPO01. The sequence continues at coordinate 23,309 of JAXLRT010000021.1, read as the reverse complement.
TGTCGGCCACGGCCGGGGTGGGTTCCGGTCGGCCGCCGGTCACCGCCGACAGGGCGGAGATCAGCTCGGCGCGGGGAGACCCGAGGGTGCCGGTGGCCGAGGTGAGGGCAGCGCCACCGATCCCGACGGCCAACGCTACCGCGGCGAGGTGAGCCGGTCGCTGAATGGGCACAACGACTCTTCGGCCGTGCCGCGGGAGAACTGAAGCGGGTTCGATACGGAATCGAGATCCCGTGCTCAGGCGAACAGGCTGGGATCCCCGGCGCCGTGACGCAGGATCTGGGCGGACCCGTCCGAATAGTCGACCACCGTGGTCGGCTCGGTGCCGCACTCGCCGGAATCGATCACCGCGTCGACCTGGTGATCGAGGGCCTCTTTGATCTGCCAGCCGTCGGTCATCGGCTCGTCCTCGTCGGGCAGCAGCAGGCTCGAGGTGAGCATCGGCTCACCGAGGGCATCGAGCAGCGCCAGGGCCACCGGATGATCCGGGATGCGCACCCCGACCGTCTTCTTCTTCGCGTGCAGCAGCCGGCGGGGCACCTCCTTGGTGGCCGGCAGGATGAAGGTGTAGCTGCCCGGGGTGGCGGCCTTGATCGCCCGGAACACGTGGTTGTCGATCTGCACCAGCTGACCCAGCTGGGCGAAGTCCTTGCACAGCAACGTGAAGTGGTGCCGGTCGTCCAGGTGGCGGATGCGCAGGATGCGCTCCTTGCCCTCCGCGTTGCCCAGGGAGCAACCGAGCGCGAACACCGAGTCGGTCGGGTAGGCGATCAGGCCGCCGTCCCGCACGATCTGCACCGCCTGCGCGATGGCTCGCGGCTGAGGGTCCCGGGGATGCACGTCGAAGTAGCGCGCCACCCGGCGAGCCTAGCCGGGTTCGCGTGCCGTGAGCAGACCCCGGGGGACGTCGACCGCTGGGGCCCTCCCGACTGGCGTCCGTGCTGGTCGAGGGTACGTTCGGCCCGTGGGGGACACTGTCATCCTCGTGGTCGACGAGGATCCGGAGTCGCTGCGCGTCGTCGAGCGTGAGCTGATCGACCGCTACGCGCGCAGCTATCGCGTGCTGACCGCGACGTCGGCTCGCCAGGCCGCCGCCGAGCTCGAGGCACTGGCCGCCTCGGGCGAGGACGTCGCCCTCGTCCTGGCGGCCCTTCAGGTCTGTGATGCGAGCGGGGCAGAGTTCCTGGCCTCGGTGCGCACCCGGTACCCGCACGCCCAGCGCGGCATGGTGATCGACTGGCGCAGCTGGGGTGACGGCAACACGGGCGAGGCGATCTTCCACGCCATGGCGCGCCGCCAGATCGAGTACTTCGTGGTGCGGCCGGCCAGCACGCCCGATGAGCTCTTCCACCAGTCGGTGTCGACGTTCCTGCTGGAGTGGGCGCATGCCCGCCGGTTGTCGCCGCAGACGGTGCACGTCGTCGGTGACTCGTGGACGGGTCGCGCCTACGAGCTGCGCGAGATGCTGGGCCGGTGCGCGGTGCCGCATGCCTTCGTGCTCGCCGAGTCCGATCAGGGGCGCGAGCTGCTGGCGAAGGCGGGTGACCTCACGCCGTTGCCGGTCGTGCTGTTCCCCAACGGCAAGGTGCTCGCCGACCCGGACAACCTCGAGCTGGCCCGGGCGATCGGCGCCACCGTCGATCCGGACTACCGCGAGGTCGACGTCGTCATCGTCGGCTGCGGGCCGGCCGGGTTGTCGGCGGCGGTCTACGGCGCCTCCGAGGGGCTGCGCACGTTGGTCGTCGACCGCGGGGGCATCGGTGGCCAGGCCACGTCGAGTTCGTTGATCCGCAATTACCTGGGGTTCCCGCGCGGCCTCAACGGGCGCGTCCTCGCCGAGCGGGCCTTCGAGCAGGCGTGGTTGTTCGGCGCGAAGTTCGCGTTCATGCACGACGCGACCGCGATTCGGCGCGAGGGCGATCGGCTGCGGGTGACGCTCTCCGATGGCGGCGAGGTCGGAGCCGCAGCGGTCGTCGTGGCCTGCGGTGCGACCTATCGCCGGCTCGCCGTCGGGGAACTGGAGAGTCTCGTGGGGGCCGGGGTCTTCTACGGGGGCACCGACTCCGAGGCGCCGGGGATGACCGACGCCGAGGTCTTCGTGCTGGGCGGTGCCAACTCGGCCGGGCAGGCCGCGCTGCATCTCGCCGAGTACGCCCGGCGGGTCACGCTGGTGGTGCGGGCCGGCTCGCTGGACAAGGGCATGTCGCGCTACCTCGTCGATCAGGTCGAGAGCACGCCGAACATCGACGTCCGGCTCGGCACCGAGGTCGTGGGAGCGGCGGGGGACGGCCGGCTCGAGCGGTTGGTGCTGCGCCGCCGCGCCGACGCCGGTACCGAGACCGTGGCCGCCGACGCGGTGTTCGTGATGATCGGCGCCCTGCCGAACACCGATTGGCTGCCCGCCGATCTCGCGCGCGACAGCGGCGGGTTCCTGCTCACGGGCGCCGACCTCACCCCCGACGACGGCTGGCCGCTCGATCGCCCGCCGCTCTCCCTCGAGACGAGCATGCCCGGCGTCCTCGCGGTGGGCGATGTGCGCCACGGCTCGTCTCATCGTGTCGCCTCCGCGGTGGGCGAGGGCGCGATCGCCATCCGGCTGGTGCATCAGTTCCTGGCCGCAGCTCCGCTCCCCGCTCTCGACGCCGAGTCGGTGGGGGCGCTACGCCCGCGGTGAACTGCGCTTGTGTCCTCGCCGGGTTCGGGTTGGCTGGGGGGCATGCGGATCCTGGTCTTGGGCGGCACCGGCTGGCTCGGGGGTGAGGTGGCGCGGGCCGCCCTGGCGGCCGGGCACGAGGTGAGCTGCCTGGCGCGGGGACGCTCCGGCACGGTGCCCGAGGGCGCCACGGCGGTGGTCGCCGACCGGGACGCGGACGACGGCCTGGCGGCGGTCACGGACACCCGGTGGGATCTCGCGGTCGACGTCTCGCGCCAACCCGGTCAGGTGCGCCGCGCCGTCCGGGCCCTGGCCGATCGGTGCCGGCACTACGTGTTCGTCTCGACCGCCAGCGTGTACGCCGATCACTCGCGGCCGGGCGCCGACGAGAGCGCCCGCCTGCTCTCGCCGCTGGCCGACGACGTGATGGGCTCGATGGAGCACTACGGCCCGGCCAAGGTGGCCTGCGAGCGGCACGTCGTCGAGGCGTTCGGTGAGGACCGCTGCCTGATCGCCCGGTCGGGACTGATCGGTGGGCCGGGCGATGCCTCCGGGCGATCGGGGTACTGGCCGATGCGTTTCGCCCACCCGTGCGGACCGGACGGCCGGGTGCTGGTGCCCGAGACCGACGGCCGGACGGCGCAACTGATCGACGTGCGGGACGAGGCCGCGTGGCTGATCGCCGCGGGGCTCGCCGGCCGGGCGGGCGCCATCGACGTGGTGGGCGAGACCGTCTCGCTGGCCGAGTTCCTGCGGGTGGCACGCGAGGTGGCCGGGCACGTCGACGCGGTGGTCAGTGCCAGTGACGACTGGCTGATCGTGCAGGGGGTGCAGGAGTGGATGGGCGAGCTGTCGTTGCCGCTGTGGCTGCACGACCCGGACTGGAGCGGCTTCACGAACCGTTCGGGCGCCCGGGCGCGGGCCGCGGGCCTGATCACCCGCCCGCTGTCCGAGACCCTGGCCGACACCCTGGCCTGGGAGATCGCCGCGGGAGTCGACCGGGCCCGGGGCGCCGGCCTGACCTGTGCCGATGAACGGATGTTGATCGCCGAGCTGACCGGCGTCACGCCCGAGTGAGTCGGGTGAGCCGAGCGGCGGCGTCCAGAGCGAGCAGGAAGGTCGCGGTGCGCGCATCGGTGGCGCTCATCCAGCCGCGATGGTTCCAGTCCTCGCCGTGCAGGGCATCGCCGGCGAACAGCAGCTGCCCGACGCGCACCCCGCGGTAGGCGCCGACGGCGAAGAACGCCGCGGCCTCCATCTCGACCGTCAGGCAGCCCTCGGCGACCCGGCGATCCACCCGGGCGCGGGTCTCGCGGTAGAGCGCGTCGGTGGTCCAGGTGCGCCCGCGGGTGTAGGGCACCCGGGCGGCGTCCAGGGTCGCGATGATCGCCGCCACGGCGTCCGGATGGGCCTCGACGGTGCGCCCCGGGCGCAGGTAGTGCAGCGAGGTGCCCTCGTCGCGGACGGCGCTGTCGGCCACCACCGGGTGGCCGACGTCGAGACCGTCGACCAGTGCCCCCGCGCCCCCGACCCCGATGATGTCGCGGCAACCCAGGGCGATGGCCTCCTCCAGTAACAACACGGACGCCGGGGCGCCCACCGGGGCGTGACAGAAGGCGACCCGTTCGCCGGCCACCTCGGTCTCGAACAGCGGACGCTTGCCGTGGATGCTGCGCAGCTGGGTGTGCACCCGTTCCCCTCGAGCGGCAACGACTTCCGGGAAGAAACACATCACCAGGGCGGTCGGCGCCCCGCTGGGCCGGAAGACGCGGGCGGGCTCGATCACGCCGGGGGCGTCGAGGTCGTCCTCGACCAGGGGCAGATCCACGCAGTCGAGCCTAATCGGTAGGGTTCCGGGCGTGATCGATCCCAGCCGGCCGTTCGACGAGGCCATGCGGCTGCTCAGCCGGCGCTGGGCGGCGGACGTGGTGCGGGTGATGCTCGCCGGCGAGACCACGTTCGGTGGCATCGTGCGGGCGCTGCCCGGGGCCACCGAGCGCATGGTGTCGCTGCGGCTGCGCGAGCTGGCCGAACTGGGCCTGCTCACCCGCACCGAGCCGGACGACGGGCCGAACCGGGTGCGATACGACCTCACCGAGGCCGGTCACGGCCTGTCGATGGCGTTGCGCGAGATCGAGCGCTGGGGACGCCGGTACGGCCACGTGCTGCGATCACCCCACTCGAGGGTCGACGATGGGGTGCGGGGCGACACCATCGCCGCCCTGGTCTCTATCCGGGAGGGGTGAGCATGCCCGGTAGCTGGGGCGTGGCCGAGGACGCACACACCGCGGTGCAGGTGATCCCGCCGCGCGAGGTGCCGCTCGGGGGGCTGCGCGCCATGACGGTGCGGCGCACCCTGCCCTCGCGGGAGCGGGCCTTCGTGGGGGCCTGGTGTTTCGTCGACCACTACGGCCCGGACGACGTCACGCTCACCGGCGGCATGGACGTCGCGCCGCACCCGCACACCGGGCTGGCCACGGTGAGCTGGTTGTTCGCCGGCGAGGTCGAGCATCGGGACTCGGCGGGGGTGCACGAACTGGTGCGCCCGGGGGAGCTGAACCTGATGACGGCCGGGGCCGGGATCGCCCACAGCGAGGTGTCGGTGCCGGGCACCACGGTTCTGCACGGCGTCCAGTTGTGGGTGGTGTTGCCGCAGGGTGAGGCCGACGGCGCGCGCGACTTCCAGCACTACGTGCCGCCGGTGCGCGAGGACGACGGGGTGCGTTCGCAGGTGTTCATCGGCGCCTTCGACGGTGAGGTCTCGCCGGTGCGGACGGCGACGCCGCTGCTGGGGGTGGAACTCACCCTGGCGCCGGGCGCCGATCGGCTGTGGGGGGCCGACGAGGACTTCGAGCACGCCGTGCTGGTCGATGCCGGCGAGGTCGAGCTGGACGGCGTCCGGCTGCGGCGGGGCGAGCTCGGCTATCGCGACGTGGGGCCGAACTCGTTGCGGCTGAAGGTGATCGGTGACGAGCCGGCGCGGGTTGTGCTGCTCGGTGGTGAGCCGTTCACCGAGCCGGTGGTGATGTGGTGGAACTTCATCGGGCGCTCGCACGAGCAGATCGCGGCCTTCCGCGAGCAGTGGGAGGCCGCCGCCGAGCGGTTCGGCGAGGTGCCGGGGTATGTCGGTGAGGTCGACCGCATCCCGGCCCCGGCGCTGCCGAACGTCCGGCTGCGGCCACGGACTCGTACCGGTCACCAGCTCTGAGCCGGGTCAGCCGGGTTCCTCCGCGGGGTGGAAGATCTGGAAGGCCATCACCTCGGCGGCCACGACCAGGGCCAGCAGGGCGTTGGCGGTCGCCATGCCCAGCATCCCTCCGGCCGCAGTGATCGCCCCGGCGGCCGCGGCGCCGATCAGCAGCGGGATCGCCGAGCCGGTGCGCTGATTGGCGGCGTGCTGCAGCCAGGCGACGACCAGCAGCACCATGCACAGCGGCAGGCCCACCGCCGCGACGGCCACCGCGGGTTCGGGGCCGTGCACCTCGGTCGGCGCCGCGGGTGCGTGGGCGGCCAGCACGTCGAGTTGTGCCTGGGCACCCGCGCCGATGGCGGCGATGGCGGCGAACAGCAGGTAGTGGCCGTAGCCCCAGACGAACGCCGCCTTCCGGTTGCGCTGCAACCCTTCTCGGCCCAGGGCGTCGAAGTACAGCCACCAGAGGGCGAAGGCGATGATCAGCACCGGCCCGGTCAGTCGTACGGCCGATGGGGTCGAGGTGGCGCCCTCGACCGCGTCCCGCAGACCGACGGTGACGGCCAGCAGGGTCTCGCCGAGCACGATCAGGGTGAACAACCCGTACCGCTCCGCGATGTGCCCAGGGTGGAACACCCGGTCGGGGGAGCGGCGCACGGCGAGCGCCGGGGTGAGCAGCTCGATGGTCAGCGCCACCAGGTACACGGCCCACCGGGCGACGCCGGCCACCGTCAGCCCGGCGATCCAGACCAGTTGGGCCACAACGCTTCCCACGGCGTAGGTGAGGGCGAAGCCACGGTGGCTCGCGTCGTCCCGGGCCGAGCGCAGCCACTGCAGGATCAGCGGCAGCCGCATCAGGGTGTAGGCCGCAGTGAAGGCACCCATGCGGCCGGCCACGGCCGCGGGGATGGTCGCGGCCAGGGCCAACACCCCGGCCATCTGCGCCAGGGTGAGCAGCCGGGTGAGCGCATCGTCGTGCGAGAAGGCGGTGGCGTACCAGGTGAAGCTCATCCAGGCCCACCAGATCGGTACGAAGACGGCGAGGCAGGCGGCCGCGGCGCTCGGGGCGTGACCGGCGGAGATGCCGTGGTGCAGTTCGGCCGCCAGCACGGCGACCGCCACGACGAAGCACAGGTCGAACAGCAACTCCAGGGGTGTGGAGGCGCGCTCGGGCACGGTGTGGTCGCGCATCACCGAGGGGCGCAACCACCGACGTCGGGTCGGCGGCGTGGTGCTCACGAAGGTCACGGGGTGTTCCCGGAGGCGTCGGGTCGCTGCTGGGCGACGAGCACCACCCGTCGTCCCAGACCGCCGGCGAACGCCAACAGCCCCCAGTAGCGCGCGGCGTCCTCGAGCAGTGGGGCCGCCGCGGCCCCGCCGACGTCGACGGAGTGAAAGCCGAGCGAGTCGGCCAGCTCGACCACCACGCGCCGGGCGGCGGCGTCGTCCGAGGCGACCGGAAGCACTGGGCGCGCGCCGTCCGGCAACACCGGTGAGGCCATGTGCTCGGCGCCCAGGACGTTGAACGCCTTGACCACGGCCACGTCCGGGCCGGCCGCCGCGGCGATCACCGACAGGCCGTGCGGGTGACCGTCGGGCACCGGCGCCCCGAACGGGTTCGTGGCGTCGACCAGCACGGTTCCCGGCGGCAGCGTGAGATCCCTGACCACGTCGGCTGCGGCCGCGAACGGCACCGCGAGGATCACCAGGTCGTTGCCCTCGGTGGCGCCCGGGCCGAGGTCCACCCGCCGCGCGCCGTCCGGGACGGGACGGGACGAGCCCGGGCGGACGGCGAGGCGTACCTCGTGACCGTGGTGGATCAGGTTGATGGCCAGTGCGGTGGCGACCGATCCGGCGCCGACAAGAGTGATCAGCATGGAATCCTCACCGGGTCTCGTCCTCACTTTCGTTACGGAGCTGTCTCGTAACGGTGAAGGGTAGGGCACCGGCATTCTTGATGCAATACAGATATGTAACGTAATCTGGCGCGGTGCCGGACCGGACGCGTGCGCCGGGTCGCCCTCGCGACCGGGCGATCGATGACGCCGTGCTGGACGTCGCGCTGCGCCACCTGGCCCGGGACGGGTTGAGCGGGCTCTCCCTCGCGGCGGTCGCCGCCGAGGCCGGCACGACGCGGCCGGCGCTGTACCGGCGCTGGCCGGACAAGGTGTCGCTGGCGGTCGGCGCCGTGGCCCGGCTGGCCGCGGTCGAGGCACCCGAGGTGATCGGCGAGCCGTTCACCGACCTGGTCACCGAGCTCGAGCACTTCCGCCACTGCATCACGGCCGCGGGGGCGTTGCCGCTGGTCGGGCTGATGCTGACCGACGGCGTCGAGCCCGCCGTCCGGCAGGTCTACGCCGAGCAGATCGTGGCGCCGCGCCGGGCCCGGATCCGAGCGTGCCTGCGAGCGGCCCGCGATCGTGGGCAGCTCGACGCCGATGCCGACCTGGACATCGCTGGATCCCTGCTGACCGGGTCGTGGTACGCGATCGCCCTGGTCGGTCGGCGCGCTCCCGCGGACTGGGCACATCGGACGGCGAGCCTGGTCTGGCGGGCATGTGGCGGGACGCCGAGCTGATCTTCTGCAGACCATCGGTCATCACTGACGGTAATCAGCAGCCGAGGGGCCGCGCGGCCCCTCGGGATGCCACCGGCGTTGGAGCGTCAGGCCGACGATCCAACGAAACCCCCCTGTTTGTTGGAGCGTCGGGCTCGAGATGCAACAGTCGTTGGAGCGTCAGGCCGACGTTCCAACGAAACCCCCGGGTTTGTTGGAGCGTCAGGCATCATTTTCCATGATCCATTCATGAATCCCGCCTGAGGTCCAACTCTGGGTCCAACAAGAACTCCAACGAAGCGGGCTCAGGCCTTGGAGAGCGAGAGCCCCTTCTATTACTCTCCGTACATGGATCCGGACAGCTATGCCGAAACCGTCTTCGGAAAGCCGATGCGCCGAGCGGGGGATCGGTGGGCGTTCTGGTTCTATGCGCCGAATCCGCTGCCGCGCACGCTGGAGCTCTCGGAGGCGACGATCCTCGCGCTGTCGACCGCTGACAGCTCGCTGGGTCATCTGCACGGTCTGGGGCAGCTGATCCGGAATCCACAGCTCCTCGTCGGGCCGTACTCGACTCGTGAGGCCCTGGCCAGCTCGCGGATCGAGGGGACGAACACGTCGCTGGCCAACGTGATGCAGGCTGAAGCGGCGGAGGGTGCGGCAGCCGTCGATGCAGATGTGGAAGAGGTGAAGCGGTACCTGCGAGCCAGCGAGACCGGATACCGCCTGCTCGCCACCTTGCCCCTCACGCAGCGGCTGATCAGGCAGGCCCATCGCGAACTGGTCAGCGGTGTCCGGGGGGCGGAGAAGCTGCCGGGTGAGATCCGCACCTCACCGGTGTGGATCGGCAGCCCGACGGACAGTCCGGACAGCGCGACCTATGTACCGCCGCTGCCGGAGTACCTACCCGATCTGATGATCGACTGGGAGCGCTTCGTCAACGAGCCCAGCCGGATGCCGGTGCTGGTTCGTGCGGCGCTCATGCACTATCAGTTCGAGACGATCCACCCCTTCCTCGACGGCAACGGGCGCATCGGACGACTCCTGGTGGGCCTGATGCTGGTGCAGGAGCGGCGACTGACGACCCCGCTGTTGTACATGTCCGGCTACCTCGAGGCGCACCGCAACACCTACTACTCCCTGCTCCAGGGAGTCCGGGAGCGGGGTGAGATCCAGGAGTGGATCCAGTTCTTCCTGACGGCGATCGCCCGGTCTGCCGACGATGCGGTCCATCGCGCCGGTCTGGTGGTGCGGCTCAGAGAGGAGTACCTCCAGGATGCGGCGCGGTCGCGGTCCATGATCGCCGGCCTGGTGGACTTGATCTTCACCAATCCCTACCTCACCGTGCGCCGGGTCCAGAACCACCTGGGCATCACGAACCAGGGCGCACGCAATCTGATCAAGGATGCTCAGGCCCGGGGCTGGGTGGGCGACCCGCAGGCGATCGGGCGTGGTGGGCAGCTCTACTGGGTTGCTGCAACGGTGCTCGACATCCTGGAGAAGCCCTTCTCGTACGCGGACGCGGACGCCGAGACCGGCCCGGTCGCACGCACGGTCACGGACGCTTGGAGTTGACCCGGTCTCGCCCTCACACTCGATCTCGTGACCACTGATACGCACCTGCCCGACCGTCCGCTGTGGCAATGGGGGGCCGTCGAGGTGGCCGCGGCCACCCGCTCCGGGCAGGTGCGCTGCACCGAGGTGACGCGCGCCGTCCTCGATCGGGTCGCCGAGGTGAACCCGCACCTGAACGCGATCACCCTCGATCTGGCCGAGCAGGCGATGGCCGACGCCGCCGCGCTCGACGAGGCGTTCGCCCGCGGGGAGGCCGCCGGGCCGTTGCACGGCGTCCCGGTCACGATCAAGGACAACGTGGACGTCGCCGGGCAGCGCACGCCGAACGGCCTGCCCGGGTGGGCGAATCTCATCGCGCCGGCGGACTCGCCGGTCACCGCCAACCTGCGCTCGGCGGGAGCGGTGATCGTGGGGCGCACCAACACCCCCGAGATCTCGATGCGCCCGACCACGAACAACCCGCTGTACGGGCTGACCCGCAACCCCTGGGACGACGCGACGTCCTGCGGTGGGTCCTCGGGCGGCGCGGGGTCGGCGGTGGCATCCGGCATGGGCGCGCTCGGACACGGCAACGACATCGGTGGCTCGGTGCGCATCCCGGCGCTGCACTGCGGCGTCCCGGCGATCAAGCCCACCCAGGGGCGGGTGCCCGCCTACCTGCCTTCGGGGCTGGCCGAACGCACCACGATCGCGACGCTGATGTCGGTTCAAGGGGTACTGGCTCGGTCGGTCGCCGACGTCCGGGCGGGGCTGGCCGCGATGGCCGCGCGCGACGTCCGGGACCCGTGGTGGGTGCCGGCCCCGTTGGAGGGGCCGCCGGTGCCGCGCCGGGCTGCCGTGCTGCGCGGGCTGGACGGCGAGCGCACTCACCCCAGCGTACTGGCCGGGATCGACCGGGCCGCAACGGCTCTGGCCGCGGCGGGCTATGAGGTGGTCGAGGTGACCGAGGCCGACACCCCGGGTGTGGGGACCAGCGCCGACCTGGCGTTCCGGTTGATGATGGCCGACCTGAACCACCAGCTCGGCCCGGTGCTCGATCGGCTGGGCAGCGAACAGATGATCACCTACTGGGCGGCGGTGGGCGAGCTGGCCCGGCCGTACGCCGACCTGGGGGAACACATCGACGACCTGGCGCGACGCACCACGCTGATCCGCACCTGGCTCGGCTTCCTGGAGACCTATCCCGTGCTGGTCGTACCCGAGCTGCTCGGCCCGCTGCTCGAGGTCGACGAGGACGTGCGCACGACCGCGGACACCGTCGCGGTGTGGCGGTCGCTGCGCCCGAGCATCGCGATGAACATCCTCGGGCTGCCCGCCGCGATGGCCCCTACCGGCCTGGTCGACGGCCTGCCCACCGGCGTCCAGTTGGTCGCCTCGCGGTACCGCGAGGACGTCGCGCTGGACGCCGCGCAGGCGATCGAGGACGCCGTCGGGGTGCTGAGCCAGCGGCTGTGGACACGTTCCGGGTGACGCGAGGTGGTTCAGTCGGCGCCATCGGTGGGGCGATCAAGGTCGAACTCGCCGAGGCGAACGCCGTCCACGAAGGCTCGCCACTCGGAGCGGGAGAACGAGACAACGCTGTCATGGGGCCGCCGTGAATGTCTCACGTCGACGCCGTCACGGGTCTTGCGCACTTCGACGCAGTCCTCGGCGGCGCTCAGCGAACTCTTGAACCAAGCCCCCTCATCGCCTGGTGTCATCACTCGTCGCCTCCAGCTCCGCGAAGTCCACACCTCACTCGCATCATGCACCAACGATGCGGGCCCGGGGTACGCCCGGGTTCATGATCCTGGTCGCACAACCTGCCCGTCGAGGCGAGCGATCAGATGCAGTACCGTGACAGCGACGACCCCAGGCGGCGAGGTCAGTTATGAACACAGTGAGGCCTTCGAGCCACCGGACCGTGATCTGGAACGCGACCAGACTCGATCTTCGAGCCATGGCCCTGATGGCCGTCGCCACCGGTCTGGCCCTGCTGGCGGCCGCGCTGCTGGCGGCGCTCGTGGGTGAAGCGGCCGCCGTCGCTCTGGGTTGGCTCCGAGCGGAGCCTCCGCGGCGTTCCGGTGTCGTGATCGTCTCGGCCGCCACCGCGGTCGGCCTCGGGCATTCGGCGCTGCCGAGGGCGCTTCGCTGGGCCGCTGGCCAGCTGTCCCGTCGCAGTGGGCAGGGCATCGTGTCGTGAGCCGACTCGGCTCCGGCCGGGACCGGCCCTTCAGTTGTCCGAGGTCTCCTTGCTCGCCGTCTCGCCGCTGCCTTCGGTGTTCTTGCCGGGCCGGTTGAGGAGCGCCTTAACCAGGGTGAACGCGCCCTTCCCGAACAGGCCGACGAGTACCAGGTAGATCAACGGCTCGAGCGTCGACCAGGTCACGACGTTCGAGAAGGTGACCGTGTCGGGCAGTGAGCGTCCCAGGTGGTCGATGATCTCCAGCAGGCCCTCGAGGAGGTAGTGACCGACCAGCAGGACGGCACCCACCGCGATGACCAGCAGCAGGAACACGACCATGATCAAGACCAGGTGCTCTCGCAAGGTCAATCGAGGCAGGCTGACACGGACGGGGCCGATCCGGTACTCGACCTGTCCGCTCTCGGGCCGCTCGTTGCTGCCGCCGGACGCGTCATGCTCCGATTCACGCCTGAACAGTGCGGTGAACCGAGCGATGAGGGATGGCCGGCGGCCCGGTTCACTCATGGCAACCAGTCCCGGCGGTCACTCCTGCCCGCACGGCGCCAGCTCCGGGGCGTGACCCTGACCGCGGCCACTGCCGTGCGGGCGTCGCCTGTCATTGATCCGCTCCGGTCTCGTGTCGGGGGACGATGGGCGTGCATGTCCGGCCGCCGGCCTCGGCTACCGGTAATCCTGGAGAAATTCGTGGATCTTGTTCTCGAAGGCCTCGCCCTGGAGGCTCATGCCCGCCAGTTCGTCGAAGAGCAGGCGGTGTTCCTCGTAGGCTCCGGGATCCTCGCGATCCAGCCGAGTGTTCGGTGATTCCCGGTAGAGGATCGGATCGAAGATGTCCTCCTCGAATTCGAGCAGGTTGAATGCCCCGAGCAGGCCGGGGTGCAGCCCTACCTCGAACGGGAGGATGCCGATGGTCACCTCGGGCTGCTGGTTCATGGCGACCAGGTGTTCGAGCTGTTCTCGCATGACGATCGCCGGCCCCGCGGGGCGACGGATCACGGCCTCGTCGATGACGAAGTGAAAGCGGGGTCGCGGATCGCTCTCGAAGATCTTCTGGCGGTCCACGCGAGCCTTGGTCAGGCGCCGGGCCTTGGTGCCCGTCACCTCACTGACCCGGATGAAGATCTCACGCATGTAGGCCGGGGTCTGGAGCAGGCCGGGCATGAGGGAAACGTGGAACTGCCGCATGAACGAGGAGCGCTGTTCCCAGCTGAGGTACCTGCGATAAGGGGCGGAGAGAACGTCCGCGAACTCGTCCCAGCCGCGGCCGCGCGCGGCTTCCAGGCGTCGGATGAGGTGTTCCATCCCCAACTCGTCCGTCTGGTCGTACAGCCTGAGCATCTCGGCGGCCTCGTCCTCGGTGGGCAGGACGTTGCCGGATTCGATCTTGATGATCCGATCTCGGGAGATGTTCAGCCTCTCGGACACCTGAACCTGCGTGAGGCCGCTGGCCTCGCGGGCTCCCCTGAGCTCCTTGGCGACCAAGGCTCCTTCAATGACCGGGTTGGTGCTCCTCATGTCAGCTCCGCCCGTCGTGTACTCAGCATCATGTAGCACGACATTACTCTCGTGTAGCACGACATGCCATCCATGTTGCGGTGATGACGTTGGGGTGGTGCTCGATTCAGGTGCTGAGGCCTCCTTCGAGACGACTCCCAGGCACACTGAACGACCGAGCGACTCAAGGGGAGTCGGGCGGCCGACATCCGCTCCAGATCGCCTACCTGATACGTCGTCGGATCGACAGCGAGAGCACCGCGGCGACGAAACAGAGCTCGGCGGCGATGGTCCACGCGTCGTGATAGCTGCCGGACGACGTCCGGATCCATCCCGCCACGCTCGCGCCGATCCCGGCGCCGACCATGTGCGAGGCGAACACCCAGCCGAACACCACGCCCGAGCGCTCCAGCCCGAAGTGCTGGCGGCACAACGCCACGGTCGGGGGCACCGTGGCCACCCAGTCGAGGCCGTAGAACACGATGAACACCCACAGGCTGGGCTGCACGTCGGGGGCCAGCATCTGATGGACGACGAGCAGCGACACCCCGCGCAGGCCGTAGTACGCGGCGAGCAGGATGCGCGAGTCCATCCGGTCGGTCAGCCAGCCGGACGCCAGGGTGCCGATGATGTCGAAGATGCCGACCACGGCCAGCAGCCCGGCGGCGGTGGTGGTCGGCATGCCGTGATCGTGCGCGGCGGGCACGAAGTGGGTCTGCACCAACCCGTTGGTCGACCAGCCGCAGACGAAGAACGTCAGCACGAGCGCCCAGAACGCCCACCGCCGTGAGGATTCCGCGAGCACGCCCAACGCCGTCCTCACGGCCGAGCCCGCCGGCGCGGCCTCACGCTGCGTCATCGCGCCGGGCTGCTCGGCGTCCGACGCGCTCATCCCGGCTGGGCGCAATGTCACGTTGCGCTCGCTGGATGAGTGCAACGTGACATTGCGCTCGAGGGGGGTGGGGGCGGCGGAGCGGGGGTGGGGAGGGCGCCGTAGGGGAGGAGGCCTCGGTCGCTGGGGCGGTCGTCGAGGAAGGCCAGCACCAGGGCGATCATCAGGGTGGCGTAGATCGCGATCCCGGCGGCGGCCCAGCGCCAGCCCGGACCCTCGACTGCCCGCGCCACGGCCGGCAGGAAGATCAGCTGACCGGTGGCGTTGCCGGCGGAGAAGATGCCGGTCACCAGGCCGCGGCGGGCCACGAACCAGCGGTTGGCGACGATGGCGCCGAACACCAACGCCATCGAGCCGGTGCCCACCCCGATCATCAGGCCCCACAGCAACCACAGCTGCCAGGCTGCGGTCATCAGCAGAGTCAGCGCGCTCGCGCCGCCGACCAGGGTCAGCGCGAGCGCCACCACGCGGCGGATACCCCAGCGCTCCATCAGCGCGGCGGCGAACGGGGCGACCAGGCCGTACAGCACGAGGTTGAGGGTCACCGCGCCCGAGGTGGTGGCTCGGGTCCAGCCGAACTCCTGCTCCAGCGGCTCGATCAGCACTCCGATCGAGGACCGGAACGCCGCGGCCGTGACCAGGGCTCCCAGGGTGACCGCGGCCACCAGCCAGGCGCGGTGGATGCGCGCCGTCCGCGGGGCCGTGACAGTCATGGATTCCAGCCTACGGGGCAGGATGTGCGGCGTGAGACCCACGATCACGGACGCCGTCCGCCGCGCCCGCCTGGCCGACCGTCACCGGTTGCTGCCGCACCGGGCGACGGACGACGTCCCGGCCCTGGCCGAGAGCGTGCTGGCACTGCACTCCACCGACCCGGTGACGGTGTACCTGTCGGCCGCTGCCCGCATGGCGAGCCCCTCGATCGAGGGCGTCGACCAGGCCCTCTACGCCGAGCGCAACGTGCTGCGCCACCACGCCATGCGCCGCACGTTGTGGATCGCCACCCCACCCACCCTGGCCCGGATGCACGCCACCACGACCGCGGTCTACGCCGCCGCGCAGCATCGGCGGTTGCTCGGCATGCTCGCCGACAGCGGCATCACCGACGGCGAGCGCTGGCTCACCGCGGCCAAGGCCGATCTGCTCGACCTGCTGCAGACCGAGGGGCCGATGGCCGCTCGCACCCTCGGGCAACGCGTCCCGCAGCTGGCCCACCCGTTGCGACTGGCGGTGGGCAAGCCGTACGAGGGCACTCAGGCGGCCCACACCCGGGTGCTGCTGCAGTTGGGCTTCGAGGGCGCCATCGTGCGCACTCGGCCGGTGGGCAGCTGGGTCAGCGGTCAGTACACCTGGGCCGCGATGGACAGCTGGTCGCCGGGCGCACTGCTCGGGCCGGACGGCGCGCCGCCCGATCCGCGCCAGGCCGCGCGGGACCTGACCCGGCACTGGCTGCGCCGGTTCGGCCCGGGCACCGCGACCGACCTGCAGTGGTACTTCGGCTGGACCGCCACCGTGACCCGGCGGGCGCTGGCCGATGCCCGGGCCGTCGAGGTCGACCTGGACGGCATACCCGGCTGGCTGGATGCCGAGGACGACCTGCTGGACGCCGCGCCGCCGCCCGAGACCGAGCCCTGGGTCGCCGTCCTGCCCTCGCTCGACCCGACCACCATGGGCTGGAAGCAACGTGACTGGTACCTGCCGGCCGGCGCGGCAGAGGCGTTCGACCGCAACGGGAATGCCGGCGCCACCCTCTGGGTCGACGGCCGGGTCGTCGGCTGCTGGACCCAGGCCCCGGACGGCGAGCTGCGCACCGGCTGGTTCGAACCGGTACCGGCGCGTCGCCGCGCCCAGCTGCAGCGCCGGCTGGACGTCGTCCGCGACCTGCTCGGCGACGTGCGGATCACGGTGCGCTTCGCCTCACCCGCGCAGCGGGACCTGCTCGCCGGAACACACTGATCGCCACCCCCAGCACCAGCAGGACGCCGCCGCCCTGAGGCGCTCCCCAGCCGCCGCGAGGCCACGTTGCCGGCCGCCCAGCACAACGCCGCCGCAATGGTCAGCAGCAACGAGTCCAGGGGAGTGGCCGCCGAGCGCCCGACGGCGACGACCGCCAACGGATCACCAGGAAGAGCAGCGGTGGCATGTCGGCCAGTCCCGCCTCGATCACGACGAAGTTGGTCCCCCAGATCACCGCGACCATCACGGCGAGCGCGGTGTCGCGCCACGGCACCGGTGTCAGCTCGCGATAAGAGGGCGGCCGGCTCGATCAGGCAGGGTGATGGTGAACGTGGCCCCCTGGCCGGCGCCCGCCGAGGCCGCGGTGATGCTGCCGCCGTGGGCCTCGACCAGGGCGCGGCTGATGGTCAGCCCGACGCCGGTGCCGCTGCCCGGATCGGCCCGGTAGAAGCGATCGAACACGTGGGACAGGTGCTCGGCCTCGATGCCCTCGCCGGAGTCGGCGACCGACACCCGGACGCCGTGCGGCCCGGTGGACCCGGTCAGCCGCACCACCCCGCCCGCGGAGGTGTGGCGCACCGCATTGGCCAGGAGGTTGGTGAGTACCTGCCCCATCCGCTGCCGGTCCACCTCGATCGACACGGTTCCCCTGGGCGGGGTGACCTCGAGGCGAACGCCCTTGCGCGCGTACGATTCTCGGGCTGAGCTGGCGGCGTCCTGCAACAGCTCGGCGAGGTCGCACGGCGTCCGGTCGAGGGTGATGACGCCCTCCTCGGCACGCGAGACCTCGCGCAGATCATCGGCGAGCCGGGTGAGCCGCGAGGTCTGCAACCGCAGCAGGGCCAGGGTCTGCGGGGTCCAGTCGACCACGCCGTCCTCCAGCCCCTCGAGATACCCGTCGAGCGTGGCGATCGGCGTGCGCAGCTCGTGCGCCAGGTCGGTCAGCAACCGGCGTCGGGTCTGCTCGACCCGACCCAGTCGCGCCGCCATGTCGTTGAAACCTGCTGCCAGCGTGTCGAGTTCGGCCGCTCCGCCGGTCGGCACCGCGACGTCGTAGTGGCCGGCCCGCACCGCCGAGGCGGCCTCGGTGAGGGTCTGCAGCGGCCGCCGGATGCGCCGTCCGATGTACCAGGACGCCGCGAGCGCGGCGATCAGCGCGGCGACCAGTGCGGCGCCCAACGACAGCAGCCCCGCCGAGGTGAACGCCTCCTCGACGTGGTCGCGCTCGGCGTCCGTGACGTGCTGCCCGGCCCGCATCAGGTGCTCGTGGAACAGCGCCGGGGCGACCGCGGTCGCGGTGACGGCGGCGGCCGCGATGCCGATCACCAGCACCACCACCTGCGCGGCGAGCAGCCTCCCGGCCAGCCCCGGACGGCGCGCGGGCGGCGGGTTCGTCACGGCAGCCATCAGCCCTCACCCATGCGATACCCGACGCCCCGCACCGTGCGGACGTAACGCGGGCTGCCGGGGTCGTCGCCCAGCTTGCGCCGGATGTGCCCGATGTGGACGTCGACCAGGTGCTCGTCTCCGACCCAGCCCTCGCCCCACACCTCGTCGACCAGCCGACGCCGGCTGAAGGCGAACCGGGGACGCTCCGACAGCGTCGCCAGGATGTCGAACTCGGTGCGGGTCAACGTGATCGGCGCACCCTGTAGGTGTACCTCCCGCCCGGCGACGTCGATCTGCAGGGCGCCGAACCGCCGCGCCGGCTCCTCGATCACGGGCGTCGCCGGGGCTGTGGCGGTGCCGCGCGGCCGCCGCAGCATCACCTGCACCCGGGCCACCAGTTCGCGCGGGCTGAACGGTTTGGTCAGGTAGTCGTCCGCCCCCACGGACAGGCCGATCAGGGTGTCCACCTCGTCGTCCCGGGCGGTGACCATGACGATGTAGCAGTCCGAGAAGGTGCGCACCTGGCGGCACACCTCCAGGCCGTCCAGCCCGGGCAGCCCGAGATCGAGCACGATCACATCCGGTCGGACGTCGCGAGCCAGCGTCACGGCGTCCGGCCCGGTGTGGCAGGCCGTCACCTCGTAGCCGGCCTTGGTCAGGTAGCCGGTGACGAGCCGGGCCAGGGGCACCTCGTCGTCCACGACCAGAACCCGGTGAGAACTCACCCGCCCGAGTCTGCCGCACCCGCCCGGCAGTCGGCGCCTCGGCGGCAGCGGCCGCCTGTGGCCGCGGCGATCTTCGTCGAATCTTCAGGATTCCTGCAGCGACTCCTCCGGCCGGCGCGTCGAAGGTGTGGTCATGACCTCGACGGATTCGCTCACCACCACCCCTGACACGCTCGCCTCACCGCCTCGCATCGGGCCGATGCTGCCGGTCGTCACCGCTCTCTCGGCGGCCGCCGGGGTCGGTGCCCTGCTGCTGCCGGACGTCACCAGCGGGGGCGCGATGGCCGGCATGAGCACGACCCACTACATGGGCCTGCTGGCGGCCAACCAGCCGTGGAACCTGCTGATCTTCATGGCGATCCCGGTGATCCTGGCCGAGACGCTGGCGATCACCGAGTTGGTGTTGCTGTTCAGCACCCGGCCGCCGTCCTGGGTGGTGGCGCTGAGTCGATGGGCCGGCCTGGTCGTGGGACCGATCATGGTCGGGATCGGCGTCTACCTGCTGAAGAACGCCGTCATCCCGTTGACCACCGGTGGGGGCTGGCGTGGTCCGGCGGACCTGCTCGCCGTGTTGGCGTATCTGGCCGGCGCCGTGCCGTTGATCGGTATCACGCTGGTCGAGCTGGGGCTCCTCGGCGGCGGCGACGCCCGGCGCGCGCGGCGGCTGCACGTGACCTTCGTGGCGGTGTTCCTGGTGGTCGCCCACGTGGCGATGATCGCCGGCATGCTCGACCCGACCGTGTTGGGGTGGAACGCCACGCACCAGATGCCCGGTGGCGACCTCATGCCCGGGATGTCACACCACTCCTGAGGGGCCGTGCGGTCCGGCCGCTCGCCGGACCGCTCAGTGCTCCGGTGCCGCCACGGCCTCTGCCTCGCAGGTCTGCGCCAAGGGGATGCCCCTGACGGCTGCGCTGACCCGGTGGCTGATCGAGGAGAGCATCTCGATCTCGTTCGCATCCAGCAGGTCGACGAAGTAGCGCCGTACCGCGGCCACGTGGCCGGGGGCTGCCTCGCGGATGGAGGCCTGTCCGGCGGGGGTCAGGGTGACCAGGGTGCCCCGGCGGTCGTCGAGCGCGTCGCTGCGCACGACCAGTCCACGCTGCTCCATGCGACGCAGGTGATGGGCCAGTCGGCTGCTCTCCCAACTGATCTGCTCGCCGAGGTCGCGCACCCGCATCGCCGTGCCCTCGGTCTCGGACAGCACCACCATCACCGTGTAGTCGGCGTGGGAGAGCCCGTGCTCGGCCAGCTGGGCCTCGAGGGCGCGCTCGAGATCGCGGCGCATGTAGAAGAAGGAGCGCCACATCACGAACTCGTGCTCCTCGAGCCAGCTGGGGTCGACCATGGCGAAAGTGTAGGCACTGGCCGCCTCTCGAGTCCGGGGTTACCGTTGGCTGATTGGTCAGCGATCGAGGAGGATGGCATGACAGGACGCCTTGGTGCCCGGAGATTCACCCGTTCGGCGGTGGTGATGGCCGCCACGGCACTGGCGGCGTCGCTGACCGTGACCGTTCCGGCGGTTGCGGCGAGCACGACCCGGGCCGACGGCCCCAGCCCGATCGGCTACGACCTGCCCGAGGCAGGTGTCTACCTCGAGGGCATCGGGGTCGACCAACACGCCGGGTATGTCTACGTCAGCGCCACCAACCGCAGCGGCACGATCTACCGAGCCCGCATCGGTTCACCTCAACTGTCGGTGTGGGTCGGCCCTCGCGACGGCGACAACGGTCGGGGCATCACGGTCGACGGCGACGGACGGGTCTACGTCGCCGGGGGTCCGACGGGTGAGGTGCGCGTGTTCGACCGGTCAGGAACGCTGCTGGCCGAACTCGCCACCGGCGCGGCCGGCTCGTTCCTCAACGACGTCTGGATCGGCCCGGACGGCGCCGCCTACGTCACCGACTCGTCGTTGCCGATCGTGTGGCGGGTGAGCGAACGGCACGGCAGCTGGCGGATCGCGAACTGGCTCGACGTCTCGACCACGGTGCCGTACACGCCTGCCCTGACCGACTTCGATCTCGGGGGGATCGTCAGCACCCCCGATCGCCGTTACCTGCTGCTCGCCCAGGGGACGACCGGGGCGCTGTGGCGCATCGACCTGCGGACCAAGGCCGTGCGGCAGATCCGGGTGGACGGCGACGCCCTGGTCAACGCCGACGGCCTGGCGCTGCGGGGCCATGAGCTCGTCGTGGTGCAGAACTTCACGCGCCGGATCACCACCCTGCGCCTGGCGCAGGACTGGACCGCGGCACAGGTTCGCGAGGTGATCGCCACCCCGACCGATCGCACCTTCACCACGGCCGACTTCGCGCGGGGTGACCTGCTCGTGGTCGATGCCCAGTTCGGCTTCCCGGCACCGCCTGCCACCGACCGCGTCGTCCGGGTCGCGCTGCGGTGAGGCCGGCCCCGGCGGTTCGGGTACCCGGGGCCGCCGGGGCTCGCCGCGGCCGATCGAGGGCTGCGGCGAGTGTGATCGCGCTGTTCGTCCTGCTCGGTGCGTTGGGCGGTTGCGGTGAGCCCGAGAGTCCGGACGACGCGCTCCTGGTGGCGGCTGCCCACGGTGACGTGGACGGCGTCCGCTCGGCCCTCGCCCGCGGCGCCCGGTTGGACGGTGCCGTGGATCGCAACAACTCCACGGCATTGGCCAAGGCCGCCTACCAGAACCGGGTCGAGGCAGCCCAGGTGCTGGTGGCGGCGGGCGCCGACGTGAACCGCAAGGACGACAGCGAGCAGAGCCCCTTCCTGATCGCCACCTCGGAGGTCGGCGACGACCCGCGGCTGCTCGATCTCTTCCTGGCGCACGGCGCCAAGGTGAACGACAAGGATTCGTACAACGGCACCGGGGCGATCCGAGCTGCCCACCGGGGGTATGCGCGCATCGTCGACCGGCTGATCGTCGCCGGCGTCGACGTCGATCACGTCAACCGACTGGGCTGGACGGCGTTGCTCGAGGCGGTGATCCTCGGGGACGGCGAGGAGGCGCATCAGGCGGTGGTGCGCCGACTGCTGGCGGCCGGGGCGGATCGCTCCATCCGTGATCCCCAGGGCCGCACCGCCCTCGACATCGCCCGCGAACGAGGCCAGGACGAGATCGCGGTCCTGCTGGAACACTCGGGTTCGTGACCTCGTCGCCGCCGGAGTCCGCCCCCGAGCCTCGTGCCACCGGCCCTGGCACCACCCCGGCCACGTCGGCCCTGACCCGGTGGGTCGCGATGGCCGCCGGGCTGGCGCTGCTGGCCGTGATCGCGGGAACCGGACTGGGTCTCGCCCTCAGGTCGAGCCTGCCGGACGAGGTGGCGTCCCACTACGGCTCCGACGGGGTCGACGGCACCCAACCCCTGACGGGGTACCTGGTGACTGCCGGGGTGGTGCTCGTCGTCCTGACGGTGATTCTCGCCTTGGTGGCTGCAGTTGTCCCGGCCGATGGTCGGCGCATCCTCGGCGCGATCCACGCCTGGGTGGTCGGCCTGATCGCCACCGTCATGTACGGATCGCTGGTCGGCCAGCGTGGGCTGGCCGACGCCCGGCAGGCGCCGAACCCGGGTCGCTGGCTGGCGATCGGGGCGCTGCTGGGAGCGGTGCTCGCCGTCCCGATCTGGCGTGCGTTGCGTCCCGCGGCGCCGCCCCCGCCCGCGCACCGTGACCCACTGCCGGACGGCGCGCCGCGGCTGGCGGCCGGGGCGAGCGAACGCCTGGCCTGGCTGGGCCGTACCCCCTGGGCCTCGGGCGCCGTGATCGTCGTCGCGCTCACCAGCGTGCTGACCGTGGTGCTCGCCGTGGCCGTCGACCCGTGGGTCGCGGTCATCCCGGCGGTGACCACGGTGGGGGTTGCCGGCATGCTCCAGGCGCGGGTGTCGATCGATGCCGCCGGCCTGCGGGTGCGCTCGTTCGGTCGGCTGACCTGGATCGTCCTCCCGGTGGAGCAGGTGCGATCCGCCACGGTCGAGGAGATCTCGCCGCTGCGCGACTTCGGCGGGTTCGGGCTGAGGTACCGCCCGCACGGACGGGGCTTCGTGACCCGGGGCGGCCGGGCGCTGCGGGTGGACACCTACGACGACACCTCCACGTGGGTCACCATCGAGGACGCCGAACAGGCGGCCGCCGTCCTGAACACCCTGGTGTCCCGGCTCGATCGCTGAGGCGATCAGGTGCTCGAGCCACGTCGGCTGGGTGGCCAGCCGGGGCGAGGGGCACCTTCATGCCCTGGCGATCCGGCTGCCCATCAGAACGGTGGGTGTTCGGTTTCGGTTCGGATGGTTCGTCCGGTGGGGGTGATCCATTGGGTGATGGGCATACCGGTGCCCGGGTCGACCAGGGTGGGGGTGAACCCTCGCTCGCGGAGCCGGTGGTGGTGTTTGCACAGGGGGTGCAGGTTGCACTCGCAGGTCGCGCCGCCGTCGCTGTGGGGAATGCGGTGATCGACCTCGCAGGTCACGGCCCTACGCCGACAGCCGGGGAACGTGCAGCACTGTTCCCGGGCTTGAATCAACTCGCGGAGCAGTCCCGTGGCGGTGCGGACCAGGGCGTGGGGTGCCTTGCCGATGCCCAGCACGGTGCCGTGGGTGGGTGATGCGGGGTTGTCGTCGGTGATCAGGCATCGCCAGGTCGCGGTGGCGCCCATGCGGTGTAGCCCGGCGAGTAGTTCGCGAATGGTTTCGGCGGTGAGGGTCCGTAGTCGTTGATCTCCCCGATGCCC